>CBDEGD010000001.1:0-22076 GCA_965237625.1 Inquilinaceae bacterium
CCGGATAGAGCTCGGCGCACTGACCGCCGATCTTGTCCAGATTGTCGATCAGATGCGCCCGCATGTTCAGCAGGCCGAGCTCGAACACCGCGAACAGCCCGACCGGGCCGGCGCCGATGATGATGACGTCGGTCTTGATCGCCATTGTCTCTTTATTTATCAGCGTGGTATCCATTGCTCTTCTCTTGAACCCTCAACCGATCGCCTGTGCGAGGCGGCCCGCAATGGCCTGTCGCTCCGTCTCGGCGATCGTGCCGCCATCCGGCGCGATCTGCTGCCATTCCGCCAAGGTCTCCCGCAACCGCACCACCTCGCCGACGGCGATGATTGCCGGCGATCTGGCGCCGAGCCGCACCACATCCCGGGACGCCCGGGCCAGGGTCGTCGTAATCGCCGACTGCCGATCGGTGGTGGCGTCGGAGATGATCGCGACCGGTGTCATCGGCGGCTTGCCGGCGGCCATCAGCCGCTCGGCAATTGTGCCGATGGTCCCCAACGCCATGTAGAAAACGATCACCGGCGACGCAAGGGCCAGGGCCTGCCAATCGATCGATTCCGGCAGCTTTCCGGCACTGCCGCGGCCAGTGACCAGCGAGACCACGCCGGTCATGCCGCGATGGGTCGCGGGAATGCCGGCATAAGCCAGGCCGCCGACCCCGGCGGTGATGCCCGGCACCACGCGGAACGGGATCTCGGCCTCGGCCAGGGCCAATGCCTCTTCGCCGCCACGCCCGAAGACGAACGGATCGCCACCCTTCAGGCGCAGCACCCGGCGGCCGGCGCTCGCATGGGCGATCATCCGTTCCGCGATCTCCGGCTGCCGGGGCGACGGCCGCCCGGCCCGCTTACCCACATAGTCCAGCACCGCGTCGGGCCGGGCGCCGGCCAGAATGCGGTCGCCAATCAGCGCGTCATGCATGATTACATCGGCCTGCCGCAGCGCCTGCACCGCCAGCATGGTCAGCAGGCCGGGATCGCCTGGGCCTGCACCGACCAACCAGACGGTGCCGGGATGGAATTCCGGGAGGTCCCAGGGCGAAGGGGGTATCTCAGCACGGTTCATGGCGATGCCTTGCCCCTCTCCCCTCGTGGGAGAGGGAGGGACCCGTTGCGCAGCAATGGGAGGGTGAGGGGGCTCGTCGCGTCCTTGTCCGATCGCGCTCTGAACTCCCGACCATTGATGAAAGAGGATGCCCGGATCAAATGCGCGGCGGACGCCGCGCGACCCCTCACCCGGATCGCCTCGCGATCCGACCTCTCCCACAAGGGGAGAGGTGAAGAAAGGCAACTCCGACCTGTCATGATTTCAGATGCCATCGCCATGGATTCCGCATTCGGTTTTGTCGAGCCAGGACCAGCGGCCGGCGCGGGGGTTCTCGCCCGGTGCGACCGAGCGGGTGCACGGCACGCAGCCGATCGACCGGTAGCCGTCATCGACCAGCGGGTGGACTGGCAAATCGTGGTCGGCCAGATAGCGCGACAGCTGCTCCACCGACCAGGGGGCCAGCGGGTTGATCTTGATGCGGCCGGTCGCCGGGTCGCCTTCCAGAGTTGGCAGGGCGGCCCGGCCGGCGCCATGAAAGCGCTTGCGGCCGGTGATCCAGGCGTCGAAGCCGCCCAGGGCACGGTCGAGCGGCTCGGTCTTGCGGAGGTGGCAGCACAGATCCGGCTCCAGGCTCCATAGGGTGCCATCGGGATCATGACGTTCAATATCTTGCGGGTCCAGAGAGATGGTACGAATATCGGTCAGGCCGAGCCGGGTCGTGAGGGCGTCCCGATAGGCCAGGGTCTCGGCGAACAGCTTGCCGGTATCGAGGAAGATCACCGGGGTCGCCGGATCGATCCGCGACACCATGTGCAGCAGCACGGCACTTTCCGCCCCGAAGGAGGAGACCAGCGCGATCCGACCGGCCAGGGACCCGGTGATCATGGAGCGCAGCAAATCCGGCCCGGCGCGCTCGCCATGCAGGGCGCGTTGCGCCGCCACACGGGAGGTCAGATTATCCGGGTCGGCGAGGATGCGCCCTTCCGGCCTCATGACAGCCACCGCCGCCTCTCGACCAGCTCGTCGGTCTTGCGTGCCATCTCCGAAAGTGGCAGGCTGCCTTGGCGCCAGACCCGGCGCTGCTTCGCCACATCCTCAAGCCGGCCGCCCCATTCCGGGCCGAAGACCCGCTCCAGATAGCGGCGGATTCGGGCCGCCAGGCCCGGGCTGCGGCCGCCGGTGGAGACGGTGAGCACCAGCTCGCCGCGCCGCACCACCGACGGCGTGTGGAAATCGCAATTCGGCCGGTTGTCCTCGACATTGACCAGGGTTCCGACCGCCCGCGCCGCCCGGGCGATCGCCGCGGAGATGTCCGGGTCCATATCGGCGACCCAGACCACGTCGAATTCCCGCAGCCACTCCGCATCGGGAATCGCCAGCACCAGCCGGTCGCCGGCCAGCTCGGCGAACCCGTCGCCGGGGTTGTCGGAGAATACCGTCAGACGCTTCGCTCCGCCCTCCAGCAGGCCGCGCAGCCGATTGGCGGCGACACTGCCGCGGCCGATCAGCGCCAGGCGGAGGCGGCTCGGATCGAGCACGATGGGGATCATGATGGTAGTCCTGCTCCGGGGCCTATTCGGCGGCCTGGGCAGCCGTGCGCGAAGCGGCACTGGCTTGGCGGCGAAGCTGCCCGACCCAGGGCCGGCGATCGCTGGCCGGCTGGTAGGCGACGCTGATCTCCGACAGGGCGCGATCCCAATGGGCCGCCGCCTCCGGATCCGCGGCCTCCAGCGCATCGACGCCGCAGCGGTGCAGGAACGCATACTGGTCCGGCAGCACATAGCCAACCGCCCGCAATTCGCCATCGAACCCGTAGCGCTCGCGCAGCAGCCTGGCGTAAGAGAAGGGCCGCCCGTCACGGAATATCGGGAAGTCCAACACCACCACCGCAAAACGTGAAAGATCGTCGGCCACCAGGGCCGGCGACTGATCGCTGTTCAGGCGGATGCCCAGCGGGCCGTTATGGCCACGCAGCGCCTCGCGGTCGCGCTGCCAGCGCTCCAGCGACAGGATCGCCGGCGCGTCGCCGGGCACGGTCTCGTCATCGCCGACGGCGACCCAGACATCCTCCGCCGGCCTTCCATGCTTAAGCAGCGGCATAGAGCGTCTCCTTGAAGGGGGCGAGGCCGACCCGGGCCACGGTGTCGTTGAAGCGCTCGCCGTCGCGGCGGATCGCCACATAGGTGTCGACGATGGTTTCCACCGCATCGACCACGTCGTCGTAGGAGAAGGCCGGGCCGACGATCTTGCCCAGCGCGGCGTTCTCGTCGGCGCTGCCGCCCAGGGTGATCTGGTAGAATTCGGTGCCCTTCTTGTCGACGCCCAGAATGCCGATATGGCCCACATGATGGTGGCCGCAGGCATTGATGCAGCCGGAGATCTTCAGCTTCAGCTCGCCGATATCGTGCTGCCGCTTCAGATCTGCGAAACGCTGGGAGATGCGCTGCGCCACCGGGATCGACCGGGCATTGGCCAGATTGCAGTAATCCAGCCCAGGGCAGGCGATGATGTCCGACACCAGGCCCAGATTGGCGGTCGCCAACCCGGCAGCCTTCAGCGCCTGCCAGACGGAGTAGATATCGGCCAGCCGGACGTGGGGCAGCACCAGATTCTGCTCATGGCTGACCAGCGCCTCGTCGAAGCTGAACCGCTTGGCGAGATCGGCGACCACATCGATCTGGTCCGCCGTGGCGTCGCCCGGCACGCCGCCGATCGGCTTCAGGGAGATGGTGACGATGCCGTAACCCGGCTGCTTGTGGGCGGCCAGATTGGTACGGACCCAGGCGGCAAACTCACGGTCCTCGAAGCGACTGGCCTCGAACCCGGTATGCACTGGTTCGAGCGCCTCGAATTCCGGCGGCGCGAAATAGGCCTCGATTCGGGCGATCTCATCGGCCGGCAGCGCCAGCGCACTGTCGCGGATATGCTCCCATTCCGCCTCGACCATCTCGGTAAAGCGTTCCGCACCCGTCTCTTTGACCAGAATCTTGATACGTGCCTTGAAGAGATTGTCGCGCCTGCCGAGCTGATTATAGACCCTGAGGATGGCTTCCAGATAGGACAGCAAATGCTGCTTGGGCAGGAAGTCCCGGATGGTGGTGCCGATGATCGGGGTGCGGCCCTGGCCGCCGCCGACCACCACTTCGAAGCCGACCTCACCCGCCGTGTTGCGGCGGATCTGCAGGCCGATATCGTGGACCCTGATCGCGGCGCGGTCACTCGGCGCGCCGGTGACGGCAATCTTGAACTTGCGCGGCAGGAACGAGAACTCCGGGTGCAGGGTCGACCATTGCCGGATGATCTCGGCATAGATCCTTGGATCCTCGATCTCATCGGCGGCGGCGCCGGCATAGTGATCGGCGGTCACATTGCGGATGCAATTGCCGCTGGTCTGGATGGCATGCATCTCGACCTCGGCCAGCTCGGCCAGGATGTCGGGCACGTCCTCCAGCTTGGGCCAGTTGTACTGGATGTTCTGCCGGGTGGTGAAATGGCCGAAACCGCGGTCGTAGCGCCGGGCGATATGGGCCAGCTTGCCCAATTGCCGCGACGAGATCGTGCCATAGGGGATCGCCACCCGCAGCATATAGGCGTGGAGCTGGAGATAGAGCCCGTTCATCAGCCGCAGCGGCTTGAACTCATCCTCGGTCAGCTCACCGGCCAGCCGCCGGCGGACCTGGTCGCGAAACTGTTCGCCGCGCTCGGCGACCAGCGCGTGATCGAATTCGTCATACCGATACATGGCCGTCGACTCCCTGTCTGGACCGGTATTCGGTGTCGGAAAGCGGGCTCGGGCCGCCCTGCGCCCGGATCGTCTCGCGCCGGCTGACCGGGCGCAGACCGAGTTCCGACGCTTCGACCGGCATGGCATAGGGACCGATGACCAGTTGTTTCGCCACCTCCCGGTCAGCCGCCGCCAGCAGCGCCCGTTCCTCGTCGGCCGTCTGCACCGCATGCGCTTCGGTCAGCCGCGCCGTCCAGCCGGCGCCCTCGGTGAGGTACACGACATCTCCTTCGCGGAGACGGTTCGCGGTGATCACTGTCCAACCCATGGTCAATTCCACACTATGAAAAGTGGATTATCTAAATTGAATTACAAACGTAGTGTGGGTAATTCACATCTACAAATGATTTCAGTGTGAAATAACCTTATAATACACTATGATTAATGTTATTTATTGTTGTCAGCGCCAATTCGAATGGGTCCGATTCCCTCATCCTTTCACCCCGTCGTCATTCCCGCGAAGGCGGGAATCCAGGGCTCCCGTCCTGACGGCTGGAACACCGTGGCCGCTGGATTCCCGCCTTCGCGGGAATGACAGATAGAAACGGAGAGCTTGGAGCAGGTCCTCTCGGTTTGACGGGGCGGTATCGGCGCGTCATCTATGTCGCCGAGACCCGCCAGCCCCCTGACCGGAGCGTCCCGAGTGACCACCGCAGCCCTCTCCCCGACCCTTGCCCGTGGCGACAGCACGCGGGCCATCGCCTGGTGGCTGCTGGCCTGCGCGGCGATGGTGTTCGCCATGGCGGTGATCGGCGCCATCACCCGATTGACCGGCTCCGGCCTGTCGATGGTGGAATGGCGGCCGCTGATCGGCGCGTTGCCGCCATTGAACGAGGCGGAATGGCAGCGGGTCTTCGATCTCTATCGGGCGACACCGGAATACCAGAAGGTCAACGCCGGCATGGGATTGGACGCCTTCAAGCAGATATTCTTCTGGGAATGGTTTCACCGGCTGTGGGGCCGATCGATCGGCTTGGTCTTCGCCCTGCCGTTCCTCTGGTTCTGGCTGTCCGGGCGCATCGCCCGCCCCCTGTTGCCGCGGCTGGTCGGGTTGTTGCTGCTGGGCGGGGCGCAGGGGCTGCTGGGCTGGTTCATGGTCAAGAGCGGGCTGGTCGACCGGCCGTCGGTCAGCCACTACCGGCTGGCCGCCCATCTGGGGCTGGCGGTGCTGATCTACGGGTTGCTGGTCTGGCAGGCATGGACCCTGCTGAGTTCGGCCCTGCCGGTTTCCCCGTCTGGGCTGAGGCGCCATAGCCGGATTGCCGTGGCACTTGCCGCGATTACCATGCTTTGGGGCGCCTTGGTCGCCGGGCTGGATGCCGGGCTGGCCTATAACAGCTTTCCGCTGATGGACGGCCGGCTGCTGCCGCCGGAGGCCTGGAGCCTGATCCCGGCCTGGAGCAACCCGCTCGACAATACCGCCCTGGTGCAGTTCATCCATCGATGGCTGGCGATCGCGACCGGGATCGTCGTCGTGGCGCTATGGGTGCGCGCAAGGGCCGCACGGCCGGCACTGCGCGCCACAACCGGGATCGCGGCCGGAATCGCGGCCGCCATCGTGGTCGCTCAGGTTGCGCTGGGGATCGCAACTTTGCTGTTGAAGGTGCCCGTGGCGCTGGGCGCCGCCCATCAGGCCGGTGCGCTGATCCTGCTGACGACATTGCTGTGGTGCATGTTCCGGACCCGGCGCATTGCGCCTCAATAGAACTCGGCCACCATTTAACCCTAATTCCCGTTGCCGCCTGAAGAGCGACCGACTAACTTAGCCTCCAATGATAGGTTGAGTACCACGCTACTCCTATCGGAATCCTATCGAAACAAACACTTACAGTGGAGGCATTCTAAAATGCGAACCCTTTCTTCGGTGCTTGCGCGCACGGCACTGGCCGCGACTCTGGTCGCCGGATCAGCCCTCGCCGCGCAGGCCGAGGTCGTACTTCATCGCGGCAATTCCGGCGAACCGGCCACCCTTGACCCGCATCAGGCGTCGGGCACTTGGGAAAACGACATCATCGGCGACATGTTCATGGGTCTGCTGACCGAGGCCGCCGACGGAGCGGCGATACCCGGCGCGGCGACATCCTGGACGATTTCCGATGACGGCCTGACCTACACCTTCGATATGCGCGACGGCGCGACATGGTCTGACGGCGTGCCAGTGACCGCGAATGATTTCGTTTACGGCCTCCGCCGCATCCTGAACCCCGAGCTGGGCGCAAAATACGCGTCGCTGCTTTATCCGATCTCCAACGCGGAAGCGCTCAATTCCGGCGAAATGGCCGACATGGACGATCTCGGCGCCCGCGCGGTCGACGACGACACGCTGGAGATCACCCTCGCGGCCCCGACCCCGTTCTTCCTGGAATTGCTGACCCATTACACTTCCTTCGCTGTGCCTAGCCATAAGGTCGAGGAACTGGGCGGCGATTGGGTGAAGGCCGGCAACATGGTCACCAACGGTGCCTATGTCCTGGCTGAATGGGTTCCGCAGACCCACATCCGCGTCGAGAAGAGCGACACCTTCTACGATGCCGACAACGTGTCCATCGACACGGTCTATTATTATCCGACCGAGGATCGCAATGCCGGGCTGCGCCGCTTCCGTGCCGGCGAGCTCGATCTGAACACCGACTTCCCGTCGGAGCAGATCGACTGGCTGAAGGAGAACCTGCCGGACGAGACGCGCATCTGGCCGTATCTCGGCATCTACTACTATCCGATCAATCACAACGATCCGGCGCTGCAGGACCCACGGGTCCGCGCCGCCCTGTCGATGTCGATCGATCGCGCCGTGATCACCGACCAGGTGCTGAAGACCGGCGAGATTCCGGCCGAAAGCTTCGTTCCGCCACTGCCGGGCTATGACGTCGCGAAGATGTCCTTCCTGTCCATGGGCATGGAAGAGCGCGTCGCGCTCGCAAAGTCGCTGATGGAAGAGGCCGGCTACTCGGCGGATAACCCGATGCCGATGGTTCTGCGCTACAACACCAGCGAGAATCATAAGCGGGTCGCGGTCGCGGTGTCTGCGATGTGGCGGCAGATTTACGTCAGAGCCGAACTGCACAACGCCGACGTGGCGGTGCATTACGAGGATCTGGAGACCGGTGACTTCCAGGTCGCGCGCGCCGGCTGGATCGCCGACTATCCGGATGCACAGAACTTCCTGTTCCTGTTGCAGACCAATTCCGGCGTGTTGAACTATGGCCGGTATTCGGTTCCGGAGTTCGACTCGCTGATGGATCAGGCGACGGTGACGACCAATCTGGCGGAACGGGCCCGGATCATGCAGCAGGCGGAAGAGATCGCCTTGGCCAACAACGCCAATATCCCGATCTACTACTACGTCTCCAAGAGCCTGGTCGGAACCCATGTGAGCGGCTACATCGATAACGCGAAGGACCTTCATCGCACGCGATGGATGTCCCTGGCGGCGCGCTAGCCGACTGACGGTGTTCGCGCCGGAGCGCCGGCCCCCAATAGGGGTCTGGTGCTTCGGCGCCCCCGGCACCTGATCGGGTGCCTCTGACGACCGGCCCAAACTGTGATGGGCGGTCGCCGGACGTAGGGAAGGGTTTTCGGACAAGATGCTGTCCTATACGATCCGGCGCCTGCTGGGCGCCATTCCGACATTTTTCATCATCATCACGATTGCGTTCTTCATGATGCGCGCGGCTCCGGGCGGACCGTTCGATCAGGAGCGCGCGCTGCCGCCGGCGATCGAGGCGAACATCGCCGCTCGCTACAATCTCGACAAACCCCTGCCGGTCCAGTTTCTGATCTATGTGGGCAACGTCCTGCAGGGCGATTTCGGGCCCTCCTTCAAGACCCGCGACTTCACGGTTTCCGAGCTGATCTCCAGCGGCTTTCCTGTCAGCCTGAAGCTGGGCGGGCTGGCCATGCTGATGGCGGTGCTGATCGGCACCACCGCCGGCGCGATCGCGGCACTGCGACAGAACAGCGGCTTCGACCATGCGGTGATGGCTGTGGCGATGACCGGCATTACCATTCCGAATTTCGTGATGGCGCCGCTGCTCACATTGGTTCTCGGCGTCTATATGAGCGTCTGGATGCCGGCGCTGGCGCTGCCGGTGGGCGGCTGGGGCGAACTGCGTCACATGGTCCTGCCCGTGGTGGCCCTGTGCCTTCCGCAGGTGGCCTATATCGCCCGGCTGACCCGCGGCAGCATGATCGAGGTGCTGAGGTCGAACTTCATCCGGACGGCCCGCGCAAAGGGCCTGCCGGAGTGGATCACGCTGACCCGGCATGCCTTGCGCGCCGCCTTCCTTCCGGTCGTCTCCTATCTCGGCCCGGCAACCGCCGGCATCATCACCGGATCGGTGGTGATCGAGCAGATATTCGGCCTGCCCGGCATCGGGCGGTATTTCGTCCAGGGGGCGCTGAATCGCGACTACACCCTGGTGATGGGCACGGTGATCTTTTTCTCCATCTTGATCATCACGTTCAATCTGATCGTGGACCTGATATACGGACTCCTGGACCCGAAGGTCCGATACGACTAGAGCCTGATCGCCTCATGCCAAGACGGCATGAGGCGTGAATCAGCCTCTAACTTGTTGAAGTAGATCAAAATCGATTGAGATCGATTCGGTCTCAATCGATTTTGATCTAGGCGCAGGGAGGATACGCCCATGACCGCCGCACATCCTGAATTCGAGGCCGGCGCACCGGACGCCGAAGTCCGCGGCCGCAGCCTGTGGGCCGACGCAATGGACCGGCTGCGTCAGAACCGCGCGGCGAAGACCGGAATCATCGTGCTGGCGGTGATCGCCGTCCTGTCGATTTTCGGCCCGTTGGTCACCCCGCACGGCTATGACGACGTCTACTGGACCTATATCTCGCACGCGCCGACACTGGAAAATGGCGGACATTACTTTGGCACCGACGGCAACGGGCGCGACCTGTTGACCCGGGTGCTGGTCGGCGGCCGGATCTCCCTGATGGTGGGCGTCCTGGCGACTCTGGTCAGCCTGATAATCGGCGTCTCCTATGGCGCAACCGCCGGCTATTTCGGCGGCCGGGTCGACAATCTGATGATGCGCTTCGTCGACATCCTGTATTCGCTGCCCTTCATGTTCTTCGTGATCATGCTGATGGTGGTGTTCGGGCGGAACATCCTGCTGATCTTCATCGCGCTGGGGCTGATCCAATGGCTGGACATGGCGCGCATCGTGCGCGGCCAGACCCTGAGCCTGAAGCGCAAGGAATTCATCGAGGCGGCCCATGCCTGCGGCGTCGGCACGCCCAGCATCATCCGCCGCCACATCATCCCCAACACCCTGGGGCCGGTGATCGTCTACATGACCCTGACGGTGCCCCAGGTAATCCTGATCGAGAGCTTCCTCAGTTTCCTGGGGCTGGGCGTGCAGGAGCCGAATACCAGTTGGGGCGTTCTGATCAAGGAGGGCGCGGACAACATGGAATCCTCGCCCTGGATGCTGATCTTCCCGGCGCTGTTCCTGGGGGTCACCCTGTTCTCCCTCAACTTCATCGGCGACGGGCTGCGCGACGCCCTCGATCCCAAGGACCGATAGGCGGCCATGCCGGACATGTCACCCATGACAAAGAAAGACCAAACCGCCGCCGCCAATGAGGCGGTGCTCTCGGTCGAAAACCTGGTCACCCGGTTCGATGTGCCCGATGGCGAGGTCTGCGCCGTCAACAATGTCAGCTTCGACATCAAACAGGGCGAGACCGTCGGCATCGTCGGCGAGTCCGGCTCCGGCAAAAGCCAGATTTTCATGTCCGTGATGGGACTTCTGGCCTCGAACGGCAAGGCGTCGGGGCATGTTCGTTATCGCGGCGAGGATATCCTGGGCCTGCCGCCGCAGCGGCTCAATCGCATCCGCGGCTCGAAGATGTCGATGATCTTCCAGGATCCGATGACGTCGCTGAACCCGTATCTGCGCATCTCCCGCCAGCTCAACGAGGTGCTGATGCACCATCAGGGCATGGGCGAGGCCGAGGCCACCAAACGCTCCGTCGACATGCTGGATCTGGTGCGGATACCCGAGGCGCGGCGACGGATTTCCATGTACCCTCATGAGTTCTCCGGCGGCATGCGTCAGCGGGTGATGATCGCCATGGCGCTGCTTTGCCAGCCGGATCTGCTGATCGCCGACGAGCCGACGACAGCGCTGGACGTGACGGTTCAGGCGCAGATCCTCGACCTGATGCGCGACCTCAAACGTGAGTTGAATACCGCCATCATCATGATCACGCACGATCTGGGCGTGATCGCCGGTCTGTCAGACCGGGTGATGGTGATGTATGCCGGCAACATCGTTGAGACCGGGACGGTGCGGGATATCTTCTATGCGCCACAGCATCCCTATACCGAAGGGCTGCTGAAGAGCATGCCGCGGCTGGACGAGGACAAGCACGAGGCGCTGACTTCGATCCCCGGACAGCCCCCGAACCTTCAGCATCTGCCCACCGGCTGCAACTATCGGCCGCGCTGCGCCTACGCCATCGAGCGCTGCAAGACCGAGGAGCCGGTCCTGCGCATCGGCGGCGAGGGCCGCGCCAAAGCCTGCCATCTGGAAAGCCTATGACCGATACCGTGACCGCCAGCCAGCCGCTGTTGTCCGTCCGCGACCTGAAGGTCCATTTCCGCATGCCGAAGCGGCATATGCTGTCCCGACAACAGGATGTGCTGAAAGCGGTCGACGGCATCAGCTTCGACCTTCACCCCGGCGAAACCGTCGGCGTCGTCGGCGAGTCCGGTTGCGGAAAGTCGACATTGGGCCGGGGCATTCTCCGCCTCCTGCCTCCGACGGATGGCCAGGTGATCTGGCTGGGCGAAGATCTCGCCTCGCTGTCGGAAAATCACATGCGCGAACATCGTCGCGACCTGCAGATCATCTTCCAGGACCCGCTGGCATCGCTTAATCCGCGGATGTCGGTCGGCGACATCATCGGCGAACCGCTGCAGACATTCTTCCCTGAGCTTGCCAAAGAGGAGGTCCGCCGGCAGGTCAGCGAGATGGTGGTCAAGGTCGGCCTGATGCCGCAGATGCTGAATCGCTACCCGCATGAATTTTCCGGCGGACAATGCCAGCGCATCGGCGTCGCCCGGGCGATGATCCTGAAGCCGAAGCTGATCATCTGCGACGAGCCGGTGTCGGCTCTGGATGTGTCGATCCAGTCGCAGATCGTCAATCTGCTGATGGACCTTCAGAAGGAGTTCGGCCTGGCGCTGGTTTTCATCAGCCACGATCTGAGCGTGGTGCGCCATATCTGCCATCGGATCATGGTGCTTTATCTCGGCAAGCTGGTGGAATTCGCCGATCGCGACGAGCTCTACAGCAATCCTCGGCACCCCTATACCCAGGCGCTGATCTCGGCGGTCCCGTTGCCCGATCCGGATGCCGAGCGCAGCAAGAAGCGCATCGTGCTGACCGGCGATCTGCCGTCACCGCTCAATCCGCCCAGCGGCTGTTACTTCCGCACCCGCTGCCCGCTGGCGACCGATCACTGCGCGCAGGCGGCACCGGGGCTGGACAACGTATCGCCGAGCCATACGGTGGCCTGCCACTATTGGGAAAATCCGCCGCCATCCGCCGGTGGCAAGGGCGCCGAGACCGCGTAGGCTAGTGTAGTGGTTTCGAAGTTCGGCACCTGAAATGTGCCGAACTTCGAAACCATTACACTAGGGCTTCGGCCGCGCCTGGCGCAGATACTCTCGGTAAAACGCGCGGGAATCGACGGCCATGTTGTTGAGCGGATAGGGACCGTCCGAATTCGGATAGGTCGCCGACATCACGCCGACGATCCAATACCGCCCGTCGCGTTCGACGAAGAGCGGCGAGCCGCTGTCGCCCTGCAGCGTGTCGCATTGATGGAATATCGTGTTGTCGTCGAAGATCCGGATGATCGGGCAGCCGACGTTTGCCGTCATCCTCTCGTCGCTGTCTGAGCTGTATCCCGCCTGATGGACCGTATGCCAGCCGCCATTCAGCGCCGACCCAAGGTCTTCGGCGTTCAACGGCTGGACGTCCAGCATGCCGACTTCCGTGCCCAGATCGCGATCCACGAACAGGAATGCCCAATCATGGCCATCGAAATTCGTGTCCGTGGGCCGTGCCGCATTGTCGTAGCCCGGCGCCGCATAGTGGCCGATGACCCGCGCGGTCGCCGCGGAGAAGCTGCCATCGAGCCCGGCATGAAAAGTGGTCGGCAGATCGATCCGGTTACTTTGGTCGTCCTGGTATAGACAATGGGCTGACGTCAGTAGCGTGTGCCGGCCGACAACCGTCGCGGTGCAATGACCACCCGATTGGAATAGAACCTTGCCGATCGCGCTCCAGGGATAGGTGGCGGTGTCGGCAAAAATCCGGTCGTCCTCGCCGAAGAACACGCCGCCATATTCCCCCCGGCAATCGGCGGCGTCTGAACCGGTGGCGCACAGATCGGTGCCCTCCGGCTCGTCGCATTCGCCATCATAGGACCATTCGCAGGAATTGGCGGCGAAACCGCCACCCTTGGCGCTGCAGTCCATCGTGTCCGTGCCCGCCAGGCACGCGCCGGTGCCGGCGCCCGGTTCGTCGCATTCACCGTCATTGCTATAAGCGCAACTTTCCGGGCCGGGTGACGCGCCTTGCTTGCGGCAATCCCAGGAATCCGAATTCGACGGGCATATGCTCGGCTCGTCGCACTCGCCATCATAGGCCCAGAAGCAGTCATTGGGCCCAAGAAGCCCCGCACCCTGGCAATCCCACGCGTCGGTTCCAGTGCTGCAGACCTTGGGCTCGTCGCATTCGCCGTCAACCGCGAACCGGCAGCTATTTTCTTGGGCATTCGCCAGGCTCGCCGACCAGATCAGCATCACCAGCGCCGCAACCGGCATCAAGACGGGGGATCGGCGGCGCGGCATCCGTATTCTCCTATCGGCACTCGTCGGGAATTCATGGAATTGACCGCCAACGGACGATAGCGGTGCTCGGCCGGGACGCATCCAGCCGGCAGACGAAAGCCCAGACCATCGTGTTGGGAAGGACGATGAACAGGGATTGCGGCAGTTCGGGGGCCGAATCTGCCCGACCGGGTCCAATTCGACAAAAAGAAAAGCGCCGGCCCCGGGGTTTCCCCGGGGCCGGCGCCTTCTCAATCCGTCGTGACGAAGAGCCTTAGGCCGCTTCCGCCAGATCTCCAAGCCGCTCGCTGAAGACGCGCAGGATTTCGTCCCGCAGCGTCATCGGCGAGACATCGTCGCGAGCGCTGATCAGCACGCCATCGGTCACCAGCTGCTTGTCCAATGTCTCGGCACCGGCATTGCCCAGCGCTTCGGCCGTGGTCTCGTCGGCGGCAATCTTGCGGCCCTTGGCCCGGTCGGCCACGGCCAGCAGATTGGTGGCGCCGCCGATCACCGCGACCGGCTTTTCGCCATCCATGAAGCCCTTCACGAAACGCTGCATATGCGGCGTGCCGACCAGCTTCTGAACGCTGCGCTCTCCACCCGGGACGATCAGCCCGTCGAAATCCGCCGCGAGGGCGCTGGACAGGGGAACTTCCACCGGGAAGTAGTGACCCCAGGCGCCGCCATGCCAGCCATTTACCAGGGCCTGTTCAGGCGACACCAGCTTGACCACGGCGCCTGCCGCCAGCAGTGCACGCTGTGGCCCGGTCATTTCAGTTTCCTCAAAGCCGTTGGCGGCGAGGATGGCGATTGTCTTCTGCGCGAGCGGTTTGTCGGTCAATGCGGTTCTCCTGTTGTCGATGATTCCCTGATATCACGGTCCCTGACGCCGTCCAGCCGGGCTGGCCGGCGTCACAGTTGCTTGCAACGCCGGATCGACGTTTTCCGAGCTCAAGGCCGATCTCGGGGACGAATCCACGCGACCAAACCACTCGGGTAAAATGTGGCTTCTCGGCGCGACGCAACCGCGTCACCCGCTGCCTTACCGCACTCTATTAGCGGTGGCGGTTGCCCTTGCCTTGGCATTGAGCCCGAGGCACCGGGGCAAACCGATCAAAGATACACCCCGCACAGCCGTGATGCTGTACGTGATGATGGCCTAGAGGTGGCGAGTGAGGCGTCGTAAGTCAATGACTTTTTTGACTTTACCGGCCTGAGTTCGGAAATTGACAATACTGCGCAAACATCGGACACCGTTCCGGATGCATTCGTTCCCGGCATCGCCGCCTGCGGCAATTCGTGATCGCCCGTGAGCTGTTATTCCGACGATCCGGGCCGTCGCAGGTCCACATTATGCCCTGGGGGCATCAGGAATGGAGATCGTCACAGTGCGGATTACTACGTCCTTCATCACGTCCTTCATCATGGGGGCGCTCGCCATCGGCATGGCAGCCACCGCCGAAGCGGCCAGCCGCGGCGGTCGGTGCGATCCCGTGGTGCAAGAGGAGTTGGACCGGTTGCAGGTCGACCCAGCCACGGTCGGCGCCATTTCCTATCAAATACGCACTCATGAGAACAGCCGGGGCCATTCGCGTGTCAACCGAGTGCTTGCCTGGGTCGATTTGCAGAGTTGTACCGGGAAACTGGTCATCGAATTGTCGGCGCGCTGCCGGGTCAAGCAGGCCTACACGACAGATTCCTGCACGGTTTCGGGCCTGGCCGCCTACTGACGTCCCATCGGTCCGGCGACTTCAGGAATCGGATCGGACCGGCCAGGGGACACGCGCGAACTCAACCCCTTCCTCGACCAGCTCCGCGGCCTCAGCATCCGTCGCCTGACCGTAGATGTCCCGATGGGGCGCTTCGCCGTAGTGAATACGCCGAGCCTCCTCGGCGAATTTGTCGCCGACCGGATCGCAGTTTTCCTCGATCTTGCGGCGCAGCCCTTCGAGCTCGGCCTGCAATTCGCCGGCGACCATCGGCATGCGCGCCTCGGCGGAACCGCCCCCGGGCCGTAATTGACCGGCCTCGGCGCGGTCGCCTCGCGGTCCCTTGGAGATGCGCGGCGCCATGGGCGCCTTGGCGACTCTGGTATCGCCGCAGACCGGGCACGCGATGTCACCGGCCGAGACCTGCGCGTCATAGGTCGCGCCATCCCGAAACCATGCTTCGAACCCATGGCCGTCCTGGCATTTCAGATCGAATAGAATCATCGCTAACCGGTCACATCTCTCGGCGATATGTCATACTAACGATATCTTGGTCGGGGAAACAGAAACAACAAGCGGGACGTCCGGCATCGGGCCCCATGGGCGGCACGACCCGACCGGCGCGCCATCTCCCTGGATTACCCGGTTCGCGCCGCTGGTGCCACGTTCGGGCGCGGTGCTGGACGTCGCCTGCGGCGGCGGCCGGCATCTGCGTCATTTCCTCGGCAGAGGCCACCAGGTGGTCGGAATCGATATCGACACGCGCGGCGTGGCCGACCTTGCCGGACAGCCGGATGCTCAGATCGTGAGCGCCGATATCGAAGGCGGTCCCTGGCCCCTGCCCGGCCGGCGCTTCGCCGCAATCGTTGTGGCGAACTATCTGCACCGCCCGCTTTTGCCGACATTGCTGGACGCGCTGGCGCCGGGCGGTGTTCTGCTTTACGAGACATTCGCCGTGGGCAATGCTCGATACGGTCGGCCATCCAGCCCCGCTTTCCTGCTGAAAAATGGCGAGCTGCTCGAGCTGGCGCGGGGACGGCTGCAGATCGTCGCCTATGAACATGGCGAGGTATCCTCGCCCAAAGCCGCCATCGTCCAGCGCCTGGCGGCGGTAAACGATCTGGCGCCGGCGGGGGATCTGGACGGCGATCCCGAGCCGAAGCCACTGCCGGCGAGATGACCGGCGAATTGGGGAGGAACCATGAACAAGATCAGATGGGGTGTGCTGAGCACCGCGCAGATTGGCTTGGAAAAAGTCATTCCGGGCATGCAGTCCGGCGCCTATTGCAGCATCGACGCCATCGCATCGCGCGATGCGGACCGCGCCCGCCAATGGGCCGGAAAGCTGGGAATTCCCAAGGCATACGGGTCCTACGAGGACTTGCTGGCCGATCCGGAGATCGACGCGGTCTACAACCCGCTGCCGAACCATCTGCATGTGCCCTGGACCGTCAAGGCGGCGGAGGCCGGCAAGCATGTGCTGTGCGAAAAGCCGATCGCGATCACCGCGGCGGAGGCCGAGCCCCTGCTGGCGGTTCGAAACCGCACAGGCCTGCGCATCCAGGAAGCCTTCATGGTGCGCACCCATCCGCAATGGCTGACGGCCAAGGAGATCCTGGATTCCGGCCGGGTCGGCGAGATCCGCGCGATCCAGGGCCTTTTCAGCTATTTCAACGACGACCCCGGCAACATCCGCAACATGGCCGATATCGGCGGCGGCGGCATGCTGGATATCGGCTGCTACCCCACCACCACCTCGCGCTTCATGCTCGACGCCGAGCCGAAGCGGGTGGTGGCGCTGATCGACCGCGACCCGGAATTCGGCACCGACCGGCTGGGCAGCGCGATCTACGACTATCCGAACGGGGTCCAGGCAAGCTTCGTCTATTCGACCCAGCTGGTCGCCTATCAGCGCATGCAGTTCTTCGGCACCAAGGGCCGGATCGAAGTCGAGATCCCGTTCAATGCGCCGCCGGATCGCCCGTGCCGGATTTTTGTCGATGACGGCTCCGCCTTGACCGGCGACGGCATCGAGATTATCGAGATTCCGACATCCGACCAATACGGCGTTGCCGGAGACGCGTTTTCCAAGGCGATCCTCGATAATGCGCCGCAGCCGGTACCGCTTGAAAACACCATGGCGAACATGCGCGTTATCGACGCCGTGTTCCGATCGGCGAAGTCCGGCGCCTGGGAAACGCCGTAATTCCGGGATATCCGAGGCCTGCCGCCTCCCCATCCGCAGGTTTCGGACATGGACATTTCGTCGACCCCCCCAGCGACCCCATTGACCCAGAGCCCGGATGTGTCGAGCCTGCAAGGCCATGTCGCATCCAGACCCAATAGCACCCCCGACCGACCGATGGCCGAACCACAGATGATCGATCCGACGACCGAGGACGGTTTGCGCCAATCCGGCTATGAAGGCTTCGTCACTATTGGCGCGCTTCGGGAACACGGTTTCGGCCAAGTCCCGGACCACCCCGGTGTCTATTTGACACTCTACCCGTCCGAGCACCGGCCCCGGTTCCTGCCGGCCAGCCCGGGCGGAGAGATTGCCGGAGAGAGCGCCACCATCCCGGCCGACGAGCTTGAGGATTTCTGGGTGCCCGACGCGCTGATCTTGTACGCCGGCATGGCTGGCGGCAAGGGCAAGAAGGCGACCCTGCGCAGCCGGGTCGAACAGTACCTGGATTTCGGCCGCGGCCAGAAGGTCCGCCACCGCGACGGCCGCGCGGTATGGCAGATCGTGCGCTCAAGCACCCTGGTGATGTGCTGGCTGCCGACCCCCCGCGCCGATCCCTGGGGCAAGCGCCAATCCCTGCAGACCGCCTTCAAGGAGCGCTACGGCTCGGCGCCGTTTGCCAATCGGGCGGGCCAGTCCCAGTACTGAGCTGATCCCGGCAGATAGGAGCCGGCGAAAAGCCCTCTCCTTGGGGAGAGGGCTAAAATCCAGGCTACTCGCCGGCCAACCGCAGCGCTTCCGCTTCCGGTGGCGCGAAACTCCGGTCGTGGCGCAGGGCAGGCACCGCAGAGCGGGCCTCTTCGACCTTTGACATATCGATCTCGGCGGTGACCACGCCGACCTCTTCGCCCCCATCGGCCAGAACCTCGCCCCAGGGGGCGACGATCAGCGAGTGGCCGAAGGTCTCCCGGCCCTGGTCGTGTGTGCCGGTCTGGGCCGGGGCGATGACGAAACACCCGGTCTCGATCGCCCGCGCCCGCAATAGCACATGCCAATGGGCGCGGCCGGTCTGGCGGGTGAAGGCGGCGGGCACGCTCAGCATTTGGGCGCCGGCCTGGGCCAGGGCACGGTAGAGATACCCGAAGCGCAGATCGTAGCAGATGGTCATGCCGAGCCCGCCCCAAGGGGTCGACGCCGCCACGGCCTTGTCGCCGGGACGGTAGGTCGCGCTTTCCCGATAGGATTCACCGCCGGCCAGATCGACATCGAACATATGCATCTTGTCGTAGCGCGCCATCACGGCACCGGACGGATCGAACAGGAAACTGCGGTTCGCCACCTGCTCCCCGCCGGGCAGGCCGATTGCCATGGAGCCGACCAGCAAGGTCGCGCCTGTCTCCCGCGCCAGATCGGCGAAGAACGGAACGCCCGGATGACTTTCCTCGGGCTTGGCCCGGGCCAGCGTCTCCTCGCGGCCGAAGACGATGGCAGTGACCGTCTCCGGCAGGGCGATCAGATCGGCGCCGGCGTCGCGCGCCCGGCGCACCAGATCGCCGGCCGCAATCAGGTTCGGTTCGACCTCGGTGCCGGAATTTGTCTGGACGCAGGCGGCTGTGAAACGCGCGCTCACGCCGCTGCTCCAAGCATCGGGTCGAGCTTGCCGGCGCCGTCCAGCGCCATCAGATCGTCGCAGCCGCCGATATGGGTGTCGCCGATGAAGATCTGCGGCACGCTGGTCCGGCCGCCGGCGCGCTGGATCATCTCGGCCCGGCGCTTGGGATGCATCATCACGTCGATTTCCTCGAACGCGGCGCCCTTGTCCTTCAACAGACGCTTGGCCATGAAGCAATAGGGGCAGAACGGGCTGCTAAAGACGATGATCGGCGGCATTGGTGAGGCGCTCCTGTCCGTCATGATCAGGGTGACATATGGGGTGTGTCCGGGCCAGTGTCAGCAGGGCGGGTCTGCCGCCCCATTGGCGTCGCCCCTTAGGCATCGCCCATGCACACACCGATATCGCGCGCGGCCTGGACCCAGACGTGATCCGGCGGCACCAGTTTCTTCCTGCCGACGACATTCTCCAGTGGCACCGGCTCCGCCCCCACGCCGCGCGACGCGACCATGACCCCGAAGACCTCCTGCTCGATCAACGACGCGCAGGCGGTGCCCAGGCGGGTCGCCAGCAGCCGGTCGGCCGCCGAGGGCGTGCCGCCGCGCTGCAGATGGCCCAGAATGGTGACACGGGACTCTAGCCCGGTCAGGGCTTCCAGCCGCTCCGAAAGATGCATGGTGCCGGCGGCCAGCGACGTCTTGATCCTGGCAACCCTGGCCTTGGCCTCGCGCCATGCCTCGTCCTTGAGGTCGTCCTCCTTCGAGCCGTCTTCCTTGGCAGCCGCCGCGTCCGGCTTCCCGGCATCCTTTCGCTGCTTCTTCAATAGCGCCAGCCCTTCCTCGGCCGCCTGCTTTTCCTGCCACTGATCGGCCGACATGGCGCCTTCGGAGATGGCGACGATGCTGAAACGGCTGCCGGTCCGGCTGCGATGGCGGATCGATTCCGCCACTGCCTCGATATCGTAGGGGATCTCCGGGACCAGGATGACCTCGGCGCCGCCGGCAATGCCCGCCTCCCAGGGCCAACCAGCCGGCATTATGGCCCATCACCTCAACCACGATGATGCGATGGTGGCTGTGCGCCGTGCTGTGCAGCCGGTCGATGGCCTCCGTGGCGATGCCGAGTGCGGTGTCGAAGCCGAAGGTGACGTCGGTCTCAGACACGTCATTGTCGATCGTCTTCGGCAGGGTGATGACGTTGAGTCCGGCTTCCACCAACCGGTAGGCGTTGCGTTGGGTGCCGCCGCCGCCCAGGCAAACCAGCGCGTCCAGATGGTGGCGCCTGTAGGTTTCGACGATCACCTCGGTCATGTCCAAGGTCTTGTTGCCGATCTGCATGCGGTGCGGCTTGTCCCGGCCGGTGCCCAGAATGGTGCCGCCGATGGTCAGGATGCCGGACAGCTCAGGCCGGGTCAGCGGCACGCTGCGATCCTCCGCCAGGCCGCGAAAGCCTTGCTGGAAACCGATCACATGCATGTCGTAACGGCCCATCGCCGCCTTGCCGACGCCGCGGATGGCGGCGTTCAGCCCGGGGCTGTCACCGCCGGCGGTCAGGATGCCGATCGATTTAGGCATAGCGGGTGGCCTCCCTCGGGGGGTGGGAACCGCGATCGCCGTTCGCAATTCGACCGGCAATGGCTGATCGTCTGTTTGCCGGGCCGGTAGCGACGGCGTCAAGTGAATTGCTTGGTTCAGGCAGGAGTCGAAGGCCGTACAACCCGCGCCAGGGTCACCACATCCACCCGCACCGCCCCCGCCCGGCGCAGGATCCTGGCGCATTCGGATAGGGTCGCCCCGGTGGTCATGACATCGTCGACCAGAAGCACCCGGCGGTCTCGTACGCCCTCCGCCCGTTGACCGGCAATGGCGAACGCGCCCCGCACATTGGCGATGCGGCCCGACCGGCTGAGTCCGCCCTGGCTCGGCGTCCGGCGGCGGCGCAGCAGGACATCGGCTACCGCCGGCCGATCCACCAGCCGGGCCAGGGCCTGCGCCAGCAGCGCCGATTGATTGTACCGACGGCGGAACAGCCGCCAGCGATGCAGCGGCACCGGCACGATCAGCTCGGCATCGCGCGCCAGATCGCCCGCCGCCTGCGCCATCCAGCGGCCGAGCGCCGGTGCCGCATGGGTGCCGTCGCCATGCTTGAAGGCGAGCACCAGGGGCCGGCTGGCATCGTCGTAGTGAAGTGCCGCCCGGGCACGCCCGAAGACCGGCTCGCTGCGTATACAGTCGCCGCACAGGGCGTCCGCCGCCACTTCGAAGGCGAAGGGCAATCCGCATCGGGCGCAATGCGGCGCGCCGATAAACCCCAGCCCCCCCCCAGCAAGGCGGACACAACGCCCCGTCACCGGCCACCACTGTCCCGCAGGACAGGCATCGCGGCGGCAGGACAGCGTCCAGGACTGTCCGGGCAAGACGTTTGGCGAATTCAGCGGTGTTTCGACCGGCAAGCATCGACTCATGCTGGCAGGCTGACGGGATCAGTCAATCGCAACATCGGATGCGGCCGTGACGCCGGCGCCTTATAGTGACCCATGACCGACGGCCACTCTGTCTTCGACCGCGCCCTGGTGCGGCGCCACCGGGATCGTGCGGCGTCCCGGCTTGAGGAGCACGAATTTCTGTTCCACCACACCGCGACGGCAATCGCCGACCGGCTGGATGACGTGACCCGGAACTTCCCCCGGGCGCTCGACCTCGGCTGTCATGGCGGCGAGATGTCGAAAGCCTTGCAGGGGCGCTCGGATATCGAACATCTCGTTCAATGCGATCTGTCCCGGCCATGGCGAAACGTGCCGCCCATACCGGACATCCGACCGTCGTGGCGGATGAGGAATTCCTGCCCTTCGCCGAGTTCACATTCG
>CBDEGD010000002.1:0-12749 GCA_965237625.1 Inquilinaceae bacterium
TCCAGGAAGCGGGCGAAGTCGCCGGCCCGTTCCAGCACCGGCGCCACCCGGACCACCTTGTCGTCCGCGCCGGCCAGATGCGCCCGGACGCTCGACCATTCCCAGTCCCGGGCCCGGCCGACCAGCCGCGCCCGGACCGGATTGAGGCTCACATAGCGCACCGCGTGTTGCAGGTGCGCCTCATCCATCGCCACCGATCCGTACCGTCCCTGCCACAGATGGCCGGTGGTGCGGGCGCGGGCGTTGACGAAGCCGGTATAGCGCCGGTGGAGATCGGCGAGGGTGCGGCGCAGGCCGTCCTCGTCGGCAGGCACCAGGATCAGATGCACATGGTTCGGCATCAGGCAATAGGCCCAGACCTCCGCCCGCGCCCGGCCGGCGGCCTCCGCGAGCAGATCGCGATAGAGCGCGTAATCTCCCTCCTCGAAGAAGGTCGTGCCCCGCCGGTTGCCGCGCTGGGTCACGTGATGCGGCAGGCCGGGGATGACGAGGCGGGCGAGACGGGCCATGGAGGCCACACTACCCGTAATTGGGGATTTAGTAAACTGTCACCGTAATCACAAACCAACCCGGCACCACCGCCAGCAAACCAGCAGGCAACGGTGCTCAACACCAACTGTCCCTAGTTTACTGTCTCAAACATGGGGTGCAGTCCAAAACTGTCACCGTAATTCCATTACCGCAATTCACCGTAATTACCGTATTTTTGTTGATTTCAGTTCGAAGACCAGATCTTCTCGAACCGGAGGCCGACCAGACCCGACGAGTTCCAGAGTTGCACGAAGCGGTCGCTCACGTAGGTCGAACTGACGCGCTGATTTGGGATCTTGAAGATGTCGACGCCGGCGACGACATCAGGTCGAAAGGCGTAGCGCGTTATACGCATGATCCGTCCGCTGCTCTTGAAGCGCTCCACCGTAGATGCTTCCTCGTCGAAGGCATCAATCACTCTGGGATTGAAGACCATGACCTCCGTCCCAGGGCAGCTTAGCGGGAGAAGCTCACCGTACTCCCTCAGCAGGACCCCAAGTTTCTCGATCGCGGATCGCCGGAAGATCAACGCGAATGCACCCAGCCATGGCGAGTCGGAGGCCAGCCGCGACTTGCCTTCATCATCCTCGCGAATTAGGTGCATCGGAACCGGGGACCAAGTATCACTTCGCCGCGCGCCATCAATCTGGGACTGGAAAGTATCATAGTTGTCCGGGTTCGTCGGGTGGCAGTACTCGTACCCTCGCTCATGATACGGCATGTATACTGTTGTCGTCATGGCGCCTCTCCGCTGCGCATGCGGTCGCCCAACCTGTCCAGTATGTCCAACGCCTCATCGCGCGTTGTGGCGTTTTCCAGAGCCTTGTTCACCGCGTCGTAGTATTCATCTGTATGCAACGTCGAGTGTACGGTAGCGCCAGTGGAGTTCGCCGAATTCTTAGATGCAGGTAGGTAGATGCCATTACTCGCATCATTAATGTCTATCTCAAACCTCTGCAAGACCCGTCGCGCTAAACCCGCACCGTCAGCCTTACCTGCAACTA
This sequence comes from Inquilinaceae bacterium, assembly GCA_965237625.1. Classification (GTDB taxonomy): domain Bacteria; phylum Pseudomonadota; class Alphaproteobacteria; order DSM-16000; family Inquilinaceae; genus JABDIP01. Next base: position 1,536 of record CBDEGD010000002.1, read on the forward strand.
TGTGATGCGCCGCAGTTTGTGGAGGCTTGATGCGGCCGGCTCTCTCAAGGGCCCTTCCGAGCGTAGTTCCAAGCGCAACACTTTGAGGGTTAAACACACGTCGACCGGCTAGAACGGCAGTAGCAGCCCGCGAGGGAACGCCAAGGACTGCCACCACGAGGTCGTCGTGGGGGATGGGAGTGGAAAGAGCGGCGTTCTCAGCAATACCAAAGAATGGGGCAGTGAGTTCTCCAAATCCAAGAAAGAGATCGGCGGCCACATTCGCCACTGAGCCGGGAGCGTTGACGACGTACCGTCCTGTATTGTCGAGCGCTCTCGCGAAGCGATTTTCTGTCCATGTATTGTAAGGAATGGCGGGTTCAAATACGCCGTAATACCCTTCGTAAAAGTTGCCGGTCGGATCGTAATTGTTGATGGGGTTGTTGGCCGAATAGGCGTAGCGATTCCGCCCCACCCCCGGCGCCATCGGATCGAACCAATCCGGCGTCACAAACCGCCCAATCACCGGGTCGTAGTACCGCGCATGCAGGTAGAACAGTCCGGTCGAATCCTGGCGTTCTCCGATCCAGCCCTTGCTTTCGTCATGGGCGGTGGCGGTCGCGATGCGGTCGCCATAGGGGTAGTAGCGGAATCGCTGGACCTCCGCGCCCGTGGCGTCGGTGATCGCCTGGAGCGAGCCCTGGTGGTCGTGGTGCAGCCAGAAGGTCTCGGCCAGTGGGTCGACAAGGTTGCTCGCCGCCGCCGCGGATGTCGCGGCGACCGCGCCCATCGAATGGCTCATCGAAAAGGATGCGGCGCATTCCGGCAGCCATGGGTTATAGAGGCACGGGTCCGGCGGCGGGTCGGCTGGCGGGTCCGATGGAGGCGGGTCGGACGGTGGATCGGCTGGCGGGGGATTGCCTCCTTCTGTGCCCAGAATGCTGACCCGCTTGGCGTCGCCAGGCAGGTATTTGGTCATCACCCCGGCGGCGATCTCGATCGTGCCGCCGAGATACAGGGTGGTGCCGCCGCCGGGTGACGCGTCGACGGTCTTCCAGCGCTCGCCATCCGGTCCATAGCTGTAGGCCTGGGTGTCGATCTGGGTCGGCCGGTTTTCTCCGTTGTAGGTGAATGTTCGGCCGGCGCCGGCGGTCATGTTGCCGGCGGCGTCGTAGCCGTAGGTCCAGCCGCCGATGGCGGTGACAGCATGCGGCCGCGGGATTCCGGGCGTCGGATAGCTGTAGCTGCCGGCGATGCCGGAATTGGTCAGCATGTTGCCGATGGTGTCGTAGGTGTAGGTGCGGTTGTAGGCCGGGGTGTCGGTGTTGGTGGCGCTGAGCAGCTGGCGCAGGGCGTCGTAGCCGTAGGTCCAGCTCTCATCCGCATGGGTGCTGGCGACCGCGGTGATCTGGCCGGCATCGTCGCGGGTGTAGGTCAGGGCCTGGATCGAGGTGACGCCGGACAGGGTGGTCAGGCTGTCCAGCCAGCCGCGCTGGTCGGAATGGCCATAGGTGCTGACCACGCCATTGGCGCGGGTGAAGGTCTCCGAATTGCCACCGGCGTCATAGGTGGCGGCGGTGACCAGGCCGGGGACGGCGGCGAGCCGTCCGGCGGCGTCATAGGTGACCGGGTCCAGCGCCGAGCCGACCGCGTCGCCATCCGGGTAGCCCTGCCAGAGCAGCCGGCCGGCGACGTCAAAACCATTCGCAATGGTGTAGTCGGCGCCATCCAGGGTGTAGATGCGCTGCGTCTCGCGGCCCATCCGGTCATAGCGGTAGTTGAGCGTGCCGGTCGGGTTCTGCGCCCTGGTCAGCAGGCCCACATTGTGGAAGCCGGCGATCGCCTGGTCGTAGGTGTAGCTGGTGAGCTCCGCCTGTGGGGTGCCGTCCCGGGCGGTCTTGGTGAGCATCCGGCCGAGCAGGTCGTAGGTGAAGCGGGTCACCTGGGCCAATGCGTCGGTCTGGGTCGTCAATTGCCCGGCATCGTCGTAGCTCTTGGTCCAGAGCCCGAGATCCGGGTCGTCGATAGTCACGGTGCGGCCGAAACTGTCGAAGGTGTAGGCCCAGCTGTTCTCGACATCGTCGGTGATGCCGGTCAGCCGGCCGAGCCGGTCATGGGCGTAATCGGTGGTGATGGTGGTGGTGAGGTCGAGCGGCTCGGTCTTGCGCACCGCGCGGCCGAAGGCGTCGAGATGCAGGGTGACCGGGTGGCCCAACTCGTCATGGCTGGTGGTGCTGAGGAACACGCCCTCGACGCCATAGGCGCTCTCGACCCAGTTGCCGTCGGGATGGGTGGCGCCGGTGGGACGGTCCAGGGCGTCATAGTCCAGAATCGTGGTGTAGACCGGGTCGCCGGCATAATAGGGCGCGGTCTGGCTGGCCACGCCGCCACGGTCGTTATAGGCGGTGTCGGCAAGGATCTCCTGACCAACCGCCGGGCCCTTGGCGGTGCTGCGCCAGGGCCGGCCGTAGCCGTCCATATAGGTCCGCGACCAGATATTGCCGGAGCCGTCGGCCGGCGGGGTCTGGGTCTCGACATACTGCGCCGTCGGGTCGCCGATGCTGTTGTAGCTGGTGATCGCGAAGCCGCCATCGGGCAGGTCGGTGCGGGCCGGGCGGCACAGCGCGTCGTAAGTGGTGGTGGTGGTGTTGCCGTTGAGGTCGGTGCTCACGGTCGGCACGCCGCAGACCGTGTCCCAAAGGGTGCTGGTCTGATGGCGGGTGTCGCTGGCGGGCGGGAAGTAGAGCGGGTTGCGGGAGGCGATGGGGTAGAGGTGATAGACGCTGTCGTAATCGGTCTCGGAGCGTCGGCCCAGCGGGTCGATGGTGGCGGTGACGTTGCCATACGTATCGTATTCGGCTTGCGCTGAGACGAAGCGCGCCTCGGTGTCGAGCCATTCCCGGCTCTCGGTCGGGTCGCCGCGCACCGGCGGCGTCATCCAGGAGGTGGCGCCGTCATAGTGGATCTGGCTCTCAGTCAGCAGCGTGCCCGTGGTGCCGATGCCCGCGAAGCTGCGCATGCGCGCCGGCAGGCCGACGATGTAATCGGCGGTGTTGGGCGCATAGTCCGTGGCGGCGGTGATCTCGTCGCCGAGGATATCCGCATCCCCATGCCCGGTCTCCTCGACCACATTGGCATAGGCGTCGAAGCTGCGCGTCACCCGGGTGCGCCGGGTCACGGCGCCGACGATGATCTGGCTCTCCGAAGCTGTGTTCAGCGCTGTGTAGGGCACCGTGGTGTCGTTGACCACATACTCCTCCAGCGCCCGGGTCAAAAGTGTGCCGGCACCGTCGAACCGGTCGATCTGCTCGACCCGCCCGGCGGAGGCGAGGTCCTGGCGGAAAGTGGACTCCGTGTACGGACACGCCGTCTCGCCGGCGATGCAGGGCAGCGTCACCGTCGCCTTGCGGAAACCGAGGAAGCGGCGTTCCGCTTGATTCCAGAGGCCGCCTTCATACGCGTAGTTCGTGGTGGAGGTGTTGCCGCGCCCGTCATCACTGGTAATGGCGGAGACGGTCTGCAGCACCATCGGGAGGTTCTGGTTGGTCCAAGCCGAGGACGGTGTATAAGTGACAGAGGTGGTGCCACCCAGCGGGGGGGGGGGGTGACGGTTGTCACCAGATTGGGAGACAGCCCACCCGAGATCGCCACAAGAATCGCATTTGGATCTGCATTGCCGCGGCAATAGAGATCGCTCTTACCGTCACCGTCTAGCTCAGCCGGTGCCACCGTGACATAAGGGGGCATGCCGCACCAGCTCCAGACAGGTGCGGCAGAGAACCCTCCGGCTCCGTCGCTCAGCGAAATGTAATTCTGGTTCTGGTATAGGCAGTGCAGATCATCCCGACCATCGCCATTGAAGTCGCCAGCCGAGAGCGGAAATCCGAAATTATAGCCCGAATACGGACCGCAAACCGACCGCAGCGACGTGGTCGCAGAGAATCGCCCATTGCCAAGCGACAACGAGATTCGGACCTGGCCGGTATTGTTGTATTGGCAATAGAGATCGGCCTTTCCATCGCCGTTGAAATCGGCACTTCCGGTCGCGTATCCGCAAGTGTATCCCGCTGAAACGGTCCGAAATGAGCCGTTCGGGTTCGAAAGATAACTGTAGTGAGTTCCATTCTGGTTGCAGGAAGCATCCGCCAATCCATCACCATTAAGATCGTGAACGAACATCTTGATGGTGGGGGCGGTCCGGTAGCTTCCGCCGCATATCTGACCCAAATGGGTCGCGGAGAATGTGCCGTTGCCCTGAGAATAGTAAACGGTCGCAAATACCTCGTTTACGCTGTCTCCATTGTTCCGTTCCCGTGACTGTACGTACTTGCAGAAGCGGTCCGCCCGGCCATCACCGTTGAAATCTCCGAACAACTCGACGTCGGCATTGCCGCCGAACAGACCCTCACTGTCACAAATCCGATCCGTGGCGCCTAATACCTGAATCGTCCCGTTTCCATTGGACAGCCCGTAATGTTTGGTGATCGTGGTCCTGTCGCCGTCGTTATTGGTGCGCGTATGTTTGCGAGTGCACTGGAAGTCTTCGAATCCGTCACCGTTGAAGTCGGCAAATCGCCAAGTAATCTCTGTCTCGTGAGCTTCGGCGCACCAGGTGACTGAATAATTCGCGGTCGTCGCAAACGATCCGTCGCCGTTGGAAAGCGAAATCCAGGTGTTGTATCCGAGTTGGCAAAAGACGTCGTCTCGGCCATCACCGTTGAAGTCCGCCAGGCCCTCGACGCTGGTGCAGGGCTGGCCCCAGTCCGCGGTCGCGAATGTTTCGCCACCCTCCTCGCCCCATGTTATCGAAGTCGGCGGAAGCGATGAGCCCCCGGAAACGATGCCAGCTCCGTCCAGAACGACGTCCCGTCCATAGGCGGCGATGTCTGTCAGACGTGACTGCGCTGTGGCCTCGCTTGCGGCATATTCGAGTGCGTAGACCCGGGCACGGTCTGTCGACACGAGCACATCGATCGTCTTCAGCCGAAAGTTCGTTCTGCTAAGTGCGCTCCCATTGGCGTAGGAAACCGGGTCTGTCCTGGCCTCGCGATAGAACCGTACGGTCACACCATTGTATGTGATCGTATCCGGGTAGCATTCGACGGCAGGCGTGCCGTCACACCACCAATCGTAAGTGACCGCATTTCCATGCGTGTCCACCACGCCGGTTCTCGCCCAGCGATAGGTGCCCGCGGTGGTCAAGGTGTTCGGTCCCATCACCGCCGCGTAAGTCGTCTTCGTGCCATCGCGGCTCGAGATTTCCCAGGTATTTGCCACCATGTCCTGCTTGATCCGCAGATAGCTCTCGATTTCGGTGGTGTGGGTTCCGCCGGTGTCGCAACTCGGGCTGGTGGTACCAGCGACGCAAGGCACGAATTCCTGGCCGTCCAGCAGGAAGATGTCGTTGGCGTCGTGGCGCGGCGCACCCCTGCCGCGGGAGGCGCGCTCAATCACCGACAGGCCTGAGAGTTCCCAGCCGAGGCCGATGAAACCGTTGCCGCGCGAAGAATTGTAGGTCAGCGCCAGGTTCGGCTCGATGCCATGGAATGGCGGCAGGTCGATCGACACGACGGTTGAGAAGCTGCCGATGAACGGATCAACATTCTCCCGGCTCTCCGCGGCTGCGGCACCGACCTCGCCTTCCGGGTCGCCGGTCGATGCCATCGCGGCCAGGGGCCGCTCTTCCATCGGCGCGAGGTCGCCGGACGGCTGTTGCTCTGTGCCTTTGGCGGGTGCTTCGCCTGTCGGGCTGTCCGTGCCGTCGGCCGGCGCTTCCGCCGCCTCTCCGATGATCTCAATGGCGACCGGTTCCGCCGGTGCTGCAGCATCATCCTCCTGCGCCCAGGCCTCCGGCGCCGCCACCGCCAGGCCGGCCGCAATCCCGAAAACCGCCCCGAAAACCGCTCGTGAGCAGACACCGCCGAAGTCGCGCATAATTCCCCCATTCCCGGCCGCAGGGGTCGGGTCGCTTCGCTTGGCAATGGATAGTCGGTGGCGCGGGCCGGACGGCACGCGCTCAGCCGGCGGGCAAGGCCGCCGGCCGTCGAGAGGCTAAGTCTGAATGACTTGGAATGAATGCAACATCGTTCGCACTCCCCACGGTGAACGATGAAAACAGGTCACGCCCCGGACGAGGCGCGTCGGAAGATTTTCTACCTTAAGTCTGCACAACCGGAGGCTGTCTGGCAAGGCGAAATCTGTCGCGACCGGTCACAACCCCTCCACGTAGCGCACCATCCGCGCCCGCATCTCCGCATCCGGCAGGCGCCCATAGGCCGCACCCATGTTCTCGACCATGTGGTCGGTGCGGGAGGTGGCGGGGATGGCGCAGGTGACGGCCGGGTGGGACACGGCGAATTTCAGGAGGAACTGGGCCCAGTTGGCACAGTCGATCTCCGCCGCCCAGCCCGGCAGGGGGTGGCGCTGGAGCTGGTCGAACAGGCGGCCTCGCTCGAACGGTCGGTTGACGATCACCGCCAAGCCGCGCTCGGCGGCCAGGGGCAGCAGCACCTGCTCGGCCCGGCGGTTCAGGATGTTGTAGGTGAACTGCACGAAATCGACCGGCTGGCGGGTCATGATGCCGACCATGTCGGGATGACGCCGGCCATGGGAGGTGGTGACGCCCACATAGCGCACCCGGCCCCGCGCCTTCCAGTCGGTCAGGGTCTCCAGATGGGCCTGCCAATCCAACAGATTGTGGATCTGCATCAGGTCGAAACCGGCCTCGGGCGCCCATAGATGCTCCGACGCTTCCATCTGCCGGATGCCGAGGGGTTGCAGCACGGTCCAGACCTTGGTCGCGGAGAACAGCCCGTCGGTTTCCGGCAGGCGCTCGAGGCAATAGCCGATCACCTCCTCCGACGAGCCATACATCGGCGAGCTGTCGATCAGCCCGCCGCCGGCCGCGAAGAATTCCCGCAGCACCGCGACCCGCGCATCGCGCAGCGCGGTGTCGTCACCCACATTGAAGGTGAGCCAGGACCCCATGCCGATCACCGGCAGGCGTTCGCCGGTCGCCGGAATCGGCTTGGTCGGCATCGGGCCTGCCCGGGCGGCGGTCGCCGCGTCGGCCGGTCCCAGACCGGCCGCGACACCGAGCGCGCCGATGGATGCCAGCACGCAACGTCGGCCCGGTCCTTGATTGTCGGCGGTCATTTCCTGCGTCCCTATCGGGCCTCCCTCGGTCGTAGAGATAGATACTTTCTGCCGTGTTCCGGCGGCGGCGGGCAAATCAGATTATCGTGCGTTGCCGACGCGGACCGGCATGGGCCATGCTTTCGCCAAGGCGACGGTTCCCTCACTGGCAAGGACAGACGCCCACCATGAAGATCGCCACGCCATTGCCGATGGCCATGCTGGCCGTGTTGGCGTTCGGTCAGCCGGCATTGGCCGCCGGGGCGTTCGACATGGTGGCTATCCCCGGCGGCACCTTCACCATGGGCGATCCCCAGGGCGATGCGAACGAGGCGCCAAGCGAAGAGAAGGTCGCCGCCTTTTCCCTGATGCGCACCGAGGTCAGCAACGCGCAGTTCGCCGCCTTCGTCGCGGAGACCGGGCAAGTGACCGACGCGGAACATGCCGCCACCGGCTTTGTCTGGGACGGGCGATGGCGGCGGATCGCCGGCGCGGACTGGCGCAGCCCCGGCGGCGGGGCGAGCGGCATCACCGGGCTCGACGTCCATCCGGTGGTCCAGGTTTCCGCCCGCGATGCCGAGGCGTTCTGCGCCCATTACGGGCTGCGGCTGCCGACCGAAGTGGAATGGGAGTTCGCCGCCCGGGGCCAGGACCAGAGGCGCTTTCCCTGGGGCGACGAGCCGCCTCGCCAAGCCGGCAACGACCGTCTGGCGAATTTCGGCACCGTCGCCTGCTGCGCCCCCGATGCCGGCGACGGCTACCGGCGGACCGCGCCGGTGGGCAGCTTTCCGGGCGGCGCGTCCCCTTTCGGGTTGCTCGACATGGCCGGCAATGTCTGGGAGTGGACCGCCAGCGCGTTTCCCGGCTTGGCGGAGCACCGGGTGATCCGCGGCGGCGGCTGGGGCAACAACCCCTATTGCCTGAGGGTCGGCTATCGGCACGGCAATCCGCCGGAATTCGCGCTGGACATGGTTGGCTTTCGCTGCGCCGGGCCGTAGACCATGCGGGCCATGCCCGATCACACCATGCCCCGAGGGGTCTTATCCTACGACCACCGCGCCACCACATTCGACGGGTACGCCTTACTGGATCGGCAAAACTCGGTGCGCGCGGCACCGGGCACGGGCAATGAACGCGGGGTCTGAAGAAGTGGCGGGTTGGATGGAATTCGTCACGGCCTACGCGCTCTTCATCGTGTCGCATGGCGTCCCGGCGTGGCCGCCGGTGCGCGGGCGGCTGGTCGCCGTGTTGGGCGAGCGGCTCTATTTGATCCTCTACGGCCTCGCCTCACTGGCCCTGCTGGCATGGTTGATCGTGGCGGCGGGACGGGCGCCCCATATGCCGGTCTGGAGCTCGGCGCCCTGGCAGTTTTGGGCGCCGGTGCTGGTCATGCCGCTGGCCTGCGCATTGGCCGCCTTCGGTGTGGCGGCGCCGAACCCGCTATCCTTCGGCTCACGCAATTCGAGCGCCTTCGACCCGGAGAAACCAGGCATCGCCGGCATCGTCAGACACCCTCTTCTCTGGGCAATCGCCTTGTGGGCGGGCGCGCATATGGTCCCCAATGGCGATCTGGCTCATGTGGTTCTGTTTGGCGGGTTTGCCGTCTTCGCCCTGACGGGCATGGCGGCCATCGACCGGCGCAGACGGCGTTCATTGGGATCGGACGAATGGGCCCGGCTCGCTGCCCGGACCGCCCTGCTGCCGTTCGCGGCGACGTTTGACCGGCACCGGCGAACGGCGCTGGTGGCGATGGACTGGAGTCGTTTGGCCGCGGCCGCGCTGCTCTATGCCGCCCTCATCGCATCCCATGCGTCGGTGTTGGGGGTTTCGCCCTTGCCGGTTCTGCGATGATCTCAGCGCGCACCCTGTGGCTCTGCGTCGGCCTTACGGCGACCGGGCTGGGCTTGATCGGCGTTGTCCTGCCGCTGATGCCGACGACGGTCTTCCTGATCCTCGCCGCCTACGCCTTCGCCCGAAGCTCGCCCCGGCTGCATGGCTGGCTGACCGAGCATCCGCGTTTCGGCCCGCTGATCCTCGACTGGCACGAACACGGCAGCATAAACCGCAAGGCAAAACTGATGGCCGTCGCGGTCATGGCCCTGACATTCGGTGTGACCTGGCTCGTCGGTGTCGGCAATCTCGTGCTGGGCGTCCAGGCCGTCGTGCTCGGCGCAGTGGCGGCGTTCATCCTGACGCGTCCGAGCGGCCCTGGCGGCGGCGGTCAATAGCGGCGTACCCGCTGATATCAGGACACGATCAGCGAAACTTGAATTCGGCAGTCAAATGCAAACCGCCACCTCAGAAGAGTATTGGCGTGCAGGTGGGGACAAAGAAGCGAACGTCTGGGTCGTCGTCGCCAAATTGCCTGTTCAAGACAAATGCGGTGGTTCAACAAAGACATGACTGGCCACTGATTAACCCTTCCCCACCTGTGAATCCATAAGCAGCCTGCTACGTCCGCTTTCATGTGCAAGCCGGTCAGTCACAGCGAACAGGGCTGGCGATTGGAAATGACTCGAAGCGGCCATTTACCCGCGACTCACCTGTAGCACTGCGCTACGATTCTCCAAGGTTCAGGAGATTTTTAGCCATATCATGCTGAAGCTCGATTCACGGATCACCTCTGAGATCGAAAGTCTTGTCGAGGCTGGAACGCGCCTTCATCGAAGCGCATCGAATTCGTCAAGAGGCATTGGCGGCGACGAACTCGCTGAAGTTGCAGCTTGGGTTACGCGCCTTGGACAGCTTGTTCGCAATCTCTATGGCGAAAAGAGCCAGCACTTCGACTCTTACTCAAGGGCATTAGCAACCGCCAACTTCTATGTCCTCCATGGCGACTACTACGAGCACTTCACCCAGATGCTAGGCGTCGCGAACGCCATAAAACACGACGTGTCGAACGGTCTTCTCTTCAATATCAAGTCTTTGGCACAGGCCGAAGTGTTCGCCGATTTCCTTGAAATGGGAGAGTACTTACTGAACGAAGGCTACAAAGATGCTGCCGCAGTTATAATTGGTAGCGTCCTCGAAGATAGTTTGAGGAAACTCTGTGAGCGAGATTCACTCCCTGTCGATAGTAGTTCTGGGAAGCCACTCACGATTGATCCACTCAATACGCAGCTTGCAAAAGCTGATGTCTACTCGAAGCTTGTTCAGAAGCAAATCACAACCTGGGCACATGTCCGGAATAAGGCCGCACACGGTGAGTACGGTGAGTACAACACTGATCAGGTCAAAATGATGCTTGTCTTTGTTCAGAGCTTTGCAGCTGAACATCTCACCTGAGACCTAACCAGTCCTTTAAAAGAAAGGTCGCTTCGCTGGCAAGCTGCGTTCGTTGGCTGTGCACTGCTCAAGCTAGATGTTATCTTGGGACCGGACGGAAGCTGATCACGGTACTTTGGCTCATGTTTAGAGTTGTCCGACGCCTGCCGACCGGCCCTCTTGCCGAAACGCCACGCCTTCGGCAGGCGTCCGACAACCTTAAGAAATGCTGACATCGAAGTTCACTTGTTGGAACGACGCCTAAACGTCGCCTAACACATGCTGCATTTGGAAATCTACAGGCGATTTATCGCGAGATGTCCAAAGAAAACGCACTGACTACTTAGTCTATCTCAGCGAAACCAGCCGATTTCTATTTAGGCCTACCGAGCGTCAATGAGAGAAGTGCGCCATACATAGTTGAGACCGCCGCTCCAAGAAGAGCGCCGGCAGCGAAATTCAGGACTTCGAAGAGCTTTTTTCTTCCCTCGTCCTGAATATCGATCCAGAAGTCGCCGAACACTGTACTATTCCCGCTGACGATCCATTTGTAATGGACTCCGGAGCTGTCGGAACTTGCTACAACCCCGTCCGGAAAGGAATTTGTGATTGTATACGTTTTCGGCACATGGATGGTCAGGTCGACGATATTTGAATTCGGGTCGCCTCCAGCTGCCATTACGGTGACAGTTTACTAAATCCCCAATTCTTGCTTGCGGTCCGAGCATGGGGATTGCGGAGACGCAGAATGCACTTCTCCAACATCATCGATCGATCACGTCGTCGACAGGTGCCGCGCCGTGGAGGACCCGTTCGGTAGTCGGAGCGAGAGCGCCG
>CBDEGD010000003.1:0-20867 GCA_965237625.1 Inquilinaceae bacterium
GGTCGAGGCCATGACTGGCGCCGGTGTGCCCCCCATGGAAGCGCATTACGCCAGCCGGGCCTTGCGGCCGGTGCTCGATCCGCGCCGGCTCCAGGCAGGTCAATCGCTCGCGCTGATCTTCGATCAGGCTGCCGGACAGCGACACTTCCTGGGCGCCGAAATCGCCCGGCGTGACGGCGGTTTCGCCGTGATTGCCCGTAACGGGAAAGATGGATTCCGTGCACTGGGGACCGACGACCCAACATCGCTGGACATCGCAGGCTTCGGGCCGGTTCCGGCCGAGGCTTCGGAAGTCGCTGTCCAGGAGGCCCCTGTTCCTGCTCCGATCCCGGTCCCGGCCCTTGAGGCAACCGACAGTATTGAGCCGAAGCCCATCGCGGAGCCGCCGGCAGACACTATGGAGGCCATGGCGGAGCCGGAGAACCTGAAGATCGATCGTATCGATCTCACTCTCGGCCGCGGCGATACCCTGGCCGGTCTGATGACCGAGGCCGGCATCTCGGCAACCGATGCCCATTATGCGGTGCGCGCTCTGCAAGCCGTCGAGAACCCTCGCCGGCTGCAACCCGGACAAGATGTGGCCCTGGTATTCGAACGGCAGGGCAATGAAAAGGCTTTCTTCGGTCTGCAATTGTTGCGGCGCAACGGACACTATGCGGTGGTCACCCGGGGCGGCGAGCGGAATTTCGAGGCGCGATCCGTCGATGCATTGGGCGCACTGACGCTGACCGGATTCGGACCGGCTCCCTCGGCGGGCCCCCCAGCCAATCCGATAGTCATCGAGGAACCGTTGCCATCCTTGGCGGTGGTCCCGCACAGCACCGACGATGTTGATCTGTCCCGCGGCGTGACACTGATCGCCAGTGCCGAGGACAGCGCCGAAGAGGAGCGCTATCTCGACTTCCTGAGTCTGCATGTCGAGCATGTGGAGCAGACCGTCGGGCGCGGCGATACGCTGGCCGGCATGCTGGCGGATGCCGGCGTCGAACGGCTGGACGCCCACAACGCGGTGGCGTCCCTGCGCGGCGTCTTCAATCCGCGCCGATTGCGGGCAGGGCAGCAGGTCACCCTGACCTTCGAGAACCGCGGCGAGCGGCGGGATTTCGTCGGGTTCGATATTGCGCCGGACATTGAAACCCGTGTCGTCGTCGCCCGCGCCGAGGATGGGTCCTTCTCGTCGGAGTCGATCGCCAACCAGTTCGAGACGCGGCTGATGGCGGGCGAAGGCACGATCGATTCCAGCCTGTATGCGGCATCGAACCGGGCCGGTGTGCCCGACCCGGTGCTGATCGCCGTGATCCGCGCCTATTCCTTCGAGGTCGACTTCCAGCGCGACATCCGGCCGGGCGATGGGTTCGCGTTGCTGTATGAGCAGGATTTCGGCGAGAACGGCGATCTGGCCCGCAACGGCAATGTGCTGTACGCCAATCTCAACCTGCGCGGCCGCGACCATCCGATGTACCGGTTCCGGTCGGAGGATGGCAGCGTCGACTACTACGATCGCGACGGGCAGAGCGTGCGGCGGACCCTGATGCGCACTCCGATCGACGGGGCACGGATCAGCTCGCGCTACGGCATGCGCCGCCATCCGGTGCTGGGTTACAGCCGGATGCATCGCGGCACCGATTTCGCGGCGCCGACCGGGACGCCGATCTATGCCGCCGGCAGCGGAAGCATCGAAGTGCGTGGCCGCAATGGCGGCTATGGCCGATACATCCGGATCCGGCACAATGGCAGCCTGAAGACCGCCTACGCCCATATGAGCCGCTATGCCCGCGGCCTCGGCGTGGGGTCGCGCGTGCAGCAGGGTCAGATCATCGGTTATGTCGGCACCAGCGGACGGTCGACCGGCCCGCATCTGCACTATGAGGTGCTGATGGAAAACCGCCAGGTCAACGCGCTGACCCTGGATTTGCCCAGCGGCCGCAAGCTGGAGGGCGACGAGTTGACCGCCTTCCAACGCATCGTGACGATGCGCGACGCGCAATACGCTGAGGCCATGGTCAATGTGCAGGTGGCGCAGTCGCCGGACGAATAGGCATTCCGCGTCTCCGACAACCCTTGGCCTGTCACCCACGCCGCCACGATCGCCGGTGCCGGTCGGAAGGGCGGCGCTCCCCCCTCACCCTCCCACGGCTTCGCAGCGGGTCCCTGCCTCTCCCCGAGGAGAGGGAAATAACGGACCGCGTCAAGAACCCTCTTCTTGGGGAGAGGGAGGGACCCGCGGCGAAGCCGTGGGAGGGTGAGGGGCAGCGCTGAGTCCGCCAGAAGAGCCCAAATCCCTGAGCAGGCGCTTCTGGCGCGATTGGATCAGCGCACTATCCGCTCAGGCGCCCTGTTGCGGGCGCATGTCCTCTTTGCTGATACCGGCGACCGAGACCGGCTTCTTCATGGCGTCGCGGCGGAAGGGTTCGCCGAGTTCCTGATTGAGCACGACCTCGAGGAAGGTGGTGACGCCGTTCTCCATCTGCTCCTTGACCGCAACCCTCAGCGCCTCGGTCAGCGCCTCGGTGCCCCTGACCTGCACGCCCTTCAGCCCGCAGCCCTCGGCGATCTTGGCGTATTCGACGCCGAGATTGAGCTCGGTGCCGACAAAATTGTCGTCGAACCACAACGTGCTGTTGCGCTTCTCCGCACCCCATTGGTAGTTGCGGAAGACCACCATGGTGATCGGCGGCCAGTCGTTGCGGCCACAGGCGGTCATCTCGTTCATGGAGATGCCGAAGGCGCCGTCGCCGGCAAAGCCGATCACCGGTGTGTCCGGGCAGCCGATCTTGGCCCCCAGGATCGACGGGAAGCCATAGCCGCAGGGCCCGAAAAGGCCGGGCGCCAGGTATTTCCGGCCCGTCTCGAAGGTCGGGTAGGCATTGCCGATGGCGCAGTTGTTGCCGATGTCCGAGGAGATGATCGCGTCGTTGGGCATCGCCGCCTGGATCGCGCGCCAAGCCTTGCGTGGCGACATACGGTCGGGCTCGCGGGTCCGCGCCCGTTCGTTCCAGGTGGTGCCCGGGTCGTCGTCTTCATGATCCATCGAGGAGAGCGTCTGCAGCCAGCGCGACTTGGTCAGCGCGACGAGGTCCCGCCGCTCCTTGCGGCCATCATCGCCGGCGGTATCGGAGAGCTGCTCGACAAGCTGTTGGGCCACCGCCTTGGCGTCGCCCTGGATGGCGACGGAGACCCTCTTGGTCAGCCCGATCCGGTCGGAATTGATATCCACCTGGATCACCTTGGCGTTCTTGGGCCAATAGTCGATGCCATAGCCCGGCAGCGTGGAGAATGGATTGAGCCTGGTGCCCAGCGCCAGCACCACATCGGCCTGGGCGATCAGCTCCATCGCCGCCTTCGAGCCATTGTAGCCGAGCGGGCCGACCGACAGCGGATGGGAGCCCGGAAAGGCGTCATTGTGCTGGTAGCCGCAGCAGACCGGCGCGTCGAGCCGTTCGGCCAGCACCTTGGAAGCCTCGATCGCGCCGCCAAGGACCACGCCGGCGCCGTTGAGGATCACCGGGAATTTCGCCGCCGACAACAGCTTCGCCGCGTCGGCGATGGCTTCGCGCCCGCCCGAAGGCAGCTCCAGCCGCACGATCTGCGGCAGCTCGATATCGATCACCTGGGTCCAGTAGTCGCGCGGCACGTTGATCTGGGCCGGGGCGCAGCCGCGCCAGGCCTTCTCAATCACCCGGTTCAGCACCTCGGCAATGCGCGAGGGATCCCGCACTTCTTCCTGATAGCAGACCATGTCCTCGAACAGGGCCATCTGCTCGATCTCCTGGAAACCGCCCTGGCCGATGGTCTTGTTGGCCGCCTGCGGGGTGACCAGGAGCATCGGCGTGTGGTTCCAATAGGCGGTCTTGATCGGCGTGACAAAATTGGTGATGCCAGGACCGTTCTGGGCGATCGCCATCGCCATCTTGCCGCTGGCCCTGGTGTAGCCGTCGGCGATCATGCCGGCATTGGTCTCATGGGCGCAGTCCCAGAAGGTGATCCCGGCCACCGGGAACAAATCGGAGATCGGCATCATCGCCGAGCCGATAATTCCGAACGCGTGCTCGATCCCATGCATCTGGAGAACCTTCACGAAGGCTTCTTCGGTCGTCATTTTCATCTGGGAGATCCTCTCTGTCTTAATCGTGACGGCTCTTGGCCGGAGCACGGGTGGTTCTTTCCAGGGCGTCCCAAGGCAATTTTGGTACGCCGCCCCTCCCGATTCCGGTATTGCTCCTATCTGGACGTTCCCTGTTGCTAACACTCAAACGCCATAGCTATTAGGACCAGAGGGCCCATTACTATCGATCCAATAAAACGATCTTCGAGAATCGAATACAGGATTGGTGACGTCGCTCGTCGCGATCCACGCCAACTGGCTGGGGCATTTTCCGATCTTACGGCGACCTGCCGCCCGCTTATCCAGCAACGAAAGACAGGGCTACTCCGGTGGCGTATCGGGGGTCGATGTCGATCCGGCCGTCCTCCTCTTCGAACGGCACCCCGGCGGATTGCAGCAGATCGCCGGCCCGCCGTAGATCCTGCACCTCCACCGCCATGCCCAGCCCGCCTTCGACGCCGTCCAGCGGCGCTCCGAAATGTAGCGTGCACCCATTGAGACGGACCGTAACGCCGTCACGATCGGTGTGGACGAATTCGGCTCCCAGCAGCGCGCGATAGTGGGACGCCAGCGCCTCCCCGTTCGCGGTCGCGACGCTGATCATCCAGATCCGCCGCGCACCGTTGGCATGATCGAGCCACGCCGGTCGCCGCACCAGTTCCGGTGTCAGATGCTGGACCACGAATCCGCGCAGTCCAAGGGCTGCCGGGTCGGCCGGGTGGACCAACCGAAATGCCGGTCGCGCTTCACCCTCGGGCAGCTCAATAATGCGTGCCAAATCCTGCGGAGGGTCGCCCGCCAGCCCACAATCCGCCATCCTGGCATAGGCGGCGTCGGCGTCATTGGTGGCCAGCGCGACCCCCAGCAATCCCTGGCGGTGCTCGAGGAAAGCGTCCAGCCCGTGCACGTACTGGCTTGCATCGACGATGCCCAGAATCTCCACATAGTCGAAGGGGAACATGATGCAGTAATTGGCCGTGCCCCAGCCGATATGGCGACCGCGCGGCGTCATGGTGAAGCCAAGCTTCTGCCAATCGATCCTGGCCTGCTCCAAATCCCGAACACCGATGATCGGGTGGTCCAGGCCCCGGATCGCGTTGCCCGTCGCCATCAGAAGCCCGAGCCCGGCTGCTTGAGGAATTCGGTCTCCTCCGGGGTGCACTCCCGTCCCAGGCACTCATTGCGGTGCGGAAAGCGGCCGAAGCGCTCGATGATCTTCAGATGACGTTCGGCGTAGTCGATAAAATCGTCATCGCCGATGCGCTCTTTGACCAAATCCAGGCAGAGGCGCTGGTCGTCGATATCCTCGCTGTGCTCAAGCGGCAGATAGACGAACATGCGGGCCGGCCCGTCCAGCGCCGGATCACGGTCGAAACCCCGATCGAGCAGGTGACGGGTCAATTCGCGCGCCATGGCGTCGGTCGCAAATGCGCGAGCGTCGTCGCGAAACAGGTTGCGTGGAAACTGGTCGAGCAACAGGCACAAGGCGAGGCAGCCGCGCGGCGTGTCCCGCCACTCCTGCAACCCTCCGGAAGCGGCCTGTTCGTAAACCGTCAGGAAACGATCCCTGATCTTTGCATCGAATTCGTCGCTCTTGGCGAACCAATTCTCCGGGCCATGTTCTTCGAACCAGAACCGCAGTATCTTGTCCACCGGGTCACTCCTCTATGTCCAATCCCCTCGCAACAGGCCGCGCGCCGTTAATCCTAAGTTGAACACCAATCCATAAAGTTCCCGGTACAGCCTAAGCCTCGCGTGACGGACCCAGCCCGTCGATTTGATGAGGCCTGTTCGACCTGCCTCCTCAATTGAACGCTGCCATCCTTTCACATTGCGGATGTGATGCTCAACAAGACGAAACAATCAGCCGGTCGGCGCACCGCCCGCGGCATCGAGGAACTGGAATTCCAAGCCACCTGGCGCGACTACCAAAAGCGTGTCCTATCGGAGCTTGAGGACCATCTCGACGACGACCACCTGCACATCGTAGCCGCCCCCGGATCGGGAAAGACAATTCTTGGCCTGGAAGTAATGCGCAGGCTCGGGGAGCCGGCGCTGATTCTGGCGCCAACGATAACCGTGCGCAATCAATGGGTCCAGCGGCTCCTTTCGATGTTCCTGCCGGATGGCGCAGCGGATCCCGACTGGATATCCAGGGACATCCGAAATCCGTCGTTGCTGACGGTCACCACCTATCAGGCCCTGAATGCGGCCATGCCCGGCGAGGAGGACGAAGGTCATCCACCGGGCCTCAAGGAGGAAGACGAGAGGCCGAAGAGAACCGGCAATACCGACCCCGCGGGTTACTTGCTCAAGCTCCTGAATGAGCAGGGCATTCGGACGCTGGTGCTGGACGAGGCGCATCATCTGCGTCGCGAATGGTGGAAAAGCGTTACGCGGACGAAGGCCGGCCTCAAGAAGCCGATCACTGTCGCGCTGACAGCAACGCCACCCTACGATGTCGACCAAACGGAATGGGAACGATACCAGGAGCTTTGCGGACCGGCAGACGCCGATATCTCGGTGCCCGAATTGGTCCGGCAAGGCGATCTATGCCCGCATCAGGACTATGTGTTCTTTTCTCTGCCGACGGCCATAGAGGCTGAAAAACTCAGCCAGATCAAAGTCAACATCTCCGAATTCGTCGAATTGCTGACGCGCAATCGCCCCTTTCTGGAGGCCTTGCAGGAGTATCCCTGGATACACAGCCCGAATGACAACATAGAAGCCGTCCTGGGCGACCCGTCATTTTTCTCAAGCATGCTCATCTTCCTGAATCATGCCGGCGCCCCGCCACCGCGCGAGGCACGAGAGGTGCTTGGCATAGGCGCCGCGGAATTTCCCCAGCTTGGTGTGGGGCACCTGGAGACCCTGCTGACCGGGGTCTTCTTCACCCACGCCGAGGATTTCAGCCGCCATGAACAGCCGCTTGCCGAACTACAGCGCCATCTGCGGCGGATCGGAGCAATCGACCGCCGCAAGGTAATCCTCGACGACGTCAAGGAGGTGCAAAAGGTCCTGGCATCGAGCATGAGCAAGCTGGACGGCATTATCGAAGTCGCCGCCATGGAATGGTCGGTGCTCGCGGACGATTTGCGGATGGTCGTTCTGGCCGACTTCATTCGGAAATCGGAGATGCCATCCGGCAAGGGCGACGAACGCCCCCTCAACAAGATCGGCGTCGTGCCGATCTTCGAGCATCTGCGCCGATCGGGCCTGAAGGGGCCGAAGCTGGGCATTCTCACCGGCTCGCTGATCGTCGTGCCCGCAGATTGCATGCCGATGGTCCAAGCGGTTGCGTCAGAGATGGGGTTGGATGGCAGCCATGTTCGCAGCAATCCGATCCCGTATGACGACTCCTACGTCCGGTTGGAGATCACCGGAGAGAGCCGACAGCGCGTCGTCCATCTGGTCACCGAGGTTTTTGGTCGTGGTGGAATCAACATACTGGTCGGGACCCAGGCGCTGCTGGGCGAAGGCTGGGATGCGCCGTCGGTCAACAGCCTGATCCTGGCAAGCCATGTCGGATCCTACATGCTGTCCAATCAGATGCGGGGCCGCGCGATCCGCACCGATCCCCAGAAACCAGGCAAGACCGCCAACATCTGGCACCTCGTGGCAATCGATATCGAGACGATTCAGGAAAGAGTCCGCTCAATTCTCAGCGGAAAGACGGATCGACAACGGCATTTCGATCCATTCGACGAGATCAAGGAAGACCTCGGGCATGATCTGCGGATGTTGCGACGCCGGTTCCGCGCCTTCGAGGGTTTATCGTTCACCGATCCCGTCGTCATCGAAAACGGCTTCAAGCGTCTGGCGCTGTCCGATGTGAAGTGGACCGATGCGGGCGTCGAGGCACTCAGCCACACGATGCTGAGCCGGGCGTCGCAGCGCTGGCGGCTGGCGGATATCTGGCGCACCGCGCTGGACGGCAAAAATTCGAAACCGAAGATGCGCGAACGCGTGGAGAGCAATTCGGTGCCACGCGGCCTGGCATTTGCCGATACGATCAAGTTCCTTGCCGTGCAGGCCTTGATAACCGGAGTCGTTTACGGTCTGTGGGCCATGGACAGCGTTCGTATGCCTCAAAGTTACACGGTGGCGGTGACGACAGGATTTGTCGTCGGCACGATTATGACCGCTCCAAAACTCCTGAAGGCACTCTATCTGTTGATCCGAAACGGGTCGCTGGAGAACAGCATCAAACAGGTCGGCTGGGCTGTCCTCGAAACCCTTCAATTCATGGAAATCATCAGGACCGCCAACCGAAGCCTGCGCATCGAGACGGCAAAAGACCGGGTCGGCGTCGCTTACTGCCGCCTTGCCGGGGCGACCCCCATAGAGCGGCAGTACTTCCTCGACGCCATGCAACAGGTGTTGGGCCCGGTCCACAATCCTCGATATCTGCTGGTTCGGCGATCCACTCTGGGCCGTCTGCTGAGGGTCGACTATCACCCGGTTCCCGATCTGATCGGCCAGAACAAGAAATTCGCGACCCATTTCGCCAAGAGATGGAAGCGGTATGTGGGCCAGTCGAGTCTGGTCTATGTCCGGAGCATCGAAGGGCGCCGGATCCTGCTGCAGGCCCGGACGCGGGCGCTGTCGTCCGCATTCCGCAAGAAGACCGACAGAGTAAGCATCTGGGAATAGTCGCGACGGTCCTTCGGGCCGCACCTAATCGGCAACCGTCCCATAGCCGACAATGACGTCGAATGCCGCGTGCGCCGCATCTTCGGTCGCGTCAACGGCCGATCGTCCGCCGAACCGGTGCTTCAGAAACCGGCCGACGATCAACGACTTGCGCCGATCTCCCGCGGCAAGTGAGGCGCCAGCCTCTTCAAGTAGGAGAGCGCCGGAGAGCGTATCGGCCAATTGATCCATCAATCGGCGGGCAAGGCGCGGTCCCTCCGCCGGATGGGCCCGGACGTAAGACAGCCCCTCACGACTCGCCTTCAGCGCATCGCGCAGCAATGACGGACCATCGCCGAGCCCTTCGGGCAGCGCCTTCAGCACCCCGTCGACCCGGGCTAGAAAAGCCGTATCGCCAGGCAGCTTTCCCGATACGGCGCGCAGTAATTCCAGCGCCTGGATATTGGACGGCCCTTCCCAGACCGCCGTGACCAATGCGTCCCGATAGAGCCGCGCGGTCGGCCAGTCCTCGGTGTAGCCGTTGCCGCCGACCAACTCGACCGCCTTGACGGCGGCGCGCACCGCCAGTTCGGCGGTTTGATACTTCGCCAGCGCCGTCACGGTGCGCAGCCAGGGCCGCTGCGCTTCATCGGCCAGGGCGGCATCGAAGGCGATGGCGGATTCGAACGCGATGGCGGTGCTGGCCTCCTGCTCCATGGCAAGGTCGAGCAGCGCGTCGCGCACCATCGGATAGGCGCGGATCGGCCCGCCGAACGCCTCGCGATGGGAGGCCCAGCAGGCGGCCTCGAGGAACGCCCGGCGGTGCAGGCCGGCGGCGGCGACGGCGTTGTGGATGCGGCTGTACTCCAGCGCCTCCATCATCGCCTTGAGCCCATCGGGCGGTGGCGCCACCTCGACCGCCCAGGCGCCGTCCAACGCCGCCTCGGCGGTCGCCAGCCCGCGGGTGCCGAGCTTGTCCTTCAGCCGGCGCGCCCAGATCCGGTTCGGCTGTCCGTCATCGAGATGGCTCGGCACCAGATAGCAGCCGAGCCCCTTGCCGCCCTCAGGCGCGCCGGCCGGTCGCGCGGTGGCGAGCGCCAGGCCGGCGCCGGCATTGCTGGTGAACCATTTCAGGCCGGTGAGGCGCCAATGGCTATCCTCCGGGCTGGCAACTGTCTTGGTCGCGCCGACATCGGAACCGCCATGCTGCTCGGTGGCCCAGGTCCCGCCGCTCTTCGCCTGCCCGTCCATGCGCGTCAGTTCCGGCAGGTAGCGCGACCGGATATCCGCCGGCGCCAAACGGTCCAGCACGTAGGCGACGGCGCCGGTCATGGTCACCGGACAGTGGATCGAGATATCGGCCTCCGACAGCAGATAGCCCATGGCGAAGGACAACAGGTGCGGCGCGGGATCGTCACCGAAGGCCAAGCCGATTACGCCGCGGCGATAGGCTTCCGCGTGGCATTCCCGATAGGCCGGGTTCAGAATCACCCGGCCGGTCTCGGCACCGTCGCGGTCATGGGTTTCCAGTCGCGGCGGCGCATGGCGGTCGGTGTATCGTGCTTGCTCATCGAGCGGCCCACCGGCCCAGGCGCCGAACTGAGTCAGGGTGTCGTGGAACCGGCCCATCATCTTCGGCGCGCGCCGCTCAAGCAGGGCGCGAAGGTTGCGGTCCAGGGCAAAGAGGTCGAGTCCGCGGGTCTCCACCGGATAGTCGATCGGTGGCTCCTCCGCCTCGTGCCGAGATTGCCTTGCCATGCGGATCGCTCCCGTTTGGTCTCGCGAGCCGGCTTGATCATATCACAGCCCGGAACCGATATGCTGGAGCGCGGCGCCGGAAATGACCCTGCCATGTAACTGTCGGAGTCCTCGAGCATCGAAGGATACGATTGGTCACGAGCGCTTATCGGTGACGGTCGCCATTCGCCGATGCGTTTCACATCACGAGGTCACGCCATGTGCGAACTTTTTGCCATGTCCAGCAGGATGCCGGCCGTCGTCAACTACTCGCTGCATGAGTTTTCCAGGCATGGCGGAGCCAGCTACAGCAACAATTCCGGCTGGGGTATCGCCTATTACCAGGACCGTGACGCGCTGCTGATCAAGGAGCCGAAGCCGGCCGCCGACAGCGCCTGGGTGGATTTCATCGCCTCCCAAAACCTGGAGAGCGCCAATGTGATCGCCCATGTCCGGCTGGCCACAGTCGGTGTGCCGACGCTCCAGAATACCCATCCCTTCCGACGTGTACTGGGCGGCCGGGCGCAAATCTTCGCCCATAACGGCACGCTGACGGGGCTGCACGCCAACCCGGTGGCGGAGAATTGCGGAACGACGCCGGTCGGCGAGACGGATTCCGAACTGGCTTTCTGCCTGCTGCTCGAACGGATGAAGCCGCTATGGACGGATCGTGGCACGACGCCGCCGGTCGAAGCCAGGCTGGAGGCATTCGCCGGCTTCGCGGCTGAGATGGTCTCCTTCGGCTCCTGCAATTTTCTGTATTCCGACGGCGATGCGCTGTTCGTGCACGCCCACCGGCGGATCTACGAAGAAAACGGGAAATTCTCCGAGCCGCGGGCGCCGGGACTCAGCATGCGTGACTGCTTCGCCTGTCAGCAGGGGCCGGAATGGGCCTGCAGCGGGCTGAAGATCGGCCTGCAGGACCAGCGGACAATCCTGTTCGCCAGCGTGCCGCTGGACGACCAAGGCTGGGAGCCGCTGCCCGAGGGCACTGCCATCGCCGTTCGCGGTGGCCAAGAGGTCAAACGCGTGTCTACGCTTTGACAGCCTGAGGAGGATGCAGTCGCCCGCGATACCGGATGACGAGGCCGGCGACAGGCGCCGAAATCGAAACGTCGAACGCGAAGAGGCCGTCGACCACGCGCTCCGAAGCGGCGACCCGCGGCCACAGAAAAACCGGCATGGGAAGTCCCAGGACCCACATGCCCCGCATCACCATGGTCAGCCCCTGATCGTCAACTGGGACCTCCAGCAGGAACGCCATCGGCCACAGCCGCTCGACCAGATGCCCGGTGCGGCGCTTGCAGGCCCCCAAGGTGGTCTGAAACCCCGATGATCCAAAGGTGCGGCGCCATTGTTCGACGCCGTTGCCGGGGGTGAATTCCACGATCACCGGCACATCCGATCCGCCGGCCGGCAACCGTCCGAACCAGCCGATCAATCGGGCCAGGGCGGTTCGGCCACGGGTGATTTCCGCCTCGCCCCGGGCCACCGACGCCACGGTGACCTCGTGCATCTGCTGGATAGGTGCCGGAAGAGCGTCAAATCGATCGCCGAGAGCCCGCCGATACAACGGCGCTTTCACGTCAGCCATGCAGCTCCTCCGTAGCGCATGCGATATCCAGCTCCGAGACCGCGCGTTCGAATTCCGCCGGCTCGAAAAGGCCCAGGCAGGGCATCGCGCCGGTAAGGGCCCATCCCCGGGCCAGTTTGCCAGCCAGGATGACGGCGGGCACCGCCGGAACCTGCGGACCATGGCCACCGCCGGCGATCAGCGTCCAGCGACGCCGCCGTCGGGCGCCGTCCCCCGCGGCGCCGGAGACATCGATCACCATGCCACCGCGATCCGATCCCCAGTCTTGCATCGCGACCGCGATACGGAAGATCAGCGGCGTCCAGGGTTCAAGGCTGCGAAGCCATCCCCAGCGGACCGGCCAACTCAGCGCCCAAAGTCCAAAATGCATCAGGCCGAGCTCGAGACCGGCCTGGAAGGTGACGGCCTGGACACCCGGGTAGCGTGCCGGGAAAAGGACGATGTCCGGCACATCGCACGATACGACCCAGCGATGTCCGAGTTCGGCACCGCCCGGCAGCCGCAGTCGCAGCCGCCGGAGACCCTGCCAACCATGCCCCTGCCCCCATGCACCGTGACGCCAACGCGGGACGACCTGGCCGACCGTGCCCAGGATCGCCGCGACCACGGCAAAGCCGCGCGGCGAGCGATTGCCCGGTGCGATGGCCATGGCGATGTCGTCGACGGTTTTCATATCCCGGGTCAGGTGATCGACCACGGCGCTGGATAGTCCGGGAACGCTGCTGGCGCCGCTGACAGCCAGAACGCCCGCCGCCCGGGCCTCCTGATCAAGCCGGTGGAATTCGACAACGAATTCCCGCGCATCGGCCAGATCGACATAGTGGACGCCCTGGGCGATGCAGTCCCGCGCCACTGCATAACCCTGACCCTGGAAGGGCCCGGCGGCGTCAATCACCAGTCGCGTGTCTGTCCGCGCCAAGGCCGCACCCACGCCAACTGTCTTGTCGAATGCCAGCGCCTCGATGTCGGCGACCGGCGTCTGCGCACGGATGTCGCGAACGACCGCATCGGCCTTGGCCTGGGACCGGCCAGCGACGATTACCCGCACCGCGCTGTCTCGCGCCAGCAGTCGACAGATCGAAGAGCCGAAAACGCCGTAGCCGCCAATCACCAGGATTGTGAACCGCGTACCGCTCATTCAGGCTGTCGCACGGTGTCGGGCGCATAATGCAAGGGGCCGCCCCTAAGGACGGCCCTGATATCGCGGCAACAGCGCAAGCGAGATACCCTGGCGCCTAGTGCAGCCCCGCCCAGATCTTGCGCTTGAAGGCATACATGAGAGCGGCAAACGCGAGCAGGTAGATGATCACCTTCACGCCCATCTGCTTGCGATCCTCCATATGAGGCTCGGCCGCCCATTGGAGGAAATTGACGATGTCCCGGGCCTGCTGATCCGCCGTCGCCGGCGTGCCGTCCGCATAGACCGTGCCGTCATCGTAGAGCAGCTGCGGCATGGCGATCTGATGGCCCGGGAAGTACTTGTTGTAGCTCATGCCGAGCATGACTTCCGTACCCTCCGGCGGATCCTCGTAGCCGGTCAGCAGCGCGTAGAGATAGTTGGCGCCGTTCTTCCGCGCTTTGATGATCAGCGAGAGATCGGGCGGCAGGGCGCCGTTGTTGGACAGTCGCGCAATCACCTCGTTCTCGAAGGGTGGGACAAAATTGTCGGACGGCAGAGCCGGCCGCTCGAACATATCGCCAAAACTGTCCGGCCCGCCGGGCAACGTAAAGCCGGCGGCGATCACCTTGACCTCATCCTCATTGAATCCGAGCGTTTCCAGATTCCGATAGGCGACGAGGTCCAGCGAGTGGCAGCCCGAGCAGTTCTCAAGATAGATCTGCAGGCCTCGCTGGGCCGCGGCACGGTCCACCGTGCCGTTCCAGCCCTCGAAATGCCAGTCCTGGCTCGGCGGAACTTCCGCGTCCCCGGCGGCGATGGCGGTGGCTTGACCACCCAGCAGGAAGGCGACCGAAATCGCCGCCCCACCAACGGCTTTGGCTATCGCGCGCATGGTTAGACTTTCTCCATCGGCTTTTCGGCCGGGGCCGAGGCGGGCATTCGGCCGCCGCCCTTGAGCACCGACTCGGAGATGCTGGCGGGCATGGGCACCCTCGGCTCGATCTTGCCGAGCAGCGGCATCAGGAACATGAAGTGGCCGAAATAGTAGGCGGTGGCCAGCTGGCCAAGCTCAACGAAGGTGAGCCACTCGATACCATGGAAGACCTGATCGCCTGGAACTTGGCCGCCGATATAGCCCAGCAGGATGCAGTCCAGGAAGAATATCCAGAACAGCCATTTGTAGATCGGACGGAAGCGGGCGCTGCGGACTTCCGAGGTGTCGAGCCAGGGCAGCACCAACAGGATGAGGGTCGCCCCGAACATCAGGATGACACCGATCAGCTTGGCGTCGAGGAACAGCACGTCGAAAGTGGCCGATCGCAGGATCGCGTAGAAGGGCAGGAAGTACCATTCCGGCACGATATGGGCCGGCGTCGCCAGCGGATTGGCCGGGATATAGTTCTCCGCCTCGCCGAGGAAATCCGGTGCGAAGAAGACGAAGAAGGCCCAGAAGGCGAGGAAGATCATCATGCCCACCGAGTCCTTGACCGTGTAGTACGGGTGGAACGGGATGGTGTCCTGAGGCCCCTTCGGCTCGATGCCGGTCGGGTTGTTCGACCCGGTGACATGCAGCGCCCAGACATGCATGGCGACCACGCCGACCAGCACGAAGGGCATCAGATAGTGCAGTGAGAAGAACCGGTTCAGGGTCGGGTTGTCGACCGAGAAGCCGCCCCACAGCCAGATGACGATGTCCTCGCCGATCCAGGGGATGGCCGAGAACAGGTTGGTGATCACCTTCGCGCCCCAGAAGCTCATCTGGCCCCAGGGCAGCACATAGCCCAGGAACGCCGTGGCCATCATGATCAGCAGGATCACCACACCCAACATCCACAAAAGCTCACGCGGCGCCTTGTACGAGCCGTAATACAGCCCGCGGAACATATGGATGTAGACCACGATGAAGAACATCGAGCCGCCGTTCATGTGGATGTCGCGCAGCAGCCAGCCGTAATTGACGTCGCGGTCGATTCGCTCGACGCTGGCGAACGCCAGATCGGCATGGGGCGTGTAATGCATCGCCAGGAAGATGCCGGTGGCGATCATGGCGACCAGCACCACCGTCGCCAGCGCGCCGAAATTCCAGAAATAGTTGAAGTTGCGCGGAGTCGGGAACTGCCCGTATTCCCGATCCATCATCGTGAAGATCGGCAACCGCGTGTCGATCCAGCGGATTACCGGGTTCTTAAAGCTGCTTGGCTCGGCATGCGCCATGGCCATCAATCTCCTATCCGTCCCTGTCTTCTGCCCTGTGCTCAGCCGACAAGAATTCGGTCGTCCTCAAGAAATTCATAGGGCGGCACCGGCAGGTTGGTCGGCGCCGGACCGCGGCGGATTCGCCCGGAGGTGTCATATTCCGATCCGTGGCAGGAGCAGAACCAGCCGCCGAATTCACCCCGCAGCTCAGTCGGTCGCTGGCCTTGCGGGATGCAGCCCAGATGGGTGCACACGCCCACCAGGATCAGCCATTCCTTGCGCTGCACCCGATCTGAATCGGCCTGTGGGTCCGGCAAATCGTCGAGCGAGACCTGCTCTGCGGCGGTGATCTCTTCCTCGGTGCGTCGGCGAACGAAGACCGGCGAGCCGCGCCACATGACGGTGATCGCCTGCCCCGGCTCAATCGGCGACAAATCGATTTCGACGGTAGACACTGCCAGCGTGTCGGCGGCCGGGTTCATGCTGCTGATGAACGGCCACGCCAACGAGAGCGCACCGACTGCGCCCATGGCGCCGACCGTATAGGTCAGGACGTCGCGCCGGGTTTCACCCCCGTCGCCGCCACTCCCGCTCGCATCTTCCGGGGTTATGTCAGCCATTTCTTGCCCTAATCCCGATCTGTCCTGAGAATTGCCCGGACCGGAACTGCCAGACCGGTTTTCGCGGCGGCAGGTCATCAGTGGAAGAACCGAGCGCCGGCTGGCGCTCGTCTACGAGTCGATATACATCGGCAATCGCGGTCTTGCAAACCGGCAAACGTTAATTCCGGCCAAAGCCGGACCCAATGTCGCGGCAAGGATATCATGCGTCTCGTACTCTTTCAGCCCGATATACCCCAAAATGCCGGCGCCCTGATGCGGTTGGCAGCCTGTCTGGGTGTCTCGCTCGACATCATCGAGCCCTGCGGATTCGTGCTGGACGACCGCAGGCTCAAACGGGCCGGGATGGACTACCTGGATCTGCTCGACCGAACCATCTGGCCGGGATGGGACCGGTATGCCGCTGCCGACCACGAGGGTCGGCTGGTCCTGCTGACGAC
Source organism: Inquilinaceae bacterium (assembly GCA_965237625.1). Taxonomy (GTDB): domain Bacteria; phylum Pseudomonadota; class Alphaproteobacteria; order DSM-16000; family Inquilinaceae; genus JABDIP01. The sequence continues at coordinate 16,445 of CBDEGD010000003.1, forward strand.
CGATGGCGACACCGGCTACACCGATTTCCGATTCGCCCCGGATGACCGGCTGATCGTCGGCCGAGAGAGTGCGGGCGTGCCCGCCGAAATACATGCAGCAGCCGATGCAAGGCTCCTGATTCCGATGCGCCCGCAGGCCCGCTCGCTCAATGTCGCACTGGCGGCGGCAATGGTCTTGGGCGAAGCGCTCCGGCAGACCGGCGACGGCGCCTCCGAATGAGCAAATCGACCCTGCTCAACTCCGATCACGTTTGCGCTCTGTCATTGTTGCGATCGGATCCGGAGTGCTAATGCCTGGGTTTCGATCGCGCGACACACAAGATTAGGTCCATGACCGGCTCTCCCCATGCCAAGCCCCATGCCATGCCCATGGCCGGGACGATCCCGACTGACGATCAAAAGGCGGCCGCGGTCGTCTGGTTCGAATCGCTGCGCGACCGCATCTGCTCGGCATTCGAGGAATTGGAGGAGTCCCTACTGGGCACTTTCGCCGATCGACCACCCGGTCGCTTCCAGCGCAATTCCTGGACGCGCCCCGATAGCGATGGCGCCGATGGCGGTGGCGGCGTCATGTCGATCATGCATGGAAGGGTGTTTGAGAAGGTCGGCGTCAACGTATCGACCGTGCATGGCACCTTCTCCGAAGAATTCCGCAACCGCATTCCCGGCGCCGGCGACACCGGACGGTTCTGGGCCAGCGGAATCAGCCTGGTGGCGCATATGCAAAGTCCGCTGGTCCCGGCGGTCCATATGAATACATGGCACATCGTCACATCGCAGGGATGGTTCGGCGGCGGCGCGGATTTGACGCCGATGGTGCCGGACGACGCCGACACGGCATCCTTCCACACCGCCCTGAAATCGTCCTGCGACCGGCACGGCGCCGACTACTATGCCCGCTTCAAGGCCTGGTGCGACGACTATTTCTACCTGCCCCATCGCGGCGAGGCCCGGGGCGTCGGCGGTATCTTCTTCGACAATCTGGATACCGGTGACTGGGAGGCGGATCTCGCCTTCACCCGCGATATCGGCGAGGCATTTCTCTCGATCTATCCCGAAATTGTCCGGCGCCACCGGGACGCGCCCTGGACCGAGGAGCAGCGGGGCCATCAACTCCAACGCCGTGGGCGCTATGTGGAATTCAACCTGCTCTATGACAGGGGCACGACATTTGGGCTAAAGACCGGCGGCAATGTCGATGCGATCCTGATGTCTTTGCCACCGGTGGTCACGTGGCCATGACTGTCGCATACTCGGCCGTCGCCGGTTTCTGCTGGGCAATTCGCCAGCGGGATCGGGCGAACGACCACAGTATCAACATCTTGGCTGGCCAGGATGGCCCTCCTGCGCTGACCGCGCTCGGGTATCGGGTAGCCTGCAAGAAGCGAATGGGGATGCGAGCATGCGATTGACGGGAGTTTTGTCGACGGTTCTTCTGGTGTTGGGGACCGTGACAGCCTGGGCAGAGGATTTGCCGATTACCGCCTTCTACGGCACCTGGCAGGGCGCCGGCGTGGCGGAGAGCGCGGACAGTCTGTACTTCGCCATGACGGCGCGGGATTTCGACGTGGTGATCTCCGCGGCCGATGACGGTTTTGCGATCACCTGGACCACGATCATCCATAGTGGCGGCGACCCCAACAACCCGGACGTCCGGCGCCGTCAATCCAGTCTGACATTCGAGCCAACAGAGCGAGCCGGGGTTTTTGAGGCCACCAACTCGGGGAACCCGGTCGATGGCGAGGTGCTGAGCTGGGCCCGGCTTGACGAGAACACGCTGAGCATCCACCAAATGTCCTTGAACGACCGCGGCGGCTTCGATCTGAGCACCTACAACCGAACCCTGACTAGCCTCGGGATGGAGTTGGATTTCCAACGTTTGCGCGATGGCGAGCAGGTCAGGTCTGTGACCGGCCGCTTGATCAAGATCTCGGGGTGACCATGAGTCCACGCTCCCGTCAAACCGCCATAGCCCTCGGCGTGGTTTTTGTGGCCACTGTGCTGGCGGCTATTCCTGCCCTTGCCCAAGAGGTCGATCCTTTCATCGGAACCTATGTCGGCACCGCCCAGGTTCTGGGTCCCGATGGCGAGATTACCGAAATACGGGACATGGACATCACCATCACCGAAGAACGTGGTGGCGGCTTCCAGATTACCTGGATCAACGTCACGCTTATCGACGGACGTCGCGATGTGGTCGGCGTTCGCCGACGGGTCGATGAGGTCGCGTTGGAACCCGCTGATCGCGATGGTGTCTATCTGGAGAAGACGCGGCGCAGCCTCTTTGAACGGCGTCAGAGTGTCGACGCGATCGCTGGCGACCCCGTGCGCTGGGGCCGCATCGACGGCAACCGGCTTGGCATCTTCTCATTGGTGTTGATGGAAGATGGCGGCTATTCGTTGCAGAGCTATGAGCGCATATTGACGGAAGACGGCATGGACATCGAATTCACCCGGGTCGAGGACGGTGCGGTCACCCGTCGCATCGTCGGCCGCACTGTCCGCGTTAAGTGATTTCGCTCCACCCGAGCGCCTAATACCAAGGGAGATAAATAGTGACCGGTTTCACCGCTCTCCTGTGTCCGCCCGCAAGGCGAGGTTCGCGCCGTGGTGCTTCGCACCACAAGCGGAGCGCAACGCCGCGGGCGGACACAGGAGAGCGGCCTTCGGTGGCGCCAATTGGCCCCTTCGGATGCGTTGCGACGCTTGCCCGATGCGCTGCATCGAGCCGCGCACCGCGCCTGCCCGCAAGGGCCAATTTGCGCCATGAAACCGGTCACTATTTATCGCCCTTGGTATAAGATACTTCGATGTCGGCCCGCTGTTTCAGTTCAGCCAGCAAAGCCTGCCGGTCGGCCTGAAAATCACCGGCGATCCAATCATCCTCAATCGCCTTCAGCAGGTCTCCCACAGCCGGGCCCGCCGCGACCCCAAGCGACAGCGCGTCCCGCCCTTTGAGCGGAAAACGGGGCGGCTTCCAATCTCCGGCCAACCCCAGCAAGTCCCGATAGCGGTCATCGCCAGGATCCTTTGCCCAAGCCAATAGAACTAGATCACGGACGATAACGCTGCCGCGCTCATAAATCATGCGCCGCAGGGCCGGCGGCGAGATCTCCGGCGTCACGGCGTCGCCACGGTCGGCCAAGGCCGCCAGTCGATCCCGCTCGGCCCGCGACATCCGCAGGCGATCGGCGAGCCGGGCGATGGCCTCCGTGCCACCGGCCAGCAGGGCGACCAGCCGAAGCACCGGATCGGCCTGTTCCTCGACAGCCAGAAGGCCGGTCAGCCGGCCGACATCGCCTGACTCGGCAATGGTGCTTTGCGAGACGCCGGTTTCGATCATGAGCCGCCAGGCTGGAATTGGCTCCTTTGCCGCCAACAGCTTCAACACCTCGACCCGAACCCGTTCGCCCGAGAGGGAATCGATCCGTCCCGCCATCGCGCGACAGGCTTCAAGCGCGGCGGGATCAGCTGGCGATGTGCCGAGTTGGGCGTAGAAACGGAAATACCGCAACAGGCGCAAGACGTCTTCTTCGATCCGCCGGACCGGGTCGCCAACGAACCGGATCCGACCCGCTCGGGCATCGGCCACGCCGCCGAAATAGTCGAACAGCCGTCCATCCGTGTCGGCGAAAAGCGCGTTCAAGGTGAAATCACGCCGTGCCGCGTCCTGCTCCCAATCATCGGTGAAGGCGACGACCGCATGGCGACCATCGGTCTCCAAATCGCGCCGTAACGTTGTCACCTCGAAGGGCTGGCCATCGGCGACAACAGTCACCGTTCCGTGGTCCACCCCTGTCGGGACCGCCTTCAGCCCGGCCGCCACAGCGACCGCACTGACCTCATCCGGAGTCATCGGCGTGGCGATATCGATGTCGGAGATCGGCCGTCCGAGCAAGCTGTCACGAACGCATCCGCCGACGAACCGCGCCTGCTGGCCGCCGACGGTCAGCGCCGCCATGACTTTGTGCGTCGCTGCCGTGCGCATCCAGCCGGTCCGATTGCGTGGGATCGACTCGCCCGGCGAATTTTCGCTTTCTGTCACGGCGTCAGCCCGGTCATGGCGTACCCATCAGCGCGTCCCGCAGGTTTCGCAGCATTCCCGCGGTCGCGCCCCAGATATAACGGTCCGGATAGGGAAAGACGTAGTAATACCGCTCCCGCCCCTGAAAGACCCGGCTGTGCCGCTGCAGGTTTGCCGGGTCGAGGATATAGGACAGCGGAACCTCGAATACATCGGCCACCTCATTGGCGTCCGGCCGCAATGTGAAGGGTGGGCGAACCAGCCCGACGATGGGCTCGATGCGGAAACCGGTTCGCGTCACATAAGTGTCGAGCCGGCCGACGATGTCGATGTGATCCGGTGGCAGCCCGATTTCCTCGCCGGTCTCGCGTAGTGCGGCTGCGACCTCGTCTTGATCTT
>CBDEGD010000004.1:0-175248 GCA_965237625.1 Inquilinaceae bacterium
TCGACAGACAGATCGTGGCGGCACTCGGAAATCGCCGAGCAATGGGCGCAGCGTGCCTGCAACAGGGCGCCATGCATGTGGATCAGTCGGCTGCTACCGGCCCGTTCATGCAGATCGTCGATGTTCTGGGTGACCACCAGCACTTCGCCCGGCCAGTCCCGTTCCAGCCGCGCCAGGGCCAGATGGGCGTCGTTCGGCTGCACCGCCGGGTCAAGCAGCCCCTGCCGCCGGTCATTATAAAATCGGTGCACCAGAACCGGGTCGCGGGCGAACGCTTCCGGCGTGGCCACATCCTCCAGATCCACCCGTGCCCAGATGCCGTCCGCATCGCGAAATGTGTCGAGGCCGGATTCCTTGGAGATGCCGGCGCCGGTGAGAATGACGATGCGGGCGGTCGGATCGATCTGCATTGTCGACTCGGTCATCGTATGATGTTGCCACTCACATCCTCCATAACGAAGCCCCACCATGAAAATCCTGTTCGTCTGCACCGGAAACATCTGCCGCTCGCCCACCGCCGAGGGTGTCTTCCTGCACCGCGCCGCCGAGCGTGGCCTGGCCGACCAGCTCGCCGCCGACAGCGCCGGGACGAGCAGCGAGGAGCACGGCAATCCGCCGGATCCCCGCGCCCGCCGCACCGCCTCCGCACGCGGCTATACCCTTCCGGACCGGCGGGCCCGGCGGATCGCTATGGCGGATTTCGACAAATTCGATCTGCTGATCGCCATGGATCGCGGTCATCTGGCCTCGCTGAACCGAATGGTGCCGGAACACGCCCGCGACCGGCTGCGCCTGTTCATGGAATTCACCGGCGACGAGATGCCCCGCGACGTGCCCGACCCCTGGTATGGCGGCGGCGGCGATTTCGAACTGGCGCTCGATATGATCGAGGCGGGGGTCGACGGGCTGCTGGATCGTTTGGCTGATGGTTCGGTTCCCTAGGTGATCGCACCACACCATGCGGCGGCGCCCCTCACCCTTCGACAGGCTCAGGATGGCGAGAACTGTAAATACCCGCCAGAGGACTTCATGCTGAGCCTGTCGAAGTATGGGGACCGGGCCGCCAACACGGTCAAGCCATGCTGACCGAAACACTGGCAGGCCGCATCGAGGCGGCGCTTGGCCAACGCCCCGTCTCGGCCGAACGGCTTTCGGGCGGGTCCACCGTCGCGGTGCTGAAAGTGCTGCTACCCGATGGGGAGGCGGTGGTCGCCAAGGCCGGCCAGGGTCATCTGGCGATCGAGCGCATGATGCTGGACGATCTGGCCCGGCTGAGCGATCTGCCGCTGCCCAAGGTGCTGTATGGCGACGACGATCTGCTGCTGATGAGTTTCATCGCCCATGATGGCGGCGCACCGGGCGCCGTGGCGCAGGCCCATGCCGCCGAGCTGTTGGCGGCTCTGCATACCACGCCATTCGAGCGCTTCGGCTATGGGCGCGACACGGTGATCGGCCAGCTGCCGCAGCCGAATCCGCCCCGGCGATTGCTGGGTCGATTTCTTCCGCGACCATCGGCTGCTGCACATGGCCGAAGCGGGCCATCGTGAAGGCACCGTGTCGGATTCCCTGCTGCGACGGCTGGAGGCCCTGGCCGAGCGTTTGGACGACTATCTGGCGGAACCAGCCCACCCGGCCCTGCTGCACGGCGATATCTGGACCGGGAATGTGCTGAGCCGGGGCGACCGCATCGCCGGATTCATCGACCCGGCGATCTATTGCGGCCACCCGGAAATCGAACTGGCCTTCGCCACCCTATTCGGCACCTTCACCGAACCGTTCTTCCGCCGGTATCGGGAATTGGCGCCCTTGGAACCAGGTTTCTTCGAGCTCCGCCGGGACCTCTACAACATCTACCCGCTGCTGGTGCACGTCCGCTATTGGGACGTGTCCTATGCGAGGCCCATCGAGGCGACGCTGAGCCGGCTGGGGTTATAGGGCCGGGGAGAAAGGACAGAAGCACAGCCGTGCAGAGGTGCGAGGGAACAGCTGCGCCGCGGCTGGGTTGGACCCAACTCTCGGTGATCGGAGTACTCCTCAACAATCTCCTCACCATCGTCATTCCCGCGAAGGCGGGAATCCAGGAAACCCGCTTCCGACAGTGGAGCGATCGGGAACACTGGATTCCCGCCTTCGCGGGAATGACGATGGATATCAGGTGGTTGAGAAAAGTCTGCACCATCGAATCCGCCGTTAACTCAGCGGCCGCGAAGCCGTTCACTGCTCCCGAGTGATCGCCCGTCCCCTCAGTCGCCGAACAGCCGATTGAGGAAGCCGCCGATGCCGCTATTGGCGGGCGCCGGATCGGCGGCGTTGGCGACCGGCGGGATCGGTCCGACGCCGGGCAGCGGCCTGGGCGGCATGCCGCGATGGGCGTTCAGCATGAAATCGCGCCAGATGCGCGCCGGCATGCCACCGCCGGACACGCCCTGCATCGGCCTGCCGTCATCATTGCCCACCCAGACGCCGACGACCAGATCCGCGGTGAAGCCCACGAACCAGGCGTCCCGGTAGTCCTGGCTGGTGCCGGTCTTGCCGGCGGCCGGCCGGTCGAGCTGGGCGCCACGGCCGGTGCCGTACAGCATCACATGCTCCAGCATGCGGTTCAGTTCCCAGACGTGCCAGGGCCGGACCATCTCGGCAGCGCCGTCGCCTTCGCGCAGATACAGGGTGGCAGCCTGGTCGATGCTCTCGATAGCGCTGATGCCATAGGGCCAAAGCGGCCGCCCATCGCGCAGCAAGGCGCCATAGGCCGACGTCAGCTCGATCAGGGTGACCTCGCTGGAGCCCAGCGCCAAGCTCAAATCGCGGCGCAGATCAGCGGTGATGCCGAGCCGGCGGGCCACATCGATGGCGTTGTCGACGCCGGCCTCGTCCAGCACCCGCACCGAGGCGGAGTTGACCGAGTCCGCCAGGGCGTCCAGTGCTGTGATGTAGCCGCGATAGGTGCCGTCGAAGTTGCGTGGCGTATATCCGCCAATGTCGACCGGTGCGTCGAGGATCTGCATGTCCGGCCTGAGGCCCTGTTCCAGCCCGGCCAGATAGATGATCGGCTTGAACGCGGAACCGGGTTGGCGCAGCGCCTGGACGGCGCGGTTGAACTGGCTGGTGGTATAGGACCGTCCGCCCACCATGGCGCGGATCTCGCCGCCCGGGCTGAGCGCGATCAGCGCCGCCTGGCCGGCCCCGCCGGCGGCGCCCTCACCCTCAAGATAGTTCCGGACGATGCGTTCGGCGGAGAGCTGCAATTCGGGATCCAGCGTCGTACGGACCACGAGGTCGCCCTGGTCGAAGCCGACGAAATCCGACATCCGTTCGGCGACCCAGTCCGCGAAATAGCGGCCGCCATCGATATCCGCCGGGCGGCGACGGGGCAGCGGCGGCAGATCCCGGACCCGCTCCACATCTTCGGCGGCGAGATACCCTTCCTCGACCATTGCCGCCAGGACCAGGCTGGCCCGCTCCTGGGCAAGTTCCGGCGACCGGCTGGGGGCGTAACGCGACGGCGCCTTCAGCAGGCCGGCCAGCATCGCCGCCTGTTCCAGGCTGATATCGCTGACCGAGACGCCGAAATAGGTCCAGGAGGCGGCGTCCACCCCATAGGTGCCGGCGCCCATATAAACCCGGTTCAAATAGGCGGCGAGGATCTCATCCTTGCTGAACCGCAGCTCAAGCCAGAACGCGAGCAAGGCTTCCTGGGCCTTGCGGCGCAGGGTGCGCTCCGGCGACAGGAACAGATTCTTGGCGAGCTGTTGGGTGATCGTCGACCCGCCCTGGACGAAGCCGCCGGCACGGACATTGGCCACCATCGCCCGGGCGATGCCGATCGGATCGATTCCGAGATGCCAGTAGAACCGCCGATCCTCTGTGGCCAGCACCGCCTGGACCAGATGTTCGGGCATGTCGTCCAGCCCGACCGTCTCGCCGACCAAATCGCCGAACCGATGCACCGGTGCGCCATTGGCCGCCAGCAGCATGATCGTCGGCCGGCGGTCGGGAACCACCGCATCCTCGAAATCGGGCAGAGTCAGGACCAGATAGCCAGTGGTCAGCAGGAGCAGCCCGAAACCCGCGATGCCGGCATAAAACCCCCATTTGAACACCCGCCGCCAGGTCGGCGCCGCGCCCTGCCTGCGACGCCGGCCGGCGCCCCCGCCACCGGACGATCGACGCGGCCTTGCCCGGACACGGCTGGCTGTACGGCTGAACGTGCGACTGATCGCGCGCCGGGCGCGACGTGTCAGAGTGCCGCTGCGAGACGACATTGTTCGGAAGGTCCCCATGACCGGTATGGTCTTATATATTTGGCGCAATCTTGTGGAGAAATGCGGCGATTTGAAGAATGCTAGCTTTCGGCCGGCCGGCGAAAGCGGCGGCTTCCGAACCAAAGGGCGACCAAACCCACGGCCACCGCGCCCCAGACCCAAAGTGGCGCATCGACGAGCTGGTGCCCCAAAACCACGCTGAGCACGGTCAACGGCAGGATGCCGATCGCGGTCGTCCACAGGAAGACCGGCCATCGCACGCCGGCAACACCCGCCGCATAGTTGATCAAGTTGAATGAGACCACCGGGATCAGCCGGGCGATCAGCAGTGCCGCCGCCCCCTGATCCGCCTCCCAGCTTTGCAGGGCATCCCAATGCCGGGCGGGCACCAAGCGCTGGGCCAGCGGCTGGCCAAGCCAGCGGGCCAGGGCGAAAGAGATGATCGCGCCCAGCATGGCGCCGGTCCAGGTGAGCGCGATACCCAGCGCTTTGCCGAATACCATGCCATTGGCCATGGCGATGATTTCCGCCGGCAGCGGCACGAAGGAATGCAGGATCATGATGGCGATGGAGGCGGCGGCGCCCCACATGCCCCAGGAGCGGATCAGCGCCTCGACGCTCTCCAGCGACATCTCCACATCGCCGAGGTCGAGGGCATGCCATAGCGCATAGGTGAGCAGGCCAAGCACAAGTACGCCCGCCAGACAGACCCCCACCATCTTGGCAATCCATGCTGTCCGGCGTTCATCCGCGCCGGTATGCGCAAGTTCGTCTTCCGTCATCAAGCCTCGGTCGTGCGCCCCAAGGCGGGTCCGGCATGCCGGACCCAAGGCGCCCTCCTGGCGCCAACGCCATCGATGATCGGAAACTACAGGTTCAAAGGCGATTCACGAACCCGTTATTCCGATGTGATGCGGCCGGTCACACGGACAGATTGGCGACCTTCAGTGCGTTCTGCTGGATGAATTCCCGGCGTGGCTCCACCAGATCGCCCATCAGGGTCGAGAACACGTCCTCGGCCTCGTCCACATGGCTGACCCTTACCTGCAACAGCGAGCGCACATCCGGATCCAGGGTGGTCTCCCAGAGCTGGTCCGGATTCATCTCGCCGAGCCCCTTGTAGCGCTGGATCGCCATGCCCTTGCGGCTGATCTCCATGATCCGCTGGGACAGCGCGATCGGTCCAGGGATCGTCCATTCTGAATCCTTGTGGATGAGCGTCCCCGGCGCGTCATAGAGCGCCTTCAACTCCACGGCGATGCCATCGAGCCGGCGTGCCTCGTTGCCGCGCAACAAATCGCCATCGACGACCCGCATCTCGGTGACGCCGCGCAGGGTTCGAGTGAACACCACACCGCCATCGTCGGAAACCCGGCCCTGGGAGCCCCGCTCCAATTCCGGCACGAGGGAGTCGAGCCGGGCCGCGATATCGTCGGCGTTCCGGCGGGCGGTGGCCTCATCGGCGAACGCCGCCGGGTTGAGGACCCCGGCGATCGCCATCTGCTCCACCACGTCGGCACTGCCGACCCGGCGGGCCAGGGTCTCGATCAGCTGTTTCGCCTGACCGGCCTGGCGCACCTTGTCGGCCAGATCGGCACCGGCGATCTGGGCGCCGTCCGCCTGGGTATAGGTGACGCCTTCGATCCCCTGCTCGATCAGCAATTCCTCCAGCTCACGGTCATCCTTGCGGTAGACCCGCGATTTGCCGCGGGCGATGCCGTAGAGCGGCGGCTGGGCGATGTAGAGGTAGCCCTTCTCGATGATCTCCGGCATCTGCCGATAGAAGAAGGTCAGCAACAGGGTGCGGATATGGCTGCCATCCACATCCGCATCGGTCATGATGATGATCTTGTGGTAGCGGATCTTGTCGATATCGAATTCGTCGCGGATACCGGTGCCGAGCGCGGTGATCAGCGTGCCGATCTCCGCCGAGCCCAGCATCTTGTCGAGCCGGGCGCGCTCCACGTTCAGGATCTTGCCGCGCAAGGGTAGGATCGCCTGCATCTTCCGGTGACGGGCCTGCTTGGCGGAACCGCCGGCGCTGTCGCCCTCGACCAGGAACAGTTCGGATTCGGCCGGGTCGCGGCTCTGGCAGTCGGCCAGCTTTCCGGGCAGGGACGCCATGTCCAGCGCACCCTTGCGGCGGGTGAGGTCGCGCACATGGCGGGCCGCCTCGCGGGCGGCGGCGGCCTGAACCACCTTCTGGACGATCTTCTTGGCCTCGTTCGGATGCTCGCCGAACCAGGTGGACAGCGTCTCGTTGACGATGCTCTCGACCACCGGCCGGACTTCGGAGGAGACCAGCTTGTCCTTGGTCTGGCTGGAGAATTTCGGGTCCGGCGCCTTGACCGACAGCACGCAGGTCAGCCCCTCGCGGGAATCCTCGCCGGACAGGGTGACTTTCTCGCGCTTGGCGATGCCGCTTTCGGTGGCGTAGCCGTTGACCTGGCGGGTCAGCCCGGCGCGAAAGCCGGCCAGATGGGTGCCGCCATCGCGCTGCGGGATATTGTTGGTGAAGCACAGCACTGTCTCGTGGAAGGAATCGTTCCATTGCAGCGCCGCTTCGACGGTCAGCCCGTCACGCTCGGCGCGCAGGACGATCGGCGGTTCGTGCAGCGCGGTCTTGGAGCGGTCGAGATAGTGCACGAAGGCCTCCAGCCCGCCCTCATAGCCAAGCTCGACGGTTCGGGGCTCGGACTCCCGGGTATCGGTCAGGACCAGCGCCACGCCGGAATTAAGGAAGGCCAGCTCACGCAGCCGATGCTCCAGCCGGGCGAATTCGTACTCCGTCATGGTGAACACGGCCTTGGACGGCAGGAAGGTCACCTGAGTGCCGGTCCGGCCGCCTGAATCGCCGGCCGCCTCAAGCGGCGCCTCGGCGACGCCGTCGGCAAAGCGCATGCGCCATTCCTTGCCCTGGCGCCAGATGGTCAGCTCCAGCCATTCCGACAGGCCGTTGACCACGCTGACGCCGACGCCGTGCAGCCCGCCGGAGACCTTGTAGGAATTCTGGTCGAACTTCCCGCCCGCATGAAGCTGGGTCATGATCACCTCGGCGGCGCTGACCCCTTCCTCTTCATGGATGCCCACCGGGATACCACGGCCATTATCGACCACGGTGACGGTGCCGTCCGGGTTCAGCGTCACCTCGACCCGGTCGCAATGCCCGGCCAGCGCCTCGTCGATGGCGTTGTCCACCACCTCATAGACCATGTGGTGCAGGCCGGAACCGTCATCGGTATCGCCGATATACATGCCCGGCCGCTTGCGCACCGCCTCCAGCCCGCGCAGCACCTTGATCGAATCCGCGCCGTAATCCGCCTCTTCGGCGGCATCGCGCTTTTCGTCATCCGTTGGTTCGTCGGCCATGAGTACTTTCTTTCGTAGGAAGCCGCTATGAGAGAAACGGCTGGAAGGCAAATTGCAGGAGGGATCGCTCCCCCAAACCATTTTCATTCCCGCGAAGGCGGGAATCTAGCGGTCCCAGCCGGTGAGCCGAAAGGCCGGGAGCCCTGGATTCCCGCCTTCGCGGGAATGACAGCCGGAGATTTGGCCGGAGGTTCGACCACACGGTGGCTAGGGTTTGCACTCCAAAACCGGCGTTCATGCGGCGCCAGGGTCACTCAGCCTCGCCGATCCGGGCATCGTCGACGGTGAGATGGCGGGCACGGTCGCCCAAAGCGGCGAATAGCTCCTGGTCGGTGCCGGTCAGCCAGGCCTGCGCACCAAGAGCCACGATTTCCTCGAACAATGCGGCGCGGCGGCGGCTGTCCAAATGGGCGGCGATTTCGTCGAGCAGCAAGAGCGGCGGTGCGCCCCGTTCCGCCGCCAGCAATCGGGCATTGGCCAGAACGATGCCGACCAGCAGCGCCTTCTGCTCGCCGGTCGAGCAATCGGCGGCGGGAATATCCTTGCCGGCATGGCGGACGAGCAGATCGCTGCGATGCGGGCCATCGGCGGCCCCTCCGGCGATCGCATCCAGGCGGCGGGTCTCGGCCAGCCGGACACGGAATGTGTCTTCCACGGCCAGGGCCGGGGAGTCGGCAAGCCAGCCCTCCACAGCCCCGGACAGCGCCATCTCGGCGCGCGGGAACAGATCGTCGCCGATCACCCCGCCAACTGCGCTGCCGAACCGGGCGATGCTTTCCGCGGCGCGCAGCCGGTCGACCATCTCACGCCGGGCGGCGGCGATGGCGACGGCGTTGCCGGCCATGGTCTCTTCCAGGGCGGCGAGCCAGCCATCGTCCCGGCGCCCTTCTTTCAGCAGCCGCGCCCGCTCGCGCAGGGATTGCTCATAGGCGGTCAGATGGCCGGCATGGTCGGGATGGAAATTGAACACCAGCCGGTCCAGGAAACGACGCCGGTTGCCCGGGCCCTCAAGGAACAGCCGGTCAAGCTGCGGCGTCAGCCAAGTCAAGGTCACATGGGCGCCAAGCGCCGCCTGGCTGTCCGCAGTACGGCCATCGATACGCACGATGCGGCGAAGCCCGCCGGACTCCGCCGCCGCCGGGTCAAGGCCAGTGCTGATCGAGACCGGGCCGGAGGGTGTGTTGAGTTCGGCGGCAATGCCCCAGGCGGTGCCCGGCTCTGCCTGCCGGCGTCCGACATCGGCCAGAGCCGCCCGGCGCAATCCGCGCCCTGGGGCCAGGAAAGACAAAGCTTCCAGCAAGTTGGTCTTGCCGGCGCCGTTCGGCCCGGTCAGCACCACCGGCCGGCCATCCGTCTCCACCCGCGCCCGCTCATAGCAGCGGAACTGGGTGACGGTCAGGCGCCGGACCGCCAGGGAGGGTGTTTCCGCCCGGTCCGTCATCATCGCGATCTTGGCATGGTGTCCCATGGGTGCCGGCGCTAGGAGCCTGCCCGAGCAATGCTTGTGGCCATCATCGACCGGGGAGGCGCGGGTGTCAGGAGCGTGCGCGCCGGCGATGCCGTGCGCATCGTCAAGCGTCCGCGACGCCGCACCCGCACCTCCCGGGTCGACCCGAAGGGCCGCGTTTTCAAAGGCTTGAGGCGTCGTCTGGCGCCGCTCGCGATGCATCCAGCATCGCCACCCGACACCATCCTAGCCCAAGCCTTTGAAAACGCGGTGATGACCATAAGCATTACTCGGACAGGCTCCTTAGAGCCGGTCACACCCGCATCGGCATCAGGACGTACAGTGCGCTGCTGTCGGCAACGTCCTGGATGATGGTCGGGGAACCGGCATCCTTCATGGTAAGGCGGGCCCCATCGCCTTCGATCTGCCGGGTGATGTCCAGCAGATAGCCGGAGTTGAAGCCGATCTCCATGGCGGAGCCGCCATAGGCGATCTCGACCTCCTCATTGGCGCTGCCCTGGTCGGCGCTGGTGGCGGAGAGCACCAGCGCGCCCTCGGTGATCGCCAGTTTCACGGCCCGGCTTTTTTCGGTGGAGATGGTCGACACCCGGTCGACCGCCGCGGCGAAGCTGGCGGCGTCCACTTCCATGGTCTTGTCGTTGTCCGACGGGATCACCCGCTCGTAATCGGGGAATGTGCCATCGATCAGCTTCGAGGTCAGGACCACGCTGTCGAAGGCGAACCGGATCTTGGTGTCGCTGAGCTGGATGTCGATATCCTCGGCGGTCTCATCGGCCAGCTTGCGCAGCTCGGTGGTCGTCTTGCGCGGCACGATCACGCCCGGCATCTGCGCCGCGCCTTCCGGCAGCGGCATCTCGACCCGGGCCAGCCGGTGTCCATCGGTGGCCACCGCCCGCATCACCGGCACATCCGCCGCCTCACCGGCATGCAGATAGATGCCGTTCAGGTAATAGCGCGTCTCCTCGGTGGAGATGGCGAAGCGGGTCCGGTCGATCAGCATGCGCAGATCGCCCGCCGACAGTGCAAAGCCGACCGGCAGGTCGCCGCCGGCCATCGACGGGAAATCCTCCACCGGCAGACAGCCGAGCCGGAAGGTCGACCGTCCGGCGCGCAGGGTGATCGACCCGCTATCCCCGGCGGTCTCCAGCTCTACCTGGCTGCCATCGGGCAGCTTGCGGACGATGTCGTGCATGGTGTGCGCCGGGACGGTGGTCGCGCCCTCGGTCTGCACCTCGGCGGGCACCGATTCGACGATTTCCACATCCATGTCGGTCGCGGTCAGCCCCAGCGTGCCGGCCTCCGCGCGCATTAGTACATTGGACAGGATCGGGATCGTGTTCCGTCTTTCGACCACGCTCTGTACATGGCTGAGGCCCTTCAGCAAGGCGGCGCGTTCGATGGTGAATTTCATGTGGGCTGCTTCATCGTGTTCAGCTTCGGGACGGCGGCCCCAGCATCGGATTTCGCATCATGTGCCGGGCTGGTCGCCGCGCCGGCTTTTCGCTTGATTGTGATACCGTTGGCCGCCGAATGGGGCGGGGCGTTACTATATCGCAAAGCGTCACGTCCTCTAACATTTTTCGCGGTGCGGCATCGCATTGCGGGAACCTTGCCCAAAGCCATCGACCGGACATCGTGACCATGCGGATTTCGACGCGACTCTACGTCCACGAATTGCTGGACGGCCAGCGCAAGCATGGCGGCCTGTTCATGGCCACCGATGCCATCCTGTGCACCCTGATCCTGCTCAATGTGGTGGCCACGGTACTGGAAACCCTGCCCGGTTGGGGCGAGCGATTCGGCACCTGGCTTCTGTGGCTGGAGCTGGTGTCGGTGTTCATCTTCACCATCGAGTACGCGCTCAGGGTCTGGTCCTGCGTGGAGGACCGGCGGCACGATTACCGGCACCCGGTGCGCGGTCGGCTTCGCTATGCGCTGACGCCGCTGGCGATCGTCGATCTGCTGTCTTTCCTGCCCTTCTATCTGGCCTTCCTGTTGCCGATTGACCTGCGAATCCTTCGGCTGTTCCGGCTGATCCGGCTGTTGAAGATCACACGCTACTCACCGGCGCTACGGTCCCTTGGCGCCGTGTTCAGGTCGGAGGCCCGTTCCATCATGGGCGCGCTGTTGCTGATGTGCATGGCGGTGCTGCTGGCGTCCTCGGCCATGTATGTGCTGGAACGCGAGGCCCAGCCGGAGGTGTTCGGCAGTATCCCGGCGGCATTGTGGTGGGGGGTGGTGACCATGACCACGGTCGGCTATGGCGACGTCACCCCGATCACCACGCCGGGCAAGATGTTGGGCGCCCTGGTGACGATTTTCGGCATCGGCATCTTCGCGCTTCCCACCGCGATCCTGGCGGCCGGCTTCGCCCGCGAGTTGGGGCGGCAGGATTTCGCGGTCACTGTCGCCCGGATCGCCAAGGTGCCGGTGTTTCACGGGCTGGACCCGGTGACCCTTTCGGAGATCGCCGCCCTGCTGACGCCGATCACCGAGCCGGCACGGTATGCGGTGCTGCGCCGGGGCGAGCAGGGCTCGGCGCTGTATTTCATCGTCCAGGGACAGGTCGAGGTCGATCTGCCGCACGGCTCGATCGATCTGGGGCCGGGAGAGTTCTTCGGCGAGATGTCGCTGCTCTCCGGCCTCGACCGCCGCAACGCCACCATAACGACGCTGACCGACTGCCAGTTCCTGGTGCTGGAGGCGCCCGATTTCCACGATCTGGCCAAGCGCATCCCGGACGTCGCCGACCGGGTCGCCGAGGTGGCGCGTCAGCGGACGGAACACGGCGCGCCCGGCGGGCCGGCCTAACGGACGACGCCAAGGCGACTATCGATCCATCGGATTTCGGAGAAGCGACATGCGGTACGGCTATATCGGGCTGGGCAACCTTGGCGGGCACCTCGCGGCAAGCCTGTTGCGGGAGGGTTTCGAGCTCACGGTCCATGACAAGGATCGAAGCCTGGCCGGCCGTCATCTGGCGGCCGGCGGGACCTGGGCCGACAGTCCCACCGCCCTGGCGGAGATATGCGACACGGTGATCACCTGCTTGCCATCGCCGGCCATGTCCGAGGCGGTGCTGGACCGGGTTCTCGATGGGCTGAAGCCGGGTGCGACCTGGATCGAAATGTCGACCCTCGGCCGCGAGGAGATCCTGCGCCTCTCCAAACGCGCGGCGGAGAAGGGGGTGCGGACCATGGAATGCCCGGTGACCGGCGGCGTGCATCTGGCCGCGCAGGGCAAGATCACCTGTCTGGCCGGCGGCGACGAGGATCTGTTCGAGCTGCACAAGCCGGCCCTGCAGGCCATGGGCGACCAGATCTTTCACATGGGGCCGTTGGGCTCGGCGGCGGTGATCAAGGTGATCACCAACATGCTCGCCTTCATCCATCTGGTGGCCGATGGCGAGGCGCTGATGCTGGCGAAGCGCGGCGGCCTGGACCTCGCCCAATCCTGGGAGGCCATTCGCGCCAGCTCCGGCAACAGCTTCGTCCATGAGACCGAGGGACAGCTCATCCTCAGTGGCAGCTACGACATCGCCTTCACCATGGATCTGGTCTTGAAGGATCTCGGCTTCGCGATGAACTTCGGGCGGGAATTCGGTGTTCCGCTCGATCTCGCCAGGCTCACCAACCAGATCTTCGTGAAAGGCAAGGCGGCCTATGGCGGCGGCGCCCAATCGACCCAGATCGTGAAGCTGCTGGAGGACGCCCTGGAGACGGATTTGCGGGCGGATGGATTTCCGGCCCGGCTCGAATAGGCCGAGGGCGGGCCTCAGGGAATCAGGATCGCCGGAGACTGGCCAGCCAGAGACCGCCGCCGGCCAGGACGACGCCGGAGACGCGACCGAGAACCAGCCGGGAGCGGTCCGTCGCCAGCAGGCGCCGGCCGATCCCGCCGGCGATCGCATAGGCGCTGTCGATGATCACGGCGAGCAGAAGAAAACTCACGGCGAGCACCGCGAATTGCGGCTCATAAGGCATCGACAGATCGATGAATTGCGGGAAGAACGCCGCGAAGAAGGCCAGGGTCTTCGGATTCGCCAAGCCGACCAAGAAACCCTTTTTGAGATTGGCGGTGACGGCCTTTCGGTCGGGCAGCGGGTCGCCGGCCTTCCGCCACGCCTGGATGCCGAGATAGACCAGATAGGCGGCGCCGGCATAGCGCAGTAGATCGAACAGAATGCCGTAGGCACCGACCAGCCAGGCGAGCCCGAGCGCGACGGCGGTGACCTGAAGGACATCGCCAGGGTCGTGCCGGCGACGGTCATCAGCCCGGCCCGCATGCCCCGTATCGCCCCGGTCGTCAGGATCAGCGTCACGTTCGGCCCGGGAACGATGATGATCACCACGGACACGGCCAGAAAGGCGAAATACAGCTCAAGGTTCATGGCTCGCTCCGGGGTTGGTGCCAGCGGATTCTGCACTGATTGGTATGCGGAACACCATCGGTAATCGACACCCAAGCGTCGCGACCCTGCGGTTCGGAACTGACCCTTCGCCCGCGTGCGCGGTTCGGTATAGTGGGATCGAAATTCCCCCACCGGAAGGAGTGCCCCCATGCAGACCGAGATGCGGCGGATCGTGCTGGCGAAGCGGCCCCAGGGCGCGCCCAAGGCCGAGAATTTCAGGCTGGAAACGGTGCCGATGCCGGCGCCGGGGGAGGGCGAGGTGCTGGCCCGGATCCTGTACATGTCGCTCGACCCCTATATGCGCGGCCGCATGGATGACGCGAAATCCTATGCGCCGGGCGTGGCCATCGACGCCCCGATGGGTGGCGGCTGCGTGGCCCAGGTGGAGGCATCCAACGCTCCTGGTTTCGCTGCCGGCGATATCGTCACCGGCATGATGGGCTGGGCCAGCCACTGGGTCGCAGAGGCCAAGGGGCTGCAAAAGCTCGATCCCGATGTCGCGCCGATCTCAACGGCGCTCGGCGTGCTGGGCATGCCGGGGCTGACCGCCTGGACCGGGCTGAATGAATACGGACGGCCGAAGAAGGGCGAGACCCTGGTGGTCTCCGCGGCGACCGGCGCGGTGGGCTCGGTGGTCGGCCAGCTCGGCAAGATCTATGGGCTGCGGGTGGTCGGCGTGGCCGGCGGGGCGGAGAAATGCGCCTATGCGGTGGAGACCCTGGGCCTGGACGCCTGCATCGACCACCGCGCCGCGCCCGATGCAAAGGCGCTGCGGGAGGCGCTGTCGGCGGCCTGCCCGGACGGAGTGGACATCTATTTCGAGAATGTCGCCGGCAAGACCCTGGAGGCTGTCCTGCCGCTGATGAATGTCGGCGGGCGCGTGCCCGTTTGCGGCATGATCGCATGGTACAACAGCGGCGGCCTCGGCGCGGGCCGCCAGCCGGGCGGTGGAGACGGTGAGCCGGGCGTCGGCGAGAGCCTGCGCAAGTTGTGGCGAACGATCCTGGTCAACCGCCTATCGGTGAACGGCTTCATCGTGTTCGACCACTATCACCGCTATCCGGCCTTCGCAAAGGAGGTCGGCGGCCATCTCCGCGACGGCCGGATCACCTATCGCGAGGATGTGGCCGACGGCCTGGAGGCCGCGCCGGATGCCTTCATGGCGATGCTGAAGGGCGGCAATTTCGGCAAGCAGCTGGTCAAGGTGTCCGAACCGGGGTGACGGCAATACTTCACGATCGGGCGCCGTCTGTGAGAAATTGGTTCTGGGAGGACCATCATGGACGAGACGATCCGCGACTATGTTCGTGAAACCAAGCGACGGCTGCGCGCCATTCAGGATGTGAAAGCGGCCTTCTCCGAGGTCAGGGATCACATACGAAAAGACGTCGAAACCATTCGCGAGAATGCGGATAAAGGGCGCTCGAGCATTCCGGAACTGGATTTCAAGGCGATCCAGTCGGGCAGCGTCACACCTTCCACGATGGACGCCATTCGAAAGACCGGAACCGCGATCATCAGGGGCGTCTTTCCCAGGCGGATGGCCGAGGACTGGAATGCGGAGTTGGGCGCATACATCGCCGACAACGACTACCATTCCAAGTCCAAGGAGAAGGCGGGCCTCGATCAGTTTTTCAGCACCCTTGAGGCCGGCGCCCCGCAGATCTTCGGCCTCTATTGGTCGAAGCCGCAGATCATGGCGCGCCAGGCGGAGTCCATGGCGCTCACCAAGCGGTTCCTGAACGGGGCGTGGGATATTGCGGGACCGATGGGCGATGAATTCGACCCCGACCGGGACTACGCCTATGCCGACCGCACCCGTCGCCGCGAGCCGGGGGACACCACGCTTGGCCTGTCCCCCCATATGGATTCGGGATCCTACGAGCGATGGGTCGATCCCGCCTACCAGCGGATCTACGGCGCCATCTTCGAAGGCGATTGGCAGCGATACGACCCCTGGAAGGCGACCTTCCGGACCCAGACCCGCGAATACTCGTCCCCCGCCGTCTGCTCCATGTTCCGGACCTTCCAGGGCTGGACCGCCCTCACCGCCCAGGGCCCGGCCGACGGGACCCTGAGCGTCATCCCGACCGCAAGCGGCATCGCCTATTTCCTGTTGCGGGCCCTGCAGGACGATCTGGCGGAGGACGATCTTTGCGGCGCGACACCGGGACGCGCGCTGTCCGCCGATCCGAAGTGGCACCAGGACATTCTACACGGCCTGGTTTCGATCCCGATGGTCGAGCCCGGCGACACCGTCTGGTGGCACCCCGACATCATCCACTCCGTCGCCGACGAGCATAACGGCGCCGACTACGCCAACGTCATCTACATCGCCGCCTCCCCGCGCTGCGCCAAGAACGAGGCCTATGTGCGCAAGCAGGCGGCGAAGTTCCTCGCCGGCGAAAGCGCGCCGGATTTTGCGGCCGAGGATTACGAGGTCGACTTCGAGGGCCGCGCATCACTGGCGGATCTTACGGAGCTTGGAAGAGGGCAGATGGGATTGTGACGATGCGGCTGTGCTATTCACCGGCTTAGGAGGCGATATCCATTTGACGTGACATTGCCGTAACTGGCGGCGCGATCGCCCGGCGGATCGCGCCGCATTGGCCAGTCCTGTCACCGATTAATGGAACCTTAAGCGGCCGCGCTCATCATTTTGGCGCGGCGCATTGCGCGCTTTGACAATCACAGCGTGTTGGGGCAGTGCCGGGACCGTACTGCGACCAGGATTGTCGCCGCCGGTCCCGTGTTCGCTGGACAGGTCATGCAGACGAAGTTCTCGGTTGCCGTCGAAGGGACGCAAAAGTCGGTCTTGAGAGACCGGCCGTCGATTTGCACCAATGGCCGCCACGTCGTGATCGACGTGGCGCAAGGCAGCGGCGACCTGTTCTCGATGCTGCTCGACCGCGCCTGCGTCCTGCGGATCCTCCAGGACGGCTACTATGTGGGCATGTTCGACCGGTTCCTGGCCAACAATCTGCCCCGGACGACCGGTTCCTGAGGCCGAGCGGAGTCGCAAGGAGATGATAGATCGTCGACGCCGTTCCACCGTGGCCGCTTGTTTCGGTGCCATGTTGGCATTGTCCGCGTGCGTCTCTCGTCCGCATGTGCCTTGGGATGCCGAGGTCACGTTACCGTCGGAGGCTGAGCGGGCCGGGATCCGAACCATCGGGATCGTTGCCGCCGAAATCCTGCCGGACGACCAGTTCACCTCGGGCCAGATCAGCCAATCGGTGGCGGCCGCGGGCGGGGCGATCACCGGCGCCGGCCAAGCACTGAATCTACTGATGGAGTCCGGCGTGCTGGCGGGACTCAACGCCGAGGGCTTCGCGGCGGTGGTGGCGTTTCCGATCGCCGGCGGGGCGTTGCTGGCGGCGATCCCGGCCGGCGCCATCATCGGCGCCGCCGTGGCCGAATCCGACGCGGTCTCCGAAGAAACCATCCGCGCGGTTGAGCAGCAATTCTCCGCCGTCCTGGCCGACCAGCACATCCAGGACCGCGTCGGCGACTTGACGACCGAGTACGCCGCCACCGAGACCGGGTACCTGGTCGTGCGCATGGTCGATACCTTGTCGCCGGACCAGCGCCGCGCAGCCGGTCTGGGGATCGACGCCGTGCTGGAGGTCGACGTGCAGGCCGTCGGCATGGTCGTCGGCCACGGTCGAAACCCGCCGCTGACCCTGTTCATCACCGTGCGGGCACAGCTGGTTCGGGAGCCTGACGGCCGGGTGCTGTACGGCCACACCGTGGGCTCCCTCGGCCCCTCGCTTGCCATGTCCGAATGGGGGGCGCTCGACCGCGATGCCGTGCAGGCCGAACTCGATCGCGCGTACCGCAACGTCGCCGAGCGTGTCGTCGAAGAAGCGTTCCTACTGTGGCGGCCCGACGAAGTCGCGGAGGAGCGATGATGGCACGACTCGAGCGCGGTTCGGCCGGATATCGCCGCGATGCACTGCGCCGGCTCACCGTCGCCGCGGGGCTCATCGTGTTGATAGGCGGCTGCGCGAGGGATGTGTCGGTGTCCGGGTTCAAGCCGCTGGAGCCAGTGCAGCAGATCTCGTTCTGGCACGCCGACCGACTGTCCGTCGCC
This sequence comes from Inquilinaceae bacterium, assembly GCA_965237625.1. Taxonomy (GTDB): domain Bacteria; phylum Pseudomonadota; class Alphaproteobacteria; order DSM-16000; family Inquilinaceae; genus JABDIP01. The sequence goes on from CBDEGD010000004.1 coordinate 17,604, forward strand.
GAAGTCGACTCGCTGCGGCCGACCATACGCTGGGAGCCGTTCCCCGGACGCCACGAGATTCCGTTGGTCGGAGGCCGCCCCTTCGTCGATGTGGATCCCGCCCGGATCGACGACGTGACCTACGATCTGCGAATCTGGCGGGCGCGGAACGACCATCCGCAGGCCCTGGTCTACGAACGCCGGGGCCTGGCCGATGCCGTCCACCGGCTAGACCTGGACCTGGACCCCGCCACGACCTTTTTCTGGTCGGTGCGGGCGCGCTTCCGGGTGGACGGCCTGACCCGGCTGACCGACTGGAGCCTGTCCCAGATCCCCTATCCCTACGACGAGGTGCCCAGCAACCTGGCGGCGTTCGGCGCGTTGACCACGCGCGACGTGGCGACCAGGATCGGCCGCATCCCGTTCCCCAATTATTACCGCTTCCGGACGCCAAGGGCCTGACCACCGGGCGCGGCATTCGCTAAAAATGACAGTGACAGTAACCGAATTACATAGCGGTCGCGGGAATCCCAGCACAGCGTAGTGAGCATCCTCTCGACGGTAGAGCGCTATGGGATTGAGCTACAGAAATTGCGATGACAGTTTACATAATCCCCATTTCCCCTTCTCAGAAGAGAGTCCTGGGGACAATGATCCCAATTCGTATCGAATGCGGCGTACGATCAGCCTAGCCGCGCGGCTACCGGATGCGGGCTCCAGCAGTGGCCACTTTCGCGGGCAGCCGCCGCGCTAATTCTCCAGCATCCGCCGCAGCAGTTCCACATCCTCGGCGAAGGACCGGTCGCCGGCGCAGAGTTCGTCGATCTTGCGCACGGCGTGCATGACCGTGGTGTGGTCGCGGCCGCCGAATTTGCGGCCGATCTCCGGCAGGGAGCGGGCGGTGAGCTGCTTGGACAAGTACATCGCCACCTGCCGCGGCCGGGCGACCGAACGCGAGCGCCGGGCGGAATGCATGTCGGCGATCTTGATGTTGTAGTGCTCGGCGACCTTCTTCTGGATCTCGTCGATGGTGACCCGGCGGTCATTGGCGCGCAGAAGGTCGTGCAGCAGCTCCTGGGCGCTGTCCAGGGTCACCGGCCTGCCGACCAGCTCGGCATGGGCGACCAGCCGGTTCAGCGCGCCCTCCAATTCGCGGACGTTGGAGGTGATCTTGTAGGCGAGGTATTCCAGCACCTTGTCGGGGATGCGCACGCTTTCCTGGCGCTCGGCCTTGGCCTGCAGGATGCCCAGGCGCAGCTCATAGGTGGTCGGGTGGATGTCGGCGACGAGGCCCCAGCCGAGGCGGGAGCGCAGCCGCTCCTCCATGCCTTCCAGGTCCGAGGGCGATTTGTCGGCGGAGATCACCACCTGGCGGTTCTGGTCGACCAGGGCGTTGAAGGTGTGGAAGAACTCCTCCTGGGTGGATTCCTTGCCGCTGATGAACTGCACATCGTCGATCATCAGCACGTCGACCGAGCGAAACATCTCCTTGAAGCCCATGGTGTGCTTGTGCCGGATCGCCCGGATGAACTGGTACATGAACTTTTCGGCCGAGAGGTACAGCACCCGGCGTTCCGGCTGCTGGCGGCGGATGTGCCAGGCGATGCCGTGCATCAGATGGGTCTTGCCGAGCCCGACGCCGCCATAGAGGAACAGCGGGTTGAAGGTGACCTTGGAAGCCTCCGCGACCCGGCGGGCGGCGGCATGAGCCAGTTCGTTGGGCTTGCCGACGACAAAATTTTCGAAGTGGAACCGCGGATCGAGCGGCGCGCCGAATTCGGCATCGTCGAGCGGCCCATCACCGACCAGCGCTCTTGGCGCCGGCCGGGCCGGCGCATGTTTCGACGACTCCGCCGCCGCGCCTGCCATCGGGCGCGATACATTGTAGTTGGGGGCCGCGCCGGCTCCCATGCCATTGGTCGCCGGAGCCTTCGAGGCCACGAAGATTTCCACCGCGCTCACGGCCTTGTTTTCGATCGACCACAGGGCGCGCAACCGGTCGGCGAAATGGGTCAGCACCCAATCGCGCATGAACCGGGTCGGCACCGATATCCGCACCGCGCCATCGTCCAGCTCGGCCAATGTCAGCGGCTTCAGCCAGCTCCGATAGGCGGCCTCTCCAACCTCCTCGCGTAGCCGGCCGCGCACACGCGCCCATTGCTGATCGATCTCAATTGCTGTGCCCGTGGACATCTCAACCTTCCCTGTACCCGCCCGCTTTTTTTCGCAGCGCTGCCTCTACGACCGCTTTCGGACGCCTCAGCCCCGGCCCGTTCGAACCGTTGCTTCAACCATGCGATGACACGCCCCCTCATGTTCAGATGCCGGGGATTCCAGAGCAGGAACCCAAAAGTCGACACCATCCCACCAGTATAGTGGCACTCGGTTCCAGGTTGGTCCGTGTGCCTTTATTAGCCCAAAACCGGGCAATAGAAATCCTTATCTGGCCTTATAAGACCATTCCCAAATCTTGTTAAGTTGTACGTTAGTATTTTTTGCCGGCTGGCGGGGCGAATGCTTATATCCTAGAAGCACTCACCCCCTCATATCTGGAACCCGGCGATCCGTTCTGGTACGAATTGTTACTTCGCCCTGAGTTTTTGTTTGGCGAACTCATCTGGGCATCATAAGCCCGACGGGTACGGCTGACAACGGAACAAAAGATGATCGGCCGAAAAAAGCACAAATCGTGCGCGGAATTGGTTGGGAATCGGTTGGATTGACAGACCGGACGTCGAAAGGGAGTTGGCGGATTTCGACGCCGTTCGGCCCGGATTTATCCAGGCCGGCGCGTCATGAGGCTTTTAAAGTGCGCGGATACGTCGCGACAGGCCGGACAGCCGTCGCGCGGCGGTGTTCTTGTGCATCACGCCCTTGGTGACCCCGCGGTGGATCTCCGGCTGCGCTTCCCGGAACGCCAGGTTGGCGGCGTCCTTGTCACCCTTCTCGATCGCCATCTCGACCTTTTTCATAAAGGTCCGGATACGGCCGACACGATTTCGGTTGACCGCCGTGCGACGGGCGATCTGACGGATGGACTTCTTTGCTGATCGACTATTGGCCATGTGACAATTCCGTTGTGGCCCGAACGTCTTCAGTTCGGGAGCCGGCCTTATAGAGAGCGCCTCGCCGCACGTCAAGCCGACTCGGTCGGCGAAACGCCTGTTCTTGACGACACGCACGGGCACGGCATCGACCATACGGGCCGGAGTGGCAGGCGATTGGAGAGTTTCTAGCGGTTCTTGAAATCCGGCTGCCGCTTCTCCGCGAAAGCGGCCATGCCTTCCTTCTGGTCCTCGGTGGCGAAGGTGGAATGGAATACCCGACGCTCGAAAAGGATGCCCTCGGCCATGGTGCTCTCGTAGGCGCGATTGACCGCTTCCTTGGCCATCAGCACGATCGGCTGCGACATATCGCCGATGCGGTCGGCCACCTTGATCGCCTCATCGACCAGCTCGGCGCTTGGCACCACCCGGCTGACCAGACCGGCGCGCTCGGCTTCCTGCGCATCCATCATGCGTCCGGTCAGGCACATTTCCATGGCCTTGGACTTGCCGACAAAACGGGTAAGCCGCTGCGTGCCGCCGGAACCGGGGATCGTGCCGATGGTGATTTCCGGCTGGCCGAATTTGGCATTCTCGCCGGCGATGATGAAATCGCACATCATGGCGATCTCGCAGCCGCCGCCCAGCGCATAGCCGGCCACCGCCGCGATCACCGGCTTTCGGGTGCCGGCCAGGCGCTGCCAATTGTCGATGAAATTGCCGCTATGGGCATCCATGAAAGATTTGCCCGCCATCTCCTTGATGTCGGCTCCGGCCGCGAAGGCCTTCTCCGAGCCGGTGAGCACGATGCAGGCGATCCCGTCATCGGCCTCGAAGGCATCCAGTGCCTGGGCTAGCTCGGTGATCAGGGCATCGTTGAGAGCGTTCAGCGCCTTGGGGCGATTGAAGGTAATCAGCCCGGTCTTGCCGCGCGTCTCAACAATGATGTTCTCATAAGGCATGTCGGGCGAACTCCTGGGAACTCCTGGATGGTCGATCGCCGCGCCGAAATGCGCATGTGCACCCGGCGACCGCCCCAAAACCATGTCCCCTAATCCGGGATCACAGCGGGCGGGCGGCGGCTCCGACGCCCACCGAGGGACCGGCGCCACCGTCGCGGCGGCACTGCTATAGCATCACCTCTGCCGCAACGGGCAATAGAAAGTGCTGCGGCCGGATTGCACCATGCGGCGCACGCCCCCGGTCTGTTCCGGTTCGCAGCGGCAATCCCGGCAGGCTTCGCCCTCACGGCCATAAACCGCCCAGGCGTGCTGAAAATAACCAAGCTCGCCATCGGTCTGCACATAATCCCGAAGCGACGAACCGCCGGCCGCGATGGCAGCCTCCAGCACCTCGCGGATCGCCGGCACCAAACGTTCCGCGCGTTGCCCGGCGACGCTGGCGGCGAGCCGGCGCGGCGAGATGCCGGACATGAACAGCGCCTCGCAGACATAGATATTGCCCAGCCCGGCGACCACGCGCTGATCGAGCAACGCCGCTTTGATCGGTGTGCGGCGGCCGGCCAGCTTGGCCGACAGATAGGGCGCGTTGAAAGCGTTGCCGAGTGGCTCCGGCCCCAGATCCGCCAGCAGCCGATGCCGGTCCAGCTCGGCGGCCGGCACCAGATCCATCATCCCGAACCGCCTTGTGTCGTTGAATGTCACCACCGTGCCGTCGCCGGCATGGAAGACCACATGGTCGTGCTTCTCCGGCGTGAACCCGGCGGCCCGGTCCGGCGGCAGGACCATCATGCGCCCGGCCATGCCGAGATGGATCATCAACACCATGCTGTCTTCGGCATTGGCATCCAAATGAATGAGGATGTATTTCGCCCGGCGGGAGATGCGGTCGATCCGCCGGCCGGCCAGCCGCTCGGTGAACCGCTCGGGCAGGGGGAACCGCAGATCGGGGCGGTGCTGGTCCACCTGGCGCAGCACCTGCCCCTCCAGTTTGGCGGACAGGCCGCGGCAAACGGTCTCGACTTCGGGAAGCTCCGGCATGGCCGGACGGTAGCCCCTATTCGGTGCCCCGGCCAAGGCCGCAGATCGCAAACCGGGCTCGCAACATACCCCCTGGAGCGCTATGGTCGGCGCCATGTCCAGACAGACCGCAGACGATACAGACGCTGGCACCAGCACCGGGCCGGAATCCCGTTGGTTCGGCGATCGTGCAGTCGATCCGGATGAAAAGACCGGCCTTGTGCACGGTGTCTTCTCCAACGTCGCCAGCCGCTACGATCTGATGAACGATCTGATGAGCGGCGGCATCCATCGCCTGTGGAAATCGCGGCTGATCTCGATGATCCAGCCCCGGCCCGGCGAGCAGCTTCTCGACGTTGCCGGCGGCACCGGCGATATCTCCATGCGGTTCCTGAACGCCGCCGGAGAAGGGGCGGGCGCCACGATCTGCGACCTGACTGAGAGCATGGTAAGGGTCGGCCGCGACCGCGCCATCGACCGGGGTCGGATAAGCGGGCTCGATTTCGTGGTCGGTAACGCGGAAAGCCTGCCGATCGCCGACGCATCGGTCGATGTCTACACCATCGCCTTTGGGCTGCGGAACGTGACCCGCATCGATCCGGCACTGGCCGAGGCGAGGCGGGTGCTGAAACCGGGCGGACGGTTCTTCTGTCTGGAATTCAGCCAGGTGGTGCTGCCTGCATTTCGGCGAATTTACGATGCCTATTCCTACGCGGCGATCCCCCGGCTGGGCGCGCTGGTGGCCGGCGACCGCGACAGCTACCAGTATCTGGTGGAGAGCATTCGCCGGTTCCCGGATCAACCGACTCTGGCCGAACGCATGACCGATTCCGGTCTGGCCCGGGCCCGCTGGCAGAACCTGTCCGGCGGCATCGCGGCGATCCACACCGGCTGGCGGACCTGAACCGCCGCCCAAGCCCGGCGACGCCATCTTATTGCCATGCCAGGCCGCTAGCGAAGAGCCAAATCCAACCAAGAGGATCAGTCCGCATGTCGTCAATTCTGCGCGTAACCGTGTTGTTGGCCGCCCTGATGGGGGTCGCGGCGACTGCCACCGCCTGCAACACGATCAAGGGGATCGGTCGTGACATCGAGGGTGGCGCCGAGAAGGTCGAGGACGCCTTGGAGTAGCCCCGCGAAACAACCTTGCGAATTAGCGGGTTTCCGGGCGTCGGACATTGACACCCCGCAATGCCTCAACCATCGTCCCAATTGGGGGCTCCAACCGAGGAGACGATTCATGTGCAAGATTGTGACCGGTGCGGTCGCCTTCGCATTTGCCATCGCTCTTGCAGCGCCGGCGATGGCCGGCGGCAATTGCGGCTATGGCCATGAGCAGACCGCTCAGACGACTCCGCCTGTGGTCGCCCAGACCACGGCGCCAGTTCTGACGGTCACGCCGCCACCGGCGGACGCTCCGAAAGGCTGACCACGAGCAGGTATTGGCGGGCGAGTGCCCGGCATCCAGGACGGAATTCAAAAGGACCCGCCGACAGGCGGGTCCTTTTTCTTGCCGACACCCGATCGGCCGCCTATTTTCATTCCACAGCCATGCGCTGTTCAATCTTTGGATTTTACCGACAATGAACGGAAAACGGCTGCTGCTGATCGTCTCCGGCGGTATCGCGGCGTACAAATCGTTGGAGCTGATCCGGCGCCTGCGGGAACGCGGTGCTGCGGTGCGCTGCGTGCTGACCGCCGGCGGGGCGCAGTTCGTCACGCCGTTGTCGCTCGCCGCCCTCTCCGAGGACAAAGTCTATGGCGATCTGTTCTCGCTGACCGACGAGGCGGAGATGGGGCATATCCAGCTCTCCCGCGATGCCGACCTGCTGGTGGTCGCGCCGGCCAGCGCCGATATCCTGGCGAAGATGGCCGGCGGGCTGGCCGACGATCTGGCCACCACCGCCCTGCTCGCCACCGACAAGCCGGTGCTGGTAGCCCCGGCGATGAATGTTCGGATGTGGGAACACGCCGCGACCCGCGCCAATCTGGCGCAGTTGGAGACGCGCGGTCTCCATCGGGTCGGCCCCAATGAAGGCGACATGGCCTGCGGCGAATACGGTCCCGGTCGCATGGCCGAGCCGGCGGAAATCGTCGATGCGGTTGCCGCGCTTCTGGGCGCCGCCGGAACCGGGCGGCTGGCCGGCCGCCGCGCTGTGGTGACCAGCGGCCCGACCCATGAGCCGATCGACCCGGTGCGCTATATCGCCAACCGGTCCTCCGGCAAGCAGGGGCACGCCATCGCCGCCGCCCTGGCGCGGCTGGGCGCGGAGACCCGGCTGGTCACCGGCCCGACCAGCGAACCCGACCCGCCCGGCGTGTCGGTCTCCCATGTACAGACCGCGCGCGACATGCTGGCCGCCTGCGAGGACTCCCTGCCGGCCGACATCGCCGTCTGCGCCGCGGCGGTGGCCGATTGGCGGGCGGCGACGGAGGCCGGTCAGAAGGTCAAGAAATCCGGCAAGCAGCCGCCGGCCCTGAAGCTGGTCGAAAACCCCGATATCCTGGCCAGCCTGAGCACCGCCGGAAACCGCCGCCCCGGCTTGGTGGTGGGGTTTGCCGCGGAGACCGAGACCGTCATCGCCCATGCCCGGGCCAAGCTGGCCCGAAAGGGCTGCGACTGGATCGTCGCCAACGATGTATCGGCCGCGACCGGCACCTTCGGCGGCGCAACCAATACGGTGCATCTGATCCGGGGCGATTTGGTCGAGGATTGGCCCTCCATGTCCAAACAGGCCGTCGGCGACAAACTCGCCGTCGCTATCGCCGAGCATTTCGAGACTTGCACCTAGGAACGGTGATGATGACTCCTTTCACCGGAGCGATTTTGCCCGTCGGCAAGGCGCGCGTTGCGCCGTTGTGCAGGGCACAACAAGCGGCACGCAACGCGGCCGACTGGCATAATCGCCTGGCCTTCGGTGGCGCGCATTGGGTCGCCGGGTGCGTTGCGCTGCTTGCCCGATTCACTGCATCGCGCCGCACACCGGGTCTGCCCGGCGACCCAATGCGCGCCATGAGAGGTGTCATCATCTCCGTTCCTAGGTGCAGATCATGAACGACGTTACCGTTTCGGTGACCCGGCTGCTCCATGGCCGGGATCTGCCGCTGCCCGCCTATGCCAGCCCGCACGCCGCCGGCATGGATCTGCTGGCCGCGATCGATGACGAGCTGGTACTGGCTGCCGGTGCGCGGGTGCTCGTGCCAACCGGCATCGCGATGGCCCTGCCACCCGGCCATGAGGCGCAAATACGGCCGCGCTCCGGCCTGGCCCTGCGGCATGGGCTGACGGTGCTGAACAGCCCCGGCACCATCGATGCCGACTACCGCGGCGAGGTCGGGGTCATCCTGATCAATCTGGGGGAGGCGCCGGTCACCCTGACAAGGGGTATGCGGATCGCCCAGTTGGTGGTCGCCCGATGCGCCGCCGTGCGCTGGGACGAACGCGCCACGCTGGAGGATACCGAGCGCGGCGCCGACGGCTTCGGCTCAACCGGGCTACACCCGGCGGAGGCGGGCTGATGTTGCGCCTGTCCAAGAAACTGCTGTTCGCCATCGAAGCGGTGGTCGACATCGCCTACAACGCCGGCGGCACGCCGGTGCAGAGCAGCGAGATCACCCGCCGCCAGGGCATTCCCCGGCGTTATCTGGAACAGGTGCTGCAGCAATTGGTGCGCGCCGGGATCCTCGGCGGCGTGCGCGGACCGCGCGGCGGCTATCGGCTGGCGCGGGAGCGGCGGCGCATCACCGTCGGCCAGATCGTCCGGGTGATCCGCACCATGGACACCGCCGGCGATCCGCTGGAGGAGTCGGACGGCTCCGATCTCGGCCGCCAGATCGTGCGGCCCCTGTGGCAGGAGGCCCAGGACGAAATGATGCGCCGCCTGGACGAGGTCACGATCGACGATCTCTGCCGCCGGGCCCAGGAAGCCGGGCTGGCCCGCGAAAACGATCCGACCCCGGACTTTGTCATCTAGCGGGTGGTGGTGTTTGGGGCATTCGGTTTGGGAGGATCTCCGAACACGTAAAACCACCCCCGATTGTCATTCCCGCGAAGGCGGGAATCCAGGGATCACAATCGCGACGCCTTCAGCATCGGGAAATCTGGAATCCCGCATTCGCGGGAATGACGATGGTAAGAGGGCGGCGATTTCGTGCGTCATTTCATCGAACAGCACCATTGAAATCGGCCATACGCACCCATCTAGTGAACAACTGTGTAAAATCCTAAAAAATACACCAACAGGAGTGTGTTATGGCATCGCCGATCCTCGCAAACCCACAGACACCAGAGTTCCGGGGACGCATCTATGACTCGATCCTCGACACCATCGGAGCGACGCCGCTGGTGCGGGTGAAACGGCTGCAGGCGGAATACGGGGTCAAGGCGGACATCCTGGCCAAGCTGGAATTCTTCAACCCGCTCTCCAGCGTCAAGGACCGCATCGGTCTCGCCATGATCGAGGCGCTGGAGGCCGAGGGCAAGATCGGACCGAACACGGTCCTGGTCGAACCGACTTCCGGCAATACCGGCATCGCGCTGGCCTTCGTCGCGGCCGCCAAGGGCTATCGGCTGATCCTGACCATGCCGGAAAGCATGTCCATCGAGCGCCGCAAGATGCTGCGCCTGCTGGGCGCGGAGCTGCGGCTGACCCCGGCGGCGCTGGGCATGAAGGGCGCCATTGCCGAGGCCGAGGCGATCCTGGCCGGCAACCCCAACGCCGTGATGCCGCAGCAGTTCAAGAACCTGGCCAATCCGGAAATCCATCGCCGCACCACGGCGGAGGAAATCTGGCGCGACACCGATGGCGGGGTTGATATCCTGATCTCCGGCGTCGGCACCGGCGGCACCCTGACCGGCGTCGCGGAAGTGATCAAGCAGCGCAAGCCCGGCTTCCGGGCCATCGCGATCGAGCCCGAGGACAGCCCGGTGCTGTCCGGCGGCACCCCCGGCCCGCACAAGATCCAGGGCATCGGCGCCGGCTTCGTGCCCGATATCCTGAACGCCGAGATGATCGACGAGGTGGTGCAGATATCCAACGAACGCGCCTTCGAAATATCCCGCAAGGCCGCTTCCCTGGAAGGCCTGCCTGGCGGCATCTCCTCCGGCGCCGCGCTGGCCGCCGCCCTGGAAGTCGGCGCCCGCCCGGAGAACCAGGACAAGCAGATCGTCGCCATCATCCCGTCGATCGCCGAGCGCTACCTGTCGACGGCGCTGTTCGAAGGGCTGGAGTAAGGCCGCCACCGGCCAGCGTGCACGCCGGTAGGCGCCGTCCCAGAACATCGATTCGAACCGGGCCGAGCGGTGGAAGGCGTCGTGCGGTCACGGCGTTTGGGTGGAGACGGCCTCTTAAATGGCACATTCAAATGGTCATCCTGGATAAATATACTGCATTTGCCCTAAATATGATATGAAAGAGACGTGCGGGGTCGACTCCGACCCAAATGTCTTTGAGCGGGGTGAGGATGATGACGGATCTGGTGGTGTGCGCGCGCAGGGTGAAACGGGCCACCGGCGGCCAGCCAGCCCAGTTCGAACCGGAGCCGGGCCCCACCCGGTATCTGTTCGTGCCGCCCGGCGAGGTTCCGGCCCCCGGCCAACAGGTGACTGGCGCGCGCTGGTTCAGCGAGGCGATGGTGCAAGCGACGGCGAATAGCGCCGACGGCAATTCGGGCAACATCGTCGTCTTCGTCCACGGCTACAACAACGACTTCAAGGACGTCATGTGGCGGCACCGGCGGCTGCGCGCCGATTTGGACACCGCTGGGTTCAACGGCACCGTCGCCACTTTCGGCTGGCCCTGCGATACCAGCGCGCTTGGCTATCTGGAGGATCGCAGTGACGCCCGTACGGTCGCACTGCAGCTGGTCACCGGAGTCATTCGGCGCTTCGCCCATTTCCAACGGCCGGAATGCCAGGTTAACGTTCATATGCTGTGCCATTCGACCGGCGCCTTCCTCCTGCGCGAGGCGTTCGACGATGCGGACGACCGCGCCGCCATCGCCGCCCATAACTGGACAGTCAGCCAGGTCGCCTATATCGGCGCCGACGTCTCCAGCCATTCCATGCGCGCGGGCAGCAGCGCGACCTCATCACTGTTCCGTCACGCGGTGCGCATCACCAACTACATGAACCCGTTCGACAGCATCCTGAAGCTGTCGAATGTGAAGCGGGTCGGGATCCGGCCCCGGGTCGGCCGGGTCGGCCTGCCCGACGACGCGCCGGACCACTGTGTCGATGTGGATTGCGGCGACTATTTCCAGACCTTGAACGAAGACACCGCGACCCATACAGGGACCTTCAACCATTCCTGGCACATCGGCGATCCCGTTTTCGCCAAGGATTTGTGCGAGACTCTGCACGGCGATACCGACCGCCGCCGAATCAAGACCCGGCAGGTCGGCGGCGATGGCCGCCTGCATCTCCAGAAAGCATAAGCCGCGGTCAGCGTCCCGGCGTCGCCCCAAAGTCGCTCAGCGCCTTGGCCAGCTTGGATTGCAGCCTCGGATCGGGCTCGCTATCTCGGATCGCGACCAGGACCGGAAGAACGGCATCGGACGATGGCTCGATGTCCGGGAGTTTGTCGAGGATCAGCCGGCGCAACCGGATGTCCTCATCTGGGTCGGCCAGCGTCTCGAGCAGCTCCGGCAGGGCGGGGCCGGCCTCCACACCCATATAGGAAAGCGCCAGAACGGCCCCGGCGCGGGTGTTCAGATCGGGTTCGTAGCGCAGCACGTCGGCGACGATTTCAGCCGCGTCTGGTTGGTGGCCGCCCAGGCCCCGCACGGCACGCTCGATCAGCAGGACCCGGACGCTGGTCACGTCAAGTTCCCGCAACTGTCCCGCCAATGGCGTTGGCACCGGTCCCTGCCGGGCGACGACCGTGGCATCGGCGGACTCCAGTGGAACGCATTGGAAGACATAGAGTTCGCCGAGCAGCGCCTCTATCTCATCGGCGTAGGTCGTCGAAAAGACCTGGCTCAATATCGCATGAACAAGCGCGCCGAAAACGAACACCGACAGCGCCGCGATGCGACCGTGGCGACCGGCGAATGCCAGCCAGCGCTGCCAAATGCCGCTCCGTCTTTCGGTATTCTTCGGGTAATCGCCCATGATCCAGTGCGAAACCGCGTCCCTCGGCCGCCAATGCAATGGCCTGGACTATGCGGCGCGGCGATTTGCAGCCGGGTTAACGGCGCGTCGAACGGCCCACGCATTGGCCAAATCGCGAGCGGCGGGATATAGGTTTCGCACAGAGCACACCAACCGATCGCGAGCCTGCCCGTGAATCCATTCGACGCCGCCGCCGCCCTGGTTGTCCTGGCCGCCGTGCTGGGATTTGCGAACTATCGGCTGATCGGCCTGCCCCATACCATCGGGCTGACCATCATGGGCGCCCTGGCGTCGTTGGGCGTGGTCGGACTGGATGCGCTGTTCCCGGGCCTCGGGCTCGGCCAGTCGGTACGGGGTTTCATCGCCGGCCTCGATTTTTCCGACACGCTGCTGAACGGCATGCTGTCCTTCCTGCTGTTCGCCGGGGCGCTGCATGTGGATCTGGGAAACCTGCTGCGGCGCAAATGGGCGGTAGCGCTGATGTCCACGGCGGGTGTGGTGGTCTCGACCCTGATCATCGCCTTCGGTTTCAGCGTGATCAGCGGCTGGTTCGGCTTCCCGGTGCCATTCGCCTGGTGCCTGGTATTCGGCGCCCTGATCAGCCCGACCGACCCGGTGGCGGTGATGGGCATCCTGAAGACCGCCAAGGTGCCGCCGACCCTGGAAGCCAAGGTTGCCGGGGAAAGCCTGTTCAACGATGGCGTCGGGGTCGTGGTGTTCACCATCCTGCTGGCGGCGGCGCACGGCGGCACCGAATTCTCCCTGACCAATGCTGGCGAGCTGTTCCTGCTCGAGGCCGGAGGCGGTGCGCTTCTGGGGTTAGTCGTCGGCTGGATCGCCTACCGCGCCATGCGCTCGATCGACGAGCACAATCTCGAGGTCCTGATCACCCTGGCCCTGGTGATGGGCGGCTATGCCCTGGCGCACCGGCTGCATCTGGCCGGGCCGGTGGCGATGGCGGTGGCCGGGCTGATCATCGGCAATCACGGCACCCGTTTCGCCATGAGCGAGCGCACCCGCCAGCATCTGACCAGCTTCTGGTCCCTGGTGGACGAGATCCTGAATTCGGTGCTGTTCCTGTTGATCGGGCTGGAAATCGTGGCCATCGCCACCGATCTCGGCCATCTGACCATCGGCCTTGTCGCCATCGTGCTGGTGCTGGCGGCACGGGCGGTCTCCGTCGGCATACCCTTCCTGCTGATCACGCCCTTCGCGCCGTTCACCCGCGGCGCCTATCCGATCCTGGTCTGGGGCGGCCTGCGCGGCGGCATCTCCATCGCGCTCGCCCTGTCGCTGCCCGAGGGGCCAGACAAGATCACCATCCTGACCGCCACCTATGTGATCGTGGTGTTCTCGGTCATCGTCCAGGGTGCCAGCGTCGGCGCGGCGGCGCGGCGCTTCGTCGGGCAGGGGAAGTAGCCGCCCCATGGATTTCACCGACGACCAGATCCGCCGCTATGCCCGCCACATCATTCTGCCGGAGATCGGCGGGACCGGGCAGGAGCGGCTGCTGAATGCAAGGGTGCTGGTAGTCGGGGCCGGCGGGCTGGGCGCGCCGGTGCTGCTGTATCTGGCGGCGGCCGGGATCGGCACCATCGGGGTGATCGACGACGATGCGGTCGATCTGAGCAATCTTCAGCGCCAGGCGATCCATGACACCGCCACCATCGGTGTCGCCAAGGTGGACAGCGCGGCATCCCGTATCGCCGCGATCAACCCGGATGTGAGGGTCGACCGCCATCATGCGCGGCTGACCGCCGCCAATGCGCTGGACCTGATCGGCGATTACGACATCGTGGCCGATGGCAGCGACAATTTCGCCACCCGCTATCTGGTCAACGATGCCTGCTATCTGGCAAGGCGGCCGCTGGTCTCCGCAGCCCTGCTGCGCTTCGACGGGCAGATCGCCACCTTCAAGGCCCATGAAGGGCCGCCGAACCCCTGTTATCGCTGCGTCTTCCCCGAAGCGCCACCGGCCGGCACGGTGCCAAGCTGTTCGGAGGCCGGGGTGCTGGGCGCGCTGGCCGGGCTGGTCGGGTCCCTGCAAGCGGTCGAGATCGTGAAGGAAGTGCTGGGCATCGGCGAGGGGCTGTCGGGCCGGCTGCTGATGATCGACAGCCTGGGCAGCGAATTCCGCAAGCTCAAGGTGCCACGCGATCCGGACTGCCCGCTCTGCGGCGGCAAGGCCACCATCAAGGACCTCTCCGCCCATGGCTGACGGTCCCGACAAGCTGTCCATCGTGGTCTTCGACGGCAGGTTCGACCGGGTGCATTACGCCCTGGTGATGGCCAGCGCCGCCGCCGCCACCAGCCGTGATGCCACGTTGTTCTTCACCGGGAACGCGCTTCCAGCCCTGATGCCGGGCGGGTGGAGACGCCTGGACGGCGAGCCGGAGCGCACCGATACGGAGTTCAAAAAGAAGGGCGTGGCCGATTTCGAAGCCCTGCTGGAGGCCTGCCGCGATCTCGGCGTGCGCTTCATCGCCTGCGAAATGGGCCTGCGCGCCGCCGGCATCGCGGATGCCGATCTGGATCCCGATTTGCGGATCGAGATCGCCGGCGTGGTGACGTTCCTGGGGGACGCATCGAAGACGGGCGCGATGATGTTCATCTAGGCCGGCGGTGGAACTGGTACAGACAAAACCAAATACCTGGTTGTCATTCCCGCGAAGGCGGGAATCCAGTACTCACCGGTGTGCGGGCGTCACCGCCGTGCCACCTAGATTCCCGCCTTCGCCGGAATGACAGCGTTTGGTGGGTTATACCAACCTGCGCGATGGCTGACTCATTTAGGGGATTCCCATTTTCGTCCTGACATGATTCAAGTTGGCAACCAAAGGAGGTTTGCCATGCGAGCTGGGATTGCGCTGCGCGATGATTTCACCGGTGAAGAGCTTCGGGCGCTGGCCAAACGAACGGAGCATGCTGGCCAGAGCCGGCGGCTTCTGACGCTGGCGCTGATCTATGATGGCGGGTCGCGCACGGCGGCGGCGCGGTATGCGGGCGCCGGGCTTCAGACGGTCCGTGACTGGGTGCTGCGGTTCAATGCCCGGGGTCCTGAGGGTCTGATCGACGGCACCGCACCGGGCAACCGGCCGAAACTGAATGCCGCCCAACGGGCTGCCCTGGCCGCGAAGGTCGAGGCGGGGCCCATGCCGGCGGTCGACGGCGTGGTGCGCTGGCGGCTGGCTGATCTGGCGGCCTGGCTGCATGAGGCGTTCGGCCTCTGCCTGCATGAGACCACTGTCAGCCGCACGCTGCGCGAATTGGGCTATCGCAAGCTCTCGGCGCGGCCGCGCCACCATGCCCAAGACCCGGAGACCATCGTGACGTTCAAAAAAAATTCCCCGACCAGATAGCCACGATCCGATCTCGGCTCGCCGCCGGCATCGAAATCGAGATCTGGTTCCAAGACGAGGCCAGGGTCGGCCAGAAGAACAAGATTACCCGCCGATGGGCCAAGCGGGGCACCAGGCCGCGGGCACCCCACGATCAGCGAACCCGATCAGCCTACATCTTCGGTGCCATATGCCCGGCCCGCGGCGTCGGTGCGGCCCTCGTCCTGCCCCGATGCAACACCCAGGCCATGCAATGGCATCTGGTCGAAATCTCATCCCAGGTGACGCCCGGCGCCCACGCCGTCATCCTCCTTGATCAGGCCGGCTGGCATACCACCCACAAGCTCGACGTCCCGGAAAACATCACACTCTTGCCGCTCCCGCCACGTTCCCCAGAGCTCAATCCCGTCGAAAACATCTGGCAATTCATGCGGGACAACTGGCTCTCGAACCGCACCTTCAAATCCTATGCCGATATCGTCGACCATTCCTGCTTCGCCTGGAACCGCCTCATCGACCAGCCATGGAAGATCATGTCCATCGGGTCAAGAACCTGGGCCAATGCATGATCCTCACTGCAGATTGGTATTAGTGAGGCAATCCGCCGTCATGGCCGGATCGACCCCAAATCGCATTCCTCCAGCGCCCTCATCGTGTAGGCGTATCCCAATTCGACGGCGCGGTCGAACGACCCCCAATCGAGCAGGTCCACCCCATGGGTGGGCGGCTCCAGAAGCAGGGTCACCTGCTCGCGGCAGGCCCGGGTCTGGGCCTCGCTGCTGACGGTGCCGGCGCGCATCAGCAGGCTGACGATGCCGGGGGTGTGGCCGTCGCGCTGACGCATCCGCCACCAGGGCGAGCCGCTCTCCAGGCATTCGGACACATCTTCGAAGGCCCGGTTGGCCGACACGTTGACGCCGATCAGCGGCCCTTGATGCAGGCTGCGCATGGCGCCGACCGGAAAGCCGTCGATGACGCCGCCATCGACCAGCACCTCGCCGTTTTCGATGATCGGCGGCAACAGGCCGGGGATGGCGACACTGGCCCGCAGCGCCCGCCACAGCGACCCGGTGCGGTGAACCCGGCTGGCCGCGGTGGTCAGGTTCGAGGAAACGCAGAAGCAGGGGCGCCAGAGCTGCTCGATATCGATCTCGCCGTAATGCTCCCGCAGCAACCGCGTCACCTTCTGGCCCCGGGCCAAGGCTATCAGCGGGATCGTATAGTCCCTGAGCGGCTTGGCGGTCACGAAGGCCTGGCGCAGCCGGGAGGCGAGTTCCGCGTCGTCCCACTCCAGCGCCACGCTGGCGGCGACCACCGCACCCATGCTGGTGCCGCCCAGCAAATCGAGCGGGACGCCCGCTTCCCGAAGCGCCCGGACCACCCCGACATGGGCGAACCCGCGCGCGCCGCCGCTCGACAGCACGATTCCGACGGCGCGTCCGGTCAGGAGACGTGCCAGGCGTTGCAGATCGGCGGCGTTTCCGGGCCTCAGATGGCAATGCAGGTCGATCGGTAATGAGGCCCAACGCGCATCGTCAGGCTTGGGCGGCCGATCGCCAGTATCATGGATAGTCACCAGATCGCATCGGCGCTGCCGTGCGATCTCCATTGTGGCTTCGGGCAACGGTTCTGAATCCCTAGGCGCGCCGGCGCGGGCGACCAGCAACACCCGATCGGCCTGGCGCATACATAGCCGGGTCCAGGACGACGCGGACGGCTCGGCGCGATAGAGGATCAGATCGTGCGATTGCTCGATGCTGTGAAACCATTCGGCGGTGCGGCCGACGGAATCGCTGTCCAGCAGGAAGACCCGCTTTCCGCAATCGGTCAGGGCGCGGGTGAGATCGCGGGACAGCGCCTCGCAGGCGACGCCGGGGTCCGCCGGCAGCAGGGCGATGGTCTTCGCGCCGGCTGAATACTCGGTGGCGCGGTTGGCGGTCACCAAGCGTTCGGCAAGCTGCTTGGCGAGATGGAACATGGCATCTGGATGCTGGCGGATCAGCTTCTCGAAGGCCTCCCGGGCGATCCGGAGCAGCGATGTGTCGCGCATCGCGACCACGGTGGCCGAGCGCGGCTCGCCGGAGATCAGGGCCATTTCGCCGACCGTTTCTCCGGCATGGACTTGGGCGACTTTGGCCTCGCGACCGTCCGACTGTCGCATGACAACGGCGAGGCAGCCGGAGGTCACCAGATACAGGGCATTGGCCGGATCGCCCTGGCGGAACAGCTTGCGGCCACCGGGCAGGCTGAACCACTCCATTTCTTCCAGAATCGAATTGATGACGATGTCGTCGAGGCTGGCGAACAGCGCGCTGGCGGAGATCGCGGCGGCGAGGTTCCGGGTTCCGATCGATGAGGTCATGTCCGCCTGTCGCACTCCCCGAAATGCCTTCGGCAGACAGTGTATCAGCCCCTGTCAGATCTGGCGCAGGGCCGGAAACCGCAAATCAACTCGGCTGACGATCCGGAGATGAGCCACTCCATGGCACAGCCATGTTGGCTACTTGAACCACACTTCATTGTCATTCCCGCGAAGGCGGGAATCCAGTCGATCCCGACGTTTCCTGGATTCCCGCTTTCGCGGGAATGACAAGTGAAAGTGGAACGAGGAATCGGTGACGCCGAGACAAAGCGCTCTTCTCGAACCCTCAGCCCCTAAAACTCCGTCTCCAGCACGATGTCCGGCGGGGTGTGGCCGTCGACCCAGGTGCGGATGTTGATGATCACCTTCTCGCCCATGTCGATCCGGCCTTCCAGCGTCGCGGAGCCCATATGGGGCAGCAGCACCACATTGGGCAGCTTCAGGAGCTTGGGGTTGATCGCCGGTTCGTGCTCGAAGACGTCGAGGCCGGCCCCGGCGATGTCGCCTTGCGCCAGCACCTTGGCCAGGGTCTTCTCATCGACCACCTCGCCGCGTGAGGTGTTCACCAGGATCGCATGGCGCGGCATCAGCGCCAGCCGGCGCGGCGACAGCAGATGATAGGTGGCCGGGGTGTGCGGGCAGTTGACCGAAATGATGTCCATGCGGGCCAGCATCTGGTCCAGGCTCTCCCAATAGGTCGCCTCCAGCTCGGTCTCGACCTCCTCCTGCACCCTGCGGCGATTGTGATAGTGGATCGACAGGCCGAAGCCGCGCGCCCGGCGCGCCACCGCCTGGCCGATGCGTCCCATACCGATGATGCCGAGCCGCTTGCCGTGCAGCCGGTGGCCCAGCATGCCGGTCGGGCTCCAGCCGGTCCATTTGCCGGACCGCACAATCGCCTCGCCCTCGACCAGCCGGCGCGCCACCGCGAGCACCAGCGCCATGGTCATGTCGGCGGTGTCCTCGGTCAGCACGCCCGGCGTATTGGTGACCGCGATGCCCCGCGCTTTGGCCGCCGGAATATCGATGTGGTCGACGCCGGTGCCGAAGCTGGCGATCACCTTGAGCTGCTCGCCCGCCCCCTTGATCAGCGCGGCATCGATGCGGTCGGTGACGGTGGGGACCAGCACATCCGCCTCGGCCATGGCAGTGGCCAGATCGGCGCGGCTCATGGGCGCGTCGTCGATGTTCAGCCGCGGCTCGAACAGCTCCATCATCCGCGTCTCGATGACGTCGGGCAGCTTGCGGGTGACGATAACGAGGGGCTTCTTGCGATCCGGCATCTGCGAGCGGCCTTTCGGGGCGTGCGGAAATCCGGCGCTGGTCGTTCGACCGGCGCGGCACTTACTTTAGGGGATAATGCCCCGACCCCGCCAGGGCAAGACACCCGCGTGGTCCTCCACCGCCGTGGCATTCCGCCGCTTGACCGGCTGGACCGGCAATCCGATAAAGAGCCGCCGCCGGATCAATATCTCACACGGCCGAGACAGATGACCCGCCTTTTCCTCCCGCCGCTTCTCGCCGCCAGCCTGATCGTCGCCCTGTTGGCAGCGGCCGCGCCGGCGATGGCGGATAGCGGCCTGCCGGTGCCACGCTTCGTGACGCTGAAGGATGACGAGGTCAACGTCCGGGCCGGCCCCGGCCGTCGCTACCCGATCAACTGGGTGTTCCTGCGCCGGGCGATGCCGGTGGAGGTGGTGGCGGAATTCGACACCTGGCGAAAGATTCGCGATTTCGAAGGCACCGAAGGCTGGGTCCATCAATCCCTGCTGTCCGGCCAGCGCGGCGCGCTGATTCTCGGCGAAGAGATCCGCGACCTTCGGCTCGATCCGGAAGCCGGGGCTCCGGTCATCGCCCGCGCCGAGCCCGGCGTTATCGGCCGGATTCTTCGCTGCCCGACCGACTCCGCGCCCGAGGATGGCTGGTGCTATATGGATATCGCCGGATACCGCGGCTGGATGCCGCGCGACGATCTATGGGGGCTCTACCAGGACGAAGAGGTCAAATAGCCTCCTACGCCAAATCGGTGTATACTCGGCAACGACCGCCACCTGCCGCGCTTCGGCAAAACAGGGGAGGTACTCCCAATGGCGAACTTCAGTGAACGGCAGATCCGATGGATCCTGGGGGCGGTCGGCGCCGGCTCCTTTGTGACCCTCCTCGCCCTCGAAATCCTCACCGAGACCGACGATATTTCACCGCTCGACATCGCCTTCGACGCCGTCTCGCTTCTCCTCACCATTGGCGCGGCCGTTGGAGTTGCCCTGCTGGTCCAGCGCATGCATGTCCAGCATGAGGAGAAGATGTCCCTGATCCGGGATCTCGACGTTGCCCGATCGGAAGGACGCGGTTGGCGCAACAAGGTCCAGGCGCATCTCAACGGACTCCGATTGGAAATCACCAATCAGTTCGACGAATGGGGCATGACCGACGCCGAACGGGAAGTCGGCCTGTTGATTCTCAAGGGGCTGAGCCACAAGGAAATCGCCTCTTTGCGCGGGACCACGGAGGCGACGGTTCGACAGCAGGCCCAGTCGATCTATGCCCGCTCCAAGCTGCCCGGGAAATCGGCTTTCTCCGCGTATTTCCTTGAGGATTTGTTCAATCCGGACCTGCCGGCAAACAACCTCACCGAGACAGCATTGGACACCGGTGCGTTGGCGCCGGCATTCGGCGCGTCGAATAGCCGGACAACCGCGGCCGAATAGACTCGAGCTCGATTCCCTGCGGCTTGGAAAATCATTTTCCGAGGGCCGTGAATTCGTGACATATATTTTATGTTACACATCAAAACCACTGCACTACTTATTGATATTGTTGAACTAGATAATTGTCGGCGCATCTACGCGCCTATCTGACATCGGTCCGATAGCGGTGGCCGATACCGGTTGTCCGGAATGCTCTCAACCGGAAATCCCACAAGCGTCATCTACGCGGCGGTCCAGCACCTGCCGGATTTACCCGTTTCCAAAGCATCGTAATAACTGACGGGCCCCGACAGGCGTCGCCCGAACGCGCCGATGCGCCTTCCAAGGCCGGCGCTGACCGGCTTCACGCCGCATGACAGGAGGACCGTATTGTGACTGACATGACCACAAAGCCTTCCACCACAGACCAAATCGAGGATACCAAGGCGAGTCCGGGTATCCGCCTGATGCTTTGCTGCCTTGCCCTGACTATCGCCGTCTTGGTCGCAGCGAGCGGCGTTTTTGCCCAGGACTCGCTGTCCGGCGACGACGATGATGATGGTTTGCGGCTGGCGCAGGAATTTCGGAACGGATTGGCCTGCACGGCGACGGCCCGGGCCGCTCGGCGAGCGTGCCGGAGCGATGTCCGGGATGATTTTTGGACCACCATCGGCAACTGCGCCAACCTGTCCGACCCGGTGGCGACACAGGAGTGTTCGGATGAGGCGAAGCAGGCCCGGCATGAAGAAAGGTCGCTATGCGGCGATCGTTTCGGCGCCCGGATCGATCTCTGCCTGGCGCTCGGCGAGGACACTTTCGAGCCCGCCTTCGACCCGGCGGATTTCGTGGATCCCCTGGAAATCGGCGTGTCCATCGCCGCCAACCCCTATTTCCCACTGGAGCAGGGCCGGCGCTGGGTCTACGAGGGCGGTGACGAAACCATCATCGTCACGGTAACCGACCGGACTAAGCAGATCGGCGGCGTCACCTGCCTGGTGCTCAACGACCGGGTCGAGGAGGACGGCACGGTGGTCGAGGATACCGACGATTGGTACGCCCAGGATCGGCTCGGCAATGTCTGGTATTGCGGCGAGATCTCCCAGAACTTCGAGATCCCGGAGGGCGAGGACATGCCCGAATTGGTGGATCTCGACGGTTCATGGCGGGCGTTTCGAGACTTCGCCCAGCCAGGCATCCTGATGCAGGCGCTGCCGCAGGTGGGGCATATCTACCGCCAGGAATTCTCCCTGCGCGAGGCGGAGGATGCGGCGCAGATCGTATTGCTGGACGGTACCGAAGGGGTGCCCGCGGCATCCTGCGGCGGGCACTGCCTGGTGACCCGCGAATTCACCCCGATCGAACCGGAGGCGGAGGAATACAAATACTACGCGCCGGGCGTTGGACTGATCCTCGAGGTCGGCCAGGACGGCAGCCGCGTCGAGCTGGTGGAGTTCACCAGATAGCCAACCCAACGCAGGCGGTCGGGGCGCCGACTATGTCGCGCTCCGATCGCGTGATCTTCTGGTTCTGGTCGGCTCCGGCCCGTCTAGGGCCAGCGGCGACCCTCGCTAGGCCATATCCGTCAGGGCGCGCTGGAAGCGGCCCGCATGGGATTTTTCGGCCTTGGCAGGGTCTCGAACCAATCGGCGATCTCGTCGAAGCCCTCGTCGCGGGCGGTGCGGGCCATTGCCGGGTACATGTCGGTGTATTCGTGCGTCTCGCCGGCGATGGCGGCCTTCAGATTGTCCTCGGTGCTGCCGATCGGCTCACCGGTCGCCGGGTCGCCGACTTCCTCGAGGAACTCCAGATGGCCATGGGCGTGACCGGTCTCGCCTTCCGCGGTGGACCGGAATACCGCGGCCACGTCGTTGTAGCCTTCGATATCCGCCTTCTGGGCGAAGTAGAGATAGCGGCGGTTGGTCTGGCTCTCGCTGGAAAACGCGGCCTTCAGGTTGGCTTCGGTCTTGCTGCCCTTAAACGACATGTGCCTATTACCCCACTAGTCCTGGCGTGGACATCGAGTCCGCCACCCACCCTAACGCCCGAACGCGGCCCGTAAAGAGCCGCGTTCGAACATCATTTCGCCGAGGTCAGGCGAGATCGAAACGATCTAGGTTCATCACCTTGTTCCAGGCAGCCACGAAGTCACGCACGAACGACTTTTGCGAGTCGTCGCACGCATAGACTTCCGCGACGGCGCGGAGTTGGGAGTTCGAACCGAAGATCAGATCGACACGGGTGCCGGTCCACTTCACGTCGCCGCTCTGGAGATCGCGTCCCTCGAACAGATCTCCGGCGTCCGAGACCGCCTTCCACGCCGTGCCCATGTCGAGCAGGTTGACGAAGAAGTCGTTGGTGAGCGCCTCGGGCCGGTCGGTGAACACGCCGTGCCTGGACTGCCCGGCATTCGCGTTCAACACGCGCATGCCGCCGACAAGCGCCGTCATCTCGGGTGCGGTCAACGTCATCAGCTGCGCCCTGTCGACCAGCAGTTCCTCCGCCGATACGGCGTAGTCGGCCTTGAGGTAGTTGCGGAACCCGTCCGCGACCGGCTCAAGCACGTCGAAGGACTCCACATCGGTCTGCTCCTGCGAGGCGTCCGTGCGCCCTGGCGCGAAGGGTACCGTCAAATCGTGCCCGGCATTCTTCGCCGCCTGCTCAACGGCTGCACAGCCGCCAAGGACGATCAAATCCGCGAGCGATGCCTTCTTCCCGCCCGACTGCGCGCCGTTGAACTCTCTTTGCACGCCTTCGAGGGTTTCGAGCACGCCGGCCAACTGGGCCGGCTGGTTGACCTCCCAATCCTTCTGCGGCGCAAGGCGGATACGCGCTCCGTTCGCCCCGCCGCGCTTGTCGGAGCCGCGGAAGGTGGTCGCCGACGCCCAGGCGGTCGAAACCAGATCGGAGATCGACAGACCCGATGCGAGCATCTTGCCCTTCAGGCCGGCGATGTCCTGATCGTCGATCAGGTCGTGGTCGATTTCCGGCATGGCATCCTGCCAGATCAGGTCCTCGGCCGGCACCTCGGCGCCGAGGTAACGCGACTTCGGCCCCATGTCGCGGTGCGTCAGCTTGAACCAGGCCCCGGCGAAGGCGTCGGCGAACTCGTCCGGGTTCTGGTGGAAATGCCGTGAGATCGGCTCGTAGATCGGGTCCATGCGCATCGCCATGTCCGCGGTGGTCATGATGATCGGCACGCGCTTGGAGGCGTCCTCCGAATCGGGCGCCATGTCCTTTTCCGCCAGATCCTTGGGCGTCCACTGCCAGGCGCCCGCGGGACTCTTGACCAGCTCCCATTCGTAGCCGAACAGCACGTCGAAATATCCATTGTCCCACCGGATCGGGTTGGGGGTCCAAGCGCCTTCGATTCCGCTGGAAATGGTATCGCGGCCCTTGCCGCTGCCATAGGTGCTGATCCAGCCGAGGCCCATCGCTTCGAGCGGCGCACCTTCAGGCTCCGGTCCCACCTGCGCCGCATCGTCTGCGCCGTGGGTCTTGCCGAAAGTATGGCCGCCCGCCGTGAGCGCGACGGTCTCATAGTCGTTCATCGCCATTCGGGCAAAGGTCTCGCGGATGTCGCGGCCCGAGGCGGCCGGGTCGGGCTCGCCGTTCGGTCCTTCCGGGTTCACGTAGATCAGACCCATCTGAACGGCGGCGAGAGTGGTCTCGAGTTCCCGGTCGCCGCTGTAGCGCTTGTCGCCGAGCCAGGTCTCCTCGGTGCCCCAGTAGATGTCCTCCTCGGGCTCCCAGATATCCTCGCGCCCGCCGCCGAAGCCGGACGTCTTTCCCCCCATCGACTCGATGGCGCAGTTGCCGGCGAGGATCAGAAGGTCGGCCCAGGAGATCGCGTCGCCGTATTTCTTCTTGATCGGCCAGAGCAGCCGCCGCGCCTTGTCGAGGTTCACGTTGTCGGGCCAGCTGTTGAGCGGCGCGAAGCGTTGCGAGCCGGAGGATGCGCCGCCGCGGCCGTCCGCTGTGCGGTATGTGCCGGCGCTGTGCCAGGCCATACGGATGAAGAGCCCCCCGTAGTGACCGTAATCGGCCGGCCACCATTCCTGGGAGTCGGTCATCAGCGCATAGAGGTCCTTCTTCAGGGCCCCGAGGTCGAGTTTCTTGAACTCTTCCGCGTAGTTGAACGCCTCGCCCATGGGATTGGACAGGGACGAGTTCTGGTGGAGGATCCTGAGGTTCAACTGGTTCGGCCACCAGTCGCGGTTCGACCTGACGCTGAAATTCGTGGCGCCGTGCATCACCGGGCACTTGCCTGCGGTCGCGCTATCATTTCCGTCCATTTTTCCCTCCGATGGTGGCTGCGTTGATTGAACCGGGATTTACCAGGTGGAGCCCTCCGAGGCCGTCAGGTATTGGTCGCATAGGCTCGATGCACCAGCGCCGAGCGGCGTTCACGGGCGACCGTGAGCCGACCGGTTCCAAACAACCCCGATAAGAGGCGGCGACGGTTGGCCTGACCCTCGCCGGAGAACGCGGGTTTGAGGTTTTCTCGGTGTTTGAGCCTTTGAGCGACACCCGCTGATTCCCTGGAATGTCAGTAGGTATTCGGACCGGCGGCGGGCCGGCACGTCATCGTTTCGGTATCGCACCCGGCAGGGGCGAAGTCAATCAGATTAGAATTGTTCTAAATCAATTTTCGGCCCGGCGCAGCGGGGAAGCCGGGCCGTCCGCCTCGGCGGAATCAGTCGTCGTCGGTCACCCTGATGACCACGTCGACCCGAGCGACCTTGGAACCGGCCGGCGGAGGAGGCATCTGTGCCACGGTCAGGGCGACCCCCGAAATATCGGTCAGCTGGCCGGACTTCTCATGAAAGAAGTGATGATGCTCGTCGGTATTCGTATCGAAATACGACCGTCCGGGCTCGACCACGACTTCACGCAACAGGCCGGCCCGGGTGAACTGATTCAAAGTATTGTAGACGGTCGCCAATGACACGCTGACTCGCGCCAACTTTGCCTGGGCGTGCAACTGTTCGGCCGTAACATGCCGGTCGTGCCCGTCGAACAGTAAACGGCCTAAGGCAAGCCGCTGACGGGTTGGCCGGAGCCGGGCACTTTGCAGCCTTTGCAAGGCCTGGGAGTACGGTCGTTCGCGCATGACGATCCACATATAGGGCCGTCCGGTTGCCGGGCGAAGGAAAAAATTCACCAGCGCGGGGACGCGTGCCCTCATTTCAACACAGAAGATGCCTTGTTTGCGACCCGAAATCGGGTACAGTCCGGCTCATGAATCGCTAGGAGTGGATCGCTCAACAGTGCTCAAAAAGAACAGCTTTTCTTATCAGGATCTGTTGGCGTGTGCCCACGGTAAGCTCTTCGGCCCCGGCAATGCGCGACTGCCATTGCCGCCAATGCTGATGTTCGATCGGATCACCCGAATCACCGACGAGGGCGGTGAACACGGCAAGGGTGAGATCGAGGCCGAGTTGGAGATCAAGTCGGATCTCTGGTTCTTCGGGTGCCATTTCGAGTCCGACCCGGTAATGCCGGGTTGCCTGGGCCTCGATGCCTTGTGGCAATTGCTTGGCTTCTTCTGCGGCTGGACCGGTGCGCCGGGTCGCGGACGGGCGCTGAGCGTCGGCGAGGTGAAGTTCACCGGCGAAGTGCTTCCGGTGGCCAAGCTGGTCAAGTATCGGCTCGACATCAAGCGGTTCATCAATCGTAGAGTCATCCTGGGCGTCGCCGACGGATCGGTCCATGTTGACGGCAATCCGATCTACGAAGCCAAGGATCTGCGGGTCGGTCTGTTCTCCGCCGCCCCGGCCTGACCGAAAGAGGAATCACTGAATGCGTCGCGTGGTCGTCACCGGCCTGGGTGTCGTTTCCAGTATTGGAATCAACAAGGCCGAGGTCGTCGAGAGCCTGAAACTCGGGCGCTCGGGCATTGTATTTGTCGAGGAATACAAGGAGCTCGGCTTTCGCAGCCATTTGCATGGCGCGCCGAAAATCGATCTCGACGGGGCCGTGGACCGCAAGCTGAAGCGGTTCATGGGCGATGGCGCGGCCTATAACTACGTGGCAATGGAACAGGCGATCGCCGATTCCGGGCTGGAGCCGTCCGACGTATCCAATGACCGCACCGGGCTGATCATGGGCTCCGGCGGCCCGTCCACGAAGAATATCGTCTCGGCCGCCGACATCGCCCGGGAGAAGGGCCCCAAGCGGATCGGTCCCTATATGGTGCCCCGATCCATGTCGAGCACCAACTCGGCGACGCTGGCGACACCGTTCCAGATTCGCGGCATCAATTATTCGATCAGCTCCGCCTGCTCGACCAGCGCCCATTGCATCGGCAACGCGGCCGAGCAGATCCAATGGGGCAAGCAGGACATCATGTTCGCCGGCGGCGGCGAAGAGCTGCATTGGACATTGACGGTGTTGTTCGACGCCATGGGCGCGCTGTCGTCAAAGTACAACGACACTCCCGAACGCGCCTCGCGCGCCTATGACGCCGATCGCGACGGCTTCGTCATTTCCGGCGGCGGCGGGGTAGTGGTGCTCGAGGAGCTTGAGCACGCCAAGGCCCGCGGCGCGAAGATCTATGCCGAACTGGTCGGCTATGGCGCCAATTCCGACGGCTTCGACATGGTCCAGCCATCCGGCGAGGGCGCTGTGCGCTGCATGAAAATGGCGCTGTCGACCATGGATTGCCCGGTCGACTACATCAACACCCACGGCACCTCTACGCCGGTCGGCGACACCCGGGAACTGGCGGCGGTGCGCGAGACCTTCGGCGACAAAGTGCCGCCCCTCAGCTCGACGAAATCGCTGACCGGCCACGCCCAGGGGGCGGCCGGCGTTCTGGAGGCGATCTTCTCGCTGCTGATGCTGGAAAACGATTTCATCTGCGCCTCGGCCAATATTGAGACGCTCGACCCTGATGCGGAGGGCATGCCGGTGATGCGCGAGCGGCGCGACAATGCCGGGCTCAACTGCGTTATGTCGAACAGCTTCGGCTTTGGCGGCACAAATGCCGCCCTGGCGTTCAAACGCTATCGCGACTGACTGTCTCCCGTGCGGGGAGATCACACCGGGGCAATGATCCGATGACGGCACAGCAGGGGCTTATGACCGGCAAGAGGGGCCTGGTCATGGGAGTCGCCAACAACCATTCGATCGCATGGGGTATCGCCCAGTCGCTGCACGGGCAGGGCGCGGAGTTGGCCTTTACCTATCAGGGCGACGCCTTCCAGCGGCGCGTTGAACCGCTGGCGCAGTCGCTCGGCAGCGACATCGTGCTGCCCTGCGATGTCGAAGACGGCGTCTCGATCGACGCGGTGTTTGAGCGGCTGAGCGCGGCCTGGGGGTCGATCGACTTTCTGGTCCATGCGGTCGCCTATTCGGACAAGGAAGAGCTGAAGGGTCGCTATCTCGATACGACGGCGGAGAATTTCAGCCGGACGCTCAGAATTTCCTGTTACTCGTTCACCGCGCTGGCGAAACGGGCCGAGGCGCTGATGCCCAATGGCGGCAGCCTGCTGACGCTGACCTATCTGGGCGCCGAGCGGGTCATGCCGAACTACAATGTCATGGGGGTGGCCAAGGCGGCGCTTGAGACCAGCGTCCGATATCTGGCCAATGATCTCGGCCCGAGCGGCATCCGGGTGAACGCGATCTCGGCCGGGCCGATGCGAACACTGGCCGGTAGCGCGATCGCCGATGCCCGCTATGTGTTCAAGTTCAACCAGATGGCCGCGCCGCTGCGCCGCAACGTGACGCTGGAAGAGGTCGGCGGCGCAGGACTGTATCTGCTGAGCCCGCTATCCGGCGGCGTTTCGGGCGAGGTCCACCATGTCGATTGCGGCTTTCATGCCATCGGTATGCCCGGCGCCCCGAAGAATGGCGACAATGGCGACAACGGCGCAACCTGACGACCACCGCCGAGGCACCTGAGGAAACGCCGGTCTGGCCCGACTACGCCAGCACGGCCAGGATCGCGTCGGGCGCATCGCTGAAGACACCGTCCGCACCCATGTCGAACAGCTCTTTGGCGCGCTGCGGATCGTTCACCGTATACGTCAGAACCGGCAGGCCTGTCGCCTTCAACTCGGCGACGGCCTTGGCGTTCAGACGCCGTTGCGAGGTATTCAGAGTCGCCGGTTTGAGTGCCTCGATCTCCGCCCGCAGCTTTGTCGGTTTTCGATCGAACAGGTAGCCGCGCGGCCAGTCCGGCGCGATCTCCAGCGCCGTGACCATCGCTTCCCGGGCGAAGCTTGAGACCAGGGGCGGCGGCCGATCCGCCGGCCAAAATTCACGCGCCACCGTCAGCGAGGCCTCTGCGGTCTCCCGCTCCCGGCCCTTGCAGGGTTTGATTTCCAGATTGACCGCCAGGCCCAGCAGCAGGGACAGATCCAATGCCTCGGCCAGAGTAGGCACCGGCTCACCGGCGAAAGGGGCGCCGAACCAGGAGCCGGCATCCAAGGTGCGGATCGTTGCCAGCTGGGTCCGCCGGACGGGCCCGGTGCCGCTCGTGGTGCGATCCAGGGCGTCGTCATGCATCAGGATCGGCACCCCGTCCGCCGTCAGCTTGGCATCGATTTCGATCATCCGAACGCCTAAAGCCGCCGCCTTGCGTATGCCCGCCAAGGTGTTTTCCGGGGCATGCGACGCCGCGCCGCGATGGCCGATTACTGGCGGTAGCGAGGGGAGGTCAGGCATGAAGACGGGGCCGTTTCCAATGGCTTAAGTTTTTTCCGATATACACCGACACTGCCGGACGGTCCGACCGCACGCAAGTGTGATCGGGCGCGGCGTGGCAACGCGGCGGGAAACGGGGATATCGTTCCGGGGCCGCATAGGACCAAGGGGGGAACGGTCGATCCCTATGACGTTTCGTGCGGGTTTCTTGCAGTCGAATCTCCGACAGACGCCGCGAATCGCGAGTCGATTCGCGCACCGACTCGCCTTGGGGTTGGCGCTGTTGGCCGGTGCCTGCGGAACGGCACCCGACGCTGGCGATCTGATCGGCGATCTGGATTCCTACCAAACCCGGTCCGACGACACCCTGATCGCGCTCGCCCGCGACTTCGGCGTCGGCTACACCGAACTGGTGGCTGCCAATCCGGGCGTCGACCCCTGGTTGCCCGGCGACGGCACCGAACTGATCGTCCCGCACGCCCATCTTCTGCCCTCCGCCCCGCGCGAAGGCATCGTCATCAATCTGGCGGAGCAGCGCCTCTACTATTATGACGGCGACGGCGCCCCCCGGACCTTCCCGATCGGCATCGGCCGCCAAGGCCGCGAGACGCCGCTGGGCGAAACCCACATTTCGCGCCGCAAGGAAGGGCCGGAATGGCATCCCACCGCCTCGGCCCGGGCGGAAGATCCGACCTTGCCCTGGGTGGTTGAGGCGGGCCCGGAAAATCCGCTGGGCACCCACGCGCTGTATCTCGACTGGCCGCAATATCTGATCCACGGCACCAACGAGCCCTATGGCATCGGCCGCCGGATCAGCCGCGGCTGCATCCGCCTGTACCCGGAGGACATCGTCGAACTGTACGACATGGTGCCGGACGAGACCGTGGTCCGAGTGGTCGACGAGCCGGTCAAGATCGGCTGGTTCGATGGCGAGTTGTATCTGGAGGTCCACCCGACCCTGGGCCAGGCCGACCAGATCGAAGAGCATGGCCGCTTCGATCCGGTGCCGGCAGTCGGCATCGGCGCCCTAGTTCTCACTATGGCCGGCGACGAGTCCGACCGGGTCGACTGGCTGGCGGTCGAACGCGCCCTGAACGCTCGCGGCGGCGTGCCGGTGCCGATCACCGTGTCACCCCTGGAACGGGCCCTGGCCCTGCGCTGAACCGCGCCACCTGCCGGCGACTGCCTAATCCTCCCAGACCCCGTGATCCTTGTGCCAATCGGCCACGGACCGGTCCGGATATTCCTCGAAATGCGCGTCGTGCGGGCCGGCCTGGGGCACCGCGACCCAGTTCGCTTTCGAGCTGAGCATGATATGCGTCCGGTCGGCGGGTTCCGCCAGGGGCGTGTCGATGGCCGAGGCGAGGGGGTAGACCCATTGCGCCCAGCGACTGTCGCTGCCCCAGAGCGCCGTCCCGCAATGCCGACAGAAATGCCTGATCCCTTCGCCGGGATTCGCCTCCGGGTCGGTGGATCGGCGGACCGGGTAGTCGGCCACATGCTCCGCCCCCTCGACCGCCAGCGTCCCGGCCTCGCCCATCAGATTGATGGCGTATCCGCCACCCCCGGCGGTCTTCCGGCAAATCGAGCAATAACAGTGCATATACGGCACCGGCGTATGGCTCTCGACCGAAAACCGCACAGCGCCGCAATGGCAGGAGCCTTCCAGCCGCCGCATCACCACGCCCTCATATCGGCATCGGCTGCGGGCCCGGCCCGGCCGGTGTACTGCTCGGCGTGGCCGCCGAGCCGCGCCGAAGTTCCGACAGTGGACCGGTCCAGCCCTCGAAGGCCGGCGTGTTGAGCATGATGCCGAACCGCCGGGTGGCCTGCTCGCCGCGATAGGCGGCACGGTCGGCACGGTGGGTATAGGTCCGGCCGCCAAGCTGGGTGACCAGGAAGATCATGTAGCAATCGGCGAAGCGCTCGCCTGGGAACTGGGTCGCGCCGGTATGTCCGGTATCCGCCAGCAGGCGATAGCCCTCGCGGTCGTTCTCCTGCAGCCAGCGCATGCCGCCATAGGCGCCGTCGACCACATGGCCCACTTCATGCAGCAGGGTGACGTTGAGATGGCGGTTGTAATGGGCGCCGATTGCCGCCGCGCTGAGCCGGACCCATCGCGACTCGCCGCCATTGCCGCCTCCGCGCCGGGGTGCACAGCCCGGACGAGAGACCTGGACATATCCGGGCGGCGACAACAGCCTCAGATGCGGCGCCGGCACCAGTTCCAGGGTCCGCAGGATCACCCGCAGCTGTTCGGTGCTCGGCGGCTCGGTGGTGACTCGCGATACCCGCACCGGCACGGGCACCCCGAGCACCGAACGTTGCAGGATCTCATACTGATCGGGCGTGCAATGCCCCATGACCGCCTCCACCAAAACAGAGAATTCGAGAATTCGCGCTTTTCGACCAGTATTCAGCGGTTGTGAGGGGAGGGCAAGCCAGGGTGCCGCGTCATCAGGGCTCCGAACTCGGGTTAACGGGGTTTCGGCGTTGTGTT
Organism: Inquilinaceae bacterium; assembly: GCA_965237625.1. Lineage (GTDB taxonomy): Bacteria > Pseudomonadota > Alphaproteobacteria > DSM-16000 > Inquilinaceae > JABDIP01. The sequence continues at coordinate 49,253 of CBDEGD010000004.1, forward strand.
GGTTCTGATTCTCTGGATGCTCCATTGATTCGCAGTGTTCGCCATGACCCTGTCGAGCCTGGACGGGTTTCCCAAGTCGCGGTTGAAGGCGCTGCTTGAGCATTTTGCCGTCATCGAGGATCCGCGCGAACCGTGGCGAGTGGCCGATCCGCTGCCCGAGGTGCTGCTGTTGGTGGTGTGCGGCACGATCTGCGACTGCGACGATTACGACAGCATCGCCGAGTGGGGCGAGGCACATTTGGAAGCCTTGCGCGGTTACCTGCCCTACCATCACGGGGTGCCGGGCGGGCGTTGGCTGACCCTGCTGATGAACCCCATCGACCCAGCCCTGTTCTCGGCCGCCTTCACCGGCTGGGTGCGCGAGACCTGGCCGCAGCGCCCTGACTTCCTCGCCATTGATGGCAAGACTTCGCGGCGCAGCCATGACCGCGGCGCCGGCAAGGCGCCCCTACACCTGGTCTCGGCCTTCGCCACCACCAGCCGGCTGGTGCTCGGCCAGGAGGCGGTCGCCGACAAGTCCAACGAGACACAGGCGATCCCGGCTCTGATCGCCCGCTTGGCCGAGGACGACGGCCTCAAGGGCGCGCTCGTCTCCATTGACGCCATTGCCACCAATCCCACCATCGCCGGTGCCGTGCGAACCGCCGGCGCCGCAGCCATCGTCAGGGTCGTCTCGCGAACCGAGCTTCCAGACCGATGCCGCACCGACACCCGATACTACATCTCCTCAGCCCCCCTCACCGCCAAACGCGCCGACCAGGCCGTGCGCGGCCATTGGGGCATCGAAAACCACCTCCACTGGGTACTCGACGTCGTCTTCCACGAAGACCAGTCCCGGCTCAGAAAGGGACACGGCGCCAGAAACATGGCCGTCGTCGGACACTTCGCACTCAATCTCGTGCGCGCAGTCAAAGACAAAAAATGCCTCAAACTCCGCAGAAAGCGCGCGGTATGGGACAGCCAATACATCGGAACCATCCTCGGACAGCCAACGCGTTAACCTGGATTCGGAGCGCTGGCCGCATCACCGCCCCGGCGCCACCCGCCGATAGCTCAGCGCCTCCGCCACATGCATACGGGTCACCCCACCGCCACCGCCCAGGTCGGCCAGGGTCCGCGCGACCCGTAGGACGCGGTGGTAACCGCGGGCCGAGAGCCTGAGGCGGCCGGCGGCTTCGGTGAGCAGGGTTCGGCCCGCATCGTCGGGGGAGGCCAGTTCCTCCAGCAACTCGCCGTCGAGTTCGGCGTTGGTGGCGGGGCGCCGGTCCTCGGGGATGGCGGCGTAGCGCTCGATCTGGATGGCGCGGGCGGCGGCTACGCGGGCGGCCACTTCCGCCGAACCCTCGGCCGGCGGCGGCAGGGAGAGGTCGGCCGGGCTGACGGCCGGCACGTCCATATGCAGATCGATGCGGTCGAAGACCGGGCCGGAGATCTTGGCCTGGTAGTCGGCGGCGCAACGCGGCGCGCGGGAGCAGGCCAGGGCCGGATCGTCGAGATGGCCGCAGCGGCACGGGTTCATCGCCGCGACGAGCTGCACCCGGGCAGGGTAGGTCACATGGGTGTTGGCCCGGGCGATGACGGCGCGGCCGGATTCCAGCGGCTGGCGCAGAGCCTCCACCGTGGCCCGGGCGAATTCCGGCAGCTCGTCCAGGAACAGCACGCCGCGATGGGCGAGGGAGATCTCGCCCGGCTTGGCCCGTAAGCCGCCGCCGACCAGGGCCGGCAGGGAGGCGGAATGATGCGGATCGCGGAACGGCCGGTTGCGCAGCAGCAGCCCGCCGGTCAGCAGCCCGGCGACGGAATGGATCATCGACACCTGCAGCGCCTCCGAGGGGGTCAGCGGCGGCAGCAGCCCCGGCAGCCGCGCCGCCAGCATCGATTTGCCGGAGCCGGGCGGGCCGATCATCAGCAAATTGTGGCCGCCGGCAGCCGCCAGCTCCAGCGCCCGTTTCGCCGTCTCCTGGCCCTTGATGTCCTTCAGGTCGAGCGGCGTGTCGAACGCCTCCTCGACCCGCGGTTCGGGCGGGCTCAACACCTGGGTGCCCTTGAAATGGTTGATCAGGGACAGCAGGTTCGCCGGCGCCAGAATGTCGATCCGGCCATCCTCATTGGCCGCCCAGGCCGCCTCCGGCCCGCAGGCGGCGGGACAGATCAGCCCCAATTCCCGCGCCGCCGCGTTGATCGCCGCCGGCAATACCCCCGCCACCGAACTGATTGCGCCGTCGAGGGCCAGCTCGCCCAGCGCCGCGTAGCGGGCGATCTCGGTCGCCGGCAGCACGTCGAGCACGGTCAGCAGGCCCAACGCGATGGGCAGGTCGAAATGGCTGCCCTCCTTCAGCACGTCGGCCGGCGCCAGGTTGACGGTAATACGCTTGGGCGGCAGGCCAAGCCCCAGCGCATGCAGGGCGGCCCGTACCCGTTCCCGGCTCTCGGCCACCGCCTTGTCGGGCAGCCCGACCACCGTGAAGGCCGGCATGCCCCCGGTCATCTGCACCTGAACGTCGATCGGCAGGACATCGATGCCCTGGAACGCCACCGTATTGACCCGCGCAACCAAGGATCGATCACCCCGCCCCGTTTCAAACGCGAAGAGGGTAGGGGTGGGTCATACCGTAGGCAAGCCGAGAAGCCATGAATTAGTGTTCGGGCGCTTTCGCCGCTGGTGTTTCCGCCGCGCCTTCGGATAGGTTGGCAGCCAACAATACGAAACGAAGCACCCAAGGCTTCAGGGCGCCATTTCGCGTCAGGACAGCTCATGGACGCGGACCCGGGCTTCCAGGGTTCATTCGAAGGAAATTTGATGACGTCGGAATTAGAACTCGATCACGTCTTCCTCTTCGTCAAGCCCGGCGGGCGCGAAGCCGGAAAGCTGGCCCGTGCCGGCTTCCGCGAGGCCTATCGGCGGCGGCATCCGGGGCAGGGCACGGCGAATGTCTGCTATGCCTTCGACAACGCCTATGTGGAGCTGATCTGGGTCGAGGATTGGGACGAGATCGCCTCGCCGGCGGTGGGCCCCACCAAGCTGGCGGAGCGGGCGGAATGGGAATCCTACCGCACCTGTCCCTTCGGCATCGCCGTGCGGGGCGGCGGGCTGGACGGCGCGCTGCCTTTCGCCACCTTCGACTATGAGGCGCCATTCGGGGAAACGATCCCTGTGGCCCAGGCCAGCGAGGACCCGCACCAGCCCTTCCTGTTCCGCTCGCCCGGCGGCGGCGGGCGACCGGACCAATGGAAAGATTTCCGGGCTGGCGCGCGGCAGCGGCCGATCGGCCTGGCGGAGATCATCGAGCTGCGCCTGGACTACCCGCCCGGCGTGTCCCCGGCCCCGGCCTTCAGCGCCCTGGAGGCCGCCGGACTCATCAAGCTGGGCTCTGCGGGCGCCGGCCCCAGCATGGTCCTGACCCTCTCCCGCACCAAGGACGAGCCGCAGAAACGGTTGATCCTGCCGGATCTGACCGTCGTGGATTAGGCCCCACCTCGATCGGCCCTCGAGAAAAGGATGCCACGGAGTCAAACCGGACCAGCGCCGAATGGCTTTGGGATGAGAGCAAGTCGAGATACTCATGGTCTCAAGGGCCGGATGGCTGCGCGCTTAACTCTCTGTAATCACCGTGCGGGGCATGCTGACAGAATGCGCTGCTTTCCGTTCCTTTTGTTATTGCTCTCGATTGGCGCCGCCTCTGCCGAGCCGCGCCCCTTGGTCCTGGAACCAAATCGGTATTCCTATACGTTCGACGTCCCGGACGGCTGGACCTACAGCTTTGACGAAGCGCGAAGCCTTGGCGTGCGATTGATGCTCTTGCCGCTGGGTGAAAGTTTTGAGAACGCCCCGTCGATCATCTATGTCAACGAGATAGATTGCGGCGGAGGGGATGTCGTGGCATGCGCCGTCGAAAGTTTTCGGCCCGGGAATCCGGGACTCAGGGTGACTCCCGTAAGCCCGATCTCCACCAGAGCAAACACAACGGCGCGCGTGATCCTGCTGGAAGGTGCCAGCGATCCGCGTCAGGCCCGGGAAGCTCTGGCTTTCCTGGAAAAAGAAGAAACGGCGGTGCTCGTGGTGTTGTCCACAAAGGATCCCGCGTCCTGGGCCGAGGACATGCGCGCATTCGAGACTGTCGTGGGTGGATTTGAATTTTTCACCTGCTCGGACCCATCGCTAGCCGTCCCGTGCGCCACAGCGACCGAGACGCCGTAGCGGTCCGCCCCCGGCGGAGACCGGCCTGATCACCCTGGGCAGGGCGGGCGCCGCCCCAGCATGGTCCTGACCCTCTACCGCACCAAGGACGAGCCGCGGAAACGCCTGATCCTGCCGGATCTGACGATGGTGGATTAGGACCGCGCCGGACCGGCGACCAAATCGAAGGCGGAGCGATTTCCTACGATTTCGAGATTGATCCTGCCGGCAGAGACATCATACGACCACGGCGGCTCAACCGGTTGTGTCCAACGTTTCCCGCCTTTGAGATCCCAGGCCGTCAGTTCGAGCTCGGCAGACATCAGAACCGTGTCGCCGTGGCGCTGCCAAGACCAGAATCCGACTTCGGCATAGTCCTCCCAGAGCCGGGCTGGACTTGCGAGATCATAGGCCAACAACCTAGTACCGGCGCCGATGAAGAGCCGGTCCGTCTCTGGCACCAGCAACGCGCCCGGTCGAAATTCGCCACCGGCCGGATCGTAGCGTTGCGCAACGGCGAGAAACGGCCAGTCGTCCGCGCGCCCGACGGCCAGAAAGAAGGCCCGGCCATCGCTTCCGGAAAGGTCGATGCGCTCGGCCAGGGCGGCGCGTTCCAGGTACTCCGCGGTATGATCGGGCAGCCCGCCCTCCTCACAGAGCAGCGTGTAGTCGCCTAGCGTCACCGTGAAACCGCTCACTATCTGCGTCTCTCAGCCTTACCCCGTCAGCCGCTCAATGCGGCCTTCGATGGCGTTCCAGATGTCGGATTCGATCTTCACCCCGTCCAGGCGGTTGATTTCCTGGATGCCGGTGGGGGAGGTGACGTTGATCTCGGTCATGTAGTCGCCGATCACGTCGATGCCGACGAAGATCAGGCCGCGTTCCTTCAGGGTCGGGCCGATGGCGGCGCAGATGTCGTGCTCGCGGTCGGTCAGCGTCACCTTCATGGCGGAGCCGCCGGCATGGAAATTCGCCCGCGCCTCGCCTTCGGGCGGCAGACGGTTGACGGCGCCGGCCGGCACGCCGTCGACCAGGATGATGCGCTTGTCGCCCTGGCGGATCTCCGGCAGGTAGCGCTGCACGATCACCGGTTCCCGATAGAGCTCGGTGAACATCTCCAGCAATGCATTCAGGTTCTCGTCCTCCGGCGTCACATGGAAGACGCCGGCGCCGCCATTGCCGAAGAGCGGCTTGACGATGATGTCCTTCACGTCGCGGCGGAAGGCCAGGATGTCGTCCTTGTGGGAGGAGATCAGGGTCTCCGGCATCAACTCGGCGAAATGGGTGACGAACAGCTTTTCCGGCGCGTTGCGCACCTCGACCGGGTCGTTCACCACCAGGGTCTTCGGATGCACATGCTCCAGCAGATGGGTGGCGGTGATGTAGGCCATGTCGAAGGGCGGGTCCTGGCGCATCAGCACCACGTCCACCGCCGCCAGATCCAGGGATTCCGGGCTGCCGAGGGTGAAATGGTCGCCCTTCTCCGGCCGCACCGCGAGCGGCCGCGCCTGGGCATAGACCCGGCCGTTGCGGAACGACATGTGCTGCGGCAGGTAGTGATAGAGGCCATGGCCGCGCGTCTGCCCCTCCAGCGCCAGCGCAAAGGTGCTGTCGGCGGCGATGTCGACGGTCTCGATCGGGTCCATCTGGATCGCGACGGCCAGGCTCATGGGCGTGGTCCTTGGCAGGCGGGGTTACGGGCTAGGCGCACTCATAGCGCATATTGGTGTTGCAGGAAATCCGCACCGGGCGTGTGCCGACCAGACGGCAATCCCCCTAGTTCAGGCGGGATTTGATCTCTTGCAGCAGGGTCGCGGCCTCATGGCGGGCGTGGTCGCTGTCGGCGGCGGCGATGAAACGGTCGAGCGCCTCGATCGCCGCGCCGTATTCACCCAGCCGGGCCTTTACCAGTCCGGCCTCGCGCCACAGATCAGGCTGATCCGGCGCGATCATCAGCATGCCGTCGACGATCGCGGCCGCCTCGGCGATACGGCCCTCATTCAGATGCCGCAGCTTGACGTTGTTCTGCAGCCGCAGCAGGACGGCGCGGTTTCCGACCGGCGCGTAATGGGCGTGCTGCAATTCCGCATCCTGGCCCAGCACGGCCTTGAGCAGGGACCGCAGATCGGCCGGAGCGCGGGCGCGGGCGGCGTCGAACGGGTCGAGAATGGCGCGCTCCCCCTGCCGGTCCAGCCGGATCAGAAAATGGCCCGGAAAGTTCAGCCCGGCGCATTCCCAGCCCTGGGCGCGGGCGGCGTGGATGTACAGGATGCCCAGGGCCACCGGCAGGCCTTTGCGCCGGTCGATCACCCGCATCAGATTGGCATTCTGCGGATCCTCATAGGTCGCTGTGTCGCCGTGATAGCCGTACCGGTCGGCAAAGACCGTGCGCAACGCGGCCGCCGGGCCCTCCACTCCGTCCGGTTCCTGCTCGGTAGCGACCACGCCGACTTCCGCCGTCAACCGCGCGATGTGCTCGCGATACCAATTCCGGGAGACCTTGCGATCCCGGGCGGCAAGCGTCAGAGCGACCTCGGCCAGATCGAGCGCCTCGTCGGGCAGCGATCCAACCTGTCGCAAATAGTCCTTGATGTCGTCGCCCATGCGGCGTCTCCCCGGCGTCCGGCCTTCCGGTCAGTATATCACGCCCGCTCCGAAGCGGCGGCATTCGGCGCCCGCCTTGCCCAAACCGTTGCTCTAGATCCGATTCTCGACCGTCGACAGGCTGCTTTTTCCTAGGTCTTCAGGCGGGTGTAGTCGACCACCCGGCGAACATAGGGGATCTGGCGCGCATGGTCGATCACCCGGGCCCGTTCCGCATCGTCCTGGGCGATACCCATCAGATAGATGACCCGGTTTTCGGTCAGGATCGAGTAGTTGATCGACTGGATCGATGTGTCGAACAACAACCGCGACTCGACCTGCGCCGTGATCGACGTGTCTCGGGCATAGCCGCTGAAGCCCTGCGGTTCATCGACCTCGATCTCATTGATAACCTCGCGCACGCCGTTGACCTGCCAGGCGATGCGAATTGCCTCGAGCCGCTGTTGAGGTTCGTTCACCACGCCGGTGATCAAGACCCGCCCTTCGGTCACCTGCGTGCTCAGATTGGTGAAAATTATAGTGTCGGCTTCAAGCCATTTCTTGTTGATCGCGAATCTGATAGCGGCGTCGTCCACCACATTGTCGACCGAGCGCTCCTCCGCGACCGTCACGGCCCCGGCCGCGCCAACGCCGGCCAGAACGACCGGTGCGGCGCAGCCCGTCAGCAGCCCCGCGGATACCGCCAAGATTGCCGCGCCTCGAAGACAGGCGCCACCATTTCCCCAACGAACAAGCCCCACCTTGACCCTCCTTCATAAAACACCCAGACCGGCCGTGGATATCTCAGGCCGCCAGGCATTCGGCAGATGCCGCAGCCAGCGCCACGGCGTCACGACCATCAGGTCGAACCGCAAACTGTCGTCCGATTGCGGCACAAATCCGGCCATCCCCGTCGACAGAAAGCCGAGAGCGGCGCGCTCCAGCCGGGCGCGCTGGCGCGCCGTCAGCGCCTCGATCGCCTGGTCTACATTGGCACGGGCCTTGACCTCGACAATGGCCAGGGTTCGGCCACGCCTGGCGACGATGTCGATTTCCCCGGCCGGACAGCGGAACCGCCGCGCCAATATCCGGTATCCCTTTGCCCGCAGCGCCAGCGCGCAAAGACCTTCCGCCCGGCGTCCCCAGCCCTCGGCGCGCCGGCGGCCCCGGTCAGCCATCATCCGGCCGGCCGGGGGCGCCCAGCGCAAGGGCACGCTGATAGACGACGCGGCGGGATCGGCCGCAGGCCACCGCCACCGCCGCGACGGCATCGCGCAGGCTGAGACGCGCCAGGGCGTCGCGCAGCATCGCGTCGACCTCGGTATCGTCGGCGGCTTGCGGCCCGGCGGGGGGACCGACGACGACCACCACCTCGCCCTTCGGCGGACCGGCAGTACCGTAGTGGTCGGCCAGAGCGGGCAGGGTGCCGTGGCGGGCCTCTTCGAACCGCTTGGTCAACTCCCGGGTGACCGCCGCCTCGCGGTCGCCCAGGGTCGCCGCCATGTCGGCGAGGCTGTTCGGCAGGCGCTTGGCCGATTCGAAAAAGATCAGGGTGGCTGCGATGTCCACCAGGTCGGCTAGAAAGTTTCGCCGCGCCGTCGAGCGGGAAGGCGGAAACCCGGCAAACATGAACCGATCGCTCGGCAGGCCCGAAAGCAGCAAACCGGTCAATGGCGCGCTCGCCCCGGGCAGGCAGGTAACCGGAAGGCCCTGTTCCTGGGCGGCACGGACCAGCTTGTATCCCGGATCGGATATCAGAGGCGTGCCGGCGTCGGAGACCAGCGCGACCGATTGACCCTCCGCAATCCGTCGGAGGATCGCGGGTCGCATCTTGTCCGCATTGTGGTCGTGATAAGAAATCAGCGACCCGGAAATGCCATAAAGAGCCAACAGTTTGCCGGTTACGCGCATGTCTTCGCACGCGATCGCATTCACCGCCGCAAGTGTGTCGAGAGCGCGCAAGGTGATGTCGCGGGCATTGCCGATCGGCACCGCCGTCAGGTAAAGCCCGGGCGGGACCGGACCGACCGGTTTACTTGCCCAGACACCGCCGCTAGGGTCGCCTTGCCCATGGCCAGATGTTGGCCGGGGCCGGGTGGAAAGGTCCGCCTCAGCCGATTCCGGGTCTGGGGCACAACGCTGTCGTGGGGGTTGTCGTGTCACGTCCGAACGCTGAGCCACAATCGATGCCAAAGAATATTGCCGGGCTGGCATTGGCGCTATCCGTCGCGCTGGCCGCCTGCGATACGTCCAGGTTAGCCGGGACCGGCGACCCGGTACAGTTGCGCGATCCCGGGTTCGAGGTGACGCGGCCGGATCCCTATGGGCGCAGCAATGCCAATCGGACCCGGGTCGCGGTTCTGCTGCCGCTGAGCGGGCGGGCCAGCGATGTCGGGCAGGCGATGCTGAATGCGGCCCAGATGGCGGTCTTCGATGCCGGAGACGACAACTTCGAGCTGATTCCGCGCGATACCGGCGGCACGCCGCAAGGCGCCGCGGACGCCACCAGCCAGGCCCTGGGCGAGGGCGCGGAGTTGATCCTCGGCCCGCTTTTCGGCACCTCGGTACCGGAGGTCCGCACGGTGGCGGAATCCGCCGGGGTCAACGTGGTCGCCTTTACCAACGACCGGTCCGTGGCGGGCCGCAACGTCTTTGTCATGGGATTCGTGCCGGCCGGCCAGGTCGATCAGGTGGTGCGCTACAGCACCCAGCAGGGCCACTACAATTTCGCCGCCCTGGCGCCGAACAGCCCGTACGGCCAGACGGTGGTCGCGGCGCTGGAAGAATCCGCCGCCTCCCTGGGCGCGACGGTTGCCCGTGTCGAGTTTTACGATCCGAACGAGGCCGACCATTCAGCGACGGTCGAGCGCATCGCCGAGCCGGGCCTGTTCGGCACCGTCGAATACGATGCGATCCTGGTTCCGGAATCCGGTCTGAAGCTGCGCGCCTTGGCGGCGATGCTGCCCTTCTTCGACGTCACCAACGTGCAGCTTCTGGGCACCGGCATCTGGGACGGCGCCGAGCTCGGGTTGGAGCCGGATATGGTCGGCGGCTGGTATGCCGCGCCGCAGCCGGAACTGCGCACCGAATTCGAGCGGCGTTATCGCACCCTGTTCGGTCAGCCGCCGCCGCGATTGGCGACGCTGGCCTATGACGCCGTGGCCCTGGCGGCTGCGTTGAGCCGCATTCAAGGCCGTTCGGGCTTCGATACCCTCACCCTGACCAACCCCAGCGGCTTCGCCGGCATGGATGGCGTCTTCCGTTTCAACCAGGACGGCGTGGTCGAGCGCGCCCTGGCGATCCTGGAAGTGACGCCGGACGGTTCGGTGGTGCGGATCCCGGCAGCGCAGAGCTTCGTCGCCGGTTCGTAGACCTCCTCAGGTCGGACGCCAGCGCTCCCCCTCATCCGCCCGCGCTTAGCGTGGGAGGATGAGGGGGCGATCTTGCCCTATCGGACCTGGCCTCAAGCGAGTAGCGACGCCAATACGGCGTTCAGCCGGGGCAGGCCGTCCGGCGTAGCGCGCAGGCGCTCGCCATCGAGGGTCAGGAACCCGCCCGCCACGAGCCGCCCAAGCGCATCGGAATCGAGCTGGTCGTCGATATCCTTGCCGGTCTCCGCCAGGACCCGGTGACGCGGCACGCCTTCACCCAGCCGCAGCCCCATCATCAACAGCTCCGCCAGCCGGTCCGCCGGCGCGATCGCCTCACGCGGCTTCTCCGCATGGCCATTCCGCTCGACCTGCTCAAGCCAGATCTCCGGGGCCCGGTGAGTCCGGGTGCCCCACTTTACCGGCCCGCCATTGCCTTCCAGAGTCAGGCGGCCATGGGCGCCGGGGCCGATGCCGACATAGTCGCCATAGCGCCAATAGACCAGATTGTGCCGCGATTCCTGGCCTGGCCGGGCATGGTTGGAAATCTCATAAGCCGGAAGGCCGGCATCGCCTAGAACCTGCTGGGTCGCCTCATACAGCCCGGCCTGGGTGTCCGCATCCGGCACACCTAGAGCGCCGCGCGCATGCAGCGTGTGGAACGCGGTGCCCGGCTCGATGGTCAGCTGGTAGACCGACAGATGATCGCCCGCATGGTCGAGCGCCCGGCCCAATTCGTTCGTCCACTCGGCAATTGTCTGATCCGGCCGGGCATAAATCAGATCGAAGCTGTAACGATCGAATCGCCGGGCCGCCAGCGCCACGGCCGACAGCGCCTCGCTGGCGGTATGGCCGCGCCCCAAAAAGGCGAGGGCCTTGTCGTCCAGCGCCTGCACGCCCAGAGACACGCGGTTCACGCCGGCGGCCGCGAAGCCGGCGAAGGTGCCGGCCTCGACCGAAGTCGGGTTGGCCTCCAGGGTGATCTCCAGATCCGGCGCCAGGGTCCAGCGCTCCGCGGCGCGGTCGATCACCGCCGCCGCCGTGGCGGGCGCCATCAACGATGGCGTGCCGCCGCCGAAAAAGATCGAACCGACCGTCCGGCCATCGGTTTCATCGGCGAAATGATCGAGCTCGAGCAGCAGGGCCTGCCGCCAGCGATCATGGTCCACCCCTTCCCGGACATGGGAGTTGAAGTCGCAATACGGGCATTTCGACCGGCAGAACGGCCAATGCACGTAGAGTCCGAAACCGGACTGGTCTCCTGCAGAAGTCATCCGCTGAAGCAGAGCGCCGAGAGCCGCCGAAAAGCCTCGGCGCGGTGGCTGATCCGGTGCTTCTCCGCCGGCGCCATTTCACCGAAAGTGATGTCATGGCCGATCGGCTCGAACATCGGGTCGTAGCCAAAGCCGCGATCGCCCCGGCGCGGCCAGACCAGCCGGCCCTGCACCCGCCCTTCGACCACTTCACAATGGCCGTCGGGCCAGCATAGCGACAGGGCGCAGGCGAAATAGGCGGCCCGGTTGGCGCTGTCGCCCAGCGCCTCATTCAGCCGTTCCATGGCGAGGCCGAAATCACGGGTTCCGTCCGGCTGCTCAGCCCAGCGCGCGGAATAGATGCCCGGCTGGCCGTCGAGCGCCGGAACCACCAGCCCGCTATCGTCGGCCAGCGCCGGCTTCTTCGTCGCCTCCGCCACGAATAGGGCCTTAAGCTCCGCATTGGCGCCGAAGCTGTCGCCGGTTTCCTCCGGATCGTCGAAGCCGAACTCGGCGGCGGAGGGGAAGTGACCCACCCGCCCCGAGAGCAGCTCGGCGATCTCCGTCACTTTGCCCGGATTGTGGCTGGCGATCACCAGGGTGTCGCCGGAAAATTGTCTGGCCATGGCGCCTGTAGCTTCTCTGTTGGAGACGGCACCGGAAGCCGATCCAGCTTTAGTTAGCGATCCGCACCGTGTTGTGAAAGGGGTAGATCGCAGGCTCCCATCGGGCGCGCCGAATGCTAATGTTCTCCGCTCAACGGGCACCGATCAGCAAGAATCAGCAAGACAAGGCACAGCATGAAGGTCGCTTTTCTGGGCATGGGCGTGATGGGAGGACCGATGGCCGGCCATCTGGCCGCCGCCGGCCACGACGTCACCGTATACAACCGGACCGCCGCGCGGGCCGAGACCTGGACGAAAGCTCATAGCGGCCAGTCAGCGGCAACGCCCGCCGAGGCGGCCCGGGGCGCGGCCATCGTATTCGCCTGCGTCGGCAACGATGACGATGTGCGCAGTATCGTCTACGGCGATGATGGCGCCTTTGCCGGCATGGGGGCCGGCGCGGTCTTCGTCGACCACACCACCGCTTCGGCGGCGCTGGCGCGGGAACTTGAGGAGGCCGCGAAGGGTCTGGGCCTCGGATTCATGGATGCCCCGGTATCCGGCGGCCAGGCCGGGGCGGAGAACGGCCAGCTGACCGTCATGTGCGGCGGCGACCCCGCCACCTTCGAGACCGCCAAGCCGGTGATCGATCCCTTCGCCAAGGCCTGCACCCTGATGGGCCCGGCCGGGGCGGGGCAGCTGACCAAGATGGTCAACCAGATCTGCATAGCCGGGCTGGTCCAGGCCCTGTCCGAGGGGCTGAATTTCGCCCAGAAGGCCGGGCTGGACGGCGACCGGGTGCTCGACGTGATCACCAAGGGGGCGGCCCAGTCCTGGCAGATGGAGAATCGCGGCGCGACCATGCTGCGCGGCGAGTTCGAATTCGGCTTCGCGGTTGATTGGATGCGCAAGGACCTCTCGATCGTCCTCGACGAGGCCCGCCGCAACGGCGCCCGCGTGCCGGTCACCGCCGTCGTCGACCAGTTCTACGCCGCCGTGCAGGCAAGGGACGGCAACCGCTGGGATACCTCCAGTCTGATCGATATCCTACGGGACAAGGGGTAGGTCGCCCTTCCTCCTGCACCATCAGGACCATCTTTCGCGGTCATTGCGAGGAGCGATAGCGACGCAGCAATCCAGAGGGTCGTCCCGGCCACCCTGGATCGCCGCGCCTGCGGCTCGCGATGACGGCGGCGGCCAGGCCCGCCCAAGTCTCGACGGTGGAGATGAGGGCCGGGACCGTCACAGGCAAGATGGTGTTCTAGCCAAGCACCGCCTTTTGAATTTCAACGAGTTCCATGATTCCCTTGCGAGCCAAGGTGAGGAGTTCGTTGAACGCGTCCTCGGAGAAGGGCTCGGTCTCCGCCGTCCCCTGGATCTCGACGATCCCGCCGCTGCCGGTCAGCACGAAATTGGCGTCCGCCTGGGCGGTGCTGTCCTCTTCGTAGTCCAGATCCAGCAAGGCCTCGCCGCGGCAAAGGCCGCAGGACACTGCCGCCACATGATCGGTCAGCGGGATCGACTTGATCGCCTTGATGTCGCGCAGATGGCGCAAGGCCAACGCCAGGGCGACATAGCTGCCGGTGATCGCGGCGGTCCGCGTGCCGCCATCGGCCTGCAACACATCGCAATCGACCCTGATCTGCAGTTCCCCCAAGGCCTTGAGATCGGTGACCGCCCGCAGCGACCGGCCGATCAGCCGCTGGATTTCCTGGGTCCGCCCGGTCTGTTTGCCGCGCGCCGCCTCGCGATCGTTGCGGCGGTCGGTGGCGCGGGGCAACATGCCATACTCCGCGGTCACCCAACCCTTGCCGCCGCCCTTCAGCCAAGCCGGCACCCGGTCCTCGACTGAAGCGGTGCACAACACATGGGTATCGCCGAATCGGGCCAGACAGGCGCCTTCGGCGTATTTGTTGACGTCTAATTCAAGTGTAATGGGTCGGAGTGCGTCCGGTGACCGCCCGGATCGTGGCATGGCGCTGCTTTCCTTTGGTGTTCGCAGCGGTGCAAGCTATCCTCCGCGCCGACCGCCGTCCAGTAGGCCGGCATGTTGTTTAGACTTGGAGTGTATACTCGTGGAGCCGGGCGCTTCGGCGGGCAATCGCGCGGTTGACGTGCGGAGTAAATGCCCCCAATTAACGAAGCGCCTTGAACATGGAATTCGAGAGGACTGTTCTGCCCACGCCCAAAGACAAGATAGCAGAACTGAGCGACCGGTCTCGCGAGGTCTTTCGACAGATCGTCGACGCCTATGTGGAAACCGGCGATCCGATTGGCTCGCGCACGATTTCGCGCCGTCTTGGCCTGGACCTGTCCCCGGCGACGGTCCGTAACGTCATGGCCGATCTGGAAGAATCCGGACTGCTTTACGCGCCGCATACCTCCGCCGGCCGGCTGCCGACGGAGGCGGGGCTGCGCCTGTTCGTCCACGCCCTGATGGAAGTCGGCGATGTCACCGAGGAAGAGCGGGGCAATATCGAGGCGCAATGCGGCTCGGTCGGCCGCAATCCCGCCGAGGTGCTGGAAGAGGCGACCAGCGCCCTGTCCGGGCTGTCGAGCTGCGCCGGGCTGGTCATGGCGCCAAAGGCCGACAGGCCGCTGAAGCACATCGAATTCGTCAGCCTTTCTCCGGGCAGCGCCCTGGTGGTGATGGTCAATGAGGACGGCGTTGTCGAAAACCGGGTGGTCGAACTGCCGCTCGGCATTCCCGCCGCCTCGCTGGTCTCCGCGTCCAATTATCTCAGCGCCAGGCTGGTCGGCCGGACACTGGCCGAGGCCCGCGCCGAAATCCTCGAGGAAGTCGATCGGCAGCGCAGCCAACTCGATACCCTGACCGCCAAGGTGGTTCAGGAGGGGCTGGCGACGTGGTCCGGCGAAGCGTCCGGCGGCACCCTGATCGTCAAGGGCCAGTCGCGCCTACTGAACGAAGTGCATGGGCTGGAGGATCTGGAACACATCCGCTCCCTGTTCGAAGTGCTGGAGACCAAGGATTCCATGCTGAAGATGCTGGATGCCGCCGGCAGCGCGGAAGGCGTGCAGATCTTCATCGGCGCGGAGAGCAACCTGTTCAACCACACCGGCTGCTCCATGATCATCGCGCCCTTCACCGACAAACGCGAACACATCGTCGGCGCCATCGGCGTCATCGGACCGACTCGGTTGAATTACGCCCGTATCGTCCCGATGGTCGATTACACGGCAAAAGTCGTCGGCCGCCTGCTCTGGAACAAAAAAGGCGAACACGAAGCAGCATGAACGATCCAATCCAGAACCCAGCCGCGCCAAAGGCAGAAGCGGGGACCGAAACCCCCGCACAGAACACCCCGTGCGCGGCCTCGCCGGAGCCCGCCGCGGAGCCTGCCGCCGATGCCGATGTGAACAAGACCGCCGAGTTGGACGTGCCGCCGGAGCCGCCTGCCGAGCCTGCCGCGGATGCAGCCTCCGCCGAGGCGGAACCGGATGCCGCAACGGTGATCGTCCAGTTGAAAGAGCAGGTCGAGGCGACCCGCGATCAGATGCTGCGCGCCCTGGCCGAGGCCGAGAACACCCGGCGCCGGGCCGAGCGCGACCGCCAGGATATCGCGAAATACGCCCTGACCGATTTCGCCCGCGAATTGCTGTCGCCGGCGGACAATCTGCGCCGGGCATTGGACGCGGTGCCGGCCGATGCGATCGGCCAGGACGCGGTGCTCACCAATCTCAATGACGGGGTGGCGGCGACCGAACGGGAATTGCTGGCAGCCCTGGAGAAGATCGGCGTGAAGAAGATCGACTCCATGGATCAGAAATTCGATCCGAACTTTCATCAGGCGATGTTCGAGGTCCCCGATTCCGGCAAGCCGGCCGGCATCATCGTGCAGGTGATCCAGGAAGGCTTCACCATCCATGACCGTCTGCTGCGCCCGGCCCTCGTCGGCATCGCCAAGGCCGAGCCGGCCCAGAAGGTCGATACGACGGCATAGACCACGGCCTGGCGCACTATCCGCTCTCGCGGAGCCGGCGCCGCCGCCCGCTCGGCTAGAGTTTCTCGGCACCGGAGTCGTGTGCCTTGAAGCTGAGTCGGGCGACATCCCTTCGCCGCACCGCGTAGCAGTAAACGCAGCCATGCGGGCAGGTGTCGTAGGCGCCGATATCGCGGCTTTCCGCGCACAGGCATCCTGGCCGGTTGCCCTTGGTGCGGGACCGGATCGGCCGACCGGCGACATCGGACAGGCGCTCCGCATCGATGCAACGGCTTGCGGCAACCCCGTCGAGCTGAAGCGACGGCTGGGTACACAAGGTCAGTGCCATGCCGCGACTCCTGGCAATCGCTGCCAGATCGCTGAGCAAGGACGGTTTTTCGGCCCCATCCGGATCGCGCCATGCAAACCCGTTCCGTCGCGCCGCAACGTCCAGATTGAGCCGGGTCTTGCGATAGATTTGCGCGAAAGACGTCACCACCTCATCGCAGCTGCCCGCAAGGGCGTCCGCCAGCCGCGAGAACGTGTCTCGATGCCAATCCAACGGCGTCAGATCGGTGACCAGGATCGGATCGTAGCGCCAGACCACCGACCGGGGACCATAACGGTCGGACAGCGCCCGGCAATGGGCGACCGCGCGCTCGGCGTCGGTGACCGCCTGCTCCAGGGCGGTGGGGTAGCCGGTGATGGTGTATTGGACGACGAAGGGCCGCCCGGCATTCCGCAGCGACGACAGCACCGGCAGGAACGGGCCGACATTCTTGGTCCAGAATACGAACCCATCCACATCCGGCCCGGCCAGCGGCACCTCATAGTCGGGACCGCCATACGGGTTCGCCACCCGGCACGAACCGGCATTCAACCGATTGCGGAACCAGTCACCATAAAAGGCCGGGATATCGGTGCGATAGCTGGCGGAGACGATCATTCGTTCGATGACGGCGACGGCAGGTGCGGCGTCAGCCTACCATGCGGGAGCGGCACGGCACTCGCCGCATGCCGACCACGGAAGAGGGCACCGAAATCCATTCAATGAATTGGTCCATCCGAAACCGCCCGGCCAAGTTCGGAGAAGGGTTGGACTCTGCGCCGCCACCCACAATATCGGTGTGATGGACGCCCATCGCGATCAACTGCCGCCAATGGGCGATCAGCCACCCGAGCCACCCAGGCCATCGGGACCACCGGCTTTCAACGTACCGCCGGTAACATTGGCTGTCGCCGGCCTGCTGATCGCGGTCTTTGGCATTTTGGCGCTGGCGCCCGCCTGGTGGACAGCCGCGGCGGTGGATTGGTTTGCCGTCCGGCCGGTCTTCGTGGCGAGGGCCGTCAGCGACCCGCAACCGCTTCGCCTGCTCATCGCCGGCATGACGCTGGTGAGCCATGCGCTCATCCATCTCGATGGCGTGCACGTCGCCCTCAATATCGGATTCCTTCTGGCATTCGGCAGCATGTGCGAGCGGGTATTCGGAGGCTCCCGCTATGCCGGGATCCTGATCCTCACCGCCATTGCCGGCGCCGCGGCCAAGCTGGCGTTGGACTGGAACACGCCGCTGTACATGATCGGCGCCTCGGGCGCTGTATTCGGATGTATGGGCGCCTTCATCCGGCTGCTGATCGGCGGCCCGCCGCACCTGCGACGGCGAGGCGTCATGCTGCTGGGCGGGCTGGTGGCGGCAAATCTTATTTTCACCTTCGTCGGACCGATGATGCTCGGTGTTTCCGGGAGTATCGCGTGGGACGCTCATGTCGGAGGCTTTGTCGCAGGCTTTCTTTTGGGGTGGCCTCCGCGCCGCCGGACCCTGCGTGCCGCCATCTGAAATCCTTTGTTCATCGCGACTGTGTGACAATCCGCCTACAAATATCCACATCAGTTGTATGGAAAGGGTCTCGCGGCTGGTTGCAGCGCAGTCTCTGCAAGCCTATATCTCCCAATAATCCTGCATCGTGCCTGCGACAGTGCGGCGCCGGTGGGATGGGTCGACATTATCAGGGGACCTCCAGGGTGCCACCCTTTGGGCCTTCGGGGATCTGCCGAAACGAGACGAGGAATTCATGGTCAAGGTAATCGGTATAGATTTGGGGACGACGAATTCGTGCGTTGCCGTCATGGAAGGCAAGCAAGCGAAAGTCATCGAGAACTCCGAGGGCACGCGCACGACACCCTCGATCGTCGCATTCACCGACAATGGCGAGCGCCTTGTCGGTCAGTCCGCCAAGCGCCAGGCCGTCACGAACCCGGAAAACACGCTGTTCGCGATCAAACGGCTGATCGGTCGCCGCTCCGACGACCCGATGACCAAGAAGGATCGGGATCTCGTCCCCTACAAGATCATCGAGGGCGAGAACGGCGACGCCTGGGTCGAGGCCCAGGGCGATAAGTACGCGCCGTCCCAGATCAGCGCCTTCATTCTGCAGAAGATGAAGGAAACCGCCGAAGCATATCTCGGCGAGCCTGTCACCCAAGCGGTCATCACCGTCCCGGCCTATTTCAACGACAGCCAGCGTCAGGCCACCAAGGATGGCGGCAAGATCGCCGGGCTTGAAGTGCTGCGCATCATCAACGAGCCGACCGCGGCCTCGCTCGCCTACGGGCTGGAGAAGAGCCAGAGCGGCACCATCGCGGTGTTCGATCTGGGCGGCGGCACCTTCGACGTCTCGGTTCTGGAAATCGGCGACGGCGTCTTCGAGGTGAAGTCGACCAATGGCGACACTTTCCTGGGCGGCGAGGATTTCGACCAGAATATCATCGACTACCTGGCCGACGAGTTCAAAAAAGAGCAGAGCATCGATCTGCGCGAGGACAAGTTGGCGCTGCAGCGGCTGAAAGAGGCCGCCGAGAAGGCCAAGGTCGAGCTGTCGTCCGCGGTGCAGACCGACGTCAACCTGCCCTTCATCACCGCAGATCAGGCCGGTCCGAAGCATCTGAACATCAAGCTGACCCGGGCCAAGCTGGAGCAGCTGGTCGACGAACTGATCCAGCGCACCGTCGGGCCGTGCAAGGCGGCGCTGAAGGATGCCGGGTTGGTGCCGTCGGAGATCGACGAGGTGATCCTGGTCGGCGGCATGACCCGCATGCCCAAGGTCATCGAGACGGTGAAGGAGTTCTTCGGCCGCGAACCGCATCGAGGCGTCAACCCGGACGAGGTGGTGGCGATCGGCGCCGCGATCCAGGCCGGCGTCCTGCAGGGCGAGGTCAAGGACGTCCTGTTGCTGGACGTCACGCCGCTGTCGCTCGGCATCGAGACATTGGGCGGAGTGTTCACCCGGCTGATCGATCGCAACACCACGATCCCGACCAAGAAGAGCCAGGTCTTCTCGACCGCCGAAGACAATCAGACGGCCGTGACCATCCGCGTGTTCCAGGGCGAACGCGAAATGGCGGCGGACAACAAGGTGCTCGGCCAGTTCGACCTGGTCGGACTGCCTCCGGCGCCGCGCGGCTTGCCACAGATCGAAGTGACCTTCGATATCGACGCTAACGGCATCGTCAACGTTTCGGCCAAGGACAAGGCGACCGGCAAGGAACAGCAGATCCGCATTCAGGCCTCCGGCGGCCTGTCTGACACCGACATCGAGAAGATGGTCTCCGACGCCGAAGCCCATGCGGCCGATGACAAGGTCCGTCGCGAACTGATCGAGGCCCGCAATCAGGCAGATGGGCTGGCCCATGGCGCCGAACAACAGCTTGTCGAACACGCCGACAAGATCGATGACGGCGACAAGGCCGAAATCGAACAGGCGATCAGCGCCCTTCGGGATGCGGCCCAGGGTGAGGACGCCGCCGACATCCGCGCCAAGACAGACGTGCTCGCTCAGGCCTCGATGAAAATCGGCGAGGCCATATACCGTGCAAGCCAGGAAGCTGAAGGCGGATCGGACGACGGTGGCGAACCGACAGCCGAGTCTTCGGATGAGACAGTGGTCGACGCCGATTTCGAAGAGGTCGAAGAGTCCGACGACGACGACGAAAAACGCTCGGCCTAGGATTAGAGCCCGATCGCCGACCCGGTACTCCCGCCCCGGCCGCCGTCACCCATGGTGCGGCCGGGGCTTTCAGTTGACTTTCAGGCGGAACGCCGCCGACCAGGAGCGGGTTCAGGATCTCGCAAGGTCACATGGACGGCATGAGCAAGCAGGATTACTACGAACTTCTCGGCGTCACGCGCGGTGCCGGCCTGCCCGATATCAAGAAGGCGTATCGCTCGCTGGCGATGAGGTACCACCCGGATCGCAATCCCGGTGATGCGGCCGCCGAACAGAAATTCAAGGAACTCAGCGAGGCCTATGACGTCCTGAAGGACGATCAGAAGCGCGCCGCGTATGACCGCTATGGCCACGCGGCGTTCGAGAATGGCGGCGGCCGGAGCGGCGGGTTCGATTTCGGCGGTGGGTTCGCCGACATCTTCGAGGAGATGTTCGGCGACGTCATGGGCGGCCGCAGAACCCGGTCCGGGCGCGGCAACGACATGCGCTTCAACCTGGAAATCGGCCTGGAAGAGGCATATTCCGGCAAACAGGCGACGATCCGGGTTCCCGGATCGGTCTCCTGCGACAGCTGCAAGGGGTCGGGCGCCGCCGGCGGCGCCGAGCCGGTTGCCTGCCGGACCTGCGCCGGGCTTGGCAAGGTCCGTTCCCAGCAAGGCTTTTTCACCATCGAGCGCACCTGCCCGAGCTGCGCCGGCGCGGGCCGGGTGATCAGCGATCCGTGCCGGTCCTGCGGAGGATCCGGACGGGTTCGTCAGGACCGGTCGCTCCAGGTCAATATTCCGGGCGGGGTCGAGGAAGGCACCCGCATCCGGCTGGCCGGCGAAGGCGAAGCCGGCATGCATGGCGCGCCGGCGGGCGATCTGTACATCTTCCTGGCAGTGAAACCCCACCAATTATTCCAGCGCGAAGGCGCCGATGTCTTTTGCCGGGTGCCGATCCCGATGGTCACCGCCGCACTTGGCGGGCCGGTCGAGGTTCCGGTGGTCGATGGCAGCCGGGCCCAGGTCAGCGTGCCGGCCGGCGCCCAATCGGGCGCCCAGTTCCGCCTGCGCGGCAAGGGCATGACAATCCTGCACTCCAAGTCGCGGGGCGACATGTATGTGCAGATCCAGGTCGAGACGCCGGTCAGCCTGAACAAGCGTCAACGGGAATTGCTCGAAGAGTTTCAGGACCAGGGTGGCGAGAAGACCCACCCGGAAAGCCACGGCTTCTTCGCCCGGGCAAAAGAGTTCTTCGAGAATTTGAAAGACTGACGGCCCACAGGCGCCGTCCCGTCTATCAATTCCGCTCACGCAGCACCGGCGCCAGCCTATTCAGCCCGGGATTTCCCCAGACGGATCGATACCCTGATGACGCCGGGCTCGTCGGTTTGCCCCTTACGAGCGAAGCCGAGATCGTCGGCCATCTTCAGCATGGTCGTATTCTCCCGAAGCACCTCGCCGAAGACCGTGCCGATGCCGCGCGACCGGGCATGCTTCAGGATTTCCGTCATCAGCAAATTGCCCAGCCCCTGGCCCTTGACGTCGGAGCGCACCATGATTCCGAATTCGGCGCTCTCATTGTCCGGATCGGCGGCGATGCGCACCACGCCCCAGACCGCATTGCGGTCCTGACCCGGATCGGCTGATTCGGCGACCAGCGCCATTTCGCGGTCATAGTCGATCTGGGTCAGCCGCGCCGCCACCTCATGGGTAAGTCGCTTTAGTGGCGTGAAGAAGCGCAGCCGGATGTCGTCGGGCGTCGAATGATCCAGCATATCCTGCAGCAGCGGCTCGTCCTCGGGCCGGATCGGCCGCAGCCGGAAGGCCCGCCCATCCTCCAGGCGCACGGATTTCTCGAGCGCCCGTGGGTAGGGCCGGATCGACAACCGGCGGGTTTCCGGCGGCGGCCGCACCTTGATCCGTGCGTCGAGTGCCAGAACGCCGGTCTCATCCGCCAGCAGCGGATTGATGTCGAGCTCGAGCAATTGCCGGCAATCGGTGGCGAGCTGGGACAGCTTGGTAAGGGTCAGGGCGATGGCGTCCAGATCGGCGGCCGGCCGGTTGCGATAGCCGCGCAGCAGGCGGCTGATCCGGGTGCGGTCGATCATGTCGCGGGCCAGCACCGCGTTCAGCGGCGGTAGGCCGATCGCCTTGTCCTGCAGCACCTCCACCGCGATGCCGCCGGCGCCGAACAGCAGGACCGGGCCGAACACGATGTCATCGGCGATACCGACGATCAGCTCATGGGCATCGGCGATGCGGGCCATGCGCTGCACGCTGAACCCTTCGATCCTGGCGTCCGGCTCCGCCGCGCGGATGGTTTCCAGCATTTCCTCGGCGGCGGTCCGGACCGCCGCGGCGCCGCGCAAATTCAGGCGGACGCCGCCAATGTCGGATTTGTGGGCGATATCCGGAGACAGGATTTTCAGAGCCACCGGACCGCCAAGCCCCTCCGCCGCTTGCGCCGCCTCCTTGGGGGTGCCAGCGCTCAGGGTCTCCACGATCGGGATATGGTAGGCGGCCAAGACCGCCTTCGCCTCCGGCTCGGTCAGCCACTCGCGGCCCTCCGCCAGGGCGGCGTCCATCAGCCGCCGCGCCTCCGATACGTCCGGCGAGTAATCCTCCGACACCGAGGGCGGCGTCTCCATCAAGAGCTGCTGATTGCGCTTGTAGGAGACCAGGTGCATGAAGGCACGGGTGGCCTGCCCGGGCGTTTCATAGGTCGGAATGCGATGCTCGGCGAACAGTTTTCGGGCATCCGCCGCCGCCCCTTCGCCCAGCCAGCTGGTCAGCACCGGGGCGCGGCGGCGGCGCTCCAGCACCGATACCACCGCCTGCGCGGCGTCCTGGCTGTCCGCCACCGCTGTCGGGCAGTTCAGCACCAGCACCGCATCCTTGCCGGGATCGGCCAGCAGCGCCTCCAGAGCGGCGCCATATCGCTCGCCGGTCGCGTCGCCGATGATGTCGACCGGGTTGCCGTGGGACCAGGTCGGCGGCAAGACCGCGTTCAGGGCCTCGATTGTCTTCTCCGACAGTTCGGCCGGGACGCCGCCATGATCGACCAGGGATTCCGTCGCCAGGACACCGATGCCGCCGCCATTGGTCAGGATCGCCAGCCGGTCGCCATGGATCCGCAGACCGCTGGCCAAGGTCTCCACCGCATCGAAAAGCTCCGCCAAGTCGAAGACCCGAAGCATGCCGGCGCGGCGGAAAGCAGCGTCATAAACCGCATCCGATCCCGCCAGCGCCCCGGTATGGGAGGCGGCGGCCTTGGCCGCCGCGGCGTTGCGGCCGGATTTGACGACGATCACCGGCTTGTTGCGCGCCGCCGCCCGGCCGGCCGACATGAATTTGCGCGCATCGGTGACCGCCTCGATATAAAGCAGGATCGCGCGCGTATGCTGGTCCGCGGCCAGGTAGTCGAGCATGTCGCCGAAATCCACATCGGTGGTGTTGCCGAGGGAGGCGATGTGGGAGAAGCCGATGCCGCGATGGGTCGCCCAATCGACGATCGACGTGGCGATGGCCCCGGATTGGGTGACGAAGCCGATATTGCCGGGCAGGGGCTGCACATGCAAGAAGCTGGCGTTGAGATGGTGACGAGGCACCATGACGCCGACGCAGTTCGGGCCGACGATACGCATGAGGTGCGGCCGGGCGGCGTCCAGCATCTGACGGGTCAATTCGGCCCCGCCGGAATCCTGCCCCTCGCCAAAGCCGGCGGTGATGACGACCGCGGCCTTGGTGCCTCGGGCGCCAAGCTCTGCGATCACCTGCGGGACCGTGTGAGGCGGTGAGCAGATCGCCGCCAGATCCGGGGTTTCCGGCAGATCGGCGATGCTGTTGTAGACCAGCATCGATTCAATCGAGCGCTCATGGGGGTTGACCGCCATCACCGGGCCGTCGAACCCCGCCTGCATCAGGTTTCGCGTCAGCACCGCGCCGACCGAGCGGGGGCGGCGGCTGGCGCCAATCACCGCAACGGAGCGCGGGGCGAACAGACGGTCCAGATTACGAACGCTCATGCCGTGCAACTCCCTTGGTGTGATATGGGGAGATCAGGAGAGTTCGGGGAGCGCCAATTTGTAGTGTTCTTCGGTATCCGCATCGAAGCAGACGAAGACGATCCGCTCGATGGTCGTATTATCGGCCAGGAATTCCCGCATCACCCGGGTCGCGATCACCGCTGCCCGATCCGGCGGAAAGTCATAGATACCGGTGCTGATGGCCGGGAAGGCAATCGAGGTCATGCCCTTTTCGGCGGCGATTTCCAGCGCCGAACGGTAGCAACTCTCCAACAGACCTTCCTCGCCGCGCTCGCCGCCATGCCAGACCGGCCCGACACAATGGATCACGACCTTGGCCTGGAGGTCGTAGGCCTGGGTGACCTTGCACATGCCTGTCGGACAGCCGCCCAGCGTGTTGCATTCCTTCTGCAGTTCCGGGCCGGCGGCTCGGTGAATCGCACCGTCTACGCCGCCGCCGCTGCGTAGTCTTTCATTGGCGGCGTTGACGATGGCATCCACATGAACCTTGGTGATGTCGCCCAGCAGGATCTCGACCCGTCCCTCGACGTCGATCACCGGCCCGGCATCCGGGTCGGGTTGGGGGGCAAGCCCGGCCGCGGCAATCGGGTCGATGCGCGGAGCCGGCTCTGCCGGAGGCTCAGGCTCGGCGGACACCTCGGGCCCGGAGGGGAGATCCGGGGTCGGCTCGGGGGTCGGCTCGGGGGGTTGTTCGGCACCCGTGACGAATGTGCGCGCGTCCACCGGCTGCTTGTCCGCCTCCTCGGAATCGCCGCGGCCGAATAGCCGGCTGGTCCATTTGGTCATCCGCGCGGGACTGTCCTCCTCCGCCGGCGCCGGAGCGGGCGAGGGTCCCGGCTCGGGCTCGGGGCGATTTTTCAGGAGGAGCGAGGACTCCGTCTTGGCCGGCTGGACCGAAGAGCCGCCATTGCCGCCATCGCCGCGCTCTCGGGCCCGTGCGACGCCGGCCATGATCATTGCACCGGCTTCTTCCGGTCCGCCCCAGCGCAGGATGCGGGACCATTTCCCCTTCTCCAGATCCTTGTAATGGGTGAAGAAATGCGAAACCTGGTCGAGCAGAATCTGCGGCAGATCCTGATAGCCCGCGACATCGGTGAAATACGGATGCAGGGCATCGACGGGGACCGCCAGGATCTTCTCATCCTCGCCGGCCTCGTCCTCCATGACCAGGACACCCACCGGGCGCGAGCGCATCACCGCCCCCGGCATCACCGGCACCCGGCCGACCACCAGCACATCGACCGGGTCGCCGTCACCCGACAGGGTGTGCGGCACGAACCCGTAATTGCCCGGATAGTACATGGCCGTGTGCAGGAAGCGGTCGACGAACATCGCCCCGCTTTCCTTGTCGAGTTCGTACTTCACCGGGTCGCCGCCCAGCGGATTTTCAATAATCACATTGATTTCCCGCGGCGGATCGTTGCCGACCGGGATCTTGGAAAGAGGCATTTGGCGCTCGGAGTTATCGTCGCAAGACCGTCGACGGAGCGGCATGATACGGGAACGCTTGTGCCAACTCCATGACATTGGCCTTCGCATCGACCCAGATTAGGCCATTATTTGACCGCAGCTTTGCAACCGCAGAATTTCCGGGGTGGCCTGCGATGCCTCGATTCAGTCGGCAGCACGCATTCGCTCCATGCCTCCCACCTGACGTCAACAGCTGGCCAAATCCATCATGATCCAGTGCAAACGCTCTCTATCCGTTCTCGGCGCCGCCTTGCTGCTGGCCGGTTTCAGCGTGATCGGCGCGCTGGCCCGCGCCGAAGAGTCGACGACCGAGCATGCCATCGCCATGCATGGCGCGCCGAAGCACGGGCCGCAGTTCGAGCATTTCAACTATGCCAATCCGGACGCTCCCAAGGGCGGCAAGCTGATTCGCGCCCAAGTCGGCAGCTTCGATAGTCTGAATCCGTTCATCGTTACCGGCCAGAAGGCGTCGGGGGTCGCGGCCTATATCTTTCCGACCCTTATGTCGCGTAGCTGGGACGAGCCTTTCACCATGTATGGCTATCTGGCCGAGGCGATCGAGACGCCCGCGGACCGGAGTTGGGTGACCTTCCACCTCAATCCCGATGCACGGTGGCACGACGGGACGCCGATCACCGTCGACGATGTGATTTTCTCGATGGAAACCCATCGCGAATCGGGCACGCCCGGGAAGCGGCAGTATTATCAGCGCATCGACACCGTTCAAAGAATCGGCGCCAACGGCGTCCGGTTCAATTTCAACGAGCTGGCGGACCGGGAGACGCCGCTGGTGATGGCGCTGATGCCGATCTTCAGCAAGGCCTACTACACATCCCAACCGTTCAACGAGACCAGCCTGGAGCCGCCGCTGGGCGGTGGGCCCTATCGAATCGTCGATGTCGATCCGGGGCGGCGGATCGTCTACGAGCGGGTAGCGGATTGGTGGGGCGCCGACCTGCCGGCATTTCGGGGCCAGTTCAACTTCAGTATCCTGCAATACGACTACTACCGCGACGCCTCTGTGGCGCTGCAGGGATTCACCGGCGGCGATTATAATTACGTGCTCGAATTCAATCTGGAACGCTGGGCGACTGCTTACGACTTCCCCGCCTCGCGGGATGGCAGCGTGACCTTGATGGACGCCCCCCACGGTCGAGTGCAGGGCATGCGCGGCCTGGCGTTCAACAACCGCCGGCCGATGCTCCAAGACCGTCAAGTTCGTCAGGCGTTGGGCTATGCCCTGGATTTCGAGTGGATCAACCGAAACTACCTGCATGGCCAGTATCGCAGGATCGACAGTTTCTTCTCCAACTCGGCGATGGCGGCACATGGCGTACCGCGTGGACGCGAGCTGGCGCTGTTGCAGCCCTACCGGTCGCTTGTCCCGGACGAGGTGTTCGCCGCACCGCCGCCGCTGCCGACCACCGATGGCAGCGGCAACATCCGCGCCGGACTTCGCGAGGCCGGGCGACTGCTCGAAGATGCCGGCTGGGTGGTCCGGGACGGTGTCCGTGTCAACGCCAGCACCGGCGAACCGATGATCTTCGAGATCTTGCTGAGGAGCGCCTCGGACGAGCGGGTCGCCGGCAGTTTCGCGGGGAATTTGAAACGGCTCGGGGTCGAAGCCCGGGTGCGCACAGTGGAAAGCGCGCAATACACCGCCCGCATCGAGACATTCGACTTCGACATGATCATCCACCGCTGGGCGGTGTCGCTGTCGCCGGGTAACGAGCAACTGAATTACTGGGGCAGTGTAGCCGCCGGTTCAAACGGCTCCAGGAACTACGCCGGAGTCAACGATCCGGTGGTCGATGCGCTGGCCGCCGCGATCGCCGACGCGACCGATCGCGAAGAGCTGCAAGCGGCAACGCGGGCGCTGGACCGTGTGCTGCGGGCGGGACACTACATCATCCCGCTCTACTTCTCCGACGTGGACCACATCGCCTATTGGGGCGATCTCGGATTTGTCGACTACGACTCGCTCTACGGCCAGATCGCCAATGTCGACGCCTGGTGGTCGAACGAGTAGCGGCGGCCGGGCATCCTAATCGGCGATCAGATCGGCGAGGGACGCCTCGGGCCGGCCCCCGATATGGCTGATGACTTCGGCGGCGGCGATGCTGCCGAGGCGGGCGCATTCGGCGACGTGGCGGCCGTCGGTCAGGCCGAACAGGAAGCCGGAGGCGTACAGGTCGCCGGCGCCGGTGCTGTCGACGACCTGTGAGACCGGCTCGGCCCGCACTTCATGTACCGCGTCGCCGACCAGGACCAGCGAACCCTCTTCGCTGCGGGTGATAACGGCGATCTCGCATTCCCCGCGCACCAGATCCATGGCCTCGGCCAGGGTATCGACCTGGAACAGGGCCATGATCTCGTGCTCATTGCCGAACAGGATGTCCACATGGCCGTTGATCAAGGTGCGGAAACTGTCGCGATGACGGTCGACGCAGAACGAGTCCGACAGGGTCAGCGACACCTGCCGTCCGGCGGCATGGGAGATTGCCGCCGCCTTCAGGAAGGCGTCCTTGGCCTTCGGCTTGTCCCACAGATAGCCTTCCAGATAGGTGATCTGGGCGGCTTCGATCAGCGGCTGGTCGATGTCCTCGGGCCCCAGCTCGACGCAGGCGCCCAGCATGGTGTTCATGGTCCGGTGGCCGTCCGGCGTCACCAGGATCAGGCTACGCGCGGTGGGTGGCGCGCCGACGATCCTCGGGGTGTCGAAGGCGACGCCGGTGGCGCGGATGTCATGGGTGAAGACGTCCCCCAGCTGGTCGTTGCAGACCTTGCCGATGAACGCGGCGGTGCCGCCCATGGAGGCGATTCCGGCGGCGGTGTTGGCGGCCGAGCCGCCGGAGATTTCGACCGCCGGGCCGGTTCGCTGGTACAGCTCGTCGGCGCGATGGGCATCGATCAGGTTCATCGAGCCTTTGACCAGACCCTCCTGGTCCAGGAAGGAATCTTCGGCATGGCTCAGAACGTCGACGATGGCGTTGCCGATGGTGACAACCGGGCGGACGACGGTCATAGAAGGGAGCTCTCAGGAAATTGGGCGGGTAATCGGCGGCGGAGTATACTGACCGCCCGCCGCCCGGCAACCATTCCCGTGCCGGCTGCGGCGACTATGCCCGCTTGCCGCCGGCGACCAGCCCCCTAATAGTGCGCCCTTCGATCATCTAGGAGCCGACCCGCATGCTTTCTGCCTTGACCCGCGCCTTCGGACAGCTCGGCGATCCGGCGATCCGCCGTGTGTTGTGGATCGGCATTGCCGTTGCCCTGGCCATGATCGTCGCGCTGACCTCGGGCGTGACCTGGCTGCTGGCGAATTTGGAGGTGCCCGGCTTCGATTGGGTGACCAGCCTCCTGCAATGGCTCGGCGGCTTTGCCGCGCTGGTGATGTCGCTGTTCCTGTTTCCCGGTGTCGTCGGCATGGTGTCCAGCCTGTTCCTGGACGATGTCGCCGGCGCCGTCGAAAACCGCCATTACACGGCCCTGGGCGCCGGCCGTAACCAAGGCCTTGGCGAGACGATCGGGACAGCGCTCCGCTTCCTTCTGGTGCTGATCGTCTTCAACCTGCTGGCCCTCATCGCCTCGCTGATCGTGCCGCCGTTCAGCCTGTTCTTCTTCTATTCGGTCAACGGCTACCTGCTGGGGCGGGAGTATTTCGAACTTGTCGCCCAGCGGCGCATGGACCCTGCCACGGCAACGGCGCTTCGCCGGCGCTTTCGCTGGCGGGTGCTGAGCGCGGGGGTGGTAATCGCCGTGCTGGTGTCGATACCGGTGGTCAATCTGCTTGCGCCGGTCTTGGGTACCGCCTTCATGGTGCATATCGTCCAGGGGCTTGCGGCGCGATAGTGGATCACCCGACAGTGCCGGCGTCCGTCTCGGTAGCACCCGCTCAAACGCTTTACCCACATTGCGATTTTCGGCGCTGCGCCGGCGATGCGCCGGTGGCCATGCCATAATATTGTGATAGTGTTTGGCCATAGTCGTCGGAACGCCGCTCGTCGGCCGATTCCGAACCCCCATTGACCCTAGTCAGGTGCCTTAGCCTCAAGCGTTCTAGCCCCCAGCGTCCCTGCCGTAGTTCCGTTACCGTGCACCGTATCACGGATGAACGGCCTGCTCATGGTCTGCCCCCCCATGGAGAGGAAACCTTCAATGTCGAGCGATCAGCGACTACCGCCATCCCATCCCAGAACGGACCCGCCGCGCCGGTTCGTCGATGTCGCCGGCACGGCGCCGCGTCGCACGATGACGCCCCGGCCGGAGCCTGAGCGCAGCAACGACCCTGACCGCAAGCTGATCGTCGGCCATGGCATTTCGCTGAACGGCGAAATCCGCTCCTGCGATCATCTGATCGTCGAAGGGACGGTGGAAGCCCAGCTGAAGGACTGCCGGGCCATCGACCTGTCCGGAGACGGCACATTCAAAGGCGCCGCCGAAGTTGACAACGCGGACATCGCCGGCCGTTTCGAGGGCGACCTGACTGTGCGCAGCCGATTGCTGCTGCGCTCCGGCGGCGTGGTGTCGGGAAAGCTGCGCTATGGCGAGATCGAAATCGAGACCGGCGGCAAGGTGATCGGCACCATGGAGCCGATCGAGTCGGTGGTAACGCCGATCCGCGATCCCGCCAAATCCCCGGATCCCGTGCGCGAAGAGGCCGGATAACATGATGGCAGGCCGGTCCCCCCGCCGCTTCGCCCTCGTTCCGTTCCTCGCCATCATCACCGCGCTGACAGCCTCCTGTGCCACAGTGGGCGGCAGCGTGGCGACGGCCGATCCGGATGCGCTGATCGGTCTTGACCCGCAGCAGATCGGCGAGGCGTTGGGCATGCCGGGGCTTCAACGGCGGGAGCCTCCGGCCGAGGTTTGGCAGTACCGTTCGCAGATCTGCGTGTTCGATCTGTACCTATACGAAGAAGAGGGTGCCAACCGCGCCGTTCATTACGAGGCGCGCAGCCGATCGAACGGCACGGTCGATCCGGCGGCATGCCTGGGTTCGGTGGTCGAGCGCTCACGCCTTGCCGCCGCCGAAGATACCGATCAATCCGTCACACCGTCTTCCTGAGGCTGGCCACGCACCCGGCTCAGGACGGCGGCGTCTTGGCCTTGTAGGCGCAGAGGTCCTCCACCGGGCAAGCCGGGCAAGCCGGCTTTCTGGCCTTGCACACGTAGCGCCCGTGCAGGATCAGCCAGTGATGGGCGTGCTGCTTCCAATGGGCCGGAACATAGCGCAACAGTTTGGCCTCGACCTGTTCCGGCGTCTTGCCACGGGCCATGCCGGTGCGGTTGCCGACCCGGAAAATATGGGTGTCGACGGCGATCGTCGGCTGCCCGAAGGCGACGTTCAGCACCACGTTGGCGGTCTTGCGGCCGACACCGGGCAACGCCTCAAGCGCCGCGCGGTCGGCCGGCACGGTGCTGCCATGATCTCGGACCAGTATCTCCGACAAGGCGATGACATTCTTCGCCTTGCTGTTGAACAGCCCGATGGTCCGGATATGCTGTTTCAGACCCTCTTCGCCGAGCCGAAGCATGGCCTCAGGCGTATCGACCTCCCGGAACAACGCCGCCGTGGCGCGGTTTACACCGACATCGGTAGCCTGGGCCGACAGCACGACGGCCACCAGCAAGGTGTACGGGTTATGGAACGACAGCTCGGTCTGCGGCTCCGGGTCAGCGGCGGCGAGACGGCGGAAGAATGCATCGACATCGGCGGGTTTCATGGCCGTCACCGTAGCCGACAGGCCGGAATGGGAAAACCATGACGACGCGGGCCCTGGACGCCGGGCTTGTCGGCGATCGCGACGAGCCGCCGGTTCTCTTCGATGCGGTCCTGCATCCGAATCGCAGCCTCGGCCGGCGGGGCTTCACCGTACTGATGGCGGTCGTCGCGGCGGTCAGCCTGACCATCGGCGGGATCTTCCTGCTCAGCGGCGCCTGGCCGGTTTTCGGCCTCTACGGGCTGGATTTCGCGATCCTGTATTGGGCCTTCAGGGTCAATTATCGCGATGGCGGGCGGACCGAACAGATCCGGCTGACCGCCGACCGGCTGACGGTCGTACGGTGCGACCCATCGGGCAACTGCTCCTCCTGCACGTTCCAGCCCTATTGGCTGAGAGTGACCATCGACGAGCGGCCCGGCCGTCACAGCCAACTCAACTTGTCCAGCCATGGACGGTCGCTGGCGGTCGGCGGTTTCCTGTCGCCCGATGAACGGCTTGATTTGGCAATGTCCCTGCGCGCCGCCCTGGAAAGCGCACGCCAGCCGCAGGCGGTATCCGCCTGACCGTCGGGCGGCCGCAAGAACCGGGTTGGCCCGGGACCGGCAAAGACGAATGATGTGGCCTTCATCGCATGGAGTGCCCGACAATGAACTTGGCCATGACTGCCGATAATTTCGACCGAGAGTTTTCGCCCGCCGCGAACGACACGCCCCATTACCCGATGGTGGCGGCGGCGATCCGTTACCTTGTCGAGCATTACGCCGACCAGCCGAGCCTGGAAGAGGTGGCGGCGATCGCCGGACTGCACCCGCATCACTTCCAGCGCATCTTCAAGCGCTGGGCCGGCATCAGCCCCAAGCGGTTCGCCCAGTATCTGACCGTGGAACATGCCAAGGAGCTGTTGTCGGAAGATGAAAGCGTGCTCGGCGCGGCGCTGGATGTCGGCCTGTCCGGCCCTGGCCGGCTGCACGATCTGTTCGTGGCCTGCGAGGCGATGACGCCCGGCGAATACAAGGCTGGCGGCCGCGATCTGGTGATCCGCTACGGCGTTCAGGACAGCCCCTTCGGGCCGGTTGTGATCGGACGGACCGATCGCGGGATCTGCTGGCTGGGTTTCGCCGACGATGCGGCCGAGCCGGCGGCGACCCTGGCCTCGGAATGGCATGCGGCGACCCTGGTCCGGGACGACACGGCGGTCGCCGGGATCGCCGGCCAGCTGTTCGGTGGCGGATTGGCATCCGGTCCGAAGCTGCCGCCGGAATTACCGCTGCTGCTGCGCGGCACCAATTTCCAGATCAAGGTGTGGCAGGCCCTGCTGCGCATTCCGCCGGGACAGGTCGCCAGCTATCAGCAGGTTGCCGCGGCCATCGGCAGCCCGGCAGCGGTGCGCGCCGTCGGCAGCGCGGTCGGCCACAACCCGATCGCGGTGATTATCCCGTGCCACCGGGTGATCCTGAAATCCGGCGCGATCCACAACTACCGCTGGGGCGAGCCCCGCAAGCGGGCGCTTCTGGCCTGGGAGGCCGGACAGCGCGAGGCGATGAGCGCGTAGGCGACAGAAAGGCAGGAGGGAACAGGGTTCTGTGATCGGTTGGGGTTTCACCACGCGGTCGGGAGCCTGGCTTCAGAACCCTTGCCTTCCCTTCACTTTGTCATTCCCGCGAAGGCGGGAATCCAGTGGTCCCAATAGCGCAGCCGCTAGGATCGCACCCCCTGGAATCCCGCCTTCGCGGGAATGACGAGACTGTGGGATTGGGAGGTAAAGCCTGTGTCCTGCAGGTCCTCTACAGCCCCAGCACGTCGGTCATGCCGTAGAGGCCCGGCGGCTTGCCATGGGCCCAGAGTGCGGCCCGCAAGGCGCCGCGGGCGTAAATCTCCCGGCCGGCGGCCCGGTGAGTGAGTTCCAGCCGCTCACCGGGGCCGGCGAAGATCACGCTGTGATCGCCGACCACGTCGCCGCCACGCAAGGCCGCAAAGCCGATATCGCCCGGACGGCGCTCGCCGGTATGGCCGTCCCGGGCCCGTGCCGCGCGGTCGTCCAGGTCGACATTGCGCCCCTCGGCGGCGGCACGGCCAAGGCCGAGCGCGGTGCCGGACGGCGCATCGACCTTGTGGCGGTGATGCATCTCGACGATCTCGATGTCGAATTCCTCGCCCAATATGCCGCCGACCTGCCGCACCAGGGCGAACAACAGGGTGACCGCCATGCTCATATTCGGCGCATAGACGATCTGCGTATGGCGCGCGGCCATGTGCAGCGCCTGTTCCTGGTCGGCGCTCAGCCCGGTGGTGCCGATGACGTGCACCGTCTTGCCCTGGGCCGCCAGTGCGGAATAGGCGATCGTCGCCTCAGGTGCTGTGAAATCGATGACCGCATCGGCGTCGGCGAACAGCGGCACGGGGTCCTCGCCGATCCGGACGCCGCAGGGGTCGAGCCCGGCCAGCATGCCGGCATCTATGCCCTCCGAAGAGCAGTCGTGTTGGGAAATTGCGCCGATCAGCTCGCAGCCCTCGGCGCCGATCACCTGGCGCAGCAGCATCCGCCCCATGCGCCCGTCGGCGCCCACGATGCCAATCCTCATATTTTCTCTCCGTGCCGGGTCGTTTGCGGTGCGATATAAGCATATCGCGCGGCCTTCAGCGAGGCACCCGGCGATCGCTGCCCGGGTTGCCCAAGGATTGGCCGTCGGCCGTGGATCGGCCGTTATCAGGATGATGGAGGCGATGAGCACACCTGCCACGGAAACGCCCACCGGGCCGCCGTTGATCGCGGCCCGTGGACTATCGGTCCGCTTTGGCGACCGGACCGTATTGTCTGGCATCGATCTTGCGGTCCAGCCGGGCGAGATCGTGACGCTGATCGGACCCAACGGCGCCGGCAAGAGCACGCTGGTGCGCGCGATGCTGGGGCTGGTCAAGCCGGCGGCCGGGCGGGTGGAGCGACGGCCGGACCTCACCATCGGCTATCTGCCGCAGAAATTGCCCATCGATCCGACCCTGCCGATGACGGTGCGGCGGTTCCTGCGCCTCTGGGGCCGGGCCACCGATGCCCGGCTGGCGGAATTGCTGGAAGAGGTCGGCGTACCGGAGGTGATCGACCGGCCGGTGCACGGGCTGTCCGGCGGTGAGACCCAACGGGTACTGATTGCCCGGGCGCTGATGCGCGAACCTGACCTGCTGGTACTGGACGAGCCCAACCAGGGCGTCGATGTCGGCGGCCAGGTGGCGATGTTCCAACTGATCGACGGGCTGCGCCGCCGCCATGGCTGCGGAGTGCTGCTGATCAGCCACGATCTGCACCTGGTGATGGCGCAGACCGACCGGGTGGTGTGCCTGAACGGTCATGTCTGCTGCGAAGGCCACCCGGAGGCGGTGTCGCAGCACCCGGAGTATCTGGCGCTGTTCGGTCCCACGGCGGAGGGCGCGCTGGCGGTCTATCAGCACCAGCACGACCACAGCCACGATCTGCACGGCGAGGTGGTCGACCCGCCGCCTTCCCATGATCGGGAGTAGCGGATTTTCAGCTTACGCTGAACCGGCACCAGCCCGCTCCCCCACCCGGCCACCCCCCGGAACTCCCCTGGGCCAGCATCCTCATGGGTGGTCGGGCGGGGGAGCGGGCTGGTGCCGACTACTGAAAACGAATTCCGCTTACGCGGGTTCGGCATCCAGCGCATAGCCGGCGGAACGGACGGTGCGGATCAGGTCGGTCTGGGAACCCTCGTTCAGCGCCGTCAGGGCGAACAGCCAACCGACGGTTCCCGCCGGCATTGGCATCCCCGGTGCCCGTTCAGCCCCGGCCGGCGCCGGACGGCTTGGAGACGACCACCGCCGGCGGCCGCTCGCCACTCTCCGCCTGGATGGCATCGTGCGACGCGATCGCCGCGGCGGTGACGATCTCATTGACCGTGGCACCCATCTGCACCACCTGCGCCGGCTTATCCAACCCGATCAGCAGCGGGCCGACCAGCGTCGCGTTGCCCAGTTTCTGCAACAGTTTGGCGCCGATATTGGCGGCGTGCAGGGCCGGCATGATCAGCACATTGGCCGGACCGGACAACCGGCAGAACGGGTAGAGCCGCTGCTTCAGCTCGAAATCCAGCGCCACCTCGGCACTCATCTCGCCATCATATTCGAAATCGACCCCGCGCTCGTCCAGCAGCGCGACGGCGTCGCGTACATGCTGGGCCCGCTCGCGCATGGGCTGCCCGAAATTGGAGAAGGAGAGGAACGCCACACGGGGCTCGTGACCCATCTGCCGCGCCTTGGTGGCGGTCTGGATGGCGATGTCGGCCAGTTGGATCGGGGAGGGGAACTCGTTGACCGTGGTATCGGCGATGAACACCGTGCGGCCGCGCGCCACCAGGATCGACAGCCCGTAGAGCACATGGTCGGGCTGCGGGGCGATGACCCGGGAGATTTCCTCGAAGCAGACCGCGAAGGCCCGGGTCAGGCCGGTCACCATGGCATCGGCGTCGCCATTGGCCAGCATGCAGGCGGCGAAGATGTTGCGGTCCTGATTGACCATGCGCTGGCAATCCCGCTGCAGGCTGCCGCGCCGTTGCAGCCGGTCGAACAGGAAATCCGCATAGCGCTGATTGTTCTTGCTGACCTTGGCGTTGTGGATTTCCAGATCCTCCACGTGGGACAGGCCCGCAGCCTCCATGGTCTCGCGGATCCGGCTCTCGCGGCCGATCAACACCGGCGTGCCGTAACCGGCGCCGCGGAAGGCGATCGCGGCGCGGATCGCCCGTTCCTCCTCGCCCTCGGCGAAGACCACCCGCTTGGGCGCCGAGCGCACGTTTTCGAACATGGACTGCAGGCTGGCGACGGTCGGGTCGAGCCGGGATCGCAGCTCCTGGCCATAGGCCTCCATATCCGCGATCGGCTTGCGCGCCACCTTGGAGTCCATCGCCGCCTGGGCGACGGCCATGGGGACGGCGCCGATCAGGCGCGGATCGAACGGCACCGGAATGATGTAGTCCGGCCCGTATCGCAACCGCTGGCCGGAATAGGCCGCGTCCACCTCGTCGGGCACGTCCTCGCGGGCCAGCGCCGCCAGGGCCTCGGCGGCGGCGATCTTCATATCATCGTTGATCGTCCGGGCCCTTACGTCCAGAGCCCCACGAAACAGATAAGGAAATCCCAATACATTATTGATTTGGTTCGGATAGTCGGACCTACCTGTCGCCATGATCGCATCCGGGCGCACCTTCTGGACCTCTTCGGGCAGGATCTCCGGATCCGGATTGGCCAGGGCGAAGATGATCGGCTTCGCGGCCATGGATTTCACCATGCCGGGGGTCATCGCACCCTTGACCGAGACGCCGAGGAAGACGTCGGAGCCGGCCACCGCCTCGTCCAATGTCCGCAACGGGGTATCGACCGCATGGGCCGATTTCCATTGGTTCATGCCCTCGCTGCGGCCCTGATAGACGACGCCCTTGCTGTCGCACAGGATGGCATTGTCATGGGGCAGGCCCATGGATTTGATCAGCTCGACGCAGGCGATCGCGGCGGCCCCGGCCCCGTTGATCACCATCTTCACGTCTTTCAGATCGCGGCCGGTCAGGTTGAGCGCGTTGATCAGCCCGGCGGCGGCGATGATCGCAGTTCCGTGCTGGTCGTCATGGAACACCGGGATGTCCATCAGCTCGCGCAGCCGGTCCTCGATGATGAAGCAGTCCGGCGCCTTGATGTCCTCCAGATTGATACCGCCGAAGGTCGGCCCGAGATAGCGCACGCAGTTGACGAACTCATCGACGTCCTTGGTGTCGACCTCCAGATCGATGCCGTCGATATCGGCGAAGCGCTTGAACAGCACCGCCTTGCCCTCCATCACCGGCTTGGAGGCGAGCGCGCCGAGATCGCCGAGTCCGAGCACCGCCGAGCCGTTGGAAATCACCGCCACCACATTGCTCTTGGCGGTGTAGTCGTAGGCCAGGCTCGGATCGTCGCGGATGGCCAGGCAAGGTGCTGCAACACCGGGGGAGTAGGCGAGGGACAGGTCGCGCTGGGTGGTCAGGGGCTTGGTCGCGGTGATCTCGAGCTTGCCCGGCCGGCCGCGGGCATGCATTTCGAGCGCTTCCTGGTCGAGCGACTTGCTGGTCATGGCTTTCCTCGCCTAGCCGTGAAGGGCGGTTGCCTGGATGGGCCTCGATGGCCATGGCGGCGTCAAGTGGGCCGGACCGGAGGCATCGCGTCAACCCTGCTGGCGGAATGGCGGTTCCGCGCCGACTTCGCCGGAGCCAGCCTCCCTGCGCAGGGCGTCCTTTACCTCCGCCGACAGGGCGGCCCAATGGGTATCGGTCAGCGCGCCATAGAGAGCGTATAGCGCAACCAGGGTGATACCGCGCGGGTTGGCAAATTTCAGCCTTCGATAGGCAGCGACAGGGCCGATTTGTCGAAGCGCGGCCTCGTCGGCGACCCCCAACTCGATAAGCTGACGAGCGGTGGCCGGACCGAGGTTCTTCAACGCGGTCAAGGCGCGGCCACCAGCGTTCATAGGCGTTTCCCCCGTCGGTCGCGGGAACGACCTGGCCTGGCGCGGCCGATTCTGTGACCGGGAGGCAACACTGGTCTACAATTGCTACTCAATGGCGAGCCTCCCCTTGAATGGTTAACGCCAAATCGTTTATACGATCACCGGTCCTCGAATCAGGAGGAGGCTGCAATGATGCGACTTTTCTGTTCCCACATGATCGGCGGCTGACAAGCCCGCGCCGACAGGCAGCCTCATTGCGGCCGGATCGTCTCGATCCCGGTCGCTTCCGTCAGGATCCTGACAGCTCCCGCACCGACCAGCTTGACCCCAACCGTCCTGGGTTGGTCCGGCATGGTCCCGCGAAGCCGTAACTGCCTCTAAGTCCCGCGCGGGCCAACGGTCCGCCGTTCCCCATCGGATTCCGGCCGGCGTTCGCGTCTGCCGTTTTCGCAGCCTTTCGGCTTGGCCCCAAGGCCATGGCGAGGGGCATTTCAACCACTGTCAAACCAAGAAGGAGAGCAATCATGTTGGTCATTTCGTTTAGCCGATTCGGGATCCGCATCCGCGGCTTGTTCGACGGTCTTGTGCATCTGGTGGCGCGGTTCAGCCCACCGAGCCGACGGCCCCGCAACAAACCGTTGCCGATCTTCGGGCTTAGCCAGCATCTGCGACGTGATATCGGATTCGATCCGTAAGCGACGCGGGGCGGTGTCATTCCGGCGCCGTCCCGCATTTTCCATCCTCACATACGGCGGCAATTCCCACCCGGGACCCGTGCGCTCCCGGCACCGACCTGCTAAGGTCCCGCGTCCTTCAAGACCGGTTCATCCACCGTGCCAGACAGCGCCCCGAAAACGCCCGCCGCACCGCCGGCCACACCCATGATGAAGCAGTATCTGGAGGCCAAATCGGCCTATCCGGATTGCCTGCTGTTCTTCCGCATGGGCGATTTCTACGAGCTGTTCATGGAGGATGCGGTCGCCGCCGCCCAGGCGCTCGACATCACCCTGACCAAGCGCGGCCGGCAGGATGGCGAGGACATCCCCATGGCCGGAGTGCCGGTCCATGCCCATGAAGCCTATCTGGCGCGGCTGATCCGCAAGGGTTTCCGGGTCGCCATCTGCGAGCAGGTCGAAGACCCGGCCGAGGCCAGGAAACGCGGCGGCAAGACCCTGGTGCGCCGCGACGTGGTGCGGGTGGTGACCCCCGGCACGGTTACCGAGGACAGCCTGCTGGAGGCCCGCTCGAACAATTTCCTGGCGGTGCTGGCCCAGGCCGGCGGCGGGCTTGGCCTGGCCGCGGTCGATATCACTACCGGTTCCCTGACCCTGGAGCCGGTCAGTCGGGACCGGCTGCCGGCGGCGCTGGCCCGGCTGGACCCGGGCGAGTTGCTGGTCGCCGAACGGCTGGTCCAGACACCGGAACTATTCGAGCTGTTCGGCGAATGGCGCGAGCGGCTGACGGTGCAGCCGCTTCGACAGCGAGAACGCCCGCAACCGTCTGCAGGCCCTGTACAAGGTCGGCACCCTGGACGCCTTCGGCCTGTTCACCCGGGCGGAGATCGCCGCCGGTGGCGCCCTGATCGATTACATCGACCTGACCCAGAAGGGCCGGCTGCCGCGCCTGTCCCCGCCGCGGCGCCTGGCCGATGGCGCGGTGATGGAGATCGACGCCGCGACACGGCGTAACCTGGAACTGTCCCGGACGTTGTCCGGCGACCGGCAGGGCAGTCTGCTAGCGACCATCGATCGGACCGTGAGCGGCGTCGGCGCCCGGTTGCTGGCAGCCCATCTGGCGGCGCCGTTGACCGACCCGGCGGCGATCGACCATCGGCTGGACGCGGTCGGGTTTTTTGCCGAGCAGGACACTCTGCGGGCCGATCTGCGCGGCCATCTGCGCCGCTGCCCGGATCTGGAGCGGTCGTTGGGCCGGCTTGTGCTCGGCCGCGGCGGCCCGCGCGATCTGGCGGCGATCCGCGACGGGCTTACCCAGGCGGCGACCCTCAAGGTCTTGCTGGCCGAGGGCCGGCTCACCCCGGCGCCCGCCCTGGTGGTGGAGGCGATCGCCGGGCTGGGCGATCATTCGGAACTGCGCGACGGCCTGACCCGGGCGCTGGCCGCCGAGCTGCCTGTGCTTTCCCGGGATGGCGGCTTCATCGCCGACGGCTATGACGAGGCGCTCGACGCCCTGCGCACCTTGCGGGACCAGTCGCGCCGGCTGATCGCCGAGCTGCAGGCCCGCTATGCCTCGGAAACCGGCATCCCGGCCCTGAAGATCCGCCACAACAACGTGCTGGGCTATTTCATCGAAACGACGCCGGTCCATGCGGACAAGCTGATGCGGCCGCCCCATGACGCGGTTTTCATCCACCGCCAGACCCTGGCCAGCGCGGTTCGTTTCTCCAGCACCGAGCTGGCGGAGCTGCAAAGCGCAATCGGCGAAGCGGCCGACAAGGCCCTGGCCCTGGAGCTGGGCATGTTCGCGGAGCTGGTCACATCGGTGACCGACAGCGGCGACGCAATCGCCGAGACGGCGTGGGCGCTGGCGGCGCTGGATGTCGCCGCCGGACATGCCGATCTGGCCGTCGACAGACGCTATGCACGGCCGACGGTCAATGGCGGCACCACCCTCGACATTCGTGGCGGCCGCCACCCGGTGGTCGAGGCGGCGATCATCCGCACCGGCGATGGCGGCAATTTCATCGCCAATGATTGCGCGCTGCAGCCGGACAACCGGCTATGGCTGCTGACCGGGCCGAACATGGCCGGCAAGTCGACCTTCCTCAGGCAAAACGCGCTGATCGCCATCATGGCGCAGATGGGCGCCTTCGTACCGGCATCCACCGCCGAGATCGGCATCGTCGACCGGCTTTTCAGCCGGGTCGGGGCGTCGGACGATCTGGCGCGCGGCCGGTCCACCTTCATGGTCGAGATGGTCGAGGCGGCGGCGATCCTCAATCAGGCCGGCGAGCGCTCGCTGGTGATCCTGGATGAGATCGGGCGCGGCACCGCCACTTTCGACGGGCTGTCGATCGCCTGGGCAGCCGTCGAGCACCTGCACGAGATCAATCGCTGCCGCGCCCTGTTCGCGACCCATTACCACGAGCTGACCGCCCTGGCCGCCAAGCTGTCGGCGATGTCGTGCCATGGCATGCGGGTCAAGGAATGGCAAGGCGACATCGTCTTCCTGCACGAGGTGATGGCGGGGTCCGCGGACCGGTCCTACGGCATCCATGTGGCCCGGCTGGCCGGCCTGCCCGACGCCGCGATCGCCCGCGCCACCGAGGTGCTCGAGGCGCTGGAGCAGGGCGAACAGGGCCGCAGCGTCGCGACCCTGGCCGACGATCTGCCGCTCTTCAGTGCCGCTCGCGCGCCGCGCGGCGAGCTGGCGGAGGCCAAGCCCTCCGCCGTCGAGACCGCCCTGGCCGAGGTCAATCCCGATGAACTGACCCCGCGCGGGGCACTGGAACTGCTCTATGAGCTGCGGTCGAAACTGGAGTAGCCCGGCCACGCCACTCACACCCTCCGGTAGCATAAATCGTTCACGGCAGTCCCAATTCCCGAATTCTTGCCGAATCTGCAAGATTCAGTAATAAAATCACCGCCATGACCAACCCGGAAACCGGGGCCGAAGCCGCAGCGAGTGGCGAGGCCGGCACCGATATCATTACCGCCGCGCACCAACTCGGCCTTCAGGTCGAGACCTTACGCAAGCGCCTGCAACGCGGCAGCATCAAAGGGTTCAAGGCCGAAGACGGCACCTGGCGCGTGATCCTGGACCCGGATACCCGGGAGCGGATGAAGTCCGCCCAGGACGTCGAGCAGGCCACCATCACGGTCCTGCTGGCGGAAGTCGCCGCGTTGCGCCAGCAGGCATCGGAGCTGGCCGAGGAGACCCGGCAGACTGCCGAGCTACTGACCGAGACCCGGGAGTCGATCGGCGCCCTGCATCGCCTGATCGAGTCTTTGCGGCGTCCTGATGCCAGGCTGGGCACCGATGACCAGCTTCGGCCGGTGATGATGGCGGTGCTGGAATATCTGCAGAAATCCAAGCCGGCCGGATAGTGCCGAGCTGCCTCTGACCAGCCGAAGCCAGCAATGGACGTGCCGACGGTGGCGGCGTAGGTCTAATACCGAGAGAAACTGATATAACGCCTCCGCCCATAAGATCGGGGCGGTTCGGAGCGATTGGCATGGCCGTGTTCGACAGGTTCAGGACTGCCGTCAGCGGCGCCCCGGTTCCGGCGCCCTCGCAGGGCCGGCCTGTGCGCGACAGCGCCGCGATCATCGACCCGGCAACACTGTCTGGCCAATTGGAGCCTTTGGTCGACGAGCATGGCCCGGAGAGCAGCAAGCTTCGGCCTGCCATGTTGTCGGCGCTGCAGTCCGCCCTGGCGGCGGGCCGCGCTGAAATCCGCCGGCGGTTCGAGGAGGGCTACGGGGATGGTGACGATTGCGTCGCCGAATACGCCTATCTGATCGACCAGATGATCCGCGCTCTTGCCCATGTGGTTGTCGAGCGGCTGTACCCGATGCC
Source organism: Inquilinaceae bacterium (assembly GCA_965237625.1). Lineage (GTDB taxonomy): Bacteria > Pseudomonadota > Alphaproteobacteria > DSM-16000 > Inquilinaceae > JABDIP01. The sequence continues at coordinate 91,431 of CBDEGD010000004.1, forward strand.
CAATCCGACCATGGGCGAAAGGCTGGCCATCGTCGCGATCGGCGGCTATGGGCGCGGTGAGTTGGCGCCGCAATCGGACATCGATTTGCTGTTCCTGCTGCCTTACAAGCGCAGCCCGCGGGTCGAGCAGATCGTAGAGTCGATCCTCTACATGCTGTGGGATTTGGGCCTGAAGGTGGGCCAGGCCGTCCGCTCGGTCGACGAATGCATACGCAGCGCCAAATCCGACGTGACGATCCGCACCAGCCTGCTGGAATCCCGCGCCTTATGGGGCGAGGGGCAGCATTACGAGACTCTAAAGCAGCGCTTCGACAAAGAGGTGGTGGCCGGCAACGGCCCGGCCTTTGTCGAGGCCAAACTCGCCGAGCGCGACGAGCGCCACCATCGGCTGGGCGACAGCCGTTACGTGCTGGAGCCCAATATCAAGGATGGCAAGGGCGGCCTGCGCGATCTGCAGACCTTGTTCTGGATCGGAAAATACCTCTACCGGGTGAATTCGGTGGCCGAGCTGGTCGATCGCCGGGTGCTGACCAAGAAAGAAGCACAGCGCTTCGCCAAAGCGCAGACCTTCCTGATCACTTTGCGCTGCCATATGCATTTCCTGGCCGGGCGGCCCGAAGAACGCCTGACCTTTGACGTGCAGACCGAGATCGGCGGCCGCATGGGCTACACCGATCACGCCGGGGCGTCGGGGGTCGAACGCTTCATGAAACACTATTTCCTGATCGCCAAGGATGTGGGCGATCTGACCCGCATCTTCTGCGCGGCGCTGGAGGCGGAAAGCCAGCGTCCGCCGCGCCGTGCTTTCGGCTTGCTCGGCGCCGCGCGCAAGCCGCTGGAGGGGTTCGTGGTCGAGGGCGAGCGGCTGAACGTCGCCGACCCGAAACAATTCACCAAGCAGCCGGTGGACATGATCCGCCTGTTCCACCTCGCCCAGGAGCACAGGCTGGACGTCCATCCGGGCGCGCTGAAATTGATCACCCGGTCGTTGAAGCTGATCGATCCGGCGCTTCGGGCCGATGCGCAGGCCAACCGGCTGTTCCTGGAAATCCTGACCTCGCGCACCGAGCCGGAGATGGCGCTGAGACGGATGAACGAGGCCGGCGTTCTGGGCCGCTTCATCCCGGATTTCGCCCGGGTCGTGGCGCAGATGCAATACGACATGTACCACGTCTACACGGTCGACGAGCACACCCTGTTCGCGGTCGGCATCCTGCACCGGGTCGACACCGGTCAGCTTGCCGGAGAGCTGCCGCTGACCACCCGGGTCATGGCCAAGGTCGCGTCACGGCGGGCGCTCTATGTGGCGGTGCTGCTGCACGACATCGCCAAGGGCAGGGGCGGCGACCATTCGGTGCTGGGCGCCCGGGTCGCCCGCAAGCTCTGCCCGCGTTTCGGACTCGATGACGAGGAAACCGAGACCGTGGAATGGCTGGTGCGCTGGCATTTGCTGATGAGCAACTTCGCCCTGAAGCGCGACGTCGAGGACGACAAGACCGTTCAGGACTTTGTCGCCCAGGTGGAGTCGCCGGAGCGGCTGCGGCTGCTGCTGGTGCTGACCACCGCCGATATCCGCGCGGTCGGGCCGGGCCGCTGGAATGGCTGGAAGGCGAGCTTGCTGGGCGAGCTGTTCCACCGCACCAAGGCGCTGATGACCGGCGGCGGCGAGGTCAACGGGCCAAGCCGGCGTGTTGCCGCCGCCCAGGAAGCCTTGCGGGCAGCATTGCCGGATTGGCCGGCGGATGAACTCGAGGGCTTCATAACCAAAGGCTACCCGCCCTATTGGCTGTCGTTGGACACCGAGACCCATGCCCATCATGCCAGATTGCTGCGCCAGGCCGAGCGCGACGACCTGCCGCTGACGGTCGATACGCGGACCGATGGCAATCGCGCGGCGACCGAGCTGACCGTGTACACCGCCGACCATCCCGGCGTGTTCTCGCGCCTTGCCGCGGCATTGGCGATTGCCGGCGCCACCATCGCCGATGCCAAGATCTTCACCATGGCCAACGGCATGGCGCTGGATGTCTTCAGCATCCAGGACACTGCCAGCGGCGGGGCGTTCGAGGCGCCGGACAAGTTGGCGCGTCTCTCATCCCTGATCGATCGCAGCCTGACCGGACGGCTGAAGTCGGGGGCGGAATTGCGCAAACGGCGCGCGGCGCAGCCGAGCCGGACGCGGGTCTTCCGGGTCCAGCCCCGGGTGGTGATCGACAATGAGGCCAGCCGCACCCACACCTTGGTTGAAGTCAATGGCCGCGATCGGCCGGGACTGCTGCACGACATCACCCGCGCCTTGACCGATCTCAGCCTGCAGATTTCCAGCGCCAAGGTGCAGACCTATGGCGAGCGCGCGGTCGACGTGTTCTATGTGAAAGACGTGTTCGGTCTGAAAATCACCCATGAGGGCAAACTTGCCCAAATCCGAAACGGCCTGCTGGCCGCCATCGTCGATCCGGACTGCGCCCCGGCCCCGAAACTGCCGCCGGCCGCCCGGCGGAGGCCGAAGCGCCCCGCGAAGCCGGCACAGAAGGTCAAGGCCGCTGAGAGCGGCGACTAGGCCGGGATTGACCAGGTGACATTCGTCGGATTTCAACGCCCCTGCAATTCCATCGTCATTCCCGCGAAGGCGGGAATCTAGAGGGCACCTAGGGAGATGCCGGCGCGGCAATGCCCTTTGGATTCCCGCCTTCGTGGGAATGACGACTTGTTTGATGGCCAACGGTGCGTTGTCGTCCCCATGAACCGGACCGCGCTCCCACGCCTTTCCGCCGCCACGAATCGCCCCTAGACGACACTCATGGCCCTGTTCCGCTCCATCGCCACCATCGGGTCGTTCACCATGGCCAGCCGCGTTCTCGGCCTGGTGCGCGATGTGCTGATCTCCAACGTTGTCGACAAATCCGTCACTGACGCGTTTTTCGTCGCCTTCACCTTTCCCAATCTGTTCCGCCGCCTGTTCGCCGAGGGCGCCTTCAACGCCGCCTTCGTCCCGCAATTCGCGCGGCGGCTGACCAATGAGGGCCGGGCGGCGGCGTTGCGGTTCGGGGATGAGGTCGCCAGCGTCATGACCGCCTGGATGCTGGTCTTCACCGCCGCGATCATCGTGGCAATGCCTTGGGTGATGACCGCCATCGGATCGGGATTCATCGATGAACCGGAGAAGTTCGCCCTGACGATCGAGTTGAGCCGGGTGACCTTTCCCTATCTCATGTTCATGGCGCTGACCGCCATGCTGGCGGGGATGCTGAACACGCTGGGCCGCTTCGCCGCCGCCGCAGCCGCACCGATCTTGCTCAATCTGATGTTCATCGGCGTGCTGACCATGCTCGCTTTCGGCCTGCTGCGCATGCCCGGGCAATCCCTGGCCTGGGCGGTGGCGATCTCCGGCATTCTGCAATTCGTCTGGCTGGCCATGGCCTGCGCCCGGCAAGGCATTGTCATCCGTCTGCCCTGGCCGCGCCTGACGCCGGGCGTGCGCAAACTGTTCCGCCTGATGCTGCCGGCGGTGATCGGCGCCGGCGCGATGCAGATCAACATGCTGATCAACATCGCTTTGGCGACCCGGCTTCCCGAGGGCTCGGTGTCCTATCTCTATTATGCCGACCGGCTGAACCAGCTGCCGCTCGGGGTCGTGGGCGTGTCGGTCGCGGTGGCGCTGCTGCCACTCATGACCCGGCAGATTCGGTCCGGCAACACGGAAGCCGCCATCGACAGCCAGAACCGCGCCATCGAGGTCGCGCTGTTGCTGACCGTGCCGGCCGCCGTGGCCTTGATGGTCCTGGCCGAGCCGATCATCCGGGTGATCTTTGAGCGCGGCCGCTTCACCCCGGACATGACGCCACAGACAGCGGCCGCATTGATGGCCTTCGTGATCGGGTTGCCGGCCTATGTGGTGACCAGGGCGCTGACCCCGGGCTTCTTCGCCCGCGAGGATACGGTCACGCCGGTCAGGGTTTCGATCGTCGTGGTCGTGGCAAGCGTTGGCCTTGCCCTTTCACTGATGCCCTTCATCCAGCATGTGGGGATCGCCCTGGCCACCGCCCTGACCGCCTGGCTGAATGCCGGGCTGCTGGCCTTTATTCTGCATCGTCGTGGCCTGTTCGCCGTCGACCGGCGCCTGAAACGAGCCGCCCCTCGGATCGTGGTGTCGGCCGGGCTGATGGGCGTCGTAGTCTGGGGCGCGGCCGAACTGCTCCGCGTACCGTTGGCCGGGCCTTTCTGGCAGCAGGTGCCGGCCCTGGGCGCCGTCGTGGTGCTGGGCATGGCGGTGTATTTCGCCCTTGGCCATGTGACCGGCGCGGCCACGCTCGCCGACTTGAAATCGGCGCTGCGCAAACCTTCGGCTTGACCGGACCGGGGTGGGCCGGCAATAACCCCGCTCCTGTGTCCCCTGGTTTCAGCGCTTGGTAGCAACGCCATGAACCGTATCCTGTCCGGCATCCAGCCGACCCACAAAATGCACCTCGGCAACTATCTTGGCGCCGTGCGCAACTGGGTGGCGCTTCAGGACAGCTTCGAGACGTTGTATTGCGTCGTCGACCTGCATGCGTTGACCATGCCGCAGGACCCGGCGGAGCTGCGGGCCCAGACCATCGAGCTTGCCGCGGTGCTGATCGCATCCGGCATCGATCCGACGCGCAGCATCGTCTTCGCTCAGAGTCAGGTGCCGGCCCATAGCGAGCTGGCATGGCTGTTCTCCTGCGTCACGCCGCTCGGTTGGCTGAACCGGATGACCCAGTTCAAGGACAAGGCCGGCAAGCACCGCGACAAGGCGGGGCTGGGGCTTTACGCCTATCCGGTGCTGATGGCGGCCGACATCCTGATCTACCGGGCCACCCATGTGCCGGTGGGCGAAGACCAGAAGCAGCATCTGGAGTTGACCCGGGAAATCGCCGGCAGCTTCAACCATCGCTACGGGGTGGAATTCTTTCCCCTGCCGGAGCCGCAGATATATGGCGCCGCGACCCGGGTGATGAGCTTGCGCAACGGCTCGGCGAAAATGAGCAAGTCGGACAGCTCGGACTATTCGCGCATCAATATGACCGACGACGCCGACACGATTGCGCTGAAATTCCGCAAGGCGAAGACCGATCCGGAGCCGTTGCCCGCTGAGACAGAGGGGCTGGAGGGGCGTCCGGAAGCGGCCAATCTGGTCAACATCTACGCCGCGCTGACCCACAAGACCCCGGTCGATATCCTGGAGGAATTCGGCAACACGCCGTTCTCCACCTTCAAGAGCGCCCTGACCGATGTCGCCGTTGCTTCACTGGCGCCGATCGCCGGCGAGATGAACCGGCTGATGGCCGATCCCGGCTACATCCGACAGGTCCTGCGCGATGGCGGCGAGCGGGCGCGGGGAATCGCCGACGAGACCTTGGCCGGCGTCCAGGAAATCATGGGATTGCTGAAGCCGTAACCTCTCTGATCCAGGGCCCGGGGCCGCTGATTTCGGTCGATTTCCAGGTCCGCCAGACAAACTGTTGCCACCACGTACAATAAGCGTGTGGAAAGCCTTTACCCCCACTCGGCGTCGGGGTTAGGGTGGGTAAATCCATCCGCAAGCGTCTGATTTCGCTGGCCCCATGCAAGTCTATTTGCCGATCGCCGAATTGTCGGTGAACGCTTTCCTCATCCTTGTGATGGGAGGCACGGTTGGATTCCTGTCCGGGCTGTTCGGGGTCGGCGGCGGCTTTCTGATGACGCCACTGCTGATTTTTATCGGCATTCCACCGACCGTGGCGGTCGGCACCCAGTCCAACCAGCTTGTGGCGGCCTCGGTTTCCGGTGTGATGGCCCATTGGCGGCGCGGCAATGTCGACGTGAAGATGGGCACCGTGATGCTGGCCGGCAGCGCCGTCGGGACCATTCTCGGGGTCTGGATCTTCAGCGTGCTGCAGAAGCTGGGCCAGATCGATCTGGTGATATCGCTTTGCTACGTGTTCTTTCTCGGCATCATCGGATCGCTGATGCTGGTGGAGAGCCTGCGCGCCATGTTTCGCGGCGGCCGGGGCGGTGCCGGGCGCGGCAAGCTGCACAAGCACAACGCGCTGCACGGCCTGCCTTTCAAGATGCGCTTCCACAAATCCCGGCTCTACATCTCAGCCCTGCTACCCCTTTCGGTCGGATTCGTCGGCGGGCTCCTGGTGGCGATCATGGGGATCGGCGGCGGGTTCATTCTGGTGCCGGCGATGATCTATCTGCTCGGCATGCCGGCCTCTTCGGTCGCCGGAACATCGCTCTACCAGATCATCTTCACCACGGCGATCGCCACCTTTCTGCACGCTTACACGACCCATACGGTGGATGCCTTCCTGGCGCTGCTGCTGCTGGCCGGGGGCGTGTTCGGCGCTCAATTCGGCACGCGGGCGGCGGGCACGCTCAAGGGCGAACATTCGCGCGCGCTTTTGGCCGGGCTGGTCCTGTTGGTCGGGCTGAAGCTCGGCTTCGATCTGGTCACCGATCCGACCGACCTGTTCAGCATCGACGTGGCTGCTTTCAGCCGATGATCATCCGCTGGGCCATAGTCGCAGCGACCGTGGCCATAACGGCTCCACAGACAGCTTGGGGGCAGGGGCTCGAAGCCGATCTGTCCAGCCACCTGATCGCCATTTCCACCGACTTCACCGGCACCGAGGTCGTCCTGTTCGGCGCGGTCGCCGAGCCGGGAGACATCGCCGTCGTGGTGCAGGGTCCGTCGGAGCGGGTGGTGGTGCGGCGCAAGGCCCGGGTGGCCGGCATCTGGATGAACCGCACCAGCATGATCTTCGACAATGTACCGAGCTACTACAGCGTCGCCACTACCCGGGCGATCGAGACGTTCGCCGATGAGCGGTTGCTGGAGCGCGAGGGGATTGGCCTGGACTATCTCCGCCTTGAGCCAACAGATGCCGGAGATGCGTCTGACGATGAGATCGCGCTGTTCCGGGGCGCATTGATCCGCGCCAAACAGCGCGAAGAGGTCTATGCGATCGACACCGGTCAGGTGAATTTCCGCCAGGTTCTACTGTTCCGCACGACGGTCTCGTTCCCAGCCAATGTGCCGACCGGCCAATATCTGATCCGGGTCTTTCTGATCCGCGACGGCAATGTGGTGACCGCGCAGACAACGCCGCTCTTCGTCAGCAAGATCGGCGTCGGCTCGGTCATCTTCAGTTTCGCGCAGAATAATGCCGCCGCCTATGGTCTGGTCGCCATTTTCGTGGCCGTTCTGGCCGGGTGGCTTACCAGCATGTTGTTCCGCCGGGGCTAGAGCGCTGTCCCCTGGCGCAGCAAGGCTGAGAGTCGCTTTGTCTGGAAGGCGAGGCGGCCGATTGTGCTATCCTGCTTCGGGTTGGATGGAGCCGTGATGACAAATACCAGCGATCCCTTGCACTTCGACAAAGACCGGGTGTTCCTGGTCGTCGTCGATGACACCGAGGAATGGCATGCGGCGTTGCACTTCGTCTGCCGGCGGGCCTTGCACACCGGCGGTCGCGTGGCTCTATTGCATGTCATCGAACCGGCCGAGTTCCAGCATTGGATGTCGGTCGAGGAAGTCATGCGCGAAGAACGCCGTCAGGATGCCGAACGCTTGCTTCAGAGGGTGGCCAAGCAGGTCAATGACGAGACCGGAACCATGCCGGAATTGCATCTGCGCGAAGGCGCCCGCCACGAGGAGCTGGTCGGCCTGATCGAGGAACAGCCATCCATATCCATTCTGGTGCTCGGCGCCAGCACGTCCAATGAAGGGCCGGGCCCGCTGATCCAATTCCTGACCACCAAGGCGATGGGCCGCCTGCGCATTCCGGTGACCGTTCTGCCCGGCGGGCTGACCGACGACCAGATCGACAGTATTGCCTGATCGGGCTTGATCTTCCCGGGGCGCCCGCCCACTTTCCGGAAATGCTCGAACGAGCGGGCCCGGCGATTTCGGGCACCGCCGGGCGACAAGGAGCACGAAACATGTTCATTCAAACCGAGCAGACGCCGAACCCGGCGACGCTGAAATTTCTGCCGGGCCGGCAGGTCCTGGAGACCGGCAGTGCCGATTTCCCAGACCGCGAAGCCGCATCCCGGTCGCCGCTGGCCGAACGCCTGTTCGAGATCGAGGGTGTGACCGGCGTTTTTCTGGGGCGGGATTTCATCACCATCACAAAGAATGACGGCCAGGAATGGTACCTGCTGAAGCCGTCGATTCTGGGCGTGGTGATGGAGCATTTCACGGCCGGGAAACCGGTCCTGCTGGATGACAGCGCCACACCGAGCGACACCGGTCACGAGGATGACGATGAGATCGTCTCCCAGATCAAGGAGTTGCTGGACACAAGGGTGCGCCCGGCGGTGGCCCAGGATGGCGGCGATATCGTCTACCAGGGCTTCGAGGACGGCGTTGTCTATCTGCACCTGCAGGGCGCCTGCGCCGGCTGCCCGAGCTCGACGATGACCTTGAAGGCCGGCATCGAGAACATGTTGAAGCACTACATTCCGGAAGTCGTTGAAGTCCGCCCGGTGATGTAACCCGGGATCGGGGCGGCGGTGCCGCCCCATTCGGCCCGGGCGGCTCACATCGTGCGGCGGTTGCCGAGGTTCCCAGCCCAATTCCAGTATCGACGAGCGGATCCGCCACCATGTCCATTCTCTCCGATGACGGCCTCGATCTGATTTTCCGCGAGGCCCGCACCCATAATGCCTGGGCCGGCAAGCCGGTCGGCGAGGTCCTGTTGGAGGCGATCTACGATCTGGCCAAATGGGGCCCGACCAGCGCCAATTGCAGCCCGATGCGGGTGGTGTTCGTGGTCAGCAAGCAAGCCAAGGAGCGGCTGAAGCCCAGCCTGATCCCTGGCAACGCGGACAAGACAATGGCCGCGCCGGCGACCGCCATCGTCGCCTACGACACACAGTTCCACGAGCATCTGCCCAAGCTGTTCCCGCACACCGACGCGAAATCCTGGTTCGACGGCAACCCGGCGCTGATCGAGGAGACGGCGTTTCGCAACAGCTCTCTGCAGGGCGCTTATCTGATGATCGCCGCCCGCGTTCTCGGCCTGGATTGCGGCCCGATGTCCGGTTTCGACGGCGCCAAGCTGAATGCCGAGTTTTTCCCGGACGGTCGGTTCAAGGCCAATTTCATATGCAATATCGGCCATGGCGATCCTGAAGGCCTGTTCCCGCGCAGCCCGCGGTTCGACTTCGACGATGTCTGCCAAATCCTTTAGTCCACCCCGGCGGAGCGTCGCGCAGGCCGCGACCGGTATGAGAAGTGCGGGCTAACGGCGTGATCATCCTGGCAATCGATACCGCCGGCGCCGCCTGTTCGGTGGCGCTGTGGCGCGACGGCGCGATCCTCGCCCAGCAGACCGAGCCGATGACCCGCGGCCAGGCCGAATTGCTGATGCCGATGGTCTGCTCCCTGACCGATGGGGCAGGGGTGCCGCTGACGGACATCGACCTTTTCGCGGTCACGACCGGGCCCGGCGCCTTCACCGGCCTGCGCATTGGCCTTGCGGCCTGCGCAGGCATGGCGCTGGCGGCCGGTCGGCCGATCGTCGGGATCGACAATTTCGAGACGGCCGCCCATGCCGTTCCCAAAGACCGGATCGCCGGGCGCACCCTATTGGTCGCCTTGGACAGCCGACGGGTAGAGATTTTCGCGCAACCCTTTGATGCATCGGGAGCACCGTTGGCCGAGCCTTGCTGTGTGGCGCCGGCCGATTTGCCGGTCCTCCTGCCAGAGGGACCGGTGCTGGTAACCGGCGACGCCGCCGGGCTGGCGGCGGAAGCAATCGGCCAGACAAACGGTGCGGATCTGGTAGAGGTATTCGAATCGGCTGGTCCCGCCGAGCCGGCCATACTCGCCGCTTTGGCGGCCGACCGCGCCGATCAGGCCGGCCGCGACGCCCCGGCGCCACTGTATCTAAGGCCGCCGGACGCGACGCCGGCGCCGGCGCCGCGGCAAATCGCGCCCTGACGCAAAGACGTCCGTATGGTCCCGCCTCAGGCACGCCTCGCCAGCCCGTTCGACCTGGAATTGCTGACCGCTCTGCATGGCCAGTGTTTCGGCAACGCCGACGGCGAGGTCTGGGACCTGCCCGCCCTGACCGGGTTGCTGAATTCCCCCGGTGTCTTCGCCTATCTGGCGTCGGCGGGCGACGGCTCTCCAGCGGGGCTGATCATTGCCCAGATCGCCGGTGACGAATCCGAAATCCTGACGATCGGAACTCTCCCTGCAAACCGGCGGCAGGGCGTTGGCCTGGCGCTGATAGAGGCGGCTGTTGCCCATGCCGCCGAGAAGGGCGCCCAGTCCATGTTCCTGGAAGTGGCGGCTGACAATCCCGCGGCGCAGGCGCTCTATCGAACCGGCGGATTCCGCACCGTCGGTCGGCGCTCCGGCTACTATCTTCGGGACCGCGGCCAGGTGGACGCTGTCCTTTTGCGCAGAGAACTTCGGTAGCCGGCGAACGGCCGAGCGGACGCCGACTCCAGACCCGCGTGATCAGCAACGCTGCACTTTGAGAAGATGCGGCCCGGCGGGCTCGGTTTCGTCGAGCGGTGTCATGCTCAGCAACTCGTGGCCCTGCTCCATAACCGCGCTTGGCACATTCTCCAAAGGCTCGACTCCTTGCAGCAGAATGTCGGCGATTTCTCCGGGCTTCATTTTCTCCAACAGCAGTCTGGTGCGCACAAAGGTAAAGGGGCAGACCTCTTGGCTGATATCCAGGTAGTAATCGGCATCTCTTTGGTGGCTCATCAAATTTCTCTTATGGAAACCTGTATGGATATTGCAAAGTTGTCTTTGGCGACATATACCGAGGCGATAAATAGGGAGCCGCAGGAATGAGCATCCAGACCCCACCGAATGAATTGTTGTCTTTGACCACTCAGATCGTCTCAGCACATGTATCAAACAATAGCGTCGCCCTTCCGGACCTCCCAAACTTGATTGAGCAAGTCTACAAAACCCTGTCCAGCGTTGGAAACGAAACACCGCCAGCGCCGGAACGTCCGCAACCGGCGGTGCCAATCAAGAGATCCGTGACTCCCGATTTCATTGTCTGCCTTGAGGATGGCAAGGAGCTGAAGATGCTCAAACGCCATCTTAAGACGGCCTATGACATGAGTCCGGACGACTATCGGGAACGCTGGGGGCTGCCGATGGACTATCCGATGGTCGCGCCGAACTACGCCAAGCAGCGCAGCCGGCTCGCCAAGCTGATTGGCCTGGGTACCAAGGCCCGCCGACCACGCTGACTCCGAGGTAGAGCTTTTTCCGCCCGGGCGGAATCGGCAATGGCCCGCCGCCGCAAAGCGATGGCGGGCCTGCTGCACTTGGACTTCGCGCATCCCAGCGGCACATGCGGGCGTCTGATGAAGAATGGCGACATTCCGGCTTCAGCCGCCTGAAGGTCAATGTGGTATTCCATCCATCGACAAGCCTGCAGGATACCGGTTCGCGCAAGGCGCTTGCCGCGCGATGCCGGGATGTGGTGCAGGCGCCGGTCATCGAAGCGAACGCCGGCCGGGGGCCTCTCGACGCGATCACCGACGCGATCACCGACGCGATCACCGGCGCGATCACCGGCGCGATCACTGGCGCTATAATCGGCGCTAGGATGGGCGCAGATTTGAATCCTTGATTTCATGGCCATTTGGCCGAATCTGTAGAGGCTTGATGGTGGGCCGGAACACACGGTCAGCATCCGAAACACCTGAACGGAACGGCGCGGTGGCAAAGAAACTCTATATTAAGACCTGGGGCTGCCAAATGAACGTCTATGATTCTGCACGCATGGCGGACGTTCTTGCACCACTGGGCTATCGCCCGACAACGGTTCCCGACGACGCCGATATGGTGATCCTCAATACGTGCCACATCCGCGAGAAGGCCACCGAGAAGGTGTTTTCCGAGCTGGGCCGATTGCGCGGCCATAAGCAGGACGGCGATCGCGACATGATCGTGGCTGTCGCCGGCTGCGTCGCGCAGGCCGAGGGTGAGGAAATCCTCCGCCGCGCGCCCTATGTGGACATGGTATTCGGCCCGCAGACCTATCACACGCTGCCGGAGATGGTGGCCCGCGCCGAGCGCGAGAGCGGCGGCGTGCTGAATACTGAATTTCCGGTGGTCTCGAAATTCGATTTTCTGCCGGCCGAAACCGAAAACAGCGATGTGTCGGCTTTCCTGTCGGTTCAGGAAGGGTGCGACAAATTCTGTACGTTCTGCGTCGTGCCCTACACGCGTGGCGCCGAATACTCACGGCCGGCGCAGCAGATCGCCGAGGAGGCGCGCCGCCAGGTCGCGGCCGGCGCCCGCGAGATCACCCTTCTCGGGCAGAACGTCAACGCCTTTCACGGGGAGGGACCGGACGGCAAGATCTGGGGGCTGGGCCGGCTGATCCGGACCCTGGCCGAAATTCCGGGGCTGGACCGTATCCGCTACACCACATCCCATCCCCGCGACATGGATGACGAGTTGATCGCCGCCCATGGCTCGGTCCCGCAGTTGATGCCATTCCTGCATCTGCCCGTGCAAAGCGGGTCGGATCGCATCCTGGCCGCGATGAACCGCCGCCACGACGCCGACGCCTATCGGGCCGTGATCGACCGTCTGCGCGAGGCGCGGCCGGATCTGGCGCTTTCGTCGGATTTCATCGTCGGATTTCCTGGCGAGACCGACGGCGATTTCGCCGACACGCTGCGGCTTGTCACGGATATCGGCTATGCCCAGGCCTACAGTTTCAAATACAGCTCCCGTCCCGGAACGCCCGGGGCCAGCCTGGAGGATCAGGTGCCGGAGCCGGTGAAGTCGGAGCGTCTGGCGACGTTGCAGCAATTGTTGAACGAACAGCAGATTGCCTTCAATCAGGCCACGGTTGGACAGACCGTTTCGATCCTGCTCGATCGCCGAGGCCGTCGCGACGGTCAGCTGCTGGGCCGCAGCCCCCATATGCAATCCGTTCACATCGACGCCGACGATGCCCTCTTTGGACGGATCTTGGATGTGACAGTCGAGGCCGCACACGCCAATAGCCTGGCCGGCCGTCTGAACGTCGACGAGGCCGGGCCGCCGCCTTCGGATATCGAAACCCTCTCGGAAAGGGCCTGCGTTTGACCGCAATTCGGGACCGTAGCGTCGCGCTGACATTTTCCGACAACCGGCTCGTTCCTCAGCTGTATGGAGAACATGACTCCAATCTGGCGCGCATCGAGCACCAGCTTGGCGTGACCCTGTCGTCACGCGGCAACCGGGTCACGATTCGGGGCGATGATGCGGCGGCGCAGAAAGCCGTTGCCGTGCTGAACTCGCTTTGGGAACGGCTGGAAAAGGGCATGTCCGTCGGCAGTCCGGAGGTCGATGCCGTGGTCAATATCGCCTGTGCGCCATCCGAGGATGGCGGTGCCGCCGCGGCCATGGAAAGCTTCAACCGGGCCGATAACGGCATCCGCACCCGGATGCGCCTGATCACGCCGCGAACCATCAACCAGGCCGCCTATGTGGACGCCCTGCGCAGCAGCGAGATGGTGTTCGGCCTGGGGCCGGCGGGCACCGGCAAGACCTATCTGGCAGTCGCCCAGGCAGTGTCGATGCTGAGTGAGGGGCAGGTGGACAGGATCATCCTGTCGCGGCCGGCCGTGGAGGCCGGAGAGCGGCTCGGATTCCTGCCGGGAGATATGCGCGAGAAGGTCGACCCTTATCTGCGGCCGCTTTACGACGCCCTGTTCGACATGCTGCCGGCGGAACAGGTGGCCAAGCACCTGGAGACCGGCACTATCGAAGTGGCGCCCCTGGCTTTCATGCGCGGCCGCACCCTGTCGAACGCCTTCGTCATCCTGGACGAGGCGCAGAATTCCACCGCCATGCAGATGCGCATGTTCCTGACCCGGCTGGGCGAGAACGGCTATATGGTTGTCACCGGCGACCCGAGCCAGATCGATCTGCCGACCGGAATCCGGTCGGGCCTGCGCGACGCGATCGAGATATTGGAGGGTGTTGACGGAGTCCACTTCGTCCGCCTCGACAAACGTGACGTCGTCCGCCATCGCCTGGTCACCCGTATCGTCGAAGCCTATGAGGCGTTCGACGACGCCAAGCCGGGCAGCGAGCCGTCCAAATGAGGCGTGTCCGGGAATGACGCAGGCTGAAATGACCGCTTCGGAAACCGGGCTGGCGATAGACATGTCCGTGCCGGATGATCGCTGGCACGGCATTGAAGGCAATCCCCTCGCTGCGGCCGAATCCGCGGCTCGGAGGACGATCCGACGGGCAGCTGCCGATGTCGGCGAAATGGCCGAGATCAGCATTGTCTTCGGCGACGATGCGCTTGTTCAAGGCCTCAACCGGGATTTCCGCGATCAGGATCGCCCAACCAACGTTCTCTCCTTCGCCCTGACCGATGGCGAAGACCAAACGCCACAGCTGAATACCGGCGAGTCGGTCATGCTTGGCGACGTCGTACTCGCCTATGACACTGTGACCCGAGAGGCACGGGAACAATCGAAATCACCGCGCGATCACACCTTGCACCTTGTAGTTCATGGTGTTCTTCACCTTATGGGGTATGATCATGAAACCGAGGCAGATGCCCGGGTGATGGAGCGGATGGAGCAACGGGTCCTGGCGGATCTCGGGATCGCCGACCCATATTTGGAAAGGCCACCGCCGGCGTAGTTTTGCGCCTCATTTATATGGCTGATACATCCTTTAGTAGATCGCCCCGGCAAAACGGGGCCGACGAAACACAGCAATCCTTATCCGGGCTCTTCCGTACCTGGTTGCGCGCCTCGCTCCGTGGCAAATCGGAGGCGAATTGGCGTGACACCATCGAAGAGCTGATCGAGGACACGCCGGGGCCGGAGACCATGATCGCCGCCCATGAACGGACGTTGCTGAGCAACATCCTGCGATTCAAGGATCTGACGGCGATCGACGTCATGATCCCGCGCGCCGACATCGTCGCGGTCGAGGCGGAGACCCCGGTCGACGAGGTTCTGGCCTTGCTGGCCAAGCGCGCCCATAGCCGGCTGCCGGTCTACCGCGAGGGTCTCGACGAGATCATCGGCATGCTGCACATCAAGGATCTGCTGGCGAGCCTCGCCGACGGAAATCGGGGAGGCATCCAGGGTCTTCTGCGCGACGTGCTGATCGTCGCACCGTCCATGCCGGTGGTCGATCTGTTGCTGGAGATGCGTGAGACCCGTCAGCAGATGGCGTTGGTGGTCGACGAATTCGGCGGCATCGACGGTTTGATCACCATCGAGGATCTGGTTGAGGAGATCGTCGGCGAGATCGAGGACGAGCACGATGTCGATGCGTCGCCGCAGATCGTTCACAGCCCGGACGGGTCATTTCTGGCGGATGCGAGACTGCCGATCGAGGAATTCGAGGAGGCCGTCGGGCCGGTCGTCGATGACGACGAGCGTGAGGATATCGACACGCTTGGCGGGCTGGTCTTTTCGATTGCCGGACGCATACCGGCGCGCGGCGAATTGCTGCGCCATCCGATCGGGCTGGAATTCGAGGTTGTCGACGCAGACCCCCGCCGGATTCGCCGCCTGAGGGTGCGGCGGTTCGACCAAGACGAGCAACGTGACGCCGGCTGAGACGGTTGTGCCGACCGGCAGCGGCTTTTGGCCGCGGCTGGCGGCGCTGTCTGCTGCGCTCGCCGGGCTGAGCGGTTGGCGGCGCTTGGCCGTCACCGCCGGATTGGGCGCGGTGGCGACTTTTTCTGCTCCGCCGACATACGCCATCCCGGTTCTGTTGATCGCCTTTCCGGGATTGTTGTGGATCCTTCAGGGGGTGACCAGCCGGCGGACGGCATTTCTGGTGGGCTGGACCTTCGGGTTCGGATTCTTCGTGCCCGGACTGTATTGGATCGCCTTCGCGCTGACCGTCGACCTGGCCTCTTTCTGGTGGCTGATCCCCTTTGCGGTGGCCGGATTGCCGGCGGTTCTGGCGATCTTCGTCGGCTGCGCCACGATGTCGCTGCACATGCTGCCGCTGGCCGGCCTTCCCCGAATCCTGGCCTTTGCGGCCCTGTGGGGGCTGGCGGAGTGGTTACGCGGCCACACGTTCACCGGTTTTCCCTGGCAGCTGGCCGGGTATGGCTGGGTGGCTTGGGGGCCGGTGCTGCAAAGTGTCTCGGTCATCGGCATCTACGGGCTGAGCTTGCTGACGGTCTTGGTTACGGCACTTCCGGCAGCCCTGATCCAGGCTGAAGACGGGCGCGTCTCGAGGATCGGTATCGGGGCGTGTCTTGCCGGGCTGTGCCTGTTCGTTGCAATTGCCGGTGCCGGAGCCGTTCGTCTGACCGGCGGTGTCGACGATGTGCCGGGCGTGCGGTTGCGGCTGGTCCAACCGAACATCACCCAGGTCGACAAATGGAACCGGCAGTTGGCGCCGCGGCATTTCGCGATGCATCTCGAGCTCAGCCAGCGCCCCGCACCCGTTCCGGTAACCCATATCTTCTGGCCGGAGACCGCGGTGCCCTACGCGCTGGAGCGCGAGCCCGCGGTTCGCCAGGCAATAGCCGACGCGACTCCGGCGGGCGGGCTGATCGTGACCGGCACGCCGCGCTTCTCCAGCACCGCGCCCCGGCAGGTCTGGAACAGCCTGGCGGCGGTCGACGACACGGGCAGCATTGTCGGCACCTTCGACAAATTCCATCTGGTGCCGTTCGGCGAATACGTGCCTTTGCGCGGCGTGCTGCCCATCGACAAGATCACTCCGGGCCAACTGGATTTTTCGCCGGGGCCGGGGCCGCGCACCCTGTCGCTGCCCGGCTTGCCGCCAGTGAGCCCGCTGATTTGCTACGAGGTCATTTTCCCGGGCGCCGTGACCACCGATACCGGGCAGGGCGAACGCCCGCGATGGATGCTGAACCTGACCAATGACGGCTGGTACGGACGGACAGCCGGGCCGCACCAGCATTTCGCCATCACCCGGGCGCGGGCTGTCGAGGAGGGAATTCCGCTGGTTCGGGTCGCCACCACCGGCATCAGCGGCGTGGTGGATCCCTATGGCCGGGTCGTCGCCAGCCTGCCGCTCGGCGAGCGCGGTGTTGTGGATTCCCCGCTGCCGAATGCGATTGACGAACTCACATTGTACACCCGCTGGCGGAACATCCCATTCTGGGCTATTACACTTATGATTGTACTCGCGGCGGCCTATGGGGGGTATACAGTTCGCAGGTCGTGACAATTGCGATGCGCGGTCCAATTTTCGACTATGCATGGTAGCAGAATGGGTCAAGTCATTCGATTTCAAAAGAAATTGCTTCCGGCGCACGCAATTTGCTGGTCTGAATGGTTGAACACCCCTACAAATTAGGTGCCGTGAACCGCTTATCACTGTGCTTTGTTGAAGAAAATCAAAAGCGGGACAGACTTGAGAGGCTACAGGTGAACGAACCAATCAAAACGAAGAGGCCCGTTGGGCGTCCTAAGATGGGAAAGCCCCATCCAATCGACGTCCATGTGGGTAGTCGCGTGCGGCTTCGCCGTACACTTCTGGGGATGAGCCAGGAAAAGCTTGGGGAGGCGATCGGGCTTACTTTCCAGCAGGTCCAGAAATACGAAAGAGGGGCGAACCGCATTGGGGCAAGCCGGCTCTTTGACTTAAGCCGCGTGCTTGATGTGCCCGTATCGTTCTTCTTTGACGATGCGCCGGCCACCGATACCGCGACGCGTCGGCTTGAACTCAACGAAGAGGCCGCGCCCTTCGAGCCGGATCCGATGGCGAAGCGCGAGACATTGGAGCTTGTCCGCGCCTATTATCGGATCACCAATCCGGCGGTCCGCAAGCGGCTTTTCGAGCTGACCAAGTCGATAGCCAATACCGGGCGGTTCGCGCTCTAGAGCACGATGAGATTAGGTCGATTGACCTAAACTCTGAATCGTCCTCTAGAACATTTGAGTAGAGTGGGATTCAGATTTGAAGTCGAATCGACTTCAAATCATCCCGCTCTAGTGTCATGGTTTCGAAGTTCGGCACATTTCATGTGCCGGATTTCGGAAGCTGAATGACACTAGAATCAAACAAGTAGTGTCCCTTTGATACTGTAATTCGCTCATGCGAATTTCAGAATCGGGACACTGGCTGGATACGGCCGGCAGGCGGTACGCCGCCAGCCGGCCAATCTCCGCGCTCTACGACGTTTTCCTGACGGCCCCGGCGGCCGCCATTTGGCGTGGCCGTGCAACAACATGCCCCCGCGGCTATTGACCGCGCGGGCGAACCTTGTCAGAAACCCCGATCCATCGTCGGACGCTGAAGTGTCCGGCAGGTAGGCCATGCCGATTCGGGCCGATACCCATAATCCTGGATGTTACCCCCGATGATCCTCCAGAGATCGTGGTTTCTCGATCCGGCCTCACTGACAAGGGATTGATCGTGCCGAAGGGCAGCTACGTCTTCACCAGCGAGTCGGTGGCCGAAGGCCATCCCGACAAGGTCTGCGACCGCATCTCCGACGCCATCGTCGACGCCTTTCTTGGCGCCGATCCGGAATCGCGGGTCGCAGCGGAAACCCTGTGCACCACGAACCGCATCGTCATCGCGGGCGAGGTGCGGGGGCCCGACAGCATCACCCATGCGACGCTGGACGAGGTGGCTCGACATGCTGTGCGCGATATCGGCTATGAGCAGGACGGCTTCCATTGGAAGACCGCCGACGTTGAGATTCTCCTGCATCAGCAGTCACCCGACATCGCCGTCGGCGTCGACGCCCTTGGCAACAAGGATGAGGGGGCCGGCGATCAGGGCATCATGTTCGGCTATGCCTGCCGCGAGACCGAGGCGCTGATGCCGGCGCCGATCCACTTCTCGCATTCGATCCTGAAAAGCCTGGCGGAGGCGCGCCATTCCGGCGCCCAGCCCATGCTGGCACCGGACGCGAAAAGCCAGGTCACGCTGCGCTATGTGGATGGCAGGCCGGTCGGCGCCGAATCCGTGGTCGTTTCCACCCAGACCGCGGAAGACCTGCCGGCAGAAGAAATCCGGGAGATGGTTCGGCCGCATGTCATCAATGTGCTGCCGGCCGATTGGATGTGTGACGACGACAAGTTCTATGTCAATCCGACCGGGCGTTTCGTTATTGGCGGACCGGATGGCGACGCCGGCCTGACCGGCCGCAAGATCATCGTCGACACCTATGGCGGCGCTGCCCCCCATGGCGGCGGTGCATTCTCCGGCAAGGATCCGACCAAAGTCGACCGCTCCGCGGCCTACGCCGCCCGGTATCTGGCGAAGAACGTGGTGGCGGCCGGCCTCGCCGAGCGCTGCACCATGCAGCTCAGCTACGCCATCGGCGTGTCGCATCCGCTCTCGGTCTATATCGACACCCATGGCACCGGTCAGGTCGATGAGGACAGGCTGTCTAAGACGCTCCAGGAGCTCGTCAATCTGACGCCACGGGGCATTCGCACCCATCTGAAGCTGAACCGGCCGATCTATGCCCGGACATCGGCCTATGGTCATTTCGGCCGGACTCCCGAAGCGGATGGCGGGTTCTCGTGGGAAAAGACCGATTTGGTCGACGCGCTGATCTCAGCCCACGGTTGACCAAACAAGACGAAGAGCCGGCCTCCGGACGACACATCCGGTCGTTCGGCAGGCGGCACGGCCGCAGGCTGCGTGCCGGGCGGCGGGAATTGCTGGACCGCCTGCTGCCGACCGTCGCCGTGCCGACGCCGGCCGCCGGCGCCGAACTTGACCCGGCGGCGCTCTTTCCGCAGCCGATGAGCGGCTACTGGCTCGAGATCGGTTTCGGCGCCGGCGAGCACCTTGCCTGGCAGGCGGCACAGCATCCTGATATCGGCTTCATCGGCTGTGAGCCGTTCGTGAACGGCGTGTCCAGCCTGCTGCAGCAGATCAAAGGGAGCCGGCTGGACAACGTCCGCATCCACCCCGACGACGCCCGGCCCTTGATCGATATGTTGCCGGATGCGTCGATCGACCGGTGCTTCCTGCTGTTCCCGGATCCCTGGCCGAAGGCGCGCCATCATCGACGGCGCTTCGTCCGCCCGGAGACCCTGGATGCCTTGGCGCGGATCCTGGCCGATGGCGCGGAGTTCCGCCTGGCCAGCGACGATTCCGGTCTGGTCGACTGGATGCTGTACCAGTTGCGCCGGCACCCGGCTTTCCGGTGGACGGCGGCCCGGGCGAGCGATTGGCGGACCCGACCCGACGATTGGCCCGGCACCCGCTACGAGACGAAGGCATTGCACGGGCGGCCGGTCTATATGACCTTCCACCGTCGCCCTTGCTGAATTGCAAGCCCGCCCGCCCCCTGGTCGAGGCGCCCGGTCGAATCCCCGGGGATTCGCCGATTTCCGCCGAAAATGGTTGCCTGCGCATTCGGAATGTCTATATTGCGCAGCGAACATCCCATACGGTATGCCTGCACGCAGGTAATGCTGATAGAAGGGTGGGCCCTTGGCCCGCCTTTTTTGTTCCCGATCAGGGACTTGGGGTTAGAGCTTAAGAGTCAGCGGAAGGCTGGGTGAAGATGGATCTTTCTGCGCGAGTCGCAGAGATCGTGGCGCCGTCGATTGCGGCGATGGGATACGAGCTGGTGCGCGTGCAGCTGCTGGGCGATCGCGCGCCGGTGCTGCAGGTCATGGCCGAACGGTCCGATCGCGCCGGCATGACGGTGGAAGACTGCGCCCAGATCAGCCGGGCGGTCTCGGCCGTTCTCGATGTGGAAGATCCGATCGACGGCACATACACGCTGGAAGTTTCGTCCCCGGGCATCGACCGACCCCTGGTCGCGCTCAGGGATTTCGAGCGGTTTTCCGGCCATCTGGCAAAGGTGGAGACACGGGTGCCGGTCGATGGGCGCAAGCGATTCCGCGGCGCCTTGGCGGGTATTGAGGGAGAAGCGGTGCGGCTGGAGCTGGTGGATGACGGCATGGTTCTGTTGCCCCATGCACAGATCAGCCGCGCCAAACTGGTGCTGACCGATGATTTGCTGGCCGCAGTGGCCGCCGAGAGCGGAGCCGCTGGCTGAACGATGAGAAAAGATTAGGATTCCGGCGTCATGGAATTGCTGCAAGTTGCCGAAACGGTGGCCCGCGAGAAGAGCATCGAACGCGACGAGGTTCTTGTCGCGATGGAGCAGGCCATTCAGAAAGCAGGCCGTTCGAAATACGGCCTCGAACATGACATCCGCGCCCATATCGACCGCAAATCGGGCGAGATCGAGCTGAAGCGCTTCGTCGAAGTCGCCGATCCGGTCGAGGATGAGGCGACCCAGATCACCCTGGAGCAGGCCAAGGCCAAGGATGAGAAGCTGGAAATCGGCGATTTCATCATCGAGCCGCTGCCGCCGATCGATTTCGGCCGCATCGCCGCCCAGACCGCCAAGCAGGTGATCGTCCAGAAGGTCCGGGAAGCCGAGCGCCGCCGGCAGTTCGAGGAGTACAAGGACAGGCTCACCGAGATCGTCAATGGTCTGGTCAAGCGGGTCGAATATGGCAACGTCACCGTCGACCTCGGCCGCGCCGAGGCGATCCTGCGCCGCGACGAGCTGCTGCCGCGCGAGCATTTCAAGGTCGGCGACCGGGTCCGCGCCTACATCTACGATGTGCGCGAGGAGCCGCGCGGGCCGCAGATCTTCCTATCGCGCAGCCATCCGCAATTCATGGCGAAACTGTTCTCCATGGAAGTGCCGGAGATCTATGACGGCATCATCGAGATCAAGGCGGTCGCCCGCGACCCCGGCAGCCGGGCCAAGATCGGCGTGCTGTCCCACGACAGCTCGATCGATCCGGTCGGCGCCTGCGTCGGCATGCGCGGCAGCCGCGTCCAGGCGGTCGTCGGCGAGTTGCAGGGCGAGAAGATCGACATCATCCCGTGGTCCCCGGACCCGGCCACCTTCGTCGTCAATGCCCTGGCACCGGCCGAGGTCACCAAGGTGGTGCTGGATGCCGAGCAGGCCCGGATCGAGGTGGTGGTGCCGGATGAGCAGCTCTCGCTGGCCATCGGGCGGCGCGGCCAGAATGTTCGGCTGGCATCGATGCTGTCGGGCTGGGAGATCGACATCCTGACCGAGGCCGAGGAATCGGACCGTCGGTCGGAAGAGACCAAGGTCCGCAGTCAGCTGTTCATGGACGCGCTGGATGTGGACGAGGTGATCGCCCATCTGCTGGTGGCCGAGGGTTTCGCCCGGCTGGAAGAGATCGCCTATGTGGCTCTGGATGAGCTGTCCTCGATCGAGGGCTTCGACGAGGACATCGCCCATGAGCTTCAGCAGCGCGCCATCGGCTATCTGGATGAGCTGAACAGGGTCAACGCCGAAAAGGCGCAGGAGCTCGGCGTCGCGGACGATGTGGTGGCCATCGAATTGCTGTCGTCCGACATGCTGGTCAAGCTTGGCGAGAAGGGGATCAAGACCCTCGACGACCTGGGCGATCTGGCCAGCGACGAATTGATCGAAATCGTTGGCGCCGACGCCATGAGCGAGGATGCGGCCAATGAGGTGATCATGGCGGCCCGGGCGCATTGGTTCGATGACGAGGAAGCGGCAGCCTCCGGTGAGGGTGCCGACGAAACCGGCGAACAGCCGGTTGCCGGCGAATAGCGGAGACCGCGACTGCATGATGATGGGAACCGACCCCGCCAACGACTCTGGTTCGACGACCGCCCGGCGGAAGTCCGATCCCGATCGGCGCTGTCTGGTGACCCGTGCGGTCAAGCCGAAGATGTCGCTGATTCGGTTCGTGGTCGATCCGGACGGTATGGTGACGCCGGACCTCGAGGGTCGGTTGCCGGGTCGCGGGATGTGGGTTTCGGCAAGGCGCCAGGCGCTGCAGAAGGCCGTGGATAAACGGATGTTCGGTCGTGCGGCCCGTCGTACCGTGACCGTCCCGGACGGTCTGGTGGACCGGGTCGATGCCATGCTGGCGAAGCGCTGCGTTGAGTTGCTGAGCATGGCAAGGCGCGCCGGCCTTGCGGTCGGCGGGTTTGAGAAGGTTCGCGCGCGCCTGCGGGCGGGCAACTCGGCCCTTCTGTTGGCGGCATCGGACGGCGCGGAGGATGGGCGCAACAAGTTGCGCGCCCTGGCGCCGGAATTGCCGATTGTGGACGCGCTGGATGCGGCGCAAATTGGTGCGGCCTTCGGCCGCGATCATTTGGTTCATGCGGTCCTGTCGCGCGGCGCGCTGACGGAACGGCTGCGCATGGAGATGGTTCGGCTGATCGGGGTGCACAGCACCCATGAGACAGCCGGCGAGGCGAAGACCAAGAGCCCGACGGGCACAAAATCCGGGACGGCGCGACGCCGTCGAACGACGCAGCATTGAAGCGGGTACACTGAGAATAAGATGACAGAAAGCAAAGATCAGGACCGCAAGACGACCTTGAGCCTCAGTGGCCGAGGCAAGCTGGAAATGCGCAAGGGCCCGGAATCGAGCCATGTGCGCCAGAGCTTTTCTCACGGCCGCACGAAGACGGTTCAGGTCGAAGTGCGGCGTAAGAAGCTGGCCCTTGACCACCCGCCCGGCGCCGATACCGGCGACGGACGTTCGGGTTCGGGCGAGGGTGGCGCACGCGGTCGGGGCCGTTCGACGCGGACTCTGACCCAGGCCGAGCGGGACGTCCGCGAACAGGCCCTGCGTTCAGCCCTGCGCGAGGAAGAAGCGCGGCGGGTGCTGGAGCCGGCGGTCACCGTCGGTACCGCGGAGACCACCGAGGTTGCCGAACCGGTCAGCGAACCGGCCGCTGAGCCCGAGCCGCTGGATGCCGACGCGCTGCGGGCCCGTGAGCTTGACGAGCTGCGCCAGATCGAGGAATCCGAGCGGGTCAAGGCACAGACCGAACAGCAGCGTCTGGACGAAGAACGCCAACGCCGGGAAGCCGACGCCAAGCGCCGCGAGACGGAGAAGGCGGACGAGGACGAGCGTCGCAAGGTTGGCGATCGCACGGCGCGCGCCGCCGTCGCCAAGGTTGGCGTGACGGCGCCGGAACCCGAAGAGTCTGATTCCGCCCGCAATCGCAGGCCCGGCCGACCGGCCGAAGTGCGACGTCCGGCGGCTCCGCCGCGAACCCGGGGCGATCAGCGCCGCAGAGGCGGCAAGATGACCGTCAGCCAGGCGCTGACCGGCGGCAACGAACGCACCCGCAGCCTCGCAGCGGTCCGGCGGGCCCGCCAAAAGGAACGCCGCGACGAAGATCAGCCGCAGGAGAAGATCATCCGCGACGTCGTCATTCCCGAGGTCATTACGGTGCAGGAGCTGGCCAACCGTATGGCCGAGCGTGGCGCCGACGTGATCAAGACCCTGATGAAGATGGGCGTCATGGCGACCATCAATCAGACCATCGACGCCGATACCGCCGAGCTGGTGGTCGGAGAGTTCGGCCACCGCCTGAAGCGGGTTTCCGCGTCCGATGTGGAAATCGGCCTGAAGGGCAAGGACGACGATGACGGCAACCTGCAGCCAAGGCCGCCGGTTGTCACCGTCATGGGCCATGTCGATCATGGCAAGACATCGCTGCTCGACGCGCTGCGGGAGACCGATGTCGCCAGCCGCGAGGCCGGCGGGATCACCCAGCATATCGGCGCCTATCAGGTTCAGATTCAATCCGGCGACCGCATCACCTTCATCGATACGCCGGGCCACGCCGCGTTCACCGAGATGCGCGCCCGCGGCGCCAAAACCACCGATCTGGTGGTGCTGGTCGTCGCAGCGGACGACGCGGTGATGCCGCAGACCATCGAGGCGATCCGTCACGCCAAGGCGGCCGAGGTGCCGATCATCGTCGCCATCAACAAATGCGACCTGCCGGACGCCAATCCGCAGAAGGTGAGGGACGATCTGCTGCGCCATGAAATCGTGGTCGAGGAAGTCGGCGGCGACGTGCTGGCGATCGAGGTCTCGGCGAAGACCAAGGACGGTCTCGACAAGCTTGAAGAGGCGATCCTGCTGCAATCCGAGCTGTTGGAGCTCAAGGCCAATCCCGACCGTGCCGGCGAGGGCGTCGTCGTCGAGGCAAAGCTGGAACGCGGCCGGGGCTCGGTCGCTACGGTGCTGGTCCAGCGCGGCACGATCAAAATCGGCGATATCTTCGTCTCCGGCAGCGAGTGGGGCCGGGTGCGCGCCCTGATCAACGATCGCGGCGAGCAGGTCGAAGGCGCCGGCCCGTCCCTGCCGATCGAGGTGTTGGGCCTGAACGGCACACCTCTGGCCGGCGACGATTTTGTCGTGGTCGAGACCGAAGCCAGGGCGCGGGAGATCGCCGAATTCCGCAGCCAGACCAAGCGCGAGGCGGCGCAGGTCGCCGCGGGCCGTGGATCGCTGGAGCAGATGTTCTCGCAGATCGAGGCCGGTGAGATCAAAGAGCTGCCCGTCGTCATCAAGGGCGATGTGCAGGGCTCGGTCGAGGCGATCGCCACAAAC
Source organism: Inquilinaceae bacterium (assembly GCA_965237625.1). GTDB lineage: Bacteria > Pseudomonadota > Alphaproteobacteria > DSM-16000 > Inquilinaceae > JABDIP01. The sequence goes on from CBDEGD010000004.1 coordinate 116,799, forward strand.
CTGGCGCAACTGGCCGGCGACAACAATGAAGTGCGGGTGCGGGTGCTGCATTCCGCTGTCGGCGGCATCAATGAGAGCGATGTCACCCTGGCGGTGGCCACCGGCGCCATGGTCATCGGCTTCAACGTGCGGGCCAACCCGCAGGCGCGGGACATGTCGCGGCGGGACGGGCTGGAGATCCGCTATTACAGCGTGATCTACAACGTCATCGACGATGTGAAGGCTGCCCTGACCGGCATGCTGTCGCCGACCATGCGGGAGCGGTTCATCGGCAACGCCGAGATCCGCGAGGTCTTCAACATCACCAAGGTCGGCAAGGTGGCCGGCTGCATGGTCACCGAAGGTGTCGTCAAGCGCGGCGCCGGCGTGCGCCTGCTGCGTGATAATGTGGTGATCCACGAAGGCAAGCTGAAAACCCTCAAGCGCTTCAAGGACGAGGTCAAGGACGTCCGCGAGAGCTATGAATGCGGCATGGCGTTCGAGAATTACGACGACATCAAGGTCGGCGATTTCATCGAAGCCTTCGAGACCGACGAGGTGGCGCGGGAGCTGTAGTCCAACCGCGTCATTGATGGGAGATGACTGCCGGGGTCTGGCGGCCGTGCCGTGACCGTTGCCGGTGAATAAGAGAGAGTTTGGCGCTCCCCCCTCACCCTTCTGGGAATCGAGATTGCTCTGATGACAGGTCGCGCCGAAAAAACGCCATCCCAGCGTCAATTGCGGGTGGGCGAGGAGCTTCGCCACGCGCTGTCGGCGATCCTGTCGCGCGGCGATCTGCGCGATCCGGATCTCTACGATGTATCGGTTACCGTAAGCGAAGTGCGCATGAGCCACGATCTGCGCAACGCGACTGCCTTTGTCCTGCCCCTGGGCGGCAAGGATGGCGAGGTGGTGCTGGCCGCTCTGCGCCGGGCCGCGCCCTATATTCGGGGACAGATCGGACGGGCGATGCGGCTGCGGTTCACCCCGACGCTCAGTTTCCAATACGACGGCAGCTTCGACTATGCGGAACACATCGCCACCTTGCTGGAAGGCACCGTGAAACCGGAGCCGGCGGATTCCGAGGACGGAGATGGGTAAGCGCAAGGGGCTCCCGGTCCATGGCTGGTTGGTGATCGACAAGCCGGTGGGGATGACCTCGACCCAGGTGGTCGGCCGCGCCCGGCGGCTGCTGAACGCGGCCAAGGCGGGCCATGGCGGGACACTGGATCCGAACGCTACCGGGGTTCTGCCGATTGCCTTCGGCGAGGCCACAAAGACCGTCTCCTACGCCATGGACGGCCGAAAGACCTATCGGTTCACCGTGCATTGGGGCGAGGCCCGGGATTCCGAGGACGTGGAAGGCGCGGTCACCGAGACCAGCGCGGTGCGTCCGGACAAGGCAGCCATCGAGGCGATTCTGCCTGACTTCACCGGTGTGATCCAACAGGTGCCGCCGCGTTATTCCGCCATCAAGGTCGACGGCGCGCGATCCTACGATCTGGCCCGTTCGGGGCAGGTGGTCGAGCTGGCCGCGCGGCCGGTGCGGATCGACAGCCTGCGGCTTATTGACCTGCCAAGCCCCGACGAGGCCGTGTTCGAGGCGGAATGCGGCAAGGGCGCGTATATCAGGGCATTGGCCCGGGATATGGCCCTGGCGCTGGGAACGGTCGGTTATCTGGCGGCGATTCGGCGACTGTCGGTTGGGCCTTTTTCGATCGAAAACGCAATAACACTTGAACATTTCACCGCATTGGCGGAAAAGACCGCTGCGGAAAGCGCTCTGCTTCCGGTTGAGACCCCGCTGGACGACATCCCGGCTGTGGCCCTGACCGAGGCGGAAGCGCAGCGGATGCGATGTGGCCATTGCGTCCCCCTGTTGCGCAGATCCGATCGGGATCGGCTGGACAGGTTGGGTGAAGCGGCCACGACGTCAGCGAGTAAATCCGGCGAGCCCGTCATATTGGCTGTGCTCAGGTCTCCCGAGGGGGATCAACCGGTGGCTTTGGCCAGGCTCGACGGGGCGGAGTTGCATCCGGTGCGCGTTCTCAATCTCTAGATTTGGAGTACACGATGTCGATTACCCAAGAACGCAAGCAAGAAGTCATGACCGAACACGCCCGTAAAGACGGCGATACCGGTTCACCGGAAGTGCAGGTGGCGGTCCTTTCGGAGCGCATCGGCAATCTGACCGAGCATCTGAAGACCCACAAACATGATTTCCACTCCCGCCGTGGCCTGCTGATGATGGTCGGCCGCCGGCGCCGGTTGCTGGACTATCTGAAGCGCAAGGACCAGAGCCGTTACGAAGGCATCGTCAAGCAGCTCGGCCTGCGGCGCTGACCGCTCGAGGCCCGGCCCATGGGCTCGTCTGTCAGGCAATGGCACGATGGCCGCTCAATGGCGTCACGGCATGCAAAAGACATCGCAATACACCCGGCACCGCCGATCCTCAGGGTCGGCGGCGTTGGGCGTTTGACCATCGTGGCGTCCGCACGGCGGACGGCACGCAACCCCGGAGCCTGATCACCTTGCGCCGAGCCGGCGTGCGGTGTGAATCAGCCTCTAATACCGAAGAACAGATCATGAGATACGGCTCGGATTGAGTCGATCTTATCCCAGGAGCGCGACGGACGAAGCTCCGACCCAAGTACCCAATCCGGGGTACGGGTGTCCGATGGAAGGAATGAGTTGAATGTTTAACGTATATCGCAAAGAGATCGACTGGGGCGGCAGAACGCTGGTCCTGGAGACCGGCAAGATCGCCCGCCAGGCCGACGGCGCCGTCATGGCGACCTATGGCGAAACCGTCGTGCTGTGCACCGCGGTCGGCCAGAGAGCGCCGAAGGCCGGCATCGATTTCTTCCCCCTGACCGTGAATTATCAGGAAAAGACCTTCGCGGCCGGCAAGATCCCCGGCGGCTTCTTCAAGCGGGAAGGCCGGCCCAGCGAGAAGGAAACCCTGACCTCGCGGTTGATCGACCGGCCGCTGCGGCCGCTCTTCGCCAAGGGCTACAAGAACGAGACTCAGGTCATCTGCACCGTTCTCAGCCACGATCTGGAAAACGACCCCGATGTGGTCGCCATGGTCGGCGCCTCCGCCGCGCTGACGATTTCCGGCATTCCGTTCCTCGGCCCGATCGGCGGCGCCCGGGTTGGCTATATCGACGGCGAATACGCGCTGAACCCGCTCGTCGAAGACATGGGCAATTCCAGCCTGGATCTGATGCTCGCCGGTACGCAGGAAGGCGTGCTGATGGTCGAGTCGGAAGCCCATCAGCTTTCGGAGGAGATCATGCTGGGCGCCGTGTCGTTCGGCCATAAAGCCATGCAGCCGGTAATCGATGCGATCATCGATCTGGCCGAGATGTGCGCCAAGGAACCCTGGCACGTTCCCGAGCCCGCCCCCGAGGTCGCGGCCCTGCGCGAGAAACTGTCCGCAAGTATCAGCGGCGATTTGCGCGATGCCTACAAGATCGTGGCCAAGCAAGACCGCGTCGAAGCGGTCTCCGCCGCCAAGAAAAAGGGCATGGAGGGTCTCGAGGACGATCCGGCCGCTGGGGCTGCCGGTGGCATCCTGAAGGGCCTGGAGAGCGAGATCGTTCGCGGCAACATCCTTGAGACCGGCGTTCGGATCGACGGCCGCGACACCAAGACCGTCCGGCAGATCAATGCCGAGGTGAAGGTACTGGACCGGGCCCATGGTTCGGCGGTGTTTACCCGCGGCGAGACCCAGGCGCTGGTGGTGACCACGCTGGGCACCGGATCGGATGAGCAAATCGTGGACGCGCTCGACGGCGAATACCGTGAGCACTTCATGCTGCATTATAACTTCCCGCCCTACTCGGTTGGCGAAGCGAGTTTCTTACGCTCGCCGGGTCGCCGGGAAATCGGCCATGGCAAGCTGGCATGGCGGGCGCTCCGTCCGCTGCTGCCGACCAAGGAGGAATTCCCGTACACCATGCGCGTGGTGTCGGAGATCACCGAGTCGAACGGCTCGTCCTCGATGGCGACAGTTTGCGGCACCAGCCTGTCGTTGATGGATGCCGGCGTGCCCCTGTTGCGGCCGGTGGCCGGTATCGCCATGGGCCTGATCAAGGAAGGCGACAATTTCGCCGTCCTGTCGGACATCCTGGGCGACGAAGACCATCTCGGCGACATGGACTTCAAGGTGGCCGGAACCGAGGAGGGCATCACCTCCCTGCAGATGGACATCAAGATCACCTCGATCACCGAGGAGATCATGAAGGTCGCCCTGAACCAGGCCCGTGACGGACGGCTGCATATCCTGAACGAGATGGCCATCGCCCTGGGCACCGCCCGGACCGAGGTCAACCAGAATGCCCCGCGCATCACCGTGATCACGATCAACAAGGACAAGATCCGGGAAGTGATCGGCACCGGCGGCAAGGTGATCCGCGAGATCTGCGAGACCACCGGCGCCAAGGTGGACATCGAGGATGACGGCACCATCAAGGTGGCGGCGGTCGATGCGGAGGCGAGCCAGGCCGCGATCGATTGGATCAAGGGCATCGTCGCGGAGCCGGAAGTCGGCCACATCTACACCGGCAAGGTGGTGAAGCTGATGGATTTCGGCGCCTTCGTGAACTTCCTCGGCAGCAAGGATGGGCTGGTGCACATCTCCGAGCTGAAGCCCGAGCGGGTCGGCAAGGTCAGCGACGTGGTCACACTGGGCGACTCGGTCAAGGTCAAGTGCCTTGGCTTCGACGACCGGGGCAAGGTCAAGCTGTCCATGAAGGTCGTCGATCAGGAGACGGGCAAGGAGCTGGAGAACGCCGACTAGATCGGGATGATTTGAAGTCGAGTCGACCCCAAATCTGAATCCCGATCTGTTCCAATGGTCCAGAGGACGATTCAGAGATGAGGTCACTTGACCTCATCTCATCGTGCTCCAGAGCCGCAGGCACCGTTGAAGACTGGAGGGGCGGCCTTGAGCCGCCCTTCTTTTTTGGGCCGATCACTTCCCTTTGCGTTGGCGTGACACCAATAGTTAAGGGAGTTCGCCAATGATGGCGGCGTCGCACTTCGTGAGCCGTGGCGGGAGACAAGACCCGTGACCATGCGTTGCATACATTTGGGGGTTCCCCTGGCTGGTTTGCTGGCGGTTGCCGCTTGTCAGACTGCCGAGCAGGCGCCGGTCTCGCCGGCGCCCGTCGTGGCGGCGGCGACATTCGATGCCTGGATGGCGTCGTTCCGGGAAGATGCGATCGAGCAGGGCATTCTGCCCGGCGTGGTCGATCTGGCCTTTTCCGACGTCCAGCTGAACGAAACCGTCTTGGACCTCGACCGCCGTCAGCCGGAACTGACCCAGACCGTCTGGACCTATCTGGGCGGCGCGGTCTCGGAATCACGGATTGTGCGCGGCCGTCGTCAGCTTGGCGCCCACCGCGCCCTGTTCAGTGCAGTCGAGCGGGAATTCGGCGTGCCGCGGGAGATCCTGGCCGCGATCTGGGGCATGGAGACGGATTATGGGGCGTCATTCGGCGGCTTCGACGTGGTCGAGGCCCTGGCGACCCTGGCCTATGACAGCCGGCGCGAGGATTTCGCCCGGCGTGAACTGATAGCGGCGCTGTCGATCCTGCAAAACGGTGACAGGGCCCTGGGCGGGCTGGAAGGGTCCTGGGCCGGCGCCATGGGCCACACCCAGTTCATCCCGACAACCTATCTGAACCGCGCCATCGATCAGGATGGCGATGGCCGCCGGGATATCTGGAACAGCCTGCCCGACGTATTCGCCTCCACCTCCAACTATCTGGTCGAAGCCGGCTGGCGGCGGGGCGAGCCCTGGGGCGAGGAAGTAGTACTGCCGGCGGATTTCGACTGGCGGCTGGCGGATCTGGATGCGAGACGCGCCGATACCGCCCGGCCGATGGCAGTCTGGCGGGCCATGGGCATCCGCCGCCCGGATGGCAGCCAGCCGGGGCCGAGCGATCGGCTGGCCGCGCTTCTGCTGCCGGCCGGCCATTCCGGCCCGGCCTTTCTGGTGCAGTCCAATTTCCGGGCGATCCTGCAATACAACAACTCGACCAAATATGCCCTGGCCGTTGGACACCTGTCCGACCGGCTCGCCGGGCAGGGGCCGATTCTCGGCGCCTGGCCGCTGGACGAACCGGCCTTCACGCGAGCCGAAAACATGGAGCTTCAGCGACTACTGACCGAACTGGGTTATGAGGTCGGTCCGATCGACGGCATTGTCGGGCCGATGACCCGCACGGCCGTGCGCGGGTTTCAGCGGGATGTCGGGCGGCCGGCGGACGGATTTCCGACCCAGATCCTGATCGAACAGATCCGTCGTACCCATTCGGTCATGGGACGTCAGGCCAAGCTGGGCGCCATCAACACCGGCTAATACCAAGAGAACAAAATACTGACCGGTTTCATGGTGCCTATTGGACCTTTCGGGCAGGCGCGGCGTGCGGCGCGATGCAGCGCATCGGGCAAGCGTTGCAACGCACCCGAGAGGGCCAATAGGCACCACCGCAGGCCGCTCTCCTAAGACCGCCCGCCGCGTTGCTGCCCGCTTGTGGTGCGCTGCACCACCGCACGGACCGCGCCTAACGGGCGGACATAGGAGAGCGGTGAAACCGGTCAATATTTAGTTCCCTTGGTATAAGGCGCCGGCGTAGCGCCTGAGGGAATCCAGGTGACCCCTCTACGCCAGCCGAAACACTTCGATTTCTTCCTGACGGCCCCGCACCGGTTGCCGGCCGCACGACACCGGCGAGAACTCGTCGCCGAGTCGTTTGGCGGTGGTGCCGCTCATCAGGATCGAGACCTGGGCATCCGGCAATGTCAGCTCCTTGGAGAGCTGCTCCAGACGGTTGCCGGTATTCACCGCATCCCCAACAATCGTGTAGTTCATCCGCCCCGGCGCACCGATATTGCCGACCACCATGGCCCCGGTATGGATGCCGATGCGGACCTTGACGGGCGGCAGGCCCTGGGCCGTACGTCCGGCATTGTCGTCGTGGATCACCGTCCGCATGGCCAGGGCGGCTCGGCACGCCCGGTCCGCGTGATCCTCCTGCCGGTCGGGCGCGCCCCAGAATGCCATCACCGAATCACCAATGAACTTGTCGATGGTGCCGCCTTCGGCCTCGATGCAGGCTGCGAGCATGGCGAAGTGAGCGTTCAAAAAGTCGGCCGTCGCGGCGGCGGGCATGCCTTCCGACGCCGTGGTGAAGCCGGCGATATCGGTAAACAGGACGGTCAGCTCGCGTTCGAGGGACGTTACCGTATCGCCATCCTGCTTTGCCATGAGCCTGCGCACGAGGCGCCGCGGCACATAGGTTTCGAACCATTTCAATCCGGCCAGCATCCGATTGAAGGCGCGCGCCTGGTCGTCGAGTTCGGTGAAGATGCTTCCGGGCAGGGGGTGGGTCTTGCCGAATTCGAGCCCGGCGATCTGCGACGCCTCCTTCGCCAGGCGGATCACCGGCCGGGCGATGCGCTTGCCCATGAAGATGCCGATTGAGACAGCCATCAGAAGCAGGACCAATCCGGCCAGCGCGGAATGCGCCATGCGTTCCAGCTCCTCGTTGACGCTGGCCTCCGGAAATCGGATGCCGAGGATCAGTGGCTGGCTGCCATATCCCTCGATGCGGCGGTACAGAAGCACATGAGCCTCATCGGCAAGTTCGACATAGGCGGCTTCGGCACCACCGCCGACCTTTACATCGATTTCCTCGCCGCGGGTCCACAGGGCGGTGAGAACCGGGTCGCCGACCTCAAAAAGGGTCGGAAGCCGCTTTTCCTCAGATAACCCTACGAAGCCGACACTCATATTTGGATGGGCAAGCACCTGTTGGTCGCCATACAGGATGAACGGCACCGCACCGTCGACGCCGCCATCCATCTCGGTCAGGAATCGCGACAGCTCCGCAGTGGAAACGATCGCCGCGATGCCGCCAACCGGACGCCCGGGCGGGCGCAAGGGAAAGCGCAGATTCAGCGCCGAGCCTTGGCGTTCGTCGAGATAGATTACCCGACCCCAGAAGGCCTCTGTCTTCCCTTCCATGCTGGCGATGACTTCGGCCCGCTCCTCGGGATCCGCCATAGCGTTGGGAATCCGCTCGATTCGACCGCCGGGAAAACGGGCCACACCGATTCGGGTGTCGCCGCCGTCCCAGAACACCATCCCCAGAACCTGCGGCGCGGCGCCCATCGACGCTATCATCGCGATCGCCAGCTGCTCGGCATCCCTGGGGTCGACGGTACGGTCGCGAATCAAGCGGGCGAAGTGGGATACCTGATCCTCGGCCGGGTCAAGATGGTTTCGCAGCCGGGTTTCGGCCAGATCCAGCAGCAATTCGGCCTTGTCGGCCAGCAGGCCGAGCGTGTTCTTCCGGTTGGCGGTCAGGCTGAAGCCCAGAACCAGAAGGACGGCAACGAAAAGCAGACCGCCGATGCCGGTCGCCAGGGTCACCGACAGCGAAATCCGGCTGGGGAACGGAATCACGCCCAGCAGCCGCCGGCGTACCGGAAGGCGATCCGTCTGCTCGACCGTCATGTTGGTCGCCTAGCCGACCGGCCGTGAGAGCATGCGCCCGAGTGACCGGCCTCCGAAGAGATGGACATGCAGATGCGGCACCTCCTGAAGGCCGTCGGCGCCGCAGTTCGAAAGTGATCGATAGCCATTCTCGGCAACGCCAAGCTCCCGCGCCAAATCGCCGACAGCGCGGAACAGCGCGGCGATCTCGGTGTCGCTGGCTTTGGCGGTGAAATCGTCCATGGACTCATAGGGCCCCTTCGGTATCACCAGAACATGGACCGGCGCCAGAGGGTTGATATCCCGGAAGGCGAGGACGTGGTCGTTTTCCAGGACTTTGTCGCACGGGATCTCCCCGCGCAGGATCTTGGCGAAGATGTTATCCGGATCGTATGCCATGCCGCTCCCCCTAGATCGGGATGATTTGAAGTCGGCTCGACTTCAAATCTGAATCCCGATCTATTTCAATGATCTAGAGGACGATTCAGAGATGAGGTCATACGACTTCATCTCATCGTGCTCTAGTGCCCCGATTTTGAAATTCGCCATAGCGAATTACAGAATCGGGGCACTATCTATTTGAATCTAATGTGATTCAGCTTCCGAATCTCGGCACATAAAATGTGCCGAACTTCAGAACCATCACACTAGGAACCCGATCGCCGGCCGGGTCTAATCCTTCAGCCAGGCCTTCTTTTCGTCGATGCCGCCGCTGTCGAAGCGCTTTTCAAGAGTGCTCCACACATCGCTTGCCTTGACCTTGGAATCCGCCCAGAGCACCAGCAGATGGTACAGCAGATCGGCGCTTTCCTCAGTCAGCGCCTTGCGATCGCCGCGCACCGCCTCGATCAGGGCCTCGACCGCTTCCTCGCCCACCTTCTGGGCGATCTTGTCCGTGCCCCGCGAGAACAGCTTGGCGGTGTAGCTCTTGTCCGGATCGGCGTCCTTGCGCGAGGTAATCACCTCGTACAGACGATCCAGAACCTTCGCGGTGCTCTTATTGTCGCTCATTGTTAGTACCCCCCATCATAGAAGGATGAGACGTATGATCGCATCCCGCGCTCGCCGGGCAGGAAGCGTCGTGCAGGCGATGCAGCGCATCGGCAAGCGGCGGTGACGCCCCCCGTCGTGCGCGGGATGCGACCCTCCGGGCGACCTTGCAGCCCCTTCGGGCGGCGTCGCGCGGCCCTTGCGATGCGCTGCATCGCAGCGGACCACGCTCCTGGCCGGAGGGGCTGCAAGGTCGTCATACGTGTCATCCTTCTATGATGGGGGGTACTGGCGTCGCATCGGGATTCCGGCATCGGCCATCCGGCGTTTGGCCTCGGCCACCGAATAGGTCCCGAAGTGAAAAATCGACGCCGCCAACACACCGGTGGCATGGCCGTCGCGAATACCGTCGACCAGATGGTCGAGCGTTCCAACCCCGCCCGACGCGATCACCGGCACCGGCACCGCGTCGGCGACGGCACGGGTCAGGGCGATGTCGAAACCGTCCCCCGTGCCGTCCCGATCCATGGATGTGAGTAGGATCTCGCCGGCCCCGAGCACCGCCATGCGCCGGCACCAGCCGACCGCGTCGATGCCCGTGGCGTTGCGCCCGCCATGGGTGAAGACCTCCCATTTGCCGTCGCCGGTCTGTTTGGCATCGACCGCGACCACGATGCATTGGGTGCCGAATTTCTCTGCCGCCTCGCGCACGAAGTCCGGACGGTGCACGGCGGCGGTGTTGATCGACACCTTGTCCGCGCCGGCCAGCAGAAGCTGCCGGATATCTTCCACGACTCGCACTCCGCCGCCGACCGTCAGCGGCATGAAGACCTCCTCCGCCGTGCGTTGCACCATGTCGTACAGGATTCCGCGATCCTCATGGGAGGCGGTGATGTCCAGGAAACACAATTCATCAGCGCCGGCGGCGTCGTAAATCCGCGCCTGCTCGACCGGATCGCCGGCATCCACCAGATCGACGAAGTTCACACCCTTCACCACCCGGCCGTCCTTGACATCCAGGCACGGGATGACGCGCATCTTCAGCATCACGCCGCCCAGTCCCGATGATCGCAGGAGGATGATATGTATGATCGCGTCCCGCACCTGCCGGGCAGGAAGCGTCGCGCCGGCGATGCAGCGCATCGGCAAGCGGCGCTGACGCCCTCCGGCGGGTGCGGGACGCGACCCTTCGGGCGACTTTGCAACTCCTTCGGGCGGCGTCGCGCGGCCCTCGTGATGCGCCACATCACAGCGGACCACGCTCCTGGCCGAAGGGGTTGCAAAGTCGTCATACGTATCATCCTCCTGCGATCATCGGGACTAACGGTCCATGACGGACAGCGCCGCCATCGGGTCGATGCGGCCGTCATAGAGGGCCCGACCACTGATCACACCGGCGATCCCGGAATGCTCCACCGCTTTCAAGGCGACCAGATCGTCCAGCGACCGGACCCCGCCAGACGCGATGACCGGCGTGGTGAGGGCGGAGGCCAGATCGGCGGTCGATTCGACATTCGGGCCGGCCATGGCGCCATCCCGGTCGATATCGGTGAAGATAACGGACGCGACACCGCAATCCTCAAATTCCAGCGCCAGGTTCAGTGCTTTCATGGTGCTGGTCTCCGCCCAGCCCTCCACCGCGACCATCCCGTCGCGGGCGTCGATGCCAACGGCGATCTGTCCGGGGAAAAGGTCGCAGGCCTCGCGCACCAGGGACGGGTTCTTCAGCGCCACGGTGCCCAGCACGACCCGGCTGACACCACGCTGCAGCCAATGGCCGACGGTCTCGATGGTGCGGATGCCGCCGCCAAGCTGAACCGGCAGATCGGTGGCGTCGATGATCTGTTCGACCGCGGTGGAGTTGACCGGGCGGCCGGAAATGGCGCCATTCAAATCGACCACATGAATCCATCGGAAGCCGGCCACGGCGAATTGCCGGGCCTGGTCCGCCGGATCGTCGTTGAACACGGTAGCGGCATCCATCTCTCCGCGCACCAGCCGCACGCAGGCGCCGTCTTTCAGGTCGATGGCGGGGTAAAGGATCACGAGGATTCCGCACCGTCCGAAACCGCGTCGCCGTTGATCGTCTTGAAGAAATATTGACCTGCCTGGGTCCGGCCGCCGACCCGCGCATAGACCGGGTTGGTGCCCCAATGCTGGAATCCCAAGGCGCGATAGAGCTGGATCGCCGCCTGCTGGCTCTCCCGCACATCCAGCTGCAGGGTTTCGAACCCGTCGGCGCGGGCATCTTCTTCGATCGCCTCGATGATCTCCCGGGCCAAGCCGTGGCCGCGGCCCCAGGGGGCGACGAAGAAAGTGGTCAGCGATGCCGAGAAGCTCTGCGCCTCGTTGTTCGGCGGCGGGCGGACAAGCTGCGCAGACCCGGCGATCACCCCGTCCAGGCGGCCGACGATGAGGGAGCGGCCGGGCACCGTGACGACGCCGCGCCAATAACGCTCCATCACTTCGCGCTGCGGCGGCTCGACCCAGCCGAAACCGCCGCCATCCAGGATCGCCAGCTCGTCGGCATCGCACAGATCGTGCAGATCGGCGCCGCGGAACTGGGTCAACCGCTTGACGGTTGTCACAGGAGGGGTGTCGACCGGAGGATGGTCTTTCTGCGTCATCATGGCTGCCAGTTGAGAAAATTCGAGATCAGGCGCAGCCCGGCGGACTGGCTCTTTTCAGGATGGAATTGCGTTCCAACAATATTATCACGGCCAATAATGGCCGGGAGCGGGCCGCCATAGTCGACGGTTGCCAAAATATGGGCCGGATCATCCGGGACCATGCGGTAGGAGTGCACGAAATAGACTTCGGCGCCGTTGGATAGTCCGTCCAGCAGCGGATGGTCGGTCTTCAGCAGAGACAAATCGTTCCACCCCATATGGGGAATCTTCAGCCGCGGGTCGGCCGGTGTCAGTGCCACCACCTCACCGGGAATCCAGCCGAACCCGGGATGATCGCCATGTTCGCGACCGACACCGGCCATAAGCTGCATGCCCACGCAGATGCCCAGGAACGGCCGCCCGGAGGATATCGCGAATTCCTCCAGCGTGGCCGTCATGCCAGGAAGCGCGCTCAGCCCAGCCTTGCAATCGGCAAATGCGCCGACACCGGGCAATACCACCCGGTCGGCGCTGCGCACCTGCTCCGGCTCACTTGTGACCCGGATGTCGATCGACAGACCGGATTCCCGGGCCGCCCGCTCAAAGGCCTTGGCGGCCGAGCGGAGGTTGCCGGAACCGTAGTCGATAATCGCGACGGACGAAGTCGGGGGCATGGAACGTCCAACAAAATTCGAAACAGGGCCGATGGCGGCGGGTGTCGGTCAACCGATGCCGGTCAATGGCCGCCGCCGAGCGTTCCCTTGGTGGAGGGCACCGCGCCCGCCTGCTGAGGATCGATCGCAATAGCGCGCCTCAGGGCCTGTGCCAGCGCCTTGAAGCAGGATTCGATCCGATGATGGTTGTTGGTTCCGTATAGACATTCCACGTGCAGGGTCAAGCCGGAAGCCTGCGCGAAGGCCTGAAACCATTCGCGAAACAGCTCGGTATCCATATCGCCGAGCTTGTCGCGGGTGAATTCGACCCGCCAGACCAGATAGGGACGCCCGGAGATGTCCAGCGCCACCCGGCTCAGGGTCTCGTCCATCGGCACGGTGGCCTCGCCATAGCGGGCGATCCCGGCACGGTCGCCCAACGCCTTGGCGACCGCCTGGCCCAGCACGATGCCGCTATCCTCGGTGGTGTGGTGGTAATCCACATGCAAGTCGCCCTCGGCGGTCAGCTTGATATCGATCAGGCTGTGCCGGGACAGTTGTTCCAGCATGTGATCGAGGAAGCCGATGCCGGTCTTGATGTCATAACTGCCGGTGCCGTCCAGCCCCACCGTGGCGACGATCTTGGTCTCCTTGGTGGCCCGGTCGGCGCGGCCCTTGCGCATGGTAGGCGGCGGGTTGGTATCCATAGGCGGCGTTGTATCAGGAACCCTGACGCCCTTCCAGCGGGAAGGCTCTTGGCCACGATCACCTACCCGGTCGATAGCCGGGACCGGATGTCAGACGGGCGCGAACTGTCCATAAAATGCGCCGCCGTTCTTGGTGTGCTTCAGCAAACAGTCCGGGACGGCTGATATATCCTTCGTCTCCAGCACGTGACATTGCACCCTCTGTTGTTCGCTGTCCCAAATGTCGTCGTACAGAAATGCGATAATACCCGGATTCTCGAAAATTCTCAGCTGCCCAAAAGCCATGCTGACCTCGAAAGACGTTTCGAGTTCAGTCATCCAAGCGGAATCAGCGTCGACATTCACTGCGAACCCGCCGCCTCTCGAATAGACATAAGCCGTCATGTGACCCAGCACGAAGCCGGTCAGGGTCGGTGCGACTTCGCCCATGCATTCAAAGCGCTCATCCGGTGAGTCATAGTCCAATATGTAGCCGGCGATCGGAGGGTTTGGATCGGAAAGGTGCCTGTCCTGGATCGCCCAATAGAAATCCCCCTCGGATTGCGCCAGCAGCGTAAGCGCGGAGTGCTCGGAAAGGCGCTCCACCCGAAAATCGTCTCGAAGGATTCCAAACTTTCCCTGGTCCCTGAGCTCCGAAGAGAACTTGATCCATTCCTCGACCGAGCCCGGCAAGGGACATTCGGTCAGAGCCGCGGCCCTATCGAGCTCCGGTCGGGTCGATTGGCTTGGCTCGAGGTGCACCTGATGCCACACACGAGTGAAGGCTCGAATAGCTTCCCATTGCCCTTGCCAGGTGGCCGGCACGCGACGGAAGCAGAATTCATGCATTGGCATTATCTCGAACGTGAATTTCTGCAAGAGACCATAGCGCGCCATACCAAATTTGTATGCCGGCCCGGGGCAGAACGCCGACGCATCGAACAGCGGAGCGGATCGGTCGTTTCACCGGCGCAACGGCGATCGTCCATACCAATGGGCCAAGGAACCCTTGCCGGCTCGTAGCCTGCATTCTTGCGCTGTTCCTAGATCAGGTCCCGGAACGGCGCCGTTGGGTGATGGCGGGACATGTGTAGCGTTGCAGTGATCCGGTTCGAAGTAGGAATATGACTGTCCATCATGAGACACTCAGTCTTGACCCTACGCCGCGGACGCCCAAATACCGGAGGGCGAAACCCATCCCCTCCCGGAGCTACAGGACCCTGATGAGCAGCACCGACGCATCCCTTTGGCGGGGCACCACCGTCCTGGCGGTCCGCAAGGACGGCCGGGTGGTCGTCGCCGGCGACGGCCAGGTCACCGCCGGCAATACGGTGGTCAAGGGCTCGGCCCGCAAGGTGCGGCAATTGGCCGGCGGCAAGGTGCTGGCCGGTTTCGCCGGCGCCACCGCCGATGCCTTCGCCCTGTTCGAGCGGCTGGAGGCCAAGCTGGAGCAGCATCCTGGCCAGTTGACCCGCGCCTGCGTCGAACTGGCCAAGGATTGGCGCACCGACCGTTACCTGCGCCGCCTGGAGGCGATGATGGCGGTGTGCGACAAATCGGTGTCGCTGCTGCTGAGCGGCACCGGCGACGTGCTGGAGACCGATGACGGGCTGATTTCGATCGGTTCGGGCGGCGCGTTCGCGCTGGCGGCGGCGCGGGCGCTGATCGACCGGGACGATATGGACGCCGAGGCGGTCGCCCGCCGATCCCTGGAGATCGCCGCCGACATCTGCATCTACACCAATAATAATCTTGTCGTCGAAAGCCTGGACAGCGAATGACCTCTTTCAGCCCCCGTGAGATCGTCTCGGAACTCGACCGCGACATCGTCGGCCAGGACGACGCCAAGCGCGCCGTCGCCGTGGCCCTGCGCAACCGCTGGCGTCGCCAGCAACTGCCGGAGGAGATGCGCGAAGAGATCGTGCCGAAGAACATCCTGATGATCGGCCCCACCGGTGTCGGCAAGACCGAGATCGCCCGCCGGCTGGCCAAGCTGGCCGAAGCGCCGTTCCTGAAGGTCGAGGCGACCAAATTCACCGAGGTCGGCTATGTGGGCCGCGATGTGGAGCAGATCGTCCGCGATTTGGTGGAGATCGCCATCACCATGACCCGCGACCGCCTGCGCCGGCAGGTCAAGGCCAAGGCCGAGCTGCACGCCGAGGGGCGGGTGATCGACGCCCTGGTCGGCGACCGGGCGACCGAGGAGACAAGGCAGAAATTCCGCAAGCTGCTGCGCGAAGGGTCCCTGGACGACAAGGAGATCGAGATCCAGGTCCAGGATACCGGCGCCGGCCAGATGCCCACCTTCGACATCCCCGGCATGCCCGGCGGCCAGATGGGCATGATCAATCTCAACGAGATTCTCGGCAAGGCCATGGGCGGCCGCACCAAACCGCGCAAGCTGACGGTGCAGGAGAGTTACGAGTATCTGATCGCCGAGGAATCCGACAAGCTGCTGGATCAGGAGACGGTGGTTTCCGAGGCGATCAGCACGGTCGAGCAGAACGGCATCGTCTTCCTGGACGAGATCGACAAGATCACCGCCCGATCCGACCGGGCCGGCGCCGATGTCAGCCGCGAGGGCGTGCAGCGCGACCTGCTGCCGCTGATCGAGGGCACCCAGGTCACCACCAAGCACGGCATCGTGCGCACGGATTTCGTCCTGTTCATCGCGTCCGGCGCGTTCCATCTGGCCAAGCCGTCGGACCTGCTGCCCGAGCTGCAGGGCCGGTTGCCGATCCGGGTCGAGCTGTCGGCGCTGGGCCGCGACGATTTCCGCCGCATCCTGACCGAGCCGGAACACAGCCTGATCAAGCAGTACAAAGCGCTGCTGGGGACCGAAGGCATCGATCTGGACTTCACCGAGGACGCCATCGACGAGCTGGCCACCCTGGCCGCCGACATCAATTCCACGGTGGAAAACATCGGCGCCCGCCGGCTGCACACGGTGCTGGAGAAGCTGCTGGACGAAATCAGCTTCACCGCCAGCGACCGCGACGGCGAATCCATCACCATCGACGCCGACTATGTCCGCGAACGGGTGACCGAACTGGCCAAGAACGCCGATCTGAGCCGGTTTATTCTGTAACGCCTGACGGACGGCCTATCGGTCCGTGCGCACCCACCACGGTGTCATTCCCGCGGAGGCGGGAATCCAGGAAACAATCGGATCGACTAGATTCCCGCCTTCGCGGGAATGACATTGGATAGGGCAGTGAGGTTCGACGGCTAGGTAGCCGACCGTCCCCCTACCGTCGCCCGATATCTATCCGAACTGAAATGCCGATTCGACGGCACCCAGGACCGTGTCCTTCAGCATCCGTCGCCCGGCATCCAGCCCCGCCGCGCCGGCCGCCGCTATGGGGAATGAACAAGGTGGGCATTCTGCTCATGGTGCGGCCTTCGAATCGATCATCTCCCGGTCAGCGAGCCACGGTCAGTCGGTCTTGACGCGCGCGAAGACCTGTTTCGAGCCGCCCTTGGCGCCCCGGCGCTCCAGAGCGATGTCGCTCGCCGCCTCCATCAGGGAGGCCAGGGATTTGTGGCCGTAGCTTCGGCAATCGAAGTCCGGGAGCCGGTTGTTCAGCATCTGTCCGACCTTGCCGAGCGGAGCCCAGCCTGAATCGTCGGCCGAGGACTCCACGGCGTCCCGAAGCAGGGCGTTGGGCATCGGCTTCCTGGACTGTGCCGGGGCGGGGGATGTCGCCGCCTGATCGCTGGACTTGCTGTCGCGCCGCAGATTCTCGACATGGATGAACTTGTCGCAGGCGTTGACGAATGACTTCGGAGTCTTCGTCTCGCCGAACCCGTAGACCAGAAGTCCTTCCTCGCGAATGCGGTTGGCCAGACCGGTGAAATCGCTGTCGCTGGACACGATGCAGAAGCCGTCGACCCGCTTGGAATGCAGCAAATCCATTGCATCGATGATGAGCGCTATGTCGCTGGCGTTCTTGCCCGGCGTGTAATTGAACTGCTGGCCCGGCTTGATCGCATGATCCAACAGCCTGGACGGCCAGGAAGAAAGTGTCTTATGGGTGAAATCGCCATAGGCGCGCCGGACGCCGGCCACGCCGAACTTCGCGATCTCCGCGAAAAGCTCGTCCAGAAGCGCCGATTGGGCGTTCTCGGCGTCGATGAGAACCGCAAGGCGGTGGGTCTTGTCGGGCATGAACGGAAATCCCTCGGGTGCACCGCGCGAATGGCGGCGGGGTCGCTCTCCAGTGGCTCAGGCGGCTCGGTTGTAGGTATGGGCGACCGGCCCGGCATTCAACCATTGCGGATGGCGGACAAGCCGGGCTAACTGCCGGTCATGTCACAAGGGATCGGGCAGGATACGGGCCCAAAGCAGGTTCTCGCCCGGCTGATGCCGGTGCTGGAGGGCGTATTCGCCAACCGGGATGGCGATTGGCCGGCATTTCGGACACGTCTCGGTGCGAACTTTCCACGACTCCATGCCGACCTTGCCACGCTGTATGGCGACCGCGACGACTTCCAGATGCGGCTTGAGGCGATCCTGCTGTCCGCGGCCCGGGGATGGCTCGACCGGCCGCCGGCGTTGAAGGCGCGGGACGCGGAGGCCGACGGCCAGCCGCCCTGGTTCGACTCCCACCGCGAGATCGGCGCGGTCTGTTATGTCGACCTGTTCGCCGGCACGTTGTCCGGGCTTCGGGGTCATATCGAGTATCTGCGCGATCTGGGCGTCACCTATCTGCATCTGATGCCGCTTCTCAAGGCGCGGGTGGGGGAGAACGATGGCGGCTATGCGGTCTCCGACTACCGCGCCGTCGAGCCGCGTTTGGGCACCATGGAGGAGCTGGAGGCGCTGGCCGAAACCCTGCACGAGGCCGGCATCCGGCTGTGCCTGGATCTCGTGCTCAACCACACTTCCGACGATCATGGCTGGGCCCTGGCCGCCAAGGCCGGCGATCCGGATCACCAGGCCTATTACCGGATGTTCGTCAGCACCGCCGAGACCGAGCCATATCGGCCGATGCTGCGCGAGATCTTTCCCGATCGCGGCGGCGACCCGTTCCTCTGGGTGCCGGAGGTCAAGAAATGGGTGTGGAGCACCTTCTACCCCTATCAGTGGGATCTGAATTTCGACAATCCGGCGCTGTTCCGCCAGATGCTGGAGGAAATGCTGTTCCTGGCCAATCGCGGCATCGACGTACTGCGGCTGGATGCCGTGCCCTTCATCGGAAAGCGGGCCGGCAGCAATTGCGAGAACCAGCCCGAAGCGCATCTGCTGGTCAGGGCCTACAATGCCCTCGCGGCCATCGCCGCACCCTCCCTGGCCTTCAAATCCGAAGCGATCGTTCATCCGGACGAGGTGGCGCGCTATGTGGGACCCGAGGAGGCGCAGCTCAGCTATCTGCCGGTGCTGATGGTGCTGCTGTGGGAGGCGCTGGCGACCCGTGATACCAGCCTGTTGCGCCACACGCTGATCAAGCGCTTCGACCTGCCCGAAGGCAGCGCGTGGGTCACCTATCTGCGTGGACATGACGACATCGGCTGGGGTTTCGCCGATGAGGATGCCGGCGAGATGCGGATCGAGGGCGTCGATCACCGGCTGTTCCTCAATGCCTTCTACACCGGCCGCTTCGCCTACAGCTTCGCGCGCGGTCTGCCATTTCAGGAAAACCCGCGCAGCGGCGATTGCCGGATCAGCGGCACCACCGCCAGCCTGGCCGGGTTGGAGGCGGCGCTGGAGGCGCGGGATACCGCAGGAATCGACATGGCGGTGCGTCGCATCCTGATGCTGCACGGGGTGATCATGACCATCGGCGGCATGCCGTTGATCTATCTCGGAGACGAGGTGGCCCAGCTCAACGATCACGGCTACCTGCAGGACCCGACCAAGCGGCACGACAATCGCTGGGTCCATCGTCCGGCCACCGACTGGCCGGCGCGCGCGGTGACCCTGGACGATCCCGACAGCCCGGCCAGCAACGTGTTCGCCGGAGTCCGGCGGCTTGTCGCCCTTCGGAAATCAAACCCGGCCTTCGACGGAAGAAGCATGGAGATCCTGCCGCTCGCCAACCCCCACATTCTCGCCTACCGCAGGGATGGGGCCGGGGACGGCCCTGTCGCGGTGCTGGCCAGCATGAGCGACCGGGTCGAGCGGGTCGGCGATTGGGGGCTGGTCGCCCTGCTGGGCCCGGCGCCCTGGACCGATCTGGTCACCGGCGATCCGGTCCGGTTCGATGCCGAGGGCCTGTTGCTGGAACCCTATCAGTTCCTCTGCCTGGGGGGCGGGGCCGGGTAGGCTTCGTAGGACACCATTCTCCCATTTCGTCGTCCCCGCTCTAGATCCGGGGATCCATGGTTCCGCCGGGTCAGTGCGGCGACGGTTCCGAGCCCGCTCTTGCGGAGAGATGGGTCCCCGGGTCAAGTTCGGGGAGGACGCAAGTGGAGTGGGATTCCGGCCATCCCGCCGCCTGAGCCAATGGCAGGGACGGCCGAATACTACGGATTGACCGTCGGCCAGGCGGCGTCGGCCCGGCTGATGAAGCCCGGGATGTCGCGCCGCCAGCGCCGTTGCTCAGGTTCAGATAGAGCTTCCCGTCGACGATTTCCCAGACTTCGGGATCGCCATGAGCCTTGGATTGAAAGGCGGCGGCATAGGCGCAGTAGCCGTCATATTGCGGGGCATAGGCCTGCGGGTCTGCGGCGAATCTGTCGCGATTGGCGGTGCTGGCGAATTGCCAGGTGGCGCCGTTCCAGTCATGGGCGAAGCGGGGGTCGCCCTTGACGGCATCGCGGGACTCAAAAGATCCGACGGCGTCATATCCGCCGATCGCCAGATCGTCGGTCAGGTATTGCGGGCCGGCGATGGCGCTTTGCCAAGCCAGAAGCGTCGCCGCCACCAGGGTCAGGATGGCGGCACTGCGCAGGAGAAGACGGCGGTCGAATGTGGCGGTGTTCATGATCGATGCCTTCGCAAAGCGGATTGGTTGGATGGATGGATGCCGAATAGATGGGACAAATTCACATCACCAACCAATAACGGTTCCGCCAGCGCGCTGTGAGTGCCTTTCGCCGGCGCCCCGGCCTATGAACGATGCCGCTTGAGCAGCACGTATAGCGCGCCGCCGCCACCATCTTTCGGCTGGGCCGGGAAGAAGGCCAGGACCTTCTCGCGTAGCGGCTCCTGGTTCAGCCAGTTCGGCACTTCGGCGCGCAAAACCCCGCCGCCTTGGCCAATCCGTCCCTTGCCGGTGATCACCAGCACCGTCCTGCGGCCCAGATCGTGGGAACGGAGTATGAAGCCATTGAGCGCGGAATGAGCGGCGGGCTGTTTCATGCCATGCAGATCGATGCGGCCTTCGATCTCCATGCGGCCCTTGCGCAGGCGTTCCGATGTGCGGCGGTCGACGCCCGGGGTGACGCCGGCCTTGAGTGGCGGCAGCGACGCCGGCGTGACCGGAAGCGGTGCGCGCAACGCGTTGCGCCGCAATTCAGCGGGTTTCGGCTTTCGCCGCGGTGTGGGATCGGCCGCCGGTGGCGGCTTCACAATGGACAGGGATCGGCCGGGCAGGGGCGTCACGCTGCGGGTGACGGCATACCAGAGGGCGTCGTCATCCTCGGGCGGCTTGCGGGATTTGCTCATGACCGGCGGCGGCCAGGCTTCAGAGCGGAGTATCCGACCGGCAACTCACTGACCGTTTTCGACCAGGATGATGTGCAGGCGGCGCGGGCCATGGGCGCCGAGCTGGATCTTCTGCTCGATATCGCCGGTGCGCGACGGGCCGGTGACGAAGTTGACCGTGCGGGGAATACCGCCATTGGCACGCAGCACGTCCCAGCCATCCTCATAGGCGCCGACCACCTGATCGGCCCGCAGCACCACGATATGATTATCGGGAAGGAAGTTGAGCGTGGTCGGCGCGGTTTCCGATGAGGCCAGCATAAGTGTGCCGGTTTCGGCGATGGCGGCCACGGCGCCGGTGACGCTGCTCAAATCAGGGTCCTCGGCGCGGCCTTTGGTGACTTCCAAAGTCGGCCGTTTTTCCCAAGGTATGGCCTGCAATGCCGGGTCCGGCGCCATCTTGACCGATGATGGCAGGTTGAGCCCGGCGAGGAATGACGCGACAGCGTCCGGGACATTGTCCAGGCTGTCGACCCGCGCGACCGTGGCCGCAAGGGACTCCGCCATCGACACGAACAGATCGACTTTCTTGGCCGGCGGCAGCTGCCCGCGCTTTGGGATCAGATTGCGCGCATGGCCGGCAATCCGGGCGTCGGCCGCCTGCCTGGCCTCATCGGAAAGCGGCCCACGGCCGAGGGCCGACCGAATTCCGCTCATCACGGCGTCGCGGCCGGTACTCATTGTCGCGCTCCGGAATTTTTCTGCCCGTTCATAAGATGTTGGGCCCAGAGTTGCTGGAAGGTCTGGCCTTCCGGCGCCGGCAGATCGCGCCCGCCGGTCCAGCCTCTGGCGAGCGGCACACGCCGCAGTCGCCCGGATTTGCGCCCGAACCGCCCGAGCAGGCCCGCGGCGATCCGCGCGCCTAAGCGATAGAGCGCCGGGCGTTGCGCAAACCAGGCCCATACGCCAATCCCGAACCGCATCGCGGCCGGGGATAACTGCCGCTCGTGCTGCTGTTCGCGCCAGTATCGCATGATCGAGGGCAGGGGAATCCGCATCGGGCACACGCTTTCGCAGCGGCCGCAGAAGGTCGACGCGTTCGGCAGATGGCCGGCCTCTTCCAGCCCGATCAGGCCGGGATCCAGCGCCGCGCCGATCGGGCCCGGCACGACCCAGCCATAGGCATGGCCGCCGACCGAGGCGTAGACCGGACAATGGTTCATGCAGGCGCCGCAGCGGATGCAGCGCAGCGCTTCCCGGGCCGGGGTGCCGAGCATGGCGGATCGCCCATTGTCGAGCAGCACCACATGGAATTCGTCCGGCCCGTCCAGGTCGCCGGGCCGCTTGGGGCCGGTGGAGAACGTCGTGTAAGCGCTGTACTCCTGGCCGGTCGCCGAGCGCGCCAGCAGCCGCAGGATGGTCTGCGCGTCTTCCAGAGTCGGCACCACCTTCTCGATCGAGCAGACGACGATGTGAATGCGCGGCAGGTTCTGGGTAAGGTCGCCATTGCCCTCATTGGTCACGATCACCGTCGACCCGGTCTCGGCGATCAGGAAATTGGCGCCGGTGATGCCCACATCCGCGCCGAGGAATTTCTGCCGCAGCACTGCCCGAGCCTCGTCGCAGAGCTCCCGGGGCTCGTCCAGGGAACGGTCCGGATCGAGATGCTGGTGATGCTCGTAGAAGCTCTCGGCGACCTGTTCCTTCACCAGATGGATCGCCGGGGCGATGATGTGGCTCGGCAGCTCGCCGCGCAGTTGGATGATGTATTCGCCCAGATCGGTTTCGATCGGATCGATGCCGTTGGCCTCCAGAAAGTCGTTGAGGCCGATCTCCTCGGCGACCATGGATTTGCCCTTGGTCACGTTCTTCGCGCCGGCGGCCCGGCAGATCCCTAGCACCGCCTCGCGGGCGTCCGCCGCCGTCGGGGCCCAATGGACCTTGCCGCCCGATTGCGTCACCGATTCCTCGAACCGCTCCAGGTAATGATCCAGATGCGCGAGGACGTGGTTCTTGATGTCCCGGCCCTGGTCGCGCAGATCCTCAAATTCCGGCAGGCGGGCGATGACGGCGGCCCGCTTGTCCTGGAACCCGGCCTTCATGTGGCCAAGCGCCTTGTGCAGCACGGCGTCGTTCAGCGCCTTGCGGGAATTCTCGACGAAGGAATGGCTGGTGGGCTGCATGGACCTACCCCTTCGCCGGCTCGCCGATGGCGGGGGCATCGGTCATTCCGGCCAGCACTTCGGCGACATGGCGGGCCTCGACCGCCGCGCCCTCGCGCTTGAGTTTGCCGGCCATATTGAGCAGGCATCCCAGATCCCCGGCCAGCACGGTACCCGCGCCGGTTGCCACGATCTGCGCGGTCTTGTCCGACACCATGCGGTTGGAGATGTCCGGGTATTTGATACAGAACGTCCCGCCGAACCCGCAGCAAACCTCTTCTTCCGGCAATTCGGTTCGTTCCAGCCCGGCGACGGAGTCCAGCAATTGGCGGGGCTGGGCCTTGACCTTGAGTTCGCGCAGGCCCGAACAGCTGTCGTGATAGGTCACCCGGCCATCGAAGGACGCGCCCTCGACTTTTCGCATGCCGCGCACATCGACCAGGAAAGCCATCAACTCGTAAGTCCGGCGCGCCAAATCACGGGCGCGCTCGGACCAAGCAGGGTCATCCGCCAGCAGCTTTGGATAGTGGTGCGACAACATGCCCGCACAGGACCCTGACGGCGCCACGACATAGTCGAAGCCATCGAAGGCGGCGATCACGCCGTGGGCAATCTTGATCGTGTCCTGCCGGTTGCCGGAGTTGTAGGCCGGCTGTCCGCAGCAGGTTTGCGCCGACGGCACGTCGACGTCGCAGCCGGATTGCTGCAAAAGCCGCACTGCCGCAAATCCGACAGTCGGGCGGAACAGATCGACGAGGCAGGTAGCAAATAGGCCGACACGCGGACGGTCTTTGCGGGCGGTGGTCTCGGTCATGTCAGATCGCCGGGCGGCGGCAACCCCCGCCCTTTGTCTCCCTTGAAGCCGGCGGAATTCGCCGCGTGTTCACAATGGCGGCGTGGGGCCGGCCATGCAAGGGGACGGGTAAGGGGGACGGGCCGACAGGGCCGAGATCAGGTTGGCGTATCGGTTTCGACGAGAGTCCAGTTGGGGTCGGTGGCCCGGGTGTTGCGGGCAAACGTCCACAGATCCGTGACCTCGATCGGGGTATCCGGATCCCCGTCGGTCACCTCGCCATCGCCGTCGCGAACCACATTGATTTGGGTCGATTGGAATTTGATGGTGACGAAAGCCGTCCGACCTTCCATCCGGGCGTCGACGATTTCCGAAGACTGGATCGAATCGATACGATTTTCCATCGTGTCGCCGGCGGCCAACCGGGTGCGGATCGCCTCGCTGAACTCATCATACAGATCGTCGCTCAGCAATGGCCGCAACGACCCCGTGTCACCCTCGGCAAAACCGGTGACGATCATCTGGAAAGCTGCGCCAGCGCCCTTGGCGAAACCGGTCGGATCAAACGATTGGTCGGCCGCCCGAATATGTGCGACACCCATTTCCACACCGGGCTCGGCCTTCGTGGTAATCCTACCGGCCGATATCGCCGACTCTTTATGACCGGAAATCGGCACGACTTTGTCCCGATCCGCTTTGCCGTTGGCCGGGTCGTTAGATTTTTCCGACAGCGATAATGCGTCGTTACGCTGCTGCTCATCACCGGTTCGGCGGCCAAGGACGCTGCCGAGCTTCCAAACCAGGTACAAGGCCACCATCGCCAGGATGACGATCTCGAAAATGGATCCGTTGGTCATCTAGTCCTTGCTGACAGTCGGCTCGACCGACTAATGCCGGTCCTGGAAGTCGAGGTCGACGAACACTACCTGAAAGATCGACCCGCTGGTCCTTAAAAGCAATTATAAAGACCAGTGCTTTGCATCAACAGGCTATGCCGTGGTGTTCGGTAGATAGGCCGGCACCATCGCTACGGCAAGGAAAACTAATGCTGTTTTTATTGATTGCCCTAATCGCGACCCCGATATTGGAGCTCTTCCTGCTGATAGAGATCGGCAGTGTTATTGGCGCCCCGTGGACGATCCTGGCGGTTGTCGCAACGGCCATGATCGGTGCCGCATTGATCCGACGGCAGGGCATGAGCGTCCTGCGCGACGCTCAGCTGTCGATGGGACGCAATGAGCTGCCGCTGAAGCAATTGTTCGACGGATTCTTCCTGCTGATCGCCGGGGCGTTTCTGCTGACTCCGGGTTTCGTGACGGATTTCATCGGGTTCTGCCTTCTCGTGCCGCCTCTACGGGCGCTGATCGGTTGGCGAATCTGGCAGTGGCTGCAGGCGCACGGGTCCATGCATTTCAACGTGCGGCACAATACGGTGGACGGCACTTATCGGGATGTCAGCGACATCGACGATGACAATCCGGACGACACCGCCGGGCCAACGCCGACATTGCCGCCGGCCTCCGACTCGCGGTGGGGGCGGGGTCCGGACCGGTCTTAGCGACGGCCTGAGTCCGGTCGCCGAGGTTGTTCGCATACGGCTTCCGTGCTAGCCAGAGCGCCAATCAACAGAGGTATTGCCGATCACCGCCGCGTGGCGGTTTCGCAGACCCACCCGTTCCCGCCATTGTCGCCTTGGCCGACCGGCATTAGCCCGGGCGCCGGGGGCCGCCGGGACCAATTATTGAGGAGAGTTGGCATGGCCGACAAAAAGCCCAAGGCTGAATCCGCCGACAAGCAGAATTCCGGCGAGGCCGCCAAGCCACAGGGCGCTGGCGGATCGCCAATTCAGATCGCTTCGCAGTATGTGAAAGACCTGTCATTCGAGAATCCCAACGCACCGAAATCGGTGCAGGGCGGGGCGCCGGCGCCGCAGGTCTCGGTCAATGTGGATGTCCGTACCCAGCAGCTGGGCGACAACAGCTATGAGGTCGTTCTGCATATCAAGGGTGACGCCAAGACCGGCGATACCCAGGCCTTCATTGTCGAGCTTTCCTATGGCGGCGTCGTTTCTTTGGGTCCCAATGTGCCTAAAGAGCATGTCGCGCCCTTGCTGCTGATCGAGGCGCCTCGGATGCTGTTCCCGTTCGCCCGCGCAGTGATCGCCGAAGCCACCCGTGATGGCGGGTTCCCGCCAATGCTGGTGCAGCCGATCGACTTCACAGATCTGTTCCGCCGCCAGGTGGAAGCCATGAAGGCGCAGCAGAAGACCGGCTGATCGTCCGGGTTTCCGTTCCGGTGATTCTGTGGGTTCTGTGGGTTCAGGACCGCCAGATCGGCTTCGTCAGGGTGTCCAGCAGCGCGTTGTGGGCCTCCAGCTCGGCAACGCTGGGCTGGTGAGGCCGGGCAGGGCGCGGTGTGCGACGGGATACCGCTGCCTGATCGTTTTTTCGCCGCGCCGTCTCAGCCAGGGTGAGCCCCGGTTGACGGCCGCCGATCAATTCCAGATACACTTCCGCCAGCAGGGTGGAATCTAGCAGTGCGCCGTGCAATGTCCGACCGGTATTGTCGATGTCGTACCGTCGGCAGAGCGCGTCCAGACTGGCCTGGGCGCCAGGAAATCGGCGCCGGGCGATGGCCAGCGTATCGACAGCGCGGGATTTCGGAAGGGCCGGCAGTCCGAGCAGCTTCAACTCGGCATTCAGAAACTTCATGTCGAATTCGGCATTGTGGATGATCAGCGGCGAGTCCCCGATGAAATTCAGGAAATCGTCTGCGATGTCGGCGAAGACGGGTTTGTCGGCCAGGAATTCGTCCGACAGCCCATGCACCGCGAAGGCCTCCGCCGGCATCGGGCGTTCCGGATTGATGTAGAATTGCCGTTTGCCCTGGTCCGGGCCAGTGACCACGTGGTTGACCAGTTCGACGCAGCCGATTTCGACGATGCGATGGCCGTCCTGCGGGCTGAGACCGGTGGTTTCCGTATCCAAAACGATTTCACGCATTCCGATGCCGCCCAATTGTCTGCCAATCTCGGGGAGAGGGTGGCCAATGCCGGCCGCGCATGTCCCGTCCCAGTCTTACCACGCGCTTCAGCGCGCGCAAGGTGACGCCAAGACCAAGCCCGCTGGGTACGACAAAATCGGCCCGGCGGCATTTTTTGGCATCCGGCATTTGCCGGGCCAGTATGCCGGCCAGCTTGGCCTCCGTCATGCCGGGCCGGGCCAGGGCCCGCTGACGCTGCACGATCGCCGGTGCCGAGACGACGATGGTGGCGTCGCACCGGCGCTGGGCCGAGGTTTCGAACAAGAGAGGAATGTCCAGGACAACAAGCGGCGCCCTGGCCCCGGCGGAGCGCTTCAGGAACCCTAACGCCTGTCCCGAAACCAACGGGTGCAGCAGGGATTCCAGCGTTTTCAGCGCTGCCGGATCGGCAAACACGAGCGCGCCGAGCGCCTGCTTGTCGACAATCCCGCGCCGGACGACTTTCGGAAAGGCCGCGGCGACAAGCGGGACGCCGGCACCGCCCTTGCTGAGCAACCGGTGGACGGCAGCATCTGAATCATGAACCGGGATACCGAGCCGCCGCAGCATGTCGGCTGCCGTCGACTTGCCCATCGCGATCGACCCGGTGAGACCGAAGATCACCATCGCTCCGGAGCCTCAATCAGCAAGAACGGCTTGTCTGAGCGCCGCGTCGACCGTCGGCTCGACGCCGAACCAGGCGGCAAATCCGGGGCGCGCTTGATGCAGCAACATGCCGAGTCCATCGACAACTACGTTGCCGCGTTCGGCAGCCGCCGACAGCAGGGGCGTCACCAGCGGTGTGTAGACCAGATCGGTGACGACGGCGCTTCCAGGTAAATCTGCCAACGCCAGGTCCAGGGGTGGATGGCCGGCCATGCCCAGGCTGGTGGTATTGACTGCCAGCGACACGCCGGCGAGCGCAACTTCGCGGTTGGTCCAGGGAACCGGCACGATACGGGCTTTGTCCAGCGATCCCGCCAGCTCCTGCGCCTTTTCGGCTGTGCGATTGGCCAACCGGATCTCCGGGACGCCCGCGTCCAAAAGCGCGGTCACCACGGCCCGCGCCGCGCCGCCGGCACCAATGACAAGGGCAGGGCCGGATTCCGCCCGCCATCCGTCTGCGCCCTGTTTAAGGTTCTCCAAAAATCCATAGCCGTCCGTATTGGTGCCGGTCAGTCGACCTTCCTGCGAAACGGTGATCGTGTTGACGGCGCCGATCCGTCGGGCCGTCGGCTCCAAAGTGTCTACCAGGGTCGCTGCTTCGGTTTTGTGCGGGATGGTGACGTTGCAGCCCCGAAATCCCAGCAGCGGCAGTGCCCGTAACGCCGCCTCCAATCCGCCCGGCGGCACCGCTAACGGGACATAGGCGCCATCGATGCCGTGGCGTTCCAGCCAGCAGCCATGGAGCTGAGGCGAACGTGAATGGCCAATCGGCCAGCCCATGACTCCGGCGAGACGTGCGAAACCGGTCAGCGTCACGCTTCCAGCACTCCCTGAACCCTGAGCCAATCGAGCAATGGCAGAAGGGGCAATCCGAGCACCGTGAAGAAATCGCCGTCCACCCGATGGAAGAGCTGTGCGCCCAGACCCTCCAGATGATACGCCCCGACAGAACCGCCGATTTCGACCCCGCAGGTGGCGAGGTAGCCATCGAGGAAGGTATCGCTGAAATCTCGCATGGTCAGATCGGCGCGATCGGAATGATGCCATAGACGGGCGCCATCGCGGATGGCAACGGCGGAAGAGACCAGCATATGGGTCTTGCCGCGCAGGGCAATGAGTTGCGCGCGGGCATGGTCGTCATCGGCCGGCTTGTCGAACCAGATGTCGCCGCATTGAAGGATCTGGTCGGCGCCGATGACCAATGCCCCCGGATGGTTTCGGCTGACCCGGGTGGCCTTAAGTTCCGCCAGTGTTTCCGCGACATCCGCCGCGGTTGCGCCATCGGCATGTAGCGCCGCCTTTACCCCGGCCTCATCCAATGCCGGCGCGTCGATGACCAGCTCAAC
This sequence comes from Inquilinaceae bacterium, assembly GCA_965237625.1. Lineage (GTDB taxonomy): Bacteria > Pseudomonadota > Alphaproteobacteria > DSM-16000 > Inquilinaceae > JABDIP01. The sequence goes on from CBDEGD010000004.1 coordinate 145,801, forward strand.
CCCGGCCTGCCTGAGCATCTGCGCCCGTGTGGCGCTGCCGGACGCAAGGACGATACCCGGCACCGGCCTACTCCGTGTCGCGCCGCGACATCAGCAGAAAGATCTCGGCCGCGGTCTCTTCGATGGCCCGTCTCGTCACATCGATGACCGGCCATTGTTTCTGGGAAAACAGCCTCCTTGCTTCGGCCACCTCTGCCTGGACGACCTCGGGATCGACATAGGTCGTGGATTCGCCGTGGTTCAACGCGCGCATTCGCTGCCGGCGGATCTGCACCAGCCTGTCCGGGTGTTTGGTCAGGGCCACGATGAGCGGGTTCTTGATCTGATCGAGTTCCGGCGGCAAGGGGCAGTTCGGCACGTAGGGCACGTTCGCCGCCCGCAATCCACGGTTTGCCAGGTACAGGCAGGTCGGCGTCTTCGAGGTCCGCGATACGCCGACCAGGATCACATCGGCCTTATGCAGGTCCCAGGTCGACTGGCCGTCATCATGGGACAGGGCGAATTCCATCGCTTCCATGCGGCTGAAATACTCCGCATTCAGGACGTGCTGATGTCCGGGCCGGCTTTGACTTTCCTTGCCCAGATGGTGGGCAAAGGCTGCGATCACCGGGTCGAGGACAGAAACGCAGGTCACCCCGATGCTGGCGCAGGCCTCTTGCAGCCGGCGCCGCAAATTGTCATCGACCAGGGTGAACACCACGATGCCGGGGTTCTGCTCGATTTCCTGGAGCACGTCATCGAGCTGACGATCCGATCGAACCAGGTTCCAAAAATGCTCGGCCGGCTGGACGTCTTCAAACTGCGCCAAGCATGCCCGCGCAACGCTATGGATCGTCTCACCGGTCGAATCCGACACCATATGTAGATGAAAACTATTCCGCATCTGCATCATCTACTCATAGCAGTCAGCACCGGGAAAGGCACGGGAAAGCCTGTGGATGGATGGTATCCGATCCGGGACAGTTCCGGGCAATCCGGCAATCCACAGATCCGACCACAATCCATGCCGGATTCCATCAGACCGGTATGAATTCATCCACCGCGATCGCCAATCCGAATGACCGTCCTACATCCCATAACGATCCCGTGAGTCATCCCGGCCGAGCCCCGAGGATTTACCGGCCTCAATGTCGGTTTTCCCCAGCCCGGACGGGAAGAATCCCCCGGATCGGCCGGTTATGTGGACAAACTGTTGATGAGCAATAATCCCCATCTTTCACCGGACCCACTACCTCTACCTCATATAAGATTCAAATCTTATTTAGTAGATGAGATATGGCATAACCCTGCCGAACTCCCTTCCGCTGACCGGCTGACAATCCTTGAATACCGACATCGATTCCGCTGACAAACCCCTTTTGATGGCCCTTGCCGGGAAGCGGCCGGAGCGGATTCCGATCTGGCTGATGCGGCAGGCCGGACGCTATCTGCCGGAGTATCGGGAGCTGCGCGCCAGCGTGTCCGGATTCCTGGAGCTGTGCTTCACGCCGGAACTGGCGGCGGAAGTGACCATCCAGCCACTACGGCGGTATGGGATGGATGGAGCGATCCTGTTCTCCGACATCCTGGTCGTGCCGCATGCCCTTGGCCAGCCACTGGATTATGTGGAGGGTGAGGGCCCCAAGTTGGACCCGGTGACCAATGGCGCCGAGTTGGGGCGGTTGTCAACCGATAGGCTGGAAGAGATTCTGGCCCCGATCTACCAAACGGTCCGGCTGGTCCGGCAAGAGCTTCCGCCGCGTTCGACGCTGATCGGTTTTGCGGGCTCGCCCTGGACCGTGGCCTGCTACATGGTGGAAGGTGGCGGCAGCAAGGAATTTGCCGAGGTCAGGCGCTTCGCCTATGGCGATCCGGGGGGCTTCGATCGGCTGATCGCGATGCTTGTGCAGGCGTCCGTCACCTATCTGCGTGGCCAGATCGATGCCGGGGTTGAAGCGGTCCAGCTTTTCGACAGCTGGGCCGGGATATTGCCCGAGCGGGGATTTCGTCGGTGGGTCATTGAGCCAACCCGCCAGATCGTGGCGGCACTGCGGGAAACCCATCCATCGACGCCGATCATCGGCTTTCCGCGGGCCGCCGGCCTGATGTATGAGGCTTATGCCCGTGAGACCGGTGTCGATGCCCTTGGTCTGGATACGATGGTTCCGCTGACGGCTGCCAAGGAGCTGCAAACGGTGTTACCTGTGCAGGGAAATCTCGATCCGGTGGCCTTGATGGTTGGGGGAGACGCGTTGAAATCGGCGGCAGAGGATGTGCTACGTGCCCTGGATGGCGGGCCGCATGTGTTCAATCTCGGCCATGGCGTTTTGCAGCACACCCTCCCGGAGCATGTAGGCGCCCTGGTGGAGATGGTGCGCTCCTGGCCGGCCGACAGATGACGGATGAGGGCGCGCAGTTGCCCGGCGGCGAGGGGACAGGACGCCGGCGTCGGATTGCCGTGATACTGTTTAATCTCGGCGGTCCGGACAGGCCGGAATCGGTGCGGCCGTTTCTGTTCAACCTGTTCAACGACAAGTCGATCATCCGCATCCCGAACCCGTTCCGCATGGTCCTGGCCAGCCTGATTTCCCGGAAGAGGGCGCCGGAGGCGTCCAGGATTTACCAGGAGCTGGGCGGCGGATCGCCCTTGCTGCCGAACACGGTGGCGCAAGCCGAGGCGCTCCAGGCCCGGCTTGGTGAGCTTGGCGAGGTCAAGGTGATCATTGCCATGCGGTACTGGCATCCGATGAGCGCCGAGGCCGTCGACCGGGCCCAGGCGTTCGATCCGGATGAAGTGGTCCTGCTGCCGCTTTATCCGCAATTCTCGACGACAACCACCGGTTCGTCGCTCAGAGTTTGGCGGGAAGCGGCTTCGGCGCTCGGTTTCGAGCGGCCGACCCGCGCGATATGCTGCTATCCCGTTGAGCAAGGATTTGTTGCAGGCAATGCACAGGCGATCGCCGAGGAATATCGGAAGGCTGGCGCGCACGGGACGCCCAGAGTGCTTTTTTCATCGCACGGGCTGCCTGAATCCATCGTTCGCGACGGCGATCCGTACCAGTGGCAATGCGAGCAGACGGCGGGCGCCATCGTCGATGCCTTGCAGATCGACGGGCTGGACTGGGTGAATTGCTATCAGAGCCGGGTCGGCCCGATGAAATGGATCGGCCCGTCGACGGACGATGAGATCAAGAGAGCGGGCGGTGATGGGGTGCCTGTTGTCGTGGTCCCGATCGCTTTCGTGTCCGAGCATTCCGAAACCCTGGTCGAATTGGACATCGAATACCGCAAATTGGCCGACGAAGAGGACGTTCCGTATTACGGCCGGGTACCGACCGTTGGCGTCGATGGCGACTTTATCGATGGCCTGGCGCGGCTGGTCCGCTTCGCTCTCGCGGAGGATCGGGTGCTCTGTTCGCAGAAGGGCGGGCGGTTGTGTCCGACTGGTTGGCGCGGTTGCGCGCAACAAGGAGGCGCGCCGGCATGAGCGCGGTTCTGGCGGCGGCCTATCCGTGGCTGAAGGCGGCCCATGTCATGGCGGTCATCTCCTGGATGGCGGGATTGCTCTACCTACCGCGGCTGTTTGTTTATCATTGCGGCGCAGAAGACGGGTCCCAGGCGGCAGAAACCTTCAAGATCATGGAACGCCGGCTGCTGCGCGGCATCATGACGCCGGCGATGATCGCAAGCTGGTTTTTCGGCCTCTGTATGCTGATAGCCGAGCCGAGTTGGTTCAGCCAGGGGTGGATCCATGTGAAGCTGTTGGCGGTTGTTGTCATGACAGCGGCACATATGGCCATGGCGCGCTGGCGTTCGGACTTCGCCGCCGGTCGCAACCGTCATAGCGAACGGTTCTATCGGATCATGAACGAGGCGCCTGCCGTGTTGATGGTGGTGATCGTGATCATGGTGATCGTCAAACCGTTCTGACGGAAGAACCGCCGGGCCGATCTGCAGATCCGGGGGTTAACGGCGCGGTAACACCATTGTCGTAAGGTCAGCGTGTAACGTCGCCTGAATTTTATGGAAAAGGCGGATTCTGAAGCCTGCGGATTGACTTGTTGCGCGGCTTTGAATAACCATCTATCCATCTAGGGCCAAGACCGCCGGATCACCGGACGACTTTCGTAGCCCGTGTTCTCCCCGGTCACCAACGGTCCACCTCCCCGCCTACTTGCGTCCGTCTTTTTTGGATGCAGCACCGCTTCCCATAATTGGGCATTTCCATGCACTTGCAAGAATTGAAGATCAAGACGCCCGCCGAGCTATTGGCGTACGCCGAGGATCTCGAAATCGAAAACGCCAGCAACCTGCGCAAGCAGGATATGCTGTTCGCGATCCTGAAACAGCTGGCTGAAAACGACATTCTGATCTTCGGATCCGGTGTGTTGGAAGTGCTGCCGGATGGTTTTGGGTTTCTGCGCTCGCCGGAGGCGAACTATCTGGCCGGGCCGTCCGATATCTACGTGTCACCGAACCAGATCCGTCGCTTTGGGCTGCGCACTGGCGATACCGTCGAGGGCCAGATCCGCGCGCCGAAGGATGGCGAGCGCTATTTCGCCCTGACCAAGGTTGAATCGACCAATTTCGACATTCCCGACAGCGTCCGCCATAGGATCAACTTCGATAATCTGACGCCGCTCTACCCCGATGATCGGCTGAAGATGGAGGTCGAGAATCCGGACAGTAAGGATTCGACCTCACGGGTCCTCGATCTGGTCGCGCCGCTGGGCAAGGGCCAGCGGGCCCTGGTGGTGGCGCCGCCACGCACCGGTAAGACGGTGATGTTGCAGAACATCGCCCATTCCATCGCCGCCAACCATCCGGAAGCCTATCTGATCGTGCTGCTGATCGATGAGCGGCCGGAAGAGGTGACCGATATGGCCCGTTCGGTGAAGGGCGAGGTGATCTCCTCGACCTTCGACGAGCCGGCGACACGGCATGTTCAGGTCGCCGAAATGGTGATCGAGAAGGCCAAGCGGCTGGTCGAGCACAAGAAGGACGTGGTGATCCTGCTGGACAGCATCACCCGTCTGGCGCGTGCCTACAACACCGTCGTGCCGTCCTCCGGCAAGGTGCTGACCGGCGGCGTCGACGCCAATGCGCTGCAGCGGCCGAAACGCTTCTTCGGCGCGGCGCGGAACATCGAGGAAGGCGGCAGCCTGACCATCATCGCCACCGCGCTGATCGATACCGGCAGCCGCATGGATGAGGTGATCTTCGAGGAGTTCAAGGGCACCGGCAATTCCGAGATCGTGCTCGACCGCAAGATTTCCGACCGCCGCACCTGGCCGTCCATCGACATCAGCAAATCCGGCACCCGCAAGGAAGAGCTGCTGGTCGACAAGGGCACCCTGTCGAAGATGTGGGTCCTGCGCCGCATCCTGATGCCCATGGGCGTCACCGACGCGATGGAGTTCCTGCTGTCCAAGCTGAAGGAAACCAAGTCGAACGACGACTTCTTCCAGAGCATGAACCAGTAGGAACGCGTCTGCGTCTTTCCCACCCGACGTCGTCCCCGGACTTGATCCGGGGACCCATTTTGCCGCTAGCCTAACGTATGGACGGATTGGCAGTCCGGCCGTCAGCCCTAAATCCTCTATCTCCAACACTTGCAGATGAGTGGGTCCCCGGATCAAGTCCGGGGACGACGCAAGTGGGTCGGTTGGTCCAGGATCAGCTGGCGACATCATCATACAAATCCCGCCAGTCGGGATTGTCCCGTTCTATCAATGATATCTTCCAGGCGCGTGACCAGTGCTTCAAAGTCCGTTCACGCTGTATGGCGCGTGAGAGTTCGCCAAATTGCTCAAAATGAACCAGCCGCAACACGCCATATCGGCTCGTGAAACCTGGTATTGCTTTGGATCGGTGTTCGTAGACCCGTCTCAACAGATCATTTGTGAGACCGATGTAGAGGGTACCGTTGCGGCGGCTCGCGAGGATGTAGACGCAATACACATCACTCATGGATTTGCGGAACTTCATCCACCAGACGGCTGTTTACGCTTCAGCGGCTTGATTTCGATCCCCTTCCTGGCGTCGTCCCCGGACTTGATCCGGGGACCCATTTTGCCGTCCTTACCGGCTAGCGATTTATTGATGGTGAGCGGGTTGGAAGCTCCTTCCACACTGCCGCTACCCAAGATTCTCCGTAAAGAACGTCGCTGTCCGGCCATTCGCCAGATCCGCCGCGGCCTGGTCGTAGTGGGCGCCGCCCTGACGGGCGAAAGCGTGGTCGACGCCGGCGTAGCTGTTAGCGGTGACGTTCGGACCGGTGGCGGCGGCGATGATCTTGGATTGCGCCTCGGGCGGGCAGAACTGGTCCTTCTCCGCAATGTGCAGCATCAGCGGCTTGCCGGCATTGCCGATCTCTTCCAGCGCGTTCTCGATGCCGACGCCGTAATAGCCGACCGAGCAATCGGCATCGGAGCGGGTGGCCATCAGATAGGCGAGCTTGCCGCCGAGGCAAAAACCGACGGTGCCGACCTTGCCCGAGCAGCGCTCGTACTCCCGCAGGAAGGCGAGGGTGGCGATCAGATCCTGGACGCCGGCGGCCTCATCGAAGCCCTGAAACAGCGAAAAGGCCTGGTTCCATTCCGCTTCGCTCTGATCGGTGATGTCGATACCCGGCTCCTGCCGCCAGAATAGATCGGGGCAGATGGCCACATAGCCCTGGGCGGCGAACCCGTCGCAGAGATCGCGCATGACCTTGTTCACGCCGAATATCTCCTGGATCACCAGGATGCCCGGTGCGGTTTCCTGCTCCGGATGCGCCAGATAGGCGGAAAACGTTCCGCCATCCTCGGCATTGATGGTCACGCTCGACATCAAGATCCTCCCCTGTTCGCTGATTATCGTGTGGTGATTTGGACGATAGCCAAGCGGCTTGATCTTGTCACTCAGCCCCGGCCGGCAGTCTCTAAGGCGGCGTGCAGGGCTTCGGGATCGGTGACAGGCGCGCCACAAGTCAGGCCAATGCAGACATAGGCTGTGGGTTTTTCGCCGATCTGCCCCTTCCCAGCGGCTGGATGGCCTGCCGGAAGCCGGGCATCCGGCTCGACGATGGTCAGGATTCGGTTCGGCAACGACAGATCCAGCACCCGACGCCGCAGCTCTTCTGTAGCCGGGTCGTCGTGACGGCCTGCGATCACGACCTGCAGGCAATTGGCCAGGAGGTCCGTGGCATTCACGAAGGTCGACATGGGGAAAAAGTTGCGGCCGATTTCACCGGCGAAAGCGGATTGCAGGGCGTCCGCCTGCCGCATATAGGCTTCTTCGCCGGTCAGATAGAAGAGCCGCGCCAAGACCGCGAGCAGGGTGCCATTGCCGGCGGGGATTGCGTTGTCGTGCACCGATTTGGTGCGGACGATCAGCGCATCGGCGTCATCGGCGGTGTAGAAATAGCCGCCGTTGTCCGCATCCCAGAATCGTAGATCCAGCTCTTCCAGCCATCGCTTGGCCTGTTCCAGATAGTCATCCCTGCCGGTCGCCTCGAACAGGGCGAGCCCACCGGCGGCCATGTTTGCGTAATCGTCCAGCATGGCGAGATTTCGGACTTTGCCCGCCCTGGCGGAGTGATGCAGGCGACCATCGATCGTCATGTGGTCCCGGACAAAGGCGAAGGCGGTCTCTGCGGCGGCGATCCAGGACGGTTCGTCGAACACCATGCCCGCCTCGGCCAGGGCGGTGATCGCCAACCCGTTCCAATCGGCGAGCACCTTGTCGTCCCATCCGGGCCAGACCCGTTTGTTTCTTTCTTTCAGAAGGATGGAGCGGCATTTGGCGAGTTTCGGCTCGTCATCCGGCGCCATTGCCGCTCCGCGCCGGCGATTTAGGATGGTCTTGCCGTCCCAGTTGCCACCGGGTGTCACGTCATAGATCTCGGCGAACAGTTCCGCGTCGTCGCCAAGCAGCCGGACAATCTCCGCCGCCGACCAGACGTAGAACTTGCCTTCCTCGCCTTCGCTGTCGGCGTCCAGGGTCGCGGCAAATCCGCCACCCTCCGACACCATCTCCCGCAGCAGCCAGGCGACGGTCTCGCGTACCCTGGTTTCATAGAGGGGATCTCTATTGTGTTGCCAGACAAGGGTGAGCAGGGACACCAGCTGGGCGTTGTCGTAGAGCATCTTCTCGAAATGCGGCGCCAGCCATTCCGCATCGACCGAATAACGCGCAAATCCGCCGCCCAGATGGTCGTAGATACCGCCCTGGCACATGGCGGTCAGGGTTCTGGTGACCGGATCGCGAAATTCTTCGTTCCCGGTCCGCCGATAGCCGCGCCACAGCAGGGTAAAGATCGATGGCTGGGGGAACTTCGGCGCGCCGCCAAGCCCGCCATGGACCGGATCGACCTCGCTGGCCAACCGTTCGGCGATACGATCATAGGCATCGGCTGGGATGGACTCGCCGGCCTGATTGTCCGCGAGTTTGGCCAGTGCCTGGCGCAGAGCCTTGACGTTTTTTGTTACTTTGTCGGGGTCGGTCCGATAGGTGTCGGCGATAGCGCGCAGCACGTCGGGAAAGCCCGGTCGGCCATATTTGGTCGTCGGCGGGAAGTAGGTTCCGCCCCAAAACGGGTCGCCATCCGGTGTGAGGAACATGGTCAGGGGCCATCCGCCCTGCTGGCCCAGCAGCGCCAGTGCGGATTGGTAGATCGTATCCAGATCGGGGCGTTCCTCCCGATCGACCTTGATGCTGATATACAGATCGTTCATGACCGCGGCGATCTCCGGATCCTCGAAACATTCATGGGCCATGACATGGCACCAATGGCAGGCGGCATAGCCGACCGAGAGCAGGACCGGCTTTTGCTGTTCTTTCGCCAATGCCAGGGTTTCCGGGCTCCAGGCATGCCAGTCGACCGGGTTGTCGGCGTGCTGAAGCAAATAAGGGCTGGTCTCGTGAGACAACCTGTTTTGAGGCATGGAAATCCCTGGTTGTCGGGCGCGCCGCTATGGAGCGTCGCCGTCGTTGGCTATAGTGCGGTGCGCGCCCGCACACTACCTCAACAAACTGTGGTAATGGCCATGAAGATCAAACTGGATATCGAATGCACGCCGGAGGAAGCCCGCGCCTTCTTCGGTCTTCCGGATGTCGCTCCCATGCAGGAGAAGCTGATGGCGGAGATGCAGCAGCGGATCAGTGAGAATTTGACCGGAATGGACCCGGAAACACTGATCAAGACCTGGATGCCCATGGGCTTGCAGGGGCTGGAGAAGATGCAGACCGCGTTCTGGTCTCAGATGGCGGGCGCGGCGAAACCTACGGCCGATAAGGGCAAGTCCTAGGCCGCCAATCCATGCGCCGGACGATCTTTGCGCCGGCCACGCCACCCGGACGTGGCGCCGTCTCCATCATACGGCTGTCCGGTCCGTCGGCCGGCGTTGCCACCGCCGCTTTGTGCGGACCTGTTCCGCCGGCACGGCAGGCTACGCTCCGCAAAGTCCGGGACCCGGTCGACGGGTCGGTGCTCGATCAGGCTTTGGTCCTGTGGTTCCCCGCGCCCGATAGTACTACCGGCGAGGATGTCGCCGAACTGCATCTCCATGGTGGTCTTGCGGTGTCGGCCAGCGTGCTGGATGTGCTCGCCGGGATGGCCGATCTCAGGCCGGCGGAGCCAGGCGAGTTCACCCGTCGAGCCTTCGAGCACGGCAAGATGGACCTGACCGAGGCGGAAGCGATCGCTGATCTGGTCGATGCCGAGACGAGGGGGCAACAGTCTCAGGCGCTGCGTCAGATGCAGGGAGAGCTTGCTCGGCTCTACGATGGCTGGCGGCAGCGGCTGGTGCGGTCGCTGGCCCACCTTGAGGCTGACCTGGATTTCCCCGACGAGGATCTTCCGGAGGGAGTAGCGGCAGTCATCCGTCCGGATATCTCGGCCTTGGCGGTGGAAATCGCGGATCATCTGGATGACGGCCGGCGCGGCGAACGGCTCAGGGCCGGTTTCCAGGTGGCCATCCTGGGTGCGCCCAATGTCGGGAAATCCAGCCTGCTCAATGCGTTGGCCCGGCGGGACGCTGCCATCGTTTCCGAGCGGGCCGGGACCACCCGAGACATGGTCGAAGTCCATCTCAGTCTCGGCGGCATGCCGGTGATCCTGGTGGATACCGCCGGGCTCCGGGAGTCTTTGGATGAGATCGAGGAAGAGGGCGTCCGCCGTGCCCGGCAGCGGGCTGCGCAAGCGGATTTCAAGGTGCTCGTCTTCGATGCTACCGCCGACCCCGATCCCGATGCGCTGGCCATGGTCGATGCCGACAGCCTGGTCGTCGCCAACAAGATCGATCTCGTTTCGCGGCCCATGGCGGACATGATCATCGGCGATATGCCCGCATGGGGCCTTTCGGTGAAGACGGGGCAGGGGTTGGACAATCTGGAGGAGCGACTGACGAAAGTGGTGGCAACGCGCCTGACCGGGTCGGCGGCACCGGCGCTTACCCGGGCCCGGCACCGGGCCGCCCTCGAGGATTGTCGCGACGCCTTGTCGCGGGCCGGTGCGGCGCCGGAGCCGGAATTGGCGGCGGAGGATGTGCGTCTGGCCGTCCGCGCCCTTGGCCGGATTACCGGGCGGGTCGATGTGGAAGATCTTCTGGATGTGATCTTCCGGGACTTTTGCATCGGGAAATAGGGATTTCACGGCGTCCATCGGAGTGGATGTTTCACGTGAAACGTCGCGCCGCCCGGAAGAGTCGATCCGACCTTTGACATTGGACCCCGGCATTCCTAGTTTCCCGGCCATGACCAGCAATGATGCACGATATGACGTTGTGGTGGTGGGCGGCGGCCATGCCGGTTGCGAGGCGGCGGCTGCCGCGGCGCGGGCCGGTGCGGCGACGCTGCTGGTCACCCACGATCTGGCGAAGATCGGCGAGATGTCGTGCAATCCGGCCATTGGCGGCTTGGGCAAGGGCCATCTGGTGCGGGAGATCGACGCGCTTGACGGGCTGATGGCCCGGGCGATCGATCAGGCCGGAATCCAGTTTCGCATCCTCAATCGCAGCAAGGGGCCGGCGGTCCGTGGGCCTCGGGCCCAGGCGGATCGGGCACTGTATCGCTCGGCGATCCAGGCGCTGCTGGCCGAGCAGGCGGGGCTCGAATGCCTGGCGGGCACGGTCGAGGATTTGATCCACGATCGTGATGGCCGGGTCGGCGGCATTGTCCTTTCCGATGGTCGCCGGATTGCCTGTGGTGCGGTGGTGCTGACGACGGGAACCTTCCTGCGTGGCCTGATCCATATCGGCGAGACCCGCGTGCCCGCCGGCAGGGTCGGGGAGGCGCCCGCGGTGGCGCTGGCGGAGGCGTTGTACGGCGCCGGTCTGCGCATGGGACGCTTGAAGACCGGAACGCCGCCGCGCCTGGATGGCCGAACCATCGATTGGTCGGAGCTGGAGGTTCAACGCGGTGACGATCCGCCGCCGCCCTTTTCCTACCTGACCGATCGGATCACCACCCCGCAGATCGATTGCCACATCACCTACACGACGGCGGCGACCCATCGGGTCATCTCCGACAATCTGCGCTCGTCGCCGATGTATAGCGGACAGATCGAAAGTGCCGGCCCGCGATACTGCCCGTCGATCGAGGACAAGGTCGTGCGCTTCGCCGATAAGGAACGGCACCAGATCTTCCTGGAGCCGGAGGGGCTGGACGATCACACGGTCTATCCGAACGGAATTTCCACCGCCCTGCCGGAATCGGTCCAGAAGGACATGCTGGCGACGATCCCGGGTCTTGAACGCGCGGAGATCATCCGGCCCGGCTATGCCATCGAATATGATTATGTGGATCCGCGCGAGCTGAGCGCCGCCCTCGAAGTGCGCCGGCTGCCGGGGCTGTTCCTGGCCGGGCAGATCAATGGCACGACCGGCTATGAGGAGGCCGCCGCCCAGGGGTTGATGGCCGGCGCCAATGCCGCACTTGCGACCGGGGGCGGAGAGGCCTTCGTACTCGACCGGGCCGATGCGTATATCGGCGTCATGATCGACGATTTGATTGGCCGGGGGACGACCGAGCCGTATCGGATGTTTACCTCCCGGGCGGAGTACCGGCTGCTGCTGCGTGCCGACAACGCCGATCGGCGTCTGACGGCCAAGGGGCTGGTATCCGGCATAGTCGGATCGGAGCGGGCACGGATCTTTGCCGCCAAGGCGGAGGCCCTCACCGTCGCGCGGATGCTGGTCGCGGAGCTTTCGCTGACGCCGGGGGAGGCGGGCAGGCTCGGCCTTCCCGTCAGCCGGGACGGGGTTCGACGAAGCGCGGTGGAACTGCTTCGGTATCCGGATGTGGACTGGGACCGGCTGACATCGGTATGGCCGCAGCTTTCCGAGGTCCCGGCGGCCGTTGCCGAGCAGATCGAGATCGATGCCGGCTATGCCAGCTATATCGAACGCCAGGACGCCGACATTCGGGCCTTTCGCAAGGATGAATCCCTGTTGTTGCCGGCGTCGCTCGACTACGCGTCGGTCGGCGGGCTGTCCAATGAGGTCCGGCAGAAGCTGGAAGAGGCGCGTCCGGCCACGCTCGGCGCCGCGTCGCGCGTTGCCGGGGTCACGCCGGCGGCATTGGTCGCCCTGCTGCGTCACGTTCGCCGCCGCGAGGACCGGATCAGCGCGTGACGCATGTCGTCGATGCTCTGGATGCCGAGGGGTTCCAACGGGAAACCGGTGTTTCACGTGAAACACTCGGCCGGTTGTGCGTCTACGCGGAACTTCTGAAGAAGTGGCAGCGTCGGATCAATCTGGTCGGCCGCTCGACCCTCGATGACCTTTGGCGCCGCCACATGTTCGATTCGGCTCAGCTGTTTCCACTTCTGCCGGATGGAACCCATCGCCTGGTCGATCTGGGCAGCGGTGCGGGTTTTCCGGGCCTGGTCCTTGCCATCCTCGGCGTGCCGGAAGTCCATTTGATCGAGAGCGATAGCCGTAAGGCGGCCTTCCTGAGGGAAGTTTCACGTGAAACATCGACGCCGGTGGACATCCACGTCTCCCGCATCGGTGACGTGACACCTTTTGTCGCGGATGTGATCACCGCCCGGGCCCTGGCGCCCCTTGCAAAACTGCTGATTCTGGCACGACCCTTCATCGGCGATCGGACGGTGATGTTGTTCCCGAAGGGACAAGATGTTGATATCGAATTGACCGAAGCTACTAAACATACGATTATGGACACCGAAATCGTGCCAAGCCGCGCGCATGCTTCCGGTGCAATTCTCAGATTGAAAAGGATCGATCGTGCCTGATCCCTTTAGCTTCTCGGACGGGGCTTTCTCATCCGGGACATCGTCCAGGACAAACCCCCCCAATACGACCCAAAGGCGGCAGACCCGAATCATCGCTATCGCCAACCAGAAGGGTGGCGTCGGCAAGACCACCACCGCGATCAATCTTGGCACCGCCCTGGCGGCGGTGAACAAGAAGGTGCTGGTGATCGATCTCGATCCCCAGGGCAATGCCAGCACCGGGTTGGCCATTCCCCAGGCCCAGCGCAGCATCGGCTCCTATCAGGTGGTGTTCGGCGAGGCGACGGTCGCGCAGGCGGCGGTGCCGTCCCAGATCCCCCGCCTGTCGGTGATCCCCTCGACCGTGCATCTCTCCGGCGCGGAAATTGAGCTGGTCAGCGCCCAGCGCCGCGAATATCGGCTGCGCGAAGCCATCCGGGGGATTAGCGACTACGATTATGTGCTGATCGACTGCCCGCCGGCCCTCGGCTTGCTGACCCTCAATGCGCTGACCGCGGCCCATGCGGTTCTGGTGCCGCTGCAGTGCGAGTTTTATGCGCTGGAGGGGCTGAGCCATCTGATGTCGACGATCGAGCGGGTGCGGCGCGCCTTCAATCCGAGCCTCGAGATCCAGGGTGTGGTGCTGACCATGTTCGATCGCCGCAACAACCTTTCCGACATGGTCGCCGAGGATGTGCGCAGCCATCTTGGCGGCCGTGTCTACGAAACGGTGATCCCGCGGAATGTGCGGGTGTCCGAGGCGCCGTCCCATGGCAAGCCGGTGCTGCTGTACGACATGCACTGCGCCGGGTCGAAAGCCTACATGCATCTGGCCGGCGAAGTATTGCGCCGTGAGCGAAAGCAAGCCGCGTGATCGATCAAGACGACGACGTCGGCACCGGCCGCAAGCGCACCAATATGGGCCGCACCAATCTTGGGCGCGGCCTCGATGCGCTGTTCGGCGATGGCGAGCAATCCTACGGTTCCGCCGACCGGGCAGGTCCGCCCCGGACTCTCGCCACCGAGCTGATCAGGCCGAACCCAAAACAGCCCCGGCGGCGCTTTGACGACGCGGACCTTGAGGATTTGGTCGCCTCGATCCGCGAGCAGGGCATTCTGCAGCCGATCCTGGTGCGCCCGTCGCCGACAACGCCCGATCTGTACGAGATCGTCGCCGGCGAACGGCGATGGCGCGCGGCGCAGCGGGCGCAGCTGCATGAAGTGCCGGTGGTGGTGCGCGAGCTGGATGATTCCACCGCTCTGCAGATCGCCATCATCGAGAATATCCAACGGGAAAACCTGACTCCAATGGAGGAGGCCGATGGCTATCGGCGTCTTCAGGAGGAATTCGGCTATACCCAGGAGAAGATCGGCCAAGTGGTCGGCAAGAGCCGCAGCCATATCACCAATACGCTGAGGCTGCTTGAGCTGCCGGAGACGGTGCGGACTCTGGTCGACTCAGGCAAGCTGAGTGCCGGACATGCGCGGGCGGTGCTGACCTGTGAGGACCCTGAGGCGGCGGCCCAGACCGTTGTCGAACAGGGGCTGAACGTTCGCCAGACCGAGAAGCTGGCGCGCGGTGGCGCCGATCCGGCGCCCAAGCAGCGCAAGGGATCGGCCAAGGCGTCCGGCAAGGGTGTCGATCTGCAAGCGCTGGAGCGCGAGATGTCGAACCGGCTCGGCCTGCGGGTCTCGGTCGATCCGACAGCCGATGGGCATGCGGGTTCGGTGACCATTCGGTACCAGAGCCTGGATCAATTCGACGGTTTGCTGCAGCGTCTTGGCCTCGGCGGGGGCCGGCCCCGGGGTTAGGCCCGGTCAGCGCCGCCGCCGGCCGAGACTGGCGATCTGCAGCATGGTCCGTGAGCACAGGGTTTCCGCCGGCATTCCGGTGCGTTTGCACTCCGCCTCCGTGTCCGCCAGCCGTTCCAGCGCGTCGGTCAGCCGGTCGCGACGCCAGGTATCAAGCTGACGGCGAAATCGGGGCTTCGCCTTGAAAAAGACCGGCGGCCGGAGCGTCGCCATCACATTGTCGACGGCATCTCCCGCACCGATCCTGCTATTTGCAAGATGCAGCCGCCCGAAATGCCGCTGCGCGGCCCGCAGCAACGCAATCGGCGAAACGCCCTCGGCAATGAGCCGTTCCAAAGTCCGATCGACCGTGGCGACGTCGCCATCGCCGGCCGCCATCACCAGATCGTCCATTGAGCGCTCGGCGCTGTCGCCGACACAGGCTTCAGCCGACTCCAGATCGATTTTCCCGGTTTCCCCCGCATAGGCGATCAGCTTCTCGGCCTCACGCCGCACCAGGGCACGGTCGGCGGCAAGGCTGACCGAGAGATAGTCCTCCGCATCGCGGCTGATGGAGATGCCGGCATCCGACAGCATCGATCGCACAAGCCCTGCAACCGCTTCAGGATCCATCGGATAGCAGGCAATGGCGCCAGCGGATTTGGCGCCTTCGCAGAGCTTGCGGAGGCTTGAGCGCGGCGACAGTTCGCCGGCTTCGACGATGGCCAGGTTCCCGTCGGCAGAGGGCTGCTCCAGAATCGGCTTCAGCGCCCCGGTCAAGCCGTCGCCGGCGGCCCTGACCCGCACCGCGCGGCGGCCGCCAATCAGCGACTGGGCCGCCATCTCATCCGCCAATCGTGCTGGATCCTTGGCCAGATCGCCGGACTGCAGGGTTGCGACGCGAAAGGGATCATCCGCAGCACCGATGAGGGCCAGGACCGCGCGGTCCGCGCGCTCTCGGACCAGCCCCGCGTCAGGGCCGTAAATCAGCAGTACCAGCGTGTCCCTGGCGGGGTGATCGAGGACGGAGTCGACCCGTCCAGCCGGGATCTTGGTCACCCTCTGCTTAGCCCGGGCGGCTGAAATAGAGCGCCAGCTGCGTGCGAATATCGCTGCCGAGCTGTCGCAAGGCGCGGTCCCGTGCCGCGCTCTGGGCACTCCTCGTGGCAAACTCGTCCAGCACGATGTTGTAACTGGTGATGATGCCGGCGCGCCGGTTCAGGACTTCCTGGTTGTCCGCCGCGGTATGCAGGCTGAAACGGGCGGTAATCACCAGATTGGCCCGCTGCGCGCTGTCGGTCTTATCGATACCCAGATCTACCTGGCGTTCGCGCAGATCCACCTCGAGCCGGTATGACGGGTCGGCCGGCCGGCCGCCGCCGTTAAGTCCCTGAATCAAATAGTTGCGCAATATCTGTCCGGGCCGGTCGGCGATCATCGCCACTTCCACCTGCGACAGCTCGTCGGACACATCCGCAACGCCGCCGGTGGCGTAGAGTGGCCGGAACCCGCAGGCGGAAAGCGCCAAAACGGCCATCATCAGCATTGTAGGCCCGAGAGCGCGGCAGCCGACCCTAAGCGACGACATTGACGATCCTATTGGTAACCACAATCACTTTGCGGGCGAGTTTGCCTGCCATGGCCTTCTGCACGGCGCCCTGCGCCAGGGCCACGGTCTCGGCCTCCTCTCGATCTGCGTCGCGCGGTAGCGTAATGGTGGCGCGCAGTTTGCCGTTGACCTGGACCGCAACGGTCACCGTATCGTCCACCAGAAGAGCAGGGTCGGCGACCGGCCATGGGGCGTCGATCAAAAGCCCCTCATGGCCCAGATTCTGCCAAAGCTCTTCCGCCAAATGGGGCATCAAGGGCCCGATCAGCTTTGCGATGGTCTCCAGCGCGGCGCGGCGAAGCCAGTTCGCTGTTGCGCCCACAGCGATGAAATTCTCCACCGCGTTGGTGAAGGCCCGAATTCGGGCCACCGCCGCATTGAAGTGGAAACGATCGAAGTCTTCGGTGACCCCGGCGACGGTCTTGTGCAGGTTCCGCCACAAGGCGACGGTCCCATCATCGGCCGCCAATGCCTGAAGATCATTGGGGATCGGCATGTCCGGCTCGGCGATCGCGCCCTTAGGCTGGGCCACCAGCCGCCACAAGCGATTGAGATAGCGCCACGATCCCTCGATCCCTGAATCGCTCCATTCCAGATCCCGGTCCGGTGGGCTGTCGGACAGCAGCAATAGGCGTACGGTGTCGGCGCCATACGCATCCACCGCATCGCCTAGGCTGACAGCGTTCTTCTTGGACTTGCTCATCTTCTCATGACGGCCGGCGGTCAGTTTCGCCCCGTCTGCGGTGCGGAATGGCGCGCCATCGCGGAACTCGACATCCTCAGGATAGACCCACTCGCCGGCATCGTCCTGATAGGTCTCATGGACGACCATGCCCTGAGTCATCAACCCGGCGAATGGTTCCTCAACAGACAGATAGCCGCACTTCTTCAACGCTCGCATGAAGAAGCGGGAGTAGAGCAGATGCAAAACCGCGTGCTCGATCCCGCCGATATACTGATCGACCGGCAGCCAGTAATCGACCGCCTTGCGCTCGAACGCCTGCTCCGATTTCGGTGAGCAGAAACGGGCGAAATACCAGGAGGATTCAAAGAAGGTATCGAAAGTGTCGGTTTCCCGTTCCGCCGGGCCGCCGCATTTCGGGCAATCGACGATCTTCCAGGTCGAGTGGCGGACCAGAGGGTTTCCCGGCTCGTCGAAATCGATATCCGTGGGCAGTTCGACCGGCAGATCGGAATCCGGCACCGGTACCACGTCGCATTTCGGACAATGGATCATCGGGATCGGGCAGCCCCAATAGCGCTGCCGCGATACACCCCAATCGCGCAGGCGATGGCGCACCGCCGCAGCCCCGTACCCCTTGCCCTCCAGGGCGGAGATCACGATGTGCTTGGCATCCGCCACCGACAATGGCGCATCGTCCTTCGCCAGCGTTTCCAGCCGATACCGGTATGTCGGCAGCGTGGTGTCGGTATAGGCGGTGGCGTTGACGTAGAACACCTCGCCCAATCCGTCGACGGTCTGGTGCGGGTTCTCATCGAACCGTGCCCGGACCGGTTTCGGCAGGGCGGAGAACTCATCCGCCGACAGCTTGCGCGCGGACGGCGGCCACAGCACCGGAATGACATCCACACCGTATTTGCGGGCGAAGTCCAGATCGCGCTGGTCGTGTCCGGCCGAGCCGAAGATCGCGCCGGTGCCGTATTCCATCAGCACGAAATTAGCCACATAGACCGGCAGTTCGACACCGTCGCGGAACGGGTGGCGGACCCGCAGACCGGTATCGAAACCGACCTTCTCCGCCGTTTCGATCGCCTCTTCGCTGGTGCCCAGCCTGCCGCATTCGGCCACGAACTCCGCCAGCCTGGCATTGTCGGTGGCCAGCGCCTCGGTCAGCGGGTGGTTCGGCGACAGGGCGCAGAAACTGGCGCCGAATATGGTGTCCGGCCGGGTGGTGAAGACCTCCAGGCGCTCATCGCGGCCGACGATGTCGAATTGCATATGGGCGCCGATCGACCGGCCGATCCAATTCGCCTGCATCACCCGAACGCGCTCGGGCCAGCGATCCAGCCCGTCGATCGCGGCCAGCAAATCGTCGGCGTATTCGGTGATCTTCAGGAACCACTGTGAGAGCTTACGCTTCTCGACCAGGGCGCCGGAGCGCCAGCCGCGGCCTTCGATGACCTGCTCATTGGCCAGGACGGTGTTCTCCACCGGGTCCCAATTGACCCAGGCCTCCTTGCGATAGGCCAGGCCGGCCTCGACGAAATCGAGGAACATCTTCTGCTCATGCCGGTAGTAATCCGGCGTGCAGGTCGCGATCTCGCGGTCCCAGTCGTAGGACAGGCCGATCAGCCGCAGCTGCTCGCCCATGACCCGGATGTTCTCCTTGGTCCAATCGGCCGGATGCACCTTGTTGGCGATGGCGGCATTCTCAGCCGGCAGGCCGAAGGCGTCCCAGCCCATGGGGTGCAGCACGTTGTAGCCGTTTGCGCGTTTGAACCGGGCCACCACATCGCCGATGGCATAGTTGCGCACATGTCCGACATGCAGCCGGCCGGACGGGTAGGGGAACATCTCCAACACGTAGTATTTCGGCCGGTCGGTGTCTTCATGCGCGGCGAAACAGCCGCGATCTGTCCAGATCGCCTGCCATTTGGCCTCGGTTTCCTTGAAATTATACCGGGACATCCGGGGGACCCTGTGCCCTGTTCCTGGGGAGTTGCGCCGCTGAGGCGGCCTGGCCGTCTACTGAGCGGCGGCGGCGGTGCTGATGACGCGCAGCTCGCGGGCCCGGGTAAGGATGGTGTCCTCCAGCGCCGTCCCGGTCTGCTGGTTCACCGGCGCATCGATCCATTCACCGGAGGGATCGCGGATCTGCCGGAAGGCGGCAACCCGCAGCCCGTCGGCGCGGAGCTGCCGATCTAGGATATAGACGTTCAGTTTGAAACGCTCGCCGGGCGATCCGGGCGGCGTATACCAATCGGTCAGGATGACGCCGCCGAACGGATCAGCCGAGCTGACCGGCATGAACACGATGGTGTCCAGCGTCGCCCGCCACAGGAAGCTGTTGACGCCAATGCCGCTGCCGCCGCCGCCTCCCGTTTCGCCACGCGACGGATCGGTGCTGAGGCTCAGCCCGTCAGGGCCGAACAGGCTTGGCCTCGCGGCGTAGCGGGATTCCTTATCGTTGACCGGCTCACTGCCACTGGACGGCCTAAGATTCGTGCCGCCACATCCAGCGACGGCGAACATCAGAATAGCGGCGAGTGCCGAATAGGGGCGGCGGATGAAAGTCATGGCCGGCAATAAATCGAAAAATCCAGCCCGGCGCAAGGACATCCGAATCCGGCGGTCTCCAATACGAACTCCGGACGCCGTCCCGGGCCGCCAAACGACAGCGCTTCACGGCATCCTGAAGACCGGATCTCAAGCGCGGCCGGCAATCTTCCCTCAGATGCGCAGGCTTCCGATCTCAAGCCTCAATAGATGATCGTCTTGCCATTGCGGACCGCAATGCGGCGCGGTTTGTCGAATGGAGAGATCTTCTCCTTGCCGCCGATACAGGGGCGGGGTTGACGCCCGCGTGGCCTGATGTCGAAGGCGCGGTCGAAGAAGAGTGAGGTCACTTGCGCATCGACGTGGCACGGCTTGAAGCCGGCCATATCGACCTGCAGGAATTCGTGCTCGCGCAGCAGGGCGCAGGTCGCCGGATAGAAATCGGAATTGTCCAAGACGATCAGGCCGCCGGGTTCAAGTAATGCGCGGGCCGCCGCGGCGCAGTCGTGATAGTGCAGCCCGTCCAGGACGATCGCATCGTAGCGCTGGCCGTCCGGCAGCACCGCCAGATAGTCCTGGCCGGTCTGGATATCCTCCCGCCTGGCGAACAGACAGCTAACGTTGCGGCGCGCGGAGTCCTCAAGGCGCTTCACCCAATGGTCGTCGTGCTCGACAGCGGTGACCCGGGCAGAACGGGCCGCCCACCAGAGAGTCGACTGCCCTGACCCGAACTCCAGGATGTGGCGGTCGGAGAAATCCAGCTGCGCCAGGTATTCGATCGCCGGGTAGGTATACATGGGCAGCGGCCTGCCCTGAGAATCGATCGCGCGGCCGGTCGCGATGGATCTGTCGTGGCCATGCGCCGCAAGGATCCGCAAAAGCGGCTCGGCAGGGGATTCCCGCCCATGTTTCTCGGAAAAATTGGCCTGGCCCATAGGTCTGATGTGGCTCGCCGCTCCGCCTTTTCAAATATTAAGTTACATCTATGTCCGGCGGATCGCGCAAAGAAAAGGGGCGGCACCGAAGCGCCGCCCCTTCAACCGATGAAACGGTGCTGCAGTTTAGAAGGATGCCGTCACACCCACAAGGAAAGCCGAGCCGTCGTTGTCGTTTGCCGTACCGGCGTTATCGAAGTCGAAGATGACCAGATCGGCATATGGCGTCAGGCCATCGGCCAGCGCATATTCGACGCCGATACCATAGACCTCGTCTTCCTCGTCATCGGCACCACCAGCAGCGTTGTCGTCTTCGGCCAGCAGGGCGTTGGCGCCGAAGCTCCACGGCCCGGTGCTGAACGTGGCGCCGATGCCGTAGCGAATCCGCTCAAGCTGCGTTACACCGAATTCGTCGTCCTGCTCGGAGTCGATGTAGAAACCACCGACGGTCACCGCACCAAAGCCAACTTCGGCGCCGACACCAAATTCCTCGTGATCGCCACCGGAATTGGCGCCAACGCCTTCGATGTCACCGAATTGCACACCGGCCGAGACACCAACCGAAACGTTGTTGAACGAACCCTGGTAGTTACCACCGACCGAGAAGATATCGGCGAGTTCCTCGTCTTCTTCGATAATCGCCGGATCGCTCAACCGGGCGTCAGCCGTCGGCGAGAAGCTGGCGCCGACGGTGAAGTCACCGAACGTACCGATGTAGATGACCTTGGTGTCGTCGCTGGAGTACGCGAAATCGGTGCCGAAAGACGTGGCGTCATTCGCACCTCTGCCGACATAGCGCTCGAAATCGCCATCCGCCTGGCCGTTACCGACGGCCGGAACCGCGAAACGCAACGTGCTCGCCGCCGGATCGTCTTCGCCGAGGCGAAATTCACCGAAGGAGCCGCGGATGTACACATAGGTCTCGTCGATCTCAAATCCGGACTGTCCGTCGCCGGCAGTATCAGAGAGATCTTGGTCATCGACATTGATCCGGGTGCCGTACTCAAGACCATTGTCGGCCACGCCATCGGCATTGAAGTTCAACGTCGTGTCCGTGGTCATGCCGTAACCGCGGTTATCGGTCCCGGCAACTTCATCTTCATCGGCGATGCCGACATGGAAATCGACCGAACCAGAGATGCTGAGCTCCAGCTGCGCGAACGCGGGGCCGGCCATCAGGCCGGCTGCGACGAGCGCTGTGCTCCCCAAGAGAACCTTCTTCATACTTCAACCTCCAAATGGATTAAGGCCAACAGGCCCCTGACATGGAAACATCACGTGATGGCTCCAGGTGCACAGATTTGCCCCGAAACACCTTGGAACCCATTGTTTTCATACTTCCGCCCCTGTCCGTGAGCAACGCCTAATGCGGCTTTGTTGCAACAATCACCAATTCCTGTGGCCGATGTGCAACAAATCGAGTGGAAAAATCCCTGTTCGTTACCAATTCGTTAGCAAAATTCGCAAGATAGGCCCGAACCTGATGTCGGATAATGGTGGGGAACAGCCTGATTTGCCTACGCGAAGCTGATGACCGCCATATTCTGCAAATCGGACAACAACTTGCTGCGCGCGTTCTGGGGTATGTTGGCGAAGGCCTCGGCCAATTCATCCTCGGCGAAATGCGGGCGCTCGAGAATCCAGGCGATCGGCTTATGCATGTCCTTGGGGATTGGAGCGCCTTGCCGCCCATCCGTGATGTGCCAATCCCCCTTATGCCGAACCAGCTTGATCTCGGCGGAGCTGCGCCGGTAGCGCCGTTCCATGGCATCGTCGGGCAGCTGAACCGCCCCGCGCGGATACCGGTAGGCCGCCATAAAGGCGGCAAATTGATCGGCCAACACCGGATCGCGGGTGAATTCGGCGATCTTGTCGCCGAGCGCCGCCAGACGCTCGGCCATGGCGTCCCTGCCGCCGGCCTCCTCCGAGCGCGGCACCACGGCGCGGAACAGGTCATCCTGAACCGCCCGCTCGAACAACATACCGATCAAATCCAACCCGATCGGGCAGGTCAGGCCAAGGGCCACATGGATGGTCGCCTCCGATTTCGCCAGCGCGTCGTGGTACCACCCTCTTGGGATGTAGAGCAGGTCACCGGGTGTCAGCGTGACCTCCTCGGTCAGCTTGCCCTTCTGCCGCTCGTGATGGCCGTCGTCGGCGATCAGGAAGCGGGCATGTGCGATAACGTCGGGGATCGGTCGTTCATACAGGCGCCAGGTTTTCTCGCCGGCGACGTGGACCGCAAAGACCTCATGGGTGTCGTAGTGGGATCCAAATCCCGGATGTGACTTCCACGAGCAATACAAATTGCCCTGGACCTTGCCGCCAAAGCCGGTCTCCAGTGCGGCGGCTGCGGATTTCAACCCCGGACTCAATTGGTCGATGTCGTTCAGCAGCAGGGAGGCGCCGCGTTGCAGCCAGAGCTTCACGCGGTCGGTTTCCGGCACCATCAACGTCGCTTTGTCCCGGCCCACGGCCTGCGAGCAATACTCCGGTGGCGGAACCCGATCGCCATCCAACACCAGTTGCATCGATGCCGATGACCAGATGCTCGATTGGTTGATCAAATCCGACAGCGTCCCCCAGGACATCACATCGGCAAACTTATCCGCGGCGCCCTTGATATGCAGAGGTTTCTTGCCGCGATATTCCGACAGGAACTCGGCAACGCTCATCGGCGCCAGCAGCGCCTCCAGGCTGTCGATCGGCTGCGTCATGTTTGGACTCCTTCCCAATGGTTTTCTGCGACCATGGACCCCGTGGTGTCAATTGGAACCGAGATCGCTCGCAAGAAGCGCGCTTCTCGCTTGCGTCCGATCGCTCACGATGTGAGAACCGGCCGATGATGAAGCCGCACGACAATGCGCTGGATCCGGAAACCTCCCGAGAGGTCGCGGAGAATTTCTCTGTTGTCAGTCGACGGATCGAAGCTGCGATGGCCGAGGCCGAGCGCGCGCCCAAATCCGTGCGCCTGGTGGCGGTCAGCAAGATGCAGCCGCCGGAACGGGTCGCGGCGGCGCTGAAAGCCGGTCACCGGCTGTTCGGGGAAAACCGCATTCAGGAGGCGTTGGGGCGATGGTCCGGGGTGCGGGCGGACTACCCTGATCTGATCCTGCACCTGATCGGCCCGCTGCAGACCAACAAGGTCAAGGATGCGGTGGCCCTGTTCGACGTGATCGAGACGGTCGACCGGCCGAAACTGGCGCGGGCGCTGGCGGTGGAAATGGCACGGGCCGGCCGCAGTCTGGATTGCCTGATCCAGGTGAATACCGGCGAGGAAGAACAGAAGGCGGGAGTCTTGCCCGACGGGTTGGCCGATCTGGTGTCTCTCTGCCGTGACGAGCTTGAGCTGCCGATCCGCGGGCTGATGTGCATCCCGCCGGTCGACGAACCGCCGGCCTTGCATTTCGCGCTACTGGCCGAGCTGGCGGAGAAATATGGGCTGGATGAGCTCAGCATGGGCATGAGCGGCGATTTCGAGACCGCCATCCGGCACGGCGCGACCCTGGTGCGTGTCGGCACGGCGCTATTTGGCGACCGGTTGCCGCGAGGCTGATCTCGCTTGGTATCAGGCCTGGATGACCATCACCGTATCCGGACCGCAATTCCTCAGCAGATCCAGCAATTCATCCCGGGCCAGGGCGACGCAGCCCTCGGTCGGCCCGTAGTCGGGCCGGGCCACGTGTAGGAAAATCGCGCTGCCCATGCCGGGCGCCGGTGGATCGTCATTGTGGCCCAGCACGACCACAAGATCATAAAGTCCGTCATCGCGCCAAAGATGCTCATGGCTCGCCGTGTAGGGCAATTTGATCGCCCGGTTATAGGCCGGATCGCCGGAGTCGTCGCACCAGCCATCATCCCGTGAGACGGCCGCGCAGGGCAGGGCGGTCGTCGGCGCCGATGGAAAGCGGTCGCGCCGATACAGCAGCCGCCGCAGCGGAAACCGGCCCCCCGGCGTCCCGCCGTCGCCCTCGCGCTTGTCCAGCCGCACGCCGCCATGTCCGAGGGCACAGCGCCAGCGACGGCCGCCAGCCTCCAGCCAGCCATCCGGAAACACGATGATCTCTCCGACCGTGCCGCCCATGGCTACAGAAGATGGCCGCTGCGCTGTTTTTTGGTGCTCAGGTAGAATTCGTTGTGGCCGTTCGCCGGAAAGGCGTGTGGCACGCGCTCCACGACCTCGATCCCGCAGCGGGTCAGCTGGTCGACCTTGTCGGGATTGTTGGTCAGCAGCCGGACCCGATCGAAGCCGAGTTGACGCAGCATTTCCGCCGCTGGCTGGTAAATCCGCTCATCCGCGTCATAGCCCAGCATCACATTCGCATCGACCGTGTCGAAGGCATCGTCCTGCAGCCGATAAGCG
Organism: Inquilinaceae bacterium; assembly: GCA_965237625.1. GTDB lineage: Bacteria > Pseudomonadota > Alphaproteobacteria > DSM-16000 > Inquilinaceae > JABDIP01. Next base: position 170,932 of record CBDEGD010000004.1, read on the forward strand.
CGCAGCTTGTTGACCAGCCCGATCCCGCGCCCCTCCTGGGCCAGATAGATCAGGGCGCCGGCGCCCTCGCGGGCGATCTCCGTAATCGCGCCGCGAAGCTGCTGACCGCAATCGCATCTGAGCGAGCCCAGAAGGTCGCCCGTGAAACATTCCGAATGCAGACGGACCAGGGGCGCCCGATCATTCTTGGCGCCGCTTTCGGAATCGCCGATGACGATTGCCAAATGCTCCTGACCCCCATCGGTGGGGCGGAAGGCGATGACCTGGGTCGATTCGGCGCCGGCCAAGGGCACTTCCGCCTCGACCACCTTCTGCAGGCTGCGGGCCGCATGGCTTTCATAGTGGCCGATGTCGAAGGCGCTGACCGACAGGATATCGTTGGCGGCCACCAGGCGATCCGTGGCCAGCGGGCGTTCGACCGGGGCGACCACGGCGGCCGGCAGCAGCCGCGCCAGTTTGGCCAGCCGCGTCACCGCCACCGCGCCATCGCGGCTGTTCCCGGCGATGGTCTGGCACGGCAGGCCCTCAAGCGCCGCCGAGTCGACGGCGGATTCCGGATCACACAGCCGGCGCACGAGATCGGCGCTCAGCCGCTCGCCCGGGTCGAGGCGAACAACGCCGTCGACATCCTCGCATAGGCCGATCGCCGCGGCCCGCTGGCGGGTCAGGACCACCGACGGGGTGATGCCGGTAAGCTTCTCCATCCGGGCCAGGCTTTCCGGCGTCGCCGACTCGCTGGCCTGAATCAGCAGCGCGGGACCGGTGTCCGGCCGCACCAGGACAAAGTCGCCGCGCCTGAGGTCGCCGGACGCCCGGTCGACCGCGCGCAGGGACGCTTGGCGCACCGACCTCGGTGCGGCCTCCGGAATTAATTTGTTGCCCGATTTGCTCATGGCGGCAGATTAGCATCAAACCGCTATTGTCGAGAGTTTCAGTAGCCCCGGCCGATCCAGCGGGCATATGCGACCGAACGCGCCTTTATTCCTGGGCGTCGCGCCCCTATCTGTTAGCCGTCGGTTTCCCACATGGGGGGTGGACCGGCGCGGATACTGCCGTCGGCGGTATTTGGGACAGCGACGCGGTCGGCGTCGAAAATCCGGTGAGCGCATGGTACACTCGGCACCAGGATAGTCGCAGGCGAGGCCGCCCGGCATCGGGCGCAGAACAAGAGTGATCGGATGACATCCAACAAGAAGATCTTACTGGTTGATGATGACTCAGCGTTGCGCAACTCGCTTGCGGAACAACTGCATCTGCACGAGGAATTCGTGACCAGTGAGGCAGAGAACGCCGCAGAGGCGCTGGAGATCGTCAAATCCACCTATTTCGACTGCATTCTGTTGGATGTCGGATTACCCGACATGGACGGGCGGGACCTTTGCCGGTTGATGCGCCGCAATGGCGTGCGCAGTCCGATCATCATGTTGACCGGCGTCGACACCGACGCCGACGCCATTCTGGGCCTCGACAGCGGCGCCAACGACTATGTCACCAAGCCGTTCCGTCTCGGCCTGCTGCTCGCCCGGTTGCGCGCCCAGCTTCGCCAGTTCGAGCAGAGCGAGGACGCGGTTTTCACCATCGGTCCGTACACTTTCCGTCCGAGCGCCAAGCTTCTGGTCGATGAGGAGAAGGAACAGAAGGTGCGGCTGACCGAGAAGGAAACCGCGATCCTCAAATATCTATACCGGGTCGGCAGCAAGGTCGTTGGGCGCGACGTGCTGCTCGGCGAAGTATGGGGGTACAATGCCGGGGTCACCACCCACACGCTGGAAACCCACGTCTACCGGCTGCGGCAGAAGATCGAGCGCGACCCGTCGAACGCCGAGATTCTTGTCACCGAGCCCGGCGGCTATCGGCTGAACCCGTAGCCGGCGTTCCCACGCGCAGGGCTCCCAGCTGGGCCGCCCGGTGTTCTATAGCGTTATCTTCTCACGCGGAATCGGGCGGGCGCCGTATTGGCGACGATTGCTCTAGCTGGACTGTTCCCGGTGGCGGTTGCGGCGGGCCAGGGCGCGGGTCATGACCAGGGCCAACACGGTCGCTACGGCGGTGCTTGCGGCGAAAACGGGCCCCGCGCTGTTCCAGTCGGCGGTGACGCTGAAGATCCATCCCAGCAACAGGGGACCGACCAGGACACCAAGATTGCGTCCGGTCATCAGCGTCGCGAAAGCGCCGGCCCGCCCGGTCTTCTCGATCGCGTTCGGCAGGGCGAAAAGGCAAGTCGGAACAATGCCGGCGCAGACCCCATAAGCGATCAACGATGCCACGCCGCTCCAGCCCACGCCGGTAACCGGCAGCAAGACCCAGATCAATGCCTGGCCGGCCAAAGCGGCCGTCAAAAGCGGGCCGACCTTGAGACCGCGGGTCATCGCCCAGCCGCTCAGCAGATTGAAGCCCAGAAGTGTGACGATCGGCACCGTGTAACCCAGAATCGCCGTGCCGGGATCAAATCCATGGACCGACACCAGATAGCTGGGCAGCCACGTCATATAGGCAATGAATTGCGTCGACCACAGGCAGAACATGATGGCCGCCAGCCAGAGTAGGGGGCGACTCGCGCCGCCAGTCTTTCGGTTTGGCGCCGGCTTGGCGGTATCGTCGCGCGCATGGCGGCCAAACGCATGAGATCCGGCAAGCGCAATGGTCCAGACAGCCATTGCCGCGGTTGCCGCCAGCCCGCCCCACCACAGAAGCTGCCAGTTGCCGGTTGCCACGATCGGGCGCGACACGAGGTTCGCGATGAGTTGGCCCGCGGGTATCCAGGCGGCGATCAACCCGATCGCCAAGGGCAGATGGCGCGTCCCCGCGCTTGCGGTTACCAGTACCGGTCCGACAATTGCCAAAACGGCGAATCCGGCACCTTCCAGGGTCCTGGACGCCAGCATCCACAGACCGGATTCCGGTCTGACCAAGGCCGCCGCGCCGCCGCAGACGAACAGAAAGAACGCGCCGTGCAGGTAGCGGATGGCTCCGTCACGCTCGATCAGCCGGCCGATCACCGGCGACAGCAGCAGCCCGGCCAGCGCGTAGACCGACATGAAGCCACCGGCCATGCGCGGGTCGTGCTCATATTGGCTGGTCAGCAGCGGTAATACCGGTGGCAGCTTGAATTGCTGGTAGGCCGCCAGAATGGCCAGAAGCGCGCCATAAAGGACCCCGGCCGGGTTGGCCGGCCGCGGATGGTCGCTTTGCCCGGTCATCGTTCGCCGGAACGAAAACAAGCGGGACGGGACGGCTGTGGGTCTGGCACCGTGAGAAATGTGGCGTTTTGTCTCGACTTGAGTTTCCCGGCCTGCCAGATTCGGATGCCAATCCGGGCCCTGCCCGGTGCCACCAACCGTATCCGGGCAGGGACTACCGGGCGCAGCCAATGAGTGACAGGCAGAAATTTACCGTCAAATTCTGGGGGGTGCGTGGCAGCATCGCGGTCCCCGGGCCAAAGACCGTGGTCTATGGCGGCAACACAACTTGTCTGGAAATCCGCTGTGGCGGTGAATTGATCGTCATCGATGCCGGTACCGGCGTGCGGGGGCTTGGCCTCGAGTTGGCGCGGGAACGGCCGGAACGGATCAATCTGTTCCTTACGCACACCCATTTCGATCATATCTGCGGCATCCCGTTCTTCCAGCCGGCCTATGTGAAGGAATCGGCGGTGCACTTTTATGCCGGCCATCTGCCGAAGAGCACGAGCCTGCGGGACGTGCTCTGCCAGATGATGACACCGCCGCTGTTTCCGGTACCGATCAACATGTTTTCCACCTGCCACTATCACGACTTCGAATGCACCAAGCCGATCACCCTTGGCCAGGTCACGCTGAATACCTGTTCGCTAAATCACCCGGACGGGGCCTGCGGCTATCGCATCGACTTTGCCGGAAAGAGCGTCTGCGTGATCACCGACACCGAGCATAAGGCGGGCGAATTGGACAGCACGATCGTCGACTTCGTGCGCGACGCCGACATCATGATCTATGACGCGACGTATACCGAGGCCGAATATCCCAGCCACCAGAATTGGGGCCATTCCACTTGGCAGGAGTCGCTTCGGGTCGCCGATGCGGCCGGCGTTGGCAAGGTCATTTTGTTTCATCACGACCCCTCCCATGACGATTCCTTCATGGATCAGGTCGCCGCCGACGCCGATGCGGCACGTCCCGGCACTCTGGTTGCCAAGGAAGGCATGGTGTTGACGCCGTGACACGCGGCGTTCCGGTGGCGAAATGAGCCTGCGTCGGCACCTTCGGTTCCTGAAGATGGGATTGATGACCGGGTGCGGGCTGGCGCGACAGGGGTTCTTTATCCCTTACCGCTATGCCG
>CBDEGD010000005.1:0-20835 GCA_965237625.1 Inquilinaceae bacterium
TCCAGAGGCTCGAAGAAGTGAAGCTCGACAGCCTGCTTTCCATTATCGAGGAAGCCTCCAGCCCAGCAGAACCCCCGAAATAGGCGGGCAGCTTCCTCACCCAAGTACCCCATTTAAATCCAACTTATTTCCCAGTCCCGAATATATCTCGCATTGAAAAGGGCAGGAGTCACTCGTTGGATTATTTTGAATCGCTGAACTGCCAGTATGCCAGTTCAATTCTCTCTGCTAAATCTGCTAATTCACTCATAGCTGTTTCTATAAAATCATTAGTGACATTGGCTTCGCCATCGGTTGCAGAAGACACCATTTCACCTATTACCTTCTGAATTTCTTCAGGTATATCTCTACCAATGCGATGTAAGAATCTATTTCTTAGTTCCCGCATGGCCTCCAGGCGTTTGTTTACCTCTGTCGGCATCTCGAATTCCAGACCGCAGCCTCTCGTTAGCCACAAAATGTGTTTGTTGATGAAAGGCATTGGTCTTTCGTCAAGTTTGATAGGTACTCCTGATTCCTCTGCGATATGTTCACTTAGATCGCCTAAGAGGTTCTCAATAAGAGAAAGAGAGATAGATAAAGTTGAGAGTCTCAAATACTCAGGAAAGTAATCTTTGTCGACTCCAACAGTTTCATCAAAGATATCCTCCATTTCTGCAGAACCATCAAACTCGACTTGATCTATTAGTGCTGAATGTGATTCAAGGAAGTCCTTATTTAGTTCCCAATGCCGCTGTAAACTCTGAAACCGATATGCGAAATCCCAGAAAGGCTCCAAGGCGCGGTCCGGCATATAAAGAGGCTCTATTTGAAGGATTCTATGGAAGTACTCGTTTGGTTGCATGCTTTCACCAAAATGGAGCGGGTGAAGGGAGTCGAACCCTCGACATTCAGCTTGGGAAGCTGACGCTCTGCCACTGAGCTACACCCGCTCTCCATGGTCAACAAGGTTGGATTGTATCACCGCCTGAAGCCGCCGTGCAAGGCCGGGTCAGGCCGGGTCATTCTCGCAATGCGCTTTCCTTTGCTGTTCTCCGGCAAAACCAAACGGTACAATGGCTTCGACTGTAGCGCGCAACCAATCCCGCATGGCGGGGTTCAAACGTGTAGCTGGATACCTGTCGGGTCCTGAGTCTATTGGCTCACATGGTTTCTACCCTGGAGTAAAGAAATGAAAAGTCAGTTTCACGCAAACGCGATGGCTGCCCTCACCCTCGCCCTGTTCGCCTTCACCACATCCCCCGCCGAGGCGCAGTCCCACTTCGTACGGGGAGACTCCAACCTCGATGAAACCGTCGACATCAGTGATGGGGTGGCGACGCTCGGCTATCTCTTTCTCGGAGGACCGGCGCTCAACTGTATCGACGCGGCCGACACCGATGACTCGGGCCAGGTCGCCCTGAACGACGCGATCTTTCTCTTCGCCAACCTCTTCTCCGGCGGAGCGCCCATCCCCGCCCCCTACCCCGACTGCGGCAGGGACCCGACTCCCGACGCGCTCAGCTGCGAGAGTTCCACCTGCCTGGATGATCCCGAGCCCCCCGTGGGAGGAGGCGACCGAACGCTTGGCACCCAGCCGATCAGCTGGACCGACAACGTCACCATCACCTATCTCGATGACGTGATGGTCATCGAGAGCGATGGGATCCCCCAGCACGAAACCGGCCCCTGGCCGGGTAATCCGAATGTCATCGGCGAACAGAACTACGAGATCGAGATTCCCCTCAATCCGGAACTCGCAACGGCTAATACCGACACCCAACTGGGCATCATGGCCATCGGGATCAACGGCGTGGCGATGTTCAACCCCTACGAAGGCGGCGGAACCGTTGTCCCGCAGAATTGGCTCGACGACTGCAACGCCCATCCCTCACCGGGAAGCATGTACCACTACCACAAGATGCCGCTGTGCTGGATGGACGATACCCCGGGCGAGCATTCCTGGATCTATGGTTTCTCCCTCGATGGGTTCGCGATCTACGGCCCCAACGATGTCAACGGACGTCCTCCGACCGATCTCGATGAGTGCAACGGACACTTCGGCCCCACCCCGCGGGAGCCGGCTGGAGAATACCACTACCACATGAGCACCGAGTTCCCCTTTATTCTCGGTTGCTACAGTGGAAACGTGACCCTGGGCGGCGGCGGACCCGGTGGAGGAGGACGCCCACCACCACCCGGAGGTGGAGGAAGACCACCACCTCGGCCCCCGCCCCGGTAAGGCTCCCGGGTCGAATCCCCTGAGATGAACCATGAACCGTTTCAACTCCTCCAGGCGCCCTGGGATCTATTTACTGCCTGTCGCGCTCCTGGCGCTCTCCTGCGACAACCAGGAGGAACAACCGGCGGCTGTTTCGACACAGGAGGCTGTCGCCGTCATCGATTCACCTCCCGCCGCAGTGCAACAGGAGCCGTCCGGGCCCGAGATTGAATCTACCGATCCGCGGCTGCAGAAAAAGAACGGAAGGTTTTCCTTCGAAGGAAGCCCTTTCACGGGCTCCATCACCGAGCGCCATGCGGATGGATCACTGAAAAACAGGATCTCCTACCGGGAAGGCCTCAAGGATGGTCTCTACCAGGCATGGTGGCCCGACGGCGGTTCCAGGCTGGCGCTTCACTACAAGCAAGGCCGCAAGAACGGGCTCCAGGAGGCCTGGTGGGAAAATGGCAACCGGCGCTATACCTTGACCACCTTCCCCGGGGGACCCGAGGGGAAGAAAGAAGAGTGGTTTGAGAACGGCCAGCAATACCGCCTGATGTATTACAAGGGCGGTCGCGAAAATGGTCTGCAGCTGGGCTGGTTCCGTGATGGAGAGCGCCACTTCAACTATGTCTACCGGGATGGAAGGCGCTACGGACTGCCCGGCAAGCGGATCTGCGAAGGCGGCGAATGAACACCATGTCGAAACCCATCGCGATCCTGCTCGCCGCTTCATTCCTGGCTGTCGGCGGATGCGGCAAAGAGCAGCACTCCTCACCTGCAGACAAAATCGTGGAGCGCCCCCCCTCAAAACTGCCGGTCTACAACAGCAGGCGCATGCAGCCGGTCTGGCTTCATGAAGACCCGGTCCCGGAGAAGGACATCCACCACGTACTCGGTTTCAGCCTCACCGACCAGCAAGGGCAGACAAGAACCCTGGCCGACCTCGACGGCAAACTCTACGTCTCCTACTTCTTCTTCGCCGGCTGCGCAGGAATCTGCCTCAAGATGGCGGAGGAGCTCAAGCGGGTGCAGGATTCCTTCGGTGAGAACGACGAGGTTCGCCTTGTCGGCCACTCGGTCACCCCCGGAATCGACACGGTAACAGCGCTGGCGGCCTACGGAAAACAGAAGGGGATCAACCCGCAGAGATGGCACCTGCTTACCGGGGAGAAGAAGGACATCTTCGATCTCGCCCGCAAGTCCTACTTCGCGGTGACCGACGGGCAGGACGATGACTACAAGAACCTGATCCACACCGAGAATCTGGTGCTCGTCGACAAGGAGAAAATGATCCGCGGAGTCTACAACGGCACCTATCCCCAGGACGTCAACCGGCTGATGGAGGACCTCGCGGTCCTGCTTGAAGAACAGACCGAAACCGCCTCCGGCCGCTGAAAAAGCCCTGTTCACGGGCTTTTCAACCCGGTCGGAGAACCTGGACGAATCGCCCGCGACCTCGTCTATTGTCGCGCCGGGCTCACTGGTGTTCAATGTCCCGGGTGAATACCGGGAAGCCGGCTGTCGTCCAATTCCCCGGCAAGCCGGCCGCTATCCGCCGGTATGAAAGAAGAGGAACGCCGCGAAATGAATCCTGACGAGAAGCTGAAAGAGCCCCGCTCGCTGGTGATCCTCGCAATCTACGCCCTGCTCGCAATCGCGCTCACCTGGCCGCTCGCCGCGAATTTCACCAGCCACATCCCCGGCGGCAACAACGATCTCTTCCAGAACTACTGGAATCTCTGGCTGTGGAAGACATCGCTGTTTGAGCAGGGCGCGTCCCCCTACTCAACCGAGCTGCTCTTCTCGGGAACAAAGACCTCGCTCGCCTTTCACACCCACTCGCCGGCCAATACCCTGCTGGCCCTGCCCTTCCTGCTGGCGTTTGGGGAGGCCGCCGCCCTGTCCCACGCGACCCTCTGCAGTTTTATCCTCGCTGCCTTCGGTGCCTACCTGCTGACGAAGGAGCTGCTGGGTGACTGGCGCGGAGCGTTTCTCGCGGGGACAATCTTCGCCTTCTTTCCCCAGCATTTCGAGCAGAGCCTCGAGCACCTGAACCTCGCAAGCTACGGAGCGATGCCGCTCTTCCTGCTCTGGATGATCCGCTCCATGCGTGAACCCTCCAGCCGCTCCTGGATCTACTGCGGCCTCTTCTTTGCCCTCAACTGTCTCTTTGCCTGGCACAACGGGCTGTTGCTCCTGCCCGGAGCTCTCGCGCTCTTTCTCAACGAGCTGCGCAAGCGCCCGAGCGAGCGCAAGCTGATCATCACTGGCGCGAGCATCGCCGCTCTCGTGGCCATCCTCACCTGCCTGCCCTTTGCCTGGGCCATGCTCAGCGAGCTCGTCTCAGGCACCGGATCGCCCGCCAAGCAGCAGATCCATAAGCCCCTCGACCTCGCCTTCCTTGCGATTCCCTCTGCGCAGCACCCCCTCTTCGGTTCCCTGGTTTCCGGGATTCACGATCAATACAGGAGCTACAACTCGGTCGGCTTCACCGCCTACCTGGGACTGACGACAATACTGCTGGCAATGTCGACTCTCTGCTTCCGTTTCAAACGGCGGGATTCTTTTGACAGCTTCAGGAACGACTCACCTCGACTTTCCATGCGTTTCTGGTGTTTCTTCGCTCTCTTTTTTCTCCTGCTGGGACTCGGCGCGGAGCTGCGCTTCCTCAAAACCGACACCGGCCTGCCGCTGCCCTTCGCCCTGTTGCGCGAGCTGCCCGTCTTCAGCTCGCTGCGGGTCGCCAACCGCTTCCTGGTGCCGGCCATGCTGGGCATCTCCATCCTGGCAGGAGCGGGAGCCTGTCTCTGGCTGAGGGACTCGACCCAGCCGAAACGCCTCCTCGGAATATTCATCGCCGCTGTGATCCTTGATTTCCTCTGGGTCCCCTATCCGACGCGTGAGCTGCCACGGCCCGAGTGGACCCAGGCCGCGGCAAAGGCTCCCGAAGGCACCCTCCTGAATATCCCGGGCGGCTACCGGGCGCGGGCCGCCGAGGACATGTACCTCCAGACTCTCCACGGTCGTCCCATCGCCGGCGGCTACGTCTCGGTCACCCCGCCGCACGTCGAGGGTTTGCTCGAACGTCATCCGTTCCTCAGAAGTATCTTCGAAGCCGAACACAGCAGGACCTACCCCGAGGAACCGGTACCTGCCCTGGAAGGACTCAATGCGCTCTTCTCGGACGAATCCATTGAAATCGGAGTGGTGGTGCTGCACACCGACCGCAGCTACGAAGAGCTGAAAGCGAAACGCGATGCCGCCCACGGGCTTGCCGAAAAGCTCGACTTCAACCCGGCAAAGGGAAACCTCCGCGCCAAGCTCGACGAATGCGGCGAAGCGCTCAGGTCGCTCTGGGGCGAGCCCCTCTACAAAGACGACCAGGTCGAGGTCTACGGGCGTCCACGGGAATAAGAAAATTCCCCCGGCACGGCCATCGCGCCGGAGGAATTTCCCCTGACATCTTATGAATCAGAGAGCCGAGGCTGGATCAGCCTTTGTCGCTCTCATCGCCTCCGTCGGCAACTTCGGCTCCACCGGCATCATCGCCTCCGTCGGCAACTTCGGCTCCACCGGCATCATCGCCTCCGTCGGCAACTTCGGCTCCACCGGCATCATGTAGGCGACGACCGCCGTCACGGTTGGGCCGTGGACGAGCGCGGAGCAGTAGTGGAGATGAAACAGGATAACTCGGCGCCGTACCTGACGTCCTTCGACGCGACAACAGGGATTGATGGTACCGTCAATCTGGCGTTGGCCGTGACCGACGCGGAGAGCGACACTGTTTCCATCGAAGCAGTCGAAGTTTGCAGTCTCGAGAAGGCGATTGCAGGGTGCGAGGCGATCCCGAAAGTAAACCTGACCGGCAATGAGGACGGCTCTTTTGCGGTTACGTGGCATCCCGATTCGACTCAGCAATATGCTATTGGTCCCGGCGATCATCTGCGGTTTCAAGTGACGCTGACCGACAGCGTGGGGTTCCCGTTCGTCCACGCGACCAAACCTTGGATTTACATTAATTGGTTTGCGCGGATCTGGAGCCAGCATCGCACCCTCATCGTTAGCGGCGCGACGGTTCTCGGGGTCTCTGGATTGTATTTCAGCGTACTGTTTGCCTTTCTCTTGTTCTGTCCTGTCGTCCTCACTCGGACTGGTCGTTACACACTGTTGGAGGCCGCAGACGCCGCTATTCCCGGCGGCAAGGCCACGCAGCCCATGCGATCCTTGGTCAATGCCCTGGTGATGCCGTATTTCGCTTATCATCCGCGGGTCCGGAGAGCCTGGTTACGCCGCTATGTCGGCGATCGGGAGAGTCTCGCCGATCTCGTGCCAGGGATCCGCACGCGCTACTTGGCGGAACCTAACGTGCTTGACGCCTGGGTAACAAAACGTGCTGCGGCGGCCCAAGCGGCGTTTGCCCGCAAACGTGCGGTCAAGCAACGCCACCTCTACATCCCTTTGCCGGTAGCGATTAATGATCGAGGCCTGGAGCCGGTGCTGCCCACGCCTGAGGTCTTCCGGGGCCTCTTCCGACACGAGCGTGTAGCGGTGGCGATTTGCGGTCCAGGAGGCTGCGGCAAATCGACCCTCGGCGTCCAAATCGGCCGATGGGTGGTCAGCGAGGATTCGGACCATTGGCTGCTCGATCACCGAATGATTGCGGTGTGGATCGAGGCGGAGACGACAGACTTACTCGCCGATGTCATGAAGGAGCTGCGGGAGATGACCGGCACCGAAGACATCGATGCAGAGATCGTTGCTGCACTGCTCCGCCACAAGCGTCTCCTTGTTATTGTTGACGCACTTTCTGAACGGACGCGCGAAACCCAGGATCACGTCTGCGGGATCTACGGCACCGAATCGCCTGTCAATGCCCTGCTGATCACCAGCCGGACGGAAACAGACGTCGCCCGGTCGACGGCATGGCCATGCCTCATCGACGAAGGGACCGTCGTCCCTTTCATCCAGCGATATCTTGATACCCTCGACCTCGGCGACAACGTCCGCAAGGCGTTGCGCGGGCGCCAGCAATTGCAAATAAGCGAACGCGCCCTCGCCATCGTCGAACGCCGGGGCGAGAAAGTGCCAGTAACACCGCTATTCATCCGGATGTTCGTTGATGGCGCGGTCGAGCAGACTGAGCTTGAGCGCCAATTCGATCCGGCGAGGCTGGCAACGTCGGTGCCGCAGACGGTGCTCAAGTATCTCGAGCGGATCAATCCGCAGGGAGCGGACACGCCCGATCGGCTCGACAATCTGAAAATGCTGCAGGCGGCGCGAACATTGGGACGGGCAGAACTCGAGCCCAATTTCGTACCCAAAGACTTGCGCGGAGACGCAGCGGAAAAGGCGCTGGCCGATGCCAAATTCGATGATCCGTCGTTGGTGCTTCGGCGCCTTATTGCCAATGGCGTCATCGATGAGCGAACGCCGGGCGGCACGACGCTTCGACGCCTTGCGCTAGATCCCATAGCTGAGTATCTCGCCGCAATCGACTGGACAGACCAAAACAGCGATGACGAGCAGGCCTGGAAGTCCCTATTAGTTCGCCTGGAGCAAAGCGTGGGTGTGGCGTCGAGCGGCTTCGTCGTCGCGCTATATGACTCGGTGTCGACCTTTGGCGACGATTTTCGCGTACCGTTCTGGGTTAAGTCGCGGTTGGAGGACTTGACGAGCGATGGTCGCGCTGCCGCTTGATTGGGTTCGTAGCGTGGGAGCTTGGCAATGAATCGGGCCGTTCCCTAGTGGAGGATATTCTTGCTTCGGGAAGCCATAGTCAGCGCTGAGAGCGCTGAAGGCAGTCTGGGCGACGCGATCCGCAAGAAACCGATTGTCCGCTCGTGCAAACGGTGGGCAAGACCGCTTTTGGCTACGGGCGGACCAACTGGGTCGCCTTCTTGAGATTCAGCTCACCCCCAGGAAGCCGACCAAATCATCGAGGAAGTGGACGTTCAGTTCGAACTTCAGGTTCCAGGGGTAGACCGGTCGGTCCGTAGGCATGGCCGAAACTTCGCCTCCTAGCCAAAAGGCGACATCGCCGTTCCAGCAAGCCTGCCTTCGAAATCCGTCAAGACAGACCGCTGATCACCTACGGACTAAGTGGTCGGTATCTACCGGCGCTTCACCACCTGCTTTACCATCTCCGCTCGACCATGCAGCTCCGCACGGTAAAGTCTGCGCGTTAGCATAGATTTCAGTTGCCCAACTCACTGCTAGGGTATCCAACCGTACTAGCCGGCGGCGAAGGCACGAGGAATTCCGCAATCTCGCTGCCGTGACGACCTGGCGGTGACTCGGTCGGACGCCGGGGGTTCTGGCCGCCACCAAAGTGGCATCGATGGAGACCGACCTGACCGACCTGCGACATCTTGCCCGGGGATGCCATTCAGGGGATGATGCCCACACAATTCGGCATCGCAGGCAGGAGGCGTCGTGGCCGGCCTGACCGCACACTTCGACGGGATCATCGCCAGCGACCGCCGCAGCCTCCGGCTCTATCTGGTGCTGTTGGCCGGGCTCGTCGCGGCGGGCGTCATCGTGCTCGCCGTAGGGGTCGTGCTGCCGCTCGACGACAGCGGCGTGAAGGCCCCGCTGGTCGAGCTAGGCGGCCTGTTGATCGGCGCGCTCGGCACGATCCCGCTGAAGGAATGGATGGAGCGCCGCGACCGGCTCGTCCACGTCGAATTCCTGCGCGACCGCTGGCGGCAGCTCGCCGGCCGCCAAAGGCCGCCGAAGACCCAGCTGACGCGGATCGAAAACATCGTCTGGAACCTCTACGAAAAGCGAGCGGCGGGATAGAATCATGGCCACGCGACCGCGAAAGCCGAGAAAGGCGACCCAGAAGCCCAAGACGGCGGCCGACAAGCCCAATCCGGCCACTCAGAAGCCGGCACAGGCGGCCCAGGGTTCTCGCCTGGCGGAGCTCGAAACGCGGGTCGCGCAGCGCGAGCGGCAGGTCCTGACGCGGACGGTGGTGGCGGTGGCGGTCCCGGTCGTGGTCGCCGCCATCTTCCTCTGGGTCACGCTGGACCGGATCGGCACTACGCAGGGCGACGCGCGGCAGGCCCAAGCGGATCTCCGGGAGACACAGGAGCGGCTGAGCGCGGTCGACGGCGATCTGACCGCGATCGTCGCGGAACGCGATGCGGCGGTGGCCGAGACGGCGCGGATCGGCACCGAGCTTGAGACGGCCGGCGCCGAGCGCGATGTGGCGGTCGCCGAGACGGCGCGGATCGGTACCGAACTTGAGGCGGCCATGGCCGCGCGCGACGAGGCGGTGGCGGCGGTCACGCGGATCGCTACCGAGCTCGAGGCGGCGGTCGCCGAACGCGACGCGGCGACGGTGGCCGTCGCTCAGGTCCGCACCCAGCTGGAGACAGCGATGGCCGCGCGCGACGGGGCGGTCGAGGAGGCGCAGGCGCTGCGCGACAGCGCCGCTGAGCTGGAGGCCCGGGTCGTGGGCCTGGACGCCGAAGCCGCCAACGCGCGGGCCGCGTCGGACGACTACCGGATCCGGTATGACGATGCGCTGGAACGGGCCCAGGCGCTGCAGACGGAGCTCGACGAGGTGAAGGCGGCTCTGGAGCGGTCGCTGCCGCCCGACACCGGTGAGCCGGACTGAGCCGGATCTCTCACACCCTGCGGCGCGCCTTCAGCGCTGCCATTAGGGTGCCGTCGTCGAGATAGTCGAGCTCGCCGCCGACAGATACCGCGTGATCGACGTCTGAATCGGCGCTTCCGATCGCGCCGCCCGGCTCAGGGGGCCATGTTGGCCTTTGCCCAGTCGGCGAAGGAGGTGAATCCCCCGGGCACGAGCTCGTTGGCAGCGGCGACCATCGCCTCGCGTTCTGGGCCGAAGTAGGTGTACTCCTCGAAATACTCCATCATCTCCCGCAGCTCGGCGGCGCCGGGGAAGAACTGGTCGAAGGTCTCGGCGGGCACGCGGTTGTACACGATGTCGTGGCCCTGGCGGTTCAGTTCGTCGATCAGGTCCTGCCAGCTATAGAGCCCGGCGGCCATGGAGAGGTAGCGGCCCTGGCCGTTCTGCTCCGGGGTCTCGAACACCCGCGCCACGAGCTTGCCGAGCTCGTGCACGTCGCCGACGTGCATGCATCGGTTGTCGGCGGCCATCGGTATTGCCCAGGCCTTCTTGCTCCCGCCGTCCTCCACCGGCTGCGGAGCCATCATGCCGGTGAGATTCTGCAGGTACATCGGCGCCTCGACGAAGGTGTAATGCTCGAAGCCGGCATCCCGAACCGCGTGGTCGACCATGGCCTTGCCCGTGAAGTGCACGACCTCGTACTTGCCGCCCGAGATCTCGCGGCAGTTGGGCAGCGTCGACCACACGCAGTGCTTCGCCCCGGCGGCCTTCGCGGCGCGCACCGCGGCCATGCCCTGCTCGGTCTCGTTCGACTGGGTGGCCGGATCCCAGAAGTTGGTCACGATGAAGGCGCCGTAGGCCCCGGCGAAGGCCGGCTCGAGGGTGTCGGGCCGTGTCAGGTCGGCCTCGACGACCTCCACGCCGCGCTCGGCGAGGGCCTTGCTCTTGTCGCTCTGGGGGTTGCGGGTCAGCACCCGCACGCCGAACTGTCCGCGCTTGAGCAGCGCGTCGACCACGCCGCCGCCCTGTGCCCCGGTACCGCCCATCACTGCGATAATCTGATCTGCTGCCATCTTGCTTGGGCTCCGTTGAAGTAGAGGGTGGGCGAGGAGTATGACCCATCTGCTCGCGTCCTGGCGACGCCCTCATGCCGGCGGGTCGGGCGCCCTGTTCGGCTAACGCCAATTTCAGAGGCCTGTCAAAGCGATCGATTTCGGTTTTCGTATTTTCACTTCAGCCGAGAGCAAAGGACGGCCAGAGCCGCCCTGCCCGAGCCGGACTTCTGGCTATCTCCATCCTGTCTGTCGCCGATACATCTCAAGCATCCCGTCAGAGATATCCGACGAATAGCAGAGTGGCTCATAACCGCCTGGCCTGCTGTACGCACTGCGCCCGCCGCAGGAGGTGCCATCCGCCGCCAGGCTGTACGGACAGGGGCAGTTGCCTGGGTATGAGCCGACCGAGGCCTGGATCATCAGCATCCGAACTTCATCGTCAGTGAACTGGCGCGGAGTCGTCGGCTCCTGCTGCGGCGGCACGCACGCTGCGAGTGTCCAAATTACAAGACCGAGCATTGCCAGCTTCAAGAAATCCTCTCCCAGTCCACAGCGAGCGTTCTGTTAGCTCCTGGATTCCGATTTGGTTGTCAGGCCCTATGACACTCTACTATCAAGGGCGTTGCAATGCCCTCTGACCTCGACATCTACCGCTCCGCCAAGCAGATGATCGACCTGTTCGGCGATGATGCCCCGCTCCAGGCGGCCAGGCGCTCGGACATGTTTCTGGAACAGGGCGACCTGGACGGGCAGGCAATGTGGAAGCTGATCAAGGCGGCGATCGAAGAGTTGCTGAACGAGACGCCGACGGGGTCGGTGCATTAGCTCATGTGCTCACAAACGCCCGCGAGGCCATGACAACGAAGCGGGCATCAGGATTCACCTTGTGGCCGGACCGAATTGAAGATGGTCGCCCACTTCTCAGTTTAGCCAGGAGCGGTCATTGCTCCACTCTCATTGCAACGCTATGGATCCAATGGTCGAGTCCAAGTATTGATAGAGGTACTCCATTGATGGCGTGGGAACCGGTGTCCTCATTGCCAACGACCGGAACTCATCAGCTATGGTCTTCATCTCGTTCCGGGCTTTGAGCGCGTGACCGATCTTGATACCAGCTGTATCACTCTCGATCATTCGTCTCATGACGAAGAGTAGCAGTCGCTCAGGAAGCCATTGGAAAATCCTATGGCTACACGGCGTGATGGGAATTCCATTCGCCGAGAGTACTCTGTAGCCTTCTCGAATCGCTCGGAGCATTAGCACTAGCGCATCATAGTTTTGCGCCAGCCGACTTGGATCACCTCCTGACATGTACAAGGCGCCAGCGGTCGGAATAATCTCGGCGGCGTGGGTCTTCAGCCACGCGTCCATATTAGAGCAGATTGAGACGGCGACGCCTGCCGCCGAAGGGCCTCTCCGATCGCCTTTAGCCGTGGGGAGCTCTTGCCATCGAGCTCCCCTATCGTGGTGGGCTGCTCCCAAGCCGACAGTATAAGATATCGGATGCAACCGTCGCGGCTGACCGCAGCAGCACCGGGAAACCCCAGAAGCACCCGTTCGACACCCAACTCCTTTGTCATCTTCTGAGGACCGGCGGCGTTGTTGCCAAAGAACATGATGCTCGGCGTCTGCCGGTTTGCGGCTAGTAGCGGCAACGCTTCCCAGACACTGTTCTTGGGCAATGTAACCAGAACAAGATCGTAGTGATCATCGGCGTCGAGCCGCTCGACAGCATTGACGTCTGAGGTGATGCGTTCTCTGCTCACCGAGTTTTCGAGCCGGATACCGCGGTTGTGGATATCGGCAAGGCGCTTGCCTCTGGCCAGGATAGAGACATCCTGACCGGATGCTTTCAGTAGAGCGGCATAGAGACTACCGATGTTGCCGGCACCATAGACGAGAATCTTCATCTCGTAAGCTTATGGACTATGCCGGGAACAACGAAGCGATAAAAGAAGACGGGGATATTTCAGTCGATGAGCTGGTAGGAGGGCAGATCGGCATCGAAGACGCCAATCAAATTTCGGGAGATGAGTGCCGGGCCGAGTACATGGAGCAGTCCGTGATCGAGAGCGTCGCCCTTACCGAGGGCCCTAACTAGATCGGGATGATTTGAGTTCGACTCGAATTCAAACCTGAATCCCAATCTATTCCAATATTCTAGAGGACGATTCCGAGATGAGGTCCAGTGACCTCATCTCATCGTGCTCTAGGCCCGGTCGATTCGAACGACCGGGAACCGCGAACCTCGCCGATCTCCCATGGTTCACTGAGTCTGCGCGGATTGACGCGCGGCAGGCACGCTGAGGATCATCGCCGCAGCGGCGTATAACGCCAACGCGACGCCGACAACGGCGGTGAACCCGATATGCATCGCCAGCAGGCTGGCCAGCGATGCCGCGACGACCGATGCGCAGCCATTGATCGACCAAGCCCAAGGAACCAGGTCGGGCGCGGACTGCCGGACCGCCGCCAGACCAAGGGGAAAGGGCATGCCCATCGGGAAGGCCAGCGGCGCGATCATCGCCAGTGCCAGGACCGCCTTCGCTCCAAAGGGCAATCCCACCAGCATCGGCAGCGCAATCGGCATGACCAGCAGCTGCATGACGGCGACACCGATGATCGCGCCGATCGCGATACCGACCAACGGAACCCTGCGATTTGCCGACCACCGGGCCTGGGCGCCGCTCCCCAATCCGGCAAAGACCAGAAACCCGGCCAGCACGATGGCGATCGCGCCGAGCGGATGGCCGAGGAACAAGGTCAGCCGCTGAATGAATGCGATCTCGACGAACAGGAAGGCGAACCCCAACGCCAGGAAATAGACCGCGATCCGCCATGCCGGAAGGCCAGACGCCGCCCGGCGCTTACGCTTCAACCATAGCAAGGGCAGCAGGATCAAGACCAGGCTGGTCGCGACCGCCTGTGCCAGGCTAGCCAGCAGGATCAAATAGCCGCTGTCGAGCAGGGTCAGCCCGCCCTGACCGCGCAGCGCCAGCAATTCCGGCAACAGAGACCATTTGAAGAACCGGAAATAATAGGGCCGGTCGTCGGTGGCCGGCGCGATGTGGAACCGATAGGCGTCGATATAATCCCGCCCATCCCCGGCCAACAACGCGGCGGTGGCGTCGAACAGGTAGGGCTCAGCCAGCCGATTGCGTCGGTTGGCCTCGTCCCGTGTCATTCCGGGATACCAGACCACGTCGAAGGCGTAGCGTTGGGCAAATGTGCGAATCCTGGACACATCTTCCGCATAGAATGACCCGTTGCGAAGCAGGATCGTCACCGTGTTCCACCCGCGGATTGCCGCCAGGCTTCCCCCGACGTCCGCCACGCCTTCGGCTTCCAGCGCCGCAATCGCCGTGGCGATGAGCTTCAGGGAGTCGCGCGGGGGCGCGCGCATCCAGCGGGTAATGGCCAGGAGCCCGCCGGGGGCCAGGTGGCGGCGATAGGCGCGTAGCGCCTCGACGGTATACAGCGGGCTCTCGCTGAGGGCCTGCAGGCCGGACGCGGCGGCGGTGAAGCTGTCCAGCAGCGCCACCTGGATCAGGTCCCAACTCCGGGTGGCCGTCTCCACGAAGGCGCGCGCCTCCGCCACGTGCACCGTCACGTCTTCGCGCGAGTACAGATGCCCGGCGAGATCGGCATGGGTGTCGCGCACCAGTTCGACCAGTTGCGGGTTCAGCTCCACGGCATCGACCGCCTCCGCTGCATGGAAGAGGGCCAGCAGGACATCGGCGCCGCCGCCGGCCCCGAGAACGAGCGTCCGCGGACGGTCCAGCAGATGAAACGGCAGCGCCGCGGTTTGCTGGTCGAGGTAGCCCAACGCGGTCGGATCGCCGTCAAACCGGGCCACGGCGGTCAGCGAGTCCGCATCGGTGAAGATCCCGAGCTGCGGCGGCGGCTCGACCCAGGCGGCGAGGCTGAGACCCGGAACATGCCGAAACGGCACGTCGGGGCTCTCGACCACCGTCAGAAGGCCGAGCGGCCCGGACCGTTCTTCCAGCACGCGTGCGCCCGGCACGGTCAGCGCCTGGCTCAGTCCCTTGTATGGCGAAGGTTGCGGGCGTAGCCAGTCGTCCGGCCACGCAACCGCCGTCACGATCGCCGCGACCACGATGAGCAACGCCAGTCGGGGTCGACCGGGCTCGCGGATCAACGCCACGGCGGCGGCCAGAAGCCCCAGCAGACCGACCAGGCGGAGCCCGGACGCCGGCGGCAGCGCCATCAGGACCAGGACGACCGCCAAGGCGCCAAGCCCGGCTCCGAGCATGTCGGCCCGATAGACCGCGCCGATCTCATCGCCAAACCGCGACAGCGTGAGTCCGATCGCCGTTGCGGCGGCGAAGAACGGCACCGCCAGCACCATGGATATCTGCAACAGCAGAAACTGCTGACCGACATCCCACACGAGTTCCAGCGGGTTGAACGGCACCCGCTGCGCCAGGGCGAATCCGCCGACCGACATGACACCGAATAGCGCGGCGCACGTCGCGAAGGTGACCGTGAACCTGCGTGCCAACGGGCGCCGGGCAAAAGCGAGGAAGGTCCCGCTGGCGCCGATGCCCAGCAGTGCGACACTGATGATCAGATAGGCGAAATGGTGCCACAGGATGATGGAGAACAGCCGGGTCAGCAGGATCTCGTAACTGATCGCGGCCGCCGACAGCATTGAAACGGCTGCGAATGGCGGCTTCATTGCGCGCCGCGGGTGAACAGCACGAACCGTACCGGCAGGATCGCCTCGGTCCGTATCTCGCCCGCCGCGTCGACCTCCACCAGCATCAACTGCTGCACCAAGAACGCGGCCCCGACCGGGATGACCATGCGACCCCCCGGCTTCAACTGGGCGACCAGCGGCGGTGGTATGTGCGACGCCGCCGCGGTGACGACGATACCGTCATAGGGCCCGTGCTCTTCCCAACCGTCGTAGCCGTCCCCGGCCCGCACGGTGACGGTGTCGTATCCAAGCCAGTGGAGATCACCGGCGGCGCGGTCCGCCAATTGCGGCACGATCTCGATGCTGTAGACGCGGTCGACCAGCTCTGCGAGCACGGCGGCCTGGTATCCGGAGCCGGTCCCGATCTCCAGGACCACATGATCCGGCTCGGGCCGCAGGAGGTCGGTCATCAATGCGACGATATAGGGCTGCGATATCGTCTGGCCGTAGCCGATCGGCAGCGGCCGGTCCTCGTAGGCCTCGGCGCGGACCGCGTCCGGCACCAGCGCGTTGCGGGGGACGGTCCGCATCGCCTCGAGCACCCGGGCGTCCAATTGCCTGGGCACGGCCGGACCGCGGACCATGCCGGCGATCGCTTCGACCTGCCGCACCATCTCCAGCCGCGCCTCCAGGAACGGATCGTCCGCCGCCAGACCCGCCGACGGTCGCATCACCGCCGGGAGTGCCGCAAGCAGGGCGACGGCCAGTAACGGGCGCGCGAGATACCGGGCAAGGCGGGACTGTCGGTGGCCAAGCCTCCGATCGCGGACGATGTCAGGCGCCCGTTTCATGCCCGTCCTTGGCCTCATGAAGCTTTACAATGCTGGCCACGACTCCGGCGACCTCCTCGTCGTCCAAGGGCGGCCGACAGCGCACGCGATTCCAGCACAGCAACAGCTCCAGCGTCACATCGGGGTCGACCCCATGCCACAGCAGATGCCCGGCAAGGGAGGCGATCGTGTTGTTGCGCGTGCCTTCGGGGACACCCTCGGCGACGAGTTTTCGCCAATGGCCGATGGAGTGTCCGGCCCCTTGGCCTCCGCCCGCCGCCATTCGGCGCAACCAATCGGGCAGCGGCGCGGGAGCGAAGTCTTCCGGCGCATGTCCGGACCGCCATGTGTATCGGCCGCCGGAGGGATGGATCGACGGCGGCCCGACAACGAGACCGCCATTGGCCCTGAGATCGATTCCGGGCGACAAACCGACCCGATTTCGAAGAAGCATTGCGGGAGCCCGAAAATACAGGTGGCGGCCACCACCACCCGTCACCGCCTCGGTGGTGTCCGGCAGGGGTCGGCCCGACCGGGCCCAGTCGGCGATGCTCTCCTCGCCGCCATGCCTTGGATCGACGTCCAGGACCACGAGGCCGGATACTTGTCCGGTCACGATTCCCACATTGGCATCGGGCCAGCGGTCGAACCAACGGTTCACTTCGGCCGCGTCGGCAACCCGGTATTGATACGGTTCCCAGCGGATCAGGGGAAATTTGTCGCGAGGTCTGAGCACGACCACCGACCAGCCGCGGCCGACATAGTCGACCGCCGCCCGGCGCATCTCGGCGCCATGATTGGTCATCGCGGCCGGCCCCCACTGCTCTTATACCAACGGACATAGATATTGACCGGTTTCACCGCGCTCCCGGGTTCGCCCGTCAGGCGCGGTCCGCGCCGTGGTGCAGCGTACCATAAGCGGGCCGCAACGCAGCGGGCGAACCCGGGAGCGCGGCCTTCGGTGGAGCCCATTGGCGCTTCCGGGGACGTTGCGGCCCTTGCCCGATGCGCTGCATCGCGCCGCGCACCGCGCCTGCCCGGAAGGGCCAATGTGCTCCATGAAACCGTTCTATGTCCCTTGGTATGAGCCCGCATTGCGCACTTTCGAATGACGCTCCGCCAGTTCATTGCCACAATGGACCGACCACCTCGCCGTAACCCGATTGCCGGGCTTACGGCCTGGGCAAACGGTCCGTCGCGTCATACAAGCCTGGTATGGACAGGCGCGCATTGCGCCATGTCATGATCAGTCGGCGGCAGGGCTGGCATGGTATGTTGGGAAGGCGGGCAAAGCCCGCCCGATCGGGTCGCCGCGATTGGAGCCTAGAGCACGATGAGATGAGGTCACGTGACCTCATCTCTGAATCGTCCTCTAGAACATTAAGATAGATCGGGATTCGGATCTAAGTCGAGTCGACTTCAAATCATCCCGATCTAGGATCTAGCCGTCAGGGAGTGGTTGCGGATCCGAAGCGAACAAGAAGCACAAATGCGCATGGAAGCAGAAGGCGACCAAAACGTCCGGTTTGGAGTCCGGGATTAGCGGCAGAACTGCATCTCGCGTCACGCTTGGCTCAGCCCGCGTGGCCCTCTTGCTGCATCAACGGCAGAGTCTGGTTAGGGTCAGGAGCCGGAGTAGTTGCCACGCCGAGATCGGGTCCGCAGCCGGAGCGCAAGCTGACGCAATCAGATAGAAAGCTGACGTTTTGGGCTCCAAGGTCGGCTTGCTGGAGGCAAGCGGCCTAGCCGTGGTGTAGCCCAGAAGGCGTGCTGTTAGCCAATAGCGGAACCAGTTCATTCAATGGGACCGCCAGAGCTGGATGTTGGGATCCGCTTCAGTCAGCATTTCGTCGGGAGCGAGATGTGATTTACGGTTTATCCGTTATCCGTTTCGGATCAAGGGTGCATTAATGAGTCGCGAATGCTACTTTTTGCGAATGGCTTTGCGTGCGCGTACGCTCCAAATTCCTATGATATTTGGTTGCTTCCTGATGGTGGGCGCCTCTGTATTCGCGGTGCAAGCGCGTGACGCCGCCATAAATGCGGTGGCCATCGCGCCTGATGAGCGCGACAGTGCCGCTGTCGCGGCGAGCAAAGGGCGGGCAAATGAGAGCCTCTCCCCGACAGAGCTGTCGGAATCCGCGGCGAATCAACCACACCACGTCGACGCCGTTCGACTTGCGATAGCCGTTTTGCCGCCCGTTCCCGATCGAGATCGACTGGAATTGCGAGTGCAAGTCGAACCTCACTGCGCCTCGCAGCGCTCCGAGGAGCTAGCAAACACGCCGCTCCGCCACGAATACCCCGTGCTGGGTGCTGTTTTCAACGGAGCCAATACCCGCATCCTCACCTGGTCGCATGATAATACCGCCCGCCTGTGGGACGCCGCCACCGGTGAGGCTGTGCTTCCGCCCCTCCGCCACGAGAAGGACGTATTGGGTGCCGCCTTCAACGAAGCGGAAACACGCATCCTTACCTGGTCCAAAGATGACACCGCCCGCCTTTGGGACGCCGCCTCCGGCGAAGCTGTCCTGCCGCCCCTGGGTCACACAGAAATGGTGTGGGGCGCGACCTTTAACGGCGCGGAGACTCGTATACTCACCTGGTCTAGGGACCGCACTGCCCGCTTGTGGGATGCCGTCACCGGCGAAGCCGTGTTGCCGCCCCTCCGCCACGACAGTCAAGTGCGAGGGGCCGCCTTCAACCGCGCGGAAACCCAAATCTTGACCTGGTCTGGGGACGGGGCTCGCCTGTGGGATGCCGCCGCCGGTGCGGCGGTTTTGCCGCCGCTGCACCACCAAGGAGGCGTGAAAGGCGCCGTATTCAACGACGCGGAAACCCGCATACTCACTTGGTCTGGGGACGGCACCGCCCGCCTGTGGGACGCCGCCACTGGCGAGGCGGCCATACCGACGTTGCGCCACAACGGTAATGTGTCGAGCGCTGTCTTCAACCGCGAGGAAACGAGTATTCTCACTTCGTCCTGGGATGGCACTGCGCGCCTATGGGACGCCGCCACCGGTGAGGCGGTGCTACCGCCGCTTCGCCACGAAAGAGAGGTGAGGGGCGCCGTTTTCAATGACGAGGAAACGCGTATCCTCACATGGTCCCACGACGGCACCGCCCGCCTGTGGGACGCCGCCACCGGCGAGGCAGTCATGCCGCCACTCCGCCACGAAAGAGAGGTGCTGGGCGCTGCCTTCAACGAGGCGGAATCGCTTATCCTCACCTGGTCTTGGGACTGCACGGCCGGCCTGTGGGACTCGACCACCGGCGAACCGGTCCTGCCGCCGCTACGCCACGACGACCTCGTGAGGGGTGCCACTTTCAATGGTGAGGAAACGCGCATCCTCACTTGGTCCTGGGACGGCACCGCTCGCCTGTGGGACATCACTCGCCTGCCACATACAACTGATCAATGAGTCCAGTAAATGCTCCGTGATGATCGTAGCCGCGGCACGATGGGCGGTTTGCCGAAATCGTCTGATACGGGTCATTCCCGGTCTCGGCGGGCGCCGCCCAGCGGCTTCGGTTTTCCGAGATAGAGCGGACCTTTTGGCCAAGATTGCGGACATTACCGCTCGAATGTCGGCGCTCGGAGGCAGAGCGGCCATACCGGCGAAGTCGCCCGAACTTCGCTTTCTAGCCAGTTCCTGCGACGGGAGACCACGAAGACGAAATGGGTCGACGGGGACGAAATTGTCGCCGGGGATCGTCTCACCGTCTCGGGTCAGGGCTAGTCGCTGGCGTTCGGCAGGGCCGACACGAGTTCCTTGACCTTGTCCAAAATCACCACGTTCGCGTTCGGGTACCCAGTGAAAATCCATTCACTCCCACCTGCGACTAGCAGACCCGGAACGCCATCTGCCCAAGCGATTGTTTCTAGTTTGAATTGGACTGAGCCGTAGCAGTTGCCGAAGGGGTCTCGTTTCGACTGTACGTAGATCCCAATAACCCAAGAGGCGTCCCCCGACACTGGGTAGCCGCGTCGTTCCAGCAGATCGGTGGTGTAAGCCTCTACCTCACCCAAGTTGGTCCAGCATCCTTCAGTCGCGTAGTCTTGCAGTTGGACACCAACGGACGGGATGGTGTCGGGACCGACCTCAGAGGAGAATAATTCGCCGATCTGAGCGCAAGCCGTGGGCGCATAATCGACGACTATTGCGAGCGCGACCGCTCCGATAGCAAGCTGCATTCTCACAGCCGCGTCCTCCTTGTTGACTGAAGCCCGAACCTAACTCGCTCACCATGTCATTTGAAGGTCGTCCTTCCTGCGCGTTGGGCGACACGTCTAGGTGTCTGGGTGTCTTACTAGGGTCAAATCCAGCCCCAACGTCTTCATTCGATCGATTTCCGTGATCGACGGCTGAGCAGACGTTTTTGCCGCGGCCAAATTCTCATCAAGGATAGTGCCAACTTGTGGATTGCCGGATCTTAAAGGCCGGGCGGAGAAGCCGGGGTTCCGGGTGCGCGGTCTTGTCGGAAGC
>CBDEGD010000006.1:0-140085 GCA_965237625.1 Inquilinaceae bacterium
CAGGCCGGAAAGATGCATGCCTGCGGCCATGACGGCCATACCGCGATGCTGCTGGGGGCGGCGCGCTATTTGGCGAGTTCGCGGCAGTTCGACGGCACCGTGCATTTCGTGTTCCAGCCGGCGGAGGAGGGGCGCGGCGGCGGCCGGCTGATGGTGGAGGAGGGGCTGTTCGAACGGTTTCCGGCCGACGCGGTCTATGGCATGCACAACATGCCCGGCCTGGCGGTCGACCAGATCGCGGTGACGCCGGGGCCGCAGCTCGCCTCCTCGGATAGTTGGGAGGTGGTGTTCCGCGGCGTCGGGACCCATGGCGGGAAGCCGCATCTGGGCCGCGATGCGATCGCTGCCTCCGGACAGTTCCAGACTGCACTGCAGACCATCGTCGCCCGCACGGTCGATCCGCTGGATGCCGCGGTGGTCAGCGCCTGCAGCATCTTCGGCGGCGATCCCGATGCCTGGTCTGTGATTCCCGACGAAGTCACCCTGCGCGGCACCGCGCGGGCCTATCGGCCCGAGGTACGGGACCATCTGGAGCAGGCGATCGGCAGGATCGCCGGCGGGGTATCGGCGGCGTTGGACGTGGCGGCCGACTACCGTTTCATCCGCCGCAACCCGCCGGTGGTGAACGATCCGGCGGTGACCGAGGGCGCCGCCCGGGCGGCCGCGTCGGTGGTCGGGGACGGGCGGGTGGTGCACGACTTTCCGCCCAGCACGGCGGGCGACGATTTCGCCTTCCTGTCCCAGGCGGTCCCGGGCGCCTATGTCTGGGTCGGCAACGGCCCGGCCGAGGATGGCAGGCTGCACCACAACAGCCGCTATGAATTCAACGACGACGCATTGGTGACCGGGGCCAGCTTCTGGGCGGCGCTGGTGGAGCAGGAGTTGGCGGCGGGCTGATCTGGTCCGGCGCGGAGAGTCACCGCCCGCCCTCCCGCTTCGCGGGTCCCTCCCTCTCCCGGAGTGTATGGACCGGGGACATAGTGGACAGGTGTTCGGGGACATGGTGGACACATCATAATGGTTATCGACTGTCTCTTGAAGGAGGTGATCGGTGCCGTGGAACGAGGTGTCTGTGATGGATCAGCGGGAAGAGTTTGTGAAGCTGGCGGGTATGGAGGGGAGCAAGGTGCGCGCCTTGTGCCGGCGCTACGGCGTGAGCGCGACGACCGGCTACACGTGGCTGGGTCGCTATGAGGCGGAGGGTCGCTCCGGCCTGGCCGACCGCTCGCGCCGGCCGCACAGTTCGCCGGGGCGCACGGCCTCGGCGATGGAGGAGCAGGTCCTGGCGCTGCGCGACCGGCATCCGGCCTGGGGCGGGCGCAAGCTGCGCCAGCGGCTGCGGCAGCTCGGCGTGGAGGGGGTCCCGGCGGTCAGCACGATCACCGAGATCCTGCGCCGCAACGGCCGGCTCGATGCCGACATCGCGGCCCAGCACCGGGCCGTGCAGCGCTTCGAGCGTGCCGAGCCCAACGAGCTGTGGCAGATGGACTTCAAGGGCCACTTCGCCCTGGCGGCCGGGCGCTGCCATCCGCTCACCGTACTCGACGACCACTCGCGCTTCGCGCTGGGCCTGGAGGCCTGCGCCGATGAGCGGGCCGATACGGTGCAGGGCCGGCTCACCGCGATCTTCCGCCGCTACGGCCTGCCCTGGCGCATCCTCGCCGACAACGGCGCCCCGTGGGGCGACGACGCCGACAGCCGCCACACCTGGCTCACCGTCTGGCTGCTGCGCCTCGATGTGGCGATCAGCCATGGCCGCCCCTATCACCCGCAGACCCAGGGCAAGGTCGAGCGCTTCCACCGCAGCATCGACGCCGAGGTTCTGGCCAGCCGGCCGCCCGAGACCCTCGACGACTGCCAGCGCCGCTTCCAGGCCTGGCGCCACGTCTACAACACCGAGCGGCCGCATCAGGCGATCGACCTCGCCGTGCCCCTGGAGCGCTATCGACCCAGCCCCCGGGCCTTCCCGGAAACCTTGCCAGCGCTCGACTACGACAGCCACGACATCGTCCGACGGGTCGATTGCAACGGACGTCTCAGCTGGCGCGGCCAACCCTGGCGCGTCGGCAAGGCCCTGCAAGGACAACAGGTCGCCATCCGGCCCACCACACAGGACGGCCGCTTCGATGTCTGCCTCGGGCGTCATCGCATTGCCACCATCGACCTCTGCGATACACAATGACAAAAGGTGTCCACCATGTCCCCGAACACCTGTCCACTATGTCCCCGGTCCATACACGGAGGGAGAGGGGATTTCCGGGTACATCGCTTTGAACACCCTCTCCCTGCTCTGGGAGAGGGGGGGACCCGCGGCGGAGCCGTGGGAAGGTGAGGGCGGGCGGTGAATAGGCCCAATGATCCGGCGTGAGCAGCGGGCCAGAACCGGCCGCGCAATTGCAATCGCAAGTCATTCGCAGTATCTAAAAGGCTGGCCCTTCACCGCCTGACCTTGACCTATGTCATCGTCGGCGCCGGCGAATGACGCGACAAAGCAGGTATCGTGGCGACTGACGCATTTCCTTTCACCCTGAAGCGGCCGGCCCCGGGATACCGGGCGACCAGCGGCTGGACTGTGCTGACCGTCGCCATCGCCATTTTCGTCGCCTTGCCGGTGCTCGTCGTCCTCAGCCGCATCTTCGCCGATTCAGGCGGTGTCTGGCAGCATCTGGCCGGCACGGTGCTGCCGCTCTACGTCACCAACACGCTGATCCTGCTGTTCGGTGTCGGGGCGCTGGCGGCGGCGATCGGGGTGCCGGCCGCCTGGCTGGTGACAATGCACCGTTTCCCCGGCAGCCGTATTTTCGAATGGGCGCTGCTGCTGCCTCTGGCGGTGCCGGCCTATGTGATGGCCTATGTCTATACCGACCTGCTGGATTATGCCGGGCCGGTGCAGAGCGTGCTGCGCGATCTGTTCGGCTGGGCCTCCGCGCGGGATTACTGGTTTCCGCGCATCCGCTCCATCCAGGGGGCGATCCTGATGCTCGGCCTGGTGCTCTACCCCTATGTCTATCTGCTGGCGCGCAAGGCGTTCCTGGAGCAGTCGCTCTGCGTGCTGGAGGTCAGCCGGACCCTGGGGCGGGGGCCGTGGCGCAGTTTCTTCGGGGTCGCGCTGCCTTTGGCGCGGCCGGCGATCGCCGCCGGTCTGGCCCTGGCGCTGATGGAGGTGATCGCCGATTACGGCACGGTCAGCTTCTTCGGCGTCTCCACGTTCACAACCGGCATTTATAGGACCTGGTTCGGCATGGGCGCGCCGGTTGCGGCGGCGCAGCTGGCGGCCTTCATGCTGCTGTTCGTGGCGGCGTTGGTGGCGCTCGAGCGCTGGTCACGCGGCAAGGCTCAGTATTTCCACACCACCGGGCGCTACCGGGTGCTCAGCCAGAGGCCGCTGACCGGCATGAAGGGCGTTGGCGCCAGCCTCGCCTGCGGACTGCCGGTGCTGCTCGGATTCCTGCTACCGGCGGCGGTGCTACTGTCGCTCGCGGTGAGTGGCGGGGACCCGCTCTGGGGTTGGAAATTCCTCGGCTTTGCCGGCAACAGCTTCGTCCTGGCGGCGGTGACGGCGGGGATCGCCGTGCTGCTGGCGGCGCTGATGGCCTATGGAATCCGCTTGCGGCCGAGCTGGCTGACGCGGGTGTCGGTGCGGCTGGCGGGGCTGGGTTATGCGGTGCCCGGCTCGGTGGTCGCGGTCGGGGTCTTGATCCCCTTCGCCGCCTTCGACAACGGCGTCGATTCGGTTATGCGGGACACCTTCGGGATTTCCACCGGGCTGTTGCTGACCGGGTCGATCGCCGCGCTGGTCTTCGCCTATCTGGTCCGCTTCCTGGCAGTCTCGTACAACACCGTGGAATCCAGCCTGGGTAAGATCAGCCCGAGTATGGATTACGCCTCTCGCGCGCTCGGGCAGACGCCGCGCCGGACGCTGCTGAAGGTCCACGCGCCGATCATGCGTGCCGGTCTGATCACCGCCGGGCTGCTGGTCTTCGTCGATGTCATGAAGGAGCTGCCGGCGACCCTGATCCTGCGGCCGTTCAACTTCGACACATTGGCGGTCCGGGTGTTCCGCCTGGCATCCGATGAGCGGCTGGCGGAGGCGTCGACGGCGGCGCTGGCCATCGTGGCCGTCGGGGTGGTCCCGGTGGTCCTGCTCAGCGCCGCGATCGCCCGCTCCCGGCCGGGGGCGGGGTGCGCGCCATGCGCACCGGCTTCGGTGGGCACCTTGTCGGCGAATCCGGAACCGCGCGGCCGATAGAGCCGCCCCCTCACCCAGCTTCGGCTAAGGTTCGGCCTTCGGCCTCACCAAGCCTTCGCAGCCCTCTCCCCAAGGAGAGGGCTGGTTGGGCTCAGCGGCATTTGGTTTCCCTCTCCTTGGGGAGAGGGCGGGGCCCGGCGCGGAGCGACGGGAGGGTGAGGGGGCGGTCCCGACATTTCGGAATGCGGGATGGATGATCCGTATCGTGGTCTTGAAGCGGAGCTCTCGGCGTTTTGCGGTACGGAAAATGGCGCGCCGACCCGGAAGATCGGCGCTGTCAGCGCCAACCCACGCGGTCGAAAATCTGCACGGCGGTCGGATTGCCCGAGCCGAGCAGGTCGGCGTTGACGGTGTCTTCCTTGAAGGCGCCCCATTCGGCGATCGGTCCGGAAACCGGCACGTTCGGATCGATTGGGTATTCGTTGTTACCCTCGGCGAACAGACGCTGGGCTTCGCGGCCGGTCAGGTATTCCAGGAATTGCACCGCACCGTCCGGGTTGGGTGAGGTCGCCACCACGCCGCCGCCGCTGATGTTCACATGGGCGCCGCGATCGTCCTGGTTCGGGAACAGGATGCCGACCTTGCCGGCGGGCCCGCTCTCGGCCGGATCGTCGGAGGTGATCATCCCGGCCCAGTAATAGGTGTTGGCGACCGCCAGCGTGCATTCGCCGGCGGCGACGCCCTTGATCTGGGCGCGGTCGTTACCGGCCGGGGGGCGGGCGAAATGATCGACCACGCCGGCGGCCCAATCCTCGGCGCGCTGTTCGCCTTGGGCGGCGATCACCGAGGCCAGAAGCGACTGGTTGTAGATGTTGCCGGAGCTGCGGATGCACACGCTGCCCTCGAAATCGGCCAGATCTTCATAGCTCGCCACATCGGCCGGCGGACCGTCCTCCAGATTGTAGTAGATCACCCGCGCCCGCTTCGACAGGCCATACCAATGCCCGTCCGAGTGGCGCAGATGCGCCGGCACCCGGGCCTCCAACACGTCGGAGGAGACGGGTTGGAACAACCCGGCCTCATCGGCCCGCCACAGGCGTCCGGCATCCACGGTGATCAGCACATCGGCGGGGCTGTTGCGGCCCTCCGCGATGACGCGCTGGATCAACTCGTCGGCGCTGCCCTCGATCAGGTTGACCGCAATGCCGGTCTGGTCGGTGAAGTTCTCATAGAGCGTGAGATCGGTGTCGTAATGGCGGGAGGAATAGACATTGATCTCCTGGGCCAGCGTGCTGCCGGCGAACAGGCTGAACGCCAGCGTTCCCGCGGCCAGGCGGGCAAGGCGGCTCGGAGGTGAGACGATGTTCTTGGTGCGGGTCATGCTCGTCGCTCTATTTGGTAATGCGAGTCATTCGCAAGTGAGCCGATCATACAGTCGCTGATGGCGCGTGCAAGTGAAAATGCGAATTGTTCGCAGTTGTCGAGAGCGCGATGAGCTTAGGTTGATCGACCTCATCTCACCCTGTTCAAAGACACGGTGATACAGCGGGATGATATCGGGCGGATCGACTTTACTCTTGGTCGTGCTCCGAATTGCCGTTCCCGACTGCATACGCACGCTCTGGCTCCGCCGTCCTCACCCTTCGACAGGCTCAGGATGAGAGTTTTTTGAACTACCGCCGGTAATCAGTAGCCTCATCCTGAGCCTGTCGAACGGTAAGGATGGCAAAGCCAGATCAGACGTGAACGGTCGGAGCGGAGTATCGACGAAAGACACGCGGGCTAGGTCGATCCGACCTCAAATTCATCCCGCCCTAGCCGGTCGCGCGCATCCGCCCTGGCCGCCCTGATCGGACCGGTCGGGCATCCTCATCGAACAGTTCAGCCAGCTTGTCGATCATGGTGCCGCCAAGCTGTTCGGCGTCGACGATGGTGACGGCGCGGCGGTAATAGCGGGTGACGTCGTGGCCGATGCCGATGGCGACCAGCTCGACCGGCGAGCGGGTCTCGATCCACTCGATCACCTGCTTGAGATGCTGTTCCAGGTAGTTGCCGGAATTCACCGACAGGGTGCTGTCGTCGACCGGGGCGCCGTCGGAGATCACCATCAGGATCTGGCGTTGCTCGGTCCGGGACATCATCCGGCTATGGGCCCAGAGCAGGGCCTCGCCGTCGATGTTTTCCTTCAGCACGCCTTCGCGCAGCATCAGGCCGAGATTGCGGCGCACCCGGCGCCAGGGCGTGTCGGCGGCCTTGTAGACGATGTGCCGAAGGTCGTTCAGCCGTCCCGGACGCACCGGCTTGCCGGACTGAATCCAGCGTTCGCGCGCCATGCCGCCCTTCCAGGCCCGTGTGGTGAAGCCCAGGATTTCCACCTTGACGCCGCAGCGCTCCAGGGTGCGGGCCAAGATGTCGGCGCTCATTGCCGCAATGGTGATCGGCCTTCCGCGCATGGAGCCGGAATTATCGATCAGCAGGGTGACCACCGTGTCGCGGAAATCCATCTCCGATTCCTGCTTGAACGACAAGGGCGTCAACGGGTTGACCACGACCCGGGACAGGCGGCCGGCATCCAGCATGCCTTCCTCCAGGTCGAACACCCAGGACCGCGTCTGCTTGGCCAGCAACCGGCGCTGCAGACGGTTCGCCAGTTTGGAAATCACCCCCTGCATGTGCACCAGCTGGTGGTCCAGCATCAGCCGCAGCCGGGCCAGCTCATCCGGGTCGCACAGATCCTCGGCGCCGATGATCTCGTCATA
Organism: Inquilinaceae bacterium; assembly: GCA_965237625.1. GTDB lineage: Bacteria > Pseudomonadota > Alphaproteobacteria > DSM-16000 > Inquilinaceae > JABDIP01. Next base: position 6,949 of record CBDEGD010000006.1, read on the forward strand.
TTCGGTGGTGAAGGCGCGATAGCCCTGGGAATCCGGGTCGTTGCGCCGGTTTCCGTCCGGATGCCAGGGCTGGCCCGGCGCATCCGGATCGTCCAGCCCCATCTCCTGCTCCAGATCGGAATCGGTCTGGTCGAACTCGCCATCGGTCTCCGACTCGTCGCCCTGCTGCGGCTCGCTGTCCATGGCGTCGCTGTCGGCGGAGACATCTTCGCCCTGGCGCTCGCCGCTATCCGGGGTGTCGGCGCTGTTGTCGTCCTCGCCCTCATCCTCCTGATCGTCCAGCTCGGGTTCTTCCTCCGGGCCGACATCCATGCCCAGGCCGTTCAGCAACTGGCGCGCCATGGTGGCGTAGGCGTCCTGATCCTCCATGACCTCGGAGAGCTTGCCGAGTTCGCGGTCGATCTTGCCGTCGATCCATTTCTGCCACAGGCCGACCGCCTTGCGCGCGATCGAAGGCGCCTCCGCGCCGGTCAGCGCTTTACGCGCCGCCAGCCGGACGATTTCCGCCAGCGGCGCCTGCTCGCGCTCGGTCACCCGGTCGAAGCCTTGGCGACGGTAGCGGTCTTCCAGCGCGGCGGAGAGGTTATCGGCGACGCCGACCATCTGGCTGGCGCCGATGGCCTCGCAGCGCGCTTGTTCCAGCGCCTCGAAGGCGGCGCGGGCGGATTCGCCGCTGGGCATCCGGGCGGCATGCAACTCGGCATCGTGGTGGCGCAGGCGCAGGGCGACCGCATCGGCGGCGCCGCGCAGCTTCGACACTTCCTCCACCGTGGGAAGCCGCGAGGGCGAGGGCAGGCGGGCACGGGTGCCGGCGACGCCGGCCGGCTCGTTGCCGAAACTCACCGTGACATCGCCGCGCTCGGCGATCGCCCGCAGGCAGGCCGAGGTGGCGCGCTTCAGGGATTCCGCGGGGTTGTCGTCTTCGGGCATGGACGCCTCAGGCGGTCGCGATCTGCAGGCCGGTCTCCGGCAATTCGGTGCCGAAACAGCGCTGGTAGAACTCCGCCACCACCGGCCGTTCGGTCTCGTCGCATTTGTTGAGGAAGGTGGTGCGGAACGCAAAGGCGACGTCGCCGCCGAAGATATCGGTGTTCTCCGCCCAGGTGATCACCGTGCGCGGCGACATGACGGTGGAGATGTCGCCGGCGACGAAACCGGCGCGGGTCAGATCGGCCACCCGAACCATGGCGCCGACCATCTCGCGGCCGTCCTTGCTGTCATATTTCGGCGTTTTTGCCAACACGATCTCCACCTCTTCGTCGTGGGGGAGGTAGTTCAGGGTGGCGACGATGTTCCAGCGGTCCATCTGGCCCTGATTGATCTGTTGGGTGCCGTGGTAGAGCCCTGTGGTGTCGCCCAGCCCAACCGTGTTGGCGGTGGAGAACAGGCGGAACGCCTTGTGCGGGTGGATGATCCTGTTCTGGTCGAGCAGGGTCATCTTGCCCTCCACCTCCAGCACCCGTTGGATCACGAACATCACGTCCGGCCTGCCGGCATCGTATTCGTCGAACACCAGGGCGCAGGGGCTTTGCAGGGCCCAGGGCAACAGGCCTTCGCGGAATTCGGTCACCTGTTTGCCGTCGCGCAGCACGATGGCGTCCTTGCCGACCAGATCGATGCGGCTGATATGGCTGTCCAGATTGACCCGGACGCAGGGCCAGTTGAGCCGCGCCGCGACCTGTTCGATATGGGTCGATTTGCCGGTGCCGTGATAGCCCTGGATCATGACGCGCCGGTTATGGGAAAAGCCGGCCAGGATCGCCATGGTGGTGTCGCGGTCGAAGCGATAGGCGTCGTCGACAATCGGCACGTATTCGTTCGAGTCGCTGAACGCCGGCACCTGCATGTCGGAGTTGATGCCGAAGGTCTGCCGGATGGAGACCTGCATGTCGGGTACGCTGTCAGGCGTCATTTTCAGGGGCATAAGCCGTCATTCCAAGGTTTGTAGGTGTCGATGCGGCGGGCTTGTGTCTTCTCAGGAACCGAAACTGACCTTCAAAACGCCGAAGGCGAGGTTGATCGATTTCAGCTTCTCCTCGGATTCCTTCGAGCCGCCATTGGCGTCCGGATGATGTTCTTTCACAAGCGCGATATAGCGCGCTTTGATTGCAGCAAACTCGACCGGTAGCGTCAGGTCCAGCACCTTCAGCGCCCGGCCTTCCTCGATCGTCGGCGCCGGCTGGGGCTCGGGTTTACGACCCTTCCCGCCGCCGATGCCGAAATCGCGGTCCAACATGCCACGCAGCCGGGCCTCATGGGCGCTCATTCCCCCCATTGGCCATGTCTGCCGGTTCCAGACCGTATCGAACCGGACGATATGCTCGATTTCCGGTTCGGACAGGCCCGCGTAGTAGTTCCAGCCCTTGTTGTACTCGCGGACGTGATCGAGGCAAAACCAATAGTACTCACGCAACCGGTCGCGGGATTTGGGCGCGCGGAAATCGCCGCCCCCCTGGCAGCCCTTATGGTCGCATCGCCGGCCGGCTGTTTTCGGCCGAAAATCGAAGGACAAATTGGCTTCGCGCTTTTGTGTCCGCATCGCTCAATTATGGTCGTGGCAGCAGCGACTGACAAGGGTAGGGGGATCGCTTCAATGGAGGGTTAAGGCGCCCGCAGGATGGTCTTGCCATGGCAGTCGCCGACCCTCACTGTCTCGCCGATCACTCAACCAAAATAGTGTGCGCCCATGGAAGTCGCCAACCGAATCCACGCGAAATTGACCGATGCCCTCGCGCCGGCGGATCTTCTCGTCGTCGATGACAGCGGGAAGCATGTCGGCCATGCCGGCCATGATGGCCGCGGCGAAAGCCATTTTACGGTGGTTGTGGTCTCCGATGCCTTCGACGGATTGTCGCGGGTTGCCCGCCAGCGCCTGGTCTACGACGTTCTGGCCGAGGAATTGGCCGACCGCGTGCACGCCCTGTCGCTACGCACGCTCACGCCGGCTGAGGCGGGGAAGGGATAGCCTGCGGAGTATGTCGCTCACCTCAATTCTTCATTCCCGCGAAGGTGGGAATCCAGTGTTCACGGCGGTTCCGCCGTCGGTGACGGGACCACTGGATTTCCGCCTTCGCGGGAATGACGATGGATAGGGCGGCGCGATCACTGCATTCTGCTGTTGCAGAAGGGATTTCGTCGAACCAGCTCCAACGAGTTGACGCAATCCCAACCGCTACTCCGCCGCCCTATCGCCGGTATAGAAATCCGGCCAGTATCGTTTCACGATCTCGCTGTCGCTGGCATAGGCATGGCAGGAGTTCAGCAACGCCGGGCGGCGCTTTTCCCCGGAGGCCGTGTCCTCGCCGCGCTCGGAACGCTCCTTGATCAGAATTGGATAGATCGTCTGGAAGGCGGTCGTCGCGATCGGACCCAGCAGCTCAACCAGATGGGTGCAGCCATGCACGCCGCCCAGGTTCTCGCGTACCTTGCGGGTAAAACCGGGCCGGATCGACAGCCCCACCAGCCGCTGAAAATTCGGCGTAATGTCGCCGCATAGATGGTAGGGCCCGTTATCGGTCACGGCCTCCGCCGCAACGATGGTCAGCGTGTCGTCCACGGTCACCCTCAGCCACATATCGTGCAGCGCTTCGCCCGGAGTAATCGTGCCGCGAAAATCATTGGTGAACGGGTAGGCCTTGACGTCGGTCAGGTGCCCTTCGACATCCCAAAGCCCATCGGCGCGGCGATAGCCGCGGCATTCGATGGTGCGGGTATGGATTTGCTCGCGGTCGGTGGCGGGGGACAGGGGCATGGGGGAACTCCGTGGCCGCCCGCTTGGCGGCGGCAGTGTCGTTGACGGCCTAGATCGGGATGATTTGAAGTCGACTCGACTTCAAATCATCCCGATCTATTCCATTGTTCTAGAGGACGATTCAGAGATGCGGTCAAGTGACCTCATCTCATCGTGCTCTGGTGGTCTGATTCAGACCACTACGCTCTATTTGACCAGCGGTGGCCGGCCGGTCAAGCCTGGGCGTCATCCTCGGCTTCCGCCTCGGCCTCGGCGTCGGTCGGGGGCCAGACCCGGATCGAGGTGATCTGGTGGCGCTGGCGGCGCAGGATTTCGAACCGGAAGCCATAGAAGGTGAAGGTCTGGCCGACCTGGGGAATGCGGCGGGCCTCGTGCAGGACCAGCCCGGCCAGGGTCGATGCCTCCTCATCCGGCAGGCGCCACTCGAATTCCCGCTTCAGGTCGCGGATGGTGACCGTCCCGTCGACGATGAAGCTGCCATTTGGCTGCCGCCGGACGCCGGCAACCGGAAGATCGTGCTCATCGTCGATCTCGCCGACGATCTCTTCCAGAATGTCCTCCAGAGTCACAACGCCCTGCAGGCTGCCGTACTCGTCGACCACCAGGGCGAAGTGCTCGCGCCTTGTGCGGAATTCCTGAAGCTGATCCTGCAGGTTGGTGGTGTCGGGAATGAACCAGGGCTTCGACGCGATCTCGCGGATATTCAGGCTGTCCGGGCTTTCGTCGTGGGCCTTGACCGCCCGTAGCACGTCCTTGGCATGCAGCACGCCGACGATATTGTCCGGGTCGTCCTGCCAGATCGGCAGTCGCGTATAGGGGCTGCGCAGCACCGCGTCGAGCGCCTCATCGGGCGGCAACCCGGCATCGATCGCCTCGACATTGCGGCGGTGTGTCATGATCTCCGACACCTCCACATCCGAGAGGTCCAGGATCGACCGCAGCATGGCGCGTTCCTGCTTGGTCTCCTCCTCCGGCCCAACATGCAGCTCGATGGCGCCGCGCAGCTCGTCGACATAATCGGTCATGCCGACATTGCGGAAATCCGAAGAGAATAACTTCAGCAGCAGGCCGACGAACCAGCTGATCGCCGCGGTAATCGGCGCCAGGACGAAGACCATGACCCGCATTGCCGGCGCCACACTCAGCGCCATCCTTTCCGAATGGCGGATGGCGTAGGTCTTCGGCAGCACCTCGGCGAAGACCAGCACCAGCAGGGTCATCACCAGGGTGGCGATCGGGACGGCGGCGTCACCGACCAGGCTGATCAGCACGCTGGTGGCCAGGGCGGAGGCCAGGATGTTCACCAGATTGTTGCCCAGCAGGATGGCGCCGATCAGCCGCTCCTTCTTCTCCCGCAAAGTGTTGACCGTGATCGCTCGGGCATCGCTTTCCTGCGCCAGCTGGTGCATACGGGCGCGGCTGGCGGCAGTCATCGCGGTCTCGGAACCGGAAAAGAAGCCCGACAGGATCAGCAGGCCGAGAATCGCTGCGAGGCTAAGGGCGAGATTCAGATCCATCGGTGTGTCTCTGCGGTCATGATTCCGGACGTCGTTTGGTTTGGCTGCCGCGTCTAGGCCGCGGCGTCCAGGACCGCGGCGGCCTCGGCAGGGTCGATATCGGTTGCGACGAAGGCCTTGCCAAGCCCCCGGGCCAGGACGAAGGCAATGCGACCATTCGCCACTTTCTTGTCGCGCGCCATATGCGCCATCAGCCGGTCAACCGACCAGTCGCGATCCGGCAGCGCCACGGGCAGTCCCATAGCCACAAGATGACGGCGTAGGCGCGCGGCATCTTCTGCCGGGCAGAAGCCGAGGCGCACCGAGAGATCAAAAGCGAGCATCATCCCGATCGCCACCGCTTCGCCATGCAACAGGGCGTCGCCATAGCTGGTCTCGGCCTCCAATGCGTGGCCGAAAGTGTGCCCCAGATTCAGCAGGGCGCGTTTGCCGGATTCCCGCTCATCCGCGGCGACGATCGCGGCCTTGCTCTCGCAGCTCACCTTGACCGCCTGCGCCAGGCGGCCGGCGTCTCCGTCCAGCAGCGCCGCGCCATTGTCTTCCAGCCAGGCGAAGAATTCCGGATTGTCGATCGCGCCGTATTTGACGATCTCCGCATAGCCGGCCCGGCGCTGGCGCGGAGGCAGGCTGTCCAGCAGGCCGACATCGGCGATCACGACACGCGGCTGATAGAAGCTGCCGATCAGGTTCTTGCCATGCCGGCTGTTGATCCCGGTCTTGCCGCCGACGGCGCTGTCGACCTGGGCCAGCAGGGTGGTCGGGATCTGTGCGAAGGGTAGGCCGCGCAAGGCGATAGAGGCCGCGAAACCGGCCAGATCGCCGATCACGCCGCCGCCAAGCGCAATCACCGTGACCGAGCGTTCGATGCCCAGCGACAGCATGCGGTCCAGAACTTCGTCCAGCCGGTCGAGCGATTTGGTCGCCTCGCCGGCCGGCAGGACGATTTCGTCATACCCGATGCCGGCTAGGCCGAGCGACGCCGCAAGCGGTTGGAGATGCAGCCCCGCCACGGTCTCGTCGGTAACGACGATCGCGCGCGGTACCGGCATCAACGGGCCAAGCAGATCGCCGGCAGTATCGATCAGGCCGCTGCCGATTTGAATGTCGTAGCTGCGCGTGCCCAAGGCGACGTGGACGATCTCTGTCATGGTCTAGGGTCTGCCCCGCTTGGCCATAGGAGTGGCTGTTTACCGCGCTGTCGCCGGCGCGTCATGCCGAACCTCCCGGAATACGTGACCAAGGCATCAGAACTCCCCAGCCGCCCGTTCGTCGTTGAGGAAACCGGCAAGCGCCGACAGTGCCACGCCGACTGTGCTCTCCAGCGGCCCATCCTGGCTGTCGATGGTGATGTCTGCTCGGGCATAGATCGGATTTCGCTGTTCCATCAGATTCGCCAGAATTTCCCGTCGGTTGCCGCCCTTTAGGAGCGGCCGGTTGTTGCGGCGGCCGGTCCGGGCCACCAGGAGATCCAGATCAACCCGCAGCCAAAGGGAGATGCCCCGTTCGGCGATAACCTGCCGAGTGTCCATATCCATGAAGGCTCCGCCGCCAGTCGACACTACCTGAAGGCCGTCCTGCAGGACCCGGGCGATCACGCGTCGCTCGACATCACGAAAGGCAGGTTCGCCATAGATCTCGAAAATATCTTCGATGCTCTGACCGGCGGCGATCTCGATCTCCGCATCGGCGTCGATGAACGGCAGTTTAAGCCGGGCCGCCAGTTGGCGGCCGATCGCCGATTTGCCAGCGCCCATCAAGCCCACCAGGACCAACGAACGTGGCAGTGTCAGTTCCTCACTCGACATCATCGATTCAATATCACGCGATCCGCCCGAATTAATAGGCGGCACAGCGCAGTCGAGTTTGGACGGTTGAAGGCTGATACCATATTCTCGCCACGCCGAAGCCATAACATACCGCATGGCGCTTGTCGCAGTCATCAGCGCCTGCCGGGGAAGGGGAAAGTACGTGCCGTCAAACCGATCCGCCTATGAATCGGGTTCAACGCCGCGCGGGAAATCGCGCCTTTGGACTGTGCTCGCCGCGCTCGCCGTGTCGGTGCTGGTCGCCGGTTTCGTGGTGCTGGGGCTGATCGATGTGGCGCCGCAACCGCAATCCGTCGAGAAGGTCATTTCCAATGACCGACTGTCACGCTAGCACCCCAAATCCGGGTCGGCGCATGGCCGCGTTGGTCATGCTGGCGATGATCGCCGCCGCGCCGGCAGCGCGCGCGCAGGATCCGGTCGGCCAGCCATTGCAACTGTTGCCGCCCGCCAATACAGGAGCCGAACGCGCGGCCAGGGATCGCCGAAGCGATGTGATCACCGTCGATCAATTGCCGCCGCAGGATGCCGCCGGCGCCGGAACCCTGGGTTCGGCGGAGGGTGGATTCGGACGGAGGGCCTGGCGCGGAGCCCGCCGCGCCGAGGTGGCGGCGTTGCTGGAGGGGCTGCCGGTTTCCGCATCCTCACCGGTGATGAGCGATCTGACTCGCCGCCTTTTGCTCACCACCGCACGGCCACCGGAGGGGGAGCCGCTCGATCCGAGCCTGGCGGCATTGCGCGCCCGCCGGTTGCTGGATCTGGGGCAGGCCGACGATCTTCTGGCCCTGTTCCGGGCCGGCCCTGCGTTGCGCCAGGACGAGCCGGCGGCCCGAGCGCTGATCGAAGCCCTGCTGCTGGCGGGGCGGGATACCGAAGCCTGTGTCGAACTTGGTGCTCTGCTGTCGGTGCATATGGGGGCGTTCTGGCAGCAGGCTTTGGTGTTTTGCCAAGCGGCCGTCGGCGAACTTTCGGCCGCTCAGCTTGGGCTTGGGCTCTTGCGCGAGGGCGATGCGAAAGATCCGGTATTCGTGGCGTTGGCCGAGGCGGTGATCGAGGATATCCCAGCGTTGCCGCCCAATGATCGCTGGCCGGCGGACCGGGCGCCGGAGCCGTTGATGATGGCGGCGTTCCTGTCGGCGGGTCTGGCCATCCCGGGTGCCGACCTGATCCGCGATCCCGGCCGGCTGGCGGCAGTGGCGAGAAACGAATTCAACGAGGTCGATGAGCGGCTTTCGGCCGGCGAGCGGGCGACCGCCGGCGGCGCCATGGACGCCGAGGAACTGGCGGCCCTGTATGCCGGGGTGCCCCTGGACTCTCTATCGGTGAGCGAACTTCTGGACTTGGTTTTCGACATGGACGGGCCGCAGGCGCGCGCGCATCTGGTCCAGGCGGCCGCGCGGCTGGGCCGCCCCGAGGCGACTTACCGGCTGTATGAAGCGGCGCTGAGCATCAGCAGGGCCGATGGCGCGCCCCTGGCGGTAATTCTGGCCTTGTTGGAGCCGGCAGCGGCAACCGCGGAAGGCGCGGCGATCGCCGCCGAAGCGGCGCGCGCCTATTACGCGGCGGGAGATCTTGATCGTGCCTGGGCCTGGCATGAAGTGGCGGCCGAGGCCGGTCAACGGGCGGCATTGACCCGGCTCTGGCCGCTGGCGGTGCTTTCGGGGGCGCTGGATGCGCAATCCCCGGCGGGCGCCCGTGTCGCTTATGCCCGCAACCTGTCGGAATGGATCGAAGCCGAGATCGCGGTATCCGGTGAGGCCGGCACTTACAGCGCGGCGATGGCGCTGGCCGCCTTCAGTGCACTCGGCGAGCCGGTCGACCAGGATGTCTGGCAGCGCATTGGCATCGATGATGCTCGAGAGTCGGCATCGCTGCCGTCCGCCGGGATCAGGTGGCGGCTGCCCGCGGCGGCCCAGAATGGCGATGTTGGAATGGTGGTGCTGATGTCGCTTGTGGCGATCGGCGATGGCGGCCCGGCGAGGATCAGCCCGGCCTTGTTGGAGCGGGTTGTATCGGCGATGGCCACCAGCGGGTTGGACGATGACGCCCGCCGGCTGGCCCGTGAGGCGATCTGGGCCACTCAATTGTGACCGGATCACCGCCCCCGCAAATTCCGCCCCGGCAATCTCCTCATGTGGACGCCTTCCTGGACATGCTGATTGCCGAGCGCGGCGTGTCGACCAACACGCTGCATGCCTATCGCCGGGATGTCGCCGATCTGTCGGCATTTCTCCATCGGACCGGACGGACCCTTGAGGATGCGTCGACGGAACATCTGCGCGACTATCTTCGTGACCTGGCGGAGCGTCCCGGCGGCGGTCCGGTATTGGCCGGCCGGACTGTCGCACGGCGGCTTTCGGCCGTCCGTCAGTTCTATCGGTTCATGGTTTCCGAGGATCGCCGCACAGATGATCCGGCAGCGGCGATCGACAGCCCGAAGCTCGGACGGTCCCTGCCGAAGGTGTTGAGCGAGGCGGATGTCGATCTGTTGCTGGCCGCCGCGGCGCGCCGGCCGGGTGCCGACGGGGTGCGTCTGGTCGCCCTGCTGGAAACGCTCTACGCCACCGGCCTCAGGGTCTCCGAGTTGGTCGGATTGCCGCTCGCCGCCATTGCGCGCGACGGTCAGGTGCTCCTGGTCAGGGGCAAGGGCGGCAAGGAGCGGCTGGTGCCGTTGTCGGACCCGGCGCGGGCGGCGCTCGCCGGCTATCTCGGCATTCGCGACCGGTTCCTGGTGCCGGCACGGTTGGCGAGGCAGGCGCCGTTCCTGTTTCCATCGCGGCGGTCCCGGGAGGGGTATCTGACCCGCCAGCGTTTCGCCCAACTTCTCAAGGAGTTGGCCATCGATGCGGGGATTGATCCGCAACGGGTCAGCCCCCATGTGCTGCGGCATGCCTTTGCGACCCATATGCTCAATCGGGGCGCTGATCTGCGGTCGGTGCAGAAGATGCTCGGCCATGCGGACATCTCGACCACCCAGATCTACACCCATGTGCTGGGCGAACGCCTGAACCGATTGGTAAACGATCACCATCCGCTCGCGAAGGGCCGTTCGGGCCGTTAGTCAGCGCCAGCAATGCAGGGGTGTTGACGCTTCCTTAACCACATTCGTGGGTAGTTTGTGGCGTCGGCGAAGCGCGAGAGCCTTTTCCATGGATGATGCATTGCTGGGAATAATTGGCGGCTGCGTCGGCGCTGCGATTGGTGCTATCGGTGCCGCCTGGGGGACCTATCGTTCGATCAAATCATGCCGAAGCGTCGAGGCGCGTCGTTCCAGAATACGGACGGCCGCGGTCATGTGGTGGGTGCTGGGACTGGCTGGCCTGACCGTCATCCTGGCCTTGTTCGATAATCTTCCCCTTTGGGTCTACTGGGCGATCATGGTTTACATACTGGCCGCATTGATGCCGGCGATCAGATTTTTCAATACGCGCCTGGCCCCGGACAGGCTCCTATGATCGTGCCGACCCGGAATTTTCGATCATATGGCCGTGGTGCCTTGCGTCCGCCCATTCGATCGCCCAACCAGGGATTTCAATCCCAAAGGACTATTCGATGATCCTCAGCACATTGGAATACGTGCCCGGCCGCACCGTGGCGCGCCATCTCGGCGTCGTGCAGGGCAGCACCGTGCGCGCCAAGCATATCGGCAAAGACATCCTGGCCGGCTTCAAGAACATCGTCGGCGGTGAGTTGAAAGCCTACACCGAACTGCTGACTCAGGCGCGGGAGGAGGCGGTGCAGCGAATGCAGCAGCAGGCCGAGGCGGCCGGCGCCAACGCCATTCTCAACATCCGGTTCGCCACGTCCTCGGTGGCCCAGGGGGCGGCCGAGTTATTCGCCTATGGTACGGCGGTCGAATTGGAGTAGCCGGCCATGATCGAAGTGGTCATCAATCTGATTCTGCAGATCGGTATTCCGATCCTTCTGCTGATCCTCGGATTCAGCGTTGGCAGTTTTCGCGAACGTCGGCACTACCGGTCGATCATTGCCCGCGAGGACCAGTTCCGCGACCTGCCGATTTTCTCAACACGCCACGCGCCCGAGCTCAATCCGGCGCCGGGCGTGGAACTTGTTATCGGCAGTGCGGTGATCTCAATCGACTATTTCAAACGGTTTCTGGCCGGGCTGCGCAAGATATTCGGCGGCCGGATCGTCGCCTATGAAAGCCTGGTCGACCGGGCCCGCCGGGAAGCGTTGCTTCGGATGCGTGAAGCCGCGCGGGCCATGGGGGCGGCCTACGTCTTCAATGTGCGTATGGAGACCGCCTCGATCTCCAAAGGCGCGAACAACGCGATCGGATCGGTGGAGGTCGTGGCCTACGGCACCGCGATTATCCCAGGCGCTGTCACTCCGGAGGCTGCCGCCCTTTGAAGTACACGAACCCCCGCATCCCGGAAGGCATCAATGTCAGCCGCACCAACACGCTGAAGGAATTCGTGACCTTGTCATTGAAGGCCGCCGCCGCATTGCTGGTTCTGGCGGTGGTGGCGGTGCTGCTGGGCGGTTTTCTCGGCCGGCATATGCCGTTTTCCTGGGAGAAGGGGCTGGCGGACGCGACGCTTGATTTGCCGGTGGATGACGCCGGGGTGGAGCGGGCATTGCAGGAACTGGCCGATCGGGTCGCCAGCCAGATGAAATTGCCGACGGGCATGACCATCACTGTTCATTACGTCGACGGGCCCGTGGTCAATGCCGCGGCGACGATTGGTGGCCACATCATCGTCTTTCGGGGCTTGCTGGCCCGTCTGCCCAACGAAAACGCTCTTGCCATGCTGCTCGGCCATGAGATCGCCCATGTGCGCAATCGGGATGTGGCGGCCAATGTCGGCAGCGGCGCCCTGATGACCCTGGTCGCCGTGGCGATTAGCGGCCAGTCTTCCGGGTTCGTTGAGAACATCGCGAATGGCACGAGCCTGATGGTGTTGATGCAGTTTAGCCGCGATGCCGAGCGGGCCGCCGACCGGGATGGCTTGCTGGGGTTGGTGGCACTGTACGGCCACATAAACGGGGCCGAGGATCTGTACAATGTGCTGGCTGGATCTCTGAGCGAGGTTGGCGAGCGGATTCCGGAAATCCTGCGCAGCCATCCGCTGACCGACGATCGCACGGATTCGATTGCGGCCTTTGCCGCCGAGCGCGGATTTGGACGGGAAGGTGCATTGGCAGCCTTGCCATCGGCGCTGCGGGTACCGCTACCCTAGCCTGCCGCATCATCCATCTCTTCTTCGTCCCCCCAGTTCTTGCTTTCTCCCCGGACTCAATCCGGGCCTGACGCAGGGCGGGAATTGTCTTAACGCGCATATGTGAACCCCTCTTGTGAGGCAGCGTTTGACATCGGTTGGCACAGCCGGCATATGACAGTCATTCCACATCGTGAAATACAATTCCAGAATCCCAAAATTGGGGAGGTGTCCAATGAGCTTTACACTGGTCGAGCAAGCCACGCCACGGCTGAACCGCAGCGAACTGGCGGTGCCGGGGAGTAATCCCAACCTGTTCGAGAAAGCAGCGGCGTCGGATGTCGACGTGGTGTTCCTCGACCTTGAGGACGCGGTCGCGCCGGATGAGAAGGAGCAGGCCCGCAAGCACGTCATCCAGGCGATCAACGATATCGACTGGGGGAACAAGACCCTGTCGGTCCGGATCAACGGGCTGGACACCCAATACATGTACCGCGACGTCGTCGACGTGCTGGAGCAGACCGGCGAGCGGCTCGACATGTTCATGATCCCCAAGGTCGGCACCGCTGCCGATGTCTACGCGGTGGACATGCTGACCAGCCAGGTCGAGGCCGCCGTTGACCGCAAGAAGCGCATCGGGTTCGAGCTGATCATCGAAATCGCGCTCGGCATGGCCAATGTGGATGAGATCGCCGCCGCCTCGAAGCGCAATGAAAGCCTGCATTTCGGCGTTGCCGACTATGCCGCCTCGACCCGCGCGCGGACCACGGTGATCGGCGGACCCAACCCGATGTACGGCGTGCTGACCGATAAGGATGGCGACGCCCCCCGGGAATATCACTGGGGCGACATGTGGCACTACGCCATCTCCCGCATGGTGGTGGCCGCGCGGGCCAACGGGCTGCGCCCGGTCGACGGGCCGTTCGGCGATTTCTCGGACCCGGATGGCTACAAGGCCCAGGCCTATCGCGCCGCTGTGCTTGGCTGCGAAGGCAAATGGGCGATCCACCCGTCCCAGATCGGTCTCGCCAATGAGGTGTTCAGCCCCTCCGACGCGGAGGTCGATCGGGCCAAGCGCATCCTGGTGGCCATGGACCAGGCCCAGAAAGAGGGCAAGGGCGCCGTCTCCCTGGACGGGCGCCTGATCGACATCGCCTCGATCAAGCAGGCGGAGAACCTGGTTCAGAAGGCGCAGCAGATCGCCGCCGGTTGACCTGCGGTTCGAGCAGGCGTCTGATTAGGGACGGGTGGTCGAACCCGCCCCAACTTTGACGCCCCAATTTTGACGAGGTTCGCTGGCTTTTTGTATCGGACACTCGGACGTTCATGTTACGGGTGATTTCCAACTGAGCTCATGACGCCGCCACGCCGCATGCAGACATTCCTGGAATTCGAAAAACCAATCGCCGAACTCGAAGGTAAGATCGAGGAACTGCGCCATCTGTCCGATGGCGGCGATATCAATATCGCCGATGAGGTCTCTCGCCTGCAGACCAAGGTCGACCGGCTTCTCAACACGACCTACGACAAGCTGACGCCGGCGCAGAAGGTGCAGGTGGCGCGGCATCCGAACCGGCCGCATTTCGGCGACTATGTGAAAACCCTGATCGAGGAATTCACGCCGCTGGCCGGTGACCGCAACTTCGCCGAGGATCGCGCCATCGTCGGCGGGCTCGGGCGATTGCGCGGTCGCTCGGTGATGCTTATCGGTCATGAGAAGGGCGCCGACACGGAAACCCGGCTGCGGCACAATTTCGGCATGGCGAAGCCGGAGGGCTACCGCAAGGCCCAGCGGCTGATGGAGTTGGCCGACCGTTTCCACCTTCCGATCGTCACTCTGGTCGACACCGCCGGGGCCTATCCGGGCGTCGCGTCGGAAGAGCGGGGGCAGGCCGAGGCGATCGCCAGCGCGATCGAATGCTGTCTCAACGTGCGGGTGCCGCTGATCTCCGTGATCATCGGCGAGGGCGGCTCCGGCGGCGCGATCGCCATCGCCGCCGCCGACCGGGTCCTGATGCTGGAACATTCCATCTATTCGGTCATTTCCCCGGAAGGCTGCGCGTCGATCCTGTGGCGCAGCTCCGCCCAATCCCATGAGGCGGCCCAGGCCCTGAGGCTGACTGCCGGCGACCTGATGCAGCTTGGTATCATCGACCAATCGATCGGCGAGCCGATCGGTGGCGCCCATCGCCATCCGAGCAAAGTTATCGAGGCGGTCGGCGATGCGATCGATCGAGCCCTGTTCGATCTGCGCGGATTTGACGGCGGCACCTTGCGCGGCAACCGGCGTGAGAAATTCCTCGCCATGGGCGACCGCACGCTCTAAGCGGCCGAAGCTGGCGGCAACCTCTCTGCGTCGTAGGCGGATCGACCCGTTCATCGGTCAGATCTGTGCGCCGGAACTTCCCGCGGTCCCGCTGGCTGGTAACACTTTGTTAACCCTTCCGGCTCAAAGTGCCTACTACATCTAGTGTCTCTGGATCAGGTAGGTGGCAAATGAGGGAATCGCGAGCGGCGATCGGCGCAGCGCAATTCAGCGGGTGCGAATCGACGCAAAAAGCCTTGGCGATTGAGGCGGCGGGCCAGATCGCAAATCCGACGTTGTCCCGGCTTTATGCCTATTGGGACGCCAAGCGCGGCGACCGGCGGTTCCCAGGGCGCAGCGATCTCGACCCGCTCGACATCCCAACGCTTCTCTCGAGCATCTTCCTGGTCGCTGTTCGGCGCAGCCCGTTCGATTTGGTGTTCCGCCTGGCCGGCACCGTGCTGACCGATTGTTATGGCGGCGCAGTGACGGGAACCCGCCTCTCCGAGGTGGCCAGCACCGGCGCGACGGATCTACATCGCGAGGCGGCACGGACGGTTGAAGGCGGCGGCCCGGTCCTGATCTCCGGCCCGCTCAGAACCCGCGCCGACGACTATCGGCGGGCCGACCACCTCCTGCTGCCTCTCGGAGAATCCCCGCATCAGGTCGACATGCTGATCGGGGCGGCGATCTTCCGGACCTATCCGGTCGGCGAACGCCCCGGGCGCAGCCCCGACACGCCGACATGGGAAACGCGCATCCGGGCCGTCGATACGATGCAACGTTTTCAGGCGCCCCGCACTACCAGCGGTCCCGACAGCGATGAAGCACTAACGGATCACAAGATCACAAGCGCGTAGGTGCCCACCGCCAGGTCGAAGCCGGCGCACAGAGGTGGAAACCAGCCGGCAACCCGGACGCCGAAGCGCCCATCTACATGCAGCCAATCCCATGCGCCATGTGCCCAATATCCGATGACAATCCAGATCGGTGAGACCGTCAGCCCGAAAAAAGCGCACAGGAACACAAATCCGCCGACCATGCCTTCGCTTGCCGCAATTTTTGGCCCTGACGGCCGAGCGGCGAGCAGGGCGCCCAAATAGACACAGGCCGTCAAGGCCAGGAATAGCGCCAAACCGTTCAGGGCCGAGCTTCTGAGCGGCCAATGCAGGCCGATCGCGGCCGCCACGGCCAGCATGACGCCTAGATCAAGATCACTTCAGATCGATTCGATCTGAAGTGTGAATCTTGATCTATTTCAACAAATTAGAGACTGATTCACGGTCTACGCCGACTCGGCGTAGACCGATCAGGCTCTAACATGGCCGCCCGGGCAGGGACATTCATCACAATCTCCGAAGGTTCGAGTCGCGAAAGGTCTAGGCCTTCCAGTCCCTGGAGGGTCAATTCCGGAAGCGGGCGCCGAGTTACCGCTTTGCCGGAATGAGGGAGTCGGTGGAGACTGGATCACCCCATGTTGAAGGGGAAATCCGTGTCGTTGGCCCATCCATTGGCATTTCCGGGCGTTCATCCATCGGGCCACACTCCGCTGGAGGGCGAGCCGGAATTTGATCCGGCCCGTCATCTGGCGCTTGAGACCCCGGCGGAGGTCGTTTCGCTGGAAGATCTGGGCTATGGGGCGGAGGACGTCGCGAAGTGTCCGACCGATCTTGGCATTACGTCCTGCTTTCGTGTTCTCAGTGACGAAGGGGTGGCCTGCCTGCTGGAGGTCGCCCGCCGATTGGAGCAGTTCACGACCAGCAATCCGAGGATCGCCCGCAATGTCCGCGGCGGGGTGTACCGGTCCCGGTTCCTGCGCGATTTCTGCCTGTCGCCGGATGTAACCGAGACGATCTCGAAAATCTGCAAAGCGCCGCTGACGCCGCACACGATCCCCCATCAGCTTGGGCATCTGAATTACAATCCGTTGGAGGTCGGCCAGAACGTCGACAAATGGCACGTCGACACCCTGCGGATCGACTACGTCATGTTCGTCACCGACCCGAATGCGGTCGAAGGCGGCGAGTTCGAGTATTTCGCCGGCACCAAGGGTGAGATGGCGGCGCTCCACAAGTCGGGGCAGGGTTTGCCGGTCGGCCGGATCGTCGCCCCGCGTTTGCCCGGGCCGGGATATGCGATCCTGCAACAGGGAAACATGGTGGTTCATCGGGCAAAGGCGCTGACTCGGCCCGGCGAGCGCGGCTCGGCTGGAAGCGATCGCATCCGAACTTCAGAAAGCCGCGGAGCAGATCCGATCGGCGGCCGGTGCGGAGATCGAACATTTCGGTGACGGCTAATCGCCGGTCCTGATCGTCAACCGCCTATGCGGCCGGCGCCGTCCGGCTGAATTTCTCGCTAGCCCACGGCGCCGTGGCAATGCTTGTACTTCTTGCCTGATCCGCAAGGGCAGGCGGCGTTGCGGGCTACCTTGCCCCAGGTCTCCGGATTTTTCGGATCGGTCGCGACGCCCGGCGGCGGCATCCGTCGCACCGTGCCCGAGCCGCCGGCGCCACCGGTGCTGGGCGCGCCCCCGCCATAGGTGCCGGTCGCCTGAGCCTGGCCCATGGCGGCCGCCGGGTCCTGGCGGGATTCGCGCATTTCCTGGGTCTGGGCGCGGGGGTGCATCACCACCGTGTCCTCGGCGTTGCGCGCCTGGACTTCGACCACGCTGAGCGCCCGGGTAACGGTCTCCCGCAGCCCCGCCTGCATCGTCTGGAACAGCTCGAACGCCTCGGCCTGATACTCCCTGAGCGGGTCGCGCTGGCCGTAGGCGCGCAGTGAGATGCCCTGGCGCAGATGGTCCAGGGTCAGCAGATGGTCCTTCCAGATCTGGTCGAGCAGCTGCAGCAGCAGGCTTTTTTCCACCATGCGCATAAGCTCGGGACCGTAATTGGCGGCCTTCTCGGCCATCTTGCGATCGGACGCCTGGCGAACCCGCTCCTCGATCTCCGGCTCGGCGATGCCCTCTTCCTCGGCCCATTCGGCAATCGGCAGGTCAATCGCCAGTGTATGTCGGGTTTTGGTCGCCAGCCCGCTGGTATCCCACTTCTCGGCATAGCTGTTGGCCGGGATCGCCTGCTGGACCATCTCGGCGATCACGTCGTGACGCATGTCCGCGACCATTTCGGACACATCGTTGGCGCCCATGATGTCCTTGCGGTCCTCGTAGATCGAGCGCCGCTGGTCGTTCATCACATTGTCGAACTTCAGCAGGTTCTTGCGGATCTCGAAGTTGCGCGCCTCGACCTTCTGCTGCGCCTTCTCAAGCGCCTTATTGATCCAGGGATGGATGATCGCCTCGCCCTCCTGCAGGCCGAGCTTCTGCAGCATGCCGTCGAGCCGGTCGGACGCGAAGATCCGCATCAGATCGTCTTCCAGCGACAGGTAGAACTTGGATAGTCCCGGATCGCCCTGGCGTCCGGACCGGCCGCGAAGCTGATTGTCGATGCGCCGGCTCTCATGCCGTTCGGTGCCGATCACGCACAGCCCGCCGGCTTCGAGCACGATCTCTCTTGCCGCTGCGATCTCGTCTTCGATCTCTTTGATCTTCGCGGCCCGTTTCGCTTCATCCTCGATCTCAGCGGCCTCGTCGGCGATGCGCATATCCAGGTTGCCGCCGAGTTGAATATCGGTGCCGCGGCCGGCCATGTTGGTGGCGATGGTCACTGTGCCGGGCCGGCCGGCCTGGGCGATGATATGCGCTTCCTGCTCGTGGAATCGGGCATTGAGAACGTTGTGCGGGACTTTGTGCTTCTTCAGTGCCGCCGCCAGCTGTTCCGATTTTTCGATCGACACGGTGCCGACCAGCACCGGCTGCTTGCGCTTATGGCAGTCATCGATCTGCTCGATGATGGCGACGGTCTTCTCGTCGACGGTCCGGTAGACCTCGTCATCCTCGTCGGCCCTGGACAGCGGCATGTGGGTCGGGATCGAGACGACTTCCAGCCCGTAGATCTCGGCGAATTCCGACGCTTCGGTCATCGCCGTGCCGGTCATGCCGGCCAGCTTGGGGTACAAGCGGAAATAATTCTGGAATGTGATCGACGCCAGGGTCTGCGACTCCTGCTGGATATTGGCGCCTTCCTTCGCCTCCATCGCCTGATGCAGTCCCTCGGACAACCGGCGTCCTTCCATCATTCGGCCGGTAAACTCATCGATCAACACCACCCGGTTTTCTTTGACGATGTAGTCTCGATCGCGCTGAAACAGCTTGTGCGCCTTGAGCGCCTGATTGGCGTGATGCACCAGATTGACGTTGCGAATGTCGTACAGCCCGCCCTCGGCCAGCATCCCGGCCTCGGTCAGCAACTCTTCGATCTTCACCTGGCCCTCTTCGGTCATGGTGACCGTGCGGGCCTTCTCATCGATCTCGTAATCGTCCTCGCCAAGCTTCGGGATCAGACGGTTGACCGTGACGTAGAGCTCCGAGGAATCCTGGGCCGCGCCGGAGATGATCAACGGCGTCCGCGCCTCGTCGATCAGGATGCTGTCGACCTCGTCGACGATGGCGAAGTTGAATTCGCGCTGCACCATGTCGTCCAGGCGGAACTTCATGTTGTCGCGCAGATAGTCGAAGCCGAACTCGTTATTGGTGCCGTAGGTCACGTCGGCGGCGTAGGCGTCGCGCCGTTCGACATCACTCAGCCCGTGGACGATGCAGCCGACCGTCAGGCCGAGAAACTCATAGATCTGACCCATCCAGCCGGCGTCGCGGCGGGCCAGATAGTCGTTGACCGTCACCACGTGCACGCCCTTGCCGGCGACGGCGTTCAGATAGACCGCCAGGGTCGACACCAGAGTCTTTCCCTCACCGGTCTTCATCTCCGAGATCTTGCCTTGGTGAAGCACCAGACCGCCGGCCATCTGGACATCGAAATGGCGCTGGCCGAGCGTCCGCTTCGCCGCCTCGCGCACCGTGGCGAAGGCCTCGGGCAGGATATCTTCCAAACTCTCGCCGGCTTCCAGTCGCTCGCGGAACGCCGGCGTGCGTTGCTTCAGAGCGTCGTCGCTGAGGGATTCCAGCTCCGGTTCCAGGGCGTTGACGCGATCGACCGTCTTTCTCAGACCCTTGATCGTGCGGTCGTTCGCGGTACCGAAAATCTTTCCGAGCATCGAACCCTCAAAAACGGCAGGTAAACTTTTTGCTATCCAGCATGGACACTTAGGCGCAACAGCCGAAGGTTTCAACGCGCCTTATGTCGCCAGCCACACGAAATCCTGCGGTCGAGCATCGCTGCTTGCCGCCGGGCCGGCACAATACGCGATCATTGTTCGAAACCCAACCATGGCGGCGGAAGATACCAAGGGACATAGATATTGACCGGATTCATGGTGCCCCAGGAATCCATTGGGGCCCTTGCGGGCAGGCGCGGTGCGCGGAGCGATGCAGCGCATCGGGCAAGCGCCGCGACGCACCCGCAAGGGCCAATGGGCGCCACCGAAGGCCGCTCTGCGAAGTCCGCCCGCCGCGTTGCGGCCCGCTTGTGGTGCGCTGCACCACCGCGCGGACCGCGCCTAACGGGTGGACTTCGCAGAGCGGTGAAACCGGCCAATATCTGGGTTCCTTGGTATTTCTTGCCCGTGATCGCCGGCTGTGCTTTACGTGCGCGCTTGGATCGGTGATTTCGGTGGCGCCCGGTCCGGTATTTCTTGCCTGTCGCCGCCACCTGGAAGGGTTTTATCGATGCATATGCCGGCCATACGCTTAGCTGCCTGCGCCGCGATGGCGCTGATCGCCGTTGCCGCCGGGCCGCTACCCGCGGCCGCCCAGGATGACAATCCGGTCGTCGCGTCCGTCAATGGCGAAGAGATCCGGCGCAACGAGGTGATCGACGCAATCCGCCGCATGCCGCAGCAGATCCAGCAGATGCCTCCGGAAATTCTGATCCCGGCCATCGCCGAGCAGCTGGCCACAAGCCGACTGATGTCGGAGCGCGGATATGCCGAAAACCTGCAGGATGAAGAGGACGTCAAGGCGCGGGTCGCCGAGGCGGAGCGGAACATCGTGCAGGATGCCTGGCTGGAGCGGGCGATCGCCTCTCGGATCAAAGAAGAGGACGTCACGGCCGCCTATGAAGAAATGCTGGCCGCCAATCCGCCGTCGGAAGAGGTCAGCGCCCGCCACATCCTTGTGGAGACAGAGGATGAAGGAAAGGCTGTCATTGAGCGGCTGAAGGGCGGCGAGGATTTCGCCACGCTGGCGGCCGAGGCGTCGATCGGGCCGAGCGGACCGCGCGGCGGCGATCTGGGTTACTTCGCCAAGGAGCAGATGGTCGAGGCGTTCGCAGAAGCCGCGTTCTCCATGGATCCGGGCGCGTATTCGGAAATGCCGGTCCAGACCCAGTTTGGTTGGCATGTCATTCTCGTCGAGGATCGCCGGATGACACCGCAGCCGACAATCGAGGATCTGCGTGAGGAAATCGAGGGCGGTCTGGCCGACCAATATGTCCAGGAGATCGTGGCCGAGCTGCGCGAAGGCGCCGACATCGTGGTCTACGGCCCGGATGGCGAAGTGATGGAGTCGCCGGAGAATTGAGCCAGCCGGGCTATCATCTGGGTGGACCCTGATGGATCTGCCGCGGTCTCCGCTAGCGCCGGCCCGGTTCCCCGATATGCCGACCGTGGCCGGCGTGCGGATCACGGCTATTGCCGCCGGGCTGAAAAAGTCCGGCGAGCGTGACTTGTTGCTGGCCGCCCTGGACCCGGGCACGGCGATCGCCGGGGTCCTGACCCGGTCACGATGCCCCTCCGCTCCGGTGGATTGGTGCCGCCGGTGCCTTCCCGGCGGAGCGGGTCGGGCCATTGTCGTGAATTCCGGGAATGCGAACGCGTTTACCGGCGCCGCCGGCGACACGACGGTCGCTCACACCGTTGCCGCCGCCGCCAGCCTGCTTGGGTGCTCCGAGACCGAGATCTTTGTTGCTTCGACAGGGGTTATCGGCGAGCCCGTTGGCCCGGACCACATCGCCGGTGCGCTGCCGGCGATGGCCAAGGTGCTTTCCCCCGATCCTTGGGATGAAGCGGCCGACGCCATCCGAACCACCGACACCTTTGCCAAAGGGGCGACACGGACCGCGATGATCGACGGCGTGCCGGTTACGCTGAACGGCATCGCCAAGGGTTCGGGCATGATCGCCCCGGACATGGCGACCATGCTGGCCTTCGTGTTCACCGATGCGGCGCTGCCGGCCTCGGTGCTGCGGCCGATGCTGACGGCGGCGACGGACCGATCGTTCAACGCCATCACCGTCGACAGCGACACCTCGACCAGCGACACCGTGTTGCTGTGCGCCACGGGACAAGCCGATCACGGGGCGGTGGACGATCATCGCGACCGACGGCTGGGGGAATTTCGTCGGGCGCTGGATTCGCTGATGATCGATCTTGCCCAGCAGGTCGTGCGCGACGGCGAGGGGGCGGCCAAATTCATCGAGATCACGGTGACCGGCGCCCAATCGGCGCGGGCTGCCCGCAAGGTCGGCCTGGCGATCGCCAACTCGCCGCTGGTCAAGACCGCCATCGCCGGCGAGGACGCCAATTGGGGGCGCATCGTGATGGCGGTCGGCAAGGCCGGCGAGAAGGCCGATCGCGACCGGCTGACCATCGCCATGGGCGGTGTGGAGATCGCCCGCAATGGCCGGGCCGTCGACGGCTATGATGAGGCGCCGGTGGCCCGTCACATGAAGGGACGGGAGATCGACATCCAGGTCGATTTAGGCGTCGGCCGTGGCCGCGCCACCGTTTGGACCTGCGATCTGACCCATGGCTATATCTCGATCAATGCCGACTACCGTAGCTAGCAGACAGCCAACACTGCTTGTGTCGGCTGTGGCGCTGGTGGATGCCGACGGCCGGGTGCTGCTGGCGCAGCGGCCACCGGGCAAGAGCATGGCCGGACTTTGGGAGTTTCCCGGCGGCAAAGTGCAGGATGGCGAGACGCCCGAGGCGGCGCTGATCCGCGAACTGCGCGAGGAGTTGGCGATCGACACGGTGGAGAGCTGTCTCGCCCCGTTCACCTTCGCCTCGCATGTCTATGAAGATTTTCACCTGCTGATGCCGCTCTATCTGTGCCGGGTCTGGCAGGGAACGCCGACGCCGCAGGAGGGGCAGGCGCTGGCCTGGGTGCGGCCGATCAAGATGCGCGATTATCCCATGCCGCCGGCCGACAAGCCGCTGGTCGCCATGCTGCGGGACTTTCTCTGAGGGCTGCCGTCCTTGTCGTGGCGGGCCTTATTCGCTGGCGGCGCGAAATCCCGTGAGGGCGCCAAGCGCCTGGCTGGCCAGGAAAAGCAGCAACGAGGCCACCACCACCGATGGCCCCGACGGGGTGTCGAATTGCAGCGACCCCAGGACCCCACCGCCCACAGCGGCGCTGCCAACCAGGGCGGCGATCAGCGCCATACGCTCAGGCGTGCCGGCGAACCGCCGCGCCGTCGCCGCCGGAATGATCATCAGGGACGTCACCAGCAGGATGCCGACGATCTTCATGGCGATGGCGATCGTGGTGGCCAAAAGCAGCGTGAAGCACAGGCGGACCGCCAATGCGTTGATCCCCTCCGCCCGCGCCAGCTCTTCATGCACCGTTACCGCCAGCATGCGGCGCCACAAGGCGGCCAGCCCGGCGAGCACCAGCGCGCCGCCGCCATAGATCCAGACCAGATCGACCTTGCCGACCGACAGGATGTCGCCGAACAGATAGCCCATCAGGTCGATCCGCAGGGTCTCCATGAAGCTGATCACCACCAGACCCAGGGCCAGGGCGGAATGGGCGAACAGGCCGAGCAGCGTGTCGGTGGCAAAGCGTCGCTGCTCCTGCAACAGCACGATGATCAGGGCAAAGCCGGCGCATACCGCGAAGATGCCGATGGTCAGATCGATCGAGAGCAGGAAGCCGAGCGCGATGCCCAGCAGCGCCGAATGGGCCAGCGAATCGCCGAAATAGGCCATGCGCCGCCACACCACGAAACAGCCCAGCGGGCTTGCCACCAGGGCGACCCCGATGCCGCCGAGTATGGCGCGAATTACAAAATCATCGAGAAACATCGGCCTCTCCCAAGGCGGTCAGCGCTTTCGAGACGCCAGAATGGCACCATCGGAGGACGTTGCAATATGTTATAACATAACATATTCTGGCCGCCGTATTCACGCTCGCCGTGCGGAGACATCATGGGCGTCATTCCAGTTCGCATGATGGTCGGGCTCTGTTTCGGCGTGGCGCTTCTCACGCACACGGCGCAGGCCGAAGCACCGGAGATCGTGGCCAGCATCAAGCCGGTGCATTCTCTGGTCGCCGCCTTGATGGAGGGGGTTGCCGAGCCGACGCTGCTGATCAAGGGCGGGGGGTCGCCCCATGTCTATGCACTGCGCCCTTCCGAAGCGCGGGCGCTGGTGCGGGCGGATATCGTCGTTTGGGTCGGCGATGACCTGGAAACCTTTCTGGTCCGGCCGCTCGGCACGCTTGCCGCCGATGCGCGCATCGTCGCATTGATCGAGGCGGATGGTCTGTCACTGCTGCAGCCCCGTGAAGGCGGCGCGTGGGAGACCCATGATCTCGGCCATGAGAAGCACGGCGACAAAGGGCATAGTGATGAGGATCATGAGCGACATATCGAGGCCGGCGAGCACGATCATGGCGCCGGGGAAGTCGACATGCATTTATGGCTCGACCCCAGGAATGGCGCCGCCATGGCGAGGTCCATCACAACGGTGCTGATCGAAGCCGACCCGGACAACGCGCCGGTCTATCGATCCAATCTGGCGCGCCTCAATGCTGGTCTGTCCGATTTGGAAAGGTCAATCGGCGAGAGTTTGGAAGCGGTTCGCGAAACGCCCTTTGTGGTCTTTCACGACGCCTATCAATACTTCGAGCGTCGGTTCGATGTGAATGCGGTGGGCAGCATCACCGTCAGCCCCGAAAACCAGCCGGGCGCGGCGCGGCTTCGCGAATTGCAGGGCACGATCGCGGCGACCGATGCGCGCTGCGTGTTCAGCGAGCCACAGTTCGAACCGAGGCTACTGAACACGATTGTCGAGGGGACCGAGGCCAGGGCCGGCGTTCTTGATCCTCTGGGATCCGCGATACCGGCCGGGCCGGGGCAGTATTTCGCCCTGTTAAGGGGGATGGCGGATTCGCTGGTCGATTGTCTTGTGGAGCCGGGCGCCGGTTGATTCGCCGATGGATCATCGGGCTTGGCCATCGTTCTGGCTAAAAGTGATAAGATGATCGTGCGGTGTCGGGCGGGTGCGGCGGCTTTGGGCCTTCGGTACCCTATGCCCGGCGATCACGCTGACCAACGGATGCGCGGCCGATGGCGATCGACGAAAGTGCTTCCGGCCCGCTGGCCGATAGGCCGGCCACGGACGAGTCCGCGGGCAGTGACCGGCTGGCCCTGTGGCCGCGGCCACATCCCTGGGCCAAGCAATTCCTGCCGCGTACGCTGTTCGGCCGGACGCTTCTGATCATCATCACGCCGTTCCTGCTGATGCAGGTGATCGCCACCTATTATTTCTACGACCAGCACTGGAAGAAGGTGACCCGGCGCCTGGCCAACGGCGTCTCCGGCGAGATCGCCTACGTCATCGATCAGATGGAACTGCGCGAGTTGGAGAGCCAGGCGATCTTTGCCGATGCGGCGCGGACCATGGGTCTGGTGATCACCTTCCACGACGATGCGGTCCTTCCCGAACAGCCATCGATCAGCGGCAATGTCATTCTGGAGACGCAGCTTCGCGAGGCGCTGAAGACCAGCATAGACCAGCCCTTTATCTTCGATCCGGAGGTCACGCGCGATTTCGCCCTGATCCAGGTGCAAATGGATGGCGGTGTGCTGCACACAAGGGTGCCACGCCGTCGGTTGTTCAGTTCGACGAGCCAGGTCTTCGTCGCCTGGATGATGGGGTCGGGCATCATCCTGTTCGCTCTGGCCCTGCTTTTCATGCGCAAGCAGATCGGGCCGATCCTGCGATTGGCGGCGGCCGCCGACGGATTCGGAAAGGGTCGGGAGGTGCCGAGCTTCCGCCCCGAGGGAGCGTTGGAGGTGCGGCAGGCGGCGGGCGCGTTCCTGGTGATGCGCGAGCGGATCCAACGTCAGATTACCCAGCGCACTGAAATGCTGGCCGGCGTCAGCCATGATCTGCGCACGCCCTTGACCCGCATCAAATTGCAGCTCGCCATGTTGGGGGACGCGCCGGAGATCGAGGATCTGAAAGGCGATGTCGCCGACATGGAGACCATGATCGATGGCTATCTGGCTTTCGCGCGCGGCGAGGGCGACGAGCAGGCCGTTTCGACCGATTTGAGTGCGCTGCTGCATGAGGTTGTCGCGAGCGTGCGCCGCGAGGGTGCGGAAGTCGAAGAAGTGATCGATGACGGGCTGCGGCTCGCGCTCAGACCGCAGGCGATGAAACGCTGCCTGGCGAATCTTCTGTCGAACGCGGCGCGGTACGCATCGCAAATCTGTGTTACGGCCAGCGCCAGCGGTCCCCGATTCGTGGAAATCATCATCGACGACGACGGGCCGGGCATTCCGGAGGAACATCTAGGCGATGTGTTCAAGCCGTTCTTCCGCATCGACGCCTCGCGCAATCAGCAGACCGGTGGAACCGGGCTCGGGTTGACCATTGCCAGGGATGTCGTGCGCGGCCATGGCGGCGAACTTCGTCTGACAAGAGCCCCCCAGGGCGGTTTGCGCTGCCAGCTGCGTTTGCCGGTGTAGCGGCCGGCGACGCCGATCCGGCGATCCCGGTCACGGCTTTCGGAAAACCGATCGCAATCCGCTGATTTTGCGGCCCTATCGCCCGATGCGGACCTTTGATACTTAATGGAATCGTAATGGCGGGATCGTAACCGATTGATTGATCCGCCAACTGACACTGGATATCATTCGCATGGCGATGCTAGAGGCTGTTAGAGAAGCGCGGGACCACCAGCGCGCAATATTCCGTTGGTCTCCAGTATCGGCGGTCGTCTGGTCCGTTTTTCTTGTAGTCGCCGCCTTTGCTTTCAACCATGCGACGTTGAACGTGTTTTCCCGTGTCTGGGATGACGGGAACACCTTGTACGGATGGCTCGCATTGGAGGCGGGCCAATTGCCGAACATCGACTTTCGTCACGGCTATCCAGGTCTGATGAGCTGGATACAGTTCTATCTCTTTGGCGGCGCCGACCAGGTCTTTTACTGGGCCAAACTGACCGGCCTCGTATTCACGCTCACCACGGCAGTTTGCGCATTCCTGGTGTGTTTCAGGTCAGTGTCTCTTTTGGCGGCGATCGGCGTGTTCGTCTTTGTCGTCGGCATATCCTATTCGATCACGCCATCGGCCAATCCGGGCTATGGGATGTTGGCATGCATCACATTCGGCGCGACGCTGATCTATCTTGCACTGGAGACAGGGACAAACGGCCGTTTGCGGCGATCGCTGAAGGAGCCGCTGTTCATCCTTGGCGGATTTTTCATCGGTGTCAGCGTCGGCTTCAAGCAGCCCGGTCTGCTCGCGATGATCGGGTTCCTCGGTCTGGTGATCGTGCTGGCGCCGCGCGACGGTCCCTTTCGCCTGCTGCGGCCGGTCGCCTTCGCCATCGGCTGTGTTATGCCGCTGCTGATTTTTCTGATCGCGCGAGTCGGCCCGGTGATCCCGATGGCGCCCTATCGCGTGGTCACGGTGCTGCCCTGGATCGTGGCAACCGCCTGGGTCTGGCGCTTCGCGTTCCGGCAGCCGGCGGGGCTGGCCGGCGATGCCGCGCTGACCGGGCGCACCGCCATTCTGGCGCCGCTGGCCTGCGGGCTCGGAGCCGTGTCCTGGATGGTTCTCTATCCCATGGACGCTGCGATGCAGACGGCGGTGCTGCGGGAGATCCTGGTCACGGTTCCAAGGCTGATCGATCGCGACCCTGGCGGTCATACGCTGAATGTGGGGCTTCTGGCGCTGGCGGTGTCGGTCAGCCTGCTACTTGTCGGATTGACCCATAAGCCCACCGACCGGTCGCCGAAAATCCTCCACACGCTGGCCGCCATACAGCGTTCACGTCGGACGCAATGGGTCGTTCTGATCGCGGTGGTCGTAATTGCCATCATGGCCGGACAAGTCAGGCGCGAGCTGTTCATCACGCCGGCGTTGCTGGGGACGGTAGGCGCAACGCTGCTCTATCTCGATCGAGACTGGCGGCCGTCGGCGTCGGTTTTTGCGGTGCTGCTGGTCGGGCTGGTGATCTCGGCATCACTGTTTCCGTATGCCGGCAATGTCCGTTACGTCGCAGTCGGGCTGGTGGCCTGCCTTGCGGTCTTCGGCTGGGCAATCGGCCGCCGGGCGGACTTTCGCGGGTTGTCCCTGGAACGGCCGTTGCTGTCGGGGCTGGCGTTGCTGTATTTCGGCGGTTTGGCGTCCTTCGGGTTCGGCTTTATCGCCCTTAAGACCAATCTTCAATCGAAGTACCCTGCCGATCCACAGTTCGGCATGCGCGTCTCGCAAGATGTGGCGCCGAAGGTGGCGGCGGCCGCATGGATCGGTTCGCGCCTTCAGCCTGGGGAGACGGTCGCGGGGTATCCTAATTTCGCCGTTATTTGCGTGCTTCTCAAACAGCCATGCCATGGCTTCCTGCCCAATTTCATCGGTTCGGAGGGGGAATTCGAGGCGATGGTCGACAACATCCATGACGGGTCGGGGCCGACCTATTTCCTCGTCTCGCCAACGCTCTACCCCTACCAGCTAATACCAAGTCCCGCTGAGGCGGACTCGTAGGGGATTCCCGAATCGGCTTTGATCTGATTCAACATGGCAAACGAAGGAGGTTTGCCATGTCGGTTGCTGTTGCCTTGCGGGAGGATTTCGACGCCGCGTCGGTGCGGTCTGCGGCCAAGATGGCCGGTGATGGGGCTCATGCCCGTCGGCTGCTGGCGATCGCGGAGATCTACGATGGTGGGACGCGCAGCGACGCGGCACGGATCGGCGGGGTCGGCCTTCAAACGGTGCGGGACTGGGTTCTTCGCTTCAACGCGAAGGGACCGGAGGGGCTGGTCACCGGCAAGGCGCCCGGCAAGACGCCGAGGCTCGACGAGGCTCAGCGCCGGGCCTTGGCGAGGACCGTCGAGAGCGGTCCGATGCCGGCGGTCCACGGGGTCGTGCGCTGGCGTCTGGTCGATCTGGCGCAGTGGGTCTGGGACGAGTTCCGGGTCTCGATCAGCAAGCAGACCCTGAGCCGGGAGTTGCGCGCCATGGGCTTCCGCAGGCTCTCGGCGCGGCCGCGTCACTATGCCCAGGATGACGAGGCCATGGCGGCGTTCAAAAAAACTTCCCCGCCCTTGTGGGCGCGATCGCGGCGCAGCAGGCCGGTGGCCGGCCGATAGAGATCTGGTTCCAAGACGAGGCCAGGGTCGGGCAGAAGAACAAGATCACACGGCGCTGGGCCAGGCGTGGCACCCGGCCCAGGGCAGCTCACGATCAACGGACGCGGTCCGCCTATATCTTCGGCGCGATCTGCCCCGCCGAGGGCAAGGGGGCGGCTCTCGTCCTGCCCAAATGCAACACCGCCGCCATGGCGCTGCACCTCCGGGAGATCGCCCAAGCCGTGGCGCCGGGCGCTCATGCCGTCGTCGTCCTCGATCAGGCCGGCTGGCATGGCTCCGCCAAGCTCACCATCCCCGACAACATCACCCTCGTCCCGCTGCCGCCCCGATCCCCGGAGCTCAATCCGGCCGAGAACATCTGGCAGTTCCTCCGCGGCAACTGGCTCTCCAACCGGGTCTTCAAGTCCTACGACGACATCGTCGACCACTGCTGCTACGCCTGGAACCGCCTCGTCGACCAACCCTGGACCATCATGTCCATCGGCACCCGCGATTGGGCCCATCGGTCATGATCAATGAGACTTGGTATAAGCCATCCCTACTTCCCTCAGCCGGGACCGCTGATAGAGGCCCTGGAAGCCGAATACCGGATCGCACATGTCATCGAAATCCCGGACCGGACCGCGGAAATCCGCATCTACCGGGTGCCGGAATCCGATGACGAAGCCAGGAACACAGGAGAACCGGGTTGAACACGACGGGTGTAGCGAGCCAGCGATCGGAGGCCCCGCCGCCTCAGAAGACGGATGTTCCTTGTCCGGTCTGCGGGGGCGTTTCGGTCAGGACCCTTTATGAGCCATGGGTTGACGTCTCCGATCCGGCGGAGCTCTATGGCGCGGCATCGGGAATCCAAGGGACGCAGACCATCTCGGCCTGTGAGACCTGTGCAATGATCTACGAGACTCCGAGATTTCCGGAGTCGGTGATCATCGAAGGCTATGTCAATTCCGAGGAATCGGGCCATGACAGCCAGCATGAGATGCGGGTCAGGAGCTTCTACCTCGCGCTGCGGCGGCTGCGACGGCACTTGCCGGCGCCGGGCGCGAAAGTGCTGGATATCGGCACTGCCGGCGGCGCGTTTTTGGAGGCGGCGACCCGGTTCGGATACGACAGCCATGGCATGGAGCCGTCGCGCTATCTGGTCGACCGCGGAAAAGAGCGCGGCCTGCAGATCGAACAAGGCACCATCGATGAGCACGGTTTCGAGCCGGGCAGCTTCGACATGGTGAGCCTTTGGGACGTTATCGAGCATCTGTCGGAGCCCAGGGCGGCCTTGGTCGAAATCTCGAAGCTTCTGAAACCCAACGGGATATTGCTGATCAATTACCCCGATATCGGGACATGGCAGGCGAGAATCGCCGGGCGGGCGGTTCTGGTGGATTCTCTCGGTTCACCTGCATCATTTCACGCGCCGGTCGATCGGCGATCTGTGCGGCCGGACCGGTTTCGAGGCTTTCCACTTCCGGCGATACTGGCAGGTGCTTGAGTTCGGGTATCTGGAGCGCATGGCCGTTCACTATGGGATTCCGCTGACGGGTCTGATCACCCGGCTGACGCCGACCTTCATTCAGAGGATTCCCGTGCCCTATTACGCGAGCCAGACGACGGCGCTCGCGAGGCTGAAATCATGACGGTCTACATCCTGGGCGGCGGTCCCGCCGGGCTGGCTGCGGCCCATGGGCTGGTCGAACGGCGGCGATGCCGATTTCGTGCTGATCGAACGTAGCGGCAGTCTCGGAGGTCTTGCCCAGACCTTGTCCTGGGGCGATATCGGCGACCACGATCTCGGCCCGCACAAGATATTCACGCTTGACGAACAACTGCGTCAACGGGTCGAGGACCTGCTGCCGCCGGAGGATTGGCTGACGCGCGACAAGCTCAGCAGCATCTTCATGAACGGCCACTTCCTGGACTACCCGCCGTCGCCGTTCTCTCTGTCCAAGGCCTTCGGTCTGGCCACGTTCATACGCATGACCGCCGGGCTATGGCGTCGCCCGCCTGCGCGGCCTGACCGGCAAACGCATGCCGGCGACCTTCGCGGAGGATTTGGAAGACCGCGTTGGCGGGCCGCTGTATCGGGTCCTGTTCGAGCCCATCGCCCGGAAATTATGGGGGCGATCCCTGCAATCTTGACGTCAAGCTGTCGCGCGGGCGGGTCCAGACACCGTCGTTGACGGAGGTCCCTGGGGCGGCTGCTCAAATTGCGCAAGGAGAGCGATTTCGAGGCTCTTACCTTCCGCTATCCGCGTGGCGGATTGCAGCGACTCTGGTCGGCGATCCGCGAGCGCACCAGCGGTCGCGGCCGCTATGTCCTGGGCCATTCGGTCAAGGGTCTGTCGGTGGCCAATGGGCGCGTCGTCGGTATCGAGTGCGAGCCAGCCCTGACCAACGGCGCCCTGGCCAACGGCAGCAGTAATCCCGAACCGGTTCGGTTCGTTGTCGGTCCGGACGATTTCGTGGTGTCGAGCCTGCCGCTCGGATTGACGTCCAACGTGCTGTCCGGCGTGCTGTCGCCGGAAGTGCGTGAAGATGCGCGCCGGGTCGTGAAGCTGAACGATTTGCTGCTGGTGTTCCTGCATGTCGACAAACCCAGCCTGCTGTCGGAATCCTGGGTGTTCGTGCCGGATCCAAAAATCGCCTTCCATCGGGTCAGCGAGCAGGAATCCTTCGATCCGGGCATGACGCCGAACGGCAGCATCGTGTGCTGCGAGATCATGAGCAATGACACGCGCGACATGAGCGGGCGTTCGGATGCCGAGTTGATCGACGCGGCGAAGCAGGGTTTGTCCGACATGGGATTCCGCGACTTCGCGGTCCGGAACGAGCGGGTGATCCGGTTGCCATCCAGCTATCCGGTCTTTCTGCCGGGATTCGAGACCGCGCTGGCCCGGCTTCTGGGCGAGTTGGATGGCATAGAGAATTTTCGCACCATCGGCCGACAGGGCGCCTTCAATTACATCGGCACGCTGGACGCCATGGATATCGGCTATGGCTTTGCACGCTGGTACGCAGAATCGGCGGAGTCGAATTGGGCGGCGGAACGCGAGCGCACCAATCACTACCCCGTATTGGACTAATACCAAGGGACGTAGACAATGACCGATTTCATGGAGCCCATTGGCCCTTGCGGGCAGGCGCGGCGCGGCGCGATGCAGCGCATCGGGCAAGCGTCGCAACGCCCCCGAAAGGGCCCCAATGGAGTCCTGGGCGCTCCACCGCAGGCCGCTCTCCCATGTCCGCCCGCCGCGTTGCGGCCCGCTTGTGGTGCGCTGCACCACGGCGCCGACCGCGCCTAACGGGCGGACATGGGAGAGCGGTGAAATCGGTCATTGTCTATGTCCCTTGGTATAAGTTCGCGGGTCGGATGCGTCTCACGCTGATCTCTCCCCGCATCGCCGTACAGAAGGGCGATTTCCTCGGCTCCGGAATCCCGTACTGGCCGATCGAACTCGCCACGCTCGCGGCCTTCCTGGATGAACGCGGCGATCAGGTCGAATTCATCGACCTGTTCGGCGCGGCGCCGGACCGGCTTGACGAGATGGACGATTATTTTCTGCAGGGCGCACCGTTGCAGTCCTATCTGGAGTCTCCCGCGATCCAGGAGGCCGAGGGTTTCATCCTGTTCGCCCTATCCTACATGTCGCATCGGGAGCTGTTGGGGATGGCGCAGGCGCTGAAGGCGGCCTGTCCGAGCGCGCCCGTGGCGATCCTGGAGAATTCGCAAGCGGTGACCGCCTATTCGCTGCCGCGTTTGTCGGCCGGATTTTTTGCCGCCGGAGTCGATGCGCTGCTCTGCGGCGAGCCGTATTTCAACTGGGATGAGATCGCCGACTGTCTGCGTCGGCTCGACCCGGCGACCGCGCCCGGCAACGTCGTTCTCCGGGATCATCCCGCCGATCGCCCGGTTGGCCGGAAAATGGTGAAGCAGGCCCGCTATCCGGTGCCGGCCTGGGACAAGTTGAATATTGAAGGGTATTGGTCTCTGCCCTATTCGCACGGGCCGAAATCCGGCCGTTACCTGCCGATCCTGACCTCACGGGGATGTCCGTATCCTTGTGATTTCTGCGTCGTGCCGGAGACCAACGATCGGCGATGGCGTGCCAATGCCGCAGCCGATGTGGTCGACGAGATCATCGCCCTGCGGGACCGTCACGGCGTTAGGCATTTTCAGATCGAAGACCTGAACCCAACGGTCAAAAGCAGCCGGTGGGATGCTGTGGCGTCGCTCCTTTTGGAGCGGGAAGCCGGCATCCGATTCTACATCGTCAGCGGCACCAAGGCCGAAACCGTGCCCGTCGAACAGGTGCCCCTGCTTGCGCGCGCTGGATGCCGGTACTTATCGATCAGCCCGGAATCGGGAAGCTCGGATGTCATGAAGGCGATTGGCAAGCGGTTCGACTACGATCACGGCATTCGTCTGATCGCCGCCTGTCGGGCGAACGGGATTCGCACCCAGGCCTGTTTTCTGGTTGGCCATCCGGCCGAAACCGGGGAGGATTTCCACCAGTCGCGCCGCTATATGCGCGCCCTCATCCGGTCCGGCCTCGATGAAGTGGCCGTTTTCATCGTCGCGCCGTTTGCCGGCAGCGCGCTCTTCGCCGCCAATCGCATCTCGGTCACGGACGAAAACGCCCTGGCGAGCTTTTCGCCCAAGGGACGGCAGGATTATCCTGTCGTGGAGCGTCGGCGGCAGCAGCTGATCCGGCTTTTTTTCATCGAGAAGCTGAGAACCGGTCTCGGCCTGTGGGCGCAAGGCCTACGGGCTTTGTTCGGCCGTCCGCAGACCAAAATGGAGAACCTGCCCCGGCGGGTTGCGTACGTCTATTGGCTGATCTTCAAACTGCGCGTGAGGACGTTGCTCGGCGCCGCCTCGCACCCGGTCTGAGGCGGCATCCGGTGCCTGCGCCACAGCCCAAAGTCCTGCTGATCCTGCCGTGTTTCAACGAGGCGGCGATAATTGGCCGGGTGCTGGAGGAAATCCACGCTCTCGACTGCCATCACGACACGCTGGTGGTGGATGACGGTTCGTCGGACGGCACGTTCGAGGCGGCCCGGTCGGCATCCCACCGGATCCGGCTGCTGCGAAATCTGGGTATCGGCGGCGCGGTTCAGACCGGAATCAAATTCGCCCATCGCCACGGCTACGATATGTGCGTCCAGATCGACGGCGACGGCCAACACCCGCCCGATCAGATCGCGTTGCTCGTCGAGGCGTATCGCCGCGAACCCTGCAATATCCTGGTCGGCAGCCGGTTTGCGATCGGCGACACCTTCCGCTCGACCTGGGCGCGACGGCTCGGCGGCCGGCTCATCGCCGGATTCATCCGCCTGCTCTTCGGGTCGTGGACCCTGACCGATCCGACCAGCGGCATGCGTTTGATCGACCGGACCGGGATGGCGTTTTTCGTCGAAGCTTATCCGCATGATTATCCGGAGCCGATCTCCCTGGCGTGGGCGCTGCGCCACGGTCTGACGATCCGGGAGTTGCCGGTCGAAATGCGGCCGCGTGAGAACGGCAGCAGTTCAATCATGGGATTGACGACGATCTCCTATATGGCCCGGGTCCTGTTTTATATCCTGGTGGCTGCCGTTCAGCGGCGCCCGCCGGTCTGACACGAAGGATATCGCCCAGCAATGAGCAGTTTTCAGCCTTCCCTCCAGACGATCGTCCTGATTGCCGCCTTCACCCTGCTGTATCTCCTGGCGCTGGCGAGGCAGACCATCCGGGGTCGTCTCGATTTCTACGATTTTGCCATGTTGTCGACGGTCGCGCTGCTGCCCGGCCTGTTCGTCTTCCTGCCACGGCTTGCGGATCTGGCGGGGGAATTCGCAGGCGTTGCGTTTCCATTCGTGGTGATGTTCGGCGCCCTGTTCCTGGTCGTGTTCCTGGTTCTGCACCGCATGACCATCGAAATGCACAACTCCCAGAAATGTAACCGGCTCCTTGTTCAGGAACTCAGCCTGCTGCGTGAAGAATTCGAGCAATCGAAACCCAATTCATGACCGGAAGGGCAAACCCGCGAGCCGGCGATCGGTCGACCGGTTTCTCCGCTTTCCGATCCGCCCTGGGCGATCGTCGGCTGGTGCTGGCGCTCAAGCTTTCGGTCAGCGTGGGCACCTTCGCCATCGTCGCCAGTGCGATGTCGTTCGGCGATCTGGTCGCTTTTGTGGCCGACGTGGATTGGATCTGGCTGGGCGCCGCACTGGTTGTTTTCGAGCTGGCGCAGCTTATCTCCGCGCTGCGCTGCGTCTATGTGGCGCGGGCGCTCGGCGGGCAATTGCCCTGGGGGCGATCGCTTCGGGCCCATTTTGTCGGGCTCTGGTTCAATCAGGTCCTCCCCACCGGACTTGGCGGCGACGTCGTGAAAGCGGCGCTTCTCAAGCGCAATCTCGGCCTCGGACTGGCGGTGCGCGTGACGGCTCTCGACAGGGTGTCGGGGCTGGCGTTGCTGATGGTGAGTATTGTCGTCCTCTTGTTCGCGTATCAGCGATTGCTGGACAACACCGGGCTGACGATCATATTGGCCGCCCTGTCTCTCGGCTCGCTGTCGGCGTTGATCCTCCTGGCCGCATTCGCCGAACCGATCGAGGCGCGGCTGAGCGTGGCACCCTGGCTT
Organism: Inquilinaceae bacterium; assembly: GCA_965237625.1. Taxonomy (GTDB): domain Bacteria; phylum Pseudomonadota; class Alphaproteobacteria; order DSM-16000; family Inquilinaceae; genus JABDIP01. The sequence goes on from CBDEGD010000006.1 coordinate 42,484, forward strand.
CGCCACATTCTCCAATTGCTGGGCAGCCTCAATCGATTTCGCCGCGGTCGGCCGCTGTTCGAGCAGTTCTGGACGTCATCGGTCGTGCATGTGAACGGCATCGTCAGCTACGCCCTGATCGGGCGGGCGTTGGGCCTCGAATTGGATCTTCTGCTCTATTTCCTGCTCGTTCCTCTGGTGTTTCTTATCGCCCTCTTTCCGATTTCTCTCGCCGGTTGGGGCGTGCGAGAGATCGGCGCGCTCTCGCTGTTCTCGCTGGTCGGCGTTCCGGCGGAGCAGTCCGTGGCGCTTTCGGCGCTGTTTGGGGGCTTGCTGATCGTGGCCGCCCTTCCGGGATTGGCCCTGATCCTGGGCCGATCCCGTCACACAGCCGAAGAGCGACCGGCCTCCGCCCCAGCGCCTGCCAGCGACTGAGTGACGGCAAGCCACTTGGCCGATGAGCCGGGTCTCCAAGGCGAGGTGGGTTGGGCGCCGCGGAAGCCGGTTTGGATGGCGGTTCCGAAGGTTGGGCGTGCGACTTGCCAAGCGCCGCCATCGGCGGTAGAGCATCGCTGATGTCGTTGTGCGGTCAGCTTGCGCCTATCCATCAGGCCGTACCATTGCGGTCAGGAACCGATCTCATGACGCAAACCACCAACGCTCTCCCGGCCGCATCCGCCCTGCGGAAGAGAATCGAGACGACGCAGGCCTGCGTCGGTATCGTCGGTATGGGTTACGTGGGCCTTCCCTTGGCTCGCATGTTCGCGACGGCCGGGTTTGTGACGGTCGGCTTTGACGTCGATCCGTCGAAAGTCGAACTGCTCAATGCCGGCGGTTCATACATCAAGCACATCGAGGCGGAGAATATCGCCGAGATCGTCGAAGCCGGCCGGTTTTCGGCAACCGAGGATTTCAGTCGGGTGGCCGATTGCGATGCGGTGATCATCTGCGTACCGACCCCGCTGACCCAGTATCGTGAGCCGGATCTAAGCTATGTGGAACGGACTGCCGAATCGATCGTCGGCCATTTGAAACCGGGCAGTCTGGTGGTGCTGGAATCGACCAGCTATCCAGGGACGACCGATGAGGTTCTTCGCCCAATCCTGGCGAAATCCGGGTTTGCACCAGGTCGCGACCTGTTCGTGGCCTATTCCCCGGAGCGTGAGGATCCTGGCAATGCCCAGTTCAGCACCGACTTGATCCCTAAGGTCGTCGGCGCCGACGATCCCACCAGCCTGGCGCTGGCAGAGGCGCTCTACGGTCGCGTCGTCAAAAAGACCGTCGTGGTTTCGTCGACCCGGGTCGCGGAGGCGGTCAAGATCACCGAAAATGTCTTCCGCTCCGTCAACATCGCTTTGGTCAACGAGCTCAAGGTCATCTTCGACGCCATGGGCATCGATGTATGGGAGGTGATCGACGCCGCCAAGACCAAGCCGTTCGGGTTCATGCCCTTCTATCCGGGCCCCGGGCTTGGCGGTCATTGTATTCCGATCGACCCGTTCTATCTGACCTGGAAGGCCCGCGAGCACGAGATCCCGACCCGATTCATCGAGCTTGCCGGTGAGATCAACACCCGCATGCCGGCCTATGTGGTCGAGCGGGTCGCGCAGGCCTTGAACGAACGGGCCGGCAAGGCCGTCAGCCAGGCCCGCATTCTGTTGCTTGGTGTCGCCTACAAGAAAGATGTGGACGACATGCGCGAAAGCCCGGCCCTGAAGCTGATCGACCGACTCGAGGCGCTGGGTGCCCGCGTCGACTATCATGATCCGTTCTTTCCGGAGATGCCACAGACCCGGTCCTATCCCAAGCTCGCGGGACGCAAGTCGACGCCTTGGGATCTCGCCGCCTTCGCGCAGTATGATCTGGCCCTGATTTGCACCGACCATACCGGGCTGGACTACAATGGCCTGGTGGGCGCGGTCCCGATCTTGGTCGACACCCGTAACGCGACCCGTGATGTTGTCCAGGGCCGCGAGAAGATCGTCAAAGCCTGACCATCAAAACGACAAGGCCAATCGTCTGACTGATACCACGCCCTTCGATGAAATAGCCGATGACCGGTAGCGCGCGCCAGCGGAAGCCTGCCGCTGCGCCACCGCGTGTCGCCATGGTTGGTTGCGGCTATTGGGGCCGCAATCTGGTCCGGAATTTCGCAGGGTTGGGTGCCTTGGCGGCCGTGTCGGACCATGACCCGGCAACCGCCGAGAAATATGCCGGCGAGTTCGGCGTGCCGTCGATGGATTTCCAATCGATTCTGGCCGATCCGTCCATTGGCGCAATCGGGCTGGCGACACCGGCGGAGCGGCATTTTGCCATGGCCGGGCAGGCGCTTGACGCAGGCAAGGACGTCTTCGTGGAGAAGCCGCTCGCTCTCACCGCCGTGGATGCGGAGATCTTGCGGCGACAGGCGGTGGCGGCGGGCCGGGTGCTGATGGTCGGACACCTGCTGCAATATCACCCGGTCTTCCTGCGGCTGAAAAAGCTTGTCAGGGAAGGCGCGCTCGGCCGTTTGCAATACATCTATTCGAACCGGCTCAACCTGGGAGAAGATCAGGCGCGAGGAGAATATCCTCTGGAGCTTCGCCCCCCATGACATCTCGATGATCCTGGGACTGGTCGGCGAGGAGCCGGAGACGGTCCTCGCCAGCGGCGCCAACTACCTGCACGACCAGATCGCCGACGTCACCACGACCCATCTGCGATTTCCCGGCGGGGTGAACGCCCATATCTTCGTGTCCTGGCTGCACCCGTTCAAGGAACAGAAGCTGGTCGTGGTCGGCGAGCGGCAGATGGCGGTGTTCGACGATGGGCTTCCCTGGGACACCAAGCTGACACTCTATCCGCACCACATCGAATGGCGCGAGGGCCGGCCGGAACCGCAGAAGGCGGCAGCCGAGCCCGTTCCGCTCGACCCCGATGAGCCGCTGAAACTGGAATGCCAGCACTTTCTGGACTGCGTCGCCCAAAAGTCAACGCCGAGGACCGATGGCGCCGAGGCCGTGCGGGTATTGCGGGTCCTTCAATCTGCCGAGACCTCGATCGGCTCCGGGCAGGCGGTATCGCTGAAGGCCGGGTCGCCTGATGAGGAGTCGCTCAAGGCGTCGTCGGCGCGCCCTGATGTGTTCGTGCACGAAAGTGCCTACGTCGATGATCCGGTGCAAATCGGATCGGGAACCAAGATCTGGCATTTCAGTCATGTGCTCAGCGGCTGCCGGATCGGGGCGAATTGCTCGATCGGCCAGAACGCCAGCATCGGGCCGGATGTCGTGATCGGCGACCGCTGCAAGATCCAGAACAATGTGAGCCTCTACAAGGGAGTGACCCTTGAGGACGGCGTGTTCTGCGGACCGTCCTGCGTCTTCACCAATGTGCATACGCCGCGCGCCGAAGTCGATCGGCGCGGCGAGTTCCTGCCGACCCGGGTCGGGCGCGGCGCCACCATCGGCGCCAATGCGACGATCGTCTGCGGCAATGAGATCGGCGACCATTGCCTGATCGCGGCCGGTGCCGTTGTGACCCGCGACGTCCCGCCCCACGCGCTGATGGCCGGTGTCCCGGCTAGGCGGATCGGCTGGGTCGGGCATGCCGGCGAGCGTCTTGGCAAGAACCTGACCTGCCCTCGAACCGGGCGTCGCTATCGAGAAGCCGGCGCAGACCGACTTGAAGAGGTAATCGATGACTGAATCCGCCGTCGCACAGCAATTGGTGGCCGACGACCCGATCGCCTTCATCGATCTGAAGGCCCAGCATCGCCGCCTGGGCCGCCGGATCGAGGAAGCCATCGGCCGTGTCCTCAAGCATGGCCGGTTCATCATGGGGCCGGAAGTCCGGACCTTGGAGGAGCGCCTGGCGGCATTTACCGGCGTCAAGCACGTGGTCACCTGCGCCAGCGGCACCGACGCGCTGCAATTGCCGCTGATGGCATGGGGTATCGGCCCGGGGGATGCGGTCTTCGTGCCCACATTCACCTTTGCCGCGACGGCGGAGGTAGTGGCCCTGGTCGGGGCGACGCCGGTGTTCGTCGATGTCCTGGATGATACATTCAATATCGATCCGGCAAACCTTGAGGTCGCCATAAAATCGGTCGCCTCGGAAGGCCGGCTGAGGCCGGCGGCGGCTATCCCGGTCGATTTGTTCGGGCAGCCGGCGGATTACGACGCGCTGCTGCCGCTGGCGGAGGCCCATGGCCTGCGCGTTCTGTCGGACGCCGCGCAGTGTTTCGGCTCCAGCTATCGCGGCAAGCGGGCCGGATCGATCGGCGATGTGGCCGCGACGAGCTTCTTCCCGGCCAAGCCGCTGGGCTGCTATGGCGATGGCGGTGCGATCTTCACCGATGACGACGATGTGGCGACGACGCTGCGGTCGCTGCGCGTGCACGGCCAAGGCTCCGACAAATACGACAATGTCCGGATCGGAATGAATGGCCGGCTCGATACCATCCAGGCGGCGATCCTGCTGGAGAAGCTGGCTATCTTCGAGGATGAGATTGGTGCCCGCCAGAAAGTCGCCCACCGCTATGCCTTGGCCCTCGCAACGATGGTCGATGTGCCGGGGGTGATGGCCGGCGCGGTTTCCGCCTGGGCGCAGTACACGATCAAGCTCGACGACCGCGATGGCGTGGCGGCGCGGCTGAAGGCGGCCGGTGTGCCGACGGCGATCTACTATCCGCGCCCGTTGCACCGGCAGACCGCCTATCGGGACTATCCGGTGGCCCCGTCGGGCCTGCCGGTTTCCGAAGCGCTTGCTGAAAGGGTACTCAGCCTACCCATGCATCCCTATCTGGACGACGCCACACAGGGCCGGATCGTTGGAGCGGTGACGGATGCCATCAAATAGACGGCGAACCAGGAAATGAATACGCTCGATCTGGATCCGCGCTACCAGACGCGGGCGCTGTTCAAGCGAATCGTCAACGACTACTCCAAGGAGCACGCTTGGCGATTTGCAGGCGCCACCATCTGCATGCTCCTGCGATACTGTCCGATTGTAGCCTGGAAGCGGCTTGTGGGAGTGAAATGCAGCCGCGCCGTTTCCCATTGATCTCCATGGCATGCGGCCAAACTCAGACCTGATTGCAGCGGATGCCAGTGACCCATTCGATTGTCTCGCTCGTCGACAATCCGTGCAATCCGGATTCGCGAGTCATGCGGATCGCCGAGACGTTGGAGTCTGCCGGCCACGCCGTGACCATCGTCTGCAAACATGTCGACCCCCTTCCGCGCGACGAGACGGTCAATGGCGTCCGCTATCTGCGGGTGCCCATGCGTGCCCGGCCGCTACGGCCGCGATCGGGGTTGTTGAAATTTCGGGCATTCAGATCTTTTGTCGAAGATACCGTCAAAAGTCTCCGGCCGACGGCAATCCACGCCAATGACCTGATTGCGTTACCGGCAGCGAATGCGATCGGACGGGCCATCGGCGCGAAGGTCGTTTATGACGTCCACGACCTCTACCTGCATGGACCCAAGAAGCGATCCGCACCGGGGATGATGCACGGACGAAAAGTCGAGCAGCATAATATCCGGATCGCGGATTCGGTCATTACCGTTTCCGATAGCATTGCCGAACATCTGCTGGAATCTTACCAAATACCGCTTCCGGATGTCGTGCTCAATGCGCCAGACATACGTGCGGTATCGGGTGAGACCGCGCCGATAAGGGGTCTCCGCGAGGTGTTGGGGCTGCCGCCGGAAATCCCATTGGCCGTGTATACGGGTCTTCGTCACGCCAATCGCGGTTTGGACAGGCTTGTTCGGGCCCTTGGGATGGTGCCGGACACGCATTTGGCCCTCGTTGGCCATTCGATGGGAAACATAGACGACACCCTGAACCACATTGCAGCGCTCGAGAAAGTCGAGAGCAGGCTTCACATCCTGCAGCCGGTTCCGCATGACCTCGTTACCGCCTTCATCTCTAGCGCCGACTTCGGCATTATTGCCTATGATATCAATTGTCTAAACGACCAATATTCAATGCCGCATAAACTATTCGAGGCTGTCTTCGCGGGCCTGCCGACAGCCGTATCCGATCTGCCGGAGTTGCGACGTTTTGTTGAGTCCACGCAGACAGGCATCGTCATGAACGCGCGAAGGATCGATGACATCGCCGCGACCATGCGCAAGATGGCAGCGGAGAAAGACCAATTGCGATTGGAGCCGGAAAAAGTTGCCGCACTTAAGCGGCAATATGGCTGGCCCGCCCAAGCCAGAATTCTGCTCGAAGTCTATGAGCGGCTCGGCATCGGCGGCACAGCGGTGGCTCCCGACCTTGAACCGGCCGGTTGCTGATGGCCGCCGAGGACCGGTCCCGTGACGCCTGTCCTGACGGCCGCCGGTACAGTTTTGCGGGGTTTCGCCTAGGCGATCCCGTGCCGCCATACCCCGTTGCGCATTAGCTTCAGCCACTGGTTCAGGCTGATCCAGCGCCACAGCGCCCCAGAGTTGTCGCCTTTGCCGGACTGATGGTTCTCCCAGAGCAGTTTCAGCCGCCGCTTGTCATAGCCGGGCACATCAGTCACCGGCCCTGAGAACAGATTGTCATGTCCCCAGCCTTTCATCGGGCCGCGCAGCCAGACATCCTGTGGCGCGGCATAGGCGACCTTGTCGGCGCGCCATTGAATGTCCGTCGGCAAGACACCCTCGCCGGACTGTCGCAGGATCATTTTCTGCCAGCCATCCCGAATTAATGCCTCGTCCGGCAAAGTGCCAATGCACCAATCGACCAACTCGTGATCGAGGTAGGGAAAACGCATTTCGCGTCCAAAGGCCATGCCGTTACGATCGGCATGGCGCAGCAACGACGGCACGCTGGTATAGAGCAGGGCCTCCGCCATGCGGTGGCGCAACCTCATGCCCGGCGATGCCGGTGGCACGCCAGGGCGGGACGCGCGTGCGGTCAGGCGAGACGGCAGTAGACGTCTCAGGGCGATTTTCCAGAAATTGAGCGCGACCTTGTCGTTGAACCGGCGTCGGCTGTCTAGATAGGCGGCGCTGGTCAATTTCAGCCGATTGGTGAACGCACTTGTCTCCGACGCCAGCTTTGCAAACTGCCAGCGATCCGCGAGATCGAGCTGGTATCGTTTGAAATACGCCTGATAGCCGGCCAGAAGCTCGTCGGCGCCCTGGCCATCGAGCAGGACGATCGTGCCATGCTCCCGGGCCAATCTGGCGACACAGAATTGCAGATAGACCGAGGTCGAAATGAAGGGTTCTTCCTGGTGCCAGTGAAGCCTGTCGGCTTCCGAAACCAGTCGCTCTGGATCGGGTGAAACGCCATAGGCGTTGGCGCCGGTCAGGGCGATGACCGAATCGATCTGCGGACCTTCCGACAGCGTCGGGTCGTTGTCGAAGCGCGCCGAGAAGGCATTTTGCGTGCAAATCAATCCTTCCTGTCGCCGCTGCGCCAACATGCCCACGATCGTCGACGAATCAAGGCCGCCCGAAAGGCTGGAGCCGACCGGCACGTCGGAACGCAATCGCATCTCGATGCTGCGCGCGAGCATGGACCGGAATCGATCCACCGCCGCTGCCTCGTCATAGCGATCCCTGATCGCCGTGTAATCGGGGGGCCAGTACCGCCATTGCCGGACCATGTTACCGGTGGCGTCGACCACCATCGCATGGGCCGGTGGCAGTCGCCGGATGCCCTGGAACATGGTCTCCGCGGTGGATTCGTTGATGCCCCGCCGGGCATAGTGGCGCAGCTTTTCGGGGTGGACCTCGATCGGCACGTCGGGATGTGCGAACAGGGCCTTCATCTCCGAGGCGAAGGCAACGCCGCCGCCCGGCAGTTCGACCAGATGGACCGGTTTTTCGCCGAACCGGTCGCGGGCAACGAACAGTTGCTGCTTGCGCGAATCCCAGATGGCGAAGCCGAACATGCCGTTCAGCCGGCCGAGGCTGTCCTCGCCCCATTGGGCGAAGGCGGCCAGCAGGACCTCGGTATCGCTCTGGGTGCGGAATTGGTGTCCCAGCCCCTCCAGTTCCTCGCGTAGCTCCACAAAATTGTAGATCTCGCCATTGTAGACAATGGCCAGCGCACGATCGGCGTAGAACATCGGCTGGTTGGCCGCCTCGCTGAGGTCGATGACCGCCAATCGGCGATGGGCCAAGCCGACCACCATGCCGTCCCCCGCCTTGCCGATCCAAGATGCTGCACCGTCCGGCCCGCGATGGGCCAATCGATCCCGCATCTCATCAAGCAGCGCGGGCGGCAGACTGTCCTTCGGCATGATCGCTGCGACAAATCCACACATGGGCCATTCCCGTTGTTCAGTAGCCGGTGCCCGGCCAAGCATGCCGCCACCCTGCCATCAATTCGCTGACGCAGCCGGAAGTAACATCCGATTCACGGCACGTGCAACGGCCAACCTGTGTGACGACACCCGTGATCGCTGGCATCTCGCTTGACTGGCGGCGAATTGCCAACTCCACCCCGGACTTGACCTTACCCGGGCATACCGTCCTTATGCAGAATAAGGGGATTATCGATTTGCAATTGCAACGCCGGTTTGAGACCTAGCTACATCCTGAGGAGTTTCAGTTGAAATCCATACCAATTGATTCGTCTGGATTTCGGTGCGCTGCGAAACTTTGTAGTCCGCGAAGAACTGGATGGAATTTTACGTCCTACTCTCCAAAGTCGAAGATGAAAGCAATGGCTTGCGGGATTGTCGAACCACGGCGGGTTGTTCAATGAAACACGGTCTCGGATCTACCGCTGGTGCGTCGAGGGATATTGGCGAGGCGCAGGAAGAGTTCGGCAACATGGCGGAAACGGATCGTCATTCGGACGAGGCCGCCGATCTTCCATTGACGGAAGTTCCGAGAGTTGCGCAGAGAGAGGCTCGTAAGCCTCTTCAGGTTGTCATGTTGCTTTCCGACCGCGACATAGGCGATTCGCGCGTCCGCCGCGAAGCGGCGGCGATTGCGGCGGCGGGCCACGAAGTTACGGTTCTGAGCCAATTGAAACGCAAAGGATCGTCTCCTCGATATGAGGTCGAAGACGGCGTCCTTTACTGGCGCACCAGATATCATCGAATCAAACCGCTGTTTCTGAACTTGCCGCTGACTTTCGGATTGGGGCGCTGGGCAATCCGATTCATCGATGAAATCGATCCCGACATCATTCATGCGCACGATCTAATGACGTTGCCGATTGCGGTCCGTTTGGCCCGGGGTCGAAAGGCGCGCGTCATCTATGACAGCCATGAGCTCAATACAGAGCGCGTGGGAAACAGTTCGCGTTTCCGACGTTGGTACCTGAAAGACCGTGAAGCTCGCTATATCCGCGGGGCGGATGCGGTGATTACCGTCTCGGCGGGCGTGGCGGGCCATCTTCAGAACACCTATGCAATCGAGCCACCCACGCTGATCATGAACTCTCCGGCAATCCGGGACATCGGCACCGGCAACCGTCCGTCTGCGGGCCTTCGGGGCCGTCTGGCGCTGGAACACGATGTACCCCTTGCGGTCTACACCGGCGGCCGAAACATGTTGCGCGGGATCGAAAAGGTGGTGGAAGCCCTAGGCTGTGTGCCGGAACTGCATTTCGCACTGGTCGGTTCGACATCGGGGGATACCGACGTCCTTCTCGCGAGGATCGCGGATGCCGGCGGCTATGGAAATAGACTGCATTTCTTGCCATCGGTTCCGCATGATCAGGTGACTCAGTACGTGTCGAGCGCCGATTTTTCGATCATTCCCTACTGCGATCCTTGTCTGAACTATCAATATGCCATGCCCAACAAGCTCTTCGAGGCGGTATTCTCCGGATTGCCAGTTGCGGTTTCCGATGTGCCCGACCTGAAGCGGTTCGTCGAATCGACGGGAACCGGCGCGGTAATGAACATGTTCGATGCGGATAGTGTCGTGGCAACGCTGGCAACGATGGTTGAGCGCAGGTCGGAGATGCGTCCGACTCGGACCAGGATGGATTCTCTTGCCAGGGTATATGGCTGGCCCGAGCAATCGCGAAAGTTGCTGGCGCTATACGATCGCGTTGCATCGACCGCCGGCCTGCCCGGCAGGTTCTAAATTCACCCTTTGGCTCCGTAGCGGTCTCGACGGGCGAGGCGATCGAAAGGCTGCGAAGCGCAATCGATGTCCCTTGAACGTTAAGGATAGCTGCCGGACCGCCTGCGCATGAATAAGGTCTATGGTCAGGCGTTGTCGGCCATCCGTCGCAACAGCCTGGCGGGATTGCCAGCGTAGGTTCCGGGTTGGGTGATGTCCTTCGTGACGACTGCGCCGGCGCCGATGACGACATCGTCGCAGACGGTCACCGGCAGGATGGTGGCATTGCTGCCGACGCTGACATGATTGCCAATCCGGGTTTCCCGCCATTTGCTCTTGTCGCCCCTGGCCGGCCCGCCATCCTGGAACAGGTCGTTGACGAACATCACGCCGTGGCCGATGAAGCAATCATCGCCGATGGTGACCAGTTCGCAGATCAGGCTGTGCGACTGAATGCGGCACCGTTTCCCGATCGTCACGGATTTCTGCACCTCGACGAATGGGCCGATGAAGCTGCCGTCGCCGATCTCGCAGCCATAGAGGTTGACCGGCGATACGATTGTCACGTCCCGGCCGAAGGTGACGCCGTGGATGCCGGCGGATCGGATCTCTGGTTCGCCCATGATGCCCGTTTCGGCTAGCGGCCTGACCGCACTGGCGGCGATGCCCAGCGGCTCGCGCCCGGAATCATCTTCATGATCGCCGACCCAGTCGTCCGTGCTTGGTCTCGAACCGCAGGCGGACCTCCTGGCCGGTTTCGATGGATTCATAGATCGCGCTGATCAGCTCCAGCGATTTGCGGCCCTCCAGCCCGTCGACCAGCGCCGGTTGGTTGCCCTCGATCGCCCCGATCACATGCCGTAGATAGGCGAGATGGCCATAGCCATAGACGTTTGGCGGGTTCTCCCGAAACCGGCTGAGGACATCTTTTTCCTCGGCCTCTGTGGCATCGGTGAAACCCCAATGGCGCATCTGGTTGACCGCGAACCCGCCGATCTCGACGGTGCCATTTTCGCCAAGGATCGACAGTGAGCCCTCCAGGTCCTTCGGCCGGGTCGCGGTTGTCGCCTCGACGATCCCGATCGCGCCACCCCGAAAGGTGATGACCGCGACCCCGGTGTCCTCGGTTTCGATGTCGACCAGGGCGGTTCGGGATTTGGCGAATACGGAAACCGGTTCGCCCAACATCCATTCCAGCAGGTCCACATGGTGGCTGGCCTGATTGGCGAATACACCGCCATCCATCGCCCAGGTGCCGCGCCAGGGATCCTGGTCGTAATAGGCTTGATCGCGGGACCAGCGGACCCGGACCGTTCCCATCACCAATCGGCCGAACCGCTTGGCGTCCAGCGCCTCGCGTAGCTTGAGGACCGGCAGGTTGTAGCGATTCTGTTTGACGACGAAGAGCCGGAGCCGGTTTTCGTCGCAGGCCCGGATCATCTCATCGGCGTCATCCAGGGTGAGGGCCATCGGCTTCTCGACCAGGATGTGTTTTCCATAGGGCGCCAGCGCCTTGCAATGGGCCGCGTGGAGCCCGCTCTCCGTCAGGATCGAGACCACGTCGATGCGGTCGCCCAATGTGGACATCATCTCATGCATGTCGGTGAAGGCGGGCACATCGTACTTCTGCGCATAGGCCTCGGCGCGATCGGCCTTTACATCGCAGACCGCGGTCAGGCGCGCACCGTCCAGTTCGTCACCGGTCAGCAGTTCAGCGTGTTTACGCGCAATGCGGCCACACCCGACCATCGCGAAATTCAACATGGCTTCGGTCTCTCTATATCGGCCCGGTATCGTAGCCCGTGCCAATCCCGATCGGGTCGTCCCGAATCGGTAGCCGCGAGGCGGCGCACGCGCTTACAGGGCATCGCGGATCGCGCCGGCGACCAGATCGATTTGCTGGTCCGTGATCTCCGCATAGATAGGCAGGCTGAGAACTTCAGTCGCGGCCCGTTCGGTCACCGGAAGGCTTCCCTCGGGGATGCCGAGATAAGTACAGGCGGGCTGCCGGTGCAGCGGCACTGGAAAGTGGATGCCGGTGGCGATTCCGTCGGCCTTGAGCGCAGCGGCCAGCCGGTCGCGATCGGGGGTGCGCACTACAAAGAGGTGCCAGACCGGTTCGGAATCCGGCTGGATGGCCGGCAGCCCGATATCCAACCCGTCCAGCAATTGCAGATAGCGGGCCGCGTGTTTGCGCCGGGCTTGGTTCCAGGCCTCCAAATGCTTCAGTTTGACGCTGAGAATAGCCGCCTGAAGGCCGTCCAGGCGGCTGTTGACCCCCTCAAAATCATGCAGGTATTTCTCACGCCGCCCATGATTGGCAAGCATGCGGATACGCTCGATCAGATCGGTGTCGTTGCTGACCACGGCACCGGCGTCGCCATAGGCGCCCAAATTTTTGGACGGGAAAAAGCTGAAGCAGGCGATGTCGCCCATGCTGCCGGCACGGCGGCCGCGCCACTTTGCGCCATGGGCCTGCGCCGCGTCTTCGATTACATGGAGCCCATGCGCCTTGGCGACGGCGTTCACGGCGTCCATGTCGCAGGGATGGCCGTAAAGATGCACCGGGACGATGGCCTTGGTTCTCTCCGTGATTGCGGCCTTCAGTTTTGTCGCATCCATCAGCAGGGTCGACGGATCCACGTCGACGAAGACCGGCCTCGCACCGGTCAGTGAGATTGATTCTGCGGTTGCAAAGAAAGTGTGCGAGACCGTGACGACTTCATCTCCGGCACCGATACCAAGTCCCCGCAGGGCCAAATAGAGTGCGTCGGTTCCATTGGCCACGCCCACGCAGGCGGAAGCGTCGCAGAAGGCCGCGAACTCGGCCTCGAATCGGCGGAGTTGCTGGCCGCCGATGAAAGCCGTATTGGCGATAACGTCGGCAATCGCTGCGTCGATTTCAGCTTTGATGGTTGAGTATTGAGCCTTCAGATCGACGAGAGGGATATGGCTGGACATCGTTTCGGCGCTCCGAGTGGCCGCCTTCGACAGCAGAAACCCGCCGGCCTTGCTCCGGCCACAGAGGTCTCGCTGTTGTCGGGTTCGACGAAGGAGTGACATGGTGATCGCTGTATATCGCCGTGATCTTGGTTATACAATTGTTATCCTTGGACCGCGATGCCGGCCGGCTGGGCCGGTTCGGACCCAATGCCGACGGCGACCGGCACCGCCTCGATACGGTCAGAGGATCCGTTCGTATCGATGTTGGTGTTGAGCCGCTCCAAAGCCGCCGGGTTTGGTTCTAGTGTCATGGTTTCGAAGTTCGGCACATTTCATGTGCCGGATTACGGAAGCTGAATGACACTAGAATCATACAGTTAGTGTCCCTTTGATACTGCAATTCGCTCATGCGAATTTCAGAATCGGGACACTAGGGCCAGAATCCGGACGCCGCGCTCGCCCAGAGGCTGTTCAATTCGACATTGGCGCCGACATCGACGAAACGACCGCCGACCGGCAGCGTCGTGCGGATGAAATCATGCTCGGCACGGTCGAACAGCATCGGTGTGAAGAAATAGCGCCGTTCGCAGACATTGCCTTGCAGATGCACCCGCAGCCGCATGCCGTCGACAACATCGTCGACGATCTTGCGATGGGTCAGGATAAACAGCCGGCGCAGAAGATGTGCGAGGCATTTCCCGATGCCCCGGTTCGGCAGCCGGCGTATCCTTGCTGCGTCGTATTCTGCGTCGCTAACCTGGCTTTTTTGTCAATGCGATCAACCATTGCGGCCATCAGACTGGTCGGCGCCGCCAATCCCCGACGATTGCCGAAGAGTCGGGAGCCGACTATAAGTCGATTCGCGGGACGTTCATGGCCTGCAACCGAAAGGTTGTGCGAGCGGCCCGGCGATCCTGGGGTCGCTGTGCCAGGGTTCGACCTTGCCGATGGGGCATGGCATCCGCCGCCCCGCCAAACGCCGATTCTGGCGGATTTCAGAGTGGAACCGGTATTCGGTGTGACCCAATGACCAAGCCTCTACGCATCGTTCTGGTCGCCAGCTTCAATTTCGGCGCCTATGGCCAGCGGTTCAACGCATCGGTCGATACAAAGGTGTTGAACGGGCTGATCCGCTGTGGCCATTCCGTCTATCCGTTCAGCTATCGCGACGTAGCCCGGTTCGAGACTCCGTTTCGCACCAAGAGCCTTGGAAAAGGCCGGATGAATCGGCGGCTGGTCGAGACCTGCGTGAATATCGAGCCCGACATCTTGTGGATGGGACACAGTGAGTTGGTGACGCCCGAGACCCTGGCGGAGCTCGGCGGACGTTTCCCCCATATGAAGCAGGTGCTGTGGTACCAGGATCCGTTGTGGGCGGAGGAAAAGCTTGCCCATGTCCACGCAAGGGTTCCCTATCTCGACACCGTATTCGTTTCGTCGGGCGACGCCCATATGCGGCCGTTCAAGACGCCGGACAATGTGGTCGCATTTTTTCCCGGGCCGACCGATCGCTCGATCGATCGGCATCGCAATTTCGAGGCGGTCGATCTCCCAATCGATCTGCTGTTCTGCGGGCGCGCAAACAAGGATGCCGCCGACCGGGCGGATTTCATGGGGGTGCTGCGCGATCGGCTGCACGACATCCGTTTCGACATCAACGGCATGTATGGCGCGCCGCTGGTGTTCGGCGCGGATTACGACAGGAAGCTGGGCGCCGCGCGCATGGGCCTCAGCTACAGCCGGCGAAACGACTATTTCATGTGTTCCTCGGCCCGCCTTTGGCAGCTCGCCGGCAATGGGCTGCTGACATTCAGCCCTCGCGTCCCTGGTATGGAGCGCCTTTTCGGCGCCGACGAGGTGGTCTATTTCGACGGTGTCGACGAGTTGGTCGAGCAGGTGAGACGGTATCATGCCGACGATGCGGCGCGGCGACGCGTGGCCAAGGCGGGGTGGGAGCGAGCGCATTCCACATTCGCGGCCGAACGGGTTTGTCGTTACATGCTCGAGACGGTGATGCGGGAGCCCCATTCGGAGCCATATGAGTGGGGCGATCAGGTCATATGACGGGGCCGCACCGCCTGACGGTCGAGATGCCGCACGAAGCGGGACACTGACAGATGGCCCAGAAATCACCCGGACGCCGCCGGCTCGACCGTTGGGCATTCCACCCGCTGCAATCGGTGGCGATGCTCCTGTCCTATGGGCTCTTCCGGCTGCTGCCGATCGATGCGGCGTCGGCGCTGGGCGGGTGGATCGGTCGCAGCGTGGGGCCGTGGCTGGCCGCGGCCAACCGGCGCGCCATGTACAATCTTTCGCTCGCCATGCCGGAGCTGGAAGAGGAGCAACGCCGACGCATCGTCCGCGGCATGTGGGATAATATCGGCCGCACCTTCGGCGAATACCCGCATCTGATCACCATCCGTGACAGCGACCGGGTCGAGGTGGTCGGCGCCGAACATGTGCATGGCGCCGATGTATCCAAGCGCTCGCGGATCCTGATCGGCGGGCATGTCGGCAATTGGGAGGTCGCCGGCGCCTGGACGGCGAAGTATGTCGGCCGCATGACCTTCATCTACCGGGTGCCCAACAACCTGCTGGCGGATCGGTTGATCCAACGTATTCGGTCTGCCAGCGGCATTGTTCAGTACAGCAAGGGTTACGAGGGCACCAAGGGGGCCACCCGGGCGTTGGCCCGTGGCGACAATCTCGGCATGCTACTCGACCAAAAACTGAACCAGGGCATCGCGGTGCCGTTCTTTGGCCGGGAGGCGATGACCACGCCGGCGCTGGCCTTGTTCGCCTTGCGGTTCGATTGCGCGGTGGTGCCTGCCAAGGTCGAGCGGGTTGGCGGGGCGCATTTCCGCATGATCATTTACCCGGCGCTCGAGATATCCCCGACAGGCGATCGCGATGCCGACGTCCTGGCGATCATGACCCGGGTCAACGAGATACTCGAGGGATGGATTCGGGAGCATCCGGAACAGTGGACCTGGATGCATCGGCGCTGGGTGGAGTCGATTCCCTGATCGGCGACCCGATTCATTTTCGTTGCCGCCTGTGCAGCGGTGCCGGCTCAGGCGCCATGACCACCATGTGGCGAGTTGCCTCAAACGCTTCACCACGAGTCGGACGTCAAGAGATCATGCGCGTCGATAAAAAGAACCGACCCGATATTCTAATTATGTCAAGTTTACGGCGAGCATTCGGCAGAATTAATGTTTTCTTTATCTTGCTGAGCTCAGTAACTATTTATTAATTAATCAAAAATGATTCAATTTTACGTTATCTTAACCAGCCTAGCCTTACTGTGATCCCAGCTAGTCGCTAGGGGTCCATCTGATGCCGAATGGGCATCGACTGCAAGGAAGGCGAGTTGACCGATGAGCAATTTGGGATTTATCCGTGCCCTGCAACTTGACGCGGCCCAAAAGAATCAGAAGGAATCCGTCATCAAGGCAGGCCGTGAAGCCGAAGAACGGCTGGAGGAACTGCAGCTTCTGGGCGATCTGGAACAGGCTCATGTCGACGCCGACAAGGTCCTTTGCGACCTGTTGAGCGCGTTGGGTTTCAAGGAAGTGGTCGCGGAATTCGAAGCCATCGACAAGTATTACGGCTGACATCTCGTCCCGCCGCGACCGGGCATACCATGCCGTCGCGTGCCCAGCCGTGACCGGCCATCCGTGACTGGCCATCCGTGACTGGATCGCGCCTGCCAAAATATCTCTCCTGGAATTCTGAAGACCGAGGCCTATCCATTCCGGATGGTGGTGCCGACGCGCGGATTTGAACCGCGGACCTACTGATTACGAATCAGTTGCTCTACCCCTGAGCTACGTCGGCACATCCCAATGATCAACTCGCCTCGCAAGCGGTCGGGAAGCTACGCCCAGCCAAAGCGCCCGTCAATTCCCGTGTGTCTTTCCGCCCTATGCCACAAGACTTTCCAGGGGCGCATTATGCCCGATGTCACGGGCCGGCGGTGGTCGCCGGCGGCGCCAGCGCGGCGACCGGAGCACCGACTTTCGCCGCGGGAGTCGGAAGTTGGGCATCCGCCGGGCTGCGCCAAGCCAAGGTGTCGAAAGCATCGCATTGATGGCAGAGCGCGGCCCAGACCGTTTCCGCCGCCCCGCAGCGTTCGCAGACCCAGGCTGGATCGTTCGGCGCCTCTTCGGCTTTGGTCAGCCAGTTTCGGGCCGCCACGGCGTCGTCATGCTCGCCGGTTTCGAGCTCAGCCAGCAGGCGATAGATGCGTCGGCTGGGGGCGACCGACAGGGCCTTGGTCAAATGGCCACGCGCCGATCCCCATAGCTTGGCCGCCAAAGCGGCCTCGCCGAGCACCGGCAGCAATTCCGCCGCTTCCGGTTGGGCCTTGTATAGCCGGTCGAGGCGTTGCATCCGGTCCAGAGCCGACTCCCCGGCCGGCGCAATTTCCAGAAAGGCCTGCGCCAGGGCGGTGTGCGGCGCATGCGTCCAGGCCTTCTCCAGCAACCGGACCGCATTCTTGGTCTTGCCGGTGCCGGCCAGCAGACGGGCTTCGCGGATGGTTGCCGGCGCGAAATCCGGCATCAGCGAAGCGGCCTTGTGGGCATGGTCGAGCGCCGCCGTCGGATCGCCGGCCGATTCCGCCTCGCGGCTGCGCTCGATCAGGATGGCTGCCTTGTGCCGGCGTCCGGTGGTGCCGTCGATCGCCCTGGCCTTCACGGCGGTCGCCAGGGACCCCAGGGCGTTGGCCCATTTGCGCTGCCGGACCTCCAGATCGAAGGCGGCGACATGTACCCAGGCGGTGTTCGGCCGCATGGTCCGGGCCCGGTCGATCAGCGCCAGGGCCTTGACCCGGTCGTCCCGCTTCAGCGCCTGGTTGATCAGGCCGCGCAAGCCGAGGAATTCGGTCTCGCGGCGATCCAGCATGGCCTCGAAATATCGGGTAGCGGCCTGCTCATCGCCGGTGAGTTGGGCTGCCTGGGCCGACAGCAGCATGGTCAGGGGCGGCTCATCCAACAGCATGTCGGCCTTTTTGGCGAAGCGCCGGGCGGCTTCAGGATCGCCGGCAGCGACCGCCACCATGCCGTTGGTCAGCGCCCGATAGCCGCTTTCCCGGCGCGAGCCCGACCGGGCCCGCCAGATCGCCCCGGGCGCCCGAACGATCCCGCGCCAGTAGCGGTAGATCAGCGCGGTGATCCCCATCAGCGCCAGAACGATCACCATCAGGGTCGCCACCGCGGTTTCGTAGACGGATCCCTGCCATTGGATTTGGACCTGCCCCGGCCGGTTCGCGAGCCATACCGCCAGGCCGACGGCCAGGGCGATCTTCACAATCACGATTAGTGTGGGCCTCATGGCGTGACAGCGTCCGATGCATTGTCGGCAAGCCGGGCGATGACGAAGCTGTTCAAATTGCCCAGCGCCTCCTCGGCTGCCAGGCGGGCCTCCGCAGAGCGCAGCCAGGCGGCGGCGGCGGCCGCCGCGTCGCCCTCGAGACTCTCCACCGCGACGACAGCGCCCGGAAGGTCGCCATTGATCAGGCGGCCTTCGGCGCGAGCCAGCACCGCGTCCAAATCGTCGCCATCGACCTCGCCGGGTACCGGTCGAACGGTCACCAAGCCTCTGACCCTGGCGACCGCCTGGGTCATCCAGTCGGCGTCGGCCGGCACAAGAACCGCCTCGCGAACCGCCTGCGCCATTGCGGGGAAGCCGGTCTTCAAGGCGTCGCGATCGGGAATGCCGGTGGCGGCGCGCGGCGCCAGGGCGGCGAGATCGTCAACCGTCTCGTCAATGCCGGCCGCCAGCGCCCGCAGGGCGGCCAATGGCTGGGCATAGGGCTGGCCCGTATCGACGGCGGTGCGCAGTTGGCCAATGGCCAGCACCAATGCCTGTGTCGCGCTGTCCGACGCGACCAGGCGGTCGATCCGGCGGCCATCGCGGCGCTGGGTGGCGGCGACGTCCGCAATCTGTGTCCCAACCGCTTCAGCCCGCTCTTCAAGCCCGGTCAAGGCCGCGCGGGCTTCGGTCAGCCCGATCCGCTGATTGCCCAGCGCGCCATCCAGCCGGGCGACATCGGCGGCAAGGGCATCGACCGCGCCGCCGATCGCTCCGACCCGGCTCGCCAGTTCCGGGGTGGCAATCTGCTCGATCGCCGAAAGCCGCCGGTCCATGGCTCGAAGCTGCGCGATCAGCGCAGCGGTTCCGGCGGTCGAGTCGCTGTTCCCGGGCGCCGTTTCGGCGCGGCGTTCCAATGCGACCAACCGTTCCTCCAGCGAGTCCAGCCGCGCGGTGTCGATGCCGGCGGCCGTTCCTGCCGCCAGGGGCAGCCCGGCCATCCGGTATAGCGGACCGGTCCAGAGCGGCGCCGTCGCCACCAGGGCCAGGGCCATCAATGCCAACACCAATGCCGCCCAGGCCAGGGCCGGTTGCCGCCGGGGCGATGGTTTGATCGCCGGCTGAGGCGCCTTGCCCGCCGGTTCTCGTGGCGGCGGGGCCTTGGATGCCGATGGTGCCGTCGATGGGGGCGCCGACGGGGGCGCCGACGGGGGCGCCGATGGGGATGTTGATTGGGACGCCGACGGAGTTGCCGGCCGAATTGGCTTCGCCGGCTCGGACTGTCTCCTGCTCGGCGTATCCGGAACGTCCGTCGGCGCCGAGGCGGCCAAAGTCGCGTCTTCGAGCGTAATACCATGCTCGCGGGCGGCGGCGCGGACCGCGTCATGGCGCTGGGTCGGGATGGCGCCGCGCTTCTTCCAGCCCTGAACCGTCGTCACGGGCATGCCGAGTTTGTGCGCCATGGGTCGGATGCCACCGAACGCGGCAACGACCCTGTCCGCCGCCGAGAGCTGATCGCCCACTGGCGCCGGGGTATCCTGTGGTGGCTCTTGATCGGAAGTCATGTCTGGGTGTGATGTCCTGCGGTCGGCGCGTCAACGGTGTCGAGGAGGGCGAGCAGTGCAGGCAATTCCGGCCGCGCCGCGATTCTCACCGCTCCCCAGACCCCATCGCCAAGCCGTTCCGCAACGGGTTTGCTGAGACAGAGCGCAGCCAGCCCGCGCAGCCTTGATTCTAGCCCGGCTCCGGCGACGAGCCTAGCAAACACGTCGGCGGTGCGGGGAGAGAAAAACAGCCCCCCCGCCACTTTGCGCTCTTGCAAAGCGGCGATGGCGTTCTCCGGCAATCGGTCGACAGGGCGCGCCTCGTATAAGACCGCCCGCCGCACGGTGAAGCCGGCCTCCGCCAGCGAACCGCCCAAGCCGCCTGCGACATGGCTGCCCGCGATATGCATTAGCGGCCCATCATCCGGCGCGAGCCTGGAGCGCGCCAGTTCGGCAAGCGCGGCCGAATCGCCATCGGCACTCTCGACCCTGGCGAATCCGGCTGAAGCAGCAGCCTCCGCCGTCGAGCGGCCAACCGCGAAAGTGCGCAGATCGCGGCGCTCATGGGCGGCGGCAAAGGCGCGCACTCCGTTCTGGCTGGTAAACAGCACGGCCTGGACGCCATCGAGATCGAGCGATGGGGAGGTCTCAATAACCACGTCCATCACCGGCGCGATCACCGCCTCATGACCGCGTTCACGAAGCGCCATTTCCACCGCTTGCGAATCCTGCAGCGGGCGGGTGAGCAGCCAACGGCTCATCGGATGGCGGCTCCGCTCACCACGAGAGCATTTCCGCCCCGGCGCGGGATTTGAGCTCGGCGCCGGCATCCTGGCCAATGGCCTGTGCATCGGCGCGGACACCGGTTCGTCTAGTCCGCAGAACCTCGGTTCCGTCGGGCCGAGCGACCAGGGCCTCGAAGCCGAGCGCGCCTTTGTCATCGAGTGTGGCCAGCGCGGCGATCGGGGTGCGGCAGGAGCCGTCCAGCACGGCCAGGAGTGCCCGTTCGGCGGCAACGCGATCGCCGGTGTCGCTGCAATGGAGGGGCGCCAGGGCATCCAGCGCGGCTGCGTCCTGGGTTCGACAGGAGATGCCGATGGCCCCCTGGGCCACCGCCGGCAGCATCTGGTCGGCGGGCAGCAGGGCGGTGATGCGGTCAGCCATGCCCAGGCGGCGCAGGCCGGCGGCGGCCAGGATGGTCGCGTCGACCTGGCCCTCGGCCAGCTTGCGCAGCCTTGTGTCCACATTGCCGCGCATGGGGACGACCTTCAGATCGGGGCGTCGGGCCAGGATCTGTGCCTGGCGCCGCAGAGCGGCGGTGCCCAGAACCGCGCCATGCGGCAAATCGTCCAGGCTGGCGGCGCCATTGGCGAACAGGGCATCGCGCGGATCCTCTCTCGGCAACATGCACGGAAAGCAAATTCCCTCCGGCAGCCAGGTCGGCACATCCTTCATGGAGTGCACCGCCAAATCGATGGCGCCGGACAGCAGCGCCTCGTCGATCTCCTTTGTGAACAGGCCCTTGCCGCCGATCTCCGACAGCGGGCGATCCTGGATCGCATCGCCGGTCGTCCTGATAACGACGGTGTCGATGGCGCCCGGCTCGGCAAGATCTGCGTGGGCGGCGGCCAGGCGCTCCGCGAGTTCACGCGCCTGGGCCAGCGCCAGGGGGCTTCCGCGTGTTCCAATCTTCAATCGGGCTGTCATGGGCGCTGGTGTAGCCCGTATTGCCCACCTTGGCCATGATCGGAAAGCGGGCAAAGATGAGAAAACGCTCCGTGCGCATCGGTCCGTTGCCCGGGCCGGTCGGCGACTGCTATGAAACGGGACCTCCCATGTTCTGGTTTGATCCCATGGACTGGTTTTACCGGTGATCGTGCTGGGCATCGAAACGTCCTGCGACGAAACCGCGGCGGCGGTGGTCGCCGATGACCGCCGTATTTTGTCGAACGTCGTGCTGTCGCAACTCGACGACCACCGGCCTTATGGCGGCGTGGTCCCGGAGATCGCTGCTCGCGCCCATCTTGCCCATCTCGGCGGCTTGGTCCGGCGGGCGCTTGACGAGGCGGGGACGGATTTTCGATCGCTGGACGGGGTGGCGGCGACCGGCGGGCCGGGTCTGATCGGCGGTGTCATGGTCGGCGTGATGACGGCCAAGGCGATTGCGGCCGTCCACGATCTGCCGTTCCTGGCGGTCAATCATTTGGAGGGGCACGCGCTCACCGCCAGGCTGACCGACGATTTGGCCTTTCCGTTCCTGCTTTTGCTGGTATCCGGTGGGCATTGCCAACTGCTCGTCGTGGAGGGCGTGGGCGACTATCGGCGGCTGGGGACGACCATCGACGATGCGGTCGGCGAGGCGTTCGACAAGGCCGCCAAACTGCTCGGGCTGGGTTACCCGGGCGGGCCGGAGATCGAGCGGGCGGCGCGGAACGGCGATGCGGGACGTTTTGCCCTGCCGCGCCCGATGGTCGGCCGGCCCGGTTGCGACTTCTCGTTCTCAGGGCTGAAGACGGCGCTCCGGCGGCAGGCCGATGCCTTGCCGCCCGGGGCGATCAGCCGCCGTGACGTGGACGACCTCGCCGCGGAATTTCAAGCCGCTGTTGGCGACTGCCTGATCGATCGCACGCGCAATGCGATCGCCCTGTTTCGGAAGGGTTGCCCGGATGGCGGCGCTCTGGTGGTGGCCGGCGGCGTTGCCGCCAACCGCACGCTGTGCGGCCAGCTGGCAAATTTGGCCGCCGATTCCGGGCTGCCCTTTGTGGCGCCGCCGGCGGCACTGTGTACCGATAACGCCGCGATGATCGCCTGGGCCGGGCTTGAGCGGCTCCGGCTTGGGCAGGTCGATGGTCTCGATTTTGCGCCGCGCCCGCGTTGGCCTTTGGACCGGAACGCGGCGCCGGCGATCGGTGCTGGGGTAAAGGCATGAGTTCCTTTGAAAAATTCGCGGTGATCGGCGGCGGTGCCTGGGGCACGGCTCTGGCCCAGGCAGCGCGGCGGGCCGGCAGGGACACGGTGTTGTGGGCCCGCAATCCCGAAGTCGTCGGCGCGATCCGTGATCGCCGCGAGAACCCGCTCTATCTTCCCGGAATTGCTCTGGATTCGGAATTGGTCGCCACGGATGATCTGGATCTGGCCCGGGAGTCGGATGCGCTGTTGCTGGTGACGCCAGCCCAGCATATTCGGGAGATTTGCCGGCGTTTGGCGAATATCGACCGCCCGCTGGTGGTTTGTGCAAAGGGTTTCGAGACGACGACCGGCGCCTTGATGTCGGAAATCGTTGCCGCCGAGTGTCCAAAAGCCCCCATTGCCATCCTGTCCGGGCCCAGCTTTGCCGCGGAAGTCGCCCGCGGGCAACCGACAGCGGTGACCCTTGCCTGTGCCGACGAAACGCTCGGAGAAAATTTGGTGCAGGCCCTCGGCAGCCAAACGTTCCGGCCCTATTGGAGCGGCGATGTGCTGGGGGCCCAGATTGGCGGCGCGGTGAAGAATGTGCTGGCAATCGCCGCCGGCATTGTTATGGGCCGGGCACTCGGGGAAAACGCCCGGGCGGCGCTGGTCACACGTGGGCTGGCGGAGTTGATGCGGCTCGGTGCCGCCATGGGCGCTCGACCGGAAACGCTGATGGGTCTGTCCGGGCTTGGCGATTTGATGCTGACCTGCAACAGCCTGGAATCGCGGAACAGCTCGCTGGGGTTCGCGCTCGGGCAGGGTCAGAGCCTCGATGAGATTCTCGCCGGCCGGCGCAGCGTCAGCGAAGGGGTCCATACCGCGGCGGCGGTCGTCCGGCTGGCCGCCGATCACGGGGTCGAGGCGCCGATCGCCGTAGCGGTGGATGCGGTGCTCACCGGCGCCGCCGGCATCGATGAGTCCGTCCTGGCGCTGCTGGCTCGGCCCTTCAAGGCGGAGCACGTATAGCGGACACGAAAAAGGCCGCCGGGAACGGATCCAGGCGGCCTCTTCAGTTGCCCGTCGATGGGGTCAGTTGGTCGGAACCAGCGACTTCCCGTCGATCCGAACCGGGCGGCCCTCGTAGTCGTAGACCGTGCTGGCGCTTTCCAGGAAGCTGAACGGAACATTCAGGCCGATCGCCCGGGCCTTGCGGAAGTTGATGGCGATATCCGGCGGCGACACCACGCCGACTGCCAGATTTCCGACCTGGACCCCGCCGCTCAACACATCGGCGCCATAAATCGCGGCGATATGCGCGTTGCTCTGGAAGCTCACGCCGATCGACAGCACAGCGCTGTCGTCCCCGGCCGCCACAACCTCAGGCACGACACTGACCACTGGGACCCGATCGGCGTTTGCGTTGATGGTCCGGATTTCTCGGAAGACGGCCGTGCTGCCGGTGACCCAGAACACGCTGTTGTCCAAGGTCGGATCGTTGCGGCGCATGTCATCGACCGTGTCGCCGACCAACCCGGCCAATTCCTCTCGGGCGTTCTGCGGGTTGCGCACGGCGACGTCGAACACCTGGATGCCGCGACGTCGGGCATAGCGGGCGATCGGGTCGGCCTGGGTCTGCATGGCGCTGATGTTCTGGCTGTCGACCATGATCGCCAGATTCCGCAGGTTCGGCTTCAACTCCAGCAGATACTGCATCTGCACTTCGATCGGCGTATTGAGCGATGTGAACGCAAAATTGGTGCCGGTGCCCGATTCGTAATCATCGGCCTGGCCGAGCAGAACCGGATCCTTTGAGCAGACCGAGATCACCGGAAGGGCGCCGTCGCGATAGTTTCCCCAGAGCCAAGCCGTCGATTCCGAACCCATGGAATAGATCAGATCGAAGTCGCCGCTCTCGGCCAGGCCAAGCGCTTCGAAGCCGCGATCGTCGGTCTTGGCGAAGTTGTACACCGTGATCTCGACATCGATATCCTTCTCGGCAAAGACGTCCAGCATCTTGGTAATGGCAACGTCATATGCGGAGGATGGGCGCGGATAGATCACCATGACCCTCTGCGGGCTGGCGCTTACCGGACTCTTACGCTGGATCCTGACAATCCAGGGTGTTTCCGGCGTTTCGATGAAGTTCCATTCAAGCATGGCTTCGTCGTCATAGCCGAACCAATCCGCATAGTTCGGTAGCGAATCCGCCCAGGCTGATTCGGGCAGACTTCCAACGACCAAAGGCGCCGAGAGCAGCGCAAGGGTGCCCCTGCGTGTCAGATACGGTCCACGAAAGTCCATGGTATTTCCCTTTCTAGGCAGTGCGGGCCCATTGCTGGGTGGATCGCGAGAGGAACAGGATGCCCAACAGGGCGATCACCACGCCGATCCACATCAGGTTCAGGGCGCTTTGCCCCCAATACAGGAACATCTGGCCGACGATCATCGGGCCGGCGACGTGGCCGATGCGCTCCAGAAATCGATAGGTCGCGGTGACCGAGGACTGGCCGATCTTGGCAGCCATCTCGGAATCCGCCACATGGGTGACGACCGGCGCGTTGATGAACCCATGGGCGATGCCGACGGTGGCAACGCCGATGATCAACACCACGGTGACCAACAGGCCGCCATCGGCGCCGCCGCGCAGCCCCTCCCAGTCGATCAGGCCGATGGTCATCAAGCCGAGGCCGCTGATAACCGCGCCCCAGAACAGGATGGTGTCGGTCTTGCCGGTTCGGTCGACGAGACGGGATACCCAACTGCTGGCCAGGACGACGCCGGCGGCATAGACCATGATGATCTGGCCGATGTCTTCCTGGGCGTAATGCCGTTGCGCCAACAGCAGCGGCAGGGCGAATATGATGATGCCGGTCAGCACCGCCTTCGCCGGAATGCCGATGAAAAACATGGTCTGCAGGAATTGCGTGCTGCGCAGCACCTGTCCAACGTCGCGCCCAAGCCGCCGGACGGTACCGCCGATGCCCATCCCAGCCTTACGCTGAGGCATCGTCGACGGCAGGACGCTGATGGCATAGACGGCCATGCCGGTGGCGATCAACCCGCCAAGCGTGAACACGCCTTGTGCGCCCATATAGGTGACCAGAAGAGATCCGATGGCCATGCCCGAGATCATTCCGCCCTGGAATCCGAAGACGATGATTGCCGCGCCCCGCGTCTTGCCGCCCGGAGAGGCGATGGCGAGGATGTAGGACTGAACGCCGATGAACAGCATTCCCTGGCCGATGCCTGAGGTCGCCCGTGCGGCGGTGACCACGTAAAAATCGGTGGGCAGCGCCATCGCGAATACGCCGACCGCGGCCAGCATCAGACCGCCATACATCAACGGCCGGGCGCTCCAATTCTGGGCGTAGTGACCGGCCGGAATCAGGGCCAGCGCGAAGCACAGGTAATATGCGGTGAAAGGCGCCGATGCGTATCCTGACGACAGTCCGGAATTGGCCACGACCTGATGCATGAATTGCGGCAGGAACGCGTAGTTCAGATGCTCCAGGAAAACCGCGACGAAGAACACCGGCTTGACCAGATCCAACAGTGCAATATCCCGCGGTGAGCCGCCCGCCGGGCTTTCGCCGGACTCCTCCGGATCTTCGGATTCATCGCTTCGGGCATTTGCCGTCTGCGACTGCACCGAGCCGGCCAGTTGCAGGAACAGACCAGCCAGAAAACCCGACGCGACAAAGAGCGCGGCGAAGTTCTTCACACTGCGCAAGACCCGGTTGGTGACGATATTGGCGGGCAGCGCCACCACCACTTTGACATTGCGCCCCAGTTCGGGCCGCGAAAGGTCGACCTCATATTCATAGTTCGCCGAATCGCTGACCCATGACCGACCGACCGCGTCGCTATCGGTGTGGGCGTGGACCTTCCCATTGACGACCAGGCCGGCGGCGGCAATGTCTGTATACAGGCGGCGATAGTCGTCAAAGATGGCGTCCAGCCCATCGATCTGCTCGATGTTGACGTTGATCATCATGATGATCGACAGCCGTTGGCCCAGCGATTCAGCCAGGGCCTGAGCCCGGGTGGTCGCACCATCCTTATAGAGATTGACCAAAGTCGCGATCACCAGGATGGCCATGCCCAGGAAGGTCAGCGCATAGACGATCTGAAGCCAGGGTGCCCGGCCGCGGCCTGCTGGCTGCTCGGCCATGATGACGTACATCGCGAAGGCGGCTGAGAGGCCTGCTGCCACAAGCAGCAGCGGCTTAAAGGCGGATTCGACTGTCTCCGTCACGATCGAGGTAGGCATCGTCACGGCAAGGCTGCCGACGATTTCGAACCTGTTTCGCAGCGGCAGCACGACTTGGTGATACTGCTTGGTCATACGCAGTTCGAAGGCGTTGCTTCCGGGCGCCTCGGCAATCGGAAGCAGCGGGATGCTGTCATCGCCGGCCGCGAAGACCGCCCGTTCGGAGCGGTCGAAGACCGTCATCGCGGCGATCGTGTTGTCAGAGGCGAGGATCGGTCCCGCCAATGTCGTGAAGCCGGGGAACTGGCGCAGAGGCAAGCCGTGGCGCAGGAACGATTCCACGGCGTTCTGGGCGATCTTGCCCTGCGCTTCAAGCTTCTCCAGCTGGAATTGCTGATAGGTGCGCTTCGCCTCGCTGAAGCCGACATAGATCAGCAGCAACAACGACAGCCCCAAAACCAGGAACATCATCGTCGCATCGATCAAGCGCCGTTTGCTCGATTTTGCCGATCGCATCGTGTTCGCGTTCCTTTCGACCAACGTTCTGCGTCAGCCGGTTAGCTCTAACCACCGCTGCGTGGCGCCGCTCTGGCGGCGCAGCAGCAGATCAAGGCGATCGGCAAGCAAGGACAAGATCAGGTCCTCATAGTCCATGCCGTGGGCCGCAAGCTTGGTGCAGACCAGGCTGGTCAGGCTGCCGTCCGGGCGTTTGAGATCCGGTTTCGGGTTCGTCTCCAAGATGCACATCCGGCCACCGGCATCGGCGCGTACATCGATCCGCACCAGCGTCTTCAGACCGAAATCGACGAAGACTTCGCGAGCCAGCCCGTGCAGCCGTTTGATTTCCTCGGCGTCCTTGACCGGATCAAGGGTGCGTATCCGATCGTTGGTGATCGGTTTTTTGTCCATCGAGGTAAAAATCTTCTCGCTGGAGTCCAGAACCCGTTCGACCGCCGATAGGACGAACGGCCCATCGATGCGGGAGAGGTTCCGACCGCTCGCGACCACCGGCCCACATACCGAAACGCAAAATTCACGCCCTTCCAGATAGGGCTCGATCATGACGTCGTTCTCGGTCGCCTCGTAGACCTCCGCGACCTTCGAGGTCAGCTCTGACACTTCGTTGACCACATGGACATGCAAGGATGCCCGGCCGGAGACCGGCTTGACCACGAACGGCCCACGAAAATGCCCGAACGTGCCGAAGAACCGGCTGTTCAATTCGGGTACGAACGGCCCGCGCTCCAGATTCCAGGTGACAAACGGCGTTGTCGGAATTCCCAGCGCAATCAGATGTCGCTTGAACGCGTCCTTGTTGTCCAACATGGCCGCGGTGAGCGGATCGTGGCCAACATAGGGAATTCCCATCATCTCCAGCATCGACGCGGCGTGCGAGACGGAGTGATAGCCCTGGACGCCGCCGGTGTTGAGCCAGGCAAGGTCGATGGCGTGCCGCTCGAGATGGGCGCCCAGGCGCATATCGTCAGGAACCAACTCAACCACACCGACGCCAAGATTTCTCAGGGCGTCCGCGATGTTTTGGGCGACGGCCTGATAGCTTTTCCAGGGCCGGCGATTAACCGTTTGATGAAGGACGGCCCCTTCGGCGGATTTGTCGCCGCCATAGACAACCGCCATCCGAAGCTTCGGCAGCAGGCGTCCCATGCGGGCCTGGAGGTCATCCAACCCGACACGCCGCCCCTCAGTTTCAACGGGCGGATCAGCGCGCCGAACGGGCGGCGCGCTGCCAGCGAGTCTCAAAGCGTCCATGTCGCCCCCGGAACCTGGATCAGATACAAATTATAATTGAAGTAAATTGTCTATTTTGGAAGTTAACAAACAGTAAATATTGTCGGTTAATAAACTGTAAACTACGAAATTTAACCATCATTATTGAAACCAGTTCTGCCAAATCGCGGTTTCTTCATATAAAACTCTGACATAATCATGTTAATTGATCGTTGATTTGCCAATACACTGCGGTGGTGGGCCCTTAACCCTGAGGCAGGGACTCGTGATGTTGTCATGCCAGGTTCGCTGGCAGTGGACAGCCCGCCGGCGGAACGGCGTATTGGCTCATGGATTCTTAAGGAATGCCGAGCATGTTCGTTAATGATCGAAGGATTCGACGATGGGCGGCCACTTCTCAGCCGGCGCCCTACCGCATGGGCCCCTTTGGACCCAGCAACCGCGGGAAAGGGCGAACCATGCCAGCCGAAATAACGCAGCGCCTGACGCCGTCCGAATACAGGGGCGGCAGCCGATTCGCATCGGCGGCGTGATGGAGTCCGGTCGGTCGTGGAATCGTTAGGCGAAAAGCGAACCGGCAAAAGGCGTCCGTCATCCGCCGATATGGCGGATCGTCAACTTGACATGTTCGAACTAATTTCCAAAGGCGCCAGCCTTGAGGTCGTGCTCGACCGCATCGTAGAGCTTGCCAAGGACGAATTTGGCTCGATTCCGGTGTCGGTCGACGTGATAAGCTCCCAGGATAGCCGGTTGTGCACAATGGCCTCGTCGTCGAACCTCCCGGCAGACTATGCGGCCAGGTTGCCGTTGATCGCCCGCTCCGACCTTGATTGTGCCGCGCAGGGATCAAAGAACGCGACGGATCGCGACGCAGGCGCCGTCGATGCGGATTACGTCGCAGCAGAGGTCCGGCAGGCCAGTCTGGACGTCGGCATGCAGCACTGTCTGCCAAGCGCGATCTGGACGGCCAAGGGTCAGTTCGTCGGATTTCTCACAGTTCATGGAAAACCAAGTCGCCGTGGCAACGCGCGGTCGCGGCTCGACTCATTGGTGCGGCTTACCCGGATTGCCATCGAGTGGGCACAGGAGGCGCAGTTCGCCGATCGTCAGTTCGCAACGCTCGCGGCAACCATTCCCGGGGTGGTCTACCAGCGTCTGCTCACCACTGATGGTGATATTCGCTACACCTATATCAGCGAAGGCTGCCGTGATCTGTTCGGTCTGGACTCCGCCGAAATCCTGGCCGATCCGAACAAATTGTTCGACTGCTTCGGGGCCGAATACCGGGCGACGTTCAAGGACCGGCTGCTGGCCGCCTCCAAATCGCTGACCCTCTGGGATGTGGAGGTGCAGATCGTCACGCCCGACGGCGAAGAAAAGTGGACGCACGCGATTGCAAGGCCACACCGTCAACTCGACGGCAGTGTGTTGTGGACCGGCGTCATTCTGGATCTGACGCGGATCAAGAATGCCGAGCTGGAGTTGCGCCGGACCGAGGAAGAGGCCGAGCGCGCCAGCCACACCCAGGCGGAGCTGGTGGCCAAACTGCGCACCGCCGACGCACGGTTCGCGTCGCTTGCGCGTACGATTCCGGGCGTCGTGTACCAGCGGCTGGTAACGCCCGACGGCGACATTCGTTACACCTATATCAGCGATGGTGCCCGCGACCTATTTGGAGTCGAACCGGCGGAAATTATTGCCGATCCCCAGGTTCTGTTCGGACGCCATGGGCCGGAGTACCGCGAGACGTTCCGCGAGCGTCTGCTGGCCGCCTCGCGGTCGCTGACCATGTGGGACGTCGAAGCGCAGATCGTCACCCCGGACGGCGAAGAAAAATGGACCCATGCCATCGCCCGGCCGCACCGGCAGCCCGATGGCTCCGTGCTGTGGGACGGCGTGATCCTGGATGCGACACGTATCAAGGCGGCGGAACTTGGATTGCGTCGAGCTAAGGACGCGGCGGAAAAGGCCAGCAATGCCAAGACGCAATTCCTGGCCAGCATGAGCCATGAGCTGCGCACGCCTCTCAACGCCGTCATCGGGTTTTCCGAGATCCTCAAGAGTGAAGTCTATGGGCCGCTCGGCAATACCGACTATGTCCAGTACGCGGATTACGTATTCAAGAGCGCGCACGGCCTGCTTGAGACGATCAACAGCATTCTGGAGTTCACCAGATTCGAGACATTCGACGTCGAGATCAACGAGCGTTCGGTGAACATCGGCGAAATCATCCAAGCGGCGGTTTCCCACGCGCGTCGCCTTGCACATGACGCCAATATCGAAATCGTCGGCCCGCCCGTCGACCAATTGCCGACCCTGATCTGCGACGAGGAAATGGTGCGGCGAATGCTGGTGCACCTGCTGTCCAACGGGGTGAAATTCACACCAGAGGACGGCCAGGTCGAGATTGGAGTCGATTACCTGCCGACCGGCGAGCTTGCGGTGACCATCAAGGACGATGGAATCGGCATTTCCGAGGAAGACATGCCGAAAATCTTCGAAGCGTTTGGCCAAATCGATGGCACGCTGAGTAGGCATTATGGGGGCAGCGGGTTGGGCGTCCCGCTTGCCATGTCGATGGCAAGACTGCACCGCGCCGAGCTGAAATTCGAAAGCAAGGTCGGAAATGGCACGGTGGCCACTGTTGTATTTCCGAGTGACCGAGTCATTGTCCGGGCGCGTCGGCAGGCGGCGCGCTAGTCATCCTCGGCCATCAATCACCGTATTTATTGAAGAAGAAAAAAATCAAGTTTTAGTTGAGGGCCGCTGATTACAGTGACCACTCGCATTGTCCGCGAGCGCTAAGCGGAATAGCGGGTATGGCCAACGATCCGAAACTTTGGCGCGCTGCACCGGACTAATCGATTTTTAATCTATCCGGCCAATTCTGATGCGAGTCCGTTCGCCGGCAAACAGGTACCTGGAGTGGTCGTTTGCATACTGCGCAACGGCCGCATCACTCGATTCGGTCTGCGCGATCGACCGACAAGCTGAAAGTTCATGGTGCCACCCAAACAGACAAGCCGACGTGCGAAGGTCAAGACGCAGCCAGCGAAGCCGGCGCGCATGCGTCGGCCGCCGACCAAGGACCGTGAGTCCGCTTCGCCGCGGCCATCCGATTGCAAGACGACGAATACCGGGCTGGAGAAATTTGCCAACGGTCAGCACGAAGTCATGTCGCTGGTTGCAGCGCATGCGGATCTGACCGACGTTGTTGATGCCTTGGACGGCTTGTTCCGCGATTTGCTTGGTGCGGCACGTTGCACCTTTGTCATTGCCGGATGCCAGGAGGGTCGAGACTGGCTTTCATTCGTGCCGAATGGCAAGGGGAACGCCGGCAAATCATCCGCCAAATACCGAACTTTGGTCCCGCAGGTTGCCCAGGCTGTCAAGGGCTGGAGCAAACCGCTTCAGGTTGGGCCGGACACCGATGATCCAAATCTTGCCGTCGTAAAGAGCCTGCTGGGCCGGGGCCGCTGGGCGGCCGGTTGGGCGTTGCCAATCCGCGGGCAGGAGTCGGAGCCACAGGGGTTCGCTCTGCTGCGGTTCGATACCGCCCCGAAGCTTGACGCCACGATCCGCCGGTATCTTGAACTGTTGGAACCGCTGACGCGCGTAGCCGTCGATTCAACCCGCCGCGACGTGGCGGTACAGGTTGCCGATGAGCGCTTTACATCGCTGGCTGCGACGATCCCTGGCGTGGTCTACCAAAGGGCGGTCATGCCCGATGGCAACATCAATTACACCTATATCAGCGAAGGCGCGCGCGACCTGTTCGGGGTCGATCCCGAAAAGGTGCTGGACGAGCCTCAGGTCTTGTTCGAGAGATATGCACCGGAATACCGCGAGACTTTCCACGACCGTTTGCTCGCCGCCTCGAAGGCACTGACCCTGTGGGATGTAGAGGCGCAGATCGTCACCCCGGAAGGCGCCGAGAAATGGACCCATGCCATCGCCTGCCCCCGTCGCCTGCCGGACGGGACGGTGATGTGGAACGGGATCATCCTGGACGCGACAAGGATCAAGCAGGCCGAGTTCGACCTGCGGAGTGCGAAGGAGTCCGCGGAAGAGGCCAGCCGCATGCAGGCCGAGCTGCTGGAAAAGCTGCAAAGCGCCGACGAACAGCTTTCATCGCTGGCGGCGACGATTCCCGGTGTCGTCTATCAACGTCTTGTCACACCGGATGGAGACATTCGATACACCTATATCAGTGAGGGTGCGCGCGATCTGTTCGGTGTAGAGCCGGAAGCCATTCTGAACGATCCGCAGGCGCTGTTCGATCATCACGGCCCGAAATACCGAAAGACGTTTCGCGACCGTCTGCTGGCGGCATCGAAATCCCTGACGCTATGGGATGTCGAGGCGCAGATCGTCACCGCCGACGGGCAGGAGAAGTGGACCCACGCCATCGCCCGGCCCAATCGCCTGGAGGACGGGTCGGTGCTGTGGAACGGCGTCATTCTCGATGCCACCCGAATCAAGGAGGCCGAGTTCGCCGCCGCTGCCGCTGAGGAGCGAACCCGGGCGGCGATTGTCGAGAGCATCTCGCAGGGCATCGCGATCTTCGATCCCGACGATCGGCTAATCACCTGGAACAGTCAGCTTGTCGATCTTTTCCCCGGGCTGAATGGAAAGATCAAGGTCGGTTCCGACTACCGCGCGATCCTGCAGGTGGAAGCGGATGGCTGTGTCGAGTCTGACGGTTCGGCGCCCGGCGAGCAGATGCTGCGCGACCGGATCATGCGGCATGATCACCAAGAGAGCAGCGTCGAACGCCGCTTGGTGGATGGCCGCTGGATATTGATCAACGAACGGCGGAGCGACGCCGGCACGATTGTCCTGTACACCGATGTGACCGACCTGAAACGACGGGAAGAGCAGCTTCAACTCGCCAAGAACCGGTCCGAACTCGCCAATGTGGAGCTTGAGAAAACAGTCCGGCGGCTGGATATCGCGCTGGGGAACATGACCCAGGGCCTGTGCCTGTTCGATTCGCAGCTCCGTTCGATTCTGTGCAATCGCCGCTACGCGAAAATATTTCGATTGCCGCCGGGACTGACCGGTCCGGGCGTGTCTCTGCACGATCAGATCAGCCATGTGGCCGGCGCGGGCAAGGCCGATGAAGCCGATACCATGGCGCTGGTCGACGATCGCCTGAGCTATGCCGCGAACCGGGCGAGATGCACATACCGGCTGAACTTGCCGGACAAGCGTGTCATCGAAGTGATCCACCAGCCATTGCCGGATGGCGGCGCCGTCGAGACGTTCACCGAGGTCGAGGCCGACGCGCCCCAGGCTCTCTTGTCTAAAGCTGAGCAGGCACGCGGCGGTTCGAATGGCACCGGTGGCGACCGATTGGAAGCCGCCGCCTCGATTGCTCAGGCACGCATTGAGGCTCGTTCAGCCGAGCGCGAAAAGGCAGAATTGCTCCGAGCATTCGGTCAGGCATTGAAGGCGTCCCTTGAGACGATCGTTGACACATCGGAGGCGATGACCGGCGCCGTCTATGGCCCGCTCGGCGACCAGCGCTATCAGCAATTTGCGAAATCGATCCGCGATGGCGGGACGGCGCTGGTGAGCATGATCGACGATATCGAAGAGATTTCGACGCTATCGGCCGGTGAGGTGGAATTGCTGGAGGAGCCTCTCGATCTCGGGGCATTGCTGGCACGATGCGTGCGTGTCGCCCGTTACAGCGTGGAGGGAAAAGCCCCTGAGATTTCGATCGTAGCGCCCAGCGAGGGCTACAAGGTAAGGGCGGATGAGACCAAGCTGAGGCAGGCGTTCCTAAACCTCCTGAGCAATGCGGTCCGTTTCACGCCCTCCGACGGCCGGGTCGAAATCTCGATCGGTGCTGCTGAGGATGGTGGCGTCGATGTCGCCATTGCCGACACCGGATCCGGCATGGCGCCGAAGACCGTCTCCGGCATCCTGCGTCAGGCCATGCCCGGCAACGGTTCCGCGCCGAATGGAGGCAATGGCAAGAATCTTGGTCTGCCGGTGGTCAGATCGTTGATCGAGCGTCATGGTGGCAGCCTGGCTCTTGCCAGTGCCAAAGGCCGCGGCACCACTGCCATCGTCCATCTCCCAGATTCCCGCGTTCTGGCGCGGCCAGGTGCGGCGTCGTCTCGATAAGGCCGCAACGCCGCCCGCGACTTTCCGCGAGACGGCCCAGTGCCGCGCATCCCATTCGCAGAAACCCAATCGTCTTTCGTTGCGACAATGCAGCTTGCGGGTCTGGCCTAGCCGGGCCGGTTGGCACTATGATTCTCCGAATCAGCAAAGGCGGGTGCGCCCGTACTCTGCCGAAGGTTGCATTTTTCCGGGGATCGAATGATGGCGTATTGGCTGATCAAATCAGAACCGAGTAGTTGGTCCTGGGAACAGCAGGTGGCGGTCGATGCCGAGGAATGGGACGGCATTCGCAACCATCAGGCCAAGAATAATCTGCTGGCCATGCGCCAGGGCGACCGCATCTTCTTCTACCATTCGGTCACCGGTACCGAAATCGTCGGGATCGTGGAGGTAGCTGCCGAGGCCCACCCGGATTCGACTGATCCAACCGGCAAATGGTTCACCGTCGATGTGAGGGCCGTCAGGCCGTTTGTGAAGCCGGTATCGCTCCAACAGATCAAAGCGAATGCCAGCCTTGCCGACATGGTACTGGTCAAGAACAGCCGGTTGTCGGTTCAGCCGGTCACGGCCGCCGAGTGGCAGCTTGTCTGTCGCATGGGTGACACCGACCCCAGCTGAAAGCGATCTCTTCGCGCCGCACTGTCGTTGAACACCGTAGCCTGTGTCCTGCCAGCACTGGAGTCGATCCAGCCTAGTCTACTTGCCCCGGTCCGTCGAGTTCGGCACGGAATTCCAAGATATTGGTAAATAAAATACTAAAATTCTCGTAGAGATTCAGCGAATTTCTAAATGATTTGTAAATATAAATCAGTCAGACTGGATTGTGGGAGTACTTCAACCTGAATTTCCCGCGCCCCGACAAACGGGGTGCCAGAAACTGTGCTGGTTTTTCCCCGGAGCGGCACTGAGGACGTGAAGCAATGAGCACCTCCGTTAATGGGTCCCGTCGGCATCGGCGTGCGCCCTTTTGGCAAAGGACCCGCCGAATTGCACAGGTGGTCGCTATTAGCCTGTGTCTTGCCGTTATTCCCGCCAATCTTCGTGTCACCCCTGATTTCGTGAGCATCAGCCTTGCCGATGCCATGGCCCAAGATCGCGGCAACGGTAACAATGACGACAAAGGCAACGGCAACGGTGGCAGTGAACGAAGCGCGCCTTCGGACCGCGATCCCGGCGGCGGCAGTGAACGAAGCGCTTCCTCGGATCCCGATCCGGGCAGGAGCGATGGCCGTGACGACCGGGGTCTTAGTGACCGCGGAGATCCCGGGAGGGCTGCGCTCGGATATGGCAGAACCCCAGCGACACGCGGCTTGGGGGCCGCCATATCTCGCCCGTCGGCGACGCCCGGGCGGGCGCTGGAAGAGCGGGATGGGACGCCGGGTCACGCGCCGACCGAGGCCGGAACGGCGCGCACCCGAGCAATGGTTGAGATCGCAAAAGAACTTGGCGCGATCGCTCCGAACCCTACTGAGCATTCGCCGATTTCCGGACCTGTCACCCAGGAAATGCTCGATGCCGCGGAAAATGCCTATGTGGATGCGGTGCAGGAGGCCTGGGAAGCCCATGGGTTTCCGTGGGCCGACCCGGATGTCCTCAGTTCGCTGGGTGATTTGGAGGCGCTGGTCTCCAGCCTGGAGACGATCATGGCGTCCACCGCCCCCGACCCCATTAGTCGCGCTGGCGTCACGGTCGCACCCGACATCAACAATGACGGGTTCGTCGATATCAACGATTTATGGGATGCTCACCAGAGATGAGCTTGGTGAGAGCGGCCTCACCGTCAATATTTGAGCGCGCCTATTTGGGCGGCAGCTTTTCCTGAAGGTCGCTGGCGCTGGCCTGAATACGGTTGGCCAGGGCTTTGGCCGCCGCCGCGGCGCCGGAAAATCCCTGATCGTGCGACGGTACCGCCCGCAGCAGGGCGTCCAGGGTCATCTGGTTGGTGCGGTTGCTGATCTCGCTCAGCCGGCCCATCAAGGCGTTGATCTCGGCCGCCTCAAGGTCCATCGGATCATTGCCCGGCATCGCTCAACTCCCGGAATTATTGGATTTGCACATCATCCCCAATATGCGGTCGGCGACGTTAATTCGGTGTAAATGTGCAGGTTGCCGCCGCTGCGGTTGAGCCGCTCCCCCCTTCCATGGATAATCGGGCGGCCGTACCGCGCCGGATCATTCCAGGGAAGACTGGCGTCAATCGATAGAACAGTCCGGGGGGACGTTAGTCCATGAGCAGCAGCACCTATTTTCCGGTACCCGATGAACTCGCCGAGCAGGCCTGGGTCGACGCCGCCGGATATCAGAGGATGTACGACCAGTCGGTGGCCGATCCGGAGGGATTCTGGGCCGAGCATGGCAAGCGGCTGCACTGGTCCAAGCCCTATTCCAAGGTCAAGGATGTCAGCTTCTCAGGCGATGTGCATGTCCGCTGGTTCCACGATGGCGAGCTGAACGCCTGCTACAACTGCGTCGACCGGAACCTCGACACCCGCGCCGACCAGACCGCGATCATCTGGGAGGGCGACAGCCCCAACGACCACAAGCACATCAGCTATTCCGAGCTGCACCAGAATGTGGCGCGGCTGGGCAACGTGCTGAAGGCGCGGGGCATCAAGAAGGGCGACGTGGTCACCATCTACATGCCGATGATCCCAGAGGCGGCATACGCGATGCTGGCCTGCGCACGCATCGGTGCCATCCACTCCGTGGTCTTCGGAGGCTTCTCCCCCGACAGCCTCAAGGACCGGATCAATGATTGTGGCTCGACGTGCGTGATCACCTCCGACGAAGGCCTGCGCGGCGGCCGGCATGTCCCTCTCAAGGCCAACACCGACGCCGCGGTGGCGCAATGCGACGGCGTTCACACGGTCGTCGTGGTGCGGCGCACGGGTGGCGCCATCAAATGGGTCGACGGCCGTGATGTCTGGTACGACGAGGAATGCGCCAAGGTCTCCTCCGACTGCCCTTGTGAGGAGATGAATGCGGAGGACCCGCTGTTCATCCTCTACACCTCGGGATCGACCGGGATGCCAAAGGGCGTGCTGCATACCACCGGCGGCTATCTGGTCTATGCCTCGATGACGCACCAATACGTCTTCGACTACCACGATGGCGATGTTTATTGGTGCACGGCGGATGTCGGCTGGGTCACCGGGCACAGCTATATTGTTTACGGGCCGCTGGCCAATGGCGGGATCACCCTGATGTTCGAAGGGGTGCCGAACTACCCGGACGCCTCGCGCTTCTGGCAGGTGGTCGACAAGCACAACGTCAACATCTTCTACACCGCGCCGACGGCGATCCGCGCCCTGATGCGCGAGGGCGAGGGGCCGGTCACCAAGACCAGCCGCAAGAGCCTGCGCCTGCTCGGCTCGGTCGGCGAGCCGATCAATCCGGAGGCCTGGCTCTGGTACCACAAGGTGGTCGGCGACGAACGCTGCCCGATCGTCGACACCTGGTGGCAGACCGAGACCGGCGGCATTCTGATCACGCCGCTGCCGGGGGCCATCCCCACCAAGCCCGGCTCGGCCACCAAGCCGTTCTTCAGCGTGATACCGGTGATCGTCGATGGCGAGGGCAACCATCTGGAGGGGGCGACCGAGGGCAATCTGTGCATCGCCGACAGCTGGCCCGGCCAGATGCGCACGGTGTTCGGCGACCATGAGCGCTTCATCCAGACCTATTTCGCCACCTTCCCGGGCAAGTACTTCACCGGCGATGGCTGCCGCCGGGACGAGGATGGCTATTACTGGATCACCGGCCGGGTCGACGACGTGATCAACGTCTCCGGCCACCGCATGGGCACCGCCGAGGTGGAGAGCGCGCTCGTCGCCCATGAGAAAGTCGCCGAGGCGGCGGTCGTGGGCTATCCGCACGATATCAAGGGCCAGGGGATCTACGCCTATGTCACCTTGAATGCCGGCGAGCCGCATTCCGAGGAGCTGCGCAAGGAGTTGGTGAAATGGGTCCGCAAGGAGATCGGCCCGATCGCCTCGCCGGATCTGATCCAATGGGCGCCGGGCCTGCCGAAGACCCGCTCCGGCAAGATCATGCGCCGCATCCTGCGCAAGATCGCCGCCAACGAGCACGACGCCCTGGGCGACATCTCGACCTTGGCCGATCCGGCGGTGGTTGACGATCTGGTGGGCAACCGGATGAACCGGAAATAGGCCGGTTTGGCCGACGGGCTCTAGTGTGATGGTTCTGAAGTTCGGCACATTTCATGTGCCGGACTTCAGAAGCTGAATCACACTAGAATCAAATAGATAGTGTCCCTTTGACTCTGTAATTCGCTATGGCGAATTTCAGAATCGGTGCACTAGGCGGGGCGCGGTTTCATCGGGCCGGAAGATGGCGGCCGGTCAGCCGCGCCTTCCTCCGCTTTGCGACCAGCGTTGTCCAATAGCGCCTGGATTCGGTCGAGATCGCCCTGGCAGCGCCGCCGTTGAACCGGCGCATCGGCCTGCCCGAAGATCGCCAGCGCCGTTTTCAGATCGTCGACGGCGCGGCGCAGTGCCGCGGCGTCCGGCTTGCGTTCGGCCAGCGCGGCCAGAGTGTTGGCCCGGGTGACCGAGGCAACGGCCCAATCGAACGGATTAAGTCTCGCGGGTCAGGACGCCCAGCGCGGCATCGCTGGCGGCGAGAGAGTCCGACGGGAGATCAGGTTTGGCGCGCCGCAGCGAGAGTGTATGAAGGGCGCGGGCCAACTCGTCCTGGCTCACCGCCCAGTCATAGGCGTTCTTGTCCATTCTTAGCGGCGTTGTAGATCGCAGCGCCTCCACGGCCTGCTGCAGTAATTCCGCGTCATTGCGGCGCTCGCCAAGGCAGCGTAGCGCGAGCCCCAGGCTGCCCAGCAGCAAGGCCTGCCACTCGATCGACTCGTCCTTGTCGAGCAGGTCCCCCTTGTCCTCGGCAATGACCGGCAGCGCGTCGCGGACCAAGGCCACTGCCTCTTCCAGGCTGTTGGTGCCTGGCTCCCGTTCTCCAAGACAGGCGAGCGCCCAGGCCAGGTTGATCTCCAAACGGGCGCCCGCCAGCGGCACCTCCTCGTTGTCCTCCGCGGCCAGCGCCGCCCGGCCGGCGGCGACGGCTTCCGCAAGCCGCTCGGTACCCTCCTTCCGCAGCCCAAGCTCAGCCAGCACGCCGCACAATTGCCATTGCACGTTGGACCAATCGGCCTTGTTGTCCGCCTTTTCCCAGTGTTCGGCGGCGGCGCGCAGGGCCTCCACGGCCTCCTCCAGGGATTTCGTCCCGAGTTCCTGATGGCTCAGGTGCAACAGCGTCACCGCCAGATTGCTCTGGGTCAGCGCCCACTTCGAACCCTTGCCCGCCGCCTGGAGCGCCGGCAGGGCGTCGCGGAATGCCTCCGCCGACTGGCGCAGGGCGTCGATATCCGTTTCCCGGGTTCCCAATTCGCCGAAAGCCAGGCCGAGCAGGAATTGTGTGCGGCCACGGGCCAGTGGCCCGCTATTGCCGGATTGCGCCAGTTTGTGACGACGGGCCGAGATGAAAGCCCTGAGGCTTTGAGTGCTGCCCCAGCCACCAAGCGGAACGCCGAAGGCCAGCGCGACACGCTTCACGACCGAGGCGAGAAGGAACAGACCTCCAGCGATGCAGCAGAGAGCAAAGAGCGCGGAAAGAACGGCGGTGAGGAGTATAGGGATGCTGAATTCGCCGGCGCGCCACAGAGACAGGCCAATCACTGCAAGTAAGACTGCGAGAGGCGCCAGAGCGTCCTTGGCCGAGAAGTTTTGGAAATATTTTTTCATGCTCGTCTCAAGGTCCAGGCGTTTCCGCTACGGAACTGCAAAAGCCGGACTCTCCTCTAAGGCGCAAACATATGGCAGGTATTTGATCTGCCAATCGTGAATATTTGGTTCCGTTCTAAGGGTGGCCGGTGGGCAAGGCGCATACGGTGTATGTCGGAAATGCGGGCGGACAAAACGCGCCGATCCGTATAGTCATGGCCGCCATGACTGGGCCCCCCTCAGACCGAACTCCTCGTGCCCTCTTGATGCCGGCGGTGTTCGTCTTTCTATGGAGCACCGGGTTCATCGGCGCGAAGCTGGGACTGCCCTCGGCGGAGCCCATGACCTTCCTGACCATCCGATTTGGGCTGGTCAGCGTCTTGCTGCTGGGCCTGGTCCTCATCATGAAGGCTCACTGGCCTGAGACGTTGGCTGAATTCGGCCACATCGCGGTGGCCGGTTTTCTGTTGCAGGGTATGTATCTCGGCGGGGTCTTCGCCTCGATCGAACAAGGGGTCGACGCGGGGGTGGCGGCCCTGATCGTCTCATCCCAACCATTGCTGACGGCCGTTCTTGCCAGGCCGGTTCTGGGCGAGCGGGTCAGCGGGCGGCAATGGACCGGCTTCCTGTTGGGCTTCTGCGGCGTCACGCTGGTGGTCTGGCAGAAGCTGGGGCAGGGGATCGGCACGCCCTTCGGCATGGGACTTTCAGTCCTCGGCCTCCTATCCATCACCGCCGGCACCCTCTATCAGAAACGCTTCTGCGCCGACATGCCGCTGCGCAGCGGTTACGTGATCCAATTCGCGGTCAGCACCCTGGCGGTCGGCGTCATGGCCATGGCGTTCGAGACGCGGGTGGTCGCCTGGACTGCCGAATTCGTTTTTGCGCTAGGCTGGCTGGTGATCGTGCTCTCCTTCGGCGCAGTTACATTGTTCTACATCTTGATCCGCCGGGGTGCGGCGTCCCGTGTTGCCAGTCTCTTCTATCTGGTGCCGCCCTCGACCGCCCTTTTGGCATGGCTGCTGTTCGACGAGACATTCGGGCCTTGGGCGCTCGCGGGCATGGGATTGGTCGTGCTTGGGGTCGCGCTGGTCAATCTGACGCCCCGCCAGACATAGCCTGCCCGGGCCGGATCTTCAGAAGTCGGTGCAGCGTCCGTCGACTTCCCAGTCGCCATAGCGAGTCGGCTCCGGACCTTTTGGTCCGCCGACTTCTCCCGATTTCTGCTTTGGGCCGGTCGTGTCCGCGGGCTGATCGGCTTTGCCGGGCTCCGACGAATGCGGCCGGTTCTTCGCCGGGTCCGGATTGGATTTGCTCATGGCCATAATATAGGCCGCGCGCGCCGGAAATTCACCGTCCGGGTTTGGACCCCCATGGCCCGGGCGCCGTCTCGACAGCCCGGCGGCAACGCGGTACACCCCGCGGCCATGGAAATGTCCGGACTGGCCGCCCGTCGCGCCGCCCTCGACCTCATTCGCGCCGTGCTCGGCCAGCATCGGCCGCTGGACGATGCGCTGGAGGCGCCGGCCCTGGCCGCGCTTGAGCCGCGCGACCGTGCCTTCGCCCGGCTGCTGGCGGCGACGGTGCTGCGCCGGCTGGGACAGATCGATCCGCTGATCGCCGAGGCCGTGCAGCGGCCGCTGCCGCGCAACGCCGTCGCCGTGCGCGATGTGCTGCGGCTGGGACTGGTACAATTGCTGTTCCTGGGAACCCCGGCCCATGCGGCCGTCGCCACCTCCGTGGAACTGGTCGACGATGCCGGGCTCGATCGGTTCAAGGGGCTGGTCAACGCCGTGCTGCGCCGCTTCGGTCGCGAGGGCGA
The DNA here is from genome assembly GCA_965237625.1 of Inquilinaceae bacterium. Lineage (GTDB taxonomy): Bacteria > Pseudomonadota > Alphaproteobacteria > DSM-16000 > Inquilinaceae > JABDIP01. The sequence continues at coordinate 84,834 of CBDEGD010000006.1, forward strand.
GGCAATGCTGGCTGTGCAGGACGCGGCCCGGCTCAACACGCCGGACTGGCTGTGGGCGGCGTGGCAGGAGGCCTATGGCGAGGTGACCGCGCGGGCGATCGCTGAAGCGCATCTGACCGAGGCGCCGCTCGACATCACCGTCAAGTCGGACCCGGAACAGTGGTCGGAAGCGCTGGAGGCGCAGATCCTGCCGACCGGAAGCCTGCGCCGGCCGGCTGGCGGCTCTGTGACCGAATTGCCCGGATTCGCGGATGGGGGCTGGTGGGTACAGGATGCCGGCGCGGCGCTTTCGGCGCGGCTGTTCGGGGATATTGCCGGGTTGCGGATCGCTGATCTGTGCGCCGCGCCGGGTGGCAAGACGGCGCAACTCGCCGCGGCCGGCGCGCAGGTGACGGCCATCGACCGGTCCGAACGCCGACTTGGCGTCCTGCGCCGAAACCTTTCCCGGCTCGGCCTGGAGGCGGAAATCGTGGTGGCCGATGCGGTGGCATGGCGACCGGGAGAGTTATTGGACGCGGTGTTGCTCGATGCGCCGTGCAGCGCCACGGGAACCATCCGCCGTCATCCCGACATCCAGCGCCTGAAAGGCCCCGAGGATGTGACCAAGCTGGCCGATCTGCAGGCGCGGCTGCTGGCCCATGCCGTGACGCTGGTGCGCCCCGGCGGGCAGATTATCTGGTGTACCTGTTCGCTACAGCCGGAAGAGGGCGAACGGCAGATCGCCCAACTATTGGCCTCCGGAGCGCCGGTTCGCCGCGTGCCGATCGGGGCCGAGGAGGTCGGTGGGCTTGCCGAGATCGTCACCGTCGAGGGCGAACTCCGCACTCTGCCATGCCACGGCCAGGACTGGGGCGGCCTCGACGGATTCCATATCGCGCGGCTGCACCGGGATGGCTGATCGGCCCGCGCAGACCGTGGCCAGTACCTCAAATGCAGGCTAAAGTTCCCCGAATCGAGTGATACCAAGGATCGCTGATAATGACCCATTTGATGGCGTGCGGCGCCCCGCCGGGCAGGCGCGGTTTGCAGCGCGATGCAAATGCATCGGGCAAGGGCCGCAACGTACCCGGCGGGGCGCCGCACGCCACCGAAGGCCGGGTTGCCTTGTCCGCCCGCTGCGTTGCGATCCGCTCGCGGTGCCACGGCACCGCCACGCGAACCGCGCCTGACGGGCGGACAAGGCAACCCGGTCAAATGGGTCATTATCAGCGATCCTTGGTATGAGAGCGCCATGCAACAGCCAACCCGTATCGCCCCCTCCATCCTGTCCGCCGATTTCGCCCGGCTTGGCGAGGAAGTTCAGGCCATGGAGGAGGCCGGCGCCGACGCGCTGCATGTCGACATCATGGATGGGCATTTCGTACCCAATCTGACGATCGGGGCGGGCGTGGTCAAAGCGCTGCGGCCGCTGGTGAAAATTCCGTTCGACGTGCATCTGATGATCGCGCCGGCGGAGCCCTTCGTGGAGGCTTTCGCCGATGCCGGGGCGGATACGATCACCTTCCACCCGGAGGCCGATTGGCATCCGCATCGCACGATCCAGCAGATCAAGGCGCGGGGCAAGCGGGCAGGTCTTGCGCTCAATCCCGGAACTCCCGTATCGGCGGTCGAAACCCTTCTGGGGGACGTCGATCTGGTGTTGGCGATGACCGTCAATCCGGGCTTCGGTGGGCAGAAATTCATCGACTCGGTGCTCGACAAAGTCGCGGTTCTGCGGCGCATGATCGACGCGAGCGGTCGGACGATTGATCTAGAGGTGGATGGCGGCGTCAATTTGGAGACCGCACCGCGCGTGGTTGCCGCCGGCGCGGATCTTCTGGTCGCCGGCACCGCCGGATTTGCCGGCGGTCCATCGGGTTACGCGGCGAACATCACCGCGCTTAAAGGACGATGAGATGAGGTCAATTGACCTCATCCCTGAATCGTCCTCTAGAACATTGGAGTGGATCGGGATGATTTGAAGTCGATTCGACTTCATATCATCCCGATCTAGGGGATAACAGACGGCACATGGTCGACGGTCGGATTTCGGTCGGCGGTTTTACCGAAGGGCTGCGCACGCTGGCCTTCGGCAATCCCCTTTATTCTCTCACTCTGGGCCGGGGTGGTCCGACCCGTCTTGAGGCGGTGCCGCCGGATCCATGGCCGGGCGACGCCGATCGCGGCGCGGCGCTATGCGCCGGCGAGTACCGCTTCGCCGGACGCACCTTGGTTTCCGAGATACCCCTATGGCAGCCGGTCGGCGTCGGTGACGCCTTTTTGGCGGAGTTGCACCGCTTCGACTGGCTGCGCGATCTGCGCGCGGTGGGTGGCGACTCGGCCAGGCGGCAGGCCCGGAACCTGGTCGGGTCGTGGATCGACCGCCATGATTCCTGGCATCCGCTGACCTGGCGTCCGGATGTGCTCGGGCTCCGCATCGCGAACTGGCTCGGCACCCATGATTTCTACTGCGCCAGTGCCGATGACCGGTTTCGGGCGCGGATTTTCGCCAGCCTGTTCCGCCAAACCCGACATCTGGCGCGGGCCCTGCCGGGCGGGCTGAAGGCCGTGCCGCTGTTGGTCGCCCTGAAAGGCTTGTTCTACGGCATGTTGTGTCTGCCCGGCGCGGAATCGCGGCTGGAGCCGGCGCTGAAATTGCTGGCCCAGGCGCTGAAGGACCAGATCTTGCCGGATGGCGGACATGTCCAGCGCAGCCCGGCGATCCATCTCGACCTGCTGCGCCATCTGATCGACCTGCGCGCCGTCATGCGGGCGGCCAAGGCCGAGGTTCCCGAAGCGCTGCAGCATGCCATCGACCGCATGGCGCCGGCCGTCCGGTTCTTCCTGCATGGGGATGGCGGGCTCGCTCTGTTCAACGGCACCCGCGAGGGCGAGGCGGTGCTGGTCGACGCGGCTTTGGCCCAGGCCGATGCGCCGGGACGGCCGTTGAAGAGTGCGCGGCATTGCGGTTTCGAGCGCATTCAGGCCGGTCGAACCCTGATGCTCATGGATGTCGGGCAGCCCCCCCTGGCCGGCCTCGATGCCGGAACCCATGCCGGGACACTGTGCTTCGAGCTGTCGGTGGGCCGCGAGCGCATGATCGTGAATTGCGGCTCCATGGCCGGCCTCGACCCGGCGCCCAATGGCGCCCAGGCGGCGGCTTGGGCATTGGCGCTGCGCGGTACGGCGGCCCATTCGACACTGACCGTCGATGACACGAACTCCAGCGAGGCGGTCGCCGATGGCGGCTTGGCGCGGCGGCCGTCCAAAGTCACCGTGGAGCGCCAGGAGGAAGACGGTGCGGTGCTGATCGAGGCCAGCCATGACGGCTATCGCCGGCCCTTCGGCATGACCCATCACCGGCGGGTCTTCGTCAATGCCACCGGCGACGACATTCGCGGCGAGGATCGTTTGGAGGGCGGCCGCACCCGGCCCTTTGCCCTGCGGTTCCATTTGCACCCTTCGGTCCAGGTTTCCGCCGTGCAGGGCGGCACGGCCGCGCTGATCAGGCTCGGTGGCGGGGCCGGCTGGCGCCTGCGTGCCGATGGCGGCGATCTCTCCATCGAGGAGAGCATCTATTGCGGCGTGGAGTCCGACATTCGCCGAACCAGCCAGATCGTCATCTCCGGCCACACCGAGGCCGGCAAGACGCCCACCCTCGTCAAGTGGGGCCTGCGCCGCGAGCGCAAGGACTGATCCGGGCGTTCGGCCCGCAGCTCGGAATCGGCGACTCAGGATCGGCAATCCAATGCCGCGCCCGGCGCGTATAAGAAAGGTCGCCAACAAAGAACTGGGTTCCGATGGTCACAGCCTTTGCGCATCGTGTTGTCCTCGCCGCTTTGCTGCCGTTTCTCCTGGGCGCCTGTTCCGCCGCCGATCTGCTGAACGCGACCGTGCCCAAGGAGGGGTACACGCTCAGCGAAGGCATCGCCTTTGGAGACGATCCGCGCCACCGGCTGGATGTCTACGTCCCGGACGATCTGGCCGGGCCGGTGCCGGTCGTTGTCTTCTTTTATGGCGGAAGCTGGCGCAATGGCGACCGGCAGGATTACCTGTTCGTGGGAGAGGCCCTGGCGTCACGCGGCTTCGTCGCCGTGATCCCCGACTACCGGCTGTACCCCGATGTCGCTTTCCCGGATTTTCTGGCCGACAGCGCCAACGCGGTCCGCTGGGTCCGCGAGTCGATCGCGGGGCATGATGGCGATCCGGATCGGATCTTCCTGATGGGGCATTCGGCGGGTGCCTACAATGCCGCAATGCTGGCAGTCGACGCCCGCTATCTGGCGGAGGCCGGGCTCGACCGGACGGTCATAGACGGCGTGATCGGCCTTGCCGGTCCCTACGATTTTCTGCCCCTGGACACGCGCGTAACCCGCCGTGTGTTCGGCGCGGCGCCGGACCTCCTGCAGACCCAGCCGGTGACCTTCGTCGACGGAGATACGCCGCCGCTGCTGCTCGTCACCGGTACCGACGACACCATCGTGCGTCCACGCAACAGCGAGTCCCTCGCGGGCTTGGCGAATAGGTCCGGCGGCTCGGCCAGCCTTCGTTTCTACCCGGGAATCGGCCATTTCCGCTTGGTTCTGTCCCTCGCGGACGGCTATCGGGGCGACGCGCCGGTGCTCGACGATGTGGAGGCGTTCATCCGCGGTCGATAGCCGCTCGCGTTAGGGTTCGCGGTAAGGCTCGCAGTCGGGGGGCAAACGCTCTAAAAGAGCGCCGTTACCGCCCCACCGACCATCATTGCGAGCCATGCCCGATACACCTCTCGTCGTGAACCGCGCCCTGATCTCCGTGTTCGACAAGCGCGGGATCGTCGATCTCGCCCGTTTCCTGGCCGGCCAGGGTGTCGAAATCCTGTCGACCGGAGGGTCCGCCAAGGCGCTCCAGGATGCCGGAATCCCGATCACCCAGGTGTCGGACCACACTGGTTTTCCGGAAATCATGGATGGACGGGTCAAGACCCTGCATCCGAAGATCCATGGCGGGCTGCTGGCGCGGCGGGATGTGGCGGAGCACCAACAGGCGATGGCCGATCAGGGCATCGTGCCGATCGATCTGCTGGTCTCCAATCTGTACCCGTTCGAGGAGACGGTGGCCGCCGGCTCGGATTTCGAGGCCTGCATCGAGAACATCGATATCGGCGGACCGGCAATGATCCGCGCCGCGGCGAAGAATCATGATTTCGTGGCCGTCGTTACCGATCCCGGGGATTATGGGACGGTGATCTCGGAGATCGAGGGCGAGGGCGGCGTCACCGGTGCGCTGCGCCGGCATCTGGCGGCGGCGGCATTCGCCCGCACGGCGGCCTATGATGCAGCAGTGTCGGGATGGTTCGCCGGCGTGCTCGATACACCGTTTCCGTCGCGCCTCACGGTGTCGGGGCAGTTGATGGAAAGCCTGCGGTACGGCGAGAACCCGCACCAGCGCGCGGCACTCTATCGCGCCGATCCGGCACGGCCGGGAATCGTTTCCGGCCGCCAGGTCCAGGGCAAGGCGCTCAGCTTCAACAACATCAACGATGCCGACGCCGCCTTCGAACTGGTCGCCGAGTTCGAGGGTCCGGCGATCGCCATCATCAAGCACGCCAACCCGTGCGGGGTCGCCACCGCCGACAGCTTGGCGACCGCCTATTTCAAGGCCCTGGCCTGCGATCCGGTCAGCGCCTTTGGTGGCATAATCGCCGCCAACCGCACACTGGACGTGGCCACCGCCACCGCCGTAGCGGAGCTGTTCGCCGAGGTGGTGATCGCGCCGGATGCCGATGAGACCGCACTTGAGGTGTTGTCCGCCAAGAAGAATCTGCGTGTCGTCCTGACCGGCGCCATGCCCGACCCGGCGGTCGGCGGGCTGACCATGCGGACCGTCGCAGGCGGGTTGCTGGTTCAGGATCGCGATATTGGCAACGTCGCCGCCGAGCAGTTGGACGTGGTCACCAAACGGTCGCCGACCGATGCCGAACTGGCCGATATGCTATTCGCGTTCCGGGTGGCAAAGCATGTGAAATCGAACGCCATTGTTTATGTCCGGGGCGGCACGACCGTCGGCATTGGCGCCGGCCAGATGAGCCGGGTCGACAGCGCTCGCACGGCGGTTGCCAAGGCCGCCGAGATCGCGGCGATGGAAGGCAGTGGCGGTGGCGGTGGGTCGCCTATCGTCGGGTCGGTCGTCGCATCCGAAGCGTTCTTTCCCTTCGCCGACGGGCTGTTGACCGCGATAAAAGCCGGCGCGACAGCCGTGATCCAGCCTGGCGGATCCATGCGCGACCAGGAGGTGATCGCCGCCGCCGACCAGGCTGGCATCGCTATGGTCTTCACCGGGATGCGACATTTCCGGCACTAGAGCACGATGAGATTAGGTCGATTGACCTAATCTCATCGTGCTCTAGAATCTTAGGAATAGAGTGGGATTCAGATTTGAAGTCGACTCGACTTCAAATCATCCTGCTCTAGTGTCCCTTTGATCCTGAAATTCGCTATGGCAAATTTCAGGATCAAAGGGACACTAACTATATGATTCTAGTGTGATTCAGCTTCCAAATCTCGGCACACGAAATGTGCCGAACTTCAGAACCATCACACTAGACCGTTGTCTGCTCACCGAAGAGCGGGCCGGCGCTCTATGCCCGATCGGCGGTGAATTCGGCGGCGTCCAGGTGAAACTTCATCAGGCCTGCGCTTCCGACGACCCGGGCTCTTTTACCGCCAGCAGCAAGAGTCCGCCGGCGATCCAGAAAATGACGATCGTCGACATACCGAGCCGGACGCTGCCGGAGATTGCGGTGACGGTGCTGAAAATGACCGGACCGAAGAAGGCGGCTGATTTTCCGGTCATCGCGTAGAGGCCGAACATCTCGGTCTCCATGTCCTTGGGCGAGAGCCGGGCCATCAGCGACCGGCTCGCGGCCTGTGCCGGGCCGACGAAGATCCCAAGTCCCAGGGCGAGATAGATGAATGTCTGGGCATCGGTCACCAGCAGGAGGGGTATGGCGAAAAGCACCAGGCCGACCAGGGCGACCAGCACGGTCGGTTTGGACCCCCTGCCGTCGTCCAGCCAAGCGAATCCGGCCGCCCCCAGTCCGGCGGTTACGTTGAGACCGATCGCAAACTTCAGGATCTCGGAAAGTTCCATGCCGAACGCAACCGATGCATAGACGCCTCCCATCGCGAACAGGGTGGTCAGCCCGTCTCTGTACAGCGCGCTGGCGATCAGAAATCTGACAATCTGGCCATAGTCGCGCGCCCTCTTCAGGGTTGCGATCAGAGTCGATATGCCGCGGCGGATCGAGGTCCGGATGGACAGCCCGGAATCTGGCTCATCGCGGGTCAGAAAAAACAACGGCAGTGAAAACACGGCGAACCAGATCGCCACAAGCGGCGCTGTGGCGCGAACGTTTTCGCTATTTTCCTCAGGGAGGCCGAGAAAGCCCGCGCTATCGCCGTCGAGCCCGGTGAATCCGAAAAGGGCGATGGCCAGGCATGTCAGCCCGCCCGCATAGCCCAGCCCCCACGCCCAACCGGACACGCGGCCCAGATAGGGTCTCGGGGCTATGTCGGGCAGCATCGCGTTGTAGAACACGCCCGCGAGTTCGAATGCGACGTTGGCAAGACCGACGGTCATCAGCGTGAAAAGCACGAAGGATCGATCAGGCTCGGCGTACCATAGGAGCGCTGTCGGCAGTATAGTGAGCGTGACGAAGACGCCAATCCAGGGCTTCCGTCGGCCGGCATGGTCGGCGATCGCGCCCAGGAACGGACTCAGGATTGCAACAACCAGACCGGAAATGCCGATCGCATAGCCCCAGGCCGATGCGCCGGCCGTTGCGTCGCCATAAATGCTGCGGGCGAAATATACGCTAATCACGAAGGTGCCGATGACCGTGCTGAAGGCGGAATTGGCCCAGTCGTAAAGGCACCAGGAGAATATACCGAGGCGGTCTGCCGCCGGTGCGGCTTTCACCGGGGGTGGGCCTGCATGCTGCGCAAGCTGGGTCATGCCGGTCCTTCGAATCGGTGAATGACGGATGCATTGCTAGCGCGTGGGCACGCGCCTGTCACGATGTGCTCCTGGCCTACGGCGATTCGCCGGCCTGCGGTGCCAATTCCGGATCGGCCGCCGAATTCTGGAACCAACGGGGCGTTTTCGGGGGTGCCAGAATCGTCACCCGCTGTCCGGGCAACGGTGGAACACCGAACATGCGGTTCGCCGTCGAGCGGCCCCCATTGCCTTGAGAAATAAGCTGATTTCGGGCGCCGGCCAATTGATCATCGGCATTGGAACCAATCCGGCTGGAAATACGGTGTCCTAATCAGGTCGGGGGCGGCGGCGCGCAATGCACCTGTACAATCGAAATGTTATTTGTTCAACTGCCGAAATATCGTGACAAAAAGGGGCGCAGTAATGCTTGGAAATTTCGTCGTGGCGGTCGATGGCAGTTCCGGAGGCGAGCGCGCATTACAGGCCGCGATTGACCTGGCCAAACTGACCAAAGTCGGACTGACGCTGGTCTACGTCATCGAATGGTCCCCCTTCTCCTTTCACACCCCGGAAGAGTTGGCGGAGCGACACAAGCGCCGGGAGGAGGAAATCGACCGGGCCCGCACGGCGGTCCTCACACCGTCCGAAGCGATCGTGAAGGCAGCGGGTTTGTCCTGTGATCTGGTGGTCAAGCATGGCCATCCGGCGGAGACCGTCGCCGGCATCGCCGAGAGCGGCAAGGCCTCGCACATATTTATTGGGCGCAAGGGCGAGTCGCGTGTCGGAGCGTTGCTGTTCGGCAGCACCGCCGCCTCTCTGATCCAGATTTCCACCGTCCCCGTGACGTTTGTCCCCTGACGTTCGTGCCCTGAGGTAAGGGACTCCAAAAAACACTTCCCCCAACCCGACCCGGGAGAATTTCGGATGAGCAGGCTCCTTCTGGCGATCGCCGCACTTCTTGCATCAACCCAATTGGCATCGGCGGCCAGCATCGACGAGACCATCAACGCGGCCACCGCCCCGATCGCATCGGCGGTCGGCGCGTTCGTATTCTTCAAGATACCGGTCTTCGGCGCGAATTTGCCCCTGGTGGTTCTTTGGCTGGTGGTCGGGGCGGTGTTCTTCACCATTTACATGCGCTTCGTGAATATCTGGGGCTTCAAGCACGCGATCGAACTGGTCCGTGGCGACTATGCCAACCCGGACGATGCGGGCGAGGTCTCCCATTTCCAGGCGCTGGCGACAGCGGTATCCGGCACGGTGGGCATCGGCAATATCGGCGGCGTCGCCGTCGCGGTGACCGTGGGCGGGCCGGGCGCCACCTTCTGGCTGATCATGGCCGGGTTCCTGGGCATGTCGACCAAATTCGTCGAATGCACACTGGGCGTGAAATACCGCAATGAGAACCCGGACGGATCGGTGTCCGGCGGCCCGATGTACTACATGCGCCGGGGCTTTTCGGAGCGTGGCATGGAGGGTCTGGGCAAGTTCATGGGCACCTTCTACGCCATCGGCATCTTCATCGGCGCCCTGGGCATCGGCAACATGTTCCAGTCGAACCAGGCCTATGTGCAACTCAACAATGTGACCAACGGGCTGTTCGACGGTCTCGGCTGGCTGGTCGGGCTCGCCATGGCGGCGGTGGTGTTCGTGGTGATCGTCGGCGGCATCAAGTCGATCGCCCGGGTGACCGAGAAGATCGTGCCGTTCATGGCCATCTTCTACTGCGTCTTCGCCATCATCGTGATCCTGATGAACGGCTCGGCCATCCCCGAGGCGATCGGCAACATCTTCACCGGCGCCTTCACCGGCGAGGGCGTTGCCGGCGGCGCGCTGGGCGCCCTGATCATCGGCTTCCAACGGGCGGTGTTCTCCAATGAGGCCGGTATCGGCTCGGCGTCCATCGCCCATTCGGCGGTGCGCACCAACGAGCCGATCACCGAAGGCATGGTGTCCCTGCTCGAGCCGTTCATCGACACCATCATCATCTGCACCATCACCGCCCTGGTGATCGGCACATCGGCGGTCGCCAATCCGGGATTCGCGGAGGGCGCCACCGGGATCGCGATGACGTCCCAGGCGTTCAAGACCCAGATCGGCTGGTTCCCGATCCCGCTGGCCATCGCCGGCATGCTGTTCGCCTTCTCGACCATGATCTCATGGTCCTATTACGGGCTGAAGGGCTGGACCTATCTGTTCGGCGAGGACATGCGTGGGCAGACCGCCTACAAGATCATCTTCTGCGTCTTCGTGGTGATCGGTTGCGTCGTGCAGCTCGATCCGATCCTGGAGATCTCAGACGCCCTGGTATTCCTGATCTGCGTGCCGAACATCCTGGTGCTCTATGTCCTGGCGCCGCTGGTGAAGGGTGAGCTGAACAGCTACATGACGCGGCTGCGCAGCGGCGAAATCCGGAAGTTCAAGAACTGACGGGTGGTATGGCGGGTGCCCTACGGCGCCTGCCGTCCCGTTGCTGGGATCGTCGAGGGGGCCTGCCGGCCATATGCCGTGGCTCCTCGCCTTCGTCGTCCTCGGGCTTGACCCGAGGACCCATTGCACCGTCAGCAATGGCGCTCGACGAACGGGGTAGGCGAATGGATGGGTCCTCGGGTCAAGCCCGAGGACGACGAAGGGTAGGAGGGCAGCGTGTGATTTCCCGTCGATCACGGGCCGCCCGTTGCCTCTACCCCGCCATCAGCGCCCGCAGGCGCCGGTTGGCGACCGCCAGCATCGACAGATCCAGCGTGTCTATGGCTTTCAGTTCGGAGATCAGCTGGTCGATGCGTTCGATCGGCTGCTGCCGTCTTTCGACCCAGGTCTCGAACAGATGCTTGGCGACCCCGTCGCCGCTGCCCCTGGCGGCATCCAGCACCTTGATGGTCAGGTCCGATTGCAGCCCGTAGAGGTCGTCGACGATCGCCGCCACCGCCTGTTTCTGCCAATGGTTCGTCACCGGCATGTTGATGGCGCTGTCGCGCAGCCAGGCGATGCCGAACCGGCGGCCGAGGTCGAAATACATCGGACCCACATCGGCCAGCGGAATCTGGCAGGTGTCGGAGATGTGGATGAGGTCGCAGCCCGCCGCCACCAGGTTCAGCGAGGAGACCCGCCGCGCCAGATCCTCCGGCACGCCCTTGGTCACCATGCTGGCGGTGCGCTCGACGATCACCTCCCGGGCCTCTTCGTAGATCACCTCATCCAGACCGACATAAAGGGATTCGATCGCCGGCTTCATATGGGCGATGTGCTCGCCGATATTGGTGACGTCGCCTGTATTGCGCAGCACCCAGCTTGCGGTGCGTTCCACCAGCCTGCGTGTCAGCAACTGAAGATGGGTCTGGGTGTGGGCGTCGACCTTGTTGTCCAAAGCTTCGATCTGAAGCCAGATATCGCGCAGGCCGAAACTGTCGCGGATGATGATGTAGGCGCGGGCGATGTCGGCCGGCTCCATGCCGGTTTTGTCGACCATTTCCGCCACGAAGGTCGGGCCGGTGCGGTTGACGATGGAGTTGGTGATGAAAGTGGCGATGATCTCACGCCGCAGCTGGTGGCGCAGGATGTCGTCCTTGTAACTGCCCTGCAGCGGCTTGGGGAAATAGATCATCAAATCGTTGGTCATCGCCTCGTCGTCAGGCAGGTCGCTCTGCAGCAGATCGTCGTACAGGGTGATCTTCGCATAGGACAACAGGACCGCTGTTTCCGGCCGCGACAGGCCTTCTTTCTTGCCGAGCAGATCGGTCAGCTCTTCGTCATCCGGCAGCATTTCGATGGCGCGGTTCAACAGGCCGGCCTTCTCCAGCGACCGCATGAACCGGGCCTGCTGGTCCAGCAGCTCCGGCCCCTCCGCCAAGGTCATGGTCAGGGTCTGGGTCTGCAGGTAATTGTCCCGCAGGCACAGGGCGGCAACCTCGTCGGTCATCTTCTCCAGCAGCGTGTTGCGCTGCTTGACCGTCATGTCGCCGGAACCAACCACGCTGTTCAGCAGGATCTTGATGTTGACCTCGTGATCGGAGCAATCGACGCCGGCGGAATTGTCGATGAAATCGGTGTTCGGCCGGCCGCCCTTGCGGGCAAACTCGATCCGGCCGCGCTGGGTCACCGCCAGGTTGGCGCCTTCGCCGATGACCTTGGCGCGCACTTCGCGACCGTTGATCCTGAGCGCGTCATTGGCCTTGTCGCCGGCCTCCGCGTTGCTCTCCGAGGTCGATTTGATGTAGGTGCCGATGCCGCCGAACCACAGCAGATCGATTTCCGCCAGCAGAATGGCCTTCAGGAGCGCATTCGGCGTCAGCGAGGACTCCTCGGTATCGATGCCGAAGCATTCGCGCATCTGCGGCGTCAGCGTGATGGATTTGGCGCTGCGCTCGAAGATGCCGCCGCCCTTGGAGATCAGCTTGGATTCGTACTGATCCCAGGAGCCGCGGCCGATCTCGAACAGCCGCTTGCGCTCCTCGAAGCTCTTCGCTGGGTCCGGGTCCGGGTCGATGAAGATGTGCAGATGGTTGAAGGCCGCCTGCAGCCGGATGTGCTCGGACAGCAGCATGCCGTTGCCGAACACGTCGCCGGACATGTCGCCGACGCCGACCACGGTGAAGTCTTCCTCCTGGGTGTTGATGCCCATCTCGCGGAAATGGCGCTTGACCGATTCCCAGGCGCCCCGAGCGGTGATGCCCATTTTCTTGTGGTCATAGCCGTCCGACCCGCCGGACGCATAGGCATCGCCCAGCCAATGGCCGTAATCGATGGAGATGCCGTTGGCGATGTCGGAGAAGGTGGCGGTGCCCTTGTCGGCCGCCACCACCAGATAGGGGTCGTCGCCATCGTGGCGGACCACGTCGCGCGGCGGGATGACCTCGCCGCCGGACAGATTGTCGGTGATGTCCAGCATGCCGCGCATCATGGTCTGGTAGCAGGCGATGCCCTCGGCCTGGAACGCCTCCCTTCCGCCTTCGCGCGGCGGCCGCTTGACCACGAACCCGCCCTTCGAGCCGACCGGCACGATAACGCCGTTCTTGACCATCTGCGCCTTCATCAGGCCCAGCACCTCGGTGCGGAAATCCTGCCGGCGGTCGGACCACCGGATGCCGCCACGGGCGACCGGGCCGCCGCGCAAATGCACCGCCTCGACCCGCGGCGAGTAGACGAAGATCTCCCGCCACGGCCGTGGCAGCGGCAGATCGTCGACCCGCTCGCTGTCCAGCTTCATGGAGACATAGGGTTTGGGCGCGCCGTCCTCGCCGGGTTGGAAGAAATTGGTGCGCAGGGTCGAGCGGACCAGGTTGATGTACCGGCGGAGGATCATGTCCTCGTCCAGATTGGAAACCTCGTCGATGGATTTCCGAAGGTCCTTCTCAACGGACTTGATGCGCTTGTCGCGATCGCCCTCCAGGGACGGATCAGCCTGGGCCACGAACAGATCCAGGACCAGCCGGGTGATATGCGGATAGTTGGCCAGGGTGTCTTCCAGGGCGTCCTGGCCGAATGGGAAGCGGGCCTGGCGCAAATATTTGCCATAGGCGCGCAGCACCGTGACCTCGCGCCATTGCAATCCGGCCTTGAGCACAAGGCGGTTGAAGCCGTCATCCTCCATTTCGCCTTCCCAAACCTGGAAGAAGGCTTGTTGGAAGGCCTTCTTGACCGAGCCGAGATCGACCGGCACGCCATCGTCGCTCTCGGCCTCGAAATCATGGACCCAGACTGGCTGGTCGCGATCGGCCAGCCGAACCTCCGACGAATGCTCGGAGATCACATGCAGGCCCATATTCTCCATCATCGGCAGCACGTCGGACAGCCGAAGCGGAGTACCGTCGTGATAGAGCTTGAAGTTGAGCTCGTTCTCGGCGGCCTCGATCGGGCGATACAGATTGAGCCCAATACGGCCTTCCGCGATCACCGCATCGACCCGGTCGATATCGTGGATCGCCGCCTGGGGAAGGGTCTGTTCGCGATAGCTGGTTGGGAAGGCCTCGCCAAAGCGGCGGAACAGCGTCAGCCCGGCCTCTTCGCCCTTGGCCTCGATCAGCGCATCCTGCAGCAGGTCGGGCCAGGTGCGGCCGGCCTGCACCAGCTCCGCCTCGACCTCCGCCACGTTGACACTGGGCACGCTGCCGGGATCGGTCTTGACGATGTAGTGGACCCGGGCGTGAACGCCTTCGCCGAACTGGGTGTAAAAGGCGGTGATGGTGCCGCCGAACGCCTTCTCCAGGGTCTTGCCGAAGCGCTTGCGCAGATCCGTGTTGTAGCGCTCGCGCGGCGTGTAGACGAGGCATGATGCGAAGCGCTGATACGGGTCCATGCGCACGAACAGCGCGGTGCGCTGGCGTTCCTGTAGATGCAGCACGCCCTGGGCCGTGGTCAGCAACTCGTCGTCCGAACTCTGGAACAGCTCGTCGCGGGGATAGGTGTCCAGGATGTGTGTCAGCGCCTTACCGTCATGGCTGCGCGGCTCGAAGCCGGCACGCTCCAGAAGCTGGCTGACCTTGCGGCGCAGGAACGGGATGTCGCTGGCGCTGCGGTTATAGGCAACCGAGGTGAACAGCCCGACGAACATGCGCTCGCCGCTGACATTGCCCTTGTCGTCGAACACCTTCAGCACGACGACGTCCAGATGCACCGGGCGATGCACCGAGGAGCGGCGATTGCCCTTGGTCACCATCAGCAGGCGCGGCTGGCGAACGAATTGCTGGATATCCGGGGGCAGGGCGGAGAATTTGCGCAGCATGCCCTCGAACACCGACACGGATTCCTCGCGCAGAATGCCCCGTCCGGTGCCCGGCACCGCGACCATATTCAGATCGCCGCCCTTCTTCTTTTCGAAAGCGTATTCGCGATAACCCAGATAGGTGAAGTGGTCGTTGTCCATCCAGCGCAGGAACTCGACCGCTTCCTGGTTCTCCTCCGGCGACACGATCGGCGGGCAGGAGGCCATCTGCTCGGTGATCTCGGCCATGCGCTCGCGCATCGGCCGCCAATCCTCGACCGCATATCGCGTGTCGCGCAGCACGTCGGCCAGGCGGTTGGTGATCCGCTCCAGCGCTTCATCGGAGGTCTGCTCGTCGACCTCGATATGCATGAAGCTCTCGGTGATGGCGCCGTTCGGCGCGACCGCCGGATCGTGCAGCGTTGTCACTTGACCGGAGGCGTCGCGCACGATTTTCGCCAGAGGATGAATGACCAGATGGACCGTCAGGCCGAGTTCGTTCAGCGCCGCGGTGATCGAATCAACCAGGAACGGCATGTCGTCATTGACGATCTCGACGACTGTATGGTGGGCGTGCCAGCCATGTTCGTCATATTGCGGATTGTAGACCCGGATCTTCGGTTCTCCGGCCTTGCGGGTGCCACTGAACTGCCAGAGCCCCAACGCGGCGCCATAGAGGTTGTCTTCCTCTTCGCGCAGCATGTCGTCCGGAGGGACGTTCTTGTAGTAGAGCCTGATGAATGTCTCGGCGGTTTCCGCGCGCGCCTTGGGAAGTTTCTTCTGGACGACGGAGACGACGGACTCGATCAGGGAGTCTTTTTGTTGAAGGGCTTTGGGCGGCATTCCGCATCCTCCGGGATTTGCCGATCTGGGCCGGCCTGAAAAGCGGCTGATTTATCAACCGCAGGCTACCCTATTGTTTGGCCCGGCCATAGTCGGAACGGCCCAGATCGCGGGGAATTCAACCGATAGATCAACCCGACGGGCTTTCCGGAGGCTTAATTGAGCATTCCTACCGATTTTCGCGCAGTCCTTCGGCCGATATTCAACCTTGATTTCTGAGTGCCTCTGTCGTTTGGTGCACCATACAAAGGGTCACGAAATAGGCCCGACGATATAAATTGCGGACTCAGGATGAGGATGACGCAATGGCAGGCGGGGGCGGCTGCCAGGACCAGAATGCGGGCGGCGAGATTGTGCCGGTCGAACTGGATGCCGGTGTGCTCGAGATTATTGATGCGTATTGCCGACGGTTCGGTATGGCCGACCGCAGCGAGGCGATCAACGAGTTGCTGATGATCGGATTGAGTTGGTCGATGACCGATTCGGAGCGATCGGATCGCTGACGCGCGTCGGATGCGCTTCCTTTACAGCTTATTCATGCAGCACGGCCCACAAATCGGCACATATGGTCGTTAGTGATGCATGCGCGCGCTGGCCAGCAGGGCCGGCACTGTGCGCATGATCACATCGGCGCCCGGTGCGCCATGTCACAGTGACTCCGGCGACGGCTTGGCCGTCGCGCAACAGCTTGGCTGGAGTAATGGCGATGAGAATGGCGCTGGCAGCGTTCTCGGCCGCAGTCCTGACGGCAACGGTGGTTTCTGCGGCCGAAGTATCCGATGCCGACTACCTCGCTGACGTCATGAACCAACGGCTGGAGTTCCAGAGGACAGGTGGGGAGGTGCAATGGCTAAACCCATCAACAGGCAATGGCGGTATTGTCATCCTACTCAGCACGGATGAGAGTGATCCTGAACGACCCTGCCGCTCATATCGCTACACGATTGAACAACCGGGCGAGGCGACGATTGTCGTAGAGGGCGATGCATGCCGAATTGCTGCGTCCCTCTGGCAACGATCCGAGACTCCGGTTTCCTTGACACTTGGCACTGACCCGATGCCCATCACACCACCGGTCGCGCGCGCCGATCCGGAGCCAGCCGAACCGCCGCCGCATCTGCCGCCCGCGCATAAGCCGGATCCGGATGTTTTCTACGCCAGCATGCCGACGCCGTCGGTCTATTGATCTCCTGATGGTTGGACACGCCGCATGAACCAGATTCAAGCGCCCCGGCCTGGCGGTGGAGGCGGGCGGCCGAAACGCACCGTCTTTCCGCGAGGGTACCAGCTGGGCGCCTTCACCATTGACGGCGTGTTCGGGCGCGGCGCCTTTGGGGTCACCTATCTGGCCCATGATGCGGAGGGCGTCGCCGTCGCGCTCAAATCTCTCGATGCCGGGATTTCGGCCGAGATTGCGACGGCATTCCGGCGCGAGGCGGAAATCCTCGGCGTGCTGCGCCATCCGAACATCGTCGGATTGATCCATGCCGCGCCCGACGGCGATTCGCCTTATTTCGTCCTGGAACAGCTCGGCGGGCGGTCGCTTGCCGATGTGCTCGCCGCCGGGAATGGCGTTCCGGATCTCAAGCCGCTGCTATTCGGCCTGCTTGACGCCCTCGATCACGTTCACGGCGCCGGCTTCCTGCATCGCGACATCAAGCCCGACAATATCGTTCTGACCCAGGCCGGCAAGGCAGTCCTTGTCGATTTCGGCGCCGCCGGGACGATCGATACTCCGGCGCGAACAGGCAAGACCCAGGCGACGCCGGGTTTCGGGGCGCTGGAGCAATTCATCGAAGACGGAACCGAAGGGCCCTGGACCGATCTCTACGGGCTGGCGGCCACCGCCTACCGGATGGTGACCGGTACGGCGCCCCCACCGGCGTTGGAGCGGGCAGAGGGTGCCGAGGTGAGCCCGGCGGCGGCGACGGGGAGCGCCCATCCAAAGGCGGTTCTCGAGGCCATAGACTGGGCGCTCGAACTGCCGGTCCATCGCCGCCCGCAATCGGTCGTTGAGTGGCGCTCGGCTCTCAACGATGCCTGGTCATCGGCCGGGGCGAAGACTTCCAGGTCGAAATCTTCCGGGTCGAAATCCGCCGAAACACCGTCACCTGCGACCGCATCTGCCGCGCCGCCCGACGACTACCCGCCGACTGAGGAGATCACCCGGGTCACCCCGCCGGCGCGGCGGGCGAAGCGACGCGTCCCCATGGATATCCCGGTGGCGCCGGGACCGTCCGCGTACCAGACCGCCGCATCGGAGCGCAGCGGCGGCTCCCGCTGGATCTGGGCGGCGGTCGGCGTGGCGCTCTTGGTCGCTCTTGGTGCCGGCGGGTACTTCGTCGGATGGCCCTACTATTTGCGGAACATCAAATCCGAGTGGCTGGTCGATCTGGCCGGCGGGGGCGATGTGCGCACCATCTCCGAGGCGTTGGAGACCGCCAAGGAGGGAGCGCTGATCGAAGTGCGCCCGGGCACTTATGCGGAATCTCTGACGATTGTTCGGCCGGTGACCTTGACCGGGATGGACGTCGGGCCCGATGGCCCGACAGTGATCGTCGCGTCCGAGACTGGCGCCTGCCTGACCGCCGGCGGCACATCGGTCGCTGTCAGCGGTCTATTCTTCCAAGGTGCGGCGCTGTCGGAGGGCGCCAAGACGGCTTGTGTCGATCTGCAGGGTGCCGTGGCATTCCAGGGCAATCAGGTCGAAGCCGCCGGTCGCCCGGCGATGCATGTCGGCGGCGGCGCCGACCCGGTCGTGACCGGAAACCGATTGTCGGCGACCGCAGCGGCCGGATTGCTGATCGATACCGGCGGCAGAGGCACGTTTCGGGACAATGCGGTCGGCAGCGCCGATGGGCCGGGCATCGTCATCGCCGGCGCCTCGCCGTCGATCGAGGCCAATTCGGTCGAAGGCGCCGGGCTTGCCGGTATTGTCTATGACGGCGCTGCGGCGGGCCGGCTGGCCGACAATGTCATCCGGCAATCCGGCGCGTCGGGCATTGAAATTCGCGGCCAATCGAACCCGGAAATCACCGGCAACATCATAGAGGCGTCAGGTCAGGCGGGTATCTTCGTGTTTGAAGACGGCCGTGGCCGGATCGAGGGCAACACGATCACCGGCAGCGCCTTCTCAGGTGTCGTGATCGGTACCGGCGGCAAGCCAACCCTGACCACCAACACCATCACCGAGAATGCCGAGCATGGCGTACTTGTGCTGTCCGGCGCCGGTGGCGTGCTTCGGGCAAACACCATCGAACGTAATGGCAGCTTCGGCATCGCCATGGAGAAGGATGTCTCGGTGTCGATGGATGAAAATATACTCTCCGGCAACCTCGATCCGCAGATCAGGGTTGACGGCATTGCCCGGCCATTTCCGCCGGATCCGGATGAAGAGGCCGGGGCCGAAATGGAGGCCGCGTCTGAAGCGGATGCAAGGACCGAAATGGAGACCGGGGCCGGTGCGGCCGCGGGTGGCGTATCCGAATGACTGGGTTAGCAACTTATCGATTGGCCGCGAGATGATGCGCAGGAGCTTTGTGATCGGCCGGAGCCCTTATGCGGATGTGGTCCTGGCGGATACCAGCGTGGCGCGCCGCCATGCCGAAGTGGTGACGACCGGCGACGGCCGGTTTCATCTGACCGATTGCGCCGCCCCGACCGGCACTTGGCGTCGCGCGAATGGTGGCGAGGACGGCAAGTGGGAGCAGATCCGACAGGCCTTCGTTGCGGTCGACGAGCCGCTTCGGCTCGGCGACCATGCCTGCACCATACAATCGCTACTCGGCGACCGGCTCGATACCGAAGAGGGCGCCGGCAAGGGTCGCTGGCGTCATGAAGGCATGCCGGAGGCGGCCGACCCGCCGCGCGGCCGGGTCGAGCGTGATCCGGAGACCGGTGAGATCGTGTCGAAGAGGCTCTAGACGGACATGGCCGATACAACAGCGAAGCCGGGCATTCTCGGCGCGGACGAAAAGCCCGCCCGGCGGCGCCTGATTTCCCACCCGGTGGTGATCCTGGTCAGCCTGGTGCTGTCGGTGGTGACCATCGTGGTGCTGCACTTCGCGCTGCCTCATGACGTGGCGGTGATCCTGCTGGACAGCGAGCGGGAGACCTATCCGCTGACCGTGCAGAATGTCATGTGGATCGTCTTCGGGGTCGGTCTGGGCGAGCTGTATGTCCGGGGCCGGGCGGCGCGGGCGGAACAGGCGCAGCTGCGCCAGGGCTATCTGCCGGTGGACGAGACGACGATCCTGCAGGCGCCGGAGCTGCGCGGAATCTATGCCCAGGCGCGCGCCAGCTTCGAGGCTGGCGGCCGGGAAGGCGGCTTCCTGCCGCGGCTGATCCAGCGGGTGATCCTGCAATTCCGCACCAGCCGCTCGATCGAGCAGGCCAACGCCCTGCTGAACTCCAGCCTGGAGCTCTATCTGCACGAGATCGACCTGCGCTACAGCATGGTGCGCTATGTGGTCTGGGCGATCCCGACCCTTGGCTTCATCGGCACGGTGATCGGCATCTCCCTGGCGCTGGCCTTCGCCGGACAGGTCGATGTGCAGGACCCGACCTTGCTGGCGGAGCTGACCAAGCGGCTCGCGGTTGCCTTCAATACCACCCTGCTGGCCCTGGTGATGGCGGCGATCCTGGTGCTGATCCAGCACATCGTCCAGGCCAAGGAGGAAGGCGCGCTGAACGAGGTCGGCCAATACTGCCTCGATAACCTGATCAACCGGCTCTACGAGGAATAGGGGGCGCTCCTAGATGCTCGTCCGGCGCAGCCGCACCCTGGATCTGCTCAGCATCTCGGCGCTCGACCTGTTCGCCTCGGCGCTCGGCGTGTTCGTGCTGATGGCGGTGTTGCTGTTCCCGTTCTACCTGAAACAGCCCTCGATCGAGGCCGAGTTGCAGGGCGCGGAGGCGCAGATGGCCGCCGCCGGCATGGCCCTGACCGAGGCGCGTCGGGTCGCCAGCGAGGAGGCCGAGGCGCTCGGGGCGACCGACTCCTTGCACGCGCGTGCCATCGACGAGGTGCAGCAGGCCGAGGCCTCCAAGGCGGAGGCCGAACAGGCGCTGGCCGAGGCGGCGGCGCGATCCCAGGAAGTCGGTGATCTGACCGCCTCGCTCAACGAGGAGCTGGCCAACATCGCGATCGCCGATCTGGATCTGGTCTTCGTCATGGACACCACCGGCAGCATGCGCCAGGAGATCGCCGACGTGCAGGCCAACCTGATGGGCATCGTGCGCGTCCTTCATCGGCTGGCCCCGTCGCTGAATGTCGGATTTGTCGCCTTCCGGGATCGCGGCGAGGAATATGTGACGCGGGCCTTTCCGCTGAGCCCGATGGCCGGCAACAATCTCGCGCGGATTCAGGAATTTGTCCGCAGCCTCAATGCAAAGGGCGGCGACGACTATCCTGAATCCGTCGGTGTCGCGTTGGACGAGGCGATGGCGATGGCATGGCGGGCCGATGCGCAGGGACGCATCATCGTCATCGGCGACGCGCCCGACCGGGCGGGCGAGGTCCCGCGCATATTTTCAATGGCCCAGCAGTTCCAGGCGAGCGCCACGTCCGAGGGCCTGCCGCGCGCGGTCTCGACAATTTTCACTCAGAGCCGGTACCCGGCGGGGCGCCTGTTCTATGAGGATTTGGCCGAGGCCGGCGGCGGCGATTTTGTCGACCATCAGGGCCGGATGATGGAAAGCGTGCTGCTGTCCGTGCTGGACCCGGCAGCGTCCCGTTAGGCCGGGCAAGGGAGAGGAATGATGGGTTCGGATCAGGATTTGGAGGGCGGCTGGCGCCTGGAAGGCGCCGATGGGGCCGGGCGTCCGGTGCGGCTGCTGATCGGCCGGACGCAGCTCGCCATGGTCTATCTTGGCGTGACCATCGGCCGGCATCCGGCGCTGTGCGACCTGGCGGTGGACGATCCTTCCATATCCCGGCGCCATGTCCGGATCGGGCGCGGCGCCGGCGGATTGTTCGTCGAGGATGTGCATTCCCTGAACGGCACCTTCGTCGAGGACCGGCTTTTGGAGCCGTTCGAGCCATGCCCGCTTCAGGAAGGCGACACGCTGACCCTCGGCCGGGTCACGCTGACCGTCTCGCGGCTCGGCGACGAGTTGCCGATCTGACGGGTTTGGGGGCAGGCGGCAAATGAATTCATGTTCGGCATCGAAGAGGAGATCAGCGGTCCCATTCCAATCGTCATTCCCGCGATGGCGGGAATCCAGCATGCGGGGAGTCCGACTGGAATCCCGCCTTCGCGGGAATGACGACAGGAGATTAGAAAAACCCCATAATTTATTGATTTTAGGTGATTTTCATAAGGCCGACGCCAATGATCGGCCACCAGCATGAAACGCCGCAGCCGCGAGGTCTCGATCTTCAGCATGTCGGCGCTCGATGTGCTGGCCATGGCGACCGGCACCTTCGTGCTGCTGATGGTGATCCTGATGCCGTATTACCGGATGACCGTGGACGCCAACGCGGCAATGAACGACATGCTGGCCTCGACCGAGGCCCAGACGGCGGAAGCCGAGGCGCTGGCGGCCGCGGCGGCGGCGGCCCGGGCGGCCAGGGAAGAAAAGATCGCCGAGGCCGAGGAGATCCTGCGCGCGGCGGCGGAGCTGCGCGCCGCGGCGGTCAGCCTGCGCCAGGAAGCCGACGCCGCCGATGGGCGTTCCGGCAGCGACGAGCGGCGCATCGCGGAGCTGCGCGCCCGGATCGAACAGCGGATCATCAACGAGCTCGATCTGGTTTTCGTGATCGATACCACCGCCAGTATGAACGAAGTGCTGCGCGAACTGGCCGGATCGATGGCCGGCATCGTGCGTATTCTGGAACGGCTGGTGCCGTCGCTCCGGGTCGGCGTGGTGACCTATCGGGACCGCGAATTACCGGGCCGGGTCGTGCAATCGTTTCCGCTGACCCCGACCGACACGTCACTGGACCAGATCCAGCGTTTCGTCGGTGGGCTGCGTGTTTCAAGGGTCGGTGGCAGCACGGTGCATGAGGATCTGGACCAGGGACTGGCTGAGGCGCTCGACATGCGTTTCCGGCCGGACGCCAAGCAGACCATCATCGTGATCGGCGACGCCGCGGCGCACCGGCCCGAGCAAGGATATACCCTGCGGATCGCCAACCGCTTCACCGATAGTGGCGTCAGGCGTTCAATCTCGACCCTGTTCGTGCCGACCCGGTCCTACAGGCTGGGCGGGCGGGGCGACCGGGAATTCTTTCAGGATCTGGCTCGGGCCGGCGGCGGCACCTTCAACGAACACAGCGGCCAGCTCATCGAAGGCGTGCTGCTGTCGGTACTGGAAGACTGAGGCGTTCGTAACAATGCGGCCCTGGCCCGCTCTCGGGCTGACGGAATTTGCCTACGACGCGGCCATCAAGGCGCGATAGAGCGCAGCCGCCTCGGCGGTTGGCAGTTCCATGATCGCCAGATGCAGGTACAGCGCCGTCCAGCAGACCCGCAGCTTCGCGTCCTCGTCCCGGACTGCCGCAAGATCGGCATAGGCATCGAAGTCGAGCTGACGATCCCCGGCCAGGGCAAATGCCCGATTGACGACCTGGTCCAGCAAAGTCGACGTCGTGATGTCGTCGAGGGAGCGCTTGGGCTTCCCGATGACGCCCTCGGTCAGGATTCGCAAGACGACGTCGTTGGCGGTCTGCTGGGCTTCGGCTGAGAAAATCGGAGCCTGCGACCCGTCGGTGTTGCCCATCATGTAGGACAGGCAGGTCGACCCGCCCTGATCGGACGCCGTCTGCATATTGGCCGCGAAGACATTGACAAATGCGACCACCGCGTCGTCCGAGGCGGTGCCGATCAGGCGCGGCAGCAGGGTGGTGCCGATATCGAACCCGATCGAGCGGACTTCCCGTTGGACGGCCCCATTGCCCCGGTTGGCGGCGTGTTCAAGCCGATTGCGGATCGCCGGCTCCTGCTCCGGAAAGGCCTCCAGAATGGTTGGCAGCAACGGATCCCCGGCGATGATGTCGTCGACGTCGGGCGCGGTCAGGCGCATCACCCCGATCTGCAGGCCGACGCCAACGCCGATGGCGACCACCACCATCGCCGCCACGATCGGCCATTTCCGTTTCAGCCCCTCCATCGGGTTTTCACGTCCGATCACCCGGATCACGATGAACACCGTGACCACCACGATGATGGGCAGGATGAAATCCAGCATGTATGGCTTGATGGCGTCCAGCATGATCGCAACGTCCCGTAAGCGGCGAGTGGTCGAAGATGCGCACACCGTATGGGCGCGACTCCTTCGCAATCATTAAGCGCCGTCGTCGTGGGGCGGTCGTTCGCCGAACGGGCATGGCGCCGAAAAATTAGCGCTGGACGCCGTTCCCCTCCGCCTGAAATGATGGATACAAGGCCGACCCTGTCCGGCTGCCCGGCTCTGATGGTCGGCGGAGTGCAGGCTAAAGGCCAGCATCGACAAGGAGGTTATTGTGAGTTTCAAATTTGCAACGCGCATCGCGTTGGCGGGGCTGTTCGCCCTGTCCAGCGCCACCGCGGTCGCCGAGACCCCGGACGACACGCTGGTGATGGCGCTGAAGATCGACGACATCATCACATTGGACCCGGCCGAGGTGTTCGAATTCTCCGGCGCGGAATACGCGGCCCAGGTCTATGACCGGCTGATCGGCTACGACGTCGACGACGTCAGCAAGATCTTGCCGGGCGTCGCGGAATCCTGGACGATTTCCGATGACGGCCGCACCTTCACCTTCAAGATCCGTGAGGGCATCACCTTCCATTCCGGCAACAAGCTGACGGCGGCCGACGCGGCGTTCTCGCTGCAGCGGGTGGTCAAGCTCGACCAATCCCCGGCCTTCATCCTGACCCAGCTCGGCTGGAACGCCGACAATGCCGATCAGATGATCCGCGCGTTGGACGACACCACGTTGCAGTTCACCACCGATCAGGCCTACGCGCCGACCTTCGTGCTGTACCTGCTGACCGCCGGCGTCGGCTCGGTGATCGATATGGAACTGGCGATGGAGCATGAGGTCGATGGCGATCTGGGACATGACTGGCTGAAGACCAATTCCGCCGGCTCCGGACCGTTCGTCCTCAACACCTGGAAGCCTAACGAATCCCTGGTGCTCGACCGGTTCGACGACTATTGGCAGGGCGAGGCCGGCTTCCGCCGGGTCTTCGTCCGTCACATTCCGGAAACCGCGACCCAGGCGCTGTTGTTGCAGAACGGCGATATCGACGTCGCCCGCAACCTGACGCCGGAGCAGGTCATCGGCGTGAGCGACGATGCGAATATCCGCATCGAGCCATCGCCCAAGGGCGCGATCTGGTATCTCGGCCTCAACGTCAGGCGCGAGCCGTTCCAGAGCGAAGAAGTCCGCAACGCGCTGAAATACCTGATCGACTATGACACCATCCGGGACACCATCCTGGGCGGCACGATGATCGTCCATCAGGCCTTCCTGCCGCGCGGCTTCCTCGGTGCACTGGAGGAGACGCCGTACAGCTATGACCCGGCCAAAGCCCGCGATCTTCTGGCGGCCGCCGGTTATGCCGATGGCTTCGAGATCACTATGGACACGCGGAACAACTTTCCGGTCATGGACATGGCCCAAGCGATCCAGGCGAGCTTCGGCGAGGCCGGGATCCAGTTGGAGATCATTCCGGGCGACGGCAGCCAGACGCTGACCAAATACCGGGCCCGCAACCACGACATCTATATCGGGCGCTGGGGTCCGGACTATCAGGACCCGCATACCAACGCCGATACCTTCGCCAACAACCCGGACAATTCCGACGACGCCGCGTCCAAGCCGCTGGCTTGGCGCAATGCGTGGGCGATCCCGGAGCTGTCGGAGCGGACCCAGGCCGCCCTGCTGGAGAACGATCCGGAAGTCCGGGCGGGGATGTACCAGGATCTGCAGCGCGAGCATCAACAGGTCTCGCCCTTCGTGATCATGTTCCAGGAGACCGAGGTGATCGCCTCCCGGGCCAATCTCCAGGGCATGATCTGGGGGCCGAGCTTTGACGACAACCGCTATTGGCAGGCGTCGAAGAACTAACCCCTGGGGACCTAACCCTTGGCCGACATAAGTAAGCCGAACGCGGCAGGGAACTGGTTTGGCCTATCCCTGCCGCGACCGCTTTCGGCTGTCGTTCGGATCATCACCCAGGTCGGGCTGACCCTACTCGGCCTGCTCTGCGTGACCTTCCTGATCGGGCGGGTGGTGCCGGTGGATCCGGTGCTTGCGGCGGTCGGCGATCGCGCGCCCCAAGCGGTCTACGAGCGAGTGCGCATCGAACTCGGCCTCGACCTGCCGTTGCATGAGCAATTCGTCCGCTATGTTAGCAAGGTGCTGACCGGCGATTTTGGCGAGTCGGTGCTGACCGCCCGTCCGGTACTGGAGGACATAGCCCGGGTTTTCCCGGCAACCCTGGAACTGGCCACCGTCGGCGTGCTGATCGGAATCCTGATCGGTGTGCCGGCCGGCGTGATCGCGGCGGTCAATCAGGGGCGCTGGCCGGATCATGTGATCCGGGTCGCCGGGCTGGTCGGCTATTCGGTGCCGATCTTCTGGCTCGGCCTTATCGGGCTGCTGCTGTTCTACGCCCAATGGGGGCTGGTGGCCGGACCCGGCCGGCTCGACATCTTCTATGACGGTCTGGTCGATCCGGTGACCGGGCTGATCCTGGTCGACAGCCTGATCGCCGGCGAGATCGATATCTTCTGGAACGCGGTCAGCCATCTGCTGCTGCCGGCGGGATTGCTGGGCTATTTCAGCCTGGCCTATGTCAGCCGCATGACCCGCAGCTTCATGATCGACCAGCTGCGCCAGGAATACATCACCACGGCCCGGGTCAAGGGCGTGGCGGAGTGGCGGGTGGTCTGGGTGCACGCGCTGGGCAATGTCCAGGTGCCGCTGATCACGGTGATCGCGCTCAGCTACGCCAACCTGCTCGAGGGATCGGTGCTGACCGAGACGGTTTTCGCCTGGCCCGGACTCGGCCAATACATCACCAACTCCCTGCGCAAGGCCGACATGAATGCGGTGCTGGGCGGGACCGTCGTGATCGGCAGCTGTTTCATCGCCCTCAACATGCTGTCGGATCTGCTGTACCGGCTCTTGGACCCCAGAGCCAAATGATCGCCAAATGAGTGAAATCTCCGAACACCGAAGCAGCCTCGCCGGGTTGCGCCAATGGCTGATGACCGACACGCCGCAATCGCGGTTCCAGGCGCGTGCCGGGCGGACCTATCTGGGCTGGATCGGACTGTTGGGCAATCCGCTGGCCATGGTCGGCGTGGCGATCGTCCTGGCGCTCTTGGTCGCCGCCGCCATCGCGCCGCTACTGACCGAATACTCGCCCTTCGCCCAGGAATTGCGCGAACGGCTGCGGCCGCCCGACGCCACCCATTGGATGGGCACCGACGAGCTGGGCCGCGACATCTACAGCCGGGTTCTGCATGGCGCCCGGCTGACCCTGTACATTGTGGCCCTGGTGGCGGTGATCGCCGCACCGGTCGGGCTGCTGATCGGCACCGTGGCCGGCTATGTGGGCGGCTGGGTCGACGCCGTGCTGATGCGGATCACCGACATCTTCCTCGCCTTTCCCAGGCTGATCCTGGCCCTGGCCTTCGTCGCCGCTTTGGGCCCGGGCATCGAGAACGCCGTGCTGGCCATCGCCATCACCGCCTGGCCGCCCTATGCCCGGATCGCCCGGGCGGAGACGCTGACCATACGCCATTCCGACTTCATCGCCGCGGTTCGGCTGCAAGGCGCGTCCCAGGCGCGGATCATCGCCCGCCATATCGTGCCGCTCTGCGTCTCCTCGGTGATCATCCGGGTGACTCTGGACATGGCCGGGATCATCCTGACCGCCGCCGGGCTCGGCTTTCTCGGGCTTGGCGCCCAGCCACCGCTGCCGGAATGGGGGGCGATGGTGTCCAGCGGCCGGCAGTTCCTGCTCGACCAATGGTGGGTCTCGACCATGCCGGGGATCGCCATCCTGGTCGTCTGCCTCGGCTTCAATCTGCTGGGTGACGGGCTGCGTGATGTGCTCGACCCGAAGCAGGGCGGATGAGCGCGCCCCTGCTTACCGTCGACGATCTGCACGTCGATTTCGACACGCGCCGCGGCGTTGTCCAGGCGGTGCGCGGCATCTCGTTTTCGCTGGGCCGCGAGAAGCTCGGCATCGTCGGCGAGTCCGGCTCCGGAAAGTCGATGACCGGCCGGGCCGTTCTGGGCCTGGTGCCGCCTCCGGGCCGTGTCACCGCCCGGTCGATCGATTTCGACGGCACCGAGCTGACCACCCTGTCGGCGAAGGGCATGCGGGCCATACGAGGCCAGCGCATCTCCATGGTCATGCAGGATCCGAAATTCTCGCTCAACCCGGTGATGCGGATCGGCGACCAGATCACCGAGGCCTACCGGGTGCATACCGACGCCTCGGCGGCGGAGTGCCGGAAGCGGGCGTTGGAGATGCTGGACGCGGTGCAGATCCGCGATCCGGAACGGGTCTACCGGCTGTATCCCCACGAGGTCTCCGGCGGTATGGGCCAGCGCATCATGATCGCCATGATGCTGATTCCCGATCCCGATCTCCTGATCGCCGATGAGCCGACCTCGGCGCTGGATGTGACGGTCCAGATGCAGGTCCTGGCCATCGTCGACGATCTGGTCACAAGGCGCGGCATGGGGCTGCTGTTCATCAGCCATGATCTCAACCTGGTGGCCAGCTTCTGCGACCGGGTGCTGATCATGTATGCCGGCCAGATCGTCGAGGATTGCAAGGCCAACGAGTTGCACCAGGCGACACATCCCTATACCCGCGGCCTGCTGGAAAGCCTGCCCAGGGTCGATGACGACCGGCCGGAACTGCCGACCCTGACCCGTGATCCGGCCTGGCTCGAAACGGTGACCGCACGATGATCCGGGTGCGCGACCTGCGAGTGGTTTTCGGCGAGCGCGAGCAGGTGATCCATGCGGTCGGTGGCGTCGATTTCGATGTGGCCGAGGGTGAAAGCTTCGGTCTGGTCGGCGAGTCCGGATCGGGCAAATCGACGGTGTTGCGCGCCCTGGTCGGCTTCAATCCGGATTGGACCGGCGAGATCGTCATTGCCGGCCAGGCCCAGGCCGGCAAACGCGACAAGGCGTTCTTCCGCAACTGCCAGATGGTGTTCCAAGACCCTTATGGCTCACTGCACCCGCGCTACACCGTCGACCGTATCCTGTCGGAGCCGATCGAAATCCACCGGCTCGGCGATGCCGACCGCCGGATCGGCGCGGTATTGCGCGATGTTGGCTTGGGGCCGGAATTCCGCTTCCGTTTCCCCCATCAACTGTCGGGCGGCCAGCGCCAAAGGGTGGCGGTGGCCCGGGCGCTGATCTTGGAGCCG
Source organism: Inquilinaceae bacterium (assembly GCA_965237625.1). Taxonomy (GTDB): domain Bacteria; phylum Pseudomonadota; class Alphaproteobacteria; order DSM-16000; family Inquilinaceae; genus JABDIP01. The sequence goes on from CBDEGD010000006.1 coordinate 113,725, forward strand.
AAGATTCTGCTGCTGGACGAGCCGACCTCCGCGCTCGACGTGTCGGTGCAGGCGGAGATCCTGAACCTGCTGCGCCGCCTGCGCCGGGAGCGTGGCCTGACCTATGTGCTGGTCACCCATAATCTGGCCGTGGTCGCCTATATGTGCGAGCGCATCGCGGTGATGAACCATGGCCTCTTCGTTGAGGAAATGACCGTCGACCGCCTGCGCGCCGGCCAACCCGAGCACGACTACACACGCCAGCTTCTCTCCGCCAGCCAGGGCTATGACCGGCAGGCGGTGGAGAGCTACCGGACCTTCTGAGAGGGTCCGGCCCAGCCCGGAGCGGCGGCGGCAGGCAGCCCGGCAGCCACATACTGAACGATTGTTAACCTCTGGTTCCTATCCTGTAGCCGGCCGATCTCTCTTAGCGGTCGTGATTGCGGTCATAGGCATGCGGATACTTCACGTAGAAAACGACCAGACGGCTGCCGCGCTCGTGCAGAAGATGCTCGAGGGCGTCGTCCAGGAATGCGCCTGGACCGAGCTCGGCGAAGCCGCTTTGAATATGGCGCAGGGTGGAGATTACGACCTGATCCTGCTCGACGTGATGCTGCCGGACATCGATGGCTATGAAGTCTTGAGCCGGCTGCGTGCGGCGAAGGTCGACACCCCGTGCCTCATTCTTTCCGGGCTGGTCGATCGCGATAGCGAATTCAGCACGCTGGCCTTCGGCATCAGCGATTATCTCGTCAAGCCATTCTCACGAACCGAGCTGATCAATCGCATTCAGTCCATAGTCGCCCGCGGCCAGGGGCTTGGCCACCACAGTACGCAGAGTATACCGGCCTATCATTCCGCAACGCGCACCAACGGCAAAGAGTCCCGGAAGTACCGTCGCTTCACGACCATCAAATCTGCGAAGATCGACTATGGCGCCGGGGTCCGTTGCCGTGTCCTGAACATGTCGCATTTCGGCGCCGGTCTGCGCCTGATGGGCGAGGCCGAGAAACTTCCCCGCAGCTTCATGCTCGTTTTCGACAGCGGCGAAACCCTGCTCTGCCGGATGTCCTGGCGCGATGGCGAGCGGATGGGCGTCAAGTTCATCGACAGCCAGCACTGACGTGCCGTGGGTCTAAAAACATTCTGATGCGCCTCATCGGCGACACCAACTATTCGATTGACTGGAAAACCGGTTCTTCGATCTTCTGAAGACGCCGGAATTCGAGATTGGCGGATTGATGTCGGCTTATGTGAGGGCGCATCCAGGCGAATTCTTTCGCGAGTGATCGCCGATATGGCGGCCAGCGGCATGCCGATCGCAATGCCACGCATGACTGCCTTCGGGATCGCGTTGAGGCGCCGCTCAGCTAGCCGCCTTCAGTAGTTCCCGAAACTGCGCCCGCGCCTTGGCGACCTTGGGCGCCACGATGGCCGCGCAATAGGGCTGGGCTGGATTGTTGGTGAAATAATCCTGGTGATAGTCCTCGCCCGGCCAGAAGGTTTCCACCGCCGTCACCTCGGTGACGATCCGGCCGCCCCACAGCGCGCCGGCGCGGTCGATCGCGGCCTTGGCCGCCACCTCCTGCTCCGGTGAATGGAAGAAGATCGCCGAGCGGTATTGGGTGCCGATATCGTTGCCTTGGCGGTTGAGCTGGGTCGGATCGTGGACCGTGAAGAACACGTCCAGCAATTGGTCGAAGGTGATGGCTTCCGGGTCGAAAGCGATCTGGATCACCTCCGCATGGCCGGTATCGCCGCCGCAGATCTGCCGGTAAGTCGGGTTGTCCACATGGCCGCCCATATAGCCGGAGACCACGGAGTCGATGCCGATCAGGTCTTTGTAGACCGCCTCAACGCACCAGAAACACCCGCCGGCCAGGGTGGCGATTTCGCGCGCCGTCATGGTGGTCCACTCCGAGAGTGATTTCCGTAGAGTATAGCGCTGGAGGCGATCCCCCCAATAGCCTGTTGGCGGTGGCGGGTTTCCGCGCTCGTCGATATCGCCCTCGTCTCCGACCGGGGCGAAGCTTGTGCGGCGCTGTGATTCTCCAGTGAGAAGCGCATGGTCGAGTGAGGCTCCACGGCAAAGGATACATCAACGATGCCGCCACCCTACTGGGGCGTTGACAGCTTCAATCCGGTCACCGTCACGCGAAGATGGGATGGTGGCAGGGCAATGTCGCTGTTCGAATTCGTACGGTCCAAGATGGACGGCCTGCCGACATTCTGGGGCCGGTATCTGAACAATGCCAATCCATCGCGGATCACCCGGGGAGAGTGTGAGGAGTTGGCCCGGTTCTGCAGGTCCGAAGGCGCCCGGGTGCGGTTGTTGCTGGTCTATAACGACATTACGCCGGCCGATTGCCAGTTGGCTGGCCAGGCCGGCTATCAACGCGGCGGCACGGCGGCGGCCAGCGCGTGCCGGTTGGCCCGCGGATTGGGGGTCACGGGCGGCGTCCGCCTCTATGCCGACCTGGAAGGATGGCCGGCTTCACCGGAATGGATGCGCGGCTGGTGGGACACTATGCAGCGATCGGAATTTGCCGGCATCGGCGGCTTCTATGGCCGTGGAGTCGAACGGCTTAGCCGGCCCGGGGCGGGGCGGCTGAGAATCCGCGATGTCACGGCGGAAGATGGCCGCCGGCAACCGCCGCTGGTCGCGCCGGCCGGACGCCGTTTCCTGAGAAGCGGCTGGAGCGCCCGGGTGCCGACGGCGATCGATCAGCAACTCGGCCCCTGGGTCATCGATCCCGCGCGGGAAGGACGGCTCCACGAGAGCCCGCCGCGGCTGTATGTCTGGTCGAACATGCCACGCATGGACCGTCGGACACCCCCACCGATCCCGACCGAATTCCGGGGCGTTGGGCCGGTTGGCGCCCGCGTCGCGGTATGGCAATACTGCTTTGGGCTGTTTCGCCCGCCGCCCCGCGCCGATGGCACACGGCGGCCTGCCGCATTCGATCTGGATCTTGCCACCGAGGCCGGCGTCAATGAGATGTGGCAGGGCCTTTGACAGCCGCCATCTTTCGATGTGGCTTATTGCCTTGTTAAGTTCTGCCGCCTTAAGTGGGCTGGGTCGCCCGACTTTCTCTCCCTTTCGGACAGGCTCCTAGCGGTCATGATCGGACTGGCGGAACTCGATATACTGCATCGCGCCGGATTGGTTCCGCCCGGCCGCTATTTGACGGCCGCGCAGATGGTGCGCGACAAGACCTTCTGGGCGCGGTGGGCGACCTGGGCGCTTCTGGCCCTCGGGGTGGCCCATCTCCTGGCGGGCATCCTCTTTTTCTTTGCCTTCAATTGGGCTGACATGCCGCCAATGGCCAAGTTTGCGGTCGTCGAGGCGGGTATTCTAGCCTGTATCGGGGGGGCCTGGATCGGCGGATTCGACCGGCCGGTTGGGCAGTCCCTGCTTATTGGCGCAACCGTCCTGACCGGGGTGCTGTTGGCGGTGATCGGCCAAGTCTATCAGACCGGCGCCGACGCGTATGAGCTGTTCGCGGGATGGGCGGCCCTGGCGCTGCCCTGGGCCTTGGCCTCCCGCAGCGCCGCACACTGGCTGGTCTGGCTGGTGGTGGCGTGCTTCGCCGCAGGGCTGTTTGCGGGCCAGGTCATGGTGCCGATCGGATGGATCGAAGAAGCGGAGGCGATTCTGCCGCCGGCCTTGCTGCTCATTGCCGCCCTCATGGCCCGGGAATGGACGGTGTCGGCCGGCGCGGCATGGCTCTCGGCACATTGGACCCGGCAAATCGTTCTGTTCTCGGTCCTGGCGACTCTCTATGTCGCGGCTTTCGGCTATGTGTTCGACTGGCATGACAGTGCGCTCTGCGCGACCCTCTTTGTTGCGGCCATTGCCGCTGGGGCACTCGTGTATGGCAAGTACCGGCCCAACTTCCCCGCGATCACCCAGGTCACGGGCTTCGCCGGCCTGTTCCTCATGGCGGTCGGCGTGCGGCTGATCCACGCCTGGATCGACATCGACTTCTCCGATCTTGGCCGGACGCTGTTCGGTCTGGGTCTCGTGATCGGCTGGCTGGTCGCGGTGACCGGGTCCGTGGGACTGGTTCTGCCGGCCATCCGGTACCGGCTGGTGGAGGGGCGGCGATGAGCGATCTGTCGGCCTTCTGTGCCGAGTTCGGCATCGACGAGACGGCCGCCGCGAAAGCGCTGGAGCGTCCGGACGGCGAGAGTGCATCGCCCTGGTATGTTCGGGCGTTCCTGGCCCTTGGCGCCTGGGTTACGGCCATCGCCATTGTCGCCTTCTTCGCCGTCTTCATTGGGCTGGTTCTCGATAGCGGCGATGGCTTCGAGGCAGTCCTGACCGTGCTGGGAATGGCGTGCTTCGCTACCGGCCTGGGAATGCTTGCCAGGCAGGCGGGTGGGGAATTTCGCAAGTCGTTCGCCACCGCGCTTGCGGCTGCCGGAGCGGCGATGTCGATCGCCGGGGTCGCATTTGTGACGGAAGACATCTGGGTCTCGGTATTTGCCAGCCTGGTGCTCGCCGGCTTCGTCATCGCCTGGGCGCCGGGCGTGATCCTGCAATTGCTGGTGTCCGGCCTCGCAGCGGGGCTGATCGCCGCGGCTCTGGTGTATGATCAGGTGCCGTATTTCCTCGATTTCGCAGCCCTGCTCCTCGTAGCCGGTGTTCTGCTATGGGTGCGGCCGCCGCAGGTCGAAATGCGGCCGACCGCATTCGCGCTGCTGCTTGCCGAGCCGGCCTTGTCGATCTTTGTCCGCTTCGGCTACTGGTCGGACGTCCCGCCCGGCGGATGGGTGGCCCTTGCGGTCCACGCCGCCCTGTTCATTTGGTTGATCTCCATCCTCTGGCGGCACACGGGGATTCGGGCCGACCGAATGAAACTCGGTGTTTTCGCGGTGGCTGCCGTGGCGGTGGCCGTATTGCTGCCGCCCGGCGGCAGCGATGCGCTTGTCATCCTGACCCTGGCCTTCGTTGTCGGATCCAAGCCATTGGGATTGTTGGGCGCCCTGCTGCAGGCCCATTTTCTCCTGCAGTTCTACTACGATCTGGCGATCAGCCTGCTGAACAAGTCCTTGCTGCTGACGGCGGTCGGGCTGGTGGTCCTGGTCTGCTGGTGGCTGATCGCCGGCCGTCGGCCGGCGAGGGCCGGCGCATGAGTCGGATGCGCTACGCGCTCATCGTGTTCGGGGCCTTGCTGGTGCTCGGCGCGGCCAATGGGACGATCCTGCAAAAGCAGGAGGTGCTGGACGACGGCAGGCCGGTTCTGTTGCGGCTGGCGCCGGTCGATCCGCGCTCTCTGATGCAGGGAGATTATATGCGCCTGCGCTATGATCGGGCGGTCTATCCGGAGGGCGAGGCAGCCACGACCATGCCCTGGCGCGGGACTGCCGTGCTGGAATTGGATGCGAATGGCGTGGGCCGATTCGCCCGCCTGGACGACGAAACGCCGCTGGCGGATGACGAAATCCGTTTGGCTTACAGGCTGAACGGCCGGGGCGGCGCCACGCGCTATGGCGCCGGTTCTTTCTTCTTCCAGGAGGGCGAAGCCGACCGCTACGACAACGCCGTCTATGGTGTCCTGCGGGTCGATGATGACGGCGACAGTGTTCTGGCAGGCCTTGCCGGCAAGGATCGGCAAATCATCCAGCCGGACTGATCGGCGCCCCAACGCGCATTCACTCTCGAAGAGTTCATTTCGAAATAGCCGCCGTGGCGGGGAATAATCGAATGCAGTTGCGTGTCAAACCAGGAAAGGGAGGACACCATGGCATCGATCATCAACTCAGTACGCTGGCCGTTTCGCTGGCTCGCGCTCACCACGGCGCTGACTTTGTCCGTGGCGCTTTTGGCCACCATGGCATCGGCCCAGGAGGTCAAGCGCGGGATCACCAACATCGCTGGCGATCTTTACCGCTTTCAGAACAATTTCCATTATTCGGTGTTTCTGGTCACCGGTGAGGGGATCATCGCCACCGATCCGATCAATGCCGAGGCCGCCGAATGGCTGAAGGCGGAGCTGGCCGAGCGGTTTGGCCAGCCGGTGCGCTATCTGGTCTACAGCCACGACCATCCCGATCACATTTCCGGCGGCGAGGTCTTCGCCGATACGGCTGTGGTCATTTCCCATGAAAACGCCAGGCGGGCGATCGTCGGCGAAGGCCGTCCGACCGCCGTGCCGGGCGTCACCTTCAGCGATTCCCTGACCATCGAACTCGGCGGCAAGACCGTCGATCTGGTCCATGTCGGTAAAAATCACTCCGACAATTCCATAGTGTTGCACTTTCCGGACGAACGCGCGTTGTTCGCCGTCGACTTCATCCCGGTGCAGACCCTGGCCTTCCGGGATTTCGGGGACGCCTACATCCCGGAATGGATCGACTCCCTGAAGGCGGTCGAAGGAATGGATTTCGACATCCTGTCTCCGGGCCATGGCGCCTTGGGCACCAAGGCCGACGTTACGGCCTTCCGCGGCTACATGGAGGACCTTCGCTCCGAGGTGCTGGCAAGCCTGCGCGCCGGCCGGACGCTGGAGGAGACCCAGCAGGCGGTGACCCTGGATGCCTACAAGGACTGGGGCCAGTACGAGCAATGGCTGCCGCTCAACATCGCGGGCATGTACCAGCGCCTTGCCCTGAACCGCCGCGGCAACTGATTTGAGCTGGACGTTTCCGGAAAAGGGAGTGGCGGACCCGACAGGATTCGAACCTGTGACCTCTGCCTTCGGAGGGCAGCACTCTATCCAGCTGAGCTACGGATCCGCATAGGCGCCGATCTCGACGCGGGCGGCACCATACGCCAAACCGCTCTGGCTGCAAAGCCGGTTGTGGGCCGATGCAGGCCTGTTATTCCGCCGGCTGTTCGGCCAGCAGAAGCCGCCGTTCGGCACCGCGCAGATCGGCGCCGGAGGGCAACGGCGCGTCCCGTTCGATGACCCAATGGGCGACGTCGCGGCGCGGGATATCGCCGTTCAGGTCGCGCAGCAGCATGTGATAGCCATCTGGATAGAAGGCGATTTGGTGCCGGTCGGCCGGCAGTCGGCGCAGCATGGTGTCGATCGGCAGTTGCGGGATGATGTCTTCATTGTCTCCATAGAGGATCAGCGCCGGCACGCGCATCGCGGGGGCGGCGTCCAGGGCGTCGCTCATCAGATCGGTCAGCCCATTGATGGTGTCGATGCGGGTTTCCTTGATCACCAACGGGTCCGCGGAGAAGGCGATCAGCATCTCGATATTGTCGGATGGCTGAAGATCCAGCCCGCTTCCGGTGAACGTCATCCAGGGGGTCAGGTTGGTGCCGAGCCAGAGCGGCAGGCGCTGATAGAACGGCATCGTGTCCCGCGCCCAGATCGCCGGCGCCACCAGGATCACGCCATCGATGGCGATCGGCCCCGTCGATGGCTCAGGGCCCCCAAGCCCGGCCAGGGCGACGGCGCCGCCCATGCTCATGCCCAGAAGATATACCGGGATGTCCGGATGACGGGAACGGACCAGGGCAACGGCGGTGCTGGCATCCGCGACCATGGTCTCGGTTCCCGGCCAGATGCCGATCTGCTCGGTCGTGCCGAAGCCGCGCTGATCGTAAGCGTAGGTGACGATCCCGCTGTCCGCCCAAACCGGCCCGGAACCGGCGAAGGCGTTGGCATAGTCGTTGAACCCGTGCAGCGCCACCATGGCCGCCCGGACTTCGCCCTCGGGCATCCACGATCTCATCGGCAGCACATAGCCGTCGGCGGCAACCACCGCATCGCCGGCCAGGGCTGGCGACTGCACCGGCTGTCCCATGGGCTGCAACCGGCTTGCACAGGCGGACATGAGAAGCGCCAGGACAACTGCGACCAGTAATGTCCGGATTGCAGGCATCGCGGCGAAGCCGTGGGAGGGTGAGGGCTCGGTCCCGGCTTGTATCATCGATCCCATCGTCGACCCGGATTGCGTCGATCGTTCGGCCGTAAGTGTAGCATCAGGAACGTTGACAGCACATTGCCGGCGATCAGCCGTCGTGGCTGCCTCGGGTGATCTGCAGGAAGATGTCCTCCAGATCGGTCTCCTCGGTGGTGATATCGTTGATGCGCACGCCGCCCCGGTCCATGGCGTTGAGCAATTCGCCGAGCCGCATCGCGCTCGGCTGGTATTTGACTGTAAGTAGGCACGGCTCCGGCAGTTCCACCTGATAGGCCGCCAGTTCTTCCGGCACGGCGTCCAACGGTTCCGTCAGCTGCACGGTCAGGGTCTTGCTGTCCAGCCGGCGCAGTAGATTGCGAGTACTGTCGCAGGCCACCACCGAGCCGTGGTTGATGATGGCGATGGTATCGCACAGCTCCTCCGCCTCCTCCAGGTAATGGGTGGTCAGCAGCACCGTGGTGCCGGCCTTGTTGAGCGCCCGGACCTGGGCCCAAAGCTGCTGGCGCAGCTCGATATCGACGCCGGCGGTCGGCTCGTCCAGCACCAACACCGGCGGCGAATGCACCATCGACTTGGCCACCATCAGCCGCCGCCGCATGCCGCCGGACAGGGTGCGGGAATAGGAGTCGGCCATGTCGGCCAGCCCGACCGCCTCCAGCAACTCCATGGTGATGCGCTGTTTCTTGGGAATGCCGTACAGCCCGGCCTGCAAGTCCAACATCTCCTTCGGGGTGAAGAACGGGTCCATGTTCAGTTCCTGCGGCACGATGCCGATCGCCGAGCGGGCCTGCCGGGCCTGCTTCACGATGTCGTAGCCCCAGATCGAGGCCTCGCCGGAGGTCTTCGTAACCAGGCTGGCCAGGATATTGATCAGGGTCGACTTGCCCGCCCCGTTCGGCCCGAGCAGCCCGAACAGCGAGCCGCGCGGGATATCCAGATCGATCGCCTTCAGCGCCTCTTTCGGCGGCGATTTCCCGCTGGCCTTGTAGATCTTGGACAGCTTGCGGACGCTGACCGCGCTGGTCGGCAGGGTCGCGGGATCAAGCTCGTTGAGCGCAAGTGGCTCGGCCACCATTCGGACATCCGGGTTATGTTGAAGCGAAGCCGGTTGATCGGCCAGCCATCATGGGTATCATCCGCCATTCCGCACGGTCAACCCGGGGCCTAAGTACCCACCATCATAGAAGGATGACACGTATGACGACCTTGCAGCCTCTTCGGCCAGGAGTGTGGTCCGCTGCGATGCAGCGCATCGCGAGGGCCGCACGACGCCGTCCGGAGGGGCTGCAAGGTTGCCCGCTGGGTCGCGTCCCGGGTCCGCCGGAGGGCGTCACCGCCGCTTGCCGATGCGCTGCATCGCCTGCACGACGCTTCCTGCCCGGCGGATCCGGGACGCGATCATACGTATCATCCTTCTATGATGGTGGGTACTAACCATGTCCAGCACCAACCCGCCCGAGACCATCGAGGTCGACGCCCATGCCGAGACCGTCGGCTGCGACGGCGGCGGGGCTTTGGGCCACCCGATGGTCTATTACAGCTTCGGCACGAAGACCGCCGTCGATTGCGGCTATTGCGGCCGGCGGTTCGTGAAGCGGCAAGAGACCGACGCCGCGGAGTAGAGCGGGGGCCCCGGCGGAGTTGGAGCGCGAGAGCGCGGCACCGGGCCTTCAAGGCGATCTTCGATCAAGCTTGCGCAAGCCCCCTCACCCTCCCGCTACGCGGGTCCCTCCCTCTCCCGCGAGGGGAAAGGGGCAACAACTCGCGGGCTGCTTGGTTGGACCCTCTCCCTTCGTGGGAGAGGGAGGGACCCGATGCGAAGCATTGGGAGAGTGAGGGGGCTTCCCGGAGAGTTCGGCGGTACGCCGTCAGCATAGGGCGCCCTCCCGCCCCAGAACTCTCGACAGCGTGCCCCGACTGCGCGATGGTCGGGGCTTCCCGAACCGCGATCCAGGCGTCATGCCCGACACGAAATCCCCCTCCGAGGAGCGCACCTATTATCTGGTGGACGGCTCCGGCTTCATCTTCCGGGCCTTCCACGCCCTGCCGGCGATGAACCGCAAATCCGACGGCGTGCCGATCAATGCCGTGTATGGCTTCACCGGCATGCTGCTGAAGCTGATCGCCGACATCCAGGCTGACCACATCGCGGTGATCTTCGACGCCAAGCAGGAGAATTTCCGCAACGACATCTATCCGGAATACAAGGCAAACCGGTCCGAGACGCCGGAGGAGCTGATCCCGCAATTCCCCCTGATTCGCGAGGCGACGGCGGCCTTCAACCTGCCGCAGCTGGAGATGGAGGGCTTCGAGGCCGACGACATCATCGCCACCTATTGCCGGCTCGCGCGGGAGCGAGGCGACAAGGCGGTGGTTGTTTCGTCCGACAAGGATCTGATGCAGCTGGTCGGCGAGGGCGTCGCCATGATGGACCCGATGAAGAACAAGGATATCGGTCCGGCCGAGGTGATGGAGAAATTCGGCGTGCCGCCGAACAAGGTGATCGACGTCCAGGCCCTGGCCGGCGACAGCGTCGACAACGTGCCCGGCGTGCCGGGCATCGGCGTGAAGACCGCCGCCCTGCTGATCAACGAATACGGCGATCTGGACACCCTGTTGGAGCGCGCCGGGGAGATCAAGCAGCCCAAACGCCGCGAGGCGCTGATCGAGAATGCGGAGCTCGCGCGGGTGTCGCGCCAACTTGTCCGCCTGGAAGACCAGGTCGACGTGCCGCTGTCCCTCGACGATCTGCACGTCCACGATTTCGACCGCCAGAAGCTGCTGGATTTCACCCGCGAGCAGGGCTTCAAGACCATGTCCGCCCGGGTCGAGGCCCAGATGGACGGCGCGGCGACGCCGGCCCCCGCCTCCTCGGCGGAGGGCAGCGGTGTGGCAGCAGCATCCGATGCGCCAGTGGGTGAGGCCGTCTATGAACTGGTGCAGGACGAGGCGGCCTTGCAGGTCTGGGTCGATCGGGCAATGGAAGCCGGCGCCGTCGCTGTCGATACCGAGACAACCGGGCTGGACGCCGCTGCCGCAAAACTGGTCGGCATCTGCCTCTCAACCGCGCCGGGAAATGGCTGTTACATCCCGGTCGGCCATACCGGGGCGGGGGGCGAGGGCACCCTGGCCCTGGATGACAATGACGGTGCGCCGCCGCAGATCGCCCTCGATCGCGCCGTAGAGATGCTGAAGCCGATGCTGGAGGACCCGTCGGTCCTGAAGATCGGCCAGAACCTGAAATACGACTATCACATCCTGGCCAGGCACGGGATCAGGCTTCACCCCGTCGACGACACCATGCTGATCTCCTACGTGCTGGACGGCGGCGCCCATGGCCACGGCATGGACGATCTGGCCGAGCTGCATCTGGGCCACACCACGGTCAAGTTCAGCGACATCACCGGCAAGGGGAGGGCCCGGATCACCTTCGACCGGGTGCCGCTGGACAAGGCCCTGGGCTACGCGGCGGAGGACGCCGACATCACCCTGCGCCTGCACCGGGCCCTGAAACCGCGCCTGGTGACCGAGCGCATGTCCACCATCTACGAGACCATCGAGCGGCCGCTGGTCCAGGTGGTGGGAGAGATGGAGCTGGCCGGCATCAAGGCCGACCGCGCGGTGCTGGAGCGGCTGTCGGGTGAGTTCGCCGGCCGGCTGGAGACCCTGGAGGCGGAGATCCACAAGCTCGCCGGCCACCCCTTCAATGTCGGCTCACCGAAACAGCTGGGCGAGGTGCTGTTCGACGAGTTGGGCATCGACCCCGGCCCCAAGGCCAAGAAGGGCAAGACCGGCGCCTGGTCCACCCATTCCGACGTGCTGGAGCCGCTGGCAGCGCAAGGCCACGACATCGCCGCCCGGGTGGTCGACTGGCGCCAGCTATCGAAGCTCAAGGGCACCTATACCGACGCCCTGACCGGCCAGATCAATGAGCGCACCGGCCGGGTGCACACCTCCTACAGCCTGGCCGCCACCAATACCGGCCGCATGTCGTCCAACGACCCGAACCTGCAGAACATCCCGATCCGCACGGAGGAGGGGCGCAAGATCCGCTATGCCTTCGTCGCCGAGCCGGGGCACAAGCTGATCTCGATCGACTATTCCCAGATCGAGCTGCGCCTGGTGGCGGTGATCGCCGGCATCGGCGCGCTGAAGCAGGCCTTCCTGGACGGGCTCGACATCCACGCCCTGACCGCATCCCAGGTCTTCGGCGTGCCCCTGGCCGAGATGACGCCGGAGATCCGCCGCCGCGCCAAGGCGATCAATTTTGGCATCATCTACGGCATCAGCGCCTTCGGCCTCGCCAACCAGCTCGCCATCCCGCAATCGGAGGCCCGCGACTTCATCACCCAGTATTTGGAGCGCTTCTCCGAACTGAAAACCTGGATGCAGGAAACTAAGATCAAGTGCCGAGAACTCGGCTACGTCGAAACCCTGTTCGGCCGCAAATGCCACATCCCCACCATCAAGGACTCAAACCCCGCCCGCCGCGCCTTCGCCGATCGCCAGGCCATCAACGCCCCGATCCAGGGCACCGCCGCCGACATCATCAAGCGCGCCATGGCGCGCTTGCCAGGGGCGTTGGAGCGGGCAGGGCTGAAGGCCCGGATGCTGCTGCAAGTGCACGACGAACTGCTGTTCGAAGCACCGGAAGGCGAGGCGGAGAAGACGGCGGCGGTGGCGCGGGAAGTGATGGAGGGCGCGGCGCATCTTGAGATCCCGCTGGTGGCGGAATCGGGGATCGGGGACAGTTGGGCGGAGGCGCACTGACCCAAATTTCATGGGAACACTGACTGCACACACAATCGTTGTTGAGCCTGATTCACGGGCCATCGACATGAGAGTAGGTATGCTCGGGCCCTAGATTATCTACCCGCAATTGAATTGACTTGAAATCAGGCACTATGATTCCTTAGAGGCTCCACGCGAATCGCGAACACGGGACAACTAGCCCCCTTCAGAAGATGCTTCAAATAATTAAAGCCGAAAAGAAACGAGAGACACTTCTTCCGGGTTTTCGCAGTATGGCCGCATTCACTCAACAGAAAATCTCTGGATATGAAAATATTCTCTGAATGTACTTATGAAAGTGTCACCGCGGCTATATGGATGGGTGATGCGTATCGATGTCTCTTAGATTTAGAGCCAGAATCAGTTGATTTGATTGTTACATCGCCACCATACTTCGTCGGAAAGGAATACGACAACTCTCGTTGCATAGATGATTTTTTGTCAGAGTTCAAAAGATTGCTGCCTTCTATTGCGCATTGTCTAAAGAGAGGAGGTAGTATTTGTTGGCAAGTAGGAAATCATGTTCACAATGGTCAACTGACTCCGCTCGACGCTATTGTAATCGGCTGCTTACAATCAGACTCCCGGTTTTTCCTGAGAAATCGGATCATTTGGACATTTGGACATGGCGAGCATGCCGTAAAGCGGTTTAGCGGTAGGCACGAAACAATCCTGTGGTACACGAAGGGTGATAGCTATCAATTTGATCTTGATGCGTCGAGGGTACCGCAGCGATATCCAGGCAAGAAGCACTACAGAGGACCAAACAAGGGAAATTGGAGCGGAAATCCGCTAGGAAAAAATCCAGGAGATATTTGGGACATAGGTGATACCTGGAATATTCCCAATGTAAAAGCAAATCATATAGAGAAGACAGATCACCCCTGTCAATTTCCAACAGCCTTAGTTCGAAGACTAATCGTCGCGCTTTCTCCTAAAGGTGGAGTTGTTGCGGATCCCTACATTGGGTCAGGAACCACAGCCATTAGCGCACTTCTAGAAGGTCGAAATGTAATTGGGTGTGATCTTGAATCTAGATATCTAAAAATCACAGAAAATAGAATACAAGAACTTTTGAATGGAAACGGTAGAATAAGAGAAGATATGCCTGTCCGAAAACCTAAGCCAAATGAAAGTGTTTCGAAGAGACCCCCACATTTTCGATCATCCACGGAGATGATGAATGATTGAAAGACTACGCGCGGATGCTAGTCCCGAAAAACGCCTATTCGTATCTCTGCTCACGCGGGACATTCCGCTGGTCGCAGCCTTCTTGGATCTCATCGATAACTCAATTAATGCTGCGGTGGAGCCTATATCTAGTCGACTACTTACAGCAGGGGATTATCTTGAATTATTTGAAGATCAAACAGTCATTCCAGCAGTAGAAATAAGACTCAATGTCAGTGAAAAATCAGTTGAAATCACGGATAATGCCGCGGGCATAGACGCAAACACCGCCGCCAACTATGTCTTTAAATTTGGACGAGGCGCCGTAGGCCATCACGAAGGTGATAGGTTGTCAGTCTATGGCATTGGCCTCAAGCGAGCAATATTCAAGCTCGGTAATAGCATAATAATGACTTCTGAGCACGTGAAGGGCGGATTCAACCTAAGATTAAACGTAGCAAAGTGGGCAGAAGATACTCGACAGCCCTGGACATTTGACATTACGGGCCGCTCACCGGTCGATTCTAATCAGACCGGGACCAAAATATCTGTCACAGACCTATACGACGACACTGTTAGGCGGCTATCAGACGGTGTATTTCTTGATCAGCTAAGGGATTCGATCGCAAAGACCTACGCGTTCTACATATCAAAATTTGTAACCATCTACGTCAACGACGAAGTGGTTCCTGGTACAAATTTAGAAATCGGGAAAAACCATGCGTCGGACGTGTTTTCGGTTGGTGATGTCAGTTGCGCGATAACTGCAGGCATAGGCACGCCGCAAGGAGGAAGTTTCAGGGATCGGTCGTCGGGGTGGTTTATATTCTGCAACGGAAGAACGGTAATTTCGGCCGACAAGACACCGCTGACAGGATGGGGAGGAGCGGGTCTCCCGATTTTTCAGCCGAAGCATAGGCCCTTTCTCGGTACAGTGTATTTTGTTTCTAAGAATGTCGAATTACTACCTTGGACAACAACGAAATCAGCTATCAATGAGGACAGTGCAATTTGGCAGGAAGCAAAGCGGCATATGACAACTGTAGGCCGAATTGTCGTATCATTCCTAGACAGCAGGTATACGGACGAGGGAACCGAAGTCGCTAGCGCTGATTTACAGCAAGCCGCCGGGGAACGTGTGAACATAATTTCTGCATCTGTCTCCCAAAAACAATCTTTCAAACCACCGAAGCGTCCGCCACCCGAAAATATGAAGATCCAATACAATGCAAAGATTGCAGACGTCAGACGCATCGAGTCTTATCTAGGTAGCCCTGGCATGGGCGGCTCTGCGGTCGGTAGACATACTTTCAACCATTTTCTCCGCAATGAAGCAGGAGAAGAATAGATGGTACGTTCAACCGCTCGTTTTATTTCGTATGACCTTCGACCTGCAAAGCAGTCTGAGCGTAGAATACTGTTAGATTTGCTCAAGATCGCAGGCGATTGTGGGCTTCCAATTACGGATTATCAGTATGTAGGTATGGGCGCCAACCGATTTTATGATTTCCTGTTGCTTCATAAGTATTTGGGAATTGCCGATATGATCAGTCTAGAACATGATTCGCACATGTATAGAAGGGCGGCTTTCAATTGTCCATATAAATTTATTAATATACTAGAGAAAACAACGAGCGATTTTCTATTTGAGGATGATATAGAGAGACCATGTATCTTATGGTTTGACTACGATGGTGGAATATCTACTCAGATGACTCATGATATTGCATCGTTATCAACAAAACTAAAAGTTGGAGATTTTTGTTTTGTGACGGTATCTGGCGGGCCACCCAAATTCCTAGATCGTGAGAGCGATCAATTTAGACTCGGCTGGTTCCAGGAGAAGCTAAGCGATATTGCGGGTGGTGTTTCTTTGGCGGACGTTGAGCGATCCTCATTCCCGCGTGCAGTTCACAAAGTGCTTGTTGCTGCCTTCCGCAACGCATTTTCCGTTCGCCGGGATGGGAAGTTTGTTCCGTTCCTCCAAGTCGAATATTCAGATAGTCATCCAATGATAACTGTCGGCGGCGGCCTGTTGGTTGATGGACAGGCAATTAGCTTCGAATCTCGGGTAGCTGAGACGCTTCCTTTTCTCAGCGCAAAGAATCGAAAACCATATCGTATCAAGTCGCTGCACCTCACTGAAAAAGAGCGAATACTATTCGATCGTGCAACCACATCGCCTGATAGAAGATCTTCTGAATACTATAATTTAAAGAAGCTAGGTTTTAAGCAATCAGAAATTTCCGCATATAAAGATCTCATACGATTTCTGCCTCGGTACGTCGAGACGATTGTCTAATTTCTACGTGCAAATATGTTATTTGGTTAATATTTGTAGTTCCCTTGCCCGTCCCATTCAATCTCGCCAATTCTCTTTCTGTATTGCAGCACGTTTCGGACATTCCTCTTCCATTTGGGGATGCTTGAATTGGGCGATTGATTTTCGAAATCCTCTTTGTCCAATTGAAGGTCCGATTCAACAATCTCATAAATTTCCTTTATTGGGGTCCAGCCGCCTTTTGGCAGGTGGGCCTTCAGGCATTTCCAAATTTCGGGGAGGTGGGTCATTTCAACAGCCTCTTGGTGAAAAATCTTTTGGATTTGAAAGTCGAACGTAGCACTGGAGAAGACCTATTTCTGCATAGTGAATTACACTAGTAGTCTACTGACGCCGAGCAAAAGAAGCTCGTGTTGGCCAGAAGGCATGCGGGGAATCAGAGGTCTCAGAGATCTGATTACGGCCATGTCGCCGCAATGAACGACTGGCCAGCCATATGAGCGGCAGGACCGGTTCACCTCCGGCCGGCGCCGTCGAGGGTTCGGATGGTGCGGAGTTCGGGGAACCAGCGCGCCCACAATCCTGCGACCGCCATCGTTCCGATGCCGCCGAAGGTAACGGCGAACACGGCGCCGGTCCAAGCCGCCATCACACCTGCGCGGAATTCGCCGAGCTCATTTGAGGCGCCGATGAACACCATGTTGACGGCATTGACCCGGCCGCGAACGTGATCGGGGGTCCAGACCTGGATCAGCGTTTCACGGACATAGACGCTGACCATGTCGGTGGCGCCCACCAGCACCAGGGCGATGATGGAGAGCCAGACAACGCTTGAAAGGCCGAACAACGCTGTCGAAAATCCAAAAGCGGCGACGAAGACGAACAGGACCGTGCCGGCACGATCGCGGATGGGACGACTTGCGAGATACAAAGCGACGGAAATTGCGCCGACCCCGGGGGCGGCACGCAACATCCCCAATCCCCACGGACCCAATTCGAGAATATCCCGGGCGTAAACCGGCAACAATGCCGTCGCGCCGCCAAGCAGCACGGCGAAGAGATCGAGGGAGATGGCCCCGAGCACCACCCGATTGGAGCCGATATACCGAAAACCGGCAAGCACGGTGGACCAATCGACCGCGGGCGGAAGATCACGCTTCTGCGGCCTCGGCACCAGGAGAACGAGACCGGTCGCAAAGATGAGAAGGCCAAGTGCCGCGCCATAGGCAGCCGGTGCGGCAATGCCGTACAGCAGCCCGCCGGCAACCGGGCCGACGATGGTGGCGGTTTGCCAGGATGCGGTATTGAGCGCCACCGCACCCGCAAGCTGTTTGGTCGGAACCAGATTGGCGACCAGTGAATTGGCCGCAGGACCATAAAACGCACGCGCAATGCCAAAGAGCAGCAAAATCGCAAAGATCGGCGTGACACTATCCAATCCGCGAAGTGTCAGCGATGCCAGAACGGCGATACAACAAGCCTCGACAGCCATCGATGCGGCCATGATGTTTCGTCGGCCGAAGCGGTCGGCGGCCTGCCCTGTTATCAGGACAAGCAGCGGCGACGGCAGGAATTGGATCAGTCCGACAAAGCCCAGATCAAGCGGATCGCGGGTGATGTCATAGACCTGCCAGCCAACGGCGACGCTGGTGATCTGCACCGCGAATACGGAAGCGAAACGGCCGAACCAATAGAAACGAAAGGCTGGAATGGCGAATGCCGGCCAGCGGCTTGCTTCGCGCGACGGCTGCTCCAATGCGGTCCCTCGGGTTTTTATTGAATTCGCACATGACCCCCTGATTAGGCGGGTTCGCGCTGGAGCGGCCCAATAATTGAGCCCCGACACGGGGCCGGGGCTCGCTTCCAAAGGACTGAACCAGCTGGCGGTGCTATCCGCCCAGAGTGCCGACGATCTCGCGATACTCTGATTCGGAGAATGCCTTCAAAGTCGTCGACCGGACATTCCCAGCAGCGCCACTCATCAGCGCAAGTCTCGCTATCACACTGTCACTCGGCGCCTCGTATATGAGGACCATGTCGTATGACCCCATCGTCATATAGAAGTCCGTGATTTCCGCGCCAACCTGCTGAGCGACCGCTCGCGCAGCGTCCAGACGGCTGGGCGAATCTTTGACGTTCCGAATGCCTTGATCCGTCCAATTTACGAGTACGATGTATTTGGCCATAGCGAAACTCCCATGCGCCGTTGCGGCCAGCAAGGAGGCCCCGCAAACATCTGAGACGATCCCGAGATGTTTGTTGGCGCTAGCCGGAACGTTAGACCCAATTGGCCGAGGGCGGAAGTGAGAGCCGTCATGATTTCACTGCTGACCGGCCGCCCGCGCGATCAAGTGCCCCGGTCCAAGTGGCGGGGAATCGGCGCGACACGGATGCCTTGGGCGCGGGCATTACGGAGACAGTTCACTAAATCCCCTTACTCGTACCGATCCGCACTCCAGGCAGTCGGCGATCATGGGAAAACAAGAGGCTTTTGAACTGTCACCGCAATCTTGAAACCCGTGGTGTTCCCATCCGCACTTCCATGGTTCGGGCTTTAGAACTTGCCATTGTCGTTCTTCCACTCGGCGCGCGGGGGGATCGCTTCGATCGTGTCCCAATGCTCCACCAGCTTGCCCTCGGCGACGCGGAAGAGGTCATAGAAAGCCGTGTGGGCACCGCCGAGGGAGCCTTCGCTGACGGCAAGGACGAAATTACCTTCTGCGAGCACGCGGTGGAGTCGATCGTATTGGATCGCGAGGCCCGGGTCGGACGGGGTTTGCAGGGCCGCGCGTAGCGCTGACAGACCGTCGGTGAGCCGAGGGTTGTGCTGGGTGTAGCGCTCGGTGTCGATGGTGCGGTCCAGCTTCTCGAGCCGGCCGTTGATCAGCACGTCATCGACTAAGGACCGGACGATCCCTCGGTTGGATTCCGTCCGGTCGAGGTCGGTCGCTTCTGTCGATCCATCGACCATGGTGTGGCCGGAGGGGTTGGGGCCTTGTCTCGGCTGGATATTGTCCCAGTGCTCGACGGCCAGATCACCCTCGAACCGGAAGACTTCGAAGCCGATCCTGCGGCTGGCGAAGTCGTACTCCGTATGGGCGAAGACGTAGTCGCCATCGGCGAAGGCACGCACGATATTGACCCGGGGAGAGGTCTTGGACAGCCGTTTGAACAGCGCCGCCAGGCCCTCGCCCCCTTCGCGGGTCTGGGGGTTGTGCTGGATGTATGTGTCGGGGCTGACGACCGCCACCGCCGCCGGGTCACCGGTTTCGATGCCCTTGAGCAACGCGCGGATCCGGTCCGTTCTTTTCGAGGTCATGGGGCGCCCCACTTGTTCTATCCGGCCTTCAGGATGGCGGCTTGCCGGATTGATTGTAGCGGTGAAGACAGAGGGAATCGCGGTTTGATTAGGCCGCCTTGCCGAACGTAAGATGCGGCGGGGAGGGAACACGCGGCATGAGCTATCCACCGCTTGCGGAGGTACGCAAGACGCGCCGGGTCGATTGGTATCGGTGCCCGATCGATAGCGCCAGGCTGCGCGCGCTGTCGCGGCGCAGCGATCTGCAGGGATGGTTGCAGGCCGGCGGGCATCTGGGTCTGTTCGTGGTGACGGGGGCGCTGGTCTACCTGTTCTGGGCGCAGGAAAACTGGCCGGCGTTCGCCGTTGCGCTGTTCGCCCATGGGACCGTCGGCAGCTTCTTCTCCGGCACGGCCCCGCATGAACTCGGCCATGGCACGGTGTTCCGCACCAAACCGCTGAACAAGATCTTCCTGTATCTGTTCAGCCTATTGAGTTGGTGGGACCCGTTCGATTACGCCAGCAGCCACACCTATCACCACCGCTATACGATCTATCCGGATGGCGATCGGGAGAATTTGCTGCCGCTGGAGCCGAACCTGCGGCCGGGGCTGCTGGTGCAGCTGTTCACCGTCAACCTGTTCTCACCGCCGGGGCGCAATTTCGGCAAGGGCGGGCTGTTCTGGACGATCCGGGGGACCTGGCTGGGCGCGTTGGGCCGGGTCGGGCCCGCCGACGCGCCGATCACCGATTGGCTGCAGGCCCTGCACGCGGACCAGCCGAGGCAGCATGCCAAGTCGATCCGCTGGTCGCGCCTTCTGTTGGCCTTCCACGGCACGGTGCTGGTGGTGTCCATCGCTACCGGCCAGTGGGTGCTGCCGCTCATCCTCACTTTCTTTCCGTTCATCGCGAACTGGGGATCCTATTTCGTCAGCCTGCCGCAGCATTGCGGGTTGCAGGAAGAGGTCGCCGATTTCCGCAAGAACACCCGCTCGATGACCCTCAACCCGGTGGCGGAATTCCTCTACTGGCGCATGAACTGGCATATCGAGCACCACATGTATGCGGGCGTGCCCTGCTACAACCTCAAGACCCTCGCGCAAGGGATCGCCGACGACATGCCCAAGCCGCGCTCACTGGTCGGCGCCTGGCGTGAGATGCGGGACATCTGGCGCCGGCAGCAAAGCGATCCGGACTATCAGTTCGACACGCCCCTGCCGCCGACCGCGAAAAACGCCAGGACCGGCTCGCCGGACGCGGCGGAAAATTCCATCGGCGACCTCGCGCCGGAGGGTCTGCGATAGGCCTTCGTCCGAGCGAGACGATCTCCTGACATTGGGTCGCCGGTTTCGGCGAGCGCAGCGGATGCGATCTTCGATCAAGTCTTCACGAGCCCCCTCACCCCTCGTGGGAGGGTGAGGGGGCTTCGCAAGACTTCGCGGACTATGGGCTGCAATTCAAAGGTGCAATTCAAAGGTGTCAGAGTCGATTGATCCACGTGACCTATTCCGGCAACGCCTGCAACGTCAGCAGCGCCCGCAGCAGATCACCCGGCTCGGTGCCGGTGAACCAGCGGTCGTAGATCGGCTCCAGACTGCCGGTGCGGTAGATGTGGGCCAGGGTACGGTCGGCGATCAGGCGCAGATCGTCCTCGCCGCGGGGGATGGCCAGGGCGTAAGGCTCGACCGTCAGATAGCGGCTGAACAGGCGGATCGCCTCCGACTTATCCTCGGTCACCGCCAGGCCGTAGAGCAATTCGCGATCGCCGAAGAAGGCGTCGATATCGCCGGACAAGAGCGCGTCCAGCCCGGCCGGCCGGTCGTTGAATGTGACGACCTCGGCGGTGATGCGCTCGCCCTCCAGGGTGTTGCGCAGCGCCTGCTCGGTGGTGGTGGCGCCCAGCACGCCGATCCGCTTGCCGGCGGTGTCGCCCATATTGGTGATGGCCGAGTCCGCGCGCACCATCACCCCGGCGCCGGTGACGAAGGTGAACAGGGTGAAGTCCATGGCCTCCCGGCGCGACAGGGTCACCGAGGTGGCGCCGCACAGGATGTCGATCTCGCCTTGCGTCAGGGCGTCGAAGCGGTTCTCGACGGTGACCGGTTTGAAATCCACATGGATTTCGTCGCGGCCGAGATGGATGGCGACACTCTTGGCGATCTCCAGGCACAGCTCGACGGAGTAGCCGTCGGCCTTGCCGTCCCCCCGTATCATGGAGAAGGGCGCCGCATCCTGGCGAAAGCCGATGGTGAAGGTGCCACTCTCGCCCACCTTTTCCAGGGTGTCCGCCCTCGCCGGGCCGGTCGCGGTCGAGGCTATCGTCAGTGCCATCGCCAGCGCCGTCATCATCCGCATGGTCGCCATTTCACTCTCCTGTTGAGCCGTTGCTGCCTGCCTCTGCCTAGCAAACCAGATTAGCCGGGCGGGGGATATCCTAATTGCGCAAGTTGTCGCACGGGCCTGCCGGCGGTTGTCGCCTCCGCAACGACCCGGACCGACGACAAGTCAAACGACTCTGATCCTGTGGAAGGGTCTGGGCCCGGTCGCACCGGTCGTTCACCACAGATGTGATTTGAGCGCTTCAGCATCCGGGTGCACACTCGGCTTTAGGGAAACACTAGAGCACGATGAGATTAGGTCGATTGACCTAATCTCATCGTGCTCTAGAATCTTAGGAATTAGAGTGGGATTCAGATTTGAAGTCGAGTCGACTTCAAATCATCCTGCTCTAGGGCAAAGCTCCAGGAGGGACAGCAAACTAGACACATTGGGAGGATGCAAAAATGACCAGCGCGATTTCGATCCATCCGGCCGTCAATAACGGCCTTACGCCGGCGGCTGCCGATTTCGCCGGCGGGACGCTGAATTGCAAATGCGGCCACGACCCCGTCGAGGTGACGGTCACCAGCCAATGCCTGCACAATCACGCCTGCGGTTGCTCCAAATGCTGGAAACCGGATGGCGCCCTGTTCGCTCAGATCGCCGTGGTGCCGCGCGGCGCGGTCAGCGTCACGGCGAACGGGCACAGGCTGCGCATCGTCGACGACGCCGCGACCATCCAGCGCCACGCCTGCAGCGAGTGCGGCGTCCACATGTATGGCCGGATCGAAGACACGGGCCATCCGTTCCACGGGCTCGACTTCATCCACACGGAACTGTCCGACGATACGGGCTGGGCGCCGCCCGAATTCGCCGCCTTCGTGTCGTCGATCATCGAAACGGGAACCTCGCCCGAGCAGATGGGCGCGATCAGGGCGCGGCTGAAGGAGCTGGGGCTCGAGCCCTATGACTGCCTGTCGCCGCCGCTGATGGACGCCATCGCGACCCATGTCGGCAAGGCGGCCGGCACGCAGTAGGCAAGGCGCCATCCTCCGGCCGAACGTTAGGCCTCGAAGGGCAGCGGGCCGCGGCGGTGGCGTTCCACGGCGCCGACCAGGACGGTGTCGGTCGGGTAGTGGCTCATATAGGTGAACGCGGCCTGGTAGGTCCACAATTCGGGAATGTAGAGTTGTCGCACGGCCCTTTGAACGCCGTGTGAATCGACGATCTTATAGGCCTTCTGCATGTCCGTGTAGCCGGCGTCCGGGGCGTGGTCGGCCACGCCGTGAAAGGCTTTCAGCGGCTCGTTGAGGCGGATCGAGACGAACTGGGCGAGATGCAGCGGGCTGTTGCCGGACCAGTCATGCCGCACCGCCAGGGTGGCGTGCAGTGCGCTCTTGCCCTGCGCCCGGCCGGTGGTGATGGCCCCGCCCATGCCGAAATTGTCGATCACCTGCTTCATCTCGTAGGGCGTGAACCACCACGCGCCGAACCGCCTGCGCGAATCATGGTAGAGCCGGAACAGGACCGTGCCGGCGGGGATCTCCACGATTTGCGGGTCGACGATGCCGCCGCTGCGATGCCCGGCCGCGCTAAAGCCCCGCACCTCCATATAGGTCCGATCCAGCTGCGGCGGCGCGAAATAACTGTCGTTCCTGGCCATGGTCCATGTCCTCTTCTTGGGCGCCGAATCCGCCGATCGCAGTGGGACCGGGGGTTTTCGGCGGGCCCGATTGTGAAGGCCCGCAACCGGTCTCAGCCAACGCCGGGAGCCGTCAATTCGTCCAACGAAAAGCTAAAGAGTGCTTTTTCGGAAAATCCAATGTATTAACCAAGTTAACCCCGTGCCATGGGTTCGTCAATTCCCTGGGGCGGGCAGCTTGCCGGTCCCGCCCGGCTCCGCGGCTGCAGCGGTGATGACCGCCGCGATGCGCTCGACCAGCGCGGCGCGGCCGGCGGGGGCCGTCGCTCGGGCGTCGTCGCCCAGGGCCGACCAGCGTGGATTGCGCCGCGCCTGCTTCAGTAGCGGCGCCAATTGCTCGACCAAGCCGTCCTCGCTTGCCGCCGCGGTCCGGATCGGCGTCTGCGCGCCATGACCGCGACCCAGAAGCGCGGCGACCAGCGCCGACTCCCGCGATGCCATCAGATGCAAGGTGGTCTCGGCTACGGTCATTTCCTCGAAGCCGCGGGCGCGGGCCACCAGCCGGCCGCCATAGCGGCGGGCGCCGTCCAGCACGACGCCTGCGGTGGCGCCGGCCAGGGCCGCCATGCCCAGGGTCAGGCCGCCGGTCATCAGATCGATGGCCAGCCCGGCTGTGGCGCCGGTGGCCGCCGCCTTGGCGGTATCGACGGTGACCCGCTCCAGCAGCGCCGGGTCGAACAGATCTTCTTCCCATTGGCCAAGGCTGAAGGGCAGGGAAGCGGGTGTGTAATCCTGCTCGGCGAAGCGGTGCAAATCGAGGAGGGCCGAGACCGCCCGCTTTTCGCGTTGCCGCACCGCCTCCTTCAGCGCCTCGGCGACCGCCGCACGCTCCGCATCGTCGTCCTCCGGATAGCGCCGGCGGGCGGCGGCGGCGTCGACCACCAGCTCCGCCACGGCCAGAGCGGAGGCGCGGCGCAGATTGGCGCGGGCCGCCTTCAGCTCCGCGATTAGCCGTTCCAGCGGCGGCGCGAAGGCATCCGACAGGGTGGCGATCTTGGCGTAGAGGGCCAACTCATCGGCCTCGCGATAGGCCACAGTGTCGAAGGCGACGACCGCATGCATGTTGACCCGGGCCAGCTGCTCGCGCCATCCGGCCTCGGCCAACGGGCTTGCGGTTGCCGCCGGGCCCAGGAAGTTCAGCACCGGCAGCACCGGACGGGCGCAGCGGCCGATCACCTCCAACTCGTCGCGATGCTTGGCGCGCACCGGGTCGCGGAGGTCGATCACGTAGAGCAGGATGTCGGAGGCCAGGATCTGGTTCAGCGCCTTGGCCTCCTGGCCAAAGCCGGCCTGCAGCGCCGGGTCGCGGGTGAAGGCCTCGATGGTCTCGATCCAGTCCTCGCCGCGCTCCGCTTTCAGGCGCTCCAGATGGTCCAACAAGCCGCTGGAATCCTCGAAGCCCGGCGTGTCGTAGAGCCGCAGTACCGTGCGACCGGCGACCGCCAACTCGGCCAACTCCACATGGCGGGTGGTCGCCGGGTGGGCGGAAATTTGGCCGAAGTCGCGCTGCCGGGTCAGAGTTCTCATCAGGCTGGTCTTGCCGGCATTGGTGTGGCCGATGACGGCGATGTCGGGAGCGTCCTTCATGCGCCCGCTCCCAACAACTGCGCCAAGCGACCGCGCGGACCGTCGCCGGGCTGGTCGAGGTCGACCGACACAATTTGCTCCGCCGCGACACCGGCGGCCAGCCCAGCCGCGACCCAGTCAGCGATGCGAGTGGCGGCGTCGGCAGCGGGCATCCGGCCATCCAGGGTGCCGGCGCCACTGAAGGCGATTACCAGCCTGCCCTTTGCCGCCGCAAGCAGCGCCGCCAGCACCGCGGTGACGCCCCGGTCCGGCGTCTGCTTGAGGTCGAGCACGACCACCAGCCGGCTCGGCTTGCCGTCGGCTTCTGCCAGGGTCGCGATGGCGTCGCCCAACTCGGCCCGGCCGTCGCGGCGACCCAGATCCCGCACCTGATCCGGTGTTCCGGGCGGCGGCCATCCGGTCTCCGGCGGATCGATCTCCCAGCCCAGCAGATAGACCGGGCCGGGCGGCGGAGGCGGGGGCAGGGGCTCCAGATCGGGGCTGAGATCCGGTGGGGCGGCGGCGTTACCGTCCCTATCGATGACGCGGATCGCGCCGACCATCGGCGAAAGCTGCGCCACCAGCCGGGCGTAGTAGGGGCTGCCGAAATCCGGCGGTGTTGCGGCGGCACGGCGCGCCAGCATGGCACTGACGATCAGGGCCATGCCCCGCGGCAGCAGCCCATAGAGCAGGATCGACCAGATCAGCAAGGAAGACCACAACACCACATGCCCTGCCGTGCCGGCGCCCGGCCCCAACTCTGACCATTGCGCCGCCAGCACCGCCGCCCGGTCCGGCATCGCGACGCCCAGTGCCGCCGGCAGCGCCGCCAGCATCTCGGTCAGCCGGATATAGGCAGTGGCATCGAGGATCGTCGTCTCCCAGACGAAGACGTATTGCTGGGCGCTCAGCAAGGCCAGCGCCATGGCCAACGCGCCGAGCAGATAGCCGCCCCACAGCCCGTGACTCAATGACGAGGCGAGCCAGCGCCCGGCCCGGCCTCGGCCCCAGCGCGCGGCCAGCGCCCGCAGGGCGGCCAATCGATGGGGGTTGGCGCCGAAACGCTCCGCCGATTGCCGCCACAGCCACAGCACCGCATTTCCCAGCAGCCCGCCGCCGGTGTGTCGTGGCGCCGCCAGCATCAGCGCCAGCCAGACGACGAAGCTGATGGCATGCAAACCCAGCAACCCGGCCAGCAGCCAGAAGATGTTGATGGTGGTTCCGTCGGTGCTGGCGAAGGCGGTGCGCGCGGTGGCCGCGCCGGCCAGGGCGGCGAGTGCGATTCCGGCCAGGCTCAGGCCGCGCAGCACCAACCACAGGCCGGCGAGGGCGTGAACCAGCGCCGGTGTCTCCGGCAGCGCATTGGCGCGT
>CBDEGD010000007.1:0-251643 GCA_965237625.1 Inquilinaceae bacterium
GCGCCTCCTCAAACCAAAAAGTGTGAGCGCGCGGCGGCGCGGAACCAGCGGGCCGACCAGCGAGGCGTCTGCTGCGGTCATGGGGCGTTTTGGCCTGTCGGTATCACGTCGGTAATGCGTCGGTATCGCGTCGGTATTTTTTTCCGGCACGGCTGTGCGCCGGGTTTGCGACGGCGCGGGTGGAGTGGACGGTTCCGGCGCGGGCGGATCGGGCAGAGCGGGGACCACGACCGGCGGCGGCGAGAGTTCGACCGGGCGCGCGGGGTCCGGTTCGGTTGTCAGGTTGGCAGGCTCGGCGAGGCGCGGCGACGCGACCGGGTCCGGTTCGGGCGAGGGTTCCGGCTGCGGCGGTTGTGGGTCAGCCTCGGCGGTGCGCGGTGTGTCGGGTTGTGCAGGCAGGGGCCGGTCTTCGACCATGTCCGGCGGTGCGGGTGGTTCCGCGCTGCGCGGCATGGAGGTGGTGGCGTCGGCAGGATGTTGTTGCGCGGTGTCGTCCGGCGCCGGCTCGGGATCGGGCAGGACGAAATCGTCCGGGGTGATCTGACCGATAGGCTGGGGATGCTGCACCGGGCGCTCGGCGGCCTGCGGCCGTGTGAGTGGTGGTGCCGGGTCGGGGGGCGTGGGTGGCGACGCGGATGGTGCCGTCGCGGCGTCCGTTTGTTGCGGCGCGAGGGCCGGCGGTTCGGCGGGCCGTGCGGGCGCCTGGCTGCGCGGGCGCGGTGCCGGGGCGTCGGGGGCGCCGGGGTCGGGGGCGCCGGGGTCGGGGGCGCCGGGGTCGGGGGCGGCGGCCTCGGAAAGGGCATCCGGCCCCGAGGGCGGCGCCATGCGCTCAGCGAAATCTGGGTCGTTCAGGCGCTGATCCGCCAGGCTGAGCGGCGATTGCGACAGGCCCGCCGGAAGGACGCCGGGGGCCAGCGGCGCAGCGGGCGCAGCACGGTCGAGGAGGCGCTGAAGATAGTCGCTCATGCCGATTGCCTCCGGCTGAGGCGCGCGCGCTCGGTCTCGATCAGCCCGGCATAGGCGCGGCGGTCGTCGCGGGTCAGCGCCATGATCTCGCCGTGGGACCAGCCGTAGCGCGATGCGATCAGGTGGGTTTCGCGGATCAGGAAGGGTCGCTCGGCCGCAAGGCGCTTGGTGATATAGGCCGCGAGGTCAAACCGCACCTCGGCCTCGGCCCCGCAATGGGCGCAGGACGCGGCGAGATCGAGGGTCAGGACCGGTGCCGCGCGGTCGAGGAAGGCGCCGATCTCGGCGGGGTCCGCCGTGCCGTTCAGGGTCAACGCCAGGGCGAGACGGTCGGGGTCGCCCTTCATGTCCGCGGGGGTCGGCGCACGCACGCGGGTGCCGTCGTCCATCGTCCAGACGCCATCCGCATCGGGCGGGTCGGGGCGGTCGGCATCCTGCTGCGCGATGATCTGCGGCAGGTCGAGGGTGAATTCGTAGCCCTCGCCGCAGGCCACGCAGGTGGCGCGGCATTCGGCCTGCGCGCCGTAGAGCATGGTGTAGAGGCCAGCCAGCGCCCGGTCGGCCTGGCTGACGGTGAGTTCGGAGATGTCGCGATCGGCGAGGCCTGCCAGCAGACCCAGCGCGGCAGTTTGGCCGGTGCCGGCAAGCGACAGCTCGTCGGCGCCGGTCAGGGGGCGCAAGGTCAGCACCATCGGCGGTTCGCCGGGCGCGTTCAGATCAACGGCACGCATCATTGGCTTTCACTGGCCTGGATGCGCGAGCCCCAAAATCGGGGTCCGCGTCAGGTTTCGGCGGCCTCGACCACCGCGTCGTCACGCACGAAGCCCTCGTTCTGCAGAACGACGGATTCAAAGGCGACGGCGTTGGCGTTGGCATCAAGTTCCGGGACCGCGGTGAACTCGCTGACCCAGCAGCGGAACACCTGCCAGGCGCGCACCTTGACGCCCTGGAGGTTGTAGAGCTCGATCACGATGTCCTTGCGGAAATTGGCCAGCGACACCCCGGCGTCGCCCTGATTGGAATAGGCGAGCGTCGCCCATTCTTCGAAGGCGATGTCGTGAGTGATGCCGCGTTCCAGCGTTACCGGCTCGAACTTGGCCAGGCCCGGGGTCAGGCGCGGGGTCGAGCGGTCGCCGCCGTCGCGGTGGCTGACCGGTTCGATCGTGTGCTTGAGCGCGCTGACCTTGGAAACCCCCGCGACGGGCTGGCCATCCCAGACCACGCGGAACTTGAAGTTCTTGTAGGGGTCGAACCGCTGGGTGTTGACGGTAAATTGTGCCATCTCGAAAGGCCTCTCCTCAAACCTGAACCTGACCGGCGATCTGCTTGACCGTCAGGATGACGAACTCGGCCGGTTTCAGCGGCGCGAAGCCGACGATTACGTTGACGATGCCGAGGTTGATGTCGGTGGGCGTGGTGGTCGAGCTGTCGCATTGCACGAAATAGGCGTCGCTCGCCTTGGCCCCGGCGAAGGCGCCCTGGCGGAACAGCCCGTTCATGAAGCTGCCCGCCGCCAAGCGTATCTGCGCCCAGAGCGGCTCGTCATTGGGCTCGAACACGGCGAAGCGCAGGCCGCGATAGAGCGATTCCTCGATCATCAGCATGGTGCGGCGGACGGGCACGTATTTGTCGTCGATATTGCCCGAGCCGTTGAAGCCGACCAGCGTGCGTGCGCCCCAACTGACCACGCCGGCGGGGAACAGCCGGATCGCGTTTAGCGCGGCGGGGTTGATGACGCCGTTCTCGGGGTCGGACATCTGCCGCTCGACCCCGGTGACGCCGCGGATTGTGGCCTCGAGCCCGGCAGGCGCCTTCCAGACACCGCGGTTGGCGTCGGTGCGGGCCATGACTCCTGCGACGGCGCCGGAGGGATCGACGAAAGTGCCGCCGCCCACGTCGAGCCGCGGCCAGTAGCAGGCGGCGTTGCGGGTGGCGACGCCGATGCGGATCTGGTTCACGCCCGCCTCGGCGGCGGTGATGTCGTTCCAGTCGTCATTGGGATCGACGATCAGGAAGGCGCGCTTGCGCTGGCAGAAGGCCGAGGCCGGGCCCCAGACCAGCGCGCGGTCGGCGTTCGACTGGGTGCTGTTGCGCGGCAGGACCATGAGGTTGAAGAGGTCGACATTGCGGCCGATCACGTCGAAGGCGGCGATGTATTCGGCATCGGTCACCGGCTGGCCGTTGTCGCCCGCGGTGGGGCCTGCGACCTGCAGCGGCGAGGGGCCGGGGCTGCCGCCGGTCTGGCCAAGCGTGTAGGCTGCGGTGTTGACCTGGCTGAAGGCGTTGCCGAGGTTGGTGAACGTGGTGGTGGCGATGGTCGCCGCCAGCCCCGTGTCGACGGTGCCGTAGAGCGGGCGCATCACCAGCCGGGTGCCCCAGCGGTCGCCGGCCCAGCGGCCGGAGGTATTGCCGGTGATCGAGGCGGCGATGGCCTCGAGCGCCTGCATGGCGTTGCCGAGGCTTTGGGTGGCGCCGTCGTCGAACATCGGCGTGGCGCCGCCGGTAAGCCCCGGATTGAAGCCCGGGTGCGGGCTGTCGGGGCTGTCGTCGGTGATGACGATATTGGTAACCTGATCGCGGTTGGTGCCGGCAAATTCGCGGAACCCCTCGAACGGGTCGCCGCCGTCGCCTATCTGCGCGACAAAGCCCGAGGGCGCGGGCCGCGCGTCGCCGAAATCCGAGCCCTCGATGCCGCCCTGCGCGACGCCGAGGCGCAGCGCGACAGTACAGTCGCCGCCGACCCCTTGGGTGATCTGCACCTCGCCGTCGGCAGACGTGATGTGCAGCAGCCGGTTGGCGCCGGTGCCGCCCGCGGGCACACCCTGGGCCGGCACGTCGACCAGCACCGCGGCGGCGATGGAGTTCGACGCGAGCGCGTTGTTGAGATCGGCGGTCCATTGCCCGCCCGCGCCGGTCAGCGCGGCGAGCGAGCCCGCGTCGGCGGCCTCGGTCAAGGTGGCCGGGATCGCGGGGTTGTTGCCGACCTTGATCGTCAGGCTGCGGTTGGTGGCGGTGACCAGGCCGTCGAGATCGGTCTTGGCCGCCCCGGCGGTGCCGCCCAGCACCGTGCCGCCGATAGAGATGCCATTGGTGGTGACCGGGCCGTTGGCGGCGACGGTGACCAGCGCCGAGGAGCCGTTGACGACGGTGTCGGCGAAGTTGCCCGCATTGGGGTTCATCGAGAGGTTCTCGAAAATCTCCTCGCCCTGGCGGTCGGCGGTGCCGTCGGCCTGGATGACATTGCGGAAGACGGTGAGATTGAAGGTCTCGCCCGGGCTCGCGGTGTCATAATCGATCTCGGCGCGCAGCAGGTTGCCCTCGATGCCGTGATCGAGCGCGGTGATGGTCAGGGCGGGGTTGCCGCTTTCATTCACGATGGTGACGTCGGCCTGAAACGCGTTGCGCGCGATTCGCATCACATAGGCCTGGCCGCCGCCGTTGAGATAGAAGTTGCGGACCTGGCGGGCCAACTCACCCGCGGTCACCGCGCCGAAGTTGCGCTCGAAATCGGCGACGTTGAAAATGCGGGTCGGCGCGTTCAGCCGGCCGCGTTCGGCCATGCCTATGAACATCGCGATCGAGGTCGCCACACCGGCGACAGCGCGCGCGCCCGAGGCCTCTTCTTGGACGTAAACGCCGGGATAAGTGGGGGACACAGGCATCTAAAAGTCTCCCTTCTTGCGATCTGTCAAAGTCAGCGGAACTGCACCGCCGGGGCCGCACCGCGGGGTGCGGGCCCGTTGGAATTCGATTGGGAGTGGATCTGCAACAGGCAGGCGCAACGGCAAGAGTGCGCGAAACGCTGCCGTCAGGAAGCGCCGGGAAAGATCGGTCATGCGGACGATGAATCGCCGGCGCGTTTCCGGAGAGCCAACAGCTTGCGCGGCGCCGGGAAATTCCAAGTTGACAAGCCCAGGCAGGTTCTCATGGGCAACCGCGCTGCCATGTAATACCGGCATCACATCAGTGTCCCCTTTGTGAATCCTTGAGGGAGTAGATTGCAGTCGCAAGTTCTGATGTTGAGATGCCGGGGTAGGTGGGATTGACTGGCATGGTTCGCCTCGCTGAGAGAACGGAGCTATCGACCAGGACCGCCAGCAGTTACTGGCCGCTTTGGTCCTGGCGGATATCATCCGCATCTTCGTCACAGTTTTCTCACTGATCTGCGTCGGGCCTGACTCCGAGAACCCGCAGTCGAGCTAACTCGCGAGGGCGTTGTCTGGCTGACGGAGCGATTGGAGGCGGCGTTTGGGGCACCTGGCAAAGTGCCTGCTGCTGATCTCGCCCAAATTGATCGGCCGGCCCTACCAATTGATCCTTCAACGGCCGCCAGTTCGGTCTCGATGGAGGCCTGACCGTGTGTTTGGGATGCCGTCCACCGCGGTCTCTTTTCCGCGCCATGTTTCCCATACGTTACCCATGGCCGTCATTCCGGCCAGAGACCCGCACAAATCCTGACCGTCATCCCTGACTTTTAATCAGTAGGTCCAGGGTTCGAGCCCCTGAGCGGTCACCACAGATCTCGATTGCTTACCCTGTTGTCCCAAAT
Organism: Inquilinaceae bacterium; assembly: GCA_965237625.1. Taxonomy (GTDB): domain Bacteria; phylum Pseudomonadota; class Alphaproteobacteria; order DSM-16000; family Inquilinaceae; genus JABDIP01. Next base: position 5,516 of record CBDEGD010000007.1, read on the forward strand.
GTCGTTCCGGCCGTGTCGCGTCCGGCCAGACCTGTCGATGTGCATTCCGGGTTTTGCCTCTAACATGGGCAATCGGCATTGGATTGATTCCGGAGTGACTTCGGTGAGCACGGTAAGGCAGGTGCGCAAAGGCGATACCGCGTTGGCTGCACGGCTACGCCGCGAAATCGAGGGCGAGGCGCTCTTCGATCCGTTCAGCCGTGGGCGGTATGCGACCGATGCCTCGATCTACCAGATCGAGCCGGTTGGCGTGGTCGTGCCGGCCAGCGAGCAGGACGTCGTGCGGATTTTGCAGATCGCCGCCGAACATGGCGTTCCGGTGACGGCGCGCGGCGCGGGGACGTCGCAATGCGGCCAGACCGTCAACGAGGCTCTGGTGATCGACACCAGCCGACATCTCGACGGGATCGTCGAGATCGATCCGGATGCGATGACGGCGACCGTTCAGCCCGGCGTGGTGCTCGACCACCTGAACAAGGCGCTGAAGCCCCACGCGCTGTGGTTTCCGGTGGATGTGTCGACCGGCAGCCGGGCGACCATCGGCGGCATGGCGGGCAACAATTCCTGCGGCGCGCGGTCGATCAAATACGGCACCATGCGCGACAATGTCTTGGCGGTCGACGCGCTGATGGCGGATGGCGAGGCCATGCGGTTCGATGGCATAGGCCCGGGCGAGCCCGGCCCGGATCGCCAGAACATGCCGTCGCGCCAACGCGATTTGATCGCCGGGCTGCTCGATCTTGGGCGGCGCGAGGCGGCGGAGATCGAGGCCCGGTTCCCCAAGGTGCTGCGCCGGGTCGGCGGCTACAATATCGACGCCCTGGTGGCCAATGGAGGGTCGCCCAACCTGGCCCATCTGCTGGTGGGGTCCGAGGGCACGCTGGCGTTCTTCCAGCGGATCGCCCTGACGCTGTCGCCTCTGCCGGGCAACAAGGTGCTTGGGGTGTGCCAGTTCCCGACATTCCACCAGGCGATGGAGGCGACCCGGCATCTGGTCGCTTTGGGCCCGACGGCGGTCGAGCTGATCGATCGGACGATGATCGAATTGGCGCGGGATATCCCGATGTTCCAGCAGACGGTCGAGCGGTTCGTCATCGGCGACCCCGGCGCGCTGCAGCTGGTGGAATTCGCCGAAGACGATCAAGCGGAGAATCTACGCCGGCTCAGGCAGCTCGACGAGGCGATGGGCGATCTCGGCTTCCCCGGCGCCGTCGTCGAGGCGGTCGATCCAGGCTTTCAGGCGGCGATTTCCGAGGTGCGCAAATCCGGCCTCGACATCATCATGTCGATGAAGGCCGAGGGCAAACCGGTCTCGTTCGTCGAGGATTGCGCGGTCGAGCTGGACGACCTGGCCGAGTACACCGCCGGCCTCACCCGCATCTTCGAGAAGCATGACACGCGGGGCACCTGGTATGCCCATGCCTCGGTCGGCTGCCTGCACGTCCGTCCGGTGCTGAACCTCAAGCTGGACGAGGACGTGCGCAAGATGCGGGCGATCGCCGAGGAGGCGTTCGATCTGGTCCGCGGCTACAAGGGATCGCACTCCGGCGAGCATGGCGACGGTATCGTCAGAAGCGAGTTCCATGAGGCCATGTTCGGCACCCGGATGGTCAAGGCGTTCGAGGCGGTCAAGGACGCCTTCGATCCGGAGGAGAGGCTCAATCCCGGCCGCATTGTCAGGCCGCCGCGGATGGATGACCGCAGCCTGTTCCGCTACCGGCCGGAGTATCGCATCGCGCCGATGGAAACGGCGCTCGACTGGTCGGAATGGGGCGGGTTCGGCGGCGCCGTGGAGATGTGCAACAACAACGGCGCCTGCCGCAAGTTCGACGCCAATGTGATGTGCCCGTCCTTTCGCGTGACGCGGGATGAGCGCCACGTGGTCCGGGGTCGCGCCAACACCCTGCGCCTGGCCATATCCGGCCAGCTCGGGCCCGACGCATTGACCTCTCCGGACATGATGGAGTCCATGGCGCTGTGCGTCGGATGCAAGGGCTGCCGGCGTGAATGCCCGACCGGCGTCGACATGGCCCGGATGAAAACCGAGGTGCTGCATCAGCGCAACCGCCGGCATGGGCTGGGTCTGCGAGACCGGGTGATCGCCTATCTGCCCCGTTACGCACCCTTTGTGGCGAAGTTTGCGGCATTGGCCAATCTTCGCGACAGCATCCCCGGACTGCCGTGGCTCTCCGAGAAGATCCTCGGCCTCGCCGCATCCCAGCCCCTGCCGCGTTGGTCGAACGCGCCCTTCGCGCCGAAGCAGGATACGTTCGGCCCTGAGGACGGGCCGGAGCTGGTCCTGCTCGCCGACACGTTCAATCGCTATTTTGAGCCGGAGAACCTGCAAGCTGCGCTCACGGTGCTGACCGCCGCCAGCTATCGCGTTCATTTGCCACGGCCGGCCGATGGCACCTCGCGCCCGCTATGCTGCGGCCGGACATTCCTGTCAGTCGGCTTGGTCGACGAGGCGCGCCGTGAAGCCCAACGCAGCCTGGAGACGCTTCGCCCGTTCGTCGAACGTGGCGTCCCGGTGGTCGGTCTGGAGCCTTCCTGTCTACTGACCTGGCGCGACGAATTCAAGGCCATGCTGCCGGGCCCTGACACCGACCGGGCGGCGGAGCAGGCCATGCTGCTGGAGGAGTTCCTCGCGGCGGAGTCTGAGGCCGGGACCCTGTCGCTGCCGCTGAAGCCGTTGCCGTACAAGCGGGCATTGCTGCACGGCCATTGCCACCAGAAGGCGTTTGCCGCAATGACGGCTGTTGAGACGGTGCTGAAGCGTATTCCCGAACTGGAGGTGGAAACGGTGGCGTCTTCGTGCTGCGGGATGGCCGGCGCGTTCGGGTATGCGGTCGAGACCCATGAGATTGCGCTCGACATGGCCGAACTGTCGCTGCTGCCCGCTATCCGCGCCGCCGACGCCGATACCCTGATCGTTGCCGACGGAACATCGTGCCGCCATCGTATCGATTCGGCGACAACGCGGCATGCCCGGCACGTCGCGCTGGTCCTAAGGGACGCGCTGGCACAAGAGCTTGCCGATGGATAGAAAGCCTGCACCAGGAGCGTTGCAGCGGGTCGACGAAGGCCGGCGATAACCTGGCCGGTTCAGTCGGCAGTCACGCTAATCAGGTATCTCGACAATTCGCACGGATCGACGGCACGGGATCATTCCGATCGGGCAGGATCGCCCCCTCACCCTCCCAACGCTTCGCGTCGGGTCCCTCCCTCTCCCCAAGGAGAGGGGATTTCAGAGCCACCTGGATGACCCCTTTCATTGGGGAGAGGGAGGGACCCGCGGCGAGGCGTTGGGAGGGAGAGGGGGGGGGGGGGGAGCACCGCTGCCCGACACAACAGGACTGCGGATCTGTCACTTCAAAAAGACAACACCGCTTAGGCCGGGGATTCGACAGTTGGCAGCCGCGCCGATGGCCGGGTGTATACCATCCGGGCGATGACGAAGACGGTGATGGCGGCCAGCAGATGCTTGATCGTATGACCGCTGACCATGCCGGCCAGGATGTCGAAGATCTGCCGGTCGAGCTGCTCGCAGACGACGGCCAGGCCGTAGATTGTCAGGGCCGTGGCCATGAGGCTGCGCTGGCCCGGCTTATGCGGGAAAGCGGCGATCAGGACGATGATCGTGACGAAGACGGTGCCCTGCACCGCCAAATAGAACCTGAGGTCGTCGACGAAACCCCAATAGATGACGCTGGCGAGGCCGATGGCAATCGCCGGAAGGATCAGCAGGGCCTCGAGCCGCTTTCCGACATGTTCCGAGATCAGCGCCACATAAGCGCCCATGAAGCCGATGGTCATCGGCAGGCGGTCCCAGACCAGGGTACGGTTGTCCGGCTGCCAGTGGTAATAGGCCGAGCCGGCACTGACCAGCGCGGCCCCGGCGAAAAACACGATCCAGGCGAATCGGGCACCCTCAGGCCGTGTGGTCAGGCACCGATACAACCCGAGCCCGCCCGCGACAAGGAAGGCGAGGTTGGAGGCAACATCCCCGAAACTGGGAATCCCCAGACAGCCGCGACTATCCGCAAACAGATGATATTCCAGGGGTTGCGGGATCACCGGCATGGAAAACAGCGCGCCCAGCACGACCACCGGGACCGCCATCAACAGGATGTGACGCCATGTCAGATTCGCCATGCTCCCTCCATACGCGCATTCCGGCTTACCATGAGTTAACGTCGACCCATACCAAGGAACGCCGACAATGGCCCATTTGACCGGGTTCCCTTTTTCGCCCGTTAGGCGCGGTTTGCGCCGCGGTGCAGCGCACCGCAAGCGAAACGCAACGCTGCCGGCGGCAAAGGGAACCTGGCCTGCGGTGGCGCGCTACGGCATCAAATGGGCCATTGTCGGCGTTCTTTGGTATCCGGGGTCATGCACCATGTTCCGTGCAACACCAATTCCCGATCAGGGTCTCTTCCACGGCCAAACGGCGGGGGCGGATAGTTCCTGCAGCCGCGCCAGGGCGGCCTGAGGCACGCCATGGGCGCCACGTTCATGGAACGGCTGGGCGGCGGGCTGGCGCGCTACCTGGATCAGCCGAGCCGGAGATACGTCACCTTCTCGGTGACGCCAAGCGACGTGCTCAGATCCTGCCTGCAGCCCGGCGACGTGCTGCTGGTGGAGGGTGACAAGCGGGTCAGCGTGGCAATCAAATACCTGACCCAGTCCACCTGGTCCCATGCCGCGTTTTTCGTCGGCGAGGATTGGGGGGGGGCGCCGTCGACGGCTCATCGGAACCCAGATCCCTGGTCGAGGCGGACCTTCAGCTCGGCGTGATCGCGGTGCCGCTGGCCAAGTATGAATCGCTCAATACACGTATCTGCCGTCCGGTCGGCCTGTCGAAACCGGACCGGCGCAAGGTCGTCCGCTTCATGGTTGAGCGGCTGGGCATGCGGTACGATTTGAAGAACGTCATCGATCTGATGCGCTATCTGCTGCCGACGCCGCCGGTGCCGGTGCCCTGGCGGCGGCGCATGCTGGCGCTGGGCAGCGGCGATCCGACACGGGCGATCTGCTCGACGCTGATCGCCCAGGCCTTCCAATCGGTCCGCTATCCGATCCTGCCCCATGTGCGCGAACAGGCGATATACGACGATGCGGCCCGAGGTCATGTCATGCGCGAGTACCTGCACATTCGCCATCACAGCCTGTTCGCCCCCCGCGATTTCGACATATCGCCGTATTTCGAGGTGGTGAAGCCGACTCTGGAAGGCGGATTCAACTACAAGCGCCTTAACTGGTATGAGGGGCAATCCGGCGAAAACGACGAAGCGCGGCTCGAAACCGAGGAAGAGCAGGTATTGGAAGAGTAGGGGAGCTACTCGGTCACCATGGCGATCTCCAGCAGCAGCTTGCGCAGCATGCCGTCGGAGAATCCCCGGAAATCGTCGATCAGCAACACGAAGCCGACGCCCGCCGGACCGACGACCTCTGTGCGATAGTGGTTCAGCGCGGCGAATTCCTCACTGGCGATGACAAGCCCGTTGATGACGATGCCCCGATCGTTGGCCGCGTCCCGCGCCGCCGCCGGTCCCGGGTAATTGTTGGTCACCCCGTCGCCGGCGATGTTGAGAAGCTGCCGTTCGGCATACCAGGGGCAGGTTTCCAGCAGCGCGCGCCCGGTCTGGATCGCCAGGGTCAGGCTGGTGTTGCCATGGCCGTTGCGCGCCGGCAGGCCGAACAGCCGCGCCGCGATGCCCTCGGTATCCTTGGCGCTGGATATGCCGGTCCACGGCACGACCACATCGGCTTGCCGGTTGGCGGACCAGGTGAACACGCTGACGGCGGTGATGCCGTGAAGCCCGGATTGGACCGCTCGCAGCAGACGGGGGTGATTCAAGGCCCTGGCGAGGCCGTCGAATTGAAGCCGCATCTCCCGGGGCTCCATCGATCCGGAAACGTCCAGCCCGATGGCCATGCAGATGTCGGCACGTTCGATGGCGTTGGCCGGGCTGTGCGTGGGTCCGGCAATGCCGATGGCGATCGCCAAGCCAAACCACGCCATCTTCCCTAGAGAAGCGGCGAAGGTATTTATCCAGGACAGAGGCCGCGTTGGCGGCTTGCCGCCCCTGCCATTGTGACATCCCAAACTGCCTCTCCGGCGTGCCGGCATCCCGTGAATGCTCCGATCGTGCCGTCACAAGAACTTCACAGTAAACGCTAACAGAGTTCGGCCGGGCGATCCCGCTCAATCTGCCGCAAGACCGCAAAGCCACGAATCAGCGCCTTGAGCGTTCGGGCGCCGATGCGTTGCGCAGACGCTTCCCGGAAATGGACATCCCATCGCAAGAGGTCCGTGAGGCGAGGCGTCCCGATCCGCTAATCGTTTGATTGCAAATGAACTTTCGAGCCATCGAATTCTCCGCACTAGACGGCGATAATCCAGCGGTGGCGACACTTGCAACGCAAAATTCGCACATGTAGTGTTCCTTCAGGAGTGAAACTACTAGAGGTGCTAACTGTGATGGCTGCCACTACGGCCAAACGAGTTGCGCCAGGAGTCGCCGGCGCAATGATTCGGCGAATGGCATTCGCTGCAGCCTTTGTCTGCGTCGGATGTAACGGAGCGTTCTTGAACCTCGATGGCAGTTCGACACAGGGTGAATCGGCCCAGACCAATCCGGACGGCACGCAGGCCGCCCAGCCGATCAACCAGATGTCCAGCGCCGTCGCGATCCGGGACGCCGCCTGCTACAGCGATTTCGAGCTCGGAAACGCAGCGATCGAAACCAAGCTCTCGGAAAGCATTCGAAACATCACCTTGAGCGGGGATGTCGGCGAAAACACCATGCGCGGGGAGATGATCCTCGGGCTGCGGTTCAACGCCAACCTTCAGAAACGGCTCGCTTTCGACACTTTGGAGGAGTGCCTGCGCTAAGGCCCCTCCATATTTGCCGAACCTGCCATTCGAAAATCGGGCATATCGGCATCCGAAGCCCGGCACACGAGTCGTACCGGGCTTCGTAGTCTTCACGCTAGTGTCATGGTTTCGAAGTTCGGCACATTTCATGTGCCGGATTTCGGAAGCTGAATGACACTAGAGCACGATGAGATTAGGTCGATTGACCTAATCTCTGAATCGTCCTCTAGAATCTTAGGAATAGAGTGGGATTCAGATTTGAAGTCGACTCGACTTCAAATCATCCTGCTCTAGTATCATACAGTTAGTGTCCCTTTGATCCTGGAATTCGCTCTTGCGAATTTCAGAATCGGGACACTAGGCCACATACCCATAAATGGGATTCCCGAATCTGGTCAGACGTGATTCAGTTTCCTGGAAAGGAGACTGTGTATGGCGCGTTTCGATCTGACTGATTTCGAGTGGTCTGTGATCCAACCGTTGTTGCCGACGAAGGTTCGCGGTGTGAGGCGGGTGGATGACCGACGGGTCTTGAACGGGATCTTCTGGCGGCTTCGCACCGGCGCGCCCTGGGCCGATATTCCATTGCGCTATGGGCCGTACACAACGTGCGTGAACCGCTTCAACCGTTGGTGCCGGGCGGGTATCTGGGCGCGGTTGTTGGAAGCTGTGTCCGACGCCTATGAGGGCGATCTGCAGATGATCGACAGCTCCTCGGTCCGCGTTCATCAGCACGGCGCCAACGCCAAAAAAAAGACGGACCCGGTTGCATGGGTCGCTCGCGTGGCGGCCTGACCACCAAGATCCATGCCCTGGTGGATGCCGAGGGCCTGCCCCATCGCTCTCAAGCTGACCGAGGGGCAGGCCCATGACGGTCGCTCCTCGGACGATATGCTCGATACGCGCTCGGAGCTGGGGCAGACCCTGCTCGGCTGACCGGGCCTACGACAGCGATGCACTCAGAACGGCGAGACCGTCTGGCGCAAACAAGGGGCCTGGGCCAATGTCCGAGCCGATGCCCAACCGCAAGACGCAGTCCCGGCCTTCAGCTCATTCTTGTACCGATACCGCAACCTCGTCGAACGCTTCTTCAACAAGCTCAAGCAGTACCGGGCAATCGCAACCCGATACGACAAGCGAGACGATAATTTCCTCGCCTCAGTCCAACTCGCATCCATACGAATTTGGCTGCGACATAATGAGTCTGTGGCCTAGGGCGTCTGCACGCCGCGTGCATTCACATAGACCGCATATAGCGATGTGGTCGCGGTGATGAATAACCGGTTGCCCCTGGGGCCGCCGAATGTGCAGTCGACACCTTCTCCGGTATCAGGATCTTGCCCAGCATTGTGCCGTCAGGCGCATAGCAGTGGATGCCGTCGCCGGCGCTGGTCCAGATGTTACCCTCGGTGTCGAGGCGGAACCCGTCTGAGACGCCGGGGCTGATCTCGGCAAATACTTCTCCACCTTGCAGTTTTCCGCCATCATCGACAGTGAAAGCCCGGATATGGTGCGGCCCTTCAACATTGTGGGAGAGGCCGGTATCGGAGATGTACAGAACCGATTCGTCCGGCGAGAACGCCAGGCCGTTGGGCTTGTCGAAATCGTCGGACGCGATGCTGAGCTGACCGCTCGCCGGATCGAACCGGTACACATGGTTGGCGCCGATCTCACTATCGGCCTTGTAGCCCTCATAGTCGGTCAGAATGCCGTAGGGCGGATCGGTAAACCAGACCGTACTGTCGGATTTCACGACGACGTCGTTCGGCGAATTCAGGCGCTTGCCTTGATAAATTGTCGGCGAGAACGGTGACGCTTCCATCCGGCTCCGTGCGGGTCACCCGGCGGGCGCCATGCTCGCAACTGACCATACGGCCCTGGCGGTCGCGGGTATTGCCGTTGCTGTAGTTGGACGGACTGCGAAAGACCGTGGTGCCCAGACCTTCTTTCCAGCACAGCATCCGGTTGTTGGGAATGTCGCTCCAGACCAGGTACTCGCCATCGGCGAACCAGACCGGCCCTTCGGCCCAGAGGCTGCCGGTGAACAGGCTCTCGACCCAGACATTGCCCAACAGGTATTCGCGAAACCTATCGTCATGGACCTCAAAGTAATTCGCCAAATTCGCCTCCCCGATGATCACCCGGCCGAGCCCGACCGGGACGAGCGCCGCGCCGTTTGCCTCAGCGGCTTTGGACTGCGTTCCTACACCATGCGTAACGGCATTTCAAAGCGGGCTGGCGCAAACCGGCGGCTTCTCCCACCATCGGCATCACAATGCGGTGTTTCGGCGTGCCGCCGGGTGAGCACGTCCTATGTGTAGATCAAATGAAAAGGCTAATTCGATAGACAGTGAAGTAAGCGGCGGCTTCACAAAGTGTAGCGATGCCATATTATGCTAATTGTGGTGGTATCGTCGCGACGCTATCACCGATGCGGGATGCGCCGCCATCGCTCACCTTACGACGCCGCCGTCAACTTCGCGGGGAAGGGACCCGACCATGTCGTCACGGCATCTTAGAAACTTGATTATGGCCCAGATCACGGTAGCGGCATTATCGTTGACGGGATGTGCCGTCAACGAAGGCGCTCCGGCGGAATTCTCATTCGAACGGATCACGATCTCGAATCCGCTGGAGAAGTCAGATGAGGATTGGCGGTAACCGGGGGGAAGAAGAGGGGACCCCTGCTCAGGACCCTCTGGATAAAGAGACGGCCCCGGTTGGGGGTCCGGGGCCGTCAAGGGCATGGGTCCATCCGCCGCCTGACGGTCGCAATGACAGGCGGCAAGGACGACTATCGCCCGTACGTGGTTAACAATTCGTTAATATGAAACTGAATTTAGTCATTCTACTTATTGGAACAGGTTTTTCTTTTTAGATTAATAGGTTCGGGATAAAAGCGGCGGCTCCGTCAGACTCATTCGCCCAGAAAAGAAAGCGCCGGCTGGAGATCCAGCCGGCCCAGTTCACAGGGGTCTTGCTCGGAAGCTGAAGGTCCCGCCAGGGAGTCAGGTGGGGCGCGTCCCCCCAGCAGAACCTTCGCCGCTGATTTTAGGGCTTTCCGGCAGGGTGGCTGTGACGGCCATCACAGTTGCAAAAACTAATTCGGAAGCGCGTTCTCCGCGCAATGGGTGGTAGTGCCGCCGGAGAGACCAATTGCGCCACGGTCATGCGCTGCGGACGAGCGGCAGGTCGTGACGATCCGGGCGGCACGGTAGAAACTCCGCCCCTAAAACTCAATAATCCGCGCCGCGAACGTCCTCAACCAGCTGCTCCAGGCGCTCAAAATCGCTCACGAAGAGCTGGCTCGTGCGCCGCTGCACCAAACCGGATTTCGCCAGTTCGCCGAATACCCGGGCAACCGTCTCGCGCGTCGTACTGACGCGGCTGGCGATATCGCTATGGACCGGGATCGGGCTGATCGCTGCCGTCGGTGCATCCTCATCATCCATGGAGGCGCGCGCCAGGCGAAGGATCTCTCCGTGGACCCGGTTGTTGGCACCCAGGGTACTCAAATCCATGATGCGCTCGGTCGACCGCCGAACCATGGCCGCCAAATTCCGCATGATATCCAGGGCCAGCTTCGGATGACCGGTCACGGTGCGTTCGAACAGGTTCTGCGACATGGTGGCCAGCAGAGAGTCGCTCAACGCGACCACCCCCGGCAGATCGCGGCCGGTTGTCGATTGCCGCCAGATGGCCGAAATAGATTCCGGCCGTGATATCGTCGAAGCTGACCTCGCGGCCGGAGAAGGAATAATCGACGATCCGGACACTGCCCTCGACAATGAAATAGACGTCCCGGGCGTTGTCACTGCGGTCGAAGACCTGCTCTTGCGGCGCGTAGCGACGCCAACGGCTTTGTTGCGCCAGGGTTTGGCGCTCCGTCGGCGACAACGGCTCGAACAGCGCGATACTGTCGAGCGAATGACTTGCGGCTTCGGTCACTTGCCCCTCAATACGAATTGGTCAGAACCCGACAATAGGGCGGAGTGAAGCCGCCGCAAAGCCTCCCGTTCACGGATCGGGGGCAGCGCTGGGACGGCCGGCAAGCGCGGACTCCTCCACCGCAATGCGGTGCCGCAGCAAGAATCCCGTCGCCAGCCCGGCGACAAGTGCGATCCCCCATTGTCCGAAAACCAAGGGCAGCACCACGATCTCAGCCATGACCACGGCGTAATTCGGATGCCGTAGCCAGCGATAGGGGCCGCCGGTGACAAGCGGAGCCTTGGCAATGGTCACGATCCTGGTCGTCCAATAGCGGCCGAGCGTGACGATGACCCAGAGCCGGGCGGCCTGGAGCCCGGCGAATGCCATCAACAGCACCCACTGGATCGGCGCGTCCACCGGCGTCAGGACGAGCAGGGCCACCAGCCAGGAGCCCTGGATCAGGAAGAACAACGGATAGTGACGGGCGCCATGCTCCCTGGCGCCCTCGGCGAGCAGCCGGGCGGTATTCCGCTTGGCGTATTGCAGTTCGGCGATGCGTTGCAGCATCACCGCCAGCACGATCACCTGCGGCCAGCCAAACCAATCCGCACCGGCAATCACAGTTCCAGCAGCCCCATACCCAGCGTGAATCCGGGGCCCAGCGCCAACATCAGCCTCAACCCACCATCACCGCGCCGGCGCTTCTCGGCGAGGACGAAAAGCGCGGTTACCGCCGACATATTGCCATGGCGCCGTAAGATTTCCGCTTCCGCATCGAGCGCATCGTCGTCCAGTTCCAGCGCCGACCGCATCGCCGCAATCACCTTGGCCCCGCCCGGATGGCAGACCACGCCATCGAGATCGGACATGCGCAATCCCTGATCGGCCAGGAATCGGTCGACCACCGGCCGCATCCTGGTTTCCACCAGCCTTGGGATATCCCGTGAGAATAGGACGCCAAGCCCATCCTCTTCGACGGACCAGCCCATGATGTCCAAACTGTCCGGCCAAGTGTGCTCGGCGCTTGCGATGATCTTGACTGGGGAGATTTTGGCCTCTCGAGCGGCCGGCTGGTGTTCGATCAACGCCGCCGCGGCGCCGTCCCCGAACAGCGCCGATGCGATGATGTTGCTCTTCCCCAAATCCTGGCGCCGAAAGGTCAGCCCGCATAACTCGACGACCAACAGCAGCACCCGCGCGCCGGGCATCGCCCTGGCCAGCGCCGATGCCCGCGCTAGTCCAAGCACGCCACCGGCGCAGCCCAGGCCGAAGATCGGCAGCCGCACCAAATCGCGGCGGAACGGCATACGTTCCATCAGCCGGGCATCCAGGCTCGGCGTCGCGATACCGGTGCTGCAGACCACGACCAGCGCGTCCACGTCTTCCGGGGTCAGGCCGACCTGGTCCAGGCACCGGCCTGCGGCTTGCTCCAAAAGCGCATCCGCGCTCTCGACAAATCTCCGGGCGCGCTCGACCCAGCCATGAGGTTGCTCATACCATTCGATCGGCGCGCAGAACTGGCGGGTTTCGATCCCGGCGTTTTCATAGGCCGGCACCAGACGCTCGAAATCCCGGCCCCGCGACGCGAAAACTCGTCGGGCGGAGTCCACGATTTCCGCCTGGGTGAATTCGTGAGGCGGGGACGCGGTCGCGAGGCTGATCAAATCCGGCATGGCTTGTCGTGATCTCCTTCGTATCCATCTATTATCAACGGACATAGATCGGCATCGGTTTCACCGCGCATTTATTCGGCCGCGCCGCGATCCGCCTGCGGAATTATCAGCGCGGTATTAGCGGTCACAATCGATGCCCCATGCTAGGCCATGGGCCCCTTGCGGCAGGGGATGGTTTGATGTTTGTGTCAGCGTTGCCGCAATACTGGCCATCTGCCGCCATGCTTGGTTGTAAACTGAGTTCACGATCTGCAGGCAGATCACGGAGTTAGCCATTGGCTGCGAAGAGTAAGAAGTCGGGATCCCCCCGTTCGGCACCGGCGCTGAAAAACCCATTCCTGACCGTGGGATCGCGGCTCCGTGCCTATTTCCTGGCCGGCATCCTGGTCACCGCACCGATCTCGATCACCCTGTATCTGGCCTATCTTCTCTTCCGGGCGGTGGACGGTGCGGTGAGGGGGCTGCTGGTATCGATTGGCATACCTACCGACACCGGATTGCTGATCGGTATTCCCGGCATTGGCCTGATTATCCTGCTGGTGGGGCTGACTCTCGTCGGCTGGCTGACGGCCGGCTTCCTAGGGCGGTTGTTCCTGCGGGTCAGCGAAGGCATTCTCGCCCGCATTCCGGCGGTGCGCAGCCTTTACGGCGCCGTGAAGCAGATCCTGGAAACGGTCCTGGCCAACCAATCGTCGGCGTTCCGGGAGGTGGTGCTGGTCGAATACCCAAGGCGCGGCATGTGGGTCATCGGGTTCATCACCGGCGCCACCGAAGGGGAGGTCCAGAACCTCACCGAAGATGACCTGATCAACATTTTCGTTCCAACGACACCGAATCCGACCTCCGGCTTCCTGATCTTCGTTCCTAAGGGAGATATCACTGTCCTGGACATGTCCGTCGAGGAGGGGATCAAGATGGTCGTCTCCGCTGGCATCGTCACGCCGCCGGACAAGCGCACCGAGGCTGAACAGGTGGTTCCGGCGATTGCGGCCCGTGCCCACGGACAAGACGTCGGGGTCGAACAGGCCGCGGCCGGGGCGGCGAAGAATGACCGGCCTGCGAAACGCAAGACCGGATAGTGCGCTATCCTTCAACGTCTTAATGATCGACATTCCTCCGAGCGTCGTCCCCGGACTTGATCCGGGGACCCATCATCCCGCCTGCGCCGTGGCTGCTCATTGGCACGGTTCCGTCACCGCACCGATTGGTGGCGGCCGAATAATGGGTCCCCGGATCAAGTCCGGGGACGACGCAGGAAAGGGTTTCTCCGTGTTACGGTACGGTCCCAATCCTGACCCCGCGAACCCTTATCCCGATCTCAGCAGAAGCACCGCCGCATCGCGCTCGAACAGGTACAGCAACACCCGCAATGCCGCCCCGCGTTCGCTTTTCAGCTCCGGGTCACGCTCCAGGATCAGCCGGGCGTCGTCCCTGGCCGCGGCCAGCAACTCGCCATGGACCGCCAGATCGGCAACCCGGAAGGCGGGCAGGCCGCTCTTTTGCCGTGTGCCCAAAACCTCGCCGGCTCCGCGCAGGCGAAGATCTTCTTCGGCGATGCGGAAGCCGTCATCTGTCTCCCGCAGCGTGGCGATCCGGGCCCTGGCGGTCTCGCCCAAGGGCGGCGAATAGAGCAGCAGGCAGGTTGATTCTCCCTCGCCACGGCCGATCCGGCCGCGTAGCTGATGCAACTGAGCCAAGCCGAAACGCTCCGCATGCTCGATCACCATGACCGTCGCGGCCGGCACATCGACGCCGACCTCGATCACCGTGGTGGCAACCAGAATGTCGACCCCGTCGCCGGCGAAATCCGCCATCACGGCGTCCTTTTCCGCAGTCTTCAGCCGCCCATGGACCAATCCGACGCGATCGCCGAACCGCCGTTGCAGCGCTGCATGGCGGTCGGTGGCCGCGGCAAGGTCGACACTCTCCGACTCCTCGACCAGCGGGCAGACCCAGTAGATCTTGGCGCCCGGTTCCAGCTTGCGGGCGACGGCGGACACCACATCTTCGATGCGATCGGACGGCAGGGCCCGTGTATCGATCGGCTTGCGCCCCGGCGGCTTGTCGGTCAGGCGCGACACTTCCATGTCGCCATAGGCGGTCAGGGTCAAAGTGCGCGGGATCGGCGTGGCGGTCATCACCAGCACATCGACCGCGCCACGCCCCTTGGCCGAGAGTTGCAATCGCTGGTGCACGCCGAACCGGTGCTGCTCGTCGATCACCGCCAGACCGAGATCGTGGAATGCCACATCCTCCTGGATCAGCGCATGGGTGCCGACGATGATCGGCAGGGCACCCGAGGCGAGGTCGTCCAACAGAGCAGCCCGCGCCTTGCCCTTGTCGCGGCCGGTCAGCCGCCCGATGCGCAGGCCGGCGGCCTCGACCATGGGCGCCAGGGTCTCCAGATGCTGCCGCGCAAGGATCTCCGTCGGCGCCAGGATAGCGGCCTGGGACCCGGCCTCGACCGCTGTCAACATGGCCATCAGGGCGACCACGGTCTTGCCGCTGCCCACATCGCCCTGCAACAGCCGCAACATGCGGTTCTCCGTCGCCATATCGGCGGCGATCTCGGCGATCGCCATGCGCTGAGACCCTGTGAGGGCAAAGGGTAGGGCCGCTTCTACCTTGGTCGTCAGGCGGCCATCACCGCTCAGGGATCGACCGGGAAGACGGCGCATGGAGGCCCGGACCAGGGCCAAGGCCAGTTGGTTGGCCAGCAACTCGTCATAGGCAAGGCGGGCCCGGGCCAGGGCGAAGGGTGACAAATCGCCATCATCGCCAGGGCCATGGGCCGCTGCCAGCGCCTCGCGCCAACCGGTCCAACTCTGGCGGTCGTGCCAGGCCGGATCCTGCCATTCCGCCAGCTCTGGCGCCCGGTCCAGCGCCGCAGCCGTCGCCTTGGCCAGGGTCTTCGGTGCCAGCCCGCCAGTCATCGGATAGACCGGCTCCACCGTCGCGATCTCGGCGAATTCCGCCTCCGTGCCTATCCTGTCAGGGTGCGCCATCTGCAGCGCACCTTGAAATTGTTCGATCTTTCCGCTGACCACCCGGCTGGCGCCGATCGGCAGGGATTGGTTCAACCAGTCCGCATGGGCGTGAAAGAACACCAGATCGATGCTGCCGGTGCTGTCTGAACAGCGTACCCGGTACGGCCCACGCCGAGACGGCGGGGCGATGTGGCCGTCGACCTGAACCGTCAGCGTGGCGACCTGGCCTGCCGGCGCTTCGGCGATCTTCGGCGCGAAACGGCGGTCGACGATGCCGGAGGGCAGATGCCACAACAAATCAAGGACCCGCGGGCCGGCGAGTTTTTCCACCAGCCGGGCGGATTTCGGCCCGATACCCGGAAGCTGGTCCACATCGGCAAAAAGTGGATAGAGAATTTGCGGTCGCACCGGCTGGATTCTATACCCTGTCCCAAATCATGTTCGGGAGAGTAGCCGAATGACCGAGCGGCCCGATAGCCCGCAACTCGACGTGCTGAGGCGACGCCTGAAGTTTCGCAGTTGGCATCGCGGAACCCGTGAGGCGGACCTGCTGCTCGGGCAGTTTCGCGGACCAACATCTAGACGGATTCTCCGAAGATCAGCTCGCCCGATTCGATCGTCTGCTCGGCAGCAGCGATCCGGACCTCTATAATTGGATGACCGGCCGGGAACCGGTGCCGCAAGACCATGACCACGACGTCATGACTCTTCTGAAACAACACAAACTTCCTTCTCGAACAGGCTGATATCAAACGTGTCCCAGATCTATCTCGATCCGGCGGAGGCCGGTTTTCAGCTTGTCGGCGGGGCCCCTGACGGCCAGGACGCGCGCCTGCTGGCCGATCTGGCCATGCGCTCTCCGGGCGGCGTGCTGCATGTGGCGCTGGACGATTCCCGCGCCGCCCGGCTGGCGCAGACAGTTGCCTTCTTCGCTCCGGATCTGGAGATCGATGTCTTTCCGGCCTGGGATTGCCTGCCCTATGACCGGGTCTCGCCGAATCCGGAAATCGTCGGACGCCGCATTCACCTGCTGACCCGGCTGACCGGCGGCTCGGCGCCCGGCCCGGGCCCTGGACTTGTCATCACCACCGTCAATGCCTTGCTGCAGCGCGTGCCGCCGCGCTCTGCGCTCCAGGGATCCAGCTATACCGCCAAGATCGGCGACCGGGTCGATCTGGAGGCGCTGCAGGCCTTTCTCGCCGATAACGGCTACAGCCGATCCCAAACGGTTCGGGAACCGGGCGAATACGCCATTCGCGGCGGTATCGTCGACCTGTTTCCGCCCAGTAGCGAGGAGGCCGTGCGGCTCGACCTGTTCGGCGATGAGCTGGAGGCGCTGCGCAGCTTCGATCCGGTGACCCAGCGCACCACGGGTAAAGCGGAGTCAATCACGCTCACCCCGATGAGCGAATTCCAGCTCGACGAGGATTCCCGGGGCCGCTTCCGCTCCGGCTATCGCGCCCTGTTCGGTGCCGTTTCCGGTGACGACCCGCTCTACGAGGCGGTCACCGAGGGGCGCCGGCATGTGGGCATGGAACATTGGCTGCCGCTGTTCCACGGGGCCATGGAGACGCTGTTCGACTATCTGCCGGACGCTGTGGTGACGCTGGATCCGCAGGCCAATGAGTCCCGGGATTCCCGGATCGGCCAGATCGTGGATTTCTACGACGCAAGAATGACCATGCGCGGCGTCGAAAAGCGCACCGATTCCCCGGTCTACAAGCCCCTGCCGACAGACCGGCTGTATCTCGACGCCAAGGAATGGGATGGGCGGATGGCCGATCGGGCCGTCACGCAGTTCTCGCCCTTCGCAGGGCCGCCGGGCGGAATCGATGCCGGCGGCCGTCGCGGCCATGATTTTGTCGATGCCCGCGCAAATCCCGACATCAACCTGTTCGATGTGGTGCTGGAGCATATCGGCAAGCTGCGCGAGACAGGCCATCGGGTGCTGATCGCCGGTTACACGGCCGGTGCTCGGGAGCGACTACGCACGGTGCTGCGCGAGCATGGGCTGGGCGAGGTGGCGTCGGTCGGCAATTGGGAAGCATTGCTGGCGCTGGACCCTAAAGTCGCTGCCGCTGGCGTGTTGCCGATCGAGACCGGTTTCGTCGCTTCCGGTGTGGCGGTGATTTCCGAGCAGGATGTGTTCGGCGACCGGCTGGTGCGCCAGACCCGCAAGCGCCGCCGATCCGAGCAGTTCATTGCCGAGGTCTCAGCCCTCAGCCAGGGCGATTACGTGGTCCATGTGGATCACGGCATCGGGCGCTATGAGGGGCTGGAGATCCTGACCGTGTCAGGCGCCCCCCATGACTGCCTGCGTATCGTCTATGCCGGCAATGACAAGCTGTTCCTGCCGGTCGAGAATATCGAGATGCTGTCCCGGTTCGGCTCGGATGCCGCCGGGGCGCAGCTCGACCGGCTGGGCGGCGCCGGCTGGCAGGCGCGCCGGGCGCGGGTCAAGAAGCGGCTGAAGGACATGGCGGAGGAGCTGCTGAAGATCGCCGCCGCCCGCGAGACCAAGGAGGTCGAGCCCCTGGCGCCGCCGGAAGGGCTTTACGACGAATTCGCCGCCCGCTTTCCCTATCCGGAGACCGAGGACCAGCAACGCTCGATCGAGCAGGTCCTGGACGATCTCAATCTGGGCCGGCCGATGGACCGGCTGGTCTGCGGCGATGTCGGCTTCGGCAAGACCGAGGTCGCGTTGCGCGCCGCCTTCGTGGTGGCCATGGCCGGCCATCAGGTGGCGGTCGTGGTGCCGACCACCCTGCTGGCCCGTCAGCATTATCAGACCCTGACGGAGCGTTTCCGGGGCCTGCCCCTGCGCATCGCGCAGCTTTCCCGGATGGTCGGCGCGGCGGACGCCAAGCTGGTGCATCAGGGCCTGGCGGATGGCTCCATCGATATCGTCGTGGGCACCCATGCGCTGTTGGCGAAATCCCTTCAGTTCAGGCGCTTGAACATGATCGTTGTGGATGAGGAGCAGCATTTCGGGGTGCGCCAGAAGGAACGGCTGAAACAGCTACGGGCCGATGTCCATGTGCTGACCCTGACCGCGACGCCGATTCCGCGCACCCTGCAGATGGCGCTGTCAGGCGTCCGCCAGCTCTCGCTGATCGCCACACCGCCGATCGACCGGCTGGCGGTGCGGACCTTCGTGCTTCCCTTCGATCCGGTGATTGTCCGCGAGGCAATCATGCGCGAGCACTTCCGGGGCGGTCAGACCTTTTACATCTGCCCGCGAATCGAAGACATCGAAAAGGTTGCCGAACAACTCAAGGAGCTGGTGCCTGAGATCAAGATGGTCAGCGCCCATGGCCGGATGCCGGCGCGGGCCCTGGAAGATGTCATGTCGGCCTTCTATGAGGGCCGCTTCGACGTGCTGCTGTGCACCTCGATCGTCGAATCCGGTCTCGACGTGCCCTCGGCCAACACCATGATCATCCACCGTGCCGATATGTTCGGCCTGGCCCAGCTCTATCAGCTTCGCGGCCGGATCGGCCGTTCGAAGCTGCGCGCCTATGCCTATCTGACCTATGCGCCGGACAAGGCGCTCACCGAGACGGCCCAGCAGCGCCTGCACGTGATCGAGACCCTGGACACGCTGGGCGCCGGGTTCAGCCTGGCCAGCCACGATATGGACATCCGGGGCGCCGGCAATCTGCTGGGCGAGGAGCAATCGGGCCATATCAAGGAAGTCGGCGCCGAACTCTATCAGCAGATGCTGGAAGAGGCCGTTGCCCAAGCGCGCGGCGGGGTCGGCGATGAGAGCGGGGAACAGTGGACTCCGCAAATCAATCTGGGCATGCCGGTCCGCATTCCGGAGACCTACGTCGCCGACCTGCATGTTCGCCTGGATCTCTATAGACGGCTGTCGCGGCTGGTCGACAGCGTGGAGATCGAAGGCTTCGCGGCCGAGTTGATCGACCGGTTCGGCACCTTGCCGCAGGATGTGGAAAACCTGCTGCATCTCATTGCCCTGAAACAGCTTTGCCGCGCCGCTGGTGTAGAGAAGCTGGAGGCTGGGCCAAGGGGCGCGGTGATCAGCTTCCGCAACAACAGCTTCGCCCATCCGGCCAGGCTGGTGGACTACATCGCTCGGCAAGCGGTCGGCATCAAGCTGCGGCCGGATCACAAGCTGGTCTATGTTCGATCCTGGCCAAGCTCGGCACAGCGGGTCGAAGGCGCTCGTCGGTTGATGCAGGATTTGGCGTCTGTCGCCGCTTAGGGCGCGCCTTTGTGTCCGAGGATCGGCAGGTTCGCCCACCACACGGCGTCGTCCCCGGACTTGAACCTACGGCAATCACACATCTGCGCAGCGCCGGCGCCAACTCCACACATCGTCGTCCCCGGACTTGATCCGGGGACCCACTCAACCGTCGTCGTGAACCAAGGGAATCCGGGCGCTGGCGGCACAGTCGCCGGGTCGCCGTCGACGGTCCGAGGCGGCTGATGAATGGGTCCCCGGATCAAGTCCGGGGACGACGATGAGAACGGGATACAGTAGTACGAAAGCCGCTCTAGAGGCCTATTCGTCCTACGCCTGCACCCCATCCTCGGCAGGACCGTCATTGGGCGTATCGTCCCTCGCGACGCTCTCAAGGTGCCGGCGCCAGTTCTGCGCCTCGATAAAAATCCGCTTCACATCCGGATGGGCAGTCTTGATCCGATCCTCCAGCGTCGAAATCGCCTCCTCGACTTGCGCGGAATTCAGGGCATCGGCGAAATCCAGGCTGATATTCAGCAAAATGTCCTGCGGGCCGAGATGCATGGTGCGCAGCTCGTTGATCCGGCTGATGCCGGGCGTCCCGCGGGCCATCTCCCCGATTGCTTCCACCACCTCCGGGCTGGCGGCCTCGCCAATCAAAAGTCCTTTGCATTCATAGGCCAGGACCATCGCGGTGACCGCCAGGATCAGGCCGATGGCCACCGACGCCGCCCCGTCCATGAATGGCAGGTCGAGCCATTGCCCAAGCGCGATGCCGACAAAGGCGACGATCAGCCCGAGCATGGCGGCGCTGTCCTCGAACAGCACGGTGAACAGGACCGGATCCTTGCTACGGCGGATCGCTGCGACAAAACCCAACGTGCCCCGGGACTTGTCGAACTCCTTATAGGCGATGACCCAGGCCACCGCCTCGAACACCATGGCGGCGCCCAGAACCGCATAATTGATGTAGACGTTGGTGATCGGATGGGGGTGCAGCAGCTTCTGGATGCCCTCATATATCGACACACCGGCGCCGACCGCGAAGATCAGGATCGCCACCACGAAAGTCCAGAAATACATCTCCATGCCATAGCCGAACGGATGCCGGGCGTCGGCGGGGCGGGCCGACCGTTTCATCCCATAGAGCAGCAAGCCCTGATTGCCGGTGTCGACCATCGAATGGATCGCCTCGCTGAGCATGGCCGAACTTCCGGTATAGGCCGCGGCTGAAAATTTGGTGACGGCAATGAGGGAATTACCGGCCAGCGCGGCGAAGATGACCTTTTTGGAGCCGTGAGCAGCCATATCGGTCCTTGGAACTTGTTGCGTTGCGGGGTGAGGGGACTTGTTCTGGCTCAGCCGTGGGAGAGGGAAGCCTCGGCGCCGGCCAGGTCGAACATCGGGAAGAAGGATTCGGGCTCCTGGGCCCCGGACAAGGCGTAGCGGCGATCGAAGACGAAACAGGGCACTGCCTGGATACCCATGCGCCGCGCCGCCGCGTCGGCGGTCCGCACATGGTTGATATCGCCCCGCCCATCCAGATACTGCGCGGCCTCCTGGCGATCCAGGGAGAGTTCCCCCGCGATGTCGGCCAGGACACCACGGTCACCGATGTCGCGGCCCTGCTGGAAGTAGGCGCGAAAGATAGCCTCGGCGGCGGTCGCCGGGTCGCAGCCGTGACGGGCGGCATACCGCGCCAGACGATGGGCATCCAGCGTGTTGGGGGTGCGGCGGATCGCATCCAGGTCGAATGTCAGCCCATCGCGCTCTGCGGTTTCCGCGACCATCGCGTAGATCTGAGCGGCACGGCCGGATCCACCGAACTTCGCCGACAGATATTCACGCCGGTTCATACCCGCCGCCGGCATGCTGGGATTGAGCTGAAACGGCTGCCAGCGGAAATCGACCCGCAAGCCCGGACGCTCCACCAATGCGCGGTCCATCCGATGCTTTCCGATAAAGCACCAGGGGCAGACCAGGTCGAAGAAGATGTCGATCTGCATGAGGTGAGGATACGGCGATGTGTGGCCGGAGGCGAGAAGCTTCATTCCTGCACCGGCCTGGGAAGGGTCTTGTTAATCAAACGGGCATAGGGTTAGCGCGCCATTAAAGCGACGACAAGGTGAACCGCGGTGTCCAGTAAGGAATATGTAGCGGGCCGGGTACGGGCGGTACTGGCCGAGGCCAAGGGCAATGCACCCGCCGCACAGCGCGCGCTGATCGCCGAATGCGCCGGTGATGGCCGGTTGCGCTGCGCGGTCTGGCTGGTCCCTACCTACAAGGAATCGTGGCCCATGCGGTCGGGCAGGCCACATCGCAGTCGGCCGCATCGCCACGACCTGCGTCACGGTCGAATCGGCCGCCCCAGGGGGCAACAACGACCGACCTCACCGCGAACGCTCTGGATACGGTGATCGGCCAGCTTGGCAAATCGATCGGCGAGGCCAAGCTGCCGCACGGCATGACGGCCCTGACCGAGCCGCCGAGCCGTCCGGAGGCCGGGGCCCGACATCAGGATGCCATTCGCCAGATGGTCGATTCCTACAAACAGAAACGCGGCGCTCTCTAGTGTCATGGTTTCGAAGTCCGGCACATTTCATGTGCCGGATTTCGGAAGCTGAATGACACTAGAATCAAGCCGGTAGCGTCCCTTTGATACTGCAATTCGCTTATGCGAATTTCAGGATCGGGACACTAGGAGTCGACCCTAGCCGGCGCAGGCCCTGCGGGCGGCGTTGGTGCCGCGGGTGAAGCCAAGCAGCGATACCGGCAGAATCTGCTGCCCGGTGGTCCGGCGCGATACAACTATTTCCATTGTAATTCCCCGCCGCATCGCATCGATCAGCCGCGCCGCGTCGGCGGCCCGGCTGTAGCCGTGACCATCATCTCCTACCCGAAGTTCGAACTCGCGGTCGCTATCGACCACAGCCGTTATTTTGGCGGCGCCGTCGGCGACACGGCGGTCGAGGGCCAGATAACCGTCAGGCAGTTGGCCGAATAGCCGGGTGTTGAACACCCAGTAGATCTCCGCATCGAGGATCGCCGGATGCAGCGCGCGCACCGCGCAGCGGGTCTCGGCATCGTCGATCCGATAGATATGCGCCTCCCAATTGCTATAGCTGCCGATATAGGAACCGCCGTCCTGCGCACGCGTCGGAGCCGGCAAGAGGATCGCCGCCAGGACAGCGACAGCCACCGCGAATTGCCAGGCTGCCCTGCAACGGTGCTGCTTGGGCCGCGCGGGCGGGCATTTGGGATCGGGAATCATGCTGCGCATAGTCCGCGACAATCGGTCAACAGGGCACCGTTAGGCAATGAAAAGCCTGTTAAATCGTTCCAGAAATGCGGCCTTTGCCTTGTCCGGCGCCAGAGCCTGCAATGTGTCGCTTCTGATCTTGCGGCGATAGCCCAGAACCTTGCGGGCTTCGGCCTCGGCGAATCCGGCCAGATCAACCGCTTCGGAGAAGGCGGCAACCCGGTCCGCGCGCTTGATCAGGGTGGTGATTTCCGCTGGAAGCCGCGCCGGCAGGCCAAAACGAATATGAACCGCCGCCTGAAGAGCCTTCTCCACCGTCTTGTAGTCATTGCCGATTGCCGCCTTGAACGGGGAAATCATGTCGCCGATCACGTATTCCGGGGCATCGTGCAGCAAGGCGGCCAGCCGCCATCTGGTTTCGATGCCGGGTGATTCCAGCGAGAGCAAATGCTCGACCAGGATGGTGTGCTGCGCCACCGAGAAAGCGCAGTCGCCGGTGGTTTGGCCATTCCATCGCGCAACCCGCGACAGGCCGTGGGCGATGTCCTCGATCTCGATGTCGATCGGCGACGGCTCCAGCAGGTTGAGACGGCGGCCGCTGAGCATTCTTTGCCAGGCGCGCATATGGGTTTCCGAGTGTCGAATCCGGCCTATCGCTGCCACGGACGGGCGCGGGCGTAAAGAGATTGCCGCAGCCGATGCGCGAAGATCGCCAAAAAAGAGGGCAGCGGCTCACCATTTGTTAATCAAGATTTCCTAATGATTTACCGCTAATCCCGGAATTTTCGCCATGACCCTCGAGGGCTATCGTGAACAAACGTCTGAAATTCAATGTCGTGATGGTGTTTCTGTTTGCCGTCGGACTCGCCGTAATCGGCTACTTCACCGACGGGGTCTTGAGAGAGAATGCCCGTGAGGAGGTGATCGAAAAGGCCCGGATCATGCGCGCCAGCGCGCTGGCCATGCGCGGATACACCGCCAACGAGATCCGGCCCCTGCTGCAGCGGCTCAATACCGACCAGTTCCTGCCGCATACGGTGCCGTCCTACGCCGCGCAGACCAACTTCCAGGAGGTTCAGAAGAGCTTCCGCAACTATTCCTACAAGGAAGCGGCGCTGAACCCGACCAATCCCCGGGACCAGGCGACGGAGTGGGAGGCCGACATCATCAACGCCTTCCGCAACGACCCGACGCTGACCGAAGCGATCCTTGTCCGCGACTCGGCGGTCGGGCAGATGCTCACCCTGTCGCACGCGATCCGGATCACCAATCCGGCCTGCCTGCAATGCCACAGTTCGCCGTCCTCGGCGCCCCAGGCCATGCTGGCGGCCTATGGCACGGCGAACGGCTTCGGCTGGCAGATGGATGAGATCATCGGCGCCCAGATCGTCACGGTGCCGATGTCGATTCCGCTGGAACGCGCCCGGCAGACCTTGTTTGTGATCATGGGATTGCTCGTCGGCACCTGCCTGGTGATCGGCGTCGCCCTGAACTTCGCGACGTCGTTCAAGGAGGAGTACGGGGAGGCGCGTCACCCAGGATTGGTGTAGCGCGCCGGCCGGTTATCCGCGCCGCCTGAAATCTTCAAGTATCGCGGCCCAGACCCATCCGGTCTGGGCCGTTTTTGTTGCCGGCTGCGAAGGCTGGCGGATGGGGTGGGATTCGAACCCACGAGGGGCGCGAACCCCTGCCGGTTTTCAAGACCGGTGCCTTAAACCACTCGGCCACCCATCCGTATAGGAATATCAACAGTTTATCGCGCGACCCGCGGGAACGAAGCGGGGTTCGTCGCCGCAATGGCCGCCGAGCCCGGTTTTTGCCGGTCTGCGCGCCCGGCGTCAACCGTCACGGCGGCCTGCCGCTGCGGCCCGGTGCGTGTGACGACGCAGACCGGGTCTCCTTGATCTGGTAAATAACACCAAAGAAGACAGCCAAGAGTTGCATTGTCCTGGCATTTTGAACTAAGTTTTATGCAACCGTTGAATAAGCGGACGAAACTTCAGGGATAAATAGATCGTGTGCTCGGCGACAAAGAATTCAAGACGATGTATTGTTGGTGCGATCCGCGCCGTTCGGATGGTGGGGCAGTGACGCGCCGGCCCCTCGGACCGGCGGGGCGCTAGCATGAACCGGGAATTCAAGGACGGTTATTCGACAGTGGAGACAGAGCCGGCGTTTCGCGAATTCGAGCCGCCGGAGGTCAATCTGCGCGACCTGGTGGCGGTGTTCTGGCGCCGCCGCTGGCTGTTCTTCGGCACCGCCGGGTTCATCCTGGTGATGGCGGCGCTGACCATCTTCCAGTTGACCCCCCGGTACGAGGCGCAGACCACGGTCATGGTCTCGCCGCGCACCCAGCAGGTCGTCGACATCGAGGCGGTGGTGTCCGGCCTGTCCGGCGACAGCCAGGCGGTCGAGAGCGAGATCCAGGTCCTGCGCTCCCGCGGGCTGATGAAGCGGGTGCTGGAGGAGGCCGGGCTGGAACGGTATCCGGAGCTGAACCCGGCCCATCCGGACAATCAGGGCGGGCTGCTCAACAGCGTGCTGAACGCGCCCTTGCTGGCGGCGGCCCGCGGCGAGATGACCCGCGAGGATATGGATACCGAGCTGCAGCAGCAATTGGTCGAGGGGGAGATCGTCGAGGGCCTGCTGGACCGGCTGACGGTGTCCGCCGTCGGCCGCTCCCGCGTCATCAATGTGCGCTTCACCTCGGAGGATCCGCGGCTGGCGGCAAGGGTCGCCAACGCCATCGTCGATCTGTATGTGGGGCAGCAGATCGAGCTGAAGGTCGACCTCACGCGCCAGGCGACCCAATGGCTGAGCGACCGGCTGGAGGTGCTGCGCGGCGAGGTCGAGCAGGCGGAGCGGTCGGCGGAGACCTTCCGCGCCGAGATCGCCACCATCGACGGCCGCGACCACGCGCTGATCACCCAGCAGATCTCCCAGACCAGTTCCCAGATCATCCGCGCCCGGGCGGAATTCGAGATCGCGCGGGTCCGGCTGGCCCATGCCGAGGGGCTGTTGGATCAATTCGGCTATGAGGTGGTGCTGGAGATCATCGATCCGAACCTCTCGGTCCGCTACAACGAGAACATCGTGCGCCTGCGCCAGACCGAGGCGACGCTGATGGCGCAATACGGCCCGGAGCATCCGGTGGTGCGCGACCTGCAGGCCCGGATCGACGCCCTGTCCCTGCAGACGGCGCAGAATCTGATCACCAGCCTGCACAGCGGGGTGGCGATCGAGGAGGCCCGTCTGGCCTCCCTGGAGGCCTCCCTGGCGCTGTTGCTGGCCGATGCCGGCCAGGTCAACCGGGCGCTGATCGAGCTGCGCAGCCTGGAAGGCGAGGCGACCGCCAGCCGCAGCCTGTACGAGACCTTCCTCAATCGCTTCAAGGAGACCGAGCAGCCCGGCCTGGAGCAGGCGGATAGCTGGATCGTGTCGCGCGCCGAGCTGCCGGTCGAGCCGTCCTATCCGAAAAAATCCCTGCTGATGTCGATTGCGCTGATCGGCGCCTGCTGCGCCGGGGCGATGCTGGTCTTCGTGGCCGAGCAGCTGGAGGGCGGCTTCCGCTCGGTGGAGGAGGTCGAGCAGGTGCTGGGCGTGGCCGGGCTGGGCATGATCCCGGCGGTCGTGCCGGCCAAGGGGCGGATCGGCCCGCAGGATGTGGCCGCCGACGACCCGCTCTCGGTCTATGCGGAATCCCACCGCTCCCTGCACACGGCGCTGCTGCTGTCGGGGTTGAAGCTCGATAGCGGCTCGGTGGTGCTGGTCGCCTCGGCCCTGCCCGGGGACGGCAAATCCTCGCTCGCCATGTCGCTGGCCCGGGTGGTGGCGAAGACCGGCAAGAAGGTGGTGGTGGTCGATGCCGATCTCAGGCACCCGCGGATCCACACCGGCTTCGACCTGCCCAATGAGCACGGGCTGACCAGCTATCTGGACGGGGATGAGACGCTGGAATCGGTGCTGCAGATCGACAAGGCCTCGGGCGCGGTGGTGATCACCGCCGGCCCCCATGTGGACGACCCGCCGGACCGGCTGCGCCAGCCGCGCTTTGCCGAGCTGGTGAGCCGCCTGCGCGCCGATCTCGATCTGGTGCTGATCGACTCGCCGCCGGTGATCCCGGTCTCCGACGCGCTGATCCTGGCCGGTCTGGTCGACCGCACCCTGCTGGCGGCGAAATGGCGGGCGACGCCGCAGAAGGCGGTGCGCCGCGCCATCGACCAGCTGCGCGAAGCGGAGGCCAGCATCGCCGGCGTGGTCCTGACCCAGGCCGACCCGGCCCGCCAGGGCGGCTATGGCCATTGGAATTACGGGTACCGGTATGGGCCCGGGAGTGATTAGGGCTGCGGAGTGACTATTCGCTGGCTGGTGCCGCTTCGGAATTGATGAGGTCAGTGATAAGCCCGACCTCCTGTGCCCTCTCCATGGGGCAAACAAGAACCGCATCCTTCGTCACGACAACGACCATCCCTTCAAGCCCGATCGTGGCTACCAGGGGGCCGTCACTCCGCACATAGCTGTTCGAGCTGTCGATTGAAACGGTCGGCCCGGAGATGACATTGCCCTTGTGGTCCTTGTCCTGGATCTGCCAGAGCGAGGCCCATGAGCCGACATCGCTCCAATCCATTTGAACCGGCACGACGACGGCGCGCTTGGTTCGTTCCATGACCGCGTGATCGATTGAAATTGCCGGGCAGTCCTCGAATGCCGATCCGCCCAACGACAAGCACTCGGCGTCGGCATCGCCGGTGTCGATGGCACGCCGGCAGGCGGCCAATACAGTCGGTTCATGCGCTTCCAGCTCGGCTAGAAAACTGTCCGCACGGAACAGGAAAATTCCGCTGTTCCAGACATGATTGCCGGCCTCGATCAGCCGTCTTGCGGTCGCCATGTCAGGTTTCTCCGTGAACCTGTTGACCGCATAGCAGCCAGCAAATTCGCCCAGAGCGCTACCTTGCTCGATATATCCAAATCCAGTTTCCGGCCTTTCGGGCTTCATACCAAACGTGACGAGCATCCCGTCTGCTGCAGGTCCAATTCCGTTCTGAACGGCCAAATGAAAGGCGGGCGCGTCTTGTATGACGTGATCTGCCGGGGCAAGTAGCAGCAGCGCCTGAGGGTCTTTCTCGGCCAGCAGAATGGCGGCGATCGCCGCAGCCGGCGCGGTGCTTCGCCCAAACGGTTCCAGTACCACACGGGACGGGCTGCAGTCGATCTGACGCAGATGTTCGATCACGGCCGTTCGATGTTCAGCGCTGCAAATCACCCATGGCTGTGGATGGTCCGCGCCATCCATGAACCTGAGTGCGGTTTGCTGGAGCATGCTGAACTGTGAATTCAGGGATAGAAATTGTTTGGGACTGTCCCATCGGGACGCGGGCCAAAGTCGAGTCCCGCCCCCGCCTGCAAGAATCACCGGTTGAACGGGCCCTGCCATTATTTGAGTCCTCTTGGTTCAACCGCGAATTATCTGGCTGTGTTGCCGGTTAGGTAAAGACAGTTTCCCGCAACAATGAATTCTAACAGCGCGGCAATCCCGAAGGCGAGTATCAAACTCTTGGCCTTATCGGAAAATGATAGATTTTTCGATGTTTTTCCCTAAAATTACCCTCTAGCCGTAGGTGGGAACCAAGAGGACATACTGGCGCTAATCTTGCCCAGGTGTCATTTTTGTTGGAGCTGAGGATGCACCGCCGAACAGTCTCGAAGCAGCCGCGCATTGCAACAGCGCCGGCACTGGCCGCCCTGGCGACGGCGCTGATCCTGTCCGCCTGCGAAGCGGGCCCGTCGCAGACATGGTCCGGCCTGACCGACAGCGTCAGCGGCATCGACATCGGCGGCCAATGGAACCCGCGCGAGGGCCGGGCTGACCAGCTGCGCCGCGCCAGCGCGCTGCGGCGGGAGGGGCACCAGCAAGAGGCGTTGACGATTTACCGTGAGCTGGCCGAGGCGGGTTACCCCGCCGGCATGGTCCCACTGGCCCGCGCCTACCTGCGCGGCGACGGCGTGCCTCGCAATCCGGAAGGTGCGGCGGAATTGCTCGAGGAAGCGGCCAGAAAGCCGTCTCGCGCGCGCGGAACGGCCGAGTTTGAGCTGGGACGACTTTATCAGCGTGGTGAGGGCGTTCCTCGTGACCTGGAGAAGGCGGTGGATCTATTTGCGCAGGCAGCGGAGCGGGGCAATACCGGCGCGATGACTATGTTGGGCCGTGCAAAGCTGACGGGCGAGGGAACAGAGCTGGACGTGACAACGGGCCTAGCATTGCTGCGGAACGCGGCCGACGCTGGCAACACCGGGGCGATGGTTTCGTTGGGGCAAGCTTACATAACAGGTAATCCCGTGCCGCGCGATGCTACTTTGGGGATCGCGATGCTCGAAGCAGCGGCGGCAAAAGGGAACTCGGGCGCGAAGCTGTTTTTGGGGCGGGCCTACCTGGAGGGCCTCGGCGTTGATCAGAACGCGGAAATCGGAATCGGCTGGCTCGAGCAATCAGCGGCGGCGGGCAATATCGGGGCGATGATCTGGTTGGGTCGTGCTTTTCTGGAAGGCAAGGCGAGTTCGAACAACGCGTCTGCGATCGGGATCGGATGGCTTGAGCAGGCAGCGACAAGGGGACACATTGGCGCTAAGTACCGGCTCGGCCAAGCCTATCTAGATGGGCAGAGCGTCACTCGGGATGTTGAGGCCGGGATATCTTGGCTGGAGCAGGCAGGTGAAGCGGGAGATAGCCGCGCGATGCTAACTCTCGGTCGGACCTATCTTGATGGCAACATCGTGCCGCAAGATGCAGTTGCTGCAGTCATATGGCTGGAGAAAGCAGCATCCAGTGGAAATACGGGTGCGGTTCTCACATTGGGCGGTGCCTATCTCGAAGGAAGAGGTGTTCCTCAGGATCCGGACGCAGGCCTCCGCTGGCTGCAGGAAGCGACTTCCCGGGGCCACACCGGCGCGATGACGCGGCTGGGCCGTGCTTATGTGAACGGTGATCATGTGGCACAGGATGTCAGCATGGGAGTGCTGTGGCTTGAGGAGGCGGCCAATGCCGGGCACAGCGGGGCAATGCTGCAATTGGCGCGGCTATATCTTGACGGTGTACGAATTCCAGGAGACAGACAACTTGGTGTCGCGTGGCTTGAGCGCTCGGCGGCTGCAGGCAATGCTACAGCAACGGATTAGCAGAGGCGCCTGGAACAGTCGGGTGGGCAGTTATGACGGGAAGGCCTAATTGCTGTCGGGGTCTTCCTACGATCTGATGCGGTCTATGATGTGCCTTACCTTCTGTGCCCCTTCCAACCGGTGAGATCGACGGGCAGCCTGAAAAGGTCGCCTTGCCGAGGGAGAAGAGTTACTCCGGCACGCTTTCACCGGTGTCCAGCGCCCGTCGGCAGGCGATGACGACGTTGGTCTCGTGCGTTTCCATCTCCGCCAGAGAGCTGTCTGCCCGAAACAAGAACACGCCGCTGTTCCATGCTGAGCGTCCTGGAGAGGAATATTGTAGCATTGATGCGTGGTGCGTTGGAATTGCAAGGGCTTCAGGAAGGTGCCTACCATCAAAACGCGCGAGCTCTCGCGATGCTGAAAGGTAGTGGCAATGGAGATCTCGTTCAACAGCGGTTCGTCTCCTTTGGTGGACAAGTTACAACGCATTGGCTCGCTCAAAAAAACGAGGTGTACTCTGATGAAAAAGGTGAGTGCTCATACTTGGCTAGCGCCCAAAGGTGGGTATGACCTGGTTCGCTTGGGAAAAAATAACGACGGGGGCTATTTAGTAGAAAAGAGTTCTCTCTATGGTTCGGATATACTTTTGTCTCTTGGCATTAATGATGACTGGAGCTTTGAGAAAGATTTCTATGAAAGGAACAGAGTTTCAATACAAGCATTCGATGGTTCTGTTGATCGTCTTTTTTTCTTGAAAAATATCTGGAAGGCTATTCCTCAATTGAACAGACCACGTTTGTTGATTAGTCGGTTAAAAAAACCATTTGAATACAAGAAATTCTTCAGAAATAATATAGAACATCATTGTGTTATGGTTGGCTATCAACAGAGCGGCTCTAGAACACTGTCTTCGATATTTGATCAATATGTGGTAGAAGAAGATAAGAAGGTGTTCCTCAAAATTGATATAGAAGGATGGGAGTATCGAATATTAGATAGTTTGATACTATACTCAGAATACATAGAAGGAATGGTAATCGAATTTCATGATTTTGATTTACATCGTGACTTGATAAAAATATTTCTTGAAAAGATTCCTCTCTATATTTGCCATTGCCATGCAAACAATTGTAGCGGTTTGGATGATGGCAATTCGCCATTGACTTTCGAAGTAACATTTACAAAAAATAGTACCGACGATTCGCGATCTGTTGCACTACCGGACAATTTTGATATGCCTAACGATCCAAATAGAGAAGAATACAAGATTGAATTTGATCTTTGATATTAGAGAATGACGGATGGACCTGATCGTAATTCTGGTCCTCGTATTGTTGAGATTGATGGTAGCGGTTAAAATTGTATATTTGGAGTATGCTTCGGGCTGAAACTCTGATTGCATGGTTGAGATAGAGATAGAGATAGAGATAGAGATAGAGAGAAACACCTTGTACGATGTCGGAAACAGTCGTCTGTGAGATACTAACTTTTCCGCCGCTATTCAGGCTTATTCCTTAGTTTATTTAAGACGCCATTGCCGATCCTGATTGAAGTTGCCCTCAGGACTTCGACCAGCGTATCTGATCTCAGGATTAGGCGATGACAATACTTCACGGACAGCACAATTGCCGAACGCGATATTTGCATCAGACGCCGCCTGACGCACGCGACAGTTGGGATCTGGCGCTTCAGGCTTGTGTTTTTGGCGTCGTGTTCCTTGTGCGGTGTCAGGAGTTAGGGATCAGAGTTGTTCTATGGTTGCAATTCGCGAATGACTATCGATAGAATTCTGTATCGTGCACGTAATAATTGCAGTAATGCCGCTGCTTGCGGTGATAATCAATCTAGCCTTCCCCAAATCGATGACGGGGGATATGGCTTATGGCGCTGCGGGTGCGCTTTGTGGCATAGGTGCGCTATACGATCTCAGGCTTCCAAAACACACATTGCCTGTTGGTTTCATATTTTTACTTATTGGCCTCTTTTACGTGATCTTGATGCTCAAAGGGGCGTCGAGAGTGGCATTTACTAATACCGCAGCGATTTTTGTATGCGGATTTGTTTTTCTATATTTTGCGAAGTATGCACCTTTGATCATGAGATCGAGGCTATTTTTGTTATTGTGTTTACCTTCCCCGATCATCGCCCTTCTCTCCGATATGCCAAAGAATGCCCTTAATGGATCGGCTGCATATCTTGCGCTGCTAGTGACCTTACTTGTGAGTTCCCGATATCGCGGGCTAGCCGCCTTTACTATTGTTATAGCCGGGCTGTCCTTCGTTCTGTGCACATCCCTGGCCCTCAACCACCGCGCCATGATGGGTCTCTCTGCAGGCGGACTCGTTATCTTTATCCTTTTGCATCACGTGCCGCTGCGCCTGGTACGTTTGCCCGGCTTTCTTGCGATCGCGGCGATTTCCGTAGGTATTCTGGCGTTCTATCTGAATCTCGACACCTTACAGCAGTTAGAAACGGTCAATGACAGCCTTGTGCGTTTTACCGGACGCAGCGCTTTGTCGGGCCGGGAAATACTCTGGCCGATTCTCGCGGAGAAAATCATGGAAACCCCTATCCTGGGACATGGGCCAGGGGTACTCCCGCGCGATGTCTTCAACACCAACTTGTCGGCGCATAACCTTTTTCTTCAGATAGCCCTGCAATCCGGTTTCGTCGGCCTCACCCTTTTGAGCCTGATCCTTTGGACACTTTGGTCAGGCCTGACCCACAGTAAATTCGCCATAGTAGTCTTTGTGATAGCCGTCTTGGATTCCTCGCTCGAGGTTTTCCTACTGCAGAATTTGCTATCGGCCGGGTTGCCTGTTTGGATGATCTTCGGCCTTAGTTTCCATTGGCAGTCTGCTCGAAGTAGTGCGAATCCAATTGCACCGGCTTTGATGCCTGCACCACCCCGGCGTTCTTACACATTTGGACCTTGAATTTGGTGCTGGTTGTCAATTGCTCGTTTGCAAAAATCTACATATGTCAGTCGCAGCAGTCATGGAAAGTCTATTCACTGGACCAAGTATATTCGGCAGATCCAGCTCCGACATACAGAAATCGTCGGAAAGCTCGATAACTACGCAGATTGCCCGCTTCGCCGATTTTCCAGATATTGGCGGTCGAACGTCAAAAGCCCAACCTTGTGCCACGTCAAACGGGCCTCGAGGGTAGTAAGACTGAGGCCTTGGCAAAGTGAATCGACCTTGAGCAATGGAAATACGCGTCCATACGCTTTTGTCGTCAACTGCAGTGCATTTGAGCTTTGTCCCGTCCTTGTGAATCCGCCAACCCTCGCCAACAACAAAGCGCGTCATTGGTTCATCCTGGTCTTGGGCCGCCCAGGAGTCGGCGATCACGATGGAACGTCCCGGTACTAAACCCACGTATCGGGCGCATGCTCCTTTGCGCAATGGCCGGAGCGGCATAACACCAGCCGCTTCCAGCTTACACACGTTGGGTAGGTAGTCAGATCTGATTGAGGAGGCGCGGCACCATCTCGCAACTCGAAATGCTGACCAGAACTCCATGGGTTCAAAGCCCTCGACCTGCGGTCCATTGTGCCATGTGGCGGAACGTGTCATGTCGCGCATCGGCCCCGGCGCATAAGAGGCCACGCCAGGATCGCAGAACAGTCGGCGCCCATGTACGCTTACCTCGATGCTCAGAAAATCAGCGTGTGCATGGCCGGGATTGTCCTCTGCTCCGCCCGGGCCAACGTCGAAGATCACTGCTGTGTCCCGTTGACCGAGGCGGATGAATCCGGTGTCCGGCAACTCGCGTTTTTCTGGGGCCGCGGGGGTACTCCCAGATACGAACCAGTCTGCTCGACCGGCGTCGCCAAGAACTGCGTCATTAAATACGGCGATATCGCCGTCCGGATGCATCAGCACCGGAAGCGCGCAGCGCATCGCTTCAGCAAGTCCGGCAATTTCGCGAGACACATCCGGGCCGCCGGCGCGCATCGCCTCCATTGCGGACGCCAAGCGCAGAACATGGATATGATAGGTCCCGCTCCGTTCCGCGTGGCCCCCATCAGCGCAGACCTGATGTCGCAATGTCTGCAGGAACGCCTTTCCCAACGCGACCTGTTGGCGCCCAGCATTTAGCGCCATGTCGGCAAATGCGAGCGCAGCGTAGTTGAACGCAAGGTGATTATAGTCGAGGTGGCGCTCTACAAGAGCTCTCCCAATTGATCGACATAGCGCCAAATGCCTTTGTATGACGTCACCTACAGCCGGTGGCATGATATCGCGCACATTTAGGTAGAGCACGACGGCGGCAATCACATTGAGGGTCCGCACGGCGATGGAAATCGGCAACCATGGCCTGCCAAGCGCCGCTCCGCAACCTGGGGGACCCGTCTCCTCAGGGCAATCGCTTCAGGTTAACGCCGTTTGTTGCTGGCGGGCTGTTCGCGGGCGGTGTTATGTGATTCATGGAGGGCTTCGTTGACTCACGAGGCCTGACAATGACCCGATCACAGCCGACCCGGCCCCTTCTTGATCATTTCTCGGCGCTGGACGATCCCCGCGAGGACTGGCGGGTGATGTATCCGCTGCCTGAGATCCTGCTTGTGGTGCTGTGTGCGACGCTGAGCGGGATGGAGGATTTCGTCGAGATCAAGCTGTGGGGCGAGCTGCGGATCGCCTTTCTGCGCCGCTTTTTGGCCTATGAGCGCGGCATCCCCTCCCACGATACCCTGAACGACGTGATGAACGCTCTCGACCCGGAGCTGTTCAAGGCCTGCTTCACCGCCTGGGTGGCGGGGCTGCGCGAGACGGAACCCGACATCATCGCCATAGACGGCAAAACCTCCAGGCGCAGCCATGCCCGCTCCAAGGGGCGCGAGCCGCTGCATCTCCTCTCCGCCTGGGCCTGCCGCCAGCGCCTGGTGCTGGGTCAGGAGGCGGTCGCTGACAAGTCCAATGAGATCACCGCGATCCCGCTCTTGCTGGAGCGCCTGGCCCTGACCGGCGCGCTGGTCACCATCGATGCGATCGGCACCCAGACCACGATCGCCGAGACCATCGTTGGCCGCGGCGGCGACTATCTGCTCGCCCTGAAGGCCAACCGGCCTCTCCTGTTCAGCGATGTCGCAGCCTTCTTCGCCGACCCCCAGACCGCAGGTTGCGAGGGCTTTGACACCTTCGACACCACCGACGCCGACCATGGCCGCATCGAAATCCGCCGCCATGCCGTCTGCCACCACGTCGACTGGCTGTTCTCCGACCGCCGCTATACCGGCGAGCCGGCTTTCCCCCACCTCGCCACCATCGCCATGGTCGAGACCGAGGTCGAACGCAACTCCAAGATCGAACGCGAAAAGCGCTACTACCTCTCCTCCGCCACCCTCGACGCCGAAACCTTCGCCCGCGCCGTGCGCGCCCATTGGGGCATCGAAAACCGCCTCCACTGGGTCCTCGACGTCGTCTTCCATGACGACCTCGCCCGACTGCGCTCCGGCTACGGCCCCGAAAACATGGCCGTCGTCAAACACATGGCCATGAACCTGGTCCGCAAACCAAAAGACCGACACAGCCTCAAAGTCCGCCGAAAACTCGCCAACCTCAACCCGGACTACCTCGAAACACTGCTCCGACAGAACTCCGCGTTAACCTGAAGCGATTCCCCTGCCCGTCTCCTCAATTCGATGCAATATGAGCGCGAGGCTTCGTATGCCTTGCTCGGGATAGTGTTTGACCATTGTCGGTGCGTACGGGAGAAATGAATGGTGAAATGCCCAGATTTCCCAATTGTCGCGATTTAGTATTTCCGGCGCCCAGGATGCCGATTCTAGGCTGCCGAATTCAAGCGTCTTGCCCAGAAACGTAAATTTGCCCGTGGAGATGCCGGCGAGGCGGGATGCCCACCTTTCCGTTTCGTCAGGAAATGAAGCAACTGCCGCCCGCAGCCTTTGCTCACGATATGGTCCTGGGTCGAATTTACAGCCTGCCGCCCGTTGCACTAGCTTGTCGGCGAACAACACGACCCTCCACTGAGCACAACGGAACCAAAGCGCTGCTAACAATCGTTTCAGCGGAATTCGGCGGAGAGTCCGAAGGTAGAGTAAGGCATGTTCGAATTGTCGACGCACGAAATTGACGGTTCGCCAAGTCGAGATATTATGCACGGCGATCAATATCCCCAAACACTCAAGTCCACATCCAGCATACCTTGTAGCCTAAGGACTGAAGGTCCGAGGTGCTCGCGGAGCATTTCGCGCGTTTCCGGAGATATTCTCGGGCGCTCGCCGGCCGCGAACGTCCTGTAAAGGAGGTTGCGGAT
This sequence comes from Inquilinaceae bacterium, assembly GCA_965237625.1. Classification (GTDB taxonomy): domain Bacteria; phylum Pseudomonadota; class Alphaproteobacteria; order DSM-16000; family Inquilinaceae; genus JABDIP01. Next base: position 41,892 of record CBDEGD010000007.1, read on the forward strand.
CGCAGGTTGCCTTTTGACGAAGGCTACTACATTCGGAAGCCCGACTTGTCGTACTATTTCTGCACCATCTTTGGCAACGCGAGCCAGCATCCAATTGCGGGGGCTTGCAGCCTCTAAGACACGTTGGTGATAGTCAATCTCTTCGATGAATTCCAAGCCTAAGAAATCGAATATTGATTTGGCGTATGCCTCCGGGTTCTCGCGAAGATCTTCGAATATCATTATCTTTATTTGAGATTTGTTAAATAATCTTAAGTACACACTTATGTGCTTATCATACTCCACTCTGTTTAGAAGTTCGGGATTCCAAGATAGTGTTTTCTCGAAGCTATCGCGTGTCTGGCCATTGCGGGCCATGAAAAGGTAGCTTGAAAAGCACTTATCAACCGGTTCCCTTAGCGCCAATAGCAGTCTGACAGCAGGCAGATGACGAGCTATGCGTTCCGCCGCTTCCTGAGAATAAAGGTAGTCGTGTGATATCTCGCCCACGGCGATATGATTCGCGGTCGCTCCTTTGAAGTGCGACAAATACCATTTGTACCCCTTCTCATAATTGGAATCAAAAAAATACAATTCCTTGCTGTATGGAAGGTAACAATCCGGATGTTTTCTTAGAACGTTAAATAACCAAGTCGATCCGGATTTTGCGGGCCCTATGAACAGGAAGTTTGGCTCCCTCATCATTTCTAGAATCTCAGGCAAGTGACTAAGCCACATCCCGCTGCTGCGCGGTGTCTGCTCGCCGACCATTAGCGCCACTAGGCAGTGCCCGCACCTTGAGTCCATTCATAAAGGTTGCTGGTGTAAGTGTAGCAAGCGACCAAAACCCCAGAGTACGGCGTGTCTTGATTCCGAAGATCGTGGCATTTGCTGCCCAGTAGACAGCCATGGCGGCAGCCACACCTACAGCACCGAACCGAGGGGCCAAGAGTATTTCAGCTGTGAAGAGAGCGCCGAGTGCGAGAAGGTGAGTCCACATTACGAACATGTGATTTCCGGTCATCTTCAGGACTTCCTCGGCCGGCCCCCAAATACCCTGCCCAAAGTGGCCGATCGCCAGAATGAGCAGTATAGTGCCGCCAGCGACGTATGCCTCCCCATAAATGAACCCCATCACCACTGAGCCGGCCAATACCGCTACAATGACAAGGGCAAATTGGGGCAATACAAGCAACGTTGTCAGCATTCGAATGACGACACCGGCATCATCGATACGGTCAGTGGCGTGAAGAGAGGCGATCACTGGCCTGAAGACATAATTGAACACAGCCAAGACGGCAGCAATGCCCGCTGCAAGTCGACCAGCCGCGCCAAACTGCGCGACCTCTGTAAGCGTGGCGAATGAGGCGATTATCCAGAGGCTTAGCCATGTGCTGAACGAGGCCCCAATCCGACTTGTCATCAGTGGAATTGACAACCCGAATACATCAGCAATCTTTGGCTCCTGAATGCCCGGCCCAAGGCGAGAGAAATCTGCAATTACAAACGCAACGCCAATCAAGGCGCTCACAGAGAATGCGGCCACGGATACGCCAAAGACAAGATTTAAGTCGAAAGGCAGGACAATTGCCCCAACACCCAGAAAAACGAGAGCGGCGACCTTTGGGAAGCTGTAAAAGAGAAAAGGTGCGAGCCGTGATCGTCCCAAACTTAATACGATCTGGGACAGCAACTGGTTGGCGCCCCAACTGACGAGCCAAGCCGCTGCCCAGCCGATCTGGTTGGCGACGCGATCGCCATCAGTGATGAATGAGCGGTAGAAATAGTTTGGTACGAAGACCACCAAGGCGCCGACCAAGACAAATGAGACCGATGCCAACGTGATGGTCAGCCTGATCACGCCTTTGGCGGCATCATGCTCGCCTCGCACAAGGCTTGCCGGCACGAGCCGCACAGCGGCATCAGCTAATCCTAGCCCGAAGACCACGACGCCAACTGAAACTATGCCCAAGACGAGCATGTAAATTCCAAAATCGTCAGTCGATAGGGTGCGCGCGGCGATAACATTGAATGCAAAAAAAGCAGCGATGGATGAATATCTTCCGAGAAAGCCGAATAGAAGATTGATAAACATCTCCGCGCCGAGTCGGCCTTTTGCTTTCGCACGCAGTGCTTGAATTCTTGCGAATGACATCTTGTTATTCTTTGCTGACTGCTTTGCAGATGCTAGCTGCGTGCTTGTCCCAGGAAAGGCTCTTGAGACACCATTCACGGCCGGCAATGGCAATGCGTCGCCGCTCTGCATTGTCGCTGACAAGCAGCTCTATGGCATCCGCGATCGCCGATGGATCATTGCCATCTACCACCAGGCCGGTTATCCCGTTTTGAACAAAGTCTGCCGGCCCTCCATCGCGACCAGCAACGGCGGCTGCGCCGAGAGACATGGCGTCCGCAATCGTCAAGCCAAACCCCTCCAAATCGCCACCACCTTCCGCAGCAATCTGCGGATGTAGAAAGATATCAGCTTCAATATAACGAGTGATCAGATCTTCTTCCGGCACGAAGCCCATGAAGTCGACCACATCGGAGAGCCCTTCCTCTTTGGAAATAGCTTGGAGGACTGGCCGCATCGGCCCAGTACCGCCAATGCGGTATCGGAAATTCGAAACGCCGCGACGGTGCAGGATACCGAGCGCGCGTAGCGCGCCCTGCACATTCTTGCGCTCTACCAATCGACAAACCGTGTAGACAATCAGCGGCTGGTCGAGCCGTGTGTTGCGAGCCACTTCTGCGGTAGTGAACTCGTGGGCTGCAAAGCTCAGGCCATTGTGATTTTCGATCCAGGTGCCTCGTGGGCATGGTACTGACCGGCGGGCGGCATCAAGCGAAGTTCGGCTGACGCCGAGAACCAGGTCGGCGCGTTCAAGGATGAAGCGCATAACGGGGCGCAGCGGCTTGGGGACAATAAGCACCTCGCGCGCGTGCACCGTCACCGCGCACGGGCCACGCGTGAATGCTGCGAAAGTCGGGAGCGCAAGGCGCCACGTCGTAGCGTGAACAAAATCGGCTTTCAGACGCCTGCGCAAATTCGCCCAAAGAGCAAGCATGCGCAAAAAAACAATCGGCTGCGACGCCACACCTACATTGAGCACAGCCACGCCTCCAATTCGTGAGACCCGCGGTAGCGTGCCACTCTGGGTGATCATGTATACTCGCGCGCCCGCCCGTCGATACGCCTCAGCCACTTCGAGGCTGTAGCGCTCGATACCACCCGCGTCGGGAGGATATCCTCGCGAAAACATGACAATCTGCATGGCCAATCGCGTCAGATTTGCTGTTTGTCGGCCAACTTCCTGCTGGCCTAGCTGTCGCAACTGAAACGATCGTCGCTGTAGCGACCAAGTTCCGGGCAGACCCGATCAAACGTCGATACTCTGCCATCGACCGCTGGCTCTAACAAAAATTTGTTGTCGTGGTTTTCAGGTTCCTTGGCCGCATCCGCAATCGCGTCGTAGAAAGCCTTCTCCAGCTTGAGGAAGTGGGCCTCCCAAGTCCAATGCTCGAGCGTGAAGCGGCGAGCCGCCGATCCGAGTTGGCCGCGCAGGGTACGGTCGTTCAGCAGCGATACGACGGCGCGCGCAAAGTCGGCTGGTTCATCCGCAATGATGAGATGGTCGCCATCGCTCGCCATGATACCTTCGTTCGCTATGCTGGTTGCAACGACCGGCTTTCCGCTTGCCAGATACTCGATCAGTTTGTTCTGCATTCCCCCCGCCGCTTGCATCGGATTGATGCAGACCGACGCTTCCGCCACGTAGGTGGAGACATCGGGCACGGTGCCGGTCACTGCGACATCGGCAAGGCCTGCAATGCGGTCCAACTCCGGCGCCGGATCGCGACCGACGATCGACCACGTAGCGGTGGGGACGGCCTCCTTAACGGCCGGCCAGACGTGTTGGGCAAACCACATCGCCGCCTGAACATTCGGCGGATAGGCCATGCCTCCGGAAAAGACTATATGGCCGGGCTTTTCCTGGATATCAGGACGCGGCATAAACCGGCTGACATCCGTTCCATGGGCTCCAAAGATATAATTACATATTTCCGGTCGGCCCTGCTCGCGGCAGACGTGCTGCACCTCCGCCAAGTCGCGAGGACCGATGAGCACCGTCCGCGTAAAGTCCTGCCAGATACGGGCCTCATACCGACGCATAAGGGCATGCTCGATCGCGAAGAACGCCCGTTCGAAAACATTGGACGCGTTATCCCGTATGCGCCGGGTATTCAGCGTCTGAGATAGCTGCATTGCAAGGAATGTGACTTGGTTTCCGCAGACAGTGTCTTTGCTGCCTCGCCAATCAATGCGCCCCAATCCGCGCGCTATTTCCCCACTTCGTACATAATAGGTGTACACGATGTCATACTTCGAGGCTGTGATCGCACGTCGCACGTCCTTCTTCTGCTGCGGATGATTGAAGAGTCCGACTTGCACCGGCGCTAGTTCAAATGCGCCCTGGAGTAAGCCCCGCAGCATTGCCATTGGACCATGATCGTAAACCATGACGTTGCGGCACCGATCGTGAAGCCATGACTCTTGTTCCGCAGACATTTGGCCTCCCGATCGGATGGTGAAGAATTCCACCTTATGTCCGCGGGCGCTCAGGAACTCCAAGAGGTGCGCAACCGTCAACTGATCGCCGCGCATCATGGGGAATGGTAGGCGACTATAGACAAAAGCAATTTTGAGTGGGCGCGAGGCGCGTGTCACATTCATTCGAGCCGGCAGCGTTTCAAGCCTCTCAGCCTCTGGAGGCGGCACTCGAATTGCCCTAATCGAGTGCATGGACGCTAATCATATTTGCGCTGTCCAGATGCAACTCGTCCAACTGCCCATTCATGTCGATCACAAGGTCGAACGATCGGGTCATTGCCTCTTGTTTCGAGACCATCAATTCGCCCAGACTGGGAAGAGTAGCGTAGGCATATCCTAGATTCTGGCCGATGAGCCGTGATGCGTCGACTGCTGGGTCGAATATGCGGAGTTCAAATCCATCGTGAAGTATTCTGCGAGCCAAGTCGATACTTGGGCTTTCACGAAGGTCGTCCGTGCCCGCCTTGAATGCTAAGCCAACGAGTAGGATTGATGCCCCTTCATCTAGGCCCTTCACGTAGTGATCATAGATGAAATGCTTGTGAGATTCATTTGTCTGGACGAGAGCCTGCACCAGCGGCGTATTTACGCCGGCTTCATTCGACATCTGCTGGAGCGCACGTACGTCCTTCGGTAGGCATGATCCGCCGAACGCACAGCCCGGCCGCAGGTAATATGGAGATACATTGAGCTTTGTATCCGAAACAAAAATTTCGTGAATCTTAGATGCGCTGATGCCCTGGGTAATACAAAGGCGGCCGATTTCGTTAGCGTAAGCTACTTTGACAGCATGCCACGTATTATCGACAAACTTTGTGAATTCAGCGACCTCAAAGTCTGTAATGAACCGTTTGCCTTCGACATTGCGATAGACCGCGTCGATCAACGCGTTCGGTTCACCATCTGCCGTTCCAATGACAATTCTTGGAGGGGAATAGTAGTCTGCAACCGCTGTAGATTCGCGGAGAAATTCGGGATTGTAGACCAGCTCAAATTTGTTCGAACCTGGTCCAAGTTTCCGGTCGAGTAGCGGCTTCACGAGTTGGTTCATTGTGCTCCGGTATGCGATGACCAACGGACGTTTCATTGCAACATCCGACAGCGCCTGACCAATTTGCCTTGTGACTTCAGCAACTTGAGATAGGTTTTGTGAGCCGTCTGACAAGCTGGGCGTTCCCACGCACACGATCGCTAAATCGAATTGCCCAATCTCGGATCCTATGCTTGTCGCCGCCGAAAGTCGCCCGTCAGCATGGCCCTTTGCCAGCAGGCTGGCCAGTCCGGTCTCAAGAATCGGGCATTCTCCATCATTGACCGCGCGGGCCTTCTCTGGATTTACTTCAATGCCATGTACGCTGTGCTCTTCAGAGAGAAGACAGGCCGTTGTTGTAAGACCGACATAGCCAAGTCCAAATACCGCGATCTTCAAATCAAAATCCAATCACAGATTTCCGCAGGAAAACCATAATCTAACGGCAGGACTCAATCACGAGTCGACCGCATCATCGAGTGCAGCACAACCAGGTTCGAATACGCTGACCATTATCAAGCACGAGTATTTTGTTCGCCATGATAATGTATTCCTCGCAGTCTCAAAAACGGCCAGCCTTATCGCTGATTCATGCTGCAAGAGCCATTTCTTCGCTGTTGAGGAAATGGGCTCTTTGCTCAGAGTTCATTCAACCTTTGTTCGAGCGAGCTTGCGCCCGCGCCGCTTCGCGCAATTGCAGAAAAATCCGCCCTCCGCCGCGCTTCCCTGCGCCCATGGCGTGCTCAGGAGACATAAGTCGTTCGATCACGACATTCTCTGTCCACATAGGCGTGTCTTCCGGAAGCGACTTGAGGAGCTGCTTCGTCTGCCGATCAGTCAGAATCGCTGTTACAAAATTCGTTGGCGCCATCTCAGTCTCCTAACAGAAATCCGCGTCCGTTGGGCTGCGCGGACGCAAAAAAGAACATAACGGGAACAAATTAGCATATGATTGCGAATCAGTCGAATTTCAACCTGGTGATTTCGCCATCTCGGCAAAGCGTCTCGAAGCCATTGATATTGCTAGTGTCCAATGAGTGATGCCGATTGCCAGCACATGTCTGGCCCAACTCGATAGTGTGCCATTGGGTCAAAGCCTCCGACCCAAAGAAATGGTGGCGCATATCGTTGTCGACACCGTGCACGTCGAGACCCTGGCCGGCGAAGAAGCGCACCGCCTCGGAGCCGATCAGCCCGCAAGAGTATGTGACGATTACGGCTGCCATGGATGACCGCTTCTCTCAATCAGGACCACCCCGCTGGGACGCCCCGATGGGCCGTATTTGATAATCATGCCGTTCGAGTCTCAGACAATCTTAATGGCCATGCCATAGCCTCGGCTCCCATCAGCTCGGCACTCTTATATGCCGACGCCGACCGCGCAACCAGGATGGGAGCTAGCGGGTTTTGGTCAGGTACGACCGTGGCAATTGCCAGGATGGCAAAAGGCCGACGGTGGGGCGCCTTGTGCGGGCCCGCCTTGTCGGAACGCTCCTCACCGCGGGGGTTGCGGCGCTTGGCGTCGTGACGCCGGCTTGGGCCGCGCCGAACTCCTCCGCCGCGCCGGAGAGCGACGCCGTCGCCCAGCCATCGGCGCCCATCGGCAATCGCCTCGAAGGCTTGTTCGGCACACGGGAATTCCGCTCCGGCAATCCGGCCGTCGTTCCGCAATGGGAGGATGCCGCGCGCCGGCTGGCGCGCGATGCGCCGGCGATCGCCGCTTGCGACGCCGATCCGGATGCGTGCCGGTCGCCCAGGGTGCGGCGCTGGCGGGCGCAGGTGCGCGACCTTCAGGGGGCGGACCCGCTGGCCCAGCTCGACGCCATCAACCGCTTCGCCAACGATATCGTGCCCTATCGCGACGACCGGCGGGTCTATCGCCGGGAGGACCATTGGGCCGCGCCGCTGCAGATGCTGCGCCAGGCGGGGGATTGCGAGGATTACGCCCTGCTCAAATTCGCCAGCCTGCTGGATCTCGGCTTCCGCAACGACCAGATGCGCATCGCCGTCGTCCACGATCTGGTGCGCGACCTGGCCCATGCGGTGCTGGTGGTGGAGTGGGAGGGCGGCGCCTATGTCCTGGACAACCAGTTCGACGACATCCTGCCGCTGGCGGGCGTCGGCCGGTACCGGCCCTATTATTCGCTGAACCTGACCCATCATTGGGCCCATATCACCCTGGTTGCCGATGCCGGGAGTGCCGCGGCTTCTGGGGGCATTGGGGGCACGGGTACGGACGAGCCGGTCTGGAAATCGGCCAAGGCCAGCCGGATGGGCGTGAGCGGCCGCTGACTGCCGGCGCCGCGTGGGTGAAGGCGAGGGCGGGCGGTGCGGTGCATCGGCCGGGACTCTAGGCCGCGATTGCACTCTGTTCCTCGAAATAGCAGATCGTCCGGGCCAGCCCCTCGCGGAGCTCAACCGACGGCGCCCAGTCGAGGAGTCTGTTGGCGCGGGTGATGTCGGGTTTGCGCTGCCTGGGATCGTCCGCCGGCAGCGGCTTTTCGACGATCCGGGACCGTGAGCCGGTCATCTCGACGATCTGCTCCGCCAGCGCCCGGATGGTGAATTCATGCGGATTGCCCAGATTGATCGGGCCGGTCACATCCGCCGGCGATCCGGCCAACCGGATCAGCCCGCTCACCAGATCGTCCACATAGCAGAACGACCGGGTCTGGCTGCCGTCTCCGAAGATGGTGATCGGATCGCCGCGAAGCGCCTGGACGATGAAGGACGACACCACGCGGCCGTCATCCGGCTGCATGCGCGGGCCATAGGTGTTGAAGATGCGGGCGACTTTGATCTCCAGCCCGTGCTGGCGGTGATAGTCGAAGAACAGCGTCTCCGCGCAGCGCTTGCCCTCGTCGTAGCAGGCCCGCAATCCGACCGGGTTCACATTGCCCCAATACTCCTCGGTCTGCGGATGGCACTCCGGATCGCCATAGACCTCGCTGGTCGAGGCCTGGAGGATCGGCACCTTGAGCCGCTTGGCCAGGCCCAGCATGTTGATGGCGCCGTGCACGCTGGTCTTCGTCGTCTGGACCGGGTCGTGCTGGTAATGGACCGGGGAGGCGGGGCAGGCGAGGTTGTAGATCGCGTCGACCTCCACATAGAGCGGGAGGGTCACGTCATGGCGCATCGCCTCGAACGAGCGGTTGTCGAGAAGATGGGCGATGTTCTCGCGCCGGCCGGTGAAATAATTGTCGACGCAGAGCACCTCGTGCCCCTGGGCCAACAGCCGCTCGCACAGATGGGAGCCGAGAAACCCGGCGCCTCCGGTCACCAGGATACGTTTACGTATTGGGGTCATGTGTCGCCGTCTCCGTTATGTCCATGATACCGCGTCCCAGGGTTGCCGGCCGCTAATAGGCGTTCGGGTCCCTCAAAACGACGAGAGCGGTCTTTAGCAGAATCCACATATCGAGCCATAACGACCAGTTCTCGAGGTAGTAGATGTCGAATTCGACCCGCTTCTCGATCTTCTCCAATGTGTCGGTTTCGCCGCGCCAGCCATTGACCTGGGCCCAGCCGGTGATGCCGGGCTTAACTTTGTGGCGGGCGGCGTATTTTTGCACGGCCAACTGATAGTGCTGGCCCGCGGCCTTGGCGGCGAGGGGGTGCGGGCGAGGACCGACGACTGACATGTCGCCGGTCAGCACGTTGAAGATTTGCGGCAGCTCGTCAAGGCTGAGGCGTCGAATGAACCGCCCGACCCGGGTTACTCGCTCGTCGTCCGGCGAGGTCAGCCGATCGGCGTCCTGATCGGTCATGTCGTGATACATCGAGCGGAACTTCAGCATGCCGAAGGGCCGGTCGTTGAAGCCCAGGCGGGTCTGGCGGAACAGCACCGGGCCCGGGCTGTCGAGCTTGATGGCCACCGCGATCGCCGCCATCACCGGCAGGCTCGCCAGCAGCAACAGCAGCCCCAGCACCTTGTCCTCCACCGCCTTGACCAGCGAGTCCCAGCCCGAGATCGGCTGGTCGACGGCGTTCAGGAAGGGCAGGCCGGCGATGCTGCTGGTCGGCCGGTGGGGCAGGCCATAGCTGACCAGATCCGGCGCCAGGCGGATCTGGACGGGCAGGGTGTCCAGCCGGTCGAGAATGTTCGCGATGCGCGCCTCCGCCGACCAGGGCAGGGCGATGATCACCTGTTCAACCGCGCCGGACCGCGCCAGATCGACCAGCTTGTCGAGGCCGCCGAACACCGGCAGGCCGCCGACCGCAGCCGGCACCCGGCCGGAGCGATCGTCGACAATCCCGGTCAGGCACAGCAACGGGTCCGGCCGGCGCGCCAGATGCGCCGTCAACCGGCGCCCGACCTCACCGGCGCCAACCACCACGGCGCGCTGGGCAAACAGTCCGGCGACGCCCCCATGCCCAAGGCACAGGCTGACAATGCCGCGGTTCACCACCAGCAGGACGCCGGCGGCGGCGGCCCACCACAGCATCCATTGCGGCAGCAGGCTCGGCCCGGCTATGCCGGCGACGAAACCGGACAAGGCGAGCTGGACCGATATCCAGGTGGCCAGGACCGACCGTATGCGCGGAAACGGCGAGAACAAAAGCGGGTAGCGGTAGCAGCCAAGCGCGTAAAACAGGCAGCCTGACGCGACCGCCGTCATCAGCACGACCAACTCATCGGCCGGCAAAACGGCGATTTCAGCCGCCCCGGCGAAAATCGGGGCCAGCAACCCGGAAAGGAAGATAACAAAAACGTCCAGCACAATAACGGTGCCGACCAGAATCTCAGGAGAGAGTGGCTTTGAGTGACTTTTCTTTTCTTGTATGACGTCGAGTGACGACTCAATAGTCATCGAGGCCCCCATGCAAAATACTATTTTTCTTATTATTCGATTGCGAAGCTTTCCTTCAGCGGCTTCTACCTTGGAATGCAATCATTCCCAGCACAACTACTCTGAGTCAAGGTGCGACTTTTGATTTTCCCCAAATTCTCCCCGTGGACCATCACCTGCCCAACATGGGGGAAGGCAGGCGATGGCTCCGTGCGGCCTGTCTGAGAAGGCGGAGGCATTCCAGCGGCCCGCCCTCTCATCCTTCAGCGCATGACGGCCAGCACCATATCCGCGCCAGCCTCACTCACTCCGCGATCCACGAGACGTGATCTCAGCGCACCGAACGCCGGCACTCCAAGCCAACCGGCGCCTTAGCCATCACCACCAGGGCTACCATCATCGTCGTCGTCGTCGAAGAAATCATCGTCGTCGTCGTCGTCATCATGGGGACCTTCATAGGGCCCTAAGAATCCGGCGGCTGGCGCTATGCCGGAGACGCAGCTGGCATCTGCCGCCTGCTGCAGCGCGGCCGCCTGTCCGGGAACGGCGCCGGCCATCATCGGCACGACGCTTCCAGAGTCCGGCCGGATCGTGCACAGCGCCACGACCACGTCCACCGCGCATTCCGGTGACCTCCTCACGATGTTGGTAGCAGCGCTGCCAAGTCGTCGCGGCGTCGCAACAAGAGTATTCGACCCCGGCGCCAAATCACTGCGAACACGCGAAATGATCTCATCCTGACCAATACCGCACGCTGCTTGCTGCTGTGCGCTGGCACCAACCCCAAAGGCTCCAATAAATAGAATCGGAGAGAATATTACCGCCGCTAGTGATAGTTTCTTTCTGAACATTGTGGCCTCCCACGCGAAAGACTGCATTTGATACAAAAAATATGACAGGGTGAACCCGGCTATGCAACCTTTAGTTAATCACTTTTTTTGCATGGGTGCACTCTCTCTGACTCTCCCTGGTGACTTCCGGCACTCGAATGACCATTTGGATCGCCTGTCATATTTCCTTCACGTCAATGGTGTGTTGATTCCGACGCTGGATTTTCCGAGTCTCGGCGGTGGTCAGGATCGTTTGGACTCAACGGAGAAGGCGGCATGACGTCGGCGCGGGTGACCGTCCTGTTCTCGTTGGGGCTCGGCGTTCTGGTTGCGGTACTCGGTTTCAGGCAGTTGGCCGCGGCTCTGGCGGCCGCGCCCGGTGATCCCGTCATCGCCGCACTCCATGACGGCCAGCCGGCCACCGACTTGGCGTTGAACCGCCTGTTGGAGTCGCGGCGCTCGGCATTGGGGTGGCAACGCTCGCCCGACTACTATCGGGATGTGGCGCGGGCCAACCGGATCCTTGCCCAGCGCGCCGGCGACGATCGTTCCGCGGCGATTTCAGCCTTCGAGCTTGCCGCCGATGTGACCGAAGACGGACTTCGGCTGGCGCCCGTCGATCCAGCATCGTGGCTAAGGCTTGCCACAATCCGCCTTAATGTCGATGCCGACCCGGAGGCGTCATTGACAGCGCTGCGGGCGGCCGTGCTTGCCGCCCCCTACGACCCGCGTCGGACCAAGATCCGGGTCCGACTGGTTTTGCGGCTTTGGCCTCTCCTGGACGCACCGGACCGAGTGCTGATGCAGCCGTTGTTCAGGCAACTTTGGGCCGATGATCCCGGGGCGCTAACGCGGCTGGCGCTCGACGAACGGAGCTTCCTGATCGCACTGGCGATGCTCGATCACACTGAGAGCGCCGAAATGCTCAAGGGGAGGCGCAATGAGCTCCTTCAATCCCGCCCGTAGCCGGGAATCAAGGGCCGGTCTGCCGGTGGATGGCCGGGAGTGCCTTTACCGATGAGTCCGGTTCCACGGTGCCCGATATCATGAGCGGCATGGGAGGCGCCTCCAGTCCGCCTGTCGGGGGCAGGGTATTATACTGGGCCGTACTGGGAATTGTGGCGGTGGCGCCGCTGCCGTTTGGCAGCAACCAGCCCTGGTCCTGGAGCCTTCTGGCAACCCTGGCTGGCGCATTGCTGGTCATCTGGTCCATTGCCCATCTGCGTTCATCCCGGCCGTTACCGGTGGCGGCTTGGCGAGTTGCCTTGCCAGCTGGCTTATTCATTTCGGTTTGCCTGTATGCCGCTGCGCAGACGCTGCCCATTCTACCCCCGTCGCTGGCGCATCCGCTGTGGTCCCTCGACCCGGCGTTACAACCAGCCACTGGACTGTTCACCATCAGCCTTTCGCCGGCCGATACCCTGACCGCGCTTCTCAGGCTTCTGTCCTATGGCATCATCTTCTGGCTTGTCTTGCAGGGATCGCGACAGGCCCGCCGGGCAGATGACGCCATCGGCACGATCGCGGTCGCCAGCGGTCTCTACAGCGCCTACGGGGTTATCGCCGTTCTGGCCGGCAGCGACTCGATCCTGTGGTTCGAGAAATGGGCTTACGAAGGCGTAGCGACCAGCACATTCGTAAATCGAAACAGCTTTGCGACCTATGCCGGGCTCGGGCTTCTTTGCGCCGCCGCCTACCTCTTCCGGGCGCTCGTCAGCGCAGAGTTCGACCAAAGGAGCGTCCGGCGTTTCATCGGCGATCTTCTCGGCGGGATGACTCCCTTGATGATGGGGGCGTTCGTGACGATCCCGCTGAATATCGCCGCGCTGTTCCTCACGCAGTCCAGAGCGGGGATCACTTTCTCCCTGTTGGCGCTGGTTATTTTTGTGGTCGGCCTCAGCATGAGACTCAAGGCGCGCCGAAGCCTCGCCGTCTCATTCGCGGCGCTCACCCTTGCTGCCACGACCTACTATTTCATGATTTCGGGGGCCGGATTCGTCGCAAGGCTGGATTTGCTTATCGGCTCCGACCTCGCCAGCAATGCCCGGGTTGTCATCTACAATGGGACGGTCGCCAAGATCCTGGAGACTCCCTGGCTGGGCGTCGGATACGGAACCTTCGAAGATGTATACAGGACCATACGCAGTCCCGAGATGGGGGGGCGCTTTTTCAGGGCCCACAATACATACCTGGAGAACGCCCTCGAACTGGGTATTCCGGCGGCCTCGGCGCTCGCCCTGTCGATAGCGCTGCTCGCGCGCCGCGCGCTGATGGGGCTTCGCCGGCGGCGCAGTGTGTTCGTGTATGGATGGATGGCCTTCTGTGCGACTGTCCTGGTCGGCGGTCATGCCCTGGTCGATTTCAGCCTGCAGATGCCCGCCATAGCTGCGACTTTTGCCGCAATCCTTGGTGTTGGATGCAGCCAATCGTGGAGCAGCAGAACAGACACGTCGGGATAGCGCAGCTCTGCTCCAAGCCAACCATCCGGAGCGATTGAACACGCGCCGCGGCCAGCTTGACGGGAATGGCGAGTACCTGCGGGTTCGCCGGCGCCATTCAGGCCAGTATCAACTCTCGGGATCTCTGTTTTCGGGAGGCTCTGCGACCCGATGCCGGCGGGGCAGCCGGCGGTCGGGGCAGCGGACCCGGCAAACATGTATTACCGGGCCGGTTGGGGCGACATGTGGGGGACGTCGCCCTGGGGAAACCTAATGGCGGTAGGGTGTGATCCCTCGCCTCAGCTCATCAGCCAATACGCCGGCCACACCAGCGACCAGGCGACGTTTTCCATCACCAGCGAGGTGCAATAGCTAAACTGGTAGCACCGGTCGAAAGCGTCCGGCGCGGCCTGCAGGAAGGTGACGAACAATCCAAACATGTAAGCCACCGAAATCGAACCCCAAGGAAGACTTCTCATCGTACTAAGCCCCTGATCCAGTGCCGGCGCCGAGTTGGTACCGGCCTTTGTCTCTTCGATCGTCCCAGTCTGTCAACCACTGCGGTAATACTCAAATGCGGAGGCCAACAGTTAGGTTATTGATGACTAATAGTACCGGGGTATCGGAAATGCATGTTGTGTCAAAACTGTGATATGGCTTCAATAAATACGGTAAATATTCCGTTAATTGGTTAATTCATGAGCACAATTGTCGTGATTTTGCTTCGTTTAACTCATTTATCTCCCGTGACAATTGATACCGAGCGCCGCCAAACCCCCTGACTTCATTGGATTGCGGACCACTGCACCTCCATCTGAGCGGCAAACGGAGAAAACGTTGTGAATGCGAAGGCTTTGTCGGTAGTGGCTCCGAGGCAAAGCGCTCGCCTTTAACGCGTCGTCAACTCTGTTGGCCGCACCATTGGGGCACGGGTCCGCGTGGCGGCGCCCTCAGATGCCCATGCTTCCGATGGATGCGACATGGCCCGTAATACTGAATCGAGACTGCGCAATCTCGCCCTAGCGACAACGGCCTTGGCGGGAACTCTGACGCTGTCCGCGTGCCTTGGCAGCGGCAGTACAATCGCCGGAAACAATTTCCTGAACATCGGCGACGGCTTCCGCGAGGGTGGCGGGGGTCTGCCGATCTCGTTCTACGATTCGGATCTCGAATACCTGGCCATGGGCGGGCTGACCGTTATCGGCGCCAGCACCTACTACAATGGCGGCAGCAACACGAACGGCTACACCGGATCGGGAGTTGTCGTCGCGGTAATCGATTCCGGGGTCGACATCAATCATCCGGAATTTGACGGGGGATTGCATCCGCATAGCCAGAGCCTCACCAACAGCTCCGTGGACGATCAGGGCGGCCACGGTACGTGGGTCGCCGGCGTATTGGGGGCGAACCGCGATAACGCCGGCATGCATGGCGTGGCGTTCAATTCCACAATTCTAGCCCTCGGCACGGACCTACCTGGCACCTGCGCCAGCCCGTTCGGCTGTTTATATGGCCAGATGGCACTGACGGCGGCCACCGACATCGCCGTCTCGGAAGGCGCCGCCATCATCAACTACAGCCTCGGATCGTTCGGGGCCATGGCACCCGACTTCCAGACCGCACTCATCAACGCCGCCAACAATGGAGCCCTGATCGTGGCGGCTGCCGGCAATGAATTCAACAATCCTGACCCATTGATTGCGGCATTGGCGATCAACCCGATCAACCCGGCCGGGCTTGTGGCGACCGTCCCGCAGCTTCAGGGCCCGATGATCGCCGCAGGCGCCTATGATCCAAGCGCCGGTCTGATCGACCCCTTCATTGCCGATTTCAGCAACAGGGCAGGCACCGCCGCCAACTACTACCTGATGGCACCAGGCGTCGACTTGCTGACCCCGAATATCGGCGGTGGCTACACGACGGTCAGCGGCACATCCTTTGCCGCACCGATAATTGCGGGCGCGGCAGCACTTCTCAAAGAGCGCTTCCCATTCATGACGGCCACCCAGATCGTCGACATCCTGCTGGTCAGCGCCACCGATCTTGGCGCCGCGGGAACAGACGCGATCTACGGTCGCGGCCTGCTGAACATGGCCAATGCCTCCCTTCCGCTCGGCACCATGTCCATTCCGTCGACGGCGAGCGCGGATGGGGGCGGAGCGGATCCAATCGACACCGTATTGATGCTCGGCCCGGCATTTGGGGACGTGTTGAGCGGTTCCAGCGTGTTGGCCCGCGCGATATTTCTGGACGGCTATGGGCGGGATTTCGCTATCGACCTTACGGCATCGGTTTCCACCCCGTCAGCGGGGCCCGATCTGCTTGGTTACCTGTCTGGCGGTAGCGACATCGACCGGTTTGAGACCGCCTTTTCACCGTCGACCCGGGTTCACATTCAGCGGTCGGGCGCCGACGAGCAGCCCTCAAGCTGGCTCGGTGCGCCTCTCGACGAAGAGCCCGCTGACGCCAGTTTCAGTATCCGACATCGGCTCGCGGAAGATACCGACCTGACCATCGCACAAGGGCAGGGTGCCGCCGGCCAGTTCGGGCTGTATGGCGCCGGCGCGCCGGTTGGTGGCGGCATGCTTGGCGCAACCGACATGACATTCATCGGTATGGCCGATTCCGGCGGCAACGCGACGCTCTCCACCGAATTGGGCGGCGCTTTGCGGTTCCGGATCGGCCTGGGAGTCAACGAGGCGGCGTTGGGCCGCGAGATCGAGGGCAGCGCCGACGATGCCTCGGTCTATGTCGCGGAGATGATGCATACGGGCGAGTCCGGCATGCGCCTCGGCATGCAATTCGGGCGGCTCCACGAAGATGGCAGCTTGCTGGAGGCCGGCGGCGACGGCGGATTTTCCATGAATGGGTCGGCGACGACGGATTTCGTCAGCGCATTTGGCGTGGTGCCGCTGACCGATCACATCGACCTGTTCGGCAGCTATACCAACGGCCACAGCGACGCGGGCTCCCTGGCCACCGACATCATCGGCGATTTCGACGATGTTCGCAGCGAGTCCATGAGCCTGGGGATCGCCGGCCGCGATATATGGTCGACACAGGATCGGTTGGCTTTCACCCTGGCGCGACCGCTTCGGGTGACCAGCGGCACGGCGACGGCCACCGTGCCGGTGTCACGGACACTGGATGGCGCGGTCATATTCGAGCAGGAAACCGTCGGATTGACGCCAAGTGGGCAGGAAACCGACGCGGAGTTGAGCTACGGCTTCACCCTGGGTCCCCAGGAAAGTGTTGATTTCAGCTTCGTGACCCGGTTCGAGCCGGACCATGTCCAGGACGCGGCACCGGAATTCTCCGCCGGGCTGCGCTATCGGCTGACCTTTTAGGCGCAGTTGTACACTGACGCCGGCCTGGGTACAGATGAGGCCATGAAATACGACGCCGAGCGGATTCTCGAGATCCTCGACGATTGCTGCGATGCTCACACGTTTGCCTATTTGAACAACGCCGGTTTCTTTATGGCCACCGCACGCCTGTCGCTTTTCAGGTCTCAGGACGACTGGGCGATGGTCATCGAGAAGTTCGGATATTCAGCAAGCACCGGGGTGCCCAATACAATCATCCAGACCTATGCGAGCCGACTTCAAAATCGAGACTGGCACAATTTGTACGACACGCGCGACGCCCTAGAAAATCATCTTGCGCAAAACCCGTATAACGAATTCCGAGCGGTCAGTCCGATCGCGACAGGACCCTGGCTGGATCCTGAGGATTGCTATCTCGTGGCGGAGGGCGCGACGGAGTTGTGTCTGCGCGGCCGATTGTTGGCGCTGCCGGACGACGAGTCCTACGAAAAAGCAGGTGTCGAACGGGCCTCTGCGTCGCGGCTGCAGATATCCGAGCTTTGCTGCCTTGTGGCCGCCGAGGAACGCGATGCGGTGCTCGCCACGCCGGAAGAACGCCGCGTAAACGTGCCGCAGCAACTTCACCACATCATGACGCTTGACGATTGGGTGCATCCCGACGTGGCGGAAAAGAACGAACGCCCGAGCGAGTCGGTGACCTTCCGGATGTTCGCTGACGTCTTGGTGAGCGGAAACACTGACGATTATCGCCCCAGCGGCGCATCTAACACTCATTGGCGACACTGGCCGGACCTCGGGATCTGATCACCGCGATCTGACTCGTTCGCCGCCGTAATGGCGTGAGAGGCACCGTGCAAGTCGACCCTAGGGGCCGGACCAGCAATCTGTTGAAGCCGGCCCGGCCATATGGCACAAGATGTTGTTGCCAGACGCCGGATAGAGACAAGGACGACCATGGAACGGATTCGGGCGATGCCGATGGGCATGGTCACGATCATCGTTGCGATGCTGATCGGACTGACAGCATTGCCGATGGCGGCGCGTGGCCAGACACCGTTCCAGCGATGGGTGGACGGCGTGCGCATCGAGGCCGAGGGCCTTGGTATCAGCGGTGCGACACTTGACGTCGCGCTGAGCGGGATCAATCCGATCGACCGGGTGCTTGAACTCGATCGCACCCAGCCCGAGGGCCGCATCACATTCGCCGAGTACCTTCAACGCCAGACACCGCAGGCGCGAGTCGATCGCGGCCGCCGGTTGTTGGAGGAAAATCGCGATCTGTTGGCCGAAGTTGGCGCTGCCTACGGCGTGCAGCCGCGGTTCATCGTCGCATTGTGGGGCATGGAAACCAGCTATGGCAGTTTCACCGGCGGGTATTCGGTCATTGAATCCCTGGCGACCCTGGCCTATGACGGCCGCCGCAGCGACTATTTCCGCCGGGAGTTGTTGAAGGCGCTGCAGATCCTCGACGAGGGTCATATCGCCATTGCCGATATGAAAGGGTCCTGGGCCGGCGCCATGGGCCAGAGCCAGTTCATGCCGTCCAATTTCCTGGCCCTGGCCGTCGATCACGATGGCGATGGCCGCCGGGACATTTGGACAACGCGTGCCGATGTCTTTGCCTCGGCCGCCAATTTCCTCTCCGAGGCCGGGTGGAACGATGATGTGACGTGGGGGCGGCAGGTGCGCCTGCCAAGCGGGTTCGACCGATCTCTGGCCGGACTGGACAGCAGCCGCAGTCTCCGCGACTGGCAGGCGCTCGGTGTCCGGCGCGCCGATGGCCTGGATCTGCCGGCGGCGAGTGTCGTCGCATCGCTGGTCATGCCGGATGGACCCGATGGATCGGCCTATCTTGTCTACCAGAACTACCGCGCGTTGATGAACTGGAACCGATCGACCTATTTCGCGACCACGGTCGGAATTTTGGCGGACCGGATCGGCAACTGCCTGGACGGGCCGGGAGGGTACGGATGCACTTTCTGAGCGATTGGTCCCTAAGTGACCAAATTCGCCGCATCGGAAGCCAATTGGGACGCCGCCGAGGGGCTGGTGCCGCTTGGGTCGCAGTCCTGGTCCTGGGCGCCTGCAGCAGCGTCGAACTGGCGAGCCACATTGCGGCGGTCAGCCGGCCCCAGGGCGACGGGGTCTACAAGGTCGGCCAGCCCTATCAGATCAATGGAAACTGGTACTATCCCGAGGAAAGCTTCACCTATGACGAGGTCGGCGTCGCATCGTGGTACGGGCCGGGCTTTGACGGCGAACTGACGGCCAATGGCGAGATTTATGACCAGAATGCCCTGACCGCGGCCCATCCGACCCTGCAGATGCCAAGCCTGGTGCGGGTTCTCAATCTGGAAAATGGCCGGTCCGTGGTGGTCCGGATCAATGATCGCGGTCCATTTGCCCATGATCGGATCATCGATCTGTCCCACCGCGCAGCAGACCTGCTCGGTTTTCTGGAGCAAGGGACGGCACGGGTTCGAGTGCAGGTGCTGACCCAGGAGAGCTATGCGATCACCGTTGAGGCGCGCGGCGGGGCCGACGGACCGATTGTGGCCGCCCGGCCTCGCGAAGGTGTACAAGTGGCGGCGCTGACCACCCCGGCCCGGGCCCCGGCCGGGCCCCCAACTGCAGCAGCGGCATCGACCCCGATTGCAATCGCCCCGACTGCAATAGCACCGGCCACGCCGATCGTCGCGGCTGCGCCGCCGGCGCCACGCACGGCTGCGAACCCTGTCCAGGACACAGCGGTTGGCGTGACGACGAGCAATCAACCAACGGCGCTTGAAACCGTTGCGGATCGTGGGTTTTTCGTTCAGGCCGGTGCTTTTTCGGTGTACGACAACGCCTCCCGATTGCGGGACCGGCTGGCGCCGCTGGCCACTACCACCATCGCGCCGTTGACCCGAAGCGACGGTTCCACGCTTTATTTGGTGCAGCTCGGCCCGATCGAGACGGAATCACTGGCCGATCGGGTATTGTCCCAAGTCGTCGATCGCGGCCAGTCGGACGCCCACATCATCGCCCGGTAGGCCGGGACCGACGTGGAGCCGACACAGGGCCGATCTTGTCTTGGGCCGATGCCGGGCCGACCCGCCAGTTCACGCCCAAATTTCGCCACCGCGCGCGGTAATGGTTGCGCCGCCGCCACCGTCTGAATGGAGAGACCGGTCCCGATGCTGCCCCGCGCAACGCCGAGAAACCCCGCCCGCCATGCCCAAGCCCTTGCCGAGAGGCCGCTAAGCATCGTTCAGCATGGCGCGGCGCTGGTTCTAGGTCTGGCAATGCTGCTCGCCGCCATGATCGGCGCCCGGGCTCAGCCTGTTCTCGAGACATCGGCGCTTCAGGCGATCCTGGTCGACCTGGAGACCGGCATGGTGCTGCTGGAGAAAGACTCCGACGCCCCCATGCCGACCTCCTCGATGAGCAAGATCATGACGATCTATATGCTCTTCGAGGCTCTGGAGGAGGGCAGGCTGTCGCTCGACGATACTCTGCCCGTCAGCGAATACGCCTGGCGCAAAGGCGGCTCGAAGATGTTCGTTGAGGTTGGCACCGAAGTTGGGGTCGAGGACCTGATCCGCGGCATCGTGGTGCAATCCGGCAACGACGCCTCGATCGTGGTCGCGGAGGCCCTGGGCGGCAGCGAGGCGGGCTTCGCCCAGGCGATGACCGAGAGGGCCCGGGCGATGGGCATGACCAATTCCCGCTTCGTCAACGCCACCGGCTGGCCCGACCCGAACCACTATTCGACGGCGCGTGATCTGGCCATATTGTCGGAGCGGCTGATCGCCGATTTTCCGCAGTACTACCACTACTTCTCGGAGACCGAATTCACCTTCAGCGAGATCAAGCAGGGCAACCGCAATCCGCTGCTGTATCGCGATATCGGCGCGGACGGCCTGAAGACCGGCCACACCGAGGATGCCGGCTATGGCCTTGCCGCCTCGGCGATTCAGGACGATCGGCGTCTGGTGCTGGTGGTCAACGGGCTGGGCAGCGTCAGTGCCCGCGCCGAAGAGGGCGCCCGGCTGATGTCATGGGGCTTCCGTGAGTTCGACAACGTATCCCTATTTGCCGGCGGTGAAACGGTGGAGACGGCATCTGTGTGGCAGGGTCAGGCTGAAACCGTGCCGTTGGTGCTGGATGAGGACCTGACCATCACCTTGCGCCGATCGGTCCGCCGCGATTTATCCGTGGTCGTCCAGGTCGATGAGCCGGTGCAGGCGCCGCTGTCGGCGGGTGACCGGATCGGCAAGCTGATCGTCACCGCGCCGGGCTCGGAGGCATTGGAACTGCCGCTGCTGGCCGGTGCCGATGTCGAGCAAGTGGGATTCTTCGCCCGCGCGGCCGCCAATGCCGGACAGCTTCTGTTCGGCTGGCTCGATTAGCGTTATGAGCAACGGCCGGCTGATCACCCTGGAAGGTGGCGAGGGCGCCGGCAAGAGCACTCAGGTCAAGCGGCTGGCGGCATCTCTGGCGGATCGCGGCATTATCGTCGTGACCACCCGCGAGCCCGGTGGCGCGGCGGGTTCGGAGCTGATCCGCCGATTGCTGGTGGAGGGGGATCCGGACCGCTGGGACCCCGAAACCGAGGCCCTGCTGCACTATGCCGCCCGGCGCGAGCATCTCCGCAGCACCATCCGGCCGGCCCTGGAACGTGGCGACTGGGTGGTCTGCGATCGATTTTCCGATAGCACCATGGCTTATCAGGGCTATGGCCACGGCCTCGGCCGGGACTGGATCGCCCGGCTGCATGCCACCGCTCTAGATGATTTTCAGCCCGATCTGACAGTGATCCTGGACCTGCCGGTGGAGGAGGGGCTACGCCGCGCCGGCCGGCGTTCCGGCGACGAAACCCGCTATGAGCGCATGGATGGAGGATTCCATGAGCGCATGCGCGATGGTTTCCTGGCCATCGCCGAGGCCGAACCGAGACGCTGCGTGCTGATCGACGCGGCCGGGAGCGAGCAGGCCGTGGCCGGCGAGATCCTGCGGCAGGTGTCGGCGAGGTTGCCCAGGCCGTGAGCACAGAGCGACCGCCACCGCGCGCCAATCCCGAGCTGATCGGCCATTCCGCCGCCGAAATGGCCCTGGCGAGTGCCGCGCGTTCCGGCCGGCTGCCCCATGCCTGGCTGATCGGCGGACCCGCGGGTGTCGGCAAGGCCACGCTGGCATTCCGCTTCGCCCGCTATTTGCTGTCCGGCCGTGCGGCGGCTTCCGGTGGCCTGTTCGGCGACGATGTCCAGGACAGCCTGCAGCTCGACCCGGACGACCCTGTCTTCCGCCGGGTCGCCGCCAGCGGCCATGGCGATCTTCTGACCGTCGAGCGGCCGCCTGCCGATGACAAGGGCAAGCGGCCATCCGATCTGCCGGTCGACGCGGTCCGCAAGATCGCGCCGTTCCTGCGGCTCACGCCGGCCGAGGGCGGATGGCGCGTGGTGATCGTCGACGAGGCCGAGCGGATGAACCGCAACAGCGCCAACGCCTTGCTGAAGGTGCTGGAAGAGCCGCCGGATCGGTCCGTATTGTTGCTGGTGAGCAACCGGCCCGGCGCGCTGCTGCCGACGATCCGATCCCGCTGCCGGCGCCTGACTCTGCAGCCGCTGGCCGAGCCGGCCTTGCTGGAACTGCTGGGCCGGCTGGCGCCCCAGCTTGAGCCCGGCGATGCGCTCGCCGTCGCCCGGCTGTCCAAGGGCTGCCCGGGGCGGGCGCTGGAGCTGGTGCAGGATGGCGGGCTGATCCTCTATCGCGGCCTGATCGACCTGCTGGAGACATTGCCGAATTTGGACATGGTCGCGGCGCACCGGATGGCGGACAAGCTGGCCGCGCCGGCGGCGGAGCCGTCCTACCGTGCGGTTGCCGGGCTGCTGGAGGGCTGGCTGGAGGGGCTGATCGGCGCCATGGCCCGCGGTGTGACGCCGCCGGAAATGGTCGAGGGCGACGCGGCGTTGGGCAACCGCCTGACCTCCGGGCGTCACGGTGCCGCCGGTCTTGAACCCTGGCTTGAGGTATGGGAAAAGACCAACCGCCTTTTCGCCCGGGCGGATAGCGCCAATCTGGACAGGAAACAGGTCGTCCTGCAGGCCTTCATGGCACTGGAGAACGCGGCACGGGCCTAGCTGGAGAGCGACATCATGGCTAGTGCCGACAAAACCTACTACGTCACCACACCGATCTATTACGTCAACGATAGGCCCCATATCGGCCATGCCTATACGACCCTGGCCTGCGACGTGCTGGCGCGGTTCAAGCGGCTGGACGGTTACGACGTTCATTTCCTGACCGGCACCGACGAGCATGGCGAGAAAATCCAGCGCTCGGCCCAGGAGGCCGGCGTCGATCCGCTGGAGTTCACCACCAGGGTCAGCCAGAACTTCCGCGATCTGGGCAAGCTGCTGAACTTCTCCAACGACGATTTCATCCGCACCACGGAGGACCGGCACAAGCGCGCCTCTCAGGCCATCTGGAAGGCCATCGAGGACAATGGCGATATCTATCTCGGCAAATATGCCGGCTGGTACTCGGTCCGCGACGAGGCCTTTCACACCGAGGATGAACTGACCAAGGTCGACGGCAAGATGATCGCGCCCAGCGGCCATGAATGCGAATGGGTCGAGGAGCCGAGCTATTTCTTCAAGCTGTCGGCCTGGCAGGACCGGTTGCTGGAATTCTACGAGGCCAATCCCGACTTCATCCAGCCGGAGTCGCGGCGCAACGAGGTATTGAGCTTCGTGCGCTCCGGCCTGCGCGACCTGTCGGTCAGCCGCACCACCTTCGACTGGGGCGTCCCGGTGCCGGGCGACGAGGACCATGTGATGTATGTCTGGCTCGACGCCCTGACAAACTACATCACCGCGGTGGGCTATCCGGATACGGGTTCAGGGACTTACAAGCAGTATTGGCCGGCCGACTTACACATGGTCGGCAAGGATATCCTTCGCTTCCACGCGGTCTTTTGGCCGGCCTTCCTGATGGCTGCCGGGCTGGAGCCGCCCAAGCGGGTCTTCGCCCATGGCTGGTGGACCAGCGAGGGGCAAAAGATCTCCAAGACCCTGGGCAATGTCATCGACCCCCATGCGCTGGTCGGCCAGTACGGGCTGGACCAGGTGCGCTACTTCCTGCTGCGCGAGGTGCCGTTCGGCCAGGACGGCGATTTTTCGCACCGGGCCATGGTCGGACGCTGCACCGGCGACCTGGCCAATGATTTCGGCAATCTGGCGCAGCGGGTGCTGTCGATGATCGCCAAGAACTGCGGCGGCGCGGTACCGAAACCGGGCGACTACACCGATGCCGACCGTGCGCTTTTGGACAAGGCCGCCGGCCTGCTGCCGGAGATCCGGCGACGGCTGGACGTCCAGGCCTTCCACCGGGCGCTGGAGACGATCTGGGCGGTGATCGGCGACGCCAACCGCTATGTGGACGAGCAGGCGCCCTGGACCCTGCGCAAGACCGATACGGCGCGTATGGCCACGGTGCTCTACGTCCTGGCCGAGACCGTGCGCCGGCTGGCGATCCTGGCGCAGCCGGTGATGCCGGATTCCATGGCGAAGATGCTCGACCAGCTATCCGTGCCCGAAGATGCGCGCGATTTCGCCCGGCTTGGCGATGCCGACGCGCTGACCCCGGGCACAGCGCTGCCGAAGCCCGAAGGCGTTTTTCCGCGCTATGTGGAAGATACGGGAGCCGGGAGCGCCTGATGCTGGTCGACAGCCATTGCCATCTGGACTTCCCGGAATTCGCCGAGGAGTTGGACCAAATCGTCGAGCGGGCCCGCGAGGCCGGCATCGGCCGTATGGTCACGATCTGCACCCGGCTGGGCGAGCTCGACCGCAATCTGGCGATCGTCGAGCGATTTCCGGACGTGTTCTGCGCCGCCGGGGTGCATCCCCACAATGCGGCATCGGACGCGCCGGCCAGCGTGGACCGGCTGATTGAGATCGCCCGGCATCCCAAGCTGGTCGGAATCGGCGAGAGCGGCCTGGATTACCACTACGACCACAGCCCGCGGGACCAGCAGCAGGCGAGCTTTCGTATCCACATCCAGGCGGCGCGGGAAACCGGCCTGCCGCTGGTGGTGCATACCCGCAGCGCCGATGACGACACCATCCGCATCCTGCGGGAAGAGGGCGCGGGCCCAGGGGCTATCGGCGGGGGCGACAAACCGCTGCGCGGCGTCATCCATTGCTTCAGTTCCGGGCGTGAACTCGCTGAAAAAGCTGTAGAAATGGGATTTTATGTGTCCCTGTCGGGTATCCTGACATTTAACCGCTCCGACGACATTCGGGCCATCGTCCGCGATTTGCCGCTGGATCGGCTGTTGGTCGAGACGGATTCGCCCTATCTGGCGCCGATGCCCAAACGCGGCAAGCGCAACGAGCCGGCCTATGTGGCCTATACGGCGGCCCGGCTGGCCGATGTGATGGGCATCGGAGCGGCAGAGGCCGCGGAGCGCACCACGGCCAATTTCTTCAGCCTGTTCGACAAGGTCGCGCGCCCATCATGAAGGTGACGATCCTCGGCTGCGGCGGCTCGCTGGGCGTGCCCATGGTCGGCAATAACTGGGGCACCGTCGACCCGGCGAACCCGAAAAACCGCCGCCGGCGGCCGGCGATCCTGGTGGAGCAGGGCGCCTCGACCGTCCTGATCGACACGCCGACCGATCTGCGCGACCAGCTCCTCGACGCCAAAGTCGAGCGCATCGACGCGGTGCTCTACACCCATAGCCATGCTGACCACATCCACGGCATCGACGACCTCAGGCCGCTGACTTGGGAACGTGGTGCGCTGCAAGGCTATGCCGATGCCGCGACGCGGAAGCAGCTGATGGAATCATTTCCGTACGCCGTCAGCAATGTGGAAATGAATAGAGGACTTTACCGGCCGATCCTCACCGTCGACTTGGTCGACGGGCCGCTCACCATCGGCGATCTCCATGTAATTCCGATCATCCAGGACCACGGCTATTCCCAGTCCCTGGGCTTCCGCTTTGGTGATTTCGCATACTCCACCGACGTGGTCGATCTCGACGACGAGGCATTCGCGGCGCTGGACGGCATCAAGGCCTGGATCGTCGATGCCACCCGCGAGGAACCGCACCCCAGCCACGCCCATCTGGACCGCACGCTGGGCTGGATCGAGCGCCTGAAGCCGGCCCGGGCCTATCTGACCCACATGAACCACACCATGGACTACGACCGCCTGATGCAAAAGCTGCCGCCGGGCGTGGAACCGGCCTATGACGGGCTGGTGATCGAGGTCTGAGGCATCTGAGCCGACTCCATCAATCATTTTCCATAATGTACATTATCAGACAACTGCTACGGCGGTTGCGGCATCTCCTAAGCGCCCTCGCCGGCCCGGCGGTGCGCCATGGATAGCATCCTCCCGACCATTGAGCAGATCGCCCGCCGCAATCTTGATGCTGTCGTGACGGCGATGAACTACAGCCGCGAGGCGGTCTACAACGCCCACGTCGCCAGATCGGCCGGCGACGATACCGCTTATGCGGAATGGCAGAAGACGGCCAAGCAATGGTTCGACGCGGCCGAAATGGCGGCCAAGGACCATGACGCCCTGGTGGCGGCCATCAAGACAGTACCGGGCCTCGCCACCCAATAACAACCGAGACAACGTAAGGCGGAACCGGACCGCAACCTTACGAAGAAAATTAACCAATCGGTCCCCACCATCGACGGTAGCGCCATGTACGCAACCGCGACCCTCAGGGGGTTAGACCCAGATCAGCTTGACGATCTGGCCAGAGCCCATGAAGAGCAAGCGGCGGTCCTTCGGGCCGCCGCTTCGAGTCGTAGGGAAGAATTCGCCATGCGGGACCGCACCAAGGCGCACTTTGAGGCGCTAGATGTGGACCCTGCCCTTGTAGACCGATTCGAGCGCCAGGGCATGACACGGGGCGATGCGTTAGCCTGCGTAGCTCTAAAGACGGGCGCACCACCGGCCACGGTAGCCGTCGCCATGTATAGGGCCGAGAAGCAGGCAAAGGCGGATCAACTGGTGGCGCGCGATCGAGCCGTGACTGACCTAGCCGCTGCCGGCCACAGCAAGGCCGAAATCGGTCGGCGCTTCAGCCTCCATCGGGATACCGTCGCGCGAATTGTGCAACGACAGATCAGGCGCGGGAAGATAGCAGCAGAGTAGTTGATTCCATCCTGTTTGACCGATCTGGCGTGCGGCATCAAACTGAAGCACCCGCAACCAGATCAAGCCATCGGATAATAGATGACCCAATCCTCTATTGAAAAAGGCAGCGCATTAGAAAGAGCGGTCCGTGCAATTGAGTCTGCAATTCTTACAAGAGTACCAGAACTCAAGAATAACACCTTTACTATTGAATGTAATAAGATATTTATTGTTAATGGTGTCAAGCATGAAATAGATGTATACATTGAAGTCGACCTAGGAAAAGAATATAAATCTGTCTATATATTTGAATGTAAAAACAGAAAAAGTAAAGTTAACAAGAACGATATTGTCGTATTCTCCAAAAAAATCGACGTTCTTCAAGCGCAAAAGGGATTTTTTGTAGCGAAATCATATGGCAAATACGCATTGGCACAAGCGAAGGAAGACAAGCGGATTGTTATTCTTTTGGCGACGGAGTTTGATTCTGCATCTACGATTGTGCCGTTTGATTTTAACTATTGCTTCGAAAAAAACAAGAACACCCGATTCGATGTTGTTCCGAAGAGAGCTGGAAACTGGAATGCCGGATTTCCTGTCGATATAAAAACGGCAGAAGCGATATTGGATGGAAACGCAATAAATTTTGAGGAATACATGGACAACTGGGTCGATGATTTAGTGAACAAAGATATGAAACACTTTCCAAAACCCAATACACCAGACGGATTGTACAATAGAGAAATCCCTGCAAAACGGGAATTCCGTAGGCACAAATTGAAGGTAAACGGCAAGGCAATAAGATATGTTGCTTTGTTAATTTCGTTCGAGGTCCAAATAGTAAGGCCTGCTGTCCTTTCGCATTTCGAGGTTGAGGGGCGTGGGCGGACTTTGGAGTTAGCACAGGTTTCCCACGATGGTGCAGATATCAAGGTAAGGTTGTCGTCAGTGCCTAAGTGAATCAGGACCAGTTTCTTCTCACTCCTACAGTCGTCTGGTCAGAATCCTTCCCCGCACGCGTCGGCGTTGGATCCCCACGGCATCTTTGCCGGTGGCGGAATCCGCACCGGCATTCTTGCCGATATCAGATCCCACACCAGTCGGTTTGCCGGTGTCGGCCGACACGAATTTGCCCTTTGCGTCCCGTTTTCTCGCCATGGCGCTGCCCTCCTAGAAGAACGAAAACGGGTTCCGGGATGACGACCGACGCCGCCGGCGCGCACCGCTTTTCCTGCCGGTGCTCGAGGCCGACCGCGACACCTTGACGACGCCCCCGCCCTTCTTGAATTTGTAGCCCTTCTTGAGCCGCCCGTTGGCCTTCAGGCCCGCAGACTTAGCCATCTCCCTCTCCTTTCATGACAAACGTTCTCGCGATCTTCTCGGCGCCGCGACTGCCGACATAGCCACCGACGCCAATGGTCAGCAGCGTCCACAACTGCGATGGAAGCTCCAGCGTGACAGACCACCCGAACAGTGATTGCAGGATCGGGCCGATCAGGTAGTTGTTTGCCAAAATGGCAGTTATGGTGAGCATCAGAACCGGCCGCCAGATCGCGGTGATGGTGTGCTCGCTCTTGGCTTCGGCCTGGACGATGGACGCCGCGGCAAGCTGTAGCTCGTGCGACTGCGCCAGGACGGCCGCGGCAAGCTCCGACTTCACCCGGTCCCGCTCCACCGTGTCCGGCAAAACCCGGTCGAGAACCTATTCCGCGATAGCCGGGACCGCTCCCTAGTCATTGCAAACGTGGCCGATGGAAGTCCTCTTCCTCCGCGCGCGGTTCGCAATGGACGTCGAGTTTTGCGGATCCGTCTTCGAAGACGACGATCAGCTCGAGCTGCTCCCCAGTGTCGATTTCGGCCTCGCAATAGGCCGCGTGGAACGCGCTGGCCGCCAGGCCATGTTCTTCGATGCTCTCGATTGTCTGGCACCCGGTCAGGGCAGCAGCCGAGATCATCAGCTACGCGTTCGGACTGCCCGCCCGCGACCGGTTGAGACGCTTCCAGGACACCATGGCACTCCCCTCCACGAAAGCCGTCGTTAAGGCACTGAGCACCCAATTGGGCCGCTGCCGGGAACCGTCCCGGACAGGCCATCGCGACAGCCCCGACATCAGGTGAAACCCGGCAAACCCACTAAATATATTGATTAGTATCGCTAGACAGTGGCCAGATGGTGTGTATTCTGGGCTGGCTAACGTCTCTAACCAGTATATCCGCATCCGCATGGCGGCTTTCCATGACCATTGACGACTATATCGACCTGGCCATCGCAAGGCAGGGATTCACATCGGAACGGGAACTCGGCCGGGCGCTGGGCTTCAAGGGCAATCCGGTCAATCACTGGCGGACGAAGCGCGCCTGGCCCGCCGACCCGACGATGATCCAGCTGGCGCGGATGGCCGGGGTCGATACCATCTGGGCCCTGATCGAACTCAATATCTGGCGGTCCAGGACAATTGCGGTGCGCAACGAATATTCGGCGCTGCGGAGCCTGGTGGAGAAGGCACGGGCGACGTCGTAGATGAGGCGCGGATTGGGGCGGTGGCGTAGATGCCTTTCCCGGATCCGCCGGTGATCGCCGGCAATGAATTTGGCCACTGAAGATACCCCCCAGCACGGGTAGGCCCCTCGCCGCAGGCCACTGGATTCAGATAGGCTCAGGATCCGCTAGTCCGGCAATGTGTCATGACCGCTTCGAGCCCAAACGCGACATTGATTTATGCCCTGTTTCCGCCCTACGTTTAGCTGTATCAGGCGAAGGTGACCGGTTGCCGTGTTCGACCATCTCGAATTCTCAGTAGCGGATATCAACGCCTCCAGGCGGTTCTACAAGCCGATTTGCCAAGCGATCGGTATGCGAGAAATCTTCTTTGATGAAGGTGAGAAATCGGTCGGGTTCGGGCACGGCGGAATTGTTCAGCTCTTGCTTACCGAAGGCCAGGTGACCGCGCCCAACCTGCACGTTTGTTTCACTGCTCAAAGCAAGGAGTCTGTGGAAAGGGCGCACGCCAACGCCGTGTCCGGTGGCGGTGTTGACAACGGAAAGCCCGGCTATCGCGATCACTACGGCCCAGGATACTTTGCGGCCTTTGTGTACGACCCCGACGGCCACAATGTCGAGATACTGTACCGAGCGCCATAAGCAGCCCGGTTCGAGCTTTGGTCAGGTAACTCCAAAGACCGCTTCGTCCCGCATCTCGGTCGTTCATCGCCCTGGCATCGCCCTGGCATCGCCCTGGGGATTCCACACTTGCCCAAGCCGTGATTCAGGTGGGCAGGAGGATCTGCCCAAGTCAGATCATCGTCAGATCATTACTGGCTTGGCGAAGCTCAACTCGAGCGTATCAAACCCTGGCTCCGGCCAGTTATGCCGGTCGGGCGAGCGGCACTCCGGCAGGGGCGAAGTCAGCGTCTGAGGCGTTCGGCGCCGGCCAGCCTCCGGCGCAGCGATTGCATCAGCCAAAGGGCGGAATCGATCCGCCCGGCGCCGAAGCTCGCCGCCAGCCGTCTCGATCGTCGCGCGTGACGACGGTTGGCCTCCTCCAGGACCTCACGGCCCTTTGGGGTCAGATCCAACAGCTTCGCCCGTTTGTGTTCGGGATTGACACTGAAGGCGGCGAACCCCTCCTCCACCAGCAGATCGGCGATCCGCTGGACCGCCTGACGCGACAGGTCCAGAGATCGCGCGATCTGCGCGACCGAATGCGGCTGGTCGGCGATGGCGCGAAGAATCTGCCAGCGGGCGTTGGTCAGACCCAGATCGGCGGTGAGCCGGTCCCCGGCCGCGACCAGGCAACCGTTGAGGCGGAAGGTCTCGAATATCAGTTCGGCCAGTGCCTCTGGCTCATCCGCTCGATCTGGCGGCGCCCCGGTCTTTCCGTTCTTCATGATGACAGTATATTGTCACTATGACAGAATACTGTCAAGAGGAAATTTTTGCCGATTTGACAATATCCTGTCAAATCGAAATCGCGAGGGGAGCCGAAGCCCCTATCTCGCCGCCGGAATTGCGTCTACCAAGACCCGGAACTCAAACAGCGATCTTGGACCTATGACGAACAGATTCTCGGCCGGTGACAGCGGCATCGACCGCCTTCTCGCCGTGATGGCCCGCCTGCGTGACCCTGAGGACGGCTGTCCCTGGGATGTGGAGCAGAATTTCCGGACCATCGCGCCGCACACGATCGAGGAGGCCTATGAGGTCGCCGATGCGATCGAGCGCGGCGATATGGGCGAGTTGCGTGACGAGCTGGGCGATTTGCTGTTCCAGGTCGTGTTCTACGCGCAGATGGCCCAGGAACAGGGCGATTTCGATTTCGAGGCGGTGGCGTCCGGCATCGCCGACAAGATGATCCGCCGGCATCCCCACGTGTTCGGCGATGTGTCGGTGGAGACAGCGGAGGAGATGACACGGCGCTGGGAGGACCAGAAGGCGGCGGAACGGGCGGACAAGGCCGCCGCGGATGGACGGGCGGATAGCAGTATCCTGGATGGGGTGATCCCCGGCCTGCCCGCCCTCACCCGCGCCCTCAAGCTGCAGAAGCGGGCGGCCCGAGTCGGCTTCGACTGGACCGAGCCGAAGGAGATCCTCGACAAGATCGAGGAGGAGATCGGCGAGTTGCGCGCCGAACTGGCCGAGAACGGCACGCCGGCGCGCATCGAGGATGAGCTGGGCGATCTGTCCTTCGCTCTGGTCAACCTGGCGCGGCGGCTGGACGTCGACCCGGAGAGCGCCCTGCGCGGCACCAACGCCAAGTTCGACCGCCGCTTCCGCCGGATCGAGGGCTGGCTCGCCGAACAGGGCCGATCCACGGATCAGGCCGGGCTGGATGAGCTTGAGGCATTGTGGCAGCGGGCCAAGGGCGAGGAATAGGCCGGCGGCAGGGCCAATGGTGACGCCCTCCCCCAGGTCCAGTACGATCGCGCCACCGGCGGTCACAACGACAAAAGGAACACCCAACCCCATGACCACCAAGGCCTGGGCGCTGGAGATGGCGCTGTACAGCAAGTGGCAGAATGACGGGCTCTTCGGCCTCTGCGACGGGCTGCCCGATGACGAACGCAAGCGCGATCGGGGCATGTTCTTCGGCTCCATCCACCACACCCTCGACCACATGCTGATGGTCGATGGCCGGTTGATGGGATATGTGCTTGCCGGCCAGCCGCCGAATACCCCCTTCGAACCGCGCAAGATCGTCAGCCAGGACTATGCCGATCTGAAACGAGAGCGAACGGCCTTCGACAACGGGCTATTGCCGCTGATCGAGGGCAGGCCGGATGATTGGCTGGACGAGACGATCACCCTGGAGAAATCCCATCTCGGCCGCCCCCGGACCGTGCCGCGACAGCTCTACATGGCGCAGATCTTCAATCACGGCACCCATCACCGGGCCCAAATCACCTCGGAACTGCACAAGATGGGCATCGCCTACGGCAACACCGATCTGCCGTTCAATCCGCATTCGCAGTATTAGGGCCATTCAGAACTGAGTCAGCCGGTTTCGGCAGGTACCGCGGAGGTCAGGAAATCCCGGACGTTTCGCCAGCTCGCCTCGTCCGGGGCCAGGATCAACAGCGCCTCCGGGATGAGCGGTGTGTAGTCGCTGCCGTCGATCAGGGCTGAGAATCCGCCGGCTTCGCGGTGCATCAGCACGCCGGCGGCATGATCCCATGGGTTCAGGCGGACCGGCACGCAAAGATGCGCCTGGCCGGAAGCCATTTCGAGATATTCGATGCCGGAGCAGCGTAGATTGCGGCCGGACGCCATGGCATCGCGCAGCCGGCTCATCTCCGGCCAATGGGCGCCGGCATATTTCGGGCCGCTGACGAAGCCGCGCATGTCGGCGATCGCCGCCGGCGCGGCAACCTCGCCGCGGACGCCATTGACGAAGGTGCCGCCGCCGGCGACCGCCCAGCCCATGCGGCCGGTGACCGGCTGATAGATCCAGCCCGCCACGGTGCGGCCCTTCTCGGCCAGCGCCACGATCATGGCGTAGCTCTCCCGGCCGGCGGCGAAATTGGCGGTGCCGTCCAGCGGATCGATGATCCAGACCGGCGCGTCTTCCGACAGCCGGTCGAGCACCGACGGGTCGGCCGATGCCGCCTCCTCGCCGACCACCACCGAGCCCGGCAGCAGCGCCGCGAGTTCGGCCGTCAGGCGGGTTTCGGATTCCTCATCCGCGATGGTCACCAGGTCGCCCGGCTCCTTCTCCCGTACCTCGCCTTCGGCCAAATCGCGGAAACGCGGCACGATGATCTCCCGTGCGACGGTCTCCATGATCTCTGCGACGCGGTGGCTGTCGGGCAAATTCATCACGGTTCCTTCGTAACTGCTGCGGGTTCAGGCTGGGTAATAGACGGGGCGCAATAAAGGGGCGCCAATAGGAAGCGCCCCGTCGGTAGCTTATGCCAAACCGCGTTATAGCCGAAAAACGTCGCAGTCCGGTTAGAAACCGCGACACAGCGCTTATCGGGGATGAACGCCCATATCCTCGAGCCGGGCGAGATCGGCGGCATCGATCCGCACGCAGAGATGGGCGAAATCGTCGTCATCCCGCCGCTCCAGCACATCGCCATGCTCGTGCACCCAGGCGATGGTGCGGCCATCGGCAACGCTGACCCGAATGTTGACCACCGGCCGGCCCACATCCAGCCGCCGGGTCGCAGCCTCCAGCAGGGCATCGGTGCCCTCCCCGGTCAGCGCGGACAGGGCGACGACGGCGGGCTGACGATCCGTTTGGTTTTGAACCACCGCCAGTTCGGCCGGGTCGAGCAGATCGACCTTGTTCAGCACCTCGATCACCCGATCGTCGTGCTCCGCCTCGATCCCCAGGTCGGACAGGACCGACAGGACATCGGCGCGCTGCGCGGCGCTGTCTGGATGGGCCACGTCGCGGATATGCAGGATGATGTCGGCGGTCTGCACCTCTTCCAGCGTCGCGCGGAACGCCGCCACAAGATGGGTCGGCAGATCGGAGATGAACCCGACGGTATCGGACAGTATCGCCTTGCGCCCGCCGCCCATCGCGATCTGCCGCATGGTCGGATCCAGGGTGGCGAACAGCATGTCCTTGGCCATCACCGTCGCGTTGGTCAGCCGATTGAACAGCGTCGATTTGCCGGCATTGGTATAACCGACCAGTGCGATCACCGGATACGGCACCCTCTTGCGGGCCGCGCGATGCAGCGACCGGGTCCGGCGGACATCGCCCAATTCGCGCTTCAACCGGTCGATGCGATCGTCGATCAGGCGGCGATCGAGTTCGATCTGCCGTTCGCCAGGTCCGCCCATGAATCCGGCACCGCCGCGCTGCCGCTCCAGATGGGTCCAGGACCGCACCAGGCGCGAGCGCTGATAGGACAAATGGGCAAGCTCGACCTGAAGCTGGCCTTCCTTGGTCTGCGCCCGATCACCGAAGATCTCCAGAATCAGACCGGTCCGGTCGATCACCTTGGTCGACAGGCGCTGTTCCAGATTACGTTGCTGGATCGGCGTCAGCGCGCCGTCGACGACGACGACCTCCGCGTCGCGGTCGGCGACGATCGCGGCGATCTCGTCGATGCCGAACAGGGTCGCGGCCTTGGGCCGGGCGATCCGGATGCAGCTTTGCGAGGCGATATCGAGCCCGATCGCGGCGGTCAGGCCGACGGCCTCCTCCAGCCGTGCAGCGGCGCTGCGCACCGCCCGGCTGCCAACCAGTTCCGGATGCACCACGACAGCGCGTCCGGAAGATTCAGTGGCGGAACTACCCGCCCCGCTTCCTGCTGGCAAGTTGGCCTAGGCCTCTTCTTTGGACGGCTCGTACAACTGAATCGGTTGAGCCGGCATCACTGTGGAAATTGCATGCTTGTAGACGAGCTGCGAGTGGGCGTCACGTCTAAGCAAAACGGAGAAGTTATCGAACCAAGTAACGATGCCTTGGAGTTTCACGCCATTCACTAGAAAAATCGTTACCGGCGTCTTATTCTTCCGGATGTTGTTTAGAAAAACATCCTGTACATTCTGACTCTTCTCCGACATTTCTCTGCCTCGTTGGTCTGATTCTTGGAGCCATTGTTACCGGCCCGTGATTACGTCAGCGGCAGCCTCGCCCCCGCATCGTATAGGAAGCACCCCTAAGGGCGTAGCGAAATTTCCCGGGGTCAAACATTTATTATCTAGACGGTTGGACGTCCGATTTTATTCCCGCGCGCCGTCTGATGCGGCATAGCCGACATAGCCGTCACGCAGTTTGAGGCTCAAAGCGCCGGGTTTGCCGTCCCCGACAGGATTCCCGTCGATTCGAGTCACAGGCATTACATAGGTCGTCGCGCTGGTGAGGAAAGCCTCAATCGCATGCTTAGCCTCTTCTGCGCTGAATGGCCGCTCCTCGAACACCAGTCCGGCCTCGCCGGCCAGCCGCAATACCGACAGCCGGGTGATCCCGTTGAGAATCGAATTGCTGGCATTGCGGGTCACCAACCGGCCATCGGCCGTCACGATCCAGGCGTTTGACGAACAGCCCTCGGTGATCAGCCCCTCCTCGTCGATCTGCCAGGCCTCGAAGGCGCCAGCCTCCGCCGCTTTTTGTTTACCCAACACTTGAGGCAGAAGCGATATCGATTTGATATCCCGTCGTTTCCATCGAATGTCGGGGATCGTAATGACGGCAACGCCCTGGGCGACCTGCGCGGTCGGATTCAGGTTCATCCGGCGGGTGGTCAGCACCAGCGTCGAGGTCGCCTGCTTCGGAAACCGGAAATCTCGCGGGGCGGTCCCACGGGTGATCTGCATATAGACGATGCCGTCGAAGATCCCATTGCGGCGGATCAGGCGCCGCATGATCAACCGCAACACCCGTTCGCTGACCGGCCAGGCAATTTCCAGTTCATTCAAGGAACGGCCAAGCCGCGTCAGGTGGCCGTCCTCGTCCACCAGCCGGCCATGCTGGACGGTCACGACCTCATAGACACCGTCGGCGAATTGGAATCCACGATCCTCGATATGCACCGCGGCGATCTCATGGCGCAAATAGCGTCCATTGACGTAGGCATATCGTGGCATTGCCGTCTTTCCTGATACTCGAACGAAACCCGCAACGGGCATCGTTCCTTGTAGCGCTCCTGACCAGTGGTCCAAATCAGAAAGATCGTCCGATGGGTACGATAATTCTGATTCAGGCCACTAAAAGAACTCCAGGCGGACGGCGAACATTTTCTCGATCTTCTTCACCGATTCGGCGAAGGACAAAAGGATCACCCGGTCATGCGGCTTGATCACCGTGTCCGGCCTGGCGATGATCACCTCCTCGCCGCGCACCACCGCACCGATGATCACGCCGGAGGGGAGCCTGACCTCCTTGATCGGATTGTTGACCAGCGGCGAGGTCTCCAGCGCCTCCGCCTCGATCACCTCGGCGAAGCCGTCCCTCAGGGAATGCACCGATTTGATGCGGCCGCGGCGGACATGCTGGAGGATCGTCGAGGCGGTGATCGAGCGCGGGCTGACCACGGCGTCGATGCCCAGCGAGCCTACGAGACTGTCATAGGTGGTGCTGTTGATCAGGGTGATCACACGATCCGAGCCGTAGCGCTTCGCCAGCAGCGACGACAGGATGTTCACCTCGTCGTCATTGGTCACCGCGACAACGGTCTCAGACAGGCGCACATTGGCCTCGTCCAGGATCTCGGAATCCAACGCATCGCCATGCAGGACGGTTATGCGGTCGAGCCGTTCCGCGACATAGGCGGCGCGGTCGCGGCTGCGCTCGATGATGCGCGCGGTGACGCCGGGGTACTCACGCTCGATGTCCGTGGCCAGGGTCAGGCCGATATTGCCGCCGCCGATGATGATGATGCGCCGCGCCTCGCGCTCCTCGTGACCGAACGCCGCCATGGCGCGGGCCACGTGGTTCGTGTCGGTAACGAAATAGACCTCGTCGCCCGGCAGCATCTGGTCGTCCGCATCGGCGATAGTCGGCCGGCCGGCACGGACGATCGCCATGATTTCGATATGCAGATCCGGGAACAGTCCAGTCAGCTGACGCAGCGGCGTATTGACGATCGGGCAGTCTTCGCCGCAGATCACGCCGATCACCCGCGCCAGCCCGTCGGCCATGGGGATCATGTCGAAGGCGCCAGGCACCTGCAGTCGTCGCCCGATCGCCCTCGCGACCTCGATCTCCGGCGAGATGATGACATCGATCGGCATGTTGTCGCGACTGAACAGATCGGCCCAGATCGGATCGAGATAGGCCTGGTTGCGGATGCGCGCGATCTTTGTCGGCACGCTGAACAGGGAATGGGCGACCTGGCAGGCCACCATGTTGACTTCGTCGGACTGGGTGACCGCGATGATCATATCGGCGTCGGCGGCGCCGGCATGCTCCAGGATCGGCGGGCTGGAAGCGTGGCCGACCAGCCCTTGGACATCCAACGTGTCCGACAGCTTGCGGATCAGGTCGGAATTCTGATCGATCACCGTGATGTTATTGGCCTCGGTGGCCAGATAGCGGGCGATGTTCTCACCGACCTGTCCGGCGCCGCATACGATGGCCTTCATGACGCCTCAGCCCGGCCGGCCGGTCGGTCCTCATTGTCCATGCAAAACAACCCTAGTCTCCGGCCAGTTTCTGCGATCGGTCGGCGTTGCGATCGTTGTTGCCGCCATGCACGCCCAGATTCTTCAGCTTGCGATGAAGTGCCGAGCGCTCCATGCCGACGAATTCGGCGGTCCGGCTGATATTGCCACCGAACCTGGTGACCTGGGCGATGAGGTATTCGCGCTCGAACAGTTCACGGGCGTCGCGCAGCGGCAGTCCCATGATTTCTCCACCCTTGTCCCAGCGCATCGACGCCGGGGTGATGGCGCCGATTTCCGGCGGCAGCATATCGGTGTGGACCGGCGCGGAACTGTCTCCCGTTGCCATGATCAGCAGCCAATCGACCGCATTGCGCAGTTGACGGACATTGCCCGGCCAGCCGTATGCCTGCAGCGCCGCCATGGCGTCATCGGCGATCTGCCGCGACGACAGGCCCTGTGCCTCGGCGGAATGCGTCATGAAATGCGCCGCCAATAGCGGGATATCCTCACGCCGCTCGGACAGCGGCACGATGGCGATCGGCACCACGTTCAGCCGATAGAACAGATCCTCCCGGAACCGGCCGGCCTCGATTTCGGAGGGCAGGTCGCGGTTTGACGACGCAATGACTCGGACGTCGACCTCGACGCGGATCGCGCCGCCGACACGGGTGAAGGTCTGCTCTTGAAGCACCCGGACGATCTTGCCCTGGGTCGCCAGCGGCATGTCGGCGACCTCATCCAGCAGCAAGGTGCCGCCATGGGCCTGCTCCAGGGTGCCGATCTTGCGGGGGCCGTCGCCGCCGTCGATCGCGGCCTCGGTGCCGAACAGCTCCTCTTCCAGCCGGTCCGGCGACATCGTGGCGCAGTTCAGGACCACGAAGGGTCCATCCGATCGTTTCGACCGGCCGTGAAGCTGGCGAGCCACTACTTCCTTGCCGGCGCCGGCGGGGCCGGTGATCAGCACCCGGCTGCCGGTCGGCGCCACCCGATCAATCTGTTGGCGAAGCTGCATCAAGGCCTGGG
Organism: Inquilinaceae bacterium; assembly: GCA_965237625.1. GTDB lineage: Bacteria > Pseudomonadota > Alphaproteobacteria > DSM-16000 > Inquilinaceae > JABDIP01. The sequence goes on from CBDEGD010000007.1 coordinate 80,624, forward strand.
AGCGCCCGACCAGATCGTCCGGCGGGCCGGCGCGGGCCCGCAACTCGGCCACCTCGCGCTTCAGCCGCGCCGCCTCGATGGCGCGCTCGACCATCAGCAACAGCCGGTCGGCCTTGAACGGCTTCTCGATGAAATCGTAGGCACCGTTCTTGATGGCGGTAACGGCCATCTCGATATTGCCGTGCCCGCTGATCATGAGCACTGGTAGAGTCGGGAACTTCCGGCGCAATTCCTCGAGCAGTTGCAGCCCATCCAGCCGGCTGCCCTGCAGCCAGACATCGAGCACCACCAGGCTCGGCTGGCGGTTTGCCAGCTCGGCCAGCGCCTGGTCGGTATTCGCAGCTTCGCGGGTGGTATTGCCCTCATCCTCGAGGATCCCGCAGATCAGCAGACGAATATCGTCCTCGTCATCAACGACCAGAATATCGTGGGCCATGGATTAGCTGCCCGCGGCTTTTTTCGTAGGTTTCGTTCGGGGTTTCCGGTTCGCGGCAGCCACGCTCTCCGAATGCTGGAACACCAGCTGGACACGCGCACCGCCCCCGTCGCGATCGGCCAAACTCAATCGACCGCCGTGATCTTCCATGATTTTCTTCACGATGGCGAGGCCCAATCCAGTACCCCGGCTTCGGGTGGTGACATAGGGCTCGGTCAGGCGGTCACGGTCCTCCGCGGGCAGTCCCGGACCGTTATCCTCGACGGTGACAACGGTCTGCTGCTCATCGGCGGTGAGCGCAATATCGATGCGCCCCTTGGGTTGCCGCGTATTTTTTCCGGCCGCCGCGCCAGAAATCGCGTCGACCGCGTTCTGCAACAAATTGGTCAGGGCCTGCGACACCAGCCTGCTGTCACAGCGGATTATGGGCCGATCCTCGGGCACCGACAGGTTGAATTCGATCTGGCTGTGCGCATTGCGTTGCAGGAAGACCGACTGCTCGACGATGTTGGCAATATTCTCACTCTCGATGACAGGCGCCGGCATCCGGGCGAAGGAGGAGAATTCGTCGACCATCCGGCCGATATCGCCGACCTGACGAATAATGGTATCGGTGCAGGTGACAAAGGTCTCCGGGTCGGTCTCGATCTGCTTGAGGTATTTTCGCTTCAAACGCTCGGCCGACAATTGGATCGGGGTCAGCGGGTTCTTCATCTCATGGGCGATGCGGCGCGCCACATCGGCCCATGCGGCCTTTCGCTGGGCGGAGAGCAATTCGCTGACGTCATCGAAGGTCACCACATAACCGCGCAACGCGCCCTGCACCCGTTCCGGGGCGATGCGCACCAGCAATGTCCGGCGATCACCGTCGCGCTGGATGATGACCTGCCCTTCCACGAGTCGGGTCGGGCGACTCTTGCTCTGGGCCATGAGATCGGCGGTTTCCGGCACCACATCGACCAGTTTCTGGCCGGACAGCATGTCCAGGCTGACACCCAGCAATTCCGTGGCCGAGCGGTTCGGCAGGTTGATCCGGGTGTTCTCATCGAGGCCCAGAACACCGGCGGAGACGCCGGCCAGGACGGTCTCGGTAAATCGGCGCCGCAAATCGAGCTGCCGGTTCGCCTCGATCAACTCTCGCTGCTGGCTTTCAAGCTGGCTGGTCATGCGGTTGAAGGCGCGCGATAGCTTGCCGAGTTCGTCGCCTTTGGCCGGCGCCTCTACCCGAGCGGTCAAATCCCCGGCGCGCACCTTCTCTGCGGCGCCGATCAATGCGCCGATCGGCTTGACCAACGTGTCAGCGAAGACCAATCCAATCCATACCGCCACCAACATCAACAGCAGGGCGACCACCGCATAGATCAGCGTGAAGGTGATCTGAATGGTCGAGCGCCGGCTTTCCAGTTGCTGGTATTCCGCCACAGCACCCTGGGCCCGCAACATATGGCCGATCACCTGCGGCTCAACCAGCCGGCCGATCAGCAGATACGTATCCACGAAACGGTCGAGCTGAATCAGCGCCCGAACCCGGTCATCGCTTTCATTGGTAAGCAGCACCACATCGCCCTGACGGGCCTGCTGCAGCAATTCGTCCGAGATCTGTTCGAATTGCAGCGTGAAGGTCAGGTTTGAGCGCGCCAGGGTGTTGCCGCCCCGGTCGAAGATCAGCGCCTCGCTGAGGCCGCGCAGGATCGCCTGGGTCGAGACCATCTGGTTGAAGAACGGCGAATCGCCGACCAGCCGCGGCATCTCCCGGTTCAGATCATTGGCCATCGACAGCGCATCGGCACGCAGGGTCTGCTGGTGCTCCGCCAAGTAGGCCTGCGCTACCGACAAGGATTCGTTGATCGCGGTGCTGACCCGTTCGGAGAACCAGGATTGCACGCCGAGATAGAACACCAGCGCCGAGAACGCCGCCACGATGATCGCCGGGGCCACCGCCAGCACACTGAATAGCGCCACCAGCTGGGCGTGCAGCCGGGACCCGGCGATGCCACGCCGACGCCTGAACCACAGCAGCAGGATCCGCCGGCCGATCACCAGGCTCAACAACAGCAGGATTGCCAGATCGAGGTTGAGCAGCAGGTAGACCGTGTCCGCATCGCCGCCAAGTGCGGGACTCGCGGTCAGCGCGGCGTAGGTCGCCACGCCGGCGGCCAGTGCCGCGATCGTCAGCAGCAACGCAAGCTTGTTGGCCAGGCCGGCGCGCGCGCCCCAAATGGCCAGCTGCCGCAACACGGTGGGCGGCGGTTCGGCGATGTCGCTGGTCATGACTGCGTCGCCATGGCTTCGATGAACCGATCTTTCATGCGCGGATCAAGCATAGACCAGCCTAGATGGTTCGGCCATCACCCCTCGGCAAGCCAATCCGCCGGCAGGCCATTCCATCGATACGCCCGGAACGATGGCCTCTTCTCCGCTCACTCGCCCGAAATCCGTCCAGGGGCGGGGCGAAAGACCGGTTATCTTAGGCCCCGTACGACCTGGATGTCTAACTCGCGAATCTTCTTGCGTAATGTGTTCCGGTTAAGGCCCAGAAGGGCGGCGGCCTTGATCTGGTTGCCGCCGGTCGCCGCAAGGCAAAGGGTGATCAGCGGCCGTTCGACCTCATGCAGCACCCGGTCATAGAGGCCGGCCGACGGCAACCGGTCCTTATGGGCCGCGAAATACTCCCGCAGATGGCGTTCTACGGCGCCGGACAGCCCCTCATTGCGCTGATCGCCCTGTTCCGCGGGCGGCGGCTCGACCTCCGCCAATTCGGGCTCGACCACGTCCAGGCCGATCACCTCCTGGGAGTACAGCGCCGCCAGTCGCCGCACCAAATTCTCCAGCTCTCGCACATTGCCCGGCCATTGATACCGGCTCAGCCGAGACATCGCGGCGGAGTCGAGGATCTTAACCGGCAGCCCCTCGTCGGCGGCCTGGGCCAGGAAATGGTTGGTCAGCGCAGCGATGTCCTCGGTACGGTGGCGCAGCGCCGGCAACCGGATCGGCACGACGGCGAGGCGATAATAGAGATCCTCTCGGAAGATGCCCTGGCGGATGGCGTGGCGCAGGTCGCGATGGGTGGCGGCGATAATTCTCACATCCGCCTTCATCGGCACCCGGCCGCCCACGGTGGTGTATTCGCCTTCCTGCAGCACGCGCAGCAGGCGGGTCTGCGCCTCCATCGGCATATCGCCGATCTCATCCAGGAACAGAGTACCGCCCTGAGCCTGCTCGAACCGGCCGCTCGACCGGATTGTGGCCCCGGTGAACGCGCCCTTTTCGTGGCCGAACAGCTCCGATTCGATCAAGTCGCGGGGAATTGCCGCCATGTTGATGGCCACAAAGGGACCGTTGCGACGCTTGCCGTAATCGTGCAGCGCCCGCGCCACGAGCTCCTTGCCGGTGCCCGACTCGCCGCTGATCATCACCGTCAGATCGGTCGGCATCAGCCGCGCCATCACCCGGTAAATCTCCTGCATGGCCGGTGAGCGGCCGATCAGCGGCAGCGTGTCGCGTGAATCCAACGGTTCCTGGGCGGCCCCGTTCGAGCCGGATTGGGACGCCGTCAGTGCCCGGCCGACCACGGCCACCAACTCGTTCAGGTCGAACGGCTTGGGCAGGTAATCGAATGCGCCGCTCTCGGTTGCCCGCACGGCGGTCAGCAAGGTGTTCTGGGCGCTCATCACGATGACCCGCAGATCCGGGCGGATACGCTTGATTCGGGGAATCAGGTCCAGGCCGTTCTCATCGGGCATGACCACGTCGGTGATCACCAGATCGCCCTCGCCGGCCTCCACCCATTGCCAGAGAGTCGCCGCATTCCCGGTCAGGCGCACCTCATGACCGAGCCGGCCGAGCGCCTGGTTGAGGACGGTCCGGATCCCGCGATCGTCGTCGGCCACCAGGATGGTCGATGCCTGGATAATTGCGGCCTGTGTCATCGGGGCCGGCATCATGCGGCCTCCGTTTCCGTGTAGACCGCCGCTTCCATTCCGGGGTGTTTGGGCAGCCAGGTCTTGAAAACCGTCCGCTTGGGCCGGCTCTGGCACTCGATAATGCCGCCATGGTCGCCAATCACCTTGGCTACCAGGGCGAGCCCGAGACCGGTGCCGTTTCTCTTGGTGGTGACGAATGGATCGAACAGATGCGCCTGCAAATCCTCCGGGATGCCGGGTCCGTTGTCCCGGATGGTGATCGCCAGGGGCAGATTGGTGCGCTGGTCGGTACCGGGAACCGCGATGCTCACACCTCGTTGGTAGCCGGTTTCGATGATGATCTCCCCGCCGTTCACCGGCACCGCCTCTGCGGCGTTTTTCACCAGGTTGAGGAACACCTGGACCAGTTGATCGCGATTGCCGAAGACGGACGGCAGCGAGGGGTCGTAGCGCTCGACAAAGCGCACATGGCGGGCAAATCCATTCTCCGCCAGCCGGCGCACCCGTTCCAGCACCTGATGGATGTTGATCGCCTCGCGATCGATCGGCCCGCTATCGGTGAAGGCCTCCATGCGGTTGACCAGCGCCACGATCCGGTCGGCTTCATCGCAGATCAGCTGGGTCAGTTCCTTGTCACTTTCACCGGCCGATTGCTCCAGAAGCTGCGCCGCGCCGCGAATGCCGGAAAGCGGGTTCTTGACTTCATGGGCCAGCATGGCCGACATGGCGGAGACCGACCGCGCCGCGTTGCGGTTGCTGAACTGGCTGTCGAACCGCCTGGCGATGGAAATCTCGCGGATTGACAAGACAAGCTGACCCGGCGGATCGCCCATCGGGGCGACGCTGGCGGAGACCAGATGCACGCCGATCCTGGGGGTTTCCAGTGTCAGGCCGTATTCGGACATGCTGCTGCCCTCATTCAGGGCCTGGTTGATCAGCGAGAAGATCGGACTGTCCGCTGGCAGCCAATTGGTCAGCTTCTGCCCAAGCAGCATCGACTCCCCGGCGGCCAGGAACCGTTGGGCGTCGAAGTTCACGAATTTGATCACCCCATCGGCATCCAGCACCAAAACCGCCTCGGGCAGGGCATTCAGCGCCTGCCAGGGGTCGATGCCGTCGGCGCCGCCTTCCCGGCCCCGGAATTGCGGTGCCGTCATGCCGCCATCTCCATGCCGGAACCGGCAAACTGCCTGCCGATCAGGCCGCGCACCGCGTCCGGATCCGCCATGCGGTTGACTTCGGTGCGGAATCGGGCGGCATCGCGCAAGCCGCTGGCGTACCAGCCCAGATGCTTGCGGGCGATCCTGACGCCCTTTGCCACTCCGTAATGGCTGAGAATTGCCTCGTAATGGCTGAGAACCACCGCCAGACGCTGCTCCGGAGTCGGGTCGGTCTTGCGCTCGCCGGTGCGCAGATAGCGGATCACTTGGGCCAGGAACCAGGGCCGGCCCTGAATGGCGCGGCCGATCATCACGCCGTCGGCACCGCTTTCCCGGAGGCAGCGGTCCACATCGTCGAAGCCGCTTATGTCGCCATTGGCGATCACCGGGATCGACACCGCATCCTTCACCTGACGGATGAAACGCCAATCTGCCGCACCCTGATAGAGTTGGCAGCGGGTGCGGCCATGGATGGTGACCATGCGGATTCCGCATTCTTCGGCGATCCGGGCCAGGCGCGGGGCGTTGCGGCTGTCATCATCCCAGCCGGTGCGCATCTTCAGCGTGACCGGGACATCGACCGCGCGAACCGTGGCCTCCAGTATGCGTGCCGCCAGTCCCTCCTCGCGCATCAACGCCGAGCCGGCCAGCTTGTTGACCACCTTCTTCACCGGGCAGCCGAAGTTGATATCGATGATGGCGGCGCCGCGATCGACATTCAGCCTGGCCGCCTCGGCCATGATCTCCGGGTCATGGCCAGCCAGCTGCACCGCCATTGGGTGCTCTTCAGCGCAATCGGTGGAGGTGCGCATCGAGTGCCGCGCCGCCTTGACCATCTCATGGCTGGCGATCATCTCGGAAACCACCAGCCCGGCCCCCTGCCCGCGCACGATGTCGCGGAACGGCCGGTCGGTCACGCCGGACATCGGCGCGAGGATAACCGGATCGTCGATGACGACTGGCCCTACAGATATGCCCATTTTTTAGGCGACCTATTGATGTGCACTCGTTTTGGGCAAACTATCAGTCTTGGACGGATTTTCAAGTCATATGCAAGGGCAGCCGTGTCGATGGCGACCCGTATCCGTATTACGCTTGGCGGCGCGAGACCGAGTCAGTAGGCTCGCCGAACTCTTCACTAGGCTTCGAATCCCGATGACCCGAGCGGATTGCGCCGCGTTGATCATGGCCGCCGGCAGCGGCGAGCGGTTCGGCGGCGAAACCCCGAAGCAATATCGCCTGCTGGCCGGGAAACCGGTACTGCGCCACACGGTGGAAGCTTTCCTGGCCCACCCAGCGGTCGACCGGGTGCGGGTGGTGATCAACCCGGCCCATCGGTCTTTGTGTCTCGAAGCCCTGCACGGCCTGCCGGTCGGCGACCCGATCGATGGCGGGGCGTCGCGCCAGGCATCCGTCCGGCTAGGGCTGGAGGCGCTGGGCGACACGCCGCCGGGCTTCGTGCTTGTCCAGGACGGTGTCCGGCCATTGACCGATGCCGGGACCATCAAGAGGGTACGCCATGCCCTGGATGAGGTGCCCGCCGCCATCGCCGGGGTTCCGGTGGTGGATACCCTGAAGCGTGGGCAGGATGGGCTGACCATAGGCACCGTCGACCGAAGCGGTCTTTGGCGGGCCCAGACACCCCAGGGATTTGCCTATGACTCCATTTTGGCGGCCCATCGTACCGCGAGCGACAGCGACATCACCGACGATGCCGCCATCGCCGAGCGGGCCGGCCTGTCGGTGGCCCTGGTGCCCGGCAATGAGGACAATCTGAAAGTGACCACGGAAGACGATCTGGTCCGGGCCGAGGCCCTGCTTTCCGCCAAAGCCAACGATGTCGGGGCCGGCGATATCCGGGTCGGCAATGGCTTCGATGTGCACCGCTTCGGCCCCGGGGATCATGTCACCCTGTGCGGCATTGCCATTCCCTTCGACCGGGGGCTGGTCGGGCATTCCGATGCCGATGTCGGTCTTCACGCCATCACCGATGCGATCCTGGGAGCGCTCGGCGCCGGCGATATCGGGCAGCATTTTCCGCCCAGCGATCCGCAGTGGAAAGGCCAGGACTCCGCCGCCTTCCTGCGCCACGCCGCCAAGATGGCGATGGACCGGGGCGGCCGCATCGCCCATGTGGACGTGACCCTGATCTGCGAGATGCCAAAGGTCGGGCCCCACCGGGAGGCCATGACCGCCCGGATCGCCGAAATCCTCGGCCCCGGCACCGCCGTCAGCGTCAAAGCGACCACCACCGAGGGGCTCGGCTTTGCCGGCCGGGGCGAAGGCATCGCGGCCCAGGCGACAGCGACACTGCGTCTGCCCATGGGCCCAATAACAGGCGGGGGCTGACCGACAATGCGCCTGTTCCGCCCGCTTCCCGCCGGCATCTCGTTCTGGCATCCGGCAACGCTGGCCGCCACATGGTTCGGCGCCGGCCTGATGGGCATCGCTTCAGGCACTTGGGGATCGCTCGCTGCCCTGCCTTTTGCCGCGGCAATCGCGTGGTTCGCCGGCCCTCTGGCCCTGGTCCCGGCGGCGGCTGTGGTTTTCGCCATCGGAGTCTGGGCCTCAAACCATATCGGCCGGTCGGGCGAGAAGGATTCCAGCGCCATCGTCATCGACGAGGTGGCAGGCCAATGGCTGACTCTGGCAGTGGTGGCGGTCGACTGGCGCTATTACGTGATCGGTTTCCTGCTGTTCCGGCTGACCGACATCGTCAAACCCTGGCCGGCCTCCTGGGCCGACCGCGAGGTTCCCGGCGGGCTGGGCGTGATGCTCGACGACATCTTCGCCGGTCTCTATGCCGGGCTGGCGCTGTGGTTGCTGAGCCTCTGGCTGGGATACGGACCATGGTTCCAGACGGCGATCTGACCACCCAGGCGACCGCTTTGCTGGACGCCTGCCGCGCCCGGGGATGGATGCTGGCGACGGCGGAGAGCTGCACCGGCGGTCTGATCGCCGCCGCCCTGACCGAGATCGCCGGCTCTTCCGACGTGGTCGATCGTGGCTTCGTCACCTATTCCAACGCCGCCAAGACAGAGATGCTGGGTGTGCCGGCCGCGCTGATCGGGCAACACGGTGCGGTCAGCGATCCCGTGGCGCGGGCCATGGCCAAGGGCGCGCTGAAACACTCCGCAGCCGATTGGGCGATTTCCGTCACCGGGATCGCCGGCCCCGGCGGCGCGACGGCAGACAAGCCGGTTGGGCTGGTGTTCCTTGGGACCGCCCGCCGCGGCGGCGCGGTTTCCGCCGAACGCCAAATCTTCTCCGGCGACCGCCGGGCCGTCAGGAAACAAACGGTGGACCGCGCCCTCGCCCTGCTGAACGGCATGATCGCGACCGCGGGACAGTGAGCCGGCGCTTCCGCCGCTTTCTCGGAATCGACTTCAGCGGCGCCCGCAACGCAGGCAATACGATCTGGATCGCCGAGGGCGCCGAAGCCGAGGGCCGGTTCGTCATCGACAGGCTTCGCAGAGCCCGAGACCTTCCGCGCGGCGGCAGCGACCGGGAAACCGCACTGAGCGCACTCCGGAACCATCTGGCTGTCCAGGACAGCGCTCTCATCGGTGTGGATTTCCCGTTCAGCCTGCCGGCCGAACTGATCGACGCACCGGACTGGCCCAGCTTCGCCAAGAGCTTCGCGGGGCGTTATCCCGACCCGGAGGCGTTCCGGGAGGATTGCCGCCGCCGAACCGATGGCCGCGAATTCAAACGGCGGACCGACCGGGAAACCAAAACGCCGTTCTGCGCCTACAACCTCCGCCTCTATCGCCAGACCTGTTGGGGTATCGCCAGCATACTCGCACCGCTGTCGGAAGATCCGCGGATCGCCATCGCTCCGGTCTTGGACCGGCCGGAACCGAACAGCACTCTGGCGGAAACCTGCCCCGCCTCGTCATTGAAGCGGCTGGAGATATATCGGCCCTACAAAGGCCGGGGCGAAGCGCTGCGTGACTGGCGTGTGGCGATCCTGGTGAGGTTGCGGCAGGAAGGCCTGGATTGCGGCGACGGGCTTGCGGAGATCGCAATCGCCGATATTGGTGGTGATGCGCTCGATGCCATCATCGCGGCGGCCACCATGTGGCGCGTTGCTGAAAACGCCGAGGAGGACCTGGCTGCCCGGGACGGTGTTGATGCGCTGGAAGCTCGTGTTTTTGCCTGGCCTGTGAGCGCTGACTGATGGGTTCGTTCCAACCTCACCACCGCGCTGCCGTGCCGCCTTCCCGCCCTCGCCTACCCCGAAACCGGCTTCGTCCCGGCCGGAACAGCCTGTCCCTTCGCGCCGTACAAATCCACCGCACGCGCCTCGAAAGCCCCAACCATGCGCTTGACCGCCTCGTTGAACAGGGCGCCGATCAGCGATTGCAGGACCCGCGAGCGGAATTCGAAATCGACGTAGAAGTCGATCAGGCAGCCATCCTCATGGGGATGGAAGACCCAGTGATTGTTCAGATAGCTCAGCGGGCCATGGGTGTATTCAACGTCGATCCGGTTGGGCTGGTCGAGGGTGACCCGGCTGGTGAACCGTTCCCGCACCATGCGGAACCCGATCACCAGATCGGCGGTGATCACCGCGCCTTCCCTTTTGGTGATCCGCGATGCCAAGCACCAGGGCAGGAATTCCGGATAGCGCTGTACATCGGCGACCATGTCGAACATCTGCGCCGGGCTATGCGGCAGGATCCGCTGTTCCGCGTGAGTCGGCATCGCCGGTCGGCTACCCTACTCGGCGGCCGGGGCGCCGGCGGCCAGATCGACCAGATTGATCGAGCCCAGCCCGGCCAGCTTGGCCTCACGGGCGGCACGCAGTTGGGCGAAATCGTCCCCGGCCAGATAGGACGACCGGGTCAGCGGCGACGCCGAGACCATCAGGAAACCCTTGCCACGCGCCATCTTCTCATAGGTCTCGAACTCGTCCGGCGGCACGAAGCGGTCGATGGCGGCGTGTTTGGGGGTCGGCTGCAGATACTGGCCGATGGTCAGGAAATCCACTTGCGCCGCCCGCAGATCGTCCATCACCTGATAGACCTCCTCGGCGGTCTCGCCCAACCCGACCATCAGACCGGATTTGGTGAACACCGACGGGTCCAGCTCCTTGGCCCTGCTCAACAGCGCCAGCGATGTGAAATAGCGCGCACCCGGCCGGATCGACGGGTACAGCCTCGGCACGGTCTCCAGATTATGGTTGAACACATCCGGCCGCGCCGCCGACACCACCTCCACCGCGCCGGTCTTTTCCTTGAAGTCCGGCGTCAGGATTTCGATCGTCGTGTCCGGGGAACGTTCTCGCAATGCGCTGATGACATTGGCGAAATGACGCGCTCCGCCATCGTCCAGATCGTCGCGGTCGACCGAGGTAATGACGATATGGCTCAGCCCGAGCCCGGCGCAAGCCTCGGCCACATGCTCGGGCTCATGGGGGTCGAGCTGGTCCGGCCGGCCGGTGGCCACATTGCAGAAGGCGCAGGCCCTTGTGCATACGCTTCCCAGGATCATCACCGTGGCGTGGCCCTTGGCCCAGCATTCACCGATATTCGGGCAGGCCGCCTCCTCGCAGACCGTGTTCAGCTTCAGCTTGCGCATGAGCTGCCGGGTCTCGTGATATTCCTTGCTGACCGGCGCCTTTACCCGAATCCACGCGGGCTTGCGCTGAATCGGGTTGTCGGGCCGATTCTGCTTTTCCGGATGGCGTATACGATCGGGCGCAATTGGCATTGTGTGATCCGGTCGAAATCTGGCGGAGTCTCGATCTGTAACATAGGCGCGGCGAGGCCTTGGGCCAAGCGGCGGCGCTGCATATCTGGAATGCGCGCTTTCCGGCCCTCCGGTTGCTGACGCAACCTTCCGGTCGTGATCTACTGACCGGATCGAAAAAAGGGAGAAGACCGTGGCGTCGACCGCAAAGATCGCACTCGTGACCGGGGCCAGTTCCGGCATCGGCAGGCATACCGCCATCACTTTTTTGAAAGCCGGCTATCCGACCGTGGTGACGGGCCGGCGCACCGACAAGCTGGAAGAGACAATCGCCGAGGCGGGCGTGTCGGCGGATCAGGCCCTGGCTGTTGGCTGCGATGTCACCGACCCGGCCTCGGTCGCCACCCTGTTCGCCGAGACCGAGAGGCGCTTTGGCCGGCTGGACGTGGTCTTCAACAATGCCGGCAACAACGTGCCGGGCATGCCGATCGGCGATCTGACCTACGAGCAGTGGAAGACGGTGATCGACGTCAACTTGACCGGCGCCTTCCTGGTAGCGCGTGGCGCGTTCAACCTGATGCGCCGGCAGGATCCGCAGGGCGGCCGGATCATCAACAATGGCTCGATCTCTGCCCACGTGCCGCGGCCGGGCTCCGCCCCTTACACCGCCTCGAAACACGCCATCACCGGGCTGACCCGGACCATCTCCCTGGACGGCCGGCCGTTCAACATCGCCTGCGGCCAGATCGACATCGGCAACGCCGCCTCGGACATGACCGCGCAGATGGCCAAGGGTGTGCCCCAGGCCAATGGCACCGTGGCCCCGGAACCGACCATGGATGTGCAGCACATCGCCACTGCCGTGGTGCAGATGGCCGATCTGCCGCTGGAGTCCAACGTCCAGTTCATGACCATCATGGCCACCATGATGCCCTTCATTGGGCGGGGGTAGCTTGGAGAGTCGGTGACTAACGTTGCCACTCTCCCCCTTCGACAGGCTCAGGGTGAGGCTTTTTTGTGGAGAGGTCGCACCTCAAGAACCCTCACCCTGAGCCTGTCGAAGGGGGAGAGTGGCAACGTTGGCTGCGAACCCGCCGAACGCCCCTAACGCCCCCGCTTCAACTGCACAATTGCTTCGTGCAGTGCGGACAGGAAGGTCGAGCGGTCGCGGTCGGAGAAGGATTTCGGGCCGCCGGTCACGGCGCCGGCCGATCGCAGATCCTCCATCAGATTACGGGTGGCCAAGGCCATGCCGATCGACGCCTCGGTGAACGGGCGGCCGGTCGGGCCGATCACCTTGGCGCCGGTCTTGACGCAACGGTCCGCCAGCGGGATGTCGGCGGTGACCACCACATCGCCCTGCCCGGCCCGCTCGGCGATCCAGTCATCGGCCGCATCCATTCCGGAATCGACGATTACCCGATGGATATCCGGATGGGTTGGAATGGCCATCGGGCTGTTGGAAACCACATGGACCGGTATCCCGTGGCGCTCGGCGACGCGGTAGATTTCGCGTTTCACCGGGCAGGCATCGGCGTCTACATAGACAGCGCCAACCTCGGTCATCCGCGCCCCTTCTCAATCCAGTGCATCACGCCGGTCGCCGCGACGCCCAGCGCCGCGAAACCGCCTACCAGCGGTACGACCGTTCCGTCATACGCTTGTCCGATCATCGTGCCGAAACCGAGTGAAATGAAGGTGGTTATGGATCCGATCACCGCTGCGGCAACGCCGGCGATATGACCCAGAGGCTCCATCGCCAGGGCGTTGAAATTACCGAAAAGCAGGCCCATGCAGAAAAACGTCGCCATGAAATAGGTCATCAAGGCCCAGAGCGGTGGATTGCCGGCCATCAGCGCGGCAATGAGAACAAACCCCACCGATAAGCCGCTCGTCGACAAGAGCGCGATCCAGGACAGCGCCCGCATGCCGTGGCGCATCACCAGCCGGGAATTGACCAGGGACGCGGCGCCGACCGCCAGGGCCAGCGTCGCGAAATAGGCCGGGAAGGCTTCGCCGACACCATGGAGTTCCTGAAAGACCTGCTGGGCGCTGATCAGATAACCGACGAATGCGCCGAAGATCAGACCGGCGGTGATCGTGTAGCCGAACGCCACCCGGTTGAGGAAGACCTCACTGATGGCGGCGAACAACCGGCCGGCCGAGAACCGGGTGCGGTTCTCCGCCGGCAGGGTCTCCGGCTGACGGAGGAAGAACCAGACCAGGGCGACCAGGGCCAGGGTCAGGAACATCCCGAAAATCGCCCGCCAATCGGCCACCAGCAGGATGCCCTGGCCGAGCGCCGGGGCCACCGCCGGCACCAGGATGAATACGGCCATTACCAGCGACATGATCCGGGCCATGGCGCGGCCTTGATATTGGTCGCGAACCAGGGCGATGGTCACGATCCGCGGGCCCGCGGCGCCGAAACCCTGCAAAAATCGCCCGGCCAACATGACCGGGAAGCTGGTCGCCGTGATCGACAGAATGCAGCCGGCGATGAACAAGGCCATGCCGGCATAGATCGCCGGCTTGCGGCCGATGCTGTCGGAGAGCGGCCCGAAGATCATCTGGGCGATGGCCAGGCCGAGGAACAGTGAGGTGATAACAAGTTGCGGCTCGTTCTCACGGGTCGTGCCCAGATCGTCGCCGATCTGCTGCAAGGCCGGCAGCATGGCGTCGATCGACAGCGCCACCAACGAGATCATCAGCGCGGTCAATGCCACGAACTCGCCAAAGCGCGGTCCGGTCCGATCCTGGTCAACGATCACGGTTTTCCCCTCTTCGCCCACACTATTGGCATGCCTGTAACCGCCTAACCACCACGAACCACGCCTTAAACCGTCATTCCCGCGAAGGCGGGAACCCAGGAAATGCCGGGATCGGCCGGAATCCCGCCTCCGCGGGAATGACAAGGAATGGTGGTTCAGATTTGGACCAGGAGCCCGGACCTCCCTCACGCTCGTTATTTCTGCCGTCGCCGATGCCATAGATAACGAGCGCCCCGACCGACCTGCCAAAAGAGGAATACCGCCGCCGCCGCCGCCGCCCCGGCCATCAAGCGGAACAACAGCGGCTCGTTACCGCCCTGTAGTTCCTCTGCCGTCGACCAGAATCCGATCGCCAGGCGCACGCAGATGACGGCCCCGATGACCGCCGCCAGCAGGATTATCCGGTTCCAGAAGGCAACGAAGAACGCCGTGATGCGCTGCCACAGCGTCGGTTTGGCAGGCGGAGTATCGGCCGAATCCGGTGCCTTTTCGTCGACAACGGTCTTTCGGCGAAACAGGCGGCCGAACACGGTCCTAGCCGTCCTTCCAGCTAGAAATGAATGGCCCTGCCATAGGCGTCGAGCACGCTTTCATGCATCATTTCGCTTAGGGTCGGGTGCGGGAAGATGGTGTGCATCAGCTCAGCCTCGGTGGTCTCGAGAGTCCGCGCCACGGTGTAGCCCTGGATCAGCTCGGTGACTTCGGCGCCGATCATATGGGCGCCCAGCAACTCGCCGGTCTTAGCGTCGAACACGGTCTTGACCATGCCTTCCGGCTCGCCGAGCGCGATGGCCTTGCCGTTGCCCATATAGGGGAACCGGCCGATTTTGACCGCATGCCCAGCCTCCTTGGCCTTCGCCTCGGTCATCCCGACGCTGGCGACCTGCGGCATGCAGTAGGTGCAGCCGGGAATGTTGCCGGTGTTGAGCGGGTGCACATCGTTGAGGCCGGCAATCTTCTCCACACAGATCACCCCCTCATGGCTCGCCTTGTGGGCCAGCCAGGGTGGCCCGGCGACATCGCCGATGGCATAGATTCCCGGCTCGCCGGTCTTCATCCATTCGTCGATCACGATATGGCCCCGGTCGACCTTCACGTTGGTCGCCTCCAGCCCGATATCCTCGGTGTTGCCGGTGATGCCGATGGCCAGGATCACCCGGTCGACGGTGATTTGCGACTTTTTGCCGCCGGCGTCGATGGTCGCGGTGACGCTGCCCTTGTTCTTGTCCAGCTTCTCCACCTTGGCGCCGGTGAAGATCTTCATGCCCTGCTTTTCGAAGCTCTTGCGGGCGAAGGCGGAAATCTCCTCATCCTCCACCGGCAGCACCCGGTCCATCACCTCGACCACGGTCACTTCCGCGCCCATGTTGCGGTAGAAGCTGGCAAATTCGATGCCGATGGCGCCGGAGCCGACGACCAGCAGGGATTTCGGCATCATGTCCGGCACCATGGCTTCCTTGTAGGTCCAGACCAGCTTGCCGTCGGGTTCCAGCCCCGGCAGGGAGCGCGCCCGGGCGCCGGTGGCGACGATGATGTGCTTGGCGGACAGGGTTTCGGCCTTGCCGTTCTTTTCAGCCGACAGCTTGCCGCCGCCCAGCAGCTTGGCATGAGCATCGAAGACGGTGACCTTGTTCTTCTTCAGCAGATGTTTGACGCCGCCGGAAAGCTGCGCGGCGACCTTTCGGGATCGCTTGACCACTTTATCAATATCGAACGATATCCCATTGGCGGAGAACCCATAATCGCCGAGATGATGCAGCAGGTGGTTGATCTCCGACGAGCGCAGCAGCGCCTTGGTCGGGATGCAGCCCCAGTTCAGGCAGATGCCGCCCAGATGCTCGCGTTCCACCACCGCTGTCTTCATGCCGAGCTGCGCGCCGCGGATGGCGGAGACGTAGCCGCCGGGCCCGCCGCCGATGACGATGAGATCAAAACTGCTATCGGCCATGCCCACTCCCCTCGCCGCCTTTGCCGGCGGCGTTCCTGTTGTCGTCAGTCATACGCCTTGCAGGCAAACTGCCATAGTCGCGCTTGCGGCCACCCTCGCCCTTCGACAGGCTCAGGGTGAGGGTGAACTTTTGCAATTAGTCACCTCATCCTGAGCCTGTCGAAGGATGACGTCAGCCATTGGATCGCGATTTTCGACAGGCCTACAGCATCATGCTGTACGGGGTCTCGATGAAGGTTTTGAAGGCGGCCAGGAATTCCGCGCCGACCGCGCCGTCGACCACCCGATGGTCAACCGACAGGGTGCAACCCATTACCGTGGCGACCGCCAACTGGCCATCATGCACCACCGCCTGCTGCTTACCGGCGCCGACCGCCAGGATGGCGCCCTGGGGCGGGTTGATGATGGCGCTGAACTCCTTGATCCCGAACATGCCGAGATTGGAGATCGAGAAGGTGCCGCCCTGGAACTCCTCGGGCTTCAACTTACCGATCCGGGCGCGGCCGGCCAGATCCTTCATCTCGGCGGAAATCTCCGCCAGGCCCTTGTTGTTGGTGTCCTTGATGATCGGGGTGATCAGCCCGCCATCGGTCGCCACTGCGACCGCCACATCGACACGGTCGTAGAGCAGGATCGCGCTGTCGGTCCAGGATGCATTGGCCGCCGGCACCTTCTTCAGCGCCAGGGCCGAGGCCTTGATCACCAGATCGTTGACCGAGAGCTTCACGCCCTCGGGCGCGGAATCGTTCATCTGCTTGCGCGCCGCCAGCAGCGCATCGATTTCGCACTCGACGGTCAGATAGAAATGCGGGACCGTCTGCTTGGCCTCGGTCAGCCGGCGCGCGATGACCTTGCGCACATTGCTGTTCGGCGCCTCGGTATAGGGCAGGCCATAGGCATCGGCGAGCTGGCGGGCATCTGGCCCGGCGCCAGGAGCAACCGGAGCCGCCGCCGGGCGTGGCGCGGCAGCGGGTGCCGGTGCGGCAATTGCGGCACCGCCGCCGGCCTTGGCCGCCAGCACATCCGCCTTGACGACGCGACCGTTGGGGCCGCTGCCGGAAATCTGGGCTAGGTCGAGACCGGCTTCGCCGGCCAGACGCCGGGCGAGCGGGCTGGCGAGGGTCCGACCGCCGGAAGATGCGGCGACAGGCGCGGGTGCCGGGGCTGGAGCCGCCGCCACCGGGGCGGCAGGCGCTGCGCCGTTCCCGGAAGAAGCCGCGGCGGAGCCATTGCTGGCCGCCGTCGCCGGTGGGGCGGTGCCCGACGAAGCACTGGCCAGGGACGAGGCGTCCTCCCCCTCTTCCAGCAATAGCGCGATCACTTCGTTGACCGGCACGCCCTCGGTGCCTTCCGGCACCAGGATCTTGCCCATGATGCCTTCATCGATGGACTCGACCTCCATGGTCGCCTTGTCGGTCTCGATCTCGGCGATCACATCGCCGGCGCTGACCTCGTCGCCTTCCTTCTTCTGCCAACTGGCGAGCGTCCCCTCGGTCATCGTCGGCGACAGGGCCGGCATCAGGATCTTGATCGGCATCTGTGTCTCCCCCCGAGAGCGCTTAGCGGTAAGTGACCTTGCGCACAGCCGCCGCGATATCGGCCGGCTGAGGCAAGACCAGCGCCTCGAGATTGGCGGCGTAGGGCATCGGCACATCGGCGCCGCAAACCCGGACAACCGGTGCGTCCAAATCATCGAAAGCCTGTTCCATCATCAGCGCCGCCAGCTCCGACGCAATGCCGGCGAAGGCCCAGCCCTCCTCGACCGCGACCAGCCGGTTGGTCTTCTTGACCGAATTCAGCACGGTCGCGGTGTCCAGCGGCCGGATCGTGCGCAGATCGATGATTTCGACGTCGATGCCCTCTTTGGCCAGAGTCTCCGCCGCTTCCAGCGCCTTGCCGACCATCACCGAGAAGGTGGCGATGGTGGCGTCGCTGCCGGCCCGCACAATCTTCGCCCGGCCGATCGGCACGATGAAATCCGGGTCCTCCGGCACGTCGAAGCTCTGGCCGTAGAGCATCTCGTTCTCCAGGAAGATCACCGGGTTGGGATCGCGGATCGCCGATTTCAGCAGGCCCTTGGCATCCGCCGCCGACCAGGGCGCCACCACATGCATGCCCGGGCAATGGGCATACCAGCTGGTGTAATCCTGGCTGTGCTGCGCCGCGACCCGTGATGCCGCCCCGTTCGGGCCCCGGAACACGATCGGGCAGCCCATCTGGCCGCCCGACATATAGAGTGTCTTGGAGGCCGAGTTGATCAGATGGTCGATCGCCTGCATGGCGAAGTTGAAGGTCATGAACTCGACGATCGGCTTCAGCCCGGCCATAGCGGCACCGACGCCCAGACCGGCGAAACCGTGCTCGGTGATCGGCGTGTCGATCACCCGTTCCGCGCCGAATTCCTCCAGCAGCCCCTGGCTGACCTTGTAGGCGCCCTGGTATTCCGCGACCTCCTCGCCCATCAGATAGACGGCGCCATCGGCGCGCATCTCCTCGGCCATGGCGTCGCGCAGCGCCTCGCGCACGGTCAGGCGCTGGGTCTTCTCGAAGAACTTGTCCTCATCGCTGGCCGGCGGCGCCGAAACCACCGGAGCGGCTTGTGCCGGGACCGGATCGGCGGCCGGCGCCTCGACCGGCGCGGGCGCTTCAGCAGCCGGTGCGGCAGCGGCCGAGCCGATCGAGGAGGCATCCTCGCCATCGGTCAGCAGCACCGCGATGGGAGTGTTCACCGCCACGTTCTCAGCACCCTCATTGACCAGGATGCGGCCGAGCTTACCCTCGTCGACCGCCTCGACCTCCATGGTCGCCTTGTCGGTCTCGATCTCGGCAATGATGTCGCCGGCGGCGATCTCGTCGCCTTCCTGCTTCACCCATTTGGCCAGGGTGCCTTCAGTCATGGTCGGCGACAGCGCCGGCATAAGGATTTCGATCGGCATCTAGTACCCTCCCCGCACCCGGCAGCCAATGGCCGTGCCTCCGGTTCATCGCGCTATGCTGCATCAGGCTGCCGATACCAGTATATCGGTCCACAGTTCTGCCGGATCGGGTTCCGGGCTCTGCTGGGCAAATTCGGCCGCATCATTGACGATGGCCCGGATTTCCTTGTCGGTGGCCTTCAGATCGTCTTCGCTCGCCCCCTTGGAGTCGAGCAGCCGGCCCTTCACGTAATCGATCGGATCGTGGTGATCGCGCACCTCGTTGACCTCCTCGCGGCTGCGATACTTGGCCGGGTCCGACATGGAATGGCCGCGATAGCGATAGGTCATGATCTCCAGGATGTACGGCCCCTTGCCCAAGCGTGCATGCTCCTGCGCCATCAGCGCCGCTTCCTTGACCCGCAGCACGTTCATCCCGTCGACCTGCAGGCCCGGAATGCCATAGGCCTGGCCGCGCTTGTACAGATCGGGGTCGGCGGAGGCGCGCTGGACCGACGTGCCCATGCCGTAGCGGTTGTTCTCGATCACGAACACGGCCGGAAGCTTCCACAACGCCGCCATGTTGAAGCTCTCATAGACCTGACCCTGATTGACCGCGCCATCGCCCATATAGATCGCGGCGACACCGTTATCCTTCTTGTACTTGTGGGCGAAGGCCAGACCGTTGCCCAGCGACACCTGTCCGCCGACGATGCCATGGCCGCCATAGAAGCCCTTTTCGCGGCTGAACATGTGCATGGAGCCGCCCTTGCCACGGGAATAGCCGCCACGCCGACCGGTCAGCTCGGCCATCACACCGCGCGCCTCCATGCCGCAGGCCAGCATATGGCCATGGTCGCGATAGCCGGTGATCACGGAATCCTGCGGCTGATGGGCCGCCTGCATGCCGATGACCACCGCCTCCTGGCCGATATACAGGTGGCAGAAGCCGCCGATCAGCCCCATTCCGTAAAGCTGGCCCGCCTTCTCCTCGAAGCGGCGGATCGTCAACATCTCACGGTAATAGTGCAGCAGCTCTTCTTTGGTGGCCTTGGGCTCGGCGCCAGTCTTCTCGCCTGCACCAGCGCTCTCGGACTTCGCGGATTTGGTCTTGCCGCGGGGCTGTTTCGTCGTGGCCAAGGGGCCCTCCCGAATGGCGTGGAACTCGGCCAGATGCCAGGGATAGGCCCTGATGAAGCCGACCCCTTCTTAGTAAAGTGGTCATACCACTTTTGCAAGGGGGCGACCGGCCAAATGCTTGGCCAGAACCTTGAGTGACGGCTATGCGTCCCTGTCGGCGGATCGGCCATGGGCGGCCAGGAATGCAATCGCCAATCCCAGGACCACCAGAACCGCCAGCCCCCACCGCAATCCGGCGGCTTCGGACAACAATCCGATGACCGGGGGGCCAGTCAGGAATCCGGTATAGCCGGTGGTCGAAACCGCGGCGATAGCGGCGCCAGGAGCCATGTCACGACTGCGCGAGGCGGCTCGGACCATGATCGGGAACACCACAGAAATCCCCAAACCCGCCAGGGCTAAGCCAATAATCGCCAATGCCGGACCGGGCGCCACCAGGGTCAGGCCGATACCGCCGGCGGTCAGCGCACCGCTGATGCGCAGGATCGGCACCGCGCCATATCGTTCGACCACGCGGTCGCCGGCCAGCCGTCCGGCAGTCATGGTGAGGGCAAACCCGCCGAAGCCCAACGCCGCCACCTTGGCGCCGGCATCGAAGGCGTCGCGCAGGAACACAGCACTCCAATCGCCCACCGCACCTTCGCTCAACAAAGCGCAGAAGGACACGATGCCAAGCCACCAGATGGCTCCGCTGGGCAGGGCAAAGGATGGGGCACCCGCCTCCGCCACCGCCTCCGCCCTGTCCGGCAGCAGATACATCCCGGCGACGGCCAGGCAAATCGCCAGGAACACCGCCACCAATGACAAATGCACCACAAGCGGTACGCCGAACGCGGCGGCCGCCGCCGCCGTGCCGGCGCCAATTGCCGAGCCGATACTGAACATTCCGTGCAGCATGGACAGGAACCGCTTGCCGACCCGGCCCTCGCCATGGGCGGCCTGGGCGTTCATCGCCACGTCCAGCGACCCGATCATGGCGCCGAACAGGAACAAAGCGGCGGCCAGGGACCCCAAATTCGGCGCCAGCACGATCAGCGGCAGCGCCGCGCAGAAACCGAACGCAGTCAGCCGGGTGATGATCTGGCTGCCGATCCGACCGATCAGCCAGCCGGTGAGCGGCATGGACAGCATGGCCCCGCCACCGAGCCCGAACAGCGCCAGGCCGAGTTCGTCATAGCTCAACCCGAGCTGCGCGCGGGTTTCCGGAATGCGTGGGAACCAGTTGGCCAGCGACATGCCGCTGGCGCCGAAGAACATCGCCACGGCAACAACGAAACGGCGCCCTTCACGGGGCGGCAAGACGGGCGCCTGGGACATCGCAACCATTGGTCTGGATCCGAAAAGAAGATGAGGCGGCCAGGCCGCCGGCCGGCGGGCCTATCGCATCGAACGGTCGGCGCCGGTCGCCGCCGGGTCGTCGGGGTAGAAATAGATCACTTCATCGGGGTGTGCATAGTTCAACATCACCCTGACCCGTTCTTCCAGCAGATCCGGATCGATCCGGTCCGGACCCAACAGCCCGGCCCGATGCTCCAGCACATCGCGCTCGGTGCGCAGTTCGGCCAGGGTTTCGTCCGCCTGCAGCAGTTCCACCTTCAGATGGGTGCGCGCTAACAGGCCGTGATTGCCCTGCACCGCGTGATAGGCGAAATAGCCGACCAGGCACGCCCCAAAGGCCGGGACCAGGGCCGGGCGCAGAACGCGTTTGAGGCGAAAGAGGATCGACATGGCCGAATCGAATCACTTTGATTCGACCACGTCAATTAGAAAAATCAAGCGGACTCAAAGTGTTAGGAATTTCTATGAGTAAGCGTTTGATCCGACTCACTTTTTCGGGAATGTCAAATCCGAAAAAATACCATCGGCGCAATTTTCTCGAGGGCACCTAACCCTCAGACCGGGCAAGCTTTCCGCGCGGTACGGCTAAGCGCTGGGCTCACGAACCAAACGGGCAACGATACGGCGCACGATCGGCGCGACGACCAGGACCGCCGGGAATGCCACCGCCCAGGATGACAGCCAGGCCGACATCCAGAACCCCGGAAAACCATCCACCAGGCCGAGGGCGCGCGCGGTAGCGATGCCCGAACCGACGAGCGACATCAGGCCGGAGAGCAGTAGGCCGAAGGCAATGTGCGTAGCGCGGATGCATCATTTGGTCTCGTGAAGGGGAATATTGGGTTTCCGGGCACTCGACCTAAGTCGCCGGTCAGACCTTTTCAAGCGGCACATGCGGTTCTGGAGGCAGCGTGGCTTGGACACTGTCCCCTACCCGCACCTCGCCGCCGGTCAGGACGATGCCCATGATACCGGCTTTCCGGATCAGCCGCCCACCGGCGTCCCGGTCCAGCGTTGCGGCCATCAGCCCCTCCTGTAGGCCGTTGAGCTGATAGCAGGGATTGCGCAGGCCGGTCACCTCGACCGTTGCGTTCGCGCCCAACCGAAGTTTGGCACCGGTCGGCAGCGCCAGCAGGTCGATGCCGCGGGTGGTGACGTTCTCGCCCATCCGGCCGGCAGCAATGTCGAAGCCCTGTTCCCTCAACGTGTCGTGCAGCTCGGCATGGATCAGATGGACCTGGCGCAGGTTGGGCTGGGTCGGGTCTTTGGCGACGCGGGAGCGGTGTTTGACCGCCTCGCCCGCATGGGCATCGCCGTCGACGCCGAGGCCGGCCAGCAGCCGGACGGCATCGGTGTTCGGCTTGCTCATGGTGTGGGTGGCGCTGAGGCTGACCGCCGTGACGGTGCCGGGCATGGGATGGTCCTTCCCTGGGATATCGACCTTGGGCGCGGGCGTTGCCATCCTCGCCCTTCGACAAGCTCAGGGTGAGGGTTCTTGAGGGCAGTCGATCCACTCAAATCCCTTCATCCGAAGCCCATCGGCGAATACGGCTTCCGGGCGCTGTGATGGCCCTCAAGAACGCCTCACCCTGAGCTTGTCGGAGGGCGAGGATGGCAACGCCCGCGCTGACCCCACCCCGCTGGCGCCAGCCCTACCGCCGCCGCAGCACGCCCTTGCCGGCATAGCGGGCGGCGTCGCCCAGCTCTTCCTCGATGCGGATCAGCTGGTTGTACTTGGCCATGCGGTCGGAGCGGCTGAGCGAGCCGGTCTTGATCTGCCCGCAATTGGTCGCGACCGCCAGATCGGCGATGGTGTTGTCCTCGGTCTCGCCGGAGCGGTGCGACATGACGGCGGTATAGCCGGCCTTATGCGCCATCTCGACCGCCTGCAGGGTCTCGGTCAGGGTGCCGATCTGGTTGACCTTGACCAGGATCGAATTGGCGACGCCCCGTGTGATGCCATCGCCCAGACGCTCCGGGTTGGTGACGAACAGATCGTCGCCGACCAGCTGGATGCGGTCGCCGATGGCGTCGGTCAGGCCCTTCCAGCCCTCCCAATCATCCTCGGCCATGCCGTCCTCGATGGACACGATGGGATACCGGCCGACCAGCGCTTCGTAATAGGCGACCATGCCGGCGGCATCCAGGGTCTTGCCCTCGCCCGCCAGCTCATATTTGCCGTCCTTGAAGAACTCCGACGACGCGGAGTCGAGCGCCAGCACCATATCCTCGCCCGGATGATAGCCGGCCGCCTCGACCGCCTTCATGACGAAGCCGAGCGCCTCGTCGGTAGAGGAGAGATTGGGCGCGAAACCGCCTTCATCGCCCACATTGGTGCCGTGGCCGGCGTCCTTGAGCTGCTTCTTCAGGGCGTGGAACACCTCCGCGCCCATGCGCACCGCCTCGCCGATGGTCTCCGCGGAGACCGGCATGATCATGAATTCCTGGATGTCGATCGGATTATCCGCATGGGCGCCGCCATTGATGATGTTCATCATCGGCACCGGCAGGTCCCGCGCCAGGGCGCCACCCACATAGCGGTAGAGCGGCAGACCCGCCTCGTCCGCCGCCGCCTTGGCGACCGCCAGGCTGACCCCGAGGATGGCATTGGCGCCGAGCCGGCCCTTGTTCGGCGTGCCGTCGAGCTCGATCATCGCCAAGTCGATCGAGACCTGATCCTCGGCATCCATGCCGGCCATGAGGTCGAACAGCTCGCCATTGACCGCGTCGACCGCCTTGGTCACGCCCTTGCCGAGGTAGCGGTCCTTGTCGCCGTCGCGCAACTCCACCGCCTCGTGGACGCCTGTGGAGGCGCCGGACGGCACGGCGGCGCGGCCGGTGGCGCCGGTCTCGAGGGTGACGTCGACCTCAACGGTCGGGTTGCCGCGGCTGTCTAGTATCTCGCGGCCATGGATATCGATGATGGCGGTCATCGCGGTGTCCCTATCGGTCAGATTGGAGAGCGTCGCCGGCCTTCGCCGCGGGTGCGAGGCAGAGATACAGAGTCGGTCGTTGGCGCGCAAGACGGGTTGGGCTCACTTTGTGGCCAAAGACCGGTATGGCCGTGCCGAACCGATCCCGGCCATTAGCGCCGATCGGCCGTACCGATGTCCTGCGCCGGATGTGTCCTTCGTCGGCGCGGACCGGCGGTCGAGGCTTGGCTTTCTGGCTGTACACCATCATAAGGAGTGACCCTGCATCAGGATTGTGAGAGGAAAAGACATGACACCGGATCTAAATTACCTCGCCTTTTCAGCGCTTTTGACCGCGGTGCTCTGGATTCCCTACATCGTGGGGCAGGTTCAATCCAACGGGTTTCTGTCGACCGACAATTATAAGGATCCCACTCCACGCGACGTGCCTCTATGGGCGCAACGGGCGAACAGGGTCCACATCAATTCCGTCGAAACATTCGCGCCATTCGCTGCGTTGGTCCTGATCGCCCACGTAAGCGGCGGTGCGAACGCCATGACAGCCATATGGGCCATGGTGTTCTTTTGGGCGCGCATGGCACACGCCGTCATCTACTTGATCGGCATCCCTTACCTGCGGACCATCGCCTTTACCCTCGGTTTCGTCGCGGTCCTCGGCCTCTTCTGGGAAGTCGCGACATAGCTGCCGATCAGAAAGCCTGATCTTTCAACTCGAATTTCGCGCCGCAAGACCTCGTGTTCGAAACCGAGAGGCTGCGCCTTCGGCGATACACAGCCGACGATGCCGATGCGCTGTACGATGTCTTCGCCGATCCGTACGCCCGGCGGTTCTATCCGCGCATGGCGAAGCGCGAATTGGTCGCCGACTGGATTGCCCGGAGCCTGCGCGGCTACGACGAGTTCGGATTCGGCTTGTGGGCCGTCGAGCCGGTCGGCGAGGCAAGGTTGATCGGCGATTGCGGATTGACCTACCAGAAGGTCGAAGGCGAGAAGCTGTTGGAGATCGGTTACCACTTCCTCGCGGCGGAGCGCGGCCGGGGTTTCGCGACCGAGGCGGCACGGGCGGTTCTGACCTATGCGCGGGATACTCTCGGCGCACCCTTCGTGTGTTCCATCGTCCATCCGGACAACACGGCGTCGGCCACGGTGGCTGGGCGGCTTCACGCCCATCGACGCGACTATGCCGAGCGCGGAGAGCCCCGGATCCTGTTCTACACCGGCGAAACCGCATAGGCGGGAGATTACCCGGCGGGTAATTGCGAGGCCGCCGCCGCACCGCCTATTGCTCATGACACACCCCTGGAAACGGAGAGGATTGAGTCATGACGCGTCATCAAGCCAACGACGCGCTGTTGCGCCGGGTCCTGCTGGCCAATGCCGCATTTTCCGCCATAAGCGCCCTCGCCTGTGTTTTCGCGGCGCAGGCCATCGCCGGCGCCCTGTTCGCGACCGAATTCTCCCTGCTCGGACTGTCTCCGGCGGAGATCATCTTCGAACTCGGCATCGGGCTTCTGGTCTTTGCCACGGTGGTCGCCCTTGTCGCCACAAGGGCCATGCTGGGCGGGCGATGGGCGAAGCTCGTCATCGCGGCGGATCTGCTGTGGGTCCTGGACAGCGCCGTCCTGCTCACGGTCTATCCGGGCCATTTCAGTCCGATCGGCTTTGAGATCATTTTGGCCGCCGCGGCGATCGTCGGCCTGTTCGCCTTGGGTCAGTCACTGGGCCTCGTCCTGCTTTATCAGGGCAAGAGCGATATCAGGGTCGCCCGGAACGGCGACCGCACCACCCTCACCGCGAGCCTGACGACCATCGCATCGGCCGAGCGGGTCTGGCAGGTGATGAGCGACCAGGAGCGCTACGCCGATGTGGCGGATAACATCAGCCAGGTCGAAATCCTCGAGGGCCGGGGCGAGGGCATGATCCGGCAATGCCGCGACAATGACGGGAAATCCTGGACGGAAACCTGCACCCTTTGGGATGAAGGCCGCGCCTTCGGTTTCCGGGTCCATACCGAGGCGGCGGACTACCCCTACCCCATCGCCGGGCTCGCCGGCACATGGTCGCTTGCCCCCGCCGGGGCCGGAACCCGGATCACGATGACATTCGACATCCAGGCCAAGGCAGGCCTCGTCAACCGCCTGCTGTTCCGGCTGATGGCGACGCCCTTTGCGAAAATCTGCGACCGGCTGCTGCTCAAATGGGTCCGGATCATAGAAGGCGGCGTCAAGGAGACCGTGCGCCGCCCTGCGACCGGACAACAGGCCGCGCAATCGGCCTGATCGATCGCCCGACCACGGCGGACCCTCCCCAAACAGGCGTCTGGCAAGGTCCGCCGCTGCCGGTTACAGCCGCAGTTCCATATGCGGCCGGCCATCCGATGTCTTCTCGGCCGTCCTGCCGCTGCGGTCGATGGTGCAGGTCACCCGCTGGCGGAAGGACGAGAAGCTGTCGAAGGTGACCACATCGACCGGTTGGTCGAAATGCAGGGTCACCCGAAACCGGCCCGGGGTCGTCAGCGCTTGCACGCCAATCACATCGCCAGCGAAAGGCTGGCTCAGATACAGCCCCTCGACCCGGTCGCCGACCGCCACCGGGCTCGGCTGCGGCCGGTTGCCGATGGCGGCGTGCAGGGTGTTCCAGTCCTTGAAGCCGTATTGATGGGCCAGCAATTCCAGCGATCGGCCATGGCCGATCGTGGTGCCGTCGGACGCGAGCGTCGCGCGCAGGCGCTTCGCCTGGCCCTTGAGGGCCTCGATCGAGGGTAGGGGAAGAGATCCAATCATCACAAAGCCTCACGCAGTGCTGCATGCGGGACAAGGGATGGTGCTCGCATTGCCATCGATCCGCATGACACTGGGATCGGCGGAGAAGATCGGAAGAAGGGTTTCACCGTGGCTTTCGCCCGCGAGCGGCAGGGACCTTCGACCCGGCGCTGTAGATAGGGAGCCGGCGGCGGATTGTCAAACCGTCGATCACGTCGGCGGCCGCCGCGCCGTGGCCGTCATGGGGTCCGGTCGACCATGGCCTGGCGTATCAGGACCGAGAACTGCTCGCTTTCAATCGGCCCGCTGTCCGGATCGATCGTCGCGCGCCGTCGCGCCTCTTCCAACGAAATGCCCGGCCACAGCGCTCCGATATCGAATGCCAGCCCGTCGGAATACCCGGGCAGCATGATCCGGTAGTCGAACATCCGGCGCCAGGCCGACACCCGCTTGGCGTGATCGGTGATGCCGGTGATGCAGTTGTCGGTCAGGGTGTTGTAGAAGCGCGGCGTCCGGGTGATCTCATCCGCCTCCGACAACAGGATGCGCAACAGCGCCGCGCCCTCCTCCGGCGCCAGCTGCAACGGGTACAGCATGACGCGATTGCCTTCGATATGGCTGCGCAGGCCGATGACATCGCGCTCGTCGGCCAGGACATAGATGATCTCATAGGCCCGAAACAGGCCGAAGAACGGGTTGTAGGACACTCCCGTCTCGCGGCGCGCCTCGATCGACACCGCCAGATACTGCCCATCGGCGAACTCGAAGCTCAGAAAGCTGTGCGCGAGCCCGTCGAAGCTGGAGAAATGCGCGATGCCGTACCAGACCCGTTTCAGCTGCGACAGGTCGTAGGTCCGGTCGTCGTAGCCCGGATCCGTCACGGCGCCGGTGGCGTCGTAGCGGAAATTCCGCACATTGCGCAACGTCGCCCGCTGGCCGTCGAACGCAATGGCGGGCAACACGGCGTGGGACTGTGCCCAATCCCGATCATGGCTCGGCGAGCGGAACATAAGCACCAATGAGAACAGGCCGATACCGGCCAGCACGGCCAATCCGAGATAGAGAACGATCGGTTTCATCTGCCGGGCCCGATTGCGTGCGCGTTCGTCGTGCCTATCATCGAATGGCACCTTCCGTCGAGCCGGCGGCGATCCGGTCCCGCTCCGCCAGCACCGCTTGCGCGGCCTCAAGCAGGGTCAGTTGGTCCGAGAGGCCGAGTTCGGCGCGGAAGTCGACATGATCGAGACCGTCGATCAGATAGAGGTCGGCCAGTCCCGGCGGCACCGCTGCCGCCAGGGCGATGCTCTCGGTGAACGGCACCGCCGGATCATCGCGGCCATGGATCAGGATCAGGCGCGCCTCCAGGGCTGTCAGATCGCGGCGCGATGGTGATAGGGCCTCGAAGGCGGATCGGATCGACGGCGGCAGGGCGTCGATGAGGCCGGGAACCGCGTCCGGATCGGCGTTTTCCAGGAGCGCCAAAAGCGCCCTGCCCCCCGGCCCCAGCCCGGCGGCGAGGGACCCGATCTCAGCGGCCGGGTTGGCGCCGCGCCGGGCCGCGATCACCGCGAAAATCGCCCGGTCGGACGGATCGTCCAGCCGGTTCGCATTCACCGCGACGAAACGCCATTTGGCGAGCCCATGGGGCCGCCCGACTTGCCAGGGGTGATCCGCTGCCGCGCGATAGCGGCCGGTGGTGATGTAGGTGACGGCAGCAATCATGTCGTAATAGCCGCCAATGGCTACCAGGAAACCGATCCGGTCCGCGACATCCGGCTCCAACGCGCCGATCAGCGCGGGGCCGACCGCGTAGGAGACGGCGGCCATGCCGACCGGGCGTGCGGCAGTGCTGGCCGCCGGCAGGCCGCTGATCGCGATGGCCGCGTCGGCGATGGCCCGCCCGTCCTGCGGATCGATCTGAAGGCGGCGAAGATTGGCCAGATCGGGCACCAGCACGGCGAAACGCATGCGGGCCAGGGACAGCGCCAGGGCCACGAGGCGCGGATCGTCCGGTCCCTGTTCGGTCAGCCCTGGTACCAGCACCAGCCGCGCCAGGGCGCCGTCCGGTGACAGGTACAGGTGGCCCCGCCCGTCCCGCCCCTCGACCCGCCAGACGACGGAGCGTCGCTCCGGCGTCGGCGTCGTCTGCTTCAGCGCCGATTGTGCCCGGCCCGCGGCGATATCCCCCAATAACAGCCGGGCCTCGCCGGCGCGTTCGCCACAGGCGGTGAGCACAAGGGAAAGAAATAGGAAGACCGGAGCCAAGCTGCTGCGTTGGCGCGGCATGACAGACGCGGCGCTCCCCTTCACCCTCCCAACGCTTCGCGTCGGGTCCCTCCCTCTCCCCAGGGAGAGGGGATTCAACCGCCAGCTCGAAAAGCCCTCTCCTGGGGGAGAGGGAGGGACCTGCGGCGAAGCCGTGGGAGGGTGAGGGGGACGGCGCCAGACGACGAGGTGCTCATGTCCGATCTTACACGGATACCGGCGCCGCCTTGGCGATCCGGTCGAGCTCCATCATTGTCTCAAGAACGCCGCGCAACTTACTCAATGGCATCATATTCGGGCCGTCGCTCGGTGCGGAATCTGGATCCTGATGGGTCTCCATGAACACCGCCGCCACGCCGATCGCGATGGCGGCGCGCGCCAGGACGGGCACGAATTCCCGCTGGCCGCCGGAGGTGCCGCCCAGGCCGCCGGGCTGCTGCACCGAATGGGTGGCGTCGAACACCACCGGATAGCCGGTCTTCGCCAGGATCGGCAGCGAGCGCATGTCCGACACCAGCGTGTTGTAGCCGAAACTGGCGCCGCGTTCGGTCAGCAGGATGTTGCGGTTACCGGCCTCGGCGATCTTGTTGACCACGTTGGGCATGTCCCAGGGCGCCAGGAACTGGCCCTTCTTGACGTTGACCGCCTTACCAGTCGCCGCAGCCGCCAGCAGCAGATCGGTCTGGCGGCACAGGAAGGCCGGGATCTGCAGCACGTCGACCGCTTCGGCCGCCTGGGCGCATTGCTCGGCGGTGTGCACATCGGTCAGCACCGGGCAGCCCCTCGCCTCGCGCACCTCCGCCAGGATCGGCAGGCTCTTCCCGATGCCCAAGCCTCGTGGACTATCGGCAGATGTCCGGTTCGCCTTGTCGAAGGAGGATTTGTAGATGAAGCCAATGCCCAGCGAGTCGGTCATCTCGACCAGCGCCTGGCTCATCTCCAGCGCATGTTCCCGGCTCTCCAGGGCGCAAGGCCCGGCGATCAAAGTGAAGGGCCGGTTATTGGCGACGGTCAGATCACCGATGGCGACGGGATGGGCATTGGTCATGGACATGGGGCTCGGGTGTGGGCGGTCAAAAAAGGATTACCACAGAGGCACAGAGGCACCGAGAACCAAACAGAATAATCAGACTGTCATTCCCGCGAAGGCGGGAATCCAGGGGTCACGCTGCTGCCGGCTGCACCTCTGTGAATACTGGATTCCCGCCTTCGCGGGAATGACGACGGAATTGCTTGTTGGTTCTCTGTGCCTCTGCGTCTCTGTGGTGAACCTATTACCCCGCCCTTACACCAGCCGGCTTTGTTCGATCGCGGCGCGGATGAAATCGGTGAACAGCGGGTGCGGGTCGAAGGGCTTGGATTTCAGTTCCGGATGGAACTGCACGCCGATGAACCAGGGATGGTCCGGAAGTTCGACGATCTCCGGCAGCACCCCGTCCGGCGACAGGCCGGAGAAGTGCAGCCCCGCCTCCTCCAGCTTTTCGCGGTAGTTGATGTTGACTTCGTACCGATGGCGGTGGCGTTCGCTGATCGACGGGCTGCCATAGATCTCGCGGACCTTCGATCCCTCGGTCAGCACCGCGTCATAGGCGCCGAGCCGCATGGTGCCGCCGAGATCGCTGTCGCTGCCGCGAACCTCTTTCTCGTTGCCCTTTGTCCATTCGGTCATCAGCCCGACCACCGGTTCCTTCGACGGCCCGAATTCGGTCGAGCCCGCATTTCCCAGGCCGGCCAGCTGCCGGGCGGCCTCGATCACCGCCATCTGCATGCCAAAGCAGATACCGAAATACGGGACCTGCCGCTCGCGGGCGTACTGCACGGCGCGGATCTTGCCCTCGCTGCCGCGCTCGCCGAAACCGCCGGGCACCAGGATGCCGTGAACCCCTTCCAGCCGGGCCACCGCATCCTCGGATTCGAAGATCTCCGAATCCATCCATTGCAGCCGGACCTTGACGTTGTTGGCGATGCCGCCATGGGCCAGGGCCTCGGAAAGGCTCTTGTAGCTGTCGATCAGCGACGTGTATTTGCCGACCACGCCGATGGTGACCTCGCCCTCCGGCTGGCGGACCCGCTGCATGATCTCCGACCATCGGGTGAGATCCAGCGGCTCCGGATCGGCGATGCCGAAATGGTCCAGCACCTGATCGTCGAAGCCCTGCTCGTGATAGCTGATCGGCACCTGATAGATCGAATCGACATCGAGCGCGGCGACCACCCGTTCTGGCCGCACATTGCAGAACAACGCGATCTTGCGCCGTTCATTCTCCGGGATCGGACGGTCGGCCCGGCACAGCAGCATCGCCGGCTGGATACCGACCGACAGCAGCTCCTTGACCGAATGCTGGGTCGGCTTGGTCTTCAACTCGCCGGCGGTCGGGATATAGGGCAGCAGCGTGACATGGATGAACAACGCGCGCTCCATGCCGATCTCATTGCCGAACTGGCGGATCGCCTCGACGAAGGGCAGGCTCTCGATATCGCCGACGGTGCCGCCGATCTCGCAGAGTATGAAATCCTCGTCTTCGATATCCGAACGCAGGAAATCCTTGATGGCGTCGGTGACGTGCGGAATGACCTGGACCGTGGCGCCTAGATAGCCGCCTTGGCGTTCCTTGGCGATCACGTCGGAATAGATCTGGCCGGTGGTCACATTGTCGCTGCGCCGGGCCGAGACGCCGGTGAAGCGCTCGTAATGGCCGAGATCCAGATCGGTCTCGGCCCCGTCATCGGTGACGAAAACCTCGCCATGCTGGGTCGGGCTCATGGTGCCGGGATCGACGTTCAGATATGGATCCAGCTTGCGCAGGCGGACTTTGAAGCCGCGTGCCTGCAACAGCGCGCCGAGTGCCGCGGATGCCAAACCCTTGCCGAGAGAGGAGACCACGCCGCCGGTGATGAAGATGTACCGCGTCATGGACCCTCTCAATAAACCCATTCTGTGCACAACCCAACGAGAAAGAGGCGGCCTAACCGCCGCCTCAAGTACCCACCGCCAGATAATTGCCGTCGGTCACTCGGAAAGCGGAGCGTTCAAGCCATTGTCTTCTACCGGCGCCAATTCGACCGGTACAGATGTGTCGAGAATCGATGTCGGTGCGGACGCGCTGCCTGCCAGGATCGCCAGCCCAATGCTGGTCGCCATGAAGCAGGCGGCGAGAACGCCGGTCGCCCGGCTCAGGAAATTGGCCGTGCCGCGCACCGACATCATCGCGCCGCCGCCGCCGCCGCCCATGCCCAGACCGCCGCCTTCGCTGCGCTGGATCAGCACCAGCCCAACCAGGCCAAGTGCGATCAACAAATGAATGACAAGAAGAATCTCTTGCAAAACAACCCTCATCCGGAATTCTGGCCCGCCGCGGCGCCGATCGGCGCCCGCCATCGCGGACGCGCTCTTTTACATAAGCATGACGGTCAAGACCAGTACCGATTTCTGGCGGAAGCAAGTTCAGCCCGGAACAACCCGGAGGCGGGTTCTCTCCCGCATGGGGAGAGGATATGGGCCGGTGGCCGGCTTGAACCCTTGCATTCTCATCGATGCTCGAACCGGCAATTCCCTCATGCCGGTCTTCCGGAAACGCGGCCGAAACGCTGGCGATCTTGCGTCGCGAACGCTTCTCACCCTAGCGCAAAGAAGCGCCGCGTCGACCTAACCAGCGGCCATCGTGTTCGGCGCGACGATGCCAGCAAGCGAGTTGACCCGACAGCATAAAAGTGCCCTGATCGAAGGTGATCAACCTTTTGGGCGCAAGTAGGGGATTGGTCGTTGAGAATATGCATCGTTGGTCTCGGCGCGCGCATCTCTAACGTTGTGCGGCGGTTCGGGGCGGTCAAACCGGATGCGGAATTCGTGGCCTATTGCGACCCGTCGCCAGCCGGACTTGCTGCGCTGACGGAGGCAACGGGCGCCAAACCGACCGGCTATGACGATCTGGCGGACATGCTGGCTCGCGAGAAGCCGGACCTCCTGATGGTCGGTTCGCCAAACTTCCTGCATCTCGGTCACCTCCGAACCGGACTGAAATCGGACGTGCCGCACATATTCACCGAGAAGCCGGTGGTTATCAGCGAAGAGGAGACCTTCGAGCTTCTGGGCCTGATGCGCGATCATGGCGGGCTCGAGCGGATGAGTGTCGGCCTCGTACTGCGCTACTCACCGCTATACGGAGCCCTGCGGGACAGCATCCACGCCGGGCAATTGGGCGATATCGTCTCAATCGAGGCGGCCGAGCATATCGGCCCCTATCATGGGGCCTTCTTTATGCGCGACTGGCGGCGTCACACCCACCTCAGCGGCGGTTTCATGCTGGAAAAATGCTGCCACGACCTCGATCTCTACAACGGGGTCGCCAGTGCCCGTCCGATGCAGATCGCCAGCTTCGGCGGCCGCAAGTCTTTCGTGCCCGGCAATGCACCGCCGAGCGGCCATACCCTGCCGACCCCGCCGCGCCCGGTGGACCGGGCCAATCCCTTCGAGCCGCGCTGGGGCGGCATCGATGACGCCTTCAACTCCGACGGCGACATCGTCGACTACCAGACCGCCCTGGTGAACTATGCCAATGGTGTGAACCTGTGCTTTCACACGAACCTCAATGCGCCGGACGAATACCGGCGGTTCGCTGTCTTCGGCACGCGGGGCATGGCAGAAGGCGATTTCAATCGGAATTATTTCAGGGTCCACGACGCCCGGACATCGGAAAAACTCGTGGACCGGGACGACCTCGACACGCCCGGCTCTGACCACAACGTGTCCGACGATGCCATGGCGCGGGAACTAGCGCGCCATTTCGATACCGGCGCCGGCCTTCCGGTCGGTGTGCTTGACGCCCTGGTGGCCGGGCTCACGGCCATTAAGATGAATGAGGCGCGGTTGTCGGGATCGATGGTCGATCTGGCCGACACCTGGGAGACGTTCGATAGTTTCGGCCTGTCAGGCTGAGGCGGCAATACGCGGGTTGAGGCACGGGAACAGCGGTGATGGCAATAACGGGGAAGAAGACGGACCATTTTCCGTACCTGATGCTGGTCCCGGCTCTCGTGCTCACGCTGTTCATCGTCGCTTGGCCGCTCGTCGAGACATTTCGGCTTTCGTTCACCGACGCCGCGCTGAAGCCGGACGAAAACTATGTCGGCTTCGACAACTACACGAAGATGTTTTCCCGGCGGTTTCCGGAGGTCATCGGCAGAACGTTCTATTGGATGGCGCTTTCGGTCACGCTGAAGATGGTGGTCGGCACCATCGGCGCCCTGTTGCTCAACGCCGCGGTGCCGGGCCGTAGCGTGTTCCGGGTTCTGGTCATGCCGCCATGGATCGTGCCGATCGCCGTCGGCGTGTTCATGTGGGGCTGGATGTACAACGGCCAGTTCGGGATGATTTCTGGCCTGATGCAACGGTTCGGCTTGATCGATGCGCCGCTCGAATTCCTCGCATTCCGCGATACCGCTTTCATGGCGACCATCATTACGGATGTCTGGGTCGGCACGCCGCTGGTTACGGTCTATTTCCTCGCCGCCATGCAGGGCGTGCCGCGGGACTTGAATGAGGCGGCCTGGGTGGACGGGGCCAGCCGCTTCTACCGCTTCCGGCGGATCACCCTGCCGCTGATCCTCCCGGCGATTGCGACCATGTCCCTGCTTTCGGCAATTTGGACTTTCAATTCCTTCGACATCATCTGG
The DNA here is from genome assembly GCA_965237625.1 of Inquilinaceae bacterium. Classification (GTDB taxonomy): domain Bacteria; phylum Pseudomonadota; class Alphaproteobacteria; order DSM-16000; family Inquilinaceae; genus JABDIP01. The sequence goes on from CBDEGD010000007.1 coordinate 115,582, forward strand.
GTCCTGACGGAGGGCGGACCGCGCGGTTCCACCACGACGATGATCATCGACACCTACAAGACTGCGATTTCCCGCAATCGCTATGGCGAGGGCGCTGCCCGGGCGGTGATGATCGTGCTGTTCCTGTCGTTGTTCTCGGCGTTTTATTTCCTGATGATCGCCCGCTCGAGCCGAAAGGGGGTGGAGAATGATCGATAAGTATCGCTGGTGGGAATATGTCCTGATCTACACCGGGATCGCGATCTTCCTGAGCTTCGTCCTGGCGCCCTTCATAGAGGCCTTTCTGGTGTCGATGCGGCCGATCGACGGGCTGTTTTCGGTACCCTACCGGTTCATCACGGAAAATATGAGCTTCCAGGCCTATATCGATATGTGGGCCAACGTTCCGCTGTTGTGGCGTTATATCCTCAACAGTTTCTTCATCGCCTGTGCCGTGACCGTCATCGCGCTCTTCGCCATCATCCCGGCCGCTTACGCCTTTGCACGGTTCGAGTTCAAGGGCCGGAACGCGCTGCTGGCCGGCTTTCTGGCCATCAACATGGTCGGTGGGGCGGTTCTGATCATACCGCTGTTCAAGCTGATGCTCGCCGTCGGCCTTCTGAACACCTATGCGGCGATGATCGTTCCCGGAGCGGCCTTCGCGATCCCGACAGGCATATGGCTGCTACGCTCCTACCTGCTCAGATTACCGCGCGAATTGGAAGAAGCGGCGTGGGCCGATGGCGCCAGCCGCCTCTACACCTTGCGCCGGGTGATCATTCCCATAGCGACGCCGGGGATCGTGGTCGTGGCGATCGCCACCTTCATCGCGGCCTACGCCCAACAGTTCCTGTTCGCGCTTACCTTCAATTCGACCAACGAGCTCAATCCGCTGCCGGTCGGCCTGTTTCAGTTCTTCGGTCGCCAGACCGTCGTCTGGAACGAGCTGATGGCGGCAAGCCTGGTCGGCATCCTGCCGGTGCTGATCATCTACATCTTCCTCCAGCGCTACATCGTCGCGGGCCTGACCGCGGGTGCGGTGAAAGAGTGAGATTTCCAATAACGGCAAGAAACAGGGAGATACCGATGAGAATTCGATCCATTCTGCTCGGCGGGGCGATTGCCCTTGCCTCTACAAGCTTTGCCAATGCCCAAGACACCCGAATCCATCTGATCAACTGCGGCGACAACGCCAACGAGGACGCGGCCGTCCAGGCCCGCCACATCGCCGAGTGGGAAACCGCCAATCCGGGCTACTCGGTCGATGTTGAATATGTGCCCTGGGGACAGTGCCAGGAGAAATCGACGACGCTGGCCAGCGCCGGCAACGCCCCCGCGCTGGCCTATATGGGGTCGCGGACGCTGAAGCAGCTGGCCCAGAACGGCCTCATCTTGGCGATCGAGTTGACCGAGGAAGAGACAGCGACCTATGCGCCGCCGGTTCTCGGCACGGTGACGGCAAACGGCCAGGTGTGGGGAACGCCCCGCGCCTTCTCTACCAAGGCGCTGTATTGGAACCGGGATTTGTACGCGGCGGCCGGCCTCAATCCGGATACCCCGCCCACGACCTGGGACGAGATGTACGATTTCGCCAAGACGATCCAGGAAAACACCGATGCCGACGGTTTCGGTCTCGCCGCGGCGTCCTTCGACAACACGATGCACCAGTTCCTGAACTACGTGTACACCAATGGCGGCGAAGTCATTAATGCCGACGGCGAGATCGTTTTCAATTCGCCGAACAACGTGCAGGCGCTGGAGTTCTACGGAAAGATGGCCGAGGTCTCGCAGCCGGGTCCGGCCGCCTATGACCGCGCCAAGCTTCGCCCGCTCTTCGCCGAAGAAAGAATCGGGATGTTCATTTCCGGGCCGTGGGAACGCGGTCTGGTCGGCGACGTGAATTGGGGTGTCGCGCCGATCCCGGTCGGTCCCATGGGCGAGCCCGGTACGCTCCTGATTACCGACAGCCTCGCCGTGTTCAACGGCACCGGCGTCGAAGCACAGGCCATCAGCTTGGCGAAATGGCTGACCAGCCCGGACAATCAGCTTGAATTCGAGATTGCCGGCGGCCTGACCCCGTTGCGCGACCTTCCCGGCGTCCAGGCGTTGGTCGATGAGGATCCGACCTGGGCGGCGTTCCTGGACGCCATCCCGACCGGCGGGCCGGAGCCGTTCGTAACCGATTATGTCGGCCTGCAGGATACCATCAACGAAGCGGTTCAGGGGGTAATCCTGGACGACATGGACCCCGCGGAAGCCATTGAGATTGCGGCGGAGCAGCTTGAGGAATTCAAGTAGCCGGGTCGATGCGGGCCCGGCACTGCCGGGCCCGCATTCAAGCTGTTTAGGCGGAGAGTGATCGATGGGCCAGCTCAAGCTTGCCGACATCAAGAAAAACTACGGTCGGATCGAGGTCATCAAGGGCGTATCGCTGGAGGTGGAGCATCGGGAATTCGTCGTCTTCGTCGGCCCTTCGGGCTGCGGGAAGTCGACGCTGCTGCGCATGATCGCCGGGTTGGAGGAGATCACGTCCGGCGAAATCCAGATCGACGGCAAGGTGGTCAACGATTTGCCGCCGGTGAAGCGTGGCATCGCAATGGTTTTCCAGTCCTACGCGCTCTATCCGCATATGTCCGTGTACGAAAACATCGCGTTTCCGCTGAGGGTCGAAAGACTATCGGAGGCGGAGACCGAAAGCAGAGTACGGCAGGCATCCGGTATTCTGCAGCTTGACGATCGCTTGCAGCACAAGCCGGGACAGCTTTCCGGCGGCCAGCGTCAGCGCGTGGCGATCGGCCGGGCCATCGTCCGGGAGCCGAGCGTCTTCCTGTTCGACGAGCCCCTCTCCAACCTGGATGCCGCGCTTCGGGCCGACATGCGCGTGGAACTGGCCAAGCTTCATAACGACCTTGGCGCGACGATGATCTACGTCACCCACGACCAAGTCGAGGCGATGACCATGGCCGACCGGATCGTGGTGCTCGATCTGGGCAACATCGCGCAGGTCGGAACGCCGCTGGAGCTCTATCACAAGCCCGACAATCTTTTCGTGGCGGGATTTATCGGCAACCCGAAAATGAATTTTGTTCATGTCACCGGCAAATCATGCGGCGAGGCCAGCATCACCGTAACAATGCCCAGCGGCGCGGACATCACGATCCCGGTCACGCCACGCAACGATGTCGCCGGCCAGGCATTGACCCTTGGGATCCGGCCTGAGCATGTCGTCCAGTCCGACGGCGATGTCGCCATCGAGGCGATACCCACCGTGATCGAACGACTGGGCATCCATACGGTCGCCTACGCGACGGTGGAGGGCAGCGACCGTACGTTCTGCAGTCTTCTGACCGGCTCGGCGGCGGCGGCGGTCGGACAGGCCATGTCGATGTCGATCCGGGAATCCGACTGTCATCTGTTCGACTCCGACGGCACCGCGTTCGAACGTCAGGTCGCGATGTCGGAGATCGACCCAAGCCTTCTGACCACGGCAAGCAACTGAGCGCCGGCTGGACCATCGGTGACGCGATCAATCGGTCCAGCGACGAGACCGACGAACGGCCGGTCGCCGGTCGAAATTGTCGGCAAACGGGTATACCGGCATGACCCGCCTGTGGTTCGACAGGGCCGTTAGATCCTGGCTGACCGCACCGCCGGTCAGCGCCAACAAGGACGGATTGGCGATCTTTGACAATTCCGGCGACAGATAGCCGGATTTTACGACCAGCAGGCGGGCGTCGCGCGCGTCAATTCCGAGCGCCGCGAAATCCGACAGGTGATGGAAAGGCCGTCGTCGCTGGGTGATCACGACCGCGATGCCGCCGATGTGGACGACGACCTCCAGATCTCCGGCCGCCCGGTCACCGACGATCGTGCCGACCCGGACCGTAAGCGACAGCGAGTCCCGGGTGCCGGTCAGCGCCCCGCCCAAGGTGACCGGCAGCGTTGCTCCCTGCCCGGCTTTGGCGCATGTCGCCGCGGCCTCCGGATCTGCGATGCCGGCCAGCAGAGCCTGGTCCCAATGTCGCTCGACCAGCCGGGCCAGGACGTCGATCCGATCGCCGACCCCGCCCGCGGTCGGATTGTCGCCGCTATCGGCCAGGATGACCGGACCGATGTCGCAGTCGGCGGCCATGTCCAGCATGTCGTCCAGCGTTCCGGCCGGCGTGCCGAAAGCAAAACCCCGGCGAGCGGCCCAATACCGGGCGGCTAATTCGCCGGCGGCGGATTCCGCCTCCCGCCGATCCGTACCGGTGATGACGGCGGCCGCCGTGGCCCGCGCCTCGTCCGCCCAGACATAGCCGACCAGGATATTGGCATCGAGAATGCCGGGGCGCGCATCGTAGCCAGGCAGGGCCGCATAGAGCGATTTCGCCGGCTCCGCCTCGGTGCTGGTGCGTTCGCCCGGCAGCAGAACCGGAACCGGCGCCCAGGCGATACCCGGCCGTGGTCCGCCGCCGAGGCTGTCCAACAGAAGCGACGACGCCCGCATGTGGGTTTCGGCGACGTCGGTATGGGGGGCGGTCCGATAGGCGCAAAAAATGTCGATCCGATCGACGATCGCCTGCGAGAGGTTGCCATGAAGATCGTAACTCACGGCAATCCGGCAGCGGTCGCCGACGGCAGCGCGCGCGGCGCCGATCCAGTCCGCCTCGATATCTTCCATGCCCTCCACGAACATCGCCCCATGCATGATCAGAAGCAGGCCGTCCAGCGGTCCGGCCTGCTGCAATCGCTCGATAAAATCGGCCTTGAACCCTTGGTAGACCGGCGCCGCAACCGGTCCGCCCGGGACGGCGCGGGCATGGAACAAGGGTATCGCCTCGACATTGGCGCGGTCCGGCAAGGTTAGACCGAGCGCCGGGGCCAGCGCATCGCCCTCGACGACGCGAAAATCTTCCCTGCCCATGGCGAGCGGCGAATAGGTGCTGCATTCCGTATGGATGCCGCCAAACGCCAGGCGCACCGGCATCGACCTGGCCGCCCCCTTAGAGTTCCGGCATGAGCCGGGAGAGAGCGGCGAAGCGCTGCCAATCCTTGCTCTCGGAACGCGTCCAGCCGGCCTCGGCGACGGCGCCGAGGCGCGGGAAGACCATGTGATTGAACAGGGCCCGGGATATGAGGTGCTCGGACCAGATGCCGGACTGCACGCCTTTGACCGAAGCTTTCAGATCGTCGGTCAGGCCATTCTCGGCCTCGAAGGCGTAGCTATCTCGAACCGACGAGACACCGGCCCAGCTGGCACCCGGTTCCTGCCATCCGGACGCCTGGGCCATGTCCATATAGTAATGTTGCCCCGGGCTGACGATGACGTCATATCCCAGCTTGGCAAGCCTCGCGGTAACCTCCGGCTTCTGCCAGGCGACGAGCAACGTATCCTCGGTGTCGATGCCGCCGCCATCGGCGACTTCGTCCCATCCGGCGAGTTTCTTGCCGAGAGCGGTCACGATCGCCTTGGTCTTTCTGAGGAAATGCGCCTGCAACTCCGCCGTTCCCGACAGACCTTCGCTTGCCATCAGGGCCTGAGCCAGCGGCGATGCCAGCCATGACCGCCCGTCGACTTCGTCGGCGCCAACATGGATATAATCGGACGGGAACAACTCGGCGACCTCGCCGAGAACGGTCTCGACGAATGCGTAGGTCTCCGGCATGGCGGGATTGAGCGCATTGTTGGGGTAGCCCTGGATCGAACGATAGCTGTCCTCCGGCTCGTCCGGATCGCGCAGATGCGGCAACGCGTGCAGCACCGTCGTGCAGTGGCCGGGCATGTCGATTTCAGGAACGATGTCGATGTTGAGCGCCGCCGCATGGGCGACCGCCCGGCGCACGTCGTCGCGGCTGTAGTGACCGGCATAGGTCTCCGCGCCGCTACCCAGTTGGGGAACCATCGGGCAGTCGGCGCCACGTTTGGAGCCGATTTCGACCAGCTCGGGAAGCGCGGCTATCTCCAGCCTCCAGCCCTCGTCGTCGGTCAGGTGCCATTGGAAGACGTTCATCTTGTGCCAGCCGAGGATGTCCAGAAATCGGAACACCGAGTTGAGCGGATAGAAGTGCCGGGAAACGTCAAGATGCGACCCGCGCCAGCCATAACGAGGCGCGTCGGTGATCGATCCGGTTTTCGGCAGGGCGAAGGTTTCGGGGTCGGTGCGGGCGCCGTGCAGGATCTGGGCGAGCGTGATCAGGCCGTAGTTGCGCCCGGCGGCGCCGGCATGACGGAGGACGATCCGATCCGGCTCGAACTCGAGCCGATAGCCCGCGACCGGAAGGGTGGCGTCGTCGAGGCAGGCGACCGGCAACGAGCCAGGGTCGCCATCCAGGCGGAAAGGCTTGCGGGCGGCGGGAAAAAGCCGGTGGGCGAGCGCCGCGATATTGGCGAACGATGCCCTATCGGCGGCGGATGCGGTGTCGTCGGGGCGGAGGTCGGGAGTATCGTCGCGCCAATCCACGATGGCGCAGTTCTGTGGCCAGGGCAGGATGGACAGCGGCAGCGCGACGCGCCCCGCCGGGACCGATTTCCGCTCGCCGGTGTCGAGTGCCGGATCGATCGCCAGATCGCCGACGTCCACCGGCCGGCAGGCTCCGTCAGGAAGAATGAGATAGGCGGATTTCGGCCCGTCTAGACGGTGCTGGGACCGATGGGTCAGCCCTTCGACGGAAAACGACCAGACGCCGCCCGGCGGAATGATGACGCCGTCGGCCGGATCGAATTCATGGAAGTTGGCTATCCGCCGGCGCAATGACGCCCCGTCACAGCGATGCTCGTCCGCAACCCGTGTCATCATCGAGAGCGCGATGCGAAACCGCTTCAGCGGTTCGTCGGAAAGATTGACCAGGGTCAGCGTCAGCCGGCCATGCATCGGCTCCTCGAGCGGCACCAAGGCCGCCTCCATGCGAAAATCGGCGTGGGTCATTTCCTGCACCTGACGTTTCGTGGTCCGAGGACCGGGCGAGTCGCAGCGTGATCTTGGTATCGAATCCGAAATCGGTCCAGGGCGTTTTCCGCCCAGTCGACACCGCCCGCTCATGTCGTCCGGAGATGCTAGGATGGCGGGCCAACTTGCCCGCTGCAACGATAGGCTACACCGATGCACGACATGCTTGTGAAGCTCTATGATTTGCCCGAGAAGGCACAGGCACTAAAGAAAATCAACGATCAGGGCGTCACTGTTCGGCGGGCCGCAGTGCTTGAAAAACTGCAGGTAGTGGAATGGATCGCGGCATGCTTCGAACCGGCATGGGCGGCCGAAGCTGAAATCACTTTCGCCAGGCAGCCGGTCAGTTGCTTTCTGGCGCTGAGGGGCGAACAGATTCTCGGATTTGCCTGCCACGAGGCCACCTGTAGGAACTTCTTCGGACCAACGGGCGTCGCGGACATCGCCAGGGGTCTTGGGATCGGCCGTGCCCTGCTCCTGGAGGCGCTCTGGGATCAGCGGAACCAAGGTTACGCCTATTCCATCATCGCCGGCGTCGGCCCAGCCAAATTCTATGAGGACTCAGTTGGGGCCGTGTCGATCGACGGTTCCGACCCCGGAATCTTCAAGGGCCTGCTCACGATGTGATCTACTCGCTGCCGCCCCCCGACTGGTCGCTTTGCGCCAATAAATCTCCGAGAGCGCCGCCCATTTACTCCCTCAGGGAGAAAGGATTTCCAATAGCCACGCGGCTCCCAATCCTTACCCGCAGGCCTGCCCGATTCCCCAGAAATCTTCCACCGCGAGGCTGGCGCCGCCGACCAGGGCGCCGTCGACATTTGGAACCGCCATAAGCTCCGCCGCATTGCCTGGCTTGACAGAGCCGCCATAGAGAATGCGGATGGCATCGGCGCCGGCAAGTCGCGCCGACAACGTTCCGCGGATATGGGCATGGGTTTCCGCCACGTCCTGAACCGTCGGGGTCCGGCCGCTGCCGATCGCCCAGACCGGCTCGTAGGCGACGACGATGGTGTCGGCGGCCGCGGCGGCGGGGATCGACCCGGCGATCTGGCGCGAACACACTGTCAGGGTCTCGCCGGCATCGCGCTCCTCAAGAGTCTCGCCGATGCAGATCACCGCCACCAACCCGGCTCGGTGCGCCGCCAGGGCCTTTGCCTGGACCTCTTCATCTGTTTCGCCGTGATTCTGCCGGCGTTCGGAATGGCCGACGATGACATGGCTGCACCCAAGATCGGCCAGCATCTCCGCCGCCACATCCCCGGTATGGGCGCCCGTGGCCTCGGCATGGCAATCCTGGCCGCCCAGCAGAAGCCCGGTGCCGCCGATCGCCGCACCGGCGACACCGATCATCGGCGCCGGCGGGCAGATCAGCATGTCGAAGCCGGGGCTGGCGGCCGCATAACGCTGAGCCAGCCCCCGGGCGAGCGCCTCGGCATCGGCCGTCAGGCCGTTCATCTTCCAGTTTCCGGCAATCAGCTTGCGAGACATGGCGCGGCGGTTCCCCTAAAGACAACGACGGATGGGATGACAGTTGGGCCAGACCTGTGGTCAGAATCTAACATAAGGTACCCATAGGACGGTCTTCCCGTCTCCTCGGGGCGTCAGACGCGTTTGACGATGCGCCGCATCGCCCGCGCGCGTCTTCCTGCCGACGAAACGGGAAAGACGATCCTATGGGTACCTTATGTTCGATTTTGACCACTAGACATAGATAGGCCCGTTTAGCAGGCCAGAAAGCGGCGTACCAGCAGGCATTCCCATTCTCCGTCACAACCGACACGCAAACGCGGTTGCCGCTGTAGTCGCCGGCACCTAAGATGCCGGCCCTCCAGGGCCCGGCACCGGATATTCGGCGACGCGGCGGCACGGCGGCCCTGGGAATTGGAAATCCGCCCGCGCCGAATTGAAGGCCAAAACATGCTCCAACTCATCCGTGGCAATGTCGGTTCCTGGTTCATCAAGATCCTGTTTGTCTTCCTGATCCTCAGCTTTGCCGTTTGGGGGATCGGCGATCTGTTCCGCGGCGGCGGCGTCCGGGCAACCGTCGCGACGGTCGGCGATGAGCGCATCACCGTGCCGGAGCTGACCGGAGCCTTCCAGAGAGAGCTTGGCCGCCTGCAGCAGATCTTCGGCCCGACCCTCGATGTACAATTGGCGCTGAGCCTTGGCATTCTGGATCAGGCCATGGAAAACCTGGTCACCGAGGCCCTGTTCAACCAGGCCGCCGGCACCGTGGGAATCCAGGCACCGGACGCGGTGGTCGCCCAGCTGGTCCAGGAAGAACCCCTGTTCCAGGACCCGACCGGTCGCTTCGACCGGGCTCAATTCAGCCGGTTTCTCACCGCCACCGGCCAGGATGAGCCAGGCTATATGGCCACTCGGCGCCGGGAACTGGCCCGTGGAGAGCTTGCCGCGGCCATCGGCGCCGGGGTGACGATCCCCAGCACCATGGCGGAAGCGCTGCATCGCTACCGCAACGAGACCCGCCACATCACGGCGATCTTGATTGGCACCGACACGATTGGCAGCGTGGCCGCGCCGACCGAAGAGCAGATCGAGGCCTATTATCGCGAACAGGAACGGGCCTTCCTGGCGCCGGAGCTTCGGGTTCTACGGGTGGTCAGCCTTACCCCGTCCGATATCGCGGAAGACATCGAGGTTCCCGAGGACGATGTCCGCGCCCAGTACGAATACCAGCTGGGTCAATATGAGACCCCGGAGCAGCGGGCGTTCGAGCAGATCGTGGTCCCCGATGAGGCGCTCGCGGCGCGCATCGGCGAGGCGGCGTCCGGCGGCATGTCGCTGGCCAACGCCGTCGCCGCGGTGGACGACGTCGAGGTATCGGTGATCCCGCTGGAGTTGGCGCCACGGGCCGATTTTCTGCCGACGCTGGCCGATGCCGGCTTCGCCCTGTCGGCCGGCGGCATCAGCGCGCCGGTGCAATCGCCTTTCGGCTGGCATCTTCTGCAGGTCACGGAGATCGTCGAAGGCGGCATCACACCTTTCGAATCCGCCCGCGCCGAGATCGAGCAGGAGTTGAAGCTCGAAGGGGCCCTCGACAGGCTGTTCGAGGTCGCCAACGAGCTTGACGATCTGCTGTCCAGCGACGTGGATATGGAAGTCGCCGCGACCCAACTGGGGTTGCCCGTCACCGTCACGCCGCCGGTGGCGCGAAATGGAGTCTTGCGCGATGGCAGCCTATTGGAGGGCCCGCCCGCCCTTCCGCAGGTTCTGGCGACCGGATTCTCCATATTCGACGGCGCCACCAGTACGCTGGAAGACTCCGGCGAGGAGGGATACTTCATCGTTCGGGCCGAACAGGTCATTGAGCCAGCGCTTCGGCCCTTGGAGGAAGTCCGCGAAACGGTCATCGCCGGGTGGACGGCGCAACAATCCGCCGCCGCTATTGAGGCGCTGGCCACGGCGACGGCCGAGCGGCTGGATGGCGGCGATGCGGTTGCGGATGTCGCCGCGGAGATCGGCGCCGTGATGATGGAGCAGAGCGATCTGCGCCGCGACGGGGCCAATCGCGGCAGTCTGCCGGAAGAGCTGGTGACCAGCGTCTTCGAGGCGGCGATCGGCGACATCGCCTTGTCGCCAACTGAAAATGGCTATGCGGTGGCCCGGCTGGACGACGTGATCCCTGCCCCCGCCTCGACCACCACCACGCGGCAGGACATCGCCACCGGCCAGACCCAGGCGATTACCGGCGACCTGATCGCCGGCTTCGCGCAATCGCTGCGGTCGCAATATGACGTCGACATCGATCGGGATTCCATGGCGCGGCTCTATCAGCAGCCGCAGCAACCCAACGACGCGATGTGACGTATCCGGGATCGGTTGGTGGCGGTGTTCCCAGAGTTTGACGCGTTCGAGGCGCGCTACCGAGACGGCGTCGCCCAGGTCGTCTGGACCCAGCTTGTCGCCGATCTGGAGACGCCGGTTTCGGCCATGCTCAAGATCGCAGACGGCCGGCCCTACAGCTTCCTGCTGGAATCCGTCGAAGGCGGCGCCATTCGCGGGCGCTATTCGGCGATCGGGCTGAAGCCCGATGTGATCTGGCGCTGTATCGGCGGCAAGCCCGGGATCAACCGCCAGGCCAGATTCGACGCTCACGACTTCACCGAAGACGACCGGCCGGCGCTGGAGAGCCTGCGTGCGCTGATCGACGAAAGCCGCATCGCCCTGCCGGACGACCTGCCGCCGATCTGCGCCGGTCTGTTCGGTTATCTGGGCTATGACATGGTGCGACGCATGGAGCGCCTGCCGGACGACAACCCGGACATGCTGGGCGTGCCGGAAAGCGTGATGATCCGCCCGACGGTGATCGCCGCCTTCGACAATATCGAGGACATCGTCACCGTCGTCACACCGGTGTTCCCGGCGGACGGGATCGATGCGGCCGCAGCTTACGCCCAGGCCCGCGAACGGCTGGCCGATGTGGTCGCCGATTTCGAGCGCAGCTTGCCGCACCGCCACGAGCGCGACTCCCAGATGGAGGCGCTGCCGGATCCGGTCTCCAATATGACCGAGGCGGAATACTGCGCGGCGGTCGAGCAGGGCAAGGAGTACATCCGCGCCGGCGACATCTTCCAGGTGGTGCCGTCCCAGCGCTTCTCCCTGCCCTACAAGCTGCCGCCGTTCAGCCTTTACCGGGCGCTGCGCCGGCTGAACCCCTCGCCCTTCCTGTTCTATCTGGATTTCGGCGATTTCAGCATCGTCGGCTCCAGCCCGGAAATCCTGGTGCGGCTGCGCGGCACCGAGGTCACCATCCGCCCCCTCGCCGGCACCCGCCCCCGTGGCGCCACCGCCAGCGAGGATGCGGCGCTTGCCGAAGACCTGCTGGCCGACCCCAAGGAGCTGGCGGAGCATCTGATGCTGCTGGACCTGGGCCGCAACGATGTCGGCCGGGTCGCCAAGATCGGCAGCGTCAAGGTCACCGACCAGTACAAGGTCGAGTACTACTCCCACGTCATGCACATCGTCTCCAACGTCATCGGAGAGATCGCCGAGGACAAGGATGCGCTGGACGCCCTGATCGCCGGTTTCCCGGCCGGCACGGTCAGCGGCGCCCCGAAGGTGCGCGCCATGGAGATCATCGACGAGTTGGAGGTCGCGAGGCGCGGCGTCTATGCCGGGGCCGTCGGATATTTCGGCGCCAATGGCGACATGGACACCTGCATCGCTCTCAGGACGGCGGTCCTGAAAGACGACCAGCTCTACATCCAGGCCGGCGCCGGCGTGGTCGCCGACAGCGACCCGAAGACGGAATACGAGGAATGCCGAGCCAAGGCCCGCGCCCTGCTCCGCGCGGCGGAGGAGTCGGTGCGCTTCGCGAGCTCAAGACAGTAGGCGCCCCGCCCAATTTCCTGCCATGGCCGGGGCCCGGCATTCTTCACCGCAACGTCCCCTCACCACTCTTCACTAGTGTTTGCCGCAGGGCGGGCCAAGAATGGAAGCCGCATTGCAGCCGGCTCCGCCGGCACTCTGCTCCACATGGCCGAAGATGCGAACACTCCCGCCAGCGTCACGTCCGTCATTTCGAGTAGAGGATTCATAGGGAAATCGGGAGATGTCGGACGCCAGGTCACCGTTTCACCGGGGCGAGAAAGAGATCCAGTCCCGGCTCGGAATAGCGGAAAATATGGATCGGCTGGGCCGCCGGATGATCCACGATCACATGCCGGAAGAACACCAGGCGTTCTTTTCCCACCTGCCCGTACTGGCCGTCGGCACGATCGATTCCGTTGGTCGACCTTGGGCGTCGGTCCTTGCCGGCGAGCCCGGATTCGTCGGGGCGATAACCTCCAGCACCCTTCAGGTGAACGCGCGTCCGATCTACGGCGATCCCTTGGGCGAGTCCCTCGTTGATGGGACGGACATAGGAGCCCTGGGGATCGAGTTCCAAACCCGCCGGCGCAATCGGTTGAACGGTAAGGTGAGCCACAGCGGCCTGGACGGTTTTCAGATCCAGGTCGCCCAAAGCTTCGGAAACTGCCCCAAATATATCCAAGCCCGCCAGCCTGTCCTAGGAGGCGGATTCGAGAGCGTTAGCGCGAAGAGGCCGGTCAACCGAGGAGATTCCTTGACCAGGGATCAGGCGGCCATTATCGCCCGCGCCGACACCCTATTTATCGCCAGCCAATTCTCTGAAGACACCGCGGATTGGAGCCACGGGGTCGACGTTTCGCACCGCGGGGGCAAACCGGGATTCGTCCTGGTCGCGCACGAGACCTTGCTGCTGTTCCCGGACTATTCCGGGAACTGCATGTTCAATACGCTGGGCAACATCGCGGTCAATCCGAAATGCGGCCTGCTCTTCATCGATTTCGACACCGGCGATACGCTTCAACTGACAGGCGAGGCCGAGATCCTCTGGGAGCCCGCCCATACAAGGCGTTTCCCCGGGGCCAAGCGGGTGCTGGCATTCTCCGTTGAAGAGTCGCTGCACATAGAACGGGCCTTGCCCCTCACCTGGGAATTTCAGGGGTATTCCCCCGTCTTCGACAAATTCGAAGCGGCCGAAACCGCGGGTGACGCGGCCCCGCGGCTGCCAGCCATGACGCTCAAATCGGTCAATGTATCAATGCCCAGGGACATCGTGCACAACGGCAAACCGGTCACGACCGGCATATTCAAGGAGCCGGTGGCGAGTCGGGTGATGCTACGCAGCCTGAACCTGGATGGCGATGGGCAGGCGGACCTGTGGGGCCATGGCGGGGCGTTCAGGGCGATCTATGTCTACACATTCGAGAACTACGAACACTGGGCGGGAGAACTGGAGCGCGACGATTTCACCATTGGCCAGTTCGGCGAGAACTTCACCGTGGAAGGCATGCTGGAGGACGATATCCACGTCGGCGACGTGTTCCGCGTGGGAAGCGCCCTGGTCGAAGTCAGCCAGCCGCGCGTGCCCTGCTACAAGCTGGCGATCAGAATGGGGATCGAGGGATTCCAGAATCAGTTCATGGCAAGCGGCCGAATGGGGTTCTATTTTCGCGTCCTCGAAGAGGGCGAGGTCGGCGCCGGGGACACCATCGAACTCGTCAAGCGAGCCTCCGGCGCCATGACCGTTCGCGAGGTCAACGAGCTTCTGTATTTCGACAAGGAGAACCTGAAGGGGGCGGCCAAAGCCTTGGACATTCCGTCGCTTTCGCACGGCTGGAAAGGCTCGTTCGAAGAGCGGCTGGCCAAGGCGGCCACACCTGCAAAGACCCAGGAGAGGTATCGTACTTTTGTCGTGGACCGGAAAGAGCCCGAGAGCGAGACCATCACCTCCTTCTATCTGGTCCCGGAGGACCACGCCGCATTATCCGATTTCCTGCCGGGCCAATTTCTCACCTTCGAACTGAGTATCCCGGGCCAGCCAAAACCGGTGCTTCGGACCTATTCACTCTCCGACTGTCCCAACGCCGGCTATTATCGCGTGAGCATAAAACGGGAGCCCCCTCCCGCAGACCGGCCGGATTTGGCGCCCGGCTTGTCGTCGAATTATTTTCATGACGAGGTGGGGATCGGCACCAAGCTCCGCGTCGGAGCGCCGCGCGGCAAGTTCCATCTCGATCCGGAGGGCGAAAGGCCGGTTGTGCTGCTGAGTGCCGGCGTGGGTCTCACGCCAATGATCAGCATGATGAACACGATCATCCAGAGCGGTGCCCGGCGGCCCGTCTGGTTCCTCAACGGCGCCCGTCATGGCCGCGAACACGCCATGGGCGCGCATATCCGGCGGATGGCCGGGGACAATGAGAACGTTCGGGCCCATATCCGCTACAGCCAACCCGGCGCGGCGGACATCGAGGGCCGCGACTACGACAGCCGGGGTCGTGTCGACATCGCGTTGTTGAAGCAGGTGCTTCCCTTCGACGACTACGACTTCTACCTCTGCGGACCGACGCCTTTCATGCGGTCGCTCTATTGCGGCTTGCTATCACTCGACGTGTCCGAGGAACGAATCCACTACGAATTCTTCGGCCCCGCCTCGATCCTGAAGGAAGACGCCAAGCCGATCGGCCCGGCCAAAGCGCCAACCGCCGAAACGGAACTTGCCGGCGGCATCCAGGTGAATTTCGCGCGCTCGGGCGTAACCGCCGCCTGGGACCCGGCTTGTGAGAGCATCCTGGACCTCGCCGAGCGGCATGGCCTGAACCCGGATTACAGCTGCCGGTCGGGCATCTGCCACACCTGCATGTGCACGTTGGTCGAAGGCGAAGTCGAGTACCTCGAGGAACCTCTCGGGGAGCCGGACCCGGGCTGCGCATTGATTTGCTGTTCGAGGCCCAAAACAAACCTGGTGATCGAGGTGTGAAGGCCGGTGGATGGTGCGCTCATCTCCCCGCACCAACACTCCGCGCAGTACGCCATCGCGCGCCGGGAGCCCCTTTTCCAGGCCTATAATGCGTTATCGGGTCAGCGTCAGACCTACCGCAACGGCTTCAGTTCGCCCAGCAATGTGGGGATCAGCTCGGTGACGGTCGGGTGGATGTGCACGGCGCGCTGGATCACCGTGTAGGGGGCGTCGGCATACATCACGTCGAGCAGGGAGTGGACGATCTCGTCGCCGCCGATCCCGAGAAGCGCCGCCCCAAGGATCTTCTTGGTGTCGGCATCGATCAGGATCTTCATGAAACCCCGGGTTTCGCTGCGTTCGCGGGCGCGCCCGACACGCGCCATCTTCATCTTGCCGATCAGGGCGTTGCGCCCCGACTCCCTGACCTCCCGCTCGGTCAGGCCGACCCGGCCCAGAGGCGGGTCGATGAACAGCCCGTATGTCAAGATGCGGTCGGACACCCGGCGCGGATCATCGTCGAACATATTCGCGGCGACGATCTCGAAATCATTGAAGGACGTATGGGTGAAGGCGCCCTTCCCGTTCACATCGCCGATCGCCCAGATCCCCGGCACGTTAGTGCGCAGCTGGTCGTCCACGGTGATGTACCCTCGCGGATCCGCCTCGATTCCGGCGGCATCGAGGCCCAGATCGCCGGTATTGGGCGTTCGGCCGACCGCGAACAGCACATGGCTGCCGACGATTTCCTCGGAACCCGGCTCGCAATCGGCGGTGACCACCACCCTGCCGTCGCGCTTGGCCACGTCGAGGCAGGTCGCGTTGAGGCGTATCTCGATGCCTTCCGCCTCCAATATCTTCTTCACCTCGGCGGAGACGTCCTCATCGTCGCGGGAGATCAACCGCTCACCCCGCTCCACGACTGTCACGCGGCTGCCGAATCGCCGGTACATCTGGGCGAATTCCAGCCCGATATAACTGCCGCCGATGACCACCAGGTGTTCCGGCAGGAAGTCGACATCCATCACGCTGGAACTGGTGAGATAGTCACCGTCGCTCAGGTTCGGCATAGGCGGGACGAAGGGTCGGGCGCCGACGTTGAGGATGATCTTGTCTGCCTCGAGCAGATCGCCATTGACCCGGACCGAATTCGGACCCTCCAGGCACCCATGGCCCTCGAAGACGGTCAGGTTTTCCATGGTCTTGAGCCAGTTGGTGACACCGTCGCTCGACTGTTTGACGACGGCATCCTTGCGGGCCTTGACCTGCTGCATGTCGACGGCGATCGCACCCTCGATAGCCACACCGAATTCCGCGCCGCGCCGGGCCATATGGGCAGCCCTTGCGCTTGCCACCAGGGTCTTGGTCGGTATGCAGCCGACATTGACGCAGGTGCCGCCGAACAGCTTGCGCTCGATGATGGCCACCTTCATGCCCTCGCGGGTCATGCGTGCCGCAAGCGAGGGTCCGGACTGGCCCGTACCGATGATGATCGCGTCGAATTTTTCCGCCATGATTGCTCCTCCTTGGCTGGAGCATGTTCCCCCACAGCCAAATGAGACTAGGGACTTTGTAGAAAGATCGGTAATCAATTCCAGGGCAGATGGCCGCGGCGGGCGGGATATATGAATCGGAGTCTGGATCTCAATAGGTTCCCCCTCAGCGATATCGAAGGCACCGCCGGCAGGGCGCTTGTGCATGCCTGCCGCACTGCGCTGGAAGATCAGGACCTGTTCAGTCTGGAAGGCTTCGTGACGCCGGCGGCGCCTGCGAATTGCGTCGCGGGCGTGAGGCCTGTCTTGGACAACGCGTCCTTCACCCATGCGCGACGGCAAACGCCTATTTCGAGGAAAGTGTGCCGGGGGCTTGCGTCGGACCACCCTGCCCTCGCCAAACTCGAGACGGTCAATCACACGATCTGCGCCGCCCCGATATCCAGCGCGTTCCAGCGGATCAAAGCGGACATCGAGTGGCCCGAGGGTGCAAATGCTTCCCAGTGCGTAAATCGCGGTTTTTGATTCGCTTTTGGCGACGACGGAATGGATAATTGCCTAGTCCGCTTGTCTGCGGCGCGCGTCAATACAGTTTTTTATGTCGACGGGCTTCACCGTCGCTTCAAAACAACCTCAGCGCTAGACGACGCTCGGAGGAGTCCGTGATGAAGACAATGGTATCGGTCGTGGCCTTAGCCCTATCCGCGCATTTGACGGCGATGTCTCCGGCATCGGCGCAAGGCGAGACGGAGAACTTTGCCCGGGCCGCCTTTGCGGCTGCTGACCAGAATGGCGACGGGGTCGTCGACGAAGCGGAATTCGCTCACGATGCCATCACCGGATTTGTCGCCACCGACAGCGACGGCGACCGACTGATCGAGCCAGGAGAAGTCCTCCAGCAGGATCTGCCCGGCCTTGCCGCAATGGATGGCGACGGCGATGGGAGCCTGTCATTCGAGGAGATCATCGAGGTCAAGCTCATGCAGTTCAAACAAGCGGATGCGAATGATGACGGGGTGCTGACGATCGCAGAGAGCGTGGCGCACGATCTCAGCCAATAGCGGCGCATCGATGCATCACCGCATTTGAACATGACGGCGAGCGGCCGGTGTTTTGAGGGAGGCATAAGTGTTTACGGAATCATCGAACCGATCGAGCGGATTCATCACCGTTGCCGGATTACTGGCCGTGCTGATGACGGCCGGATGCGCGCAGTCCGGCAGCGGGGCCGCCTCGCCGGGCCTCGGAACACTGGGTGGTGCGGCGGCCGGCGGCGTGCTGGGTTCGTTGGTCGGCGGTGGCGGGGGGCGGACGGCGGCCATCGTCGGCGGCGCCCTTCTGGGTGGCATCGTCGGAAACCAAGCCGTGGACCGCCCGGTCGAGGAGCGCCAGGCCCGCGAGCGGGAGGCCGGGCGCGACCGCGAAGTCCAGCGTCGACTTGACTACGAACGCCAAAGCGCCTTGCAAGACGAGCAGGTCCGCCGGGAAATCGAGGAGCAGCGGATGTACGAGGATTGGCGCAACCAACGGGTCGGCGGCGGGCCGGTTTCCAGCGGGGGCGACATCACCCAGGCACAGCGTCTGCTCACGGCTCACGGCTTTTACAACGGGGCAATCGACGGGATCGACGGCGCCGGAACCCAGTCCGCGACCCGTGCTTTTGAGGCAAGCCAGGGTTTGCCGCAGACCGGCATCGTCACGCCGGCCCTCATCAGCATGATGCGGTCCGGCCTCTGACCGAGCGCAGGGGGCGGCCATGTTACGCCGCCTCCGCGTCACAGCCTGCGACGACCCGCGAGCGCGACTGGATCCGGCGCGCTTGATTCGAATGCGGTCCGACTGCCAATCTCCAGCAAATGGACGATTTGGCGGATGCAATGAATTATGGACTCGACCTGGAGCGATTTCCTTTGGATGCCCTGGCGAGCCGTGCCGGGGCGGCGCTGGTACGAGATTGCCGCGCGGCGCTCGATGCAAACGGGCTGTTCAACATGGACGGGTTTGTGAGACACGCAGCCCTCGAGCAATGCGTCGCCGAGGTGAAGCCCGTCCTGGACACCGACTCCTTCAAACATGCCCGCCGGCACAACGCGTATTTCGAGAAGACCGTGCCGGGGCTGGCGGCGGATCACCCTGCCCTGGCCGAGTTCGAGACGGTGAACCACACCATCTGCGCCGATCAGATCGCCGACGGCCTGGTCGTCAGGGTCTTCGAATGGCCGCCGCTTGCGCGGTTCCTGGCGGCGGTGATGGGCAAGCCGGCGCTTTATCCGATGGCCGATCCGCTGGCCCGGGCCAATGTGATGGCCTATCGTCGGGGCGAGGGGTTGAACTGGCATTTCGACCGGGCGGAATTCACCATCACCTTGCTGCTTCAGGCGCCCGAGGCCGGCGGCGAATTTCAGTATCGCAGCGATTTGCGCTCGGCGGACGACCCCAATTATGACGGCGTCGCAAGGTTGCTGGCCGGTCAAGACACGGCAATCCGGACCCTGTCGCTGACACCGGGAACGCTCAACGTCTTCAAGGGGAAAAATACGCCTCATAGGGTCACGCCGATCGAGGGCTCCCAGGAGCGCCTGGTCGCGGTCTTTTCCTATTACGACCGTCCCGGGGTGAGGTTGAGCGAGGCGGAGCGGATCGGCTTCTATGGCCGGTCTGCCTGACCTATGCCGGCGTGATCGCCGACAGCCACCCGAATACAGCGACGTCCTTGAGATTCTTGGATTCGTTTTGGTGATCTATTGGATCGACTTGAAGCAGGCGCAACCCAATCTGATCCATGGCAAGCGCCCGCCGGCGGCGAGTAGGTCCGGTTTGATCTCCCGGTTTACGATCTATTCATCGTAGTTCGCTAAAATGCCTCCATTATGCCGCTCGTCACAGCAGAGCGGCCTCGGCAGGCGATCCGCGACGGGGTTGCGTTGCAGAAGGCGGGAAACCTGCTTGGGGCCGCACAGATATATTCCGGTCTGATCCGCGAGAATGACCGGAATGCCGACGCCTGGCACCTGCTGGGCACGATCGAGCTCGCCCGCGGCAATTTCGAAGCGGCCCACGGGCTGATCTCCCAGGCCCTGGCATTGCAGCCCCAGAACGCCACCTACCATCACAATCTCGCCTATGCGTTGGCGGCGAAATCACGCATGGATGAAGCCGTCGCCTCTTACCGCCGGGCGGTTGAGCTGAACCCGGACTACGCCGAGGCGCTTTTCAACCTGTCGCAATCGCTGCGTATCGAATCCGGCGACCCGTTGATCGCGCCGGTCGACCGGCTGCTGAAAAAACCGGACCTGTCGGACCGCGACCGGTGCTTCGTTGAGTTTGCCGCCGGCAAGGTACGCCAATCTCGGCCAGTACGACCGCGCCTTCGGCCACTACGCCGCCGGCAACGCCGCACGCGGAGCGAAGCCCAATCCGGCCTACGCCCGCAGCACGCTGGATCGCATCGTCAACGCTTGCGACAGGACCCTTATGGAGCGACGCTTCGGCGGCGGCGCACCGGAGGCGACGCCGGTGTTCATCGTCGGCATGCCGCGTTCCGGCACTTCGCTGGCGGAACAGGTGCTGGCCAGCCATCCCGATGTGTTCGGCGGCGGCGAGATGCCCTTTGTCGAGCGGGTCTGCGGCGCTCTGCCGCAATATGTCCCGGGCCAGGTCAGCTACCCGGATTGCCTCGACGCCGCACCCGATGCAGTGTTGGCCCAACTGGCCCAAGTGTATCTGAAACAATCGACGATACGGGCGGGCGGCGCCCGGATCGTCACCGACAAGGCGCCGCTCAACTTTCGCCATCTGGGGCTGATCGGGCTGCTGTTTCCCAATGCCCGGATCGTGCATTGCCGCCGCGATGCGCTGGATACCTGCGTGTCCTGCTTCTTCCAGAACTTCACCCATGGCCAGGAATACAGCTTTGATCTGGAAACGCTGGGCGGCTTCTACGGCGACTATCGCTGGATGATGGACCGCTGGGCGGAGATCCTGCCGGTGCCGGTCTTCGATCTGGTCTATGAGGATCTGGTCGCCGACCTGCCGGGTGTCGGTAGCCGATTGCTGGAATTCTGCGGCGTCGACTGGCATCCCGACTGCGCCCGTTTCTTCGAGACCGAGCGCCCGGTCCTGACCGCCAGCCGGGCCCAGGTCCGCCGGCCGGTCTATACCAGCTCGATCGGCAAATGGCGCCACTATGAGCGGCATTTGGGGCCGCTGATCGCGGCGCTGGGGGAATACGCCGAAATTGACGACTAAGGCGTCGTCGCGCCTCCGACCGGCAGCCGCATGATCTGCACATCGCCGTCGCGTTCGACGATCGATGCGCCGAACCGGGCATAGAAGTCTGGAGTGTCCGTCCCGATATAAAGCCCCGACACACCCAGCCGGGCGGCATGACAGGACACCGATCGCATTAGCGACGATGCGACGCCCGACCGTCGAAATTCAGGTAACACGTAAAGCGCGGCAAGCCAGGGATGAAGGTCCGGCCGCTCGAAGATATCGTCATGGACCAGATTGACGGTGCCCGCAGGTCGTCCCTCGACAGAT
This sequence comes from Inquilinaceae bacterium, assembly GCA_965237625.1. Classification (GTDB taxonomy): domain Bacteria; phylum Pseudomonadota; class Alphaproteobacteria; order DSM-16000; family Inquilinaceae; genus JABDIP01. The sequence continues at coordinate 136,809 of CBDEGD010000007.1, forward strand.
GCCAGAAGCGAGAGGGGAATCCGGTCGCTGTCGACGGCTTCGCAGAGATAGCCCTCGAGAGTGGCGGCGCTGAATTCGCCGTTGCCCTGCCAGAACGCCTCATAAATCCAACGGGCTACGGCGGGGCGATGCTGTGGCGTCTCAAAAAGATGCTGAACCGAAATCGTCACGGACCCGCCTCTTTCACCAGTCGAAAGGCTGCTGACGCTGGGTACATGCGGCTACGGTCTATTCGGGCCTGGTCGACTCCGCTCGGGAATGGCTCGCGAGGGCTCGGCTCGTCGAAATCATCGATGGCGAGACCGGCATCGCGAAACGGCCGCCAATACTGCCGCAAGGGCCGGTGAAACCACATGAATCGGTTCGTGAAGTGGCTCCATGCCGGATCGTCGACCCGACGATCCTCAAAGTAGGAGTCGGTCCAGCGCAGAGATATCGCCCCCTCGGCGTCGATCTCGTCGGACTGGGAGAGCGGAAAACAGGAGTGGCTGAATACCATCACGGCGATGCCGCCCGGCTTCAACACCCGGTGAAAGGCCTGCATGGCACCATCCAGATCGGGCAAATCCATCAGCACATAGTTCGAGACGATGCGATCGATACTGCTGTCGGCGACGCTCGCAAGCTCGGAGCAGGAGTCCACACGGTAAGTCACGTCCAGGCTGGCCCCTGTTTCGCGCTCGGCCACGGCGATCATGCGATCCGCGGCCTCGACCGCGATGACCCGGGCCCCGGCCATGGCCAGCTTACGGCTGAGATAGCCGGTCCCGCAGCCCGCATCGAACACGGTCAGCCCCCGGACATCGCCCAGAAAGGACCAAAGCACCGGATCGGAGTTGAGACGCCGGTTGAGGTCGCCTTCCTGACCCACCTGTCTGTGCCAATCCTCGGCATTGGCATTCCACAAAGCGATCGGGTCGTTGGAATCCATGAGACGCGCCTCGGGCCAGTGCTACCGTGTGCCAGGATAGGCATATCGAAACCGGCGATGAAACCGGATCGAGTGGTTAATTCCCAGGCGGCGTGAGGCCGATGACCTGGCCGCTATCGTCCAGGGTCAGCACCATCTTGCGGACGATCCAGACGCCGTTCCGCCTGTCCGACACCGTCCGCAGCGAGCCCGACGCCAGTGGGCCGCTGAAATAGATCGTGACGTCGGCGTCGCCGGTCTGATTCTGCGTGTTGACCGAGCCGGTGAACCACCAATCGACTTCGACCGGGGAGCCGACATGGCGTGCGATCTCCGGGTTGGTCATCGCTTCATGCTTCGCAGTATCCACCGGCTCAAAATTGCCCATGACCGTAAACATGGCCACAAGGATGCCGACGACGAACAGCGCACCCAAGCCATAGAAGATTGCTGCAGCAATGGCCCAGTTTCGTTGAACGCCGCGGAAATGCTCCAGATCGCGCCAGGTTTCGTTCTGCCATGCCCATCGATCGCCCTTGAAGAGCAGCACGAACGGCATCACCACATTGACCACGGGCAGCAGCGTCAGTAGTGCGATGTAGGTCCCGTTGCCAAGGCCCCAGATCCAGTTTAGCGCGAAGGCGCCCCAGTTCAGCCGGCCGACCCCGGGCGGCAATTCAGCGACGGGCCCTGTCCGGAGGTGTTCGGCAATTCGTTGCCATACGGGCTGCGGCTATATATGTCGCTCATCGGTTTCCCGCCTTACTGTGCCCGCTGGCCATCTCGGATTGTCGGCTGTAGTGTTGCCAGCGCAGGATGAAAGGTATTCGGAAAGCGTAGACTCAAGGATAACGTGTTCTGATGTTACTGCTGATCGACAATTACGACAGCTTTACCTACAATCTCGTCCACTTCCTGGGCGAGATGGGGGCGGAGACGCTGGTCCGGCGCAACGATGCGCTGACGGCCAAGGAGGCAATGGCGTTGCGGCCGGACGGCATCGTGCTGTCGCCGGGCCCGTGCGACCCGGACAAGGCCGGCATCTGCCTGGAACTGATTGCCGAGGCCGCCGGCACGCTACCGATCCTCGGGGTCTGCCTGGGCCATCAGGCCATCGGCCAGGCCTTCGGCGGCACCGTTACCCGGGCGCCGGAGATCATGCATGGCAAGCTGTCGGATATCCGCCACATCAGTACCGGGGTGATGGCGAATTTGCCGCTACCGCTTCGGGTCACTCGTTACCACTCGTTGACCGTCGATCGCAGCACCCTGCCCGACTGCCTTGAAATCAATGCGGAAACCGAGAACGGATTGATCATGGGCCTGCGCCACAAGACGCTGCCGATCCACGGCGTGCAATTCCACCCCGAGAGCATCGCCTCCCAGGACGGTCACAGGCTGCTCGGGAATTTCCTTGAGATCGCCGGCCGGAAGCGCGCGGCATGAGCGGCCCCTCCGGCGATCTCCAGCCCTTCATAGCCCGGGTGGCCAATAGCGAGCCGCTGAACGAGGCCGACGCCACCGCCGCCTTCGAGATCATCATGTCCGGAGAGGCCACCCCGTCGCAGATCGGCGGCTTCCTGATGGCGCTACGCACACGGGGCGAGACCATCGAGGAGATCACCGGCGCCGCCCGCATCATGCGCGCCAAGGCCCTGCATATCGAGCCGCCGCCCGGCGCCATCGACGTCTGCGGCACCGGCGGCGACAATTCCGGCACCTATAACGTTTCCACCGCCGTCGCCCTGGTCCTCGCGGCCGCCGGCGTGCCCGTCGCCAAGCACGGCAACCGGGCCCTGTCGAGCCGTACCGGCGGCTCCGACGTGCTGGGGGCGCTGGGGGTCAATCTGGACGCCGATATGGCGCTGGTGAAGAAGGCGCTGTGGGAGGCCAATGTCTGCTTCCTGTTCGCCATCCGCCACCACAGCGCTATGCGCCATGTGGGGCCGACCCGGGTCGAGCTCGGCACAAGAACGATCTTCAACCTGTTGGGGCCATTGTCCAATCCGGCCCGGGTCAAACATCAGTTGATGGGCGTCTTCGCCCCGCAATGGGTCGAGCCGCTGGCCGCCGTGCTGGGCAAGCTGGGCGCGGAACGGGCCTGGGTGGTGCACGGCTCCGACGGGCTCGACGAGATCACCACCACCGGTCCGACCAGCGTCGCGGAGTGGAAGGACGGCAAGGTCTCCACCTTCGAAGTCACACCGGAGGAGGCCGGGCTGCCCCGCGCCGCGCCGGCCGATCTGAAGGGCGGCGATTCCGAGACCAACGCCGAAGCGCTACGCAGCCTGCTGAAGGGCAACCCGTCACCCTATCGCGACATCGTGCTGCTCAACGCGGCCGCCGCCCTGATCGTGGCCGGCAAGGTCGAGATGCTGACCGACGGTGTCGGCATGGCGGCCAAGCTGATCGACAGCGGTGACGCCGGAACGGCGCTTGACCGTCTGGTGGCGATCACCAACGAGCCGGTGCCGGAGCCGGAGGATTGAGCGGCCAAAATGGGTTGCCGTTGATGCTTTTCGAAGCCCCCTCACCCTCCCAACGCGACGGGTCGAGTCCCTCCCTCTCCCACGAGAGGAGAGGGATTCCAAATCGCGGTGGTAATGTCTCCTCTCCCCTCGCGGGAGAGGGAGGGACCCGCTCGTCAGCGTGGGAGGGTGAGGGGGCTGGACTTCAAATGCATGCCCGCGCTTGCGCGGGCTCAACAACCCGGTGACCGATGTGCTGGCCCGGATCTGCGCCGACAAGCGTGAGCATATCGCGCGCTGCAAGGCCGAACGCCCGCTGGGCGAGATCGAACGGGCGGCCGAGGCGGCCGACGCCCCGCGCGGCTTCGCCGACGCGCTGTGGCAGGCCAGGCGCGATGGCCGCTATGGGCTGATCGCGGAGATCAAGAAAGCATCGCCCTCCAAGGGTTTGATCCGCAAGGATTTCGATCCGCCGGAACTGGCCAGGGCCTATCATTCGGGTGGTGCGGCCTGCCTGTCGGTATTGACCGATCGGCCGTATTTTCAGGGCGACGATACCTTCCTCACCGCGGCCCGAAACGCCGCGCCCCTGCCCGCCTTGCGCAAGGATTTCATGCTGGATCCCTATCAGGTAGCGGAGGCGCGGGCGCTGGGCGCGGATTGCATCCTGTTGATCCTGGCGGCGCTCAGCGATGCCGAGGCCGGGGCGCTGGCGCTCGAAGCGACGCGCTGGCGAATGGATGTGCTTGTCGAAGTGCATGACCGGGCCGAGCTAGACCGCGCATTGCGCCTCGATGCCGGGCTGGTCGGCATCAACAACCGCAATCTCAAGACCATGGCGGTCGACCTTGCGACATCAGAAGCGCTGTTGCCGCTTGTGCCGGCGGACCGGCTCGCGGTCGCCGAAAGCGGCTTGTCGACGCCGTCCGATCTGGCCCGCATGGCCGCTGCCGGCGCGACCACCTTTCTGATCGGAGAATCCTTCATGCGCCAGCACGACGTGGCCGGCGCGGTCCGCACGATGCTGACCCAGCCGGTTACGGCATGAGCGGCGAATTCACCCATTTTGACGAGGGCGGCCGGGCCCGGATGGTCGACGTGTCCGACAAGGCGGTCACCCATCGCGTGGCCCGGGCCGGCTGCCTGGTGACCATGCTGCCGGAAACCCTGGCGATGATCCGCGACGGCGCGGCCAAGAAGGGCGATGTGCTGGGTGTGGCGCGGCTGGCCGGCATCATGGCGGCCAAGAAGACCTCCGACCTGATCCCGCTCTGCCATCCGTTGCCGCTGACCTCGGTGACCCTGGAGCTGACCTGCGACTGCGACCGCAACGCGGTAGAGATCGTCGCCGAAGCCAAGATCGACGGCCGCACCGGCGTCGAGATGGAGGCGCTGACTGCCGCCTCGGTCGCCGCGCTGACCGTCTACGACATGTGCAAGGCGGTCGACCGCTCGATGACCGTCACCGACCTGCGGCTGCTGCACAAATCCGGCGGAAAATCAGGCACCTACGAGGCGTCCTGATGATCTCGGTCGACGAGGCGAAGAGCCGCATCACCGCCGCGTTCACAGCCCTGCCGGCGGAGACGGTGAGCGTCGCCGATGCGCTGGGCCGGGGTTCTGGCCGAGGATGTCGCCGCCAGGGTCACCCAACCCTGGGCGCCGGTCTCGGCCATGGATGGTTACGCGGTCCGGGCCGAGGACGTTGCGAGCCTGCCGGCTGTCCTTGAGCAAGTCGGCGCGGTCCCGGCCGGCCAGAGCCATGCCGGCACGGTCGGGCCCGGACAATGTGTGCGCATCTTCACCGGTGCGCCTCTGCCGGACGGCACCGACACCGTCGTCATCCAAGAAGATACCGCGGCGGAGGGCGACCGGATCACGGCACGCGACTGCGAGGGCAAGGGCGCCTTCGTGCGCCCGGCGGGACTCGATTTCAGCGCCGGCGACGTGCTGCTCCACGAGGGCCGGGTGATGTCGGCGCGGGATGTGGGTATCGCCGCCGCCATGAACCATCCGTGGCTTCGGGTACGGCGGCGGCCCCGGGTGGCGATCCTGGCCACCGGCGATGAGGTAGTTATGCCCGGCGATCCGATCGGGCCGAACCAGCTGGTCAGCTCGAACGGGCTGGCGCTATCGGCCTTGGTGACGGCCTGCGGCGGCATCCCGGTCAATCTCGGCATCGCCCTGGACAGCCGGGAATCCCTGAGCCGGATGGCGGCCGGCGCGGCAGGAACCGACCTCCTGATCACCACCGGCGGCGCCTCGGTCGGAGAGCACGATCTGATCCGCGACGTTCTTGGCGATCGCGGGCTGGAGCTGGATTTCTGGAAGATCGCGATGCGGCCCGGCAAGCCGCTGATGTTCGGCCATATCGACGGCACCCCGATGCTGGGACTGCCCGGCAACCCGGTCTCCTCCATGGTCTGCGGGTTGCTGTTCGTCCGACCCGCCCTGCTCGCCTTGCTCGGTATGGACGGTGCCGACCATTTGACCGCCACAGCCCGCCTCGGCGGCGAGCTGCCGGCAAACGACCGGCGCCAGGATTATCTGCGCAGCCGACTGAACCGTGATGCCGATGGGCAGGCCATTGCGACACCGTTCGATCTCCAGGACAGTTCGGTGATGTCCGGCCTTGCCCGGGCCGACTGCCTCGTCGTCCGACCGCCCCACGCTCCGGCCGCCTTAAAGGACGACCCTGTGGAGATCGTCACATTCGCCTCCGGAATGGTGCGGCTATGATCCTCGATCGGACAAGAGGCAAAATAGAACTAAAACAGAACAAACCTTGACGTTTGTGTTTTGTTCCAGTTAGTCTACAACCGACTCGCCTGGCGCCAACTCGTGGCGCTCCAACGCTGGGGCCAAATCCATGCTCACCAGGAAACAGCAGGAACTGCTGCTCTTCATCAACCGTCGACTGTCCGAGGGAGGCGTGTCGCCGTCCTTTGACGAAATGAAGGATGCGCTTAACCTGCGTTCCAAATCCGGCATTCATCGGCTGATAACCGGGCTGGAAGAGCGCGGCTTCATCCGGCGCCTTCCCCACCGCGCTCGTGCACTTGAAGTGTTGCGGCTGCCGGAATGCATCGGCGCTGCCGATGGCGCGCCGAGGCCGGAAAAATCCTTCTCGCCGAATGTCATCAAGGGCGACTTCTCCGCCGCGATGCCCGGTCGCTCGGTCGAGGAGCCGGATGAGGCGGCGGTGATCTCGCTACCCATGTACGGCCGGATTGCCGCCGGCACGCCCATTGAGGCGCTGCGGGACCATTCGCAATTCGCCGACGTGCCCGCCACCCTTCTGGGCAATGGCGATCACTACGCGCTGGAAGTGGCGGGCGACAGCATGATCGATGCCGGGATCTTCGATGGCGACACCGTCATCATCCGGCGTTGCGAAACCGCCGATAACGGCACCATCGTCGTCGCCCTGGTGGACGATCAGGAAGTGACGCTGAAGCGCCTTCGCAAGAAGGGCGGCACCATCGCCCTGGAACCTGCCAACCCGGCCTATGAGACACGCATCTTCGGCCCCGACCGAGTTAAGGTTCAGGGACGGCTGGTCGGGTTGATCCGGCAATACGGCTAAAGGCCGATGGCGTCTGGACTCAATCGGAGCCCGGTGCACGCTCCCATTCCGGACGGCGATCCAGTTCCCAGGGGCGCCCGCCGGCCCCGTCGGTGACGTGGTCGACTGTTGGCCCGGCCGCCGACAGGGTGATCGCGTGGGCCCCTTGGCGCCAGACATCGAAGCGGTCGACGACGATCCGGGCGCGGCAGAAGCGCGGCACCGGCACACTGGCGACAACGATATCGGCGACCATGCAATCCTCCCCCAGGGCCCTGGCATCCCGGATCAAGGCCACCACGAGGCCGTTGCGGCGATAAAGGCAGGCAAGCGGATCGCAGACCAACGCACCATCCTGATTGGCCTCGGCTGACGGCCATGGGATCGCGTCGGGTCCGCCGTCGGCGCGCAGCCAAATCTCGCGGATGAAGCGCTCACCCCTCATATTCGAGAGCGCCAGCCCTCCATCCACGGAGCGGACGGCCATCAGCTTGCCATCCCCGCTGATCAGGATATCCGGGCCCGGATGAGGCCAAACCAGGCCGATGAGTCCGGCCGCCAGGCCCGCCAGACCCCATAATCGCCAACGGCCGCGCCACAGGCACAGCCAGAGCCCGGCAAGCGCCGCCAGGCCCAACGCCCATCCGGACGGCGCGGCGACCCGCAGGACCGCGTGGGGCCAGCCCGCGGCGGCCTCGGCGATGGCCAGGAGGGCGGAGATACCCCAGCCCATGGGCGCCAGGGCGAGCGCCTCGAGACCGAGCGGCATCAAGAGGTAAGCGGCAAGCCCCCAGGGCATGATCCACAGCGCGGTAAGCGGCACCGCCAGCAGGTTCGTGAGAAGGCCGTAGCTGGCGATCTGCTGGAAGTGGTAGAGCGCAAAGGGCGCGGTGGCTGTCGAGGCAATGGCGGTGGTCAGCATCACCCCGGACAGGTACAGCAGCGCGATGCGCAGCGGCCCCGCCCGGCTGCGCCATCCGGCCAGCCGGTCGCGCAATGCCTCATAGCCGGCGATGAGCGCGATCACCGCCGCGAAAGACATCTGAAAGCTCGGCCCGAGCAGGCTGTAAGGTGAGATAATCAAGACGATCGCCGCCGCCCAGGCGGCCAGCCGCATGGAGATCGCCATGCGGTCGACCAGCACCGCGACCAGAACCAGCCCGACCATGGCGAAGGCGCGCTGTGTCGGCACCGTCGACCCGACCACGAGCATGTAAGCGAAGGCGCCGGCCAACGCCGCGATTGCGGCCCATTTCTTGATCGGCCGGTTCAGCGCCAGCGATGGCGCCAGGGCCAGCGCCGCCCGCATCGTAAAGAAGATGAGCCCGGCCACCAATCCAAGGTGCAGGCCCGATATCGCCAGCAGATGAGCCAGCCCCGCTTCACGGATCGCATCATGGCTGTCCGGCCGGATCGCGCCGCGATCGCCGGTCAGCAGCGCCGTGGCGATGGCGGCCCGGTCACCCTCCAGCGCCGCGCCGATGCGATCGGCGATAGCCCGACGCACCAATTCCAACCACAGCCCAATATCCGTCGCCTCACCGGCTTCAAGCACGCTGGCATGGCCGACCGCAAATCCGATGCCGCCGACCCCCTGGAAGAAGGCGTGCCGGCGAAAGTCGAATCCGCCGGGCAATACCGGGCGGCTTGGCGGATTCAGGATCGCGCGGATACCGATCCGCGCGCCCGTTCTCAATGGTTCAGCATTGGAAGGCAGGCGGATCCGCACCTGCCGGGGCGTTCGGTCCCCCGACAGGCGGTCGATGACCGGATCGGCCAGCACGACCCGGACGCCCTGTGGCAGTACACTTTGGCTGGCCACCCGCCCTTCGACCCAGACCGGCCCGATCCGGCCGTCGAGCATCGGGGCGTCAATCCGCGCCGTACCGGACTGCGCCGCCGTGAAACCGAGCGCCGTCGCCAACAGGCAGGCCAGCACCACCGGCACCACGGGCCGGCCACGGCTGACCGCGATTGACAGGCCCAGGCACAGGGTTGCCGACACGCCCTGCCACCAACCCGGCTCGCCGGGCAGCGCGAAGTAACCGAGAATTCCAACGCCGGCATAGACCGGCAGCCACAACGACCAACGCTCCCGCTCCGCCCCGAAAGCGGCGGCGATGCCGGTAAATGCGGCATGCAGGGGCAAAGCCCAGAGGAGTCGGGGGCGCGCGTCGATCCGGCTGTCAGCCATGGTAGCTCCAGCTTAGCCCTATTGAGCCAATAGTCGCGAGTAGGTGACGAGGGTCCTGCCCCTCCACATCGTTCCGCCGGCATGACGGAGATATGGCGCTCGCCCTCACCCTCCCGCGGCGAAGCCGTGGGAGGGTGAGGGCAGAACAGAAAGAACCACCTGGATCACCTCGTCGACAGCCGACGCCGACACGTCGGACAAGCTCCGAGCCGGCCCCTCCGATTATGGGGCGCAGAATTCCTGCCTGGGGTTCCAACTCGTCGACGGCTCCGCCGGCCTGGCGCACCACTGATCGTGGTTGATGTCGGCTCCCCGGCAGCTGAACCCCCAGGTCACGCAGTCGAAGACGATACGCCGGACGGTGCATACCTCCTCCACCATGCCGCCACGGGCCCGGCAACTCGCCAAGGCGTCGGGGGCGGTATCGGGAGTCTGCGTCTGGCATCCGGACATCAGCGCGACCAGCCCGATGGAAAGCCATACCTTTCGCATTCATGTCATCCCTTTGCCGGGTTTTCTTTAGATCGCGATGGTGCCACGGAAATGCGGCCAGGGGCCATCCCGGCGGCATATCCTCGTTCCCGGGGGCCAGATTGTGCAGCGCGGTAGGCACCGGCCGCCCCGCTGTGCTATTGAACCGCGCCCGCCCCCGGCGCAAATCCTGAAAGATCACTAGCCGCCCATGACCGTCGTCACCCGCTTTGCCCCCTCGCCGACCGGCTATCTGCACATCGGCGGCGCCCGTACCGCGCTCTTCAATTGGCTGTATGCCCGCCACCATGGCGGCAAGTTCGTCCTCAGGATCGAGGACACCGACCGCGCCCGTTCCACCGATGACGCCATTCGCGCCATCAAGGACGGCATGGCCTGGCTCGGGCTCGACTGGGATGGCGAGGCGGTGTCGCAATTCGGCCGGCGCGAGCATCATGTGGACGCGGTGGGCCGGCTTCTGGATGAGGGCAAAGCCTATCATTGCTACCGCACGCCGGCGGAGCTTGCGGAGATGCGGGAAGCCGCGCGCCGCGACGGCCGCTCGCCGCGCTATGACGGGCGCTGGCGCGACCGCGACCCGTCCGAGGCGCCGGAGGGCGTCGCGCCGGTGGTGCGGTTCAAGGCGCCCCAGGAAGGCAGCACCACCATCGAGGATGCGGTCCAGGGACCCGTGACGGTGCCGAACGACCAGCTCGACGACATGGTGCTGCTGCGCGGCGACGGCACGCCGACCTATATGCTGGCGGTAGTTGTGGACGACATCGCCATGGGCATCACTCATGTGATCCGGGGGCGACGACCATCTGACGAACGCATTCCGCCAGACCCAGCTGTTCCGCGCCCTGGGCGCGGAGCTGCCGGTCTTCGGACATATCCCGCTGATCCACGGGCCCGACGGCGCCAAGCTGTCCAAGCGTCATGGCGCGCTGGGCCTGGAAGCCTATCGCGATATGGGCTACCTGCCGGCGGCCCTGCGGAACTACCTGCTGCGCCTGGGCTGGGGCCATGGCGATGACGAGGTCATCTCCACCGAACAAGCCGTCGCCTGGTTCGATTTCGACGGCATCGGCAAATCCGCGTCCCGGTTCGACATGGCCAAGCTGGATAATCTGAACGGCGTCTATCTGCGTCAGTCCGAAGATGCCGACTTGGTGGATCTGATCGCCCCACTGATCGCCGACATCATCGGCCGGCCACTGGAAGCGGATGATCGTGACCGTTTGCTGGCGGGCATGAACGGCTTGAAGCAACGCACGAAAACACTCAACGAACTTGCTGAAAATGCATCTTTTTATGTGCGCCCACGTCCGCTCCCGCTGACGGAGAAAGCGGCGGGACTGCTGTCCGGCGATGCGCCGCCAATGCTGCTGCGGCTTGCGGCACGACTCGGGGAACTTCCGGCATGGGACGAGCCGACCATAGAGACGGCGGTGCGGGAATTCACCCAAATCGAAGGCGTCAAGCTGGGTCAGGTTGCACAACCTTTGCGTGCCGCTCTCGCCGGCTCGACGATGTCGCCCGGAATCTTCGAGGTGGCGGTTGTGTTGGGCCGGGATGAAACCCTGGCGCGGCTCGGCGATGTTGCGGCAGAAAACGGCTGAACCGTGTATGATAACGGGGGGTTGCGTTGAAATAACCTGACCCGACAGCTATTCTTGCAGATAGGTACCTCCGCCCGGCAGGGCACTTTTGGCCAGCATCTAAGGACATCGCAATGGATCAGGATAAGCCTGTCGCCCCGGCACAAGCGGCCTCGGACACCGTCACCCTGACCGACAACGCGACCGGCAAGTCATTTACCTACCCCGCCATCGGGGGGTCGGCTGGTCCGCGGGCGATCGATATCCGCCGGCTCTACGCCGATACCGGGATGTTCACCTACGATCCGGGCTTCACATCGACCGCCTCCTGCGATAGCGGCATCACCTATATCGACGGCGATGAAGGCGTCCTGCTGCACCGCGGCTACCCCATCGAGGAGTTGGCCGAGCACAGCGACTTCATGGAGGTGTGCTACCTGCTGCTCTACAAGGACCTGCCGAATGTGGAGCAGAAGGCGGATTTCGAACGGACCATCACCTATCACACCATGGTCCACGAGCAGCTGATGAACTTCTATCGGGGCTTTCGCCGGGATGCCCATCCGATGGCCATCATGGTCGGCGTGGTCGGGGCCCTGTCGTCCTTCTATCATGACAGCACCGACATCAACGACCCGCAGCAGCGGGTGATCGCCTCGCACCGGCTGATCGCCAAGATGCCGACGATCGCCGCCATGGCCTACAAATATTCGATCGGACAGCCCTTCATCCAGCCCGCAACGACTGCAGCTACGCCGCGAATTTCCTGCGCATGACCTTTGGCGTCCCGGCGGAGGATTACATCGTCAATCCGGTGATGGCGCGGGCGATGGACAAGATTTTCATCCTGCATGCCGATCACGAGCAGAACGCATCGACCTCCACAGTGCGGCTGGCCGGTTCATCCGGCGCCAACCCCTTCGCCTGCGTCGCCGCCGGCATCGCCTCGCTGTGGGGTCCGGCCCATGGCGGCGCCAATGAGGCGGTGCTGAAGATGCTGGAGGAGATCGGCAGCAAGGACCGGGTGGCGGAATTCGTCAAGAAGGCCAAGGACCGCGATGATCCGTTCCGGCTGATGGGCTTCGGCCACCGGGTCTACAAGAACTACGATCCGCGCGCCAAGGTGATGCGCGCGACCTGTTACGAGGTGCTGGGCGAACTCGGCGTCAAGAACGAGCCGCTGCTGGACCTGGCCATGGAACTGGAGCGCATCGCCCTGGAGGACGAATATTTCGTCGAGAAGAAGCTGTATCCGAACGTCGATTTCTATTCCGGGATCATCCTGAAGGCGATGGGTTTCCCGACGAGCATGTTCACGGTGTTGTTCGCGCTGGCCAGAACGGTCGGTTGGGTGGCACAGTGGAAGGAGATGATCGAGGATCCGGTGCAAAAGATCGGACGACCACGCCAAATTTTTTCCGGCAAGACGCTGCGGCATTACGTGCCGCCGGAGCAGCGTGGTTAGGCCTGTCCATCAGCGGCCGAGGGCCCGCCACACCAGGCGGGCCACTTGGACGACCAGGCGCCGTTCCGCCAGGCTTCGGCGCGTGCCCGCCCCGGCCAACGACAATCGATTCCGGATGACCCGGGCAGGCCGGCTGGCGCTGCTGGCGCTGGTGATCGGCGTGGCACTGGCCACGACGCTGATTTTCGCTCCGTAGCTCTGAGACCCGGTTGAACGGCTTATTTCGCTGCCGGCGTATCGCCGGAAGCCTGTTCAGCCAATTCGATGATATTGAGGATGACTTCCGCCGCGCGGTCGCTGGGCGGCGGGCCGCCCAGGCCGACAAGCTTCGCAGCCTCGGCGCAATCGCGCCGCTGCGCGGCGGCGGCTTCCGGAACGTCCAGCAGCGGCGCGAGTTCCTTCTCCAACAATTCCGGCCGGCAGCTCTCCTGAAGGCATTCCGGCACCGCTTTGCGGCCGAGCACGACATTCACCAGCGCCACATAGGGAATCTTGATCAGCTTCCATCCGATCCAGGCGGTGATCGGGTTGACCTTGTAGGCCACCACCATCGGGGCTCCGGCCAGGGCCAGTTCCAGGGTTACCGTCCCCGACGCCGCCAGGGCCGCGTCGCAGGCAGCAAACGCATCGTATTTAGCGGCGTCTCCCTCCACGGTCGTTGTAGGCACTTGCCAGTGCCATACGTCGTGCCGCAGCCGGTTCGCCACCGCCGGCGCGGCGATCACCACCGCCTGCAGCTTCGGACGACCCGCCGACAGACGGCCGACTGTCTCACCGAATACCGGCAGCAGCCTTTCGATCTCCGCCGCCCGGCTACCGGGCAGGACGCACAATAACGGGGCGTCTTCGGGAATGCCGTGGGCGGCGCGGAATCGGGCTCGGTCGCCCTGGTCGGCGCCATTTTCAACGATCGGATGGCCGACGAAGGTCGTCGCCAACCCGTGGCAGGTGAAATAGGGCGATTCGAACGGCAGCAGGGTCAGCAGGTGTTCGAGCAGCTTGGCGATCTTGACGGCGCGGCCAGGCCGCCAGGCCCAGACCTGCGGCGCCACGAAATGAATCCGCTTGATGCCCTGCCCGGCCAGACGCTCGGCCAGCCGCAGATTGAATCCGGGAGAGTCGATGGTGACCACCGCATCCGGGCGCATCTCAACAGCCGCCTTGGCGGTCTGACGTATGCGGCGTAGCAGATGCAGCGCCCTCGGCAGAATCTCGACGAACCCCATCACCGAGAGTTCGTTCATCGGGAACAGGCTTTCCAGCCCTTCCGCCGCCATCCGCTCGCCGCCAATGCCGGCAAAGCGGATTTTCCCGCCGGTGCGTCGTTTGAGCGCCGCCATCAGCCGCGCACCGATCACATCGCCGGAGGGCTCGCCGGCCACCAGGAAGATCGTTGGCCCGCTCATAGCGGGATCACGCGGTCTCGTCGAGGCACACCACAAACAGCCCAAGCCGGTCGGCCGCTTCCGCCACGGCCTGGGAGTCGTGGATGAGCGTGGCGTCGGCCACCACCGCGATACCAACCAGCCCCGCTGCCGCAGCGGCCTCCACGGTCGACACGCCGATCACCGGCAGATCCAGGCGCCGGTCCTGCTGTGGCTTGCGCGCCTTTACCAGGACACCGCCACCGCCCTCCCGGCGCAGAGCGCCGCAACGCGCCAGCATGGCGTCAGTGCCCTCTGCCGCTTCGACCGCCAACACCAGCCCCTGCTGCACGACCGCACCTTGGCCGACATCCAAAGCACCAATCGCACTCGCGACTTCCAAGGCCCTGGCCACGTCGGCGCGGTCCTGCTCGTCGGGCGCCCGCTTGGTCAGCACACCCGGCTTGGCCAACAGATCCACCAGCACCTCATGGGCGCCGACCACCCGGAACCCCTCCTCGGTCAGCACATCGCTGATAGCCCGCAGCAGCGTGTCGTCGCCGCCGGAATTCAGGCCGATTCGCGCGGCAACCTTGCTGCCACGCAGATCCGGCATGGCCTCCCGCAGGCTGGGTCGCCGGAAATGGCCGATCATGCAGAGATCCTGAACGCTCTCAGCGTGCAAACGGTCGAATATTCGTCCGATCGCCCCCATCCGCATCCAGGCATGCGGCAAGTCTTCCACCATGTCGCGATCGGTTTGACCGTCGAAGGCTATGATGAATACGTCGCGCCCGGCCTCGAGCCCGGCCTCTGCAACGCGCCGCGGCAACGGGCCGCCGCCGGCGAGGATTCCAAGCTTGGGTTTCTCGTCTGGCATAGCGTTCAGCCCGGCCGGTCAGTCGTCAGTGCCCGGCCGAGGCTGGACAACTCCGCGTTTGCCGGATTGGCGCAAGAAAGCGATGAGTTGCCCTGTCGGCCCGTCATCGCCGTGACCTTCGGCAGCCGCGTCGATGCGGTCGGCGATCTCACCATCGCCTTTGAAAATCGTGCGGTAGGCCTGTCGCAAGGCGTGAATGGCCTGGCGCTCAAAACCCCGCCTCTTGAGACCGACGAGGTTCAGCCCGCTCAAATAGCCCCGTTCGCCGACCACCATGCCATAGGGATCACATCCTGCTCGACACCGGCCATGCCACCGACAAAAGCATGTTCTCCTATGCGCACAAACTGATGCACCGCGCTCATCCCACCCAGGATGGCATGATCACCGATCTCGACATGGCCGCCCAGCGTCGCGTTGTTGACCAGGATGACATGATTGCCGATCCGGCAATCATGGGCGACATGGGCACCGACCATGATCAGGCAATTGTCGCCGACCCGGGTCAGCAGGCCGCCGCCCTCGGTCCCGGGCGACATGGTGACGTGCTCGCGGATACTGCAATTCCGGCCAATCTCCAGACGGGACTCCTCGCCGTGGAACTTCAGATCCTGGGGGATATGGCCGATCGAGGCGAAGGGGAAGATGTGCGTGCCCTCGCCGATCGTCGTATTGCCGGCGACCGCGACATGGGATTCCAGGCGGACGCCGTCCCTTAGGGTGACATTGGGTCCGACGACGCTGAACGGGCCGATCGATACCGATTCTCCCAACGTCGCGGCGGGGTCGACAACCGCGGTGGGATGGACCGAATGCGCCATCAGCGATCCATGATCATCGCGGCGAACGTCGCATCGGCGCAGACCGCGTCGTCCACCCTGGCCTCGCCGGTGAACTTCCAGACATTGCGCCGCTGCTGAAGCTTGTTCACATGGATGCGCATGGTGTCGCCGGGGGTAACGGGACGCCGAAATTTGGCATTCTCGATCGACATGAAATAGACCAGCTTGCCCTCCGACTCGGCCCCCAGGGTCTGGACGACGAGCACCGCGGCGGTCTGGGCCATCGCCTCGACGATCAGCACGCCGGGCATGATCGGCCGCTCCGGAAAATGGCCCAGGAATTGGACCTCGTTGATGGACACGTTCTTGATACCGACCGCGCTGACATCGGGAACGACGTTGACAACGCGGTCGACCATCAGCAATGGATACCGATGCGGGATCAGTTCCATCACCCGAATGATGTCGATTTCCGGCACCACCTCGCCGGTTGGCGTCACATCCATAGCCTAACCGCCCTTCAGCCCGCTCAGTTTCATCAGTCTGGTGTACCAGCGCCAATACTGCCGGCTTGGCATGGCCGGTGATCCGATTACATCCGCTCCCGGCGGAATGTCGCGCATGACACCGCTCTGGGCTCCGACACGGGCGCCATCGCCGATCTTCAAGTGACCGGCCAACCCGGCCTGACCGGCAAGAACGACAAATCGGCCAAGCTTCGTGCTGCCGGAAATGCCAGATTGAGCAACCAGCACCGAGCCGGCACCGATTTCGACGTTGTGCCCGATCTGTACAAGATTATCAATCATGCAGCCTTGCCCGATCACGGTGTCCGGCCCGGCGCCGCGATCGACGGTCGAATTGGCGCCGATCTCCACATCATCCTCGATGATGACGCGGCCCAGCTGCGGCACGACCACATGGCCGGCGGGATCGATGGCAAAGCCGAAGCCGTCCTGCCCGATCCGCACACCGGGATAAATTCGGACCCGACAGCCGATCAAACAGTGACTCAACGATGCCCCGGCCCCCACCTCCGTATCCGCGCCGATCACAACACCCCGTCCAATCACCGCATTCGCTCGAATGATGCAATGGGCGCCGATATCCGCCCCAGCCTCTATGACCACTCCGGCGGCGATTTCGGCTTCGGGCGATACGATCGCGCCGGCATCCACCGTTGCGCCATCGGCAATGCCCGGCCGCGGAGCCGGTTTGGGATAAAACACTCGGGCAATCAGGCCATATACCTTGTAGGGGTTGTCCGAGAGCAGCAGAGCCATGCCATCAGGTGCACTGTCGGCCAACTCCGGTTTCACGGCGCAAGCCCCGGCTCGGCTGGCGCCAAAGGCCGATTTGTATTTCGGGTTATCGAGAAAACTCACCTCATCGGGACCGGCGTGCTCCAACGCTGCCACATCGTGGATCAGGCGAGCAGGGTCAGCACCCGCCGAAAGCCGAGCGCCGGAGACCTCTGCCAGTTCGGCGAGGGTGAAGGGTCCGGATCGATCAAAGAACCTGGAATCAGCCATCGGGTACGGGCGCTCTCGCGCTTTTGCTATTGTTGCGGCACGGCGACGTCGACACGGGGCAGCAATTCGTTCAATTCCTCAAGCGCCTGGTCCGTCAAGTCAAGAGACTGATCGACCATGACGACATTGGCACGGCTCAGGACCAGATTTGCCTGCTCGCGATTGGCGATGCCGGCGATCACATCAAACAGCGACGATCGAATGCGGCCCATGGCCTCATCGAGGGACCGATCCAGCTCAGCCCGTCGATACTGAGCCTGCCGCTGAGCCTCGGTCACCCTGAGTTCGAATTCCCGCCGGCGCCGAAGAAACTCCTCATCAGCGATCACCGGACGCAGTTCGGTCAGTTCGGCCTCCAAAGCACGCAATTCTTCCTCGATACGTGCAAATTCGGCTTGAGTCGCACTGCGAAGTTCATCGATCTGCTCCCGAACGGTCGCGGCTGCCGCCGATTCACGTACGATGCGTTGAAAATCCACGACAATAATGACCAGCGATTCCTGGGCAGAAGCCGATCGCGGCGACGCGCCGAAGAAAAGGATAAGGGCAAGAAACGCGGCGACGCCGAGACGGCCTGCCATCGCTCAGAAGCCAGTGCTGAAGCTGAGCCGGAACACTTCGTCCTTGTCAAAATCTTCTTTCAAGATCGGGAATCCGAAATCTATCTGGATTGGGCCAAATGGTGAAGACCACGAGAGACCGGTCCCTGCGGTTAGCCGAAGCGACCCCTCATCCTGGACTGTTGGCCCGTTGTCATCGACGTCGAAAAGCGTGCCCATATCAGTGAAAACGCGCCCTCGGATTCCCAGCTCCTCGGGTAGTCCCAGGGGAAAAGCAACCTCGACAGTTCCGACCGCAAATATATTGCCACCAAGCGCATCGTCGGTCGCCGTATCGCGCGGGCCGATGCCCGACCTTTCGAAGCCGCGAAACTGGTTGCCGCCAATAAAGAATCGGTCGCTGATGTTGACATCTTCATCAAGTCCCAAGATATGCCCGCCATCCGCGCGCAGATTGAGAACGGCATCGCCGAAAAGCGGAAAGAAAATACTGCCCGATGCTGTCGTGCGAACGAAGTTCACATCGCCACCCAATCCGGCAAAATCATTGCCGAATTCAAGCAGATAACCCTCGCTGGGCTCGAACCGGCTATCTAATTTATCGTAGGTGATGCGGTGCCCGATCAGGGAGGTCAGAGTTTGGCCTTCCTGTTCCCGGATGAACAGCGATGCGTCGGCGTCGACATTCTCAATTGTGCGATCTTCCAAACGGTACCGCACTGTTTGGCGAAGCCGGTCGCCCAGCGGATAGCCGAGGCGGATCCCGAAGCCCAGCGTATCCTCGTCGAATGAACTTTCGTCCTGATTGTCGGTTGCACTATTGAACAGATCGATACCGGCAGACAAATCCCTATCCAGGAAATACGGCTCCGTATAGTTCAGGGTGAAATCCTGGGTTCGGCCACTGAGCGACGCCGACAGACGCAAATCCTGCGCCCTTCCCAGCAAATTGCGTTCCCTGAGGCTGACGGTGCCGACCGGGCCATCAGTCGTCGAAAATCCGGCGCCCAGGGACAACTCACCGGTCGATCGTTCCTGGACGTCGACCGTGACAACCGTCTGGTCCGGCACCGATCCCAGACGCTGCGAAATCGCCACCCGATCGAAGAAACCCAGATTACGGATCCGGGCCTCGGACCGTCGCAGCCGCGAGTTGTTGAACGGATCGCCTTCGACGAGTTCCATTTCACGGCGGATCACCTCGTCGACGGTTCTCACATTGCCATTGATATCAATTCTTTCGACAAAGACCCGAGGACCTTCATTGATCTGATAGGTAATGTTGATCCGCTGCTCTTCGCGCTCCCGGGACACCAACGGCTCGACATCGACGAAGGCGTATTGCAGATCGCCAACGGCATCGGTCAGGTTGACGATTGAATCCTCGACGGCTTCACTGGAGTACCAGTCGCCCGCTTCGGATACCAGTTCCTCCCGGAGCACTTCTGTATCGAGGTCCGGCAGCAAAGATTGTATATCGACCGTGCCGAACCGATAGCGCTCGCCCTCTTCCACAGTGAAGGTGATGAAGAATTCCTCCCGATCCGGTGTCAGCTCAGCGACCGCCGAAATGACACGGAAATCGGCATATCCCTCTTTGAGATAGAACCGCCTGAGCAATTCCCGGTCAAAGGCCAGGCGGTCGGGATCATAGGTATCGTCGGAGCTCAAAAATCCATACCAGACCGACTCCTCCGTCTGGATCTCATCCAACAGATCGGAATCGCTGAACGCCCGGTTGCCGATGACGCTGATCTGCCGAATGGTCGTCAGGGCGCCTTCATCGATCTCAAAAACCAAATCGACCCGATTTTGCTCCAGTTGAATGACCTTCGGCACGACCGTCGCCGCGAACCGGCCGCTTCTGCGATAGATCTCCAGAAGGCGCTGGACGTCAGACTGCACCCTTGTGCGGGTATAGACGACACGCGGCCTGAGTTGGACCTCGGCGCTGAGGATACCGTCCTCAATCCGATTATTACCCTCGAATGCGATCCGGTTGATGATTGGATTCTCAACCACCGTGACCACAAGGGCCGCCCCCTGGCGGCGCAACACCACGTCGGCGAACAACCCGGTCGCAAACAGACTTTTGAGAGAATCATCCAAGGCCGCCGAGTCGAACCGGTCTCCCGGCCGCACGGTCAGATACGAGACGACCGTTGTCGGCTCGATCCGCTGTGCGCCTTCGACGGCGATCTCGCGGATAATATCATCGGAAAAGGAGTCCTGCGCGGCGGCGTTACCGGCCGCCAAAGAGATCAGGAATATGCAAAGAACCCCAGCCTGGAACCCTGCCCCACGCCATAGCAAACGCCACAAATGATCCCCCAGACGGCCCCGCCCATCACGGTCAGATTAATTCTCGAAGAAAGGCTATGACCTTCAATTGAATCAGATCGTTGAAGGTCACAAAGATCATGAGGGTTAATACCAAAGCGAGTCCGATCCGGAAACCATATTCTTGCGCGCGCTCGCCGAGTGGCCGTCCCCTCACCGCCTCTATGGCGTAGAACAGAAGGTGCCCACCATCGAGGATCGGGATCGGAAAGAGATTGATCAACCCCAGGCTGATAGACAGCAACGCCATATAATACCAAAGGAGAGAAACCTGGCCGGTCTTGGCCACGTCGCCCGCCGTCTTGGCGATCCGCACCGGGCCGCCAAGATCCTCGGTTCCGCGATTGCCGGTGATCATCTGGCCAACGATCCTCAGCGTCTCCTTCACGAATGCGTAGGTCTCCTCCACGGCCATCGGCGCCGCCTCCAGCACCCCTACCGGACCCGTGCGGGCGGCGACACCAATCCGCAGAACTTCAATGAAACCGCCATCTGTCGTCTCAACCCGCTCCATCCGGGGCGTTATGGTGACTGTTTCTTCGCCGCCCGAGTGGCGCACGACCAAAACAACAGGCTCTCCCTCAGCGGCGCGGATCGCGTCTCCGAGATCGCGGAACCGGAAGACCGTCGTACCATTCACAGACAAGATGCGATCCCCGGACTCCAATCCAGCGGCCTGGGCGGGACTGCCGGACACCACTTCACCAACAACCGCCGGCGGAATCGGGTTTCCGAACATCGCGAACAGGAAGAAGAACACCACGATCGCGAACACAAAATTCGAGATCGGGCCGGCGGCCACGATTTCCGCCCGTTGGAGAAGCTTTTTGTGATGGAAGGAGACGGCCTTTTCGTCTTCCGTCATCTCCGTAATCTCGTCACCGGGCTGCGAAGCGGCATTGGCGTCGCCAAACATTTTCACGTAGCCGCCGAGCGGAATGGCGCTGAACTTCCAGCGCGTTCCGGCCTTGTCGTTGAAGCCGAACAGTTCCTTCCCGAAACCGATCGAGAACACCTCAATGCGCACACCGTTGCGCCGCGCGGACAGGTAGTGGCCAAGCTCATGCACAAAGACCAGTACCGTCAGCACCACCAGAAAGGCGGACATGGAAATCAGAAAGCCGAGAAGATTTGCCATAAAAAATCCGGTTAGCGGCGGGGATTCAGGGGTTCTAGCAGGAAGGGTTTAAAGAACGCTGACAGCATGCCGGCGCGCCTCCGCGTCGATTTCGGCAACATCGGAAAGGCTCTCGATCGGCCGATTGGCAACCGCCTCGAGGGTCGCCTCGACGACGCGGACAATTTCCAGGAATCCGATCCGCCGGTCGAGAAACGCACTCACGGCAATTTCGTTGGCGGCATTCAGGATAGCCGGAGCACCGCCACCGGCGACCAGCGTCTCGCGCGCCAATCGCAGGGCCGGGAATCGCACCGGATCCGGCGCCTCGAAATCCAACCGAGCGACTTCTCCAAGATCCAGCCTCTGGCAGGGCGTCTCCATGCGCTCCGGCCAGGCCAGGGTGTAGGCGATCGGAGTCCGCATGTCCGGCATGCCCAGCTGAGCCAGCACCGAACCATCCACATAGGAAACCAGGCTGTGGATTACGGATTGTGGATGGACCAGCACATCGATCTGTTCCGACGGCAAGCCGAACAGATAGGAGGCTTCGATGATCTCCAGCCCCTTGTTCATCATCGTGGCGCTGTCGATCGAGATCTTGGCGCCCATGTCCCAGGTCGGGTGCGCAACCGCCTGCTCCGGCGTGGCCCGTTCCATGGTCTCCATATCGGCGGTGCGGAAAGGACCGCCGGACGCCGTGAGGATGAGCTTCTCGATCGAATTCTTGGCCTTGGAATCCAGCACCTGATAGATCGCGTTGTGTTCAGAATCCACCGGCAGCAGCGTGGCGCCGCATCGCCTCACGCGATCCATCATCAACGGCCCGGCCGACACCAGGCATTCCTTGTTGGCAAAGGCCACCATGGCACCGCGTTCAGCCGCGGCCAGGATCGGTTCCAGCCCACAAGCTCCGACAATGGCCGCCATTACCCACTCGGCGGGCCGAGCGGCGGCAGTGACGACTGCTTCGGCTCCGCCGGCACATTCGATTCCGGACCCGGCCAGCGCCGACTTCAGCGCTGGATAGCTTTCCGGATCGGCGACCGCCGCGAGCCGCGGGCGCAGACGCAACGCCTGCTCGGCGAGCAGATCAACATTGCGGTTCGCCGTCAGCGCCTCGACCTCAAAACGGTCGCGATTGCGCTCGATCAGATCGACGGTGTTCGAACCGACGGACCCGGTGGATCCGAGAATTGTAACGCGCCGACGCGGCGCCGAGTCGACTGCCGCCGTCATGACCAGGAACTCCCATTGAATACGATGTAGATCGCCGCCATCGCCGGCGCCGCAGCCAGCAGCCCGTCGATGCGGTCCAGGACGCCACCATGGCCCGGTATCAGGGCGCCGCTATCCTTTGCATTGAACCGGCGCTTGACCGCGGATTCGATGAGGTCGCCCATCTGCGCCACGATGGCGAGCGAGCCGCCCAGCGCCGCCGCCAGGGCCAGCGACGGAGATCCGAAGGCCAATGCCACAACCGACCCGGTCGCCGCGGCGGCGGCGGCGGCGCCGGCCAATCCCGCCCAGGTTTTCTTCGGACTGATCCGTGGCGCCAGCTTTGGCCCGCCGATGGCGCGTCCCGCGAAGTAACCGCCGATATCGGTCGCCCAAACCACCAGAAACAGCAACATGACCAATCCGTAGCCGGCGTCCGGCAGCTCGCGCAGCCAGATCATCAGGGCCATCGGGACACCGACATAGGGGATGCCAAGCCCGATTATCAAAAAATGGCGATGCCCGGCCGCCATGGCCATGGCCAGCACCGCGGCGGTCCAAACGCCGAGCAGGATCATCGCTTCAGCCAGTCCCACCATGTACACGATCGCCATGATGACGGCGAGGCAGAGGTGACCGGCAATCTGAAGCCGATCGGCGGTCTTGATCCCAACCAGGGAAAACCATTCATGCAGGGCAATGAAACCCACCGCCGCAAGCGCGATAGCAAACACCGAGCCGCCGACATAGATCGCAGCCAACACCACAGGCGCCAGCACGATGGCGGCCAGCACCCTGGTCAGGAGGTTGCTTGGTTTGCGGCCTTCCATTCTATCGTCTGCCCAATGCCCACAACCGAAGCCGCGATTTGACGACGCCTTCAACATCGTACGCCCGTGGAGCCTCCATGGGCAAAATCGGCCGGGGCCAGCAAGGGAATTGCCAATCACCCACCGACGGAGACGCCGAACCGTCGTTCCCGGCGCTGGTATTCACCGATCGCCGATTCCAGATGCTCTCGCGTGAAGTCGGGCCACAGTGTCTCGACGAATACAAGCTCCGCATAAGCCGCCTGCCAAAGCAGGAAATTGCTGATCCGCTTCTCGCCGCTGGTCCGGATCACCAAATCCGGATCAGGCAATCCGTTCGTGGAGAGGCGCTCCTCAAGGGCGTTCTCATCAAGATTGTCCAGCGTCATACGCCCGCTCACAACCTCCTCGGCCAGCCGTCGCGCGGCAGCGGTGATTTCCTGACGGGCGCCATAGCTCAGCGCAACGGTCAGGTGCAGGGTATCGTTTTCCTGGGTCAGTTGCTCGGCATTCACGATCAACTCGACGATATCCGATTTCAGCCGGTCGCGCTCGCCGATCACGCGAATACGCACGCCATTGCGATGCAGCTCGGCCACTTCGCTGCGCAGATATTTGCGCAACAGGCCCATCAGTTCCGACACCTCGTCTTCCGGCCGGCCCCAATTCTCCGACGAGAAGCCGAACAGAGTCAGATGGCCGATCCCCAACTCGACCGATGCCTCGACGACCCGGCGAACGGCTTCCGCGCCGCGATGGTGGCCGACAGTTCGCGGCAATCCCCGAGCGCGCGCCCAACGACCATTGCCATCCATGATGATGGCGACATGAGTCGGCGGCGAGGCCGCCTCGGAAAGTGTCCCGTGCATGGGCGGCGGCTAGCTCTGCCGCGAGGAGATGGCGATCGACAGGGCTGGCGCGCTTCCATGATCCGTCAACTTGCGGATCGTCTCGGCGCGATGGTGTATCCGGCTTTGCGGCATGATCTGGGTCTTCATTTCCGCTCCTCGGGACGCAAGCTAAACCTGCATGATCTCTTGTTCTTTGTGCGCCAAGGCCTCATCGATCTTGGCGATATGCGCGTCGGTCATGGTCTGGATTTCTGCAGCGTCCGCCTTGTGCTCGTCCTGAGAAATCTCGCTGTCCCGCTCCATGCGTTTCAGCGTGTCCATGCCATCGCGACGAACGTTGCGCACTGCAACCTTCGCCTGTTCCGCATACTTACCTGCGATTTTGCTCATTTCGCGGCGGCGTTCTTCATTAAGTTCGGGAACCGGCACGCGGATGAGTTGACCATCGTTTTGCGGGTTAAGTCCAAGCCCGGCATCCCGGATCGCCTTTTCGGCCGCCTTGACCAGGCTGGCATCCCAGATCTGCACCGTCAGCAGGCGTGGCTCCGGCACGCTGATCGTGCCGACCTGAGGCATCGGCATCTCGGATCCATAGGCATCCACGTTGATGCGGTCGATCAGGCTCGGCGATGCCCGGCCGGTGCGCAATCCCGCGAACTCGTCGGCGAGCACCTTCACGGCGCCGTCCATGCGCTTGTTCAAAGACGTCATATCCTGAGCGGCCATGGCTCAGTCCTCCTCGGTGACAATTGTCGAGCGGCCCTTGCCTACGATGACCTCGGCGAATCCACCCGGATTGTGGATGGAGAAGACCAAGATCGGAATGCCTTTGTCCCGGGCCAGGGAAATCGCCGAATGATCCATCACCCGGAGGTCCTTGGACAAGACCTCCATATAGGTCAGCCGTTCGAATCGCTTGGCGTCGGGCACCTTGACGGGATCTGCGTCGTATACGCCGTCCACCTTAGTGCCCTTCAGGATCGCGTCGCAATCCATCTCCGAGGCGCGCAGGGCGGCGGTGGTGTCGGTGGTGAAGAAGGGATTGCCGGACCCGGCGGCGAAGATCACCACCCGCCCCTTTTCCATGTGGCGTACGGCACGGCGCCGGATATAGGGCTCGCAGACCGTATCCATGGGGATGGCGGATTGCACACGGGTCTGGACCCCCAGCCGCTCGCAGGAACTCTGCATGGCCAGTGCGTTCATGACCGTGGCCAGCATGCCCATATAATCGGCGGTGGTGCGCTCCATCCCGTTGGCCGCCCCGGCCATGCCCCGGAAGATGTTGCCGCCGCCGACCACCAGGCAGACCTGCACCCCCAGATCGATGACCTGGGAGACTTCCTTGGCGATGCGGTCGACGGTGTCGGGATCGATGCCGTATTGCCGGTCCCCCATCAGCGCTTCGCCGGAAATCTTTAGAAGCACACGGCGGTAGAGCGGCGCGGACGGCATACGGACCTCCCGGTTTTGAACGACGCCGGCGTCAGGCCGGCGCCGATTCCGCGTGAGCGGATAACTTGCTAACCTGCGAGAGTCGCGGCGACCTCGGACGCGAAATCCGATTCTTCCTTTTCGATTCCCTCGCCAAGGACATAGCACACGAATCCGGCGACAGTGACAGGGGCGCCGACATCGTTTGCCGCAGCCGCCAGCACCTCTTTCACCGTCTTCTCGCCGTCGATGACCCAGACCTGCTCCAGAAGCACCACCTCCTCGTGGTACTTGCGAATACGACCGTCGACCATCTTCTGGACGATCTCTTCCGGCTTGCCACTGGCCCTCGCCTGCTCCGACAGAACAGCCCGCTCGCGTTCCAGAAGCGCCGGATCGAGGTCGTCGACCGACACAGATTCGGGTCGTGCCGCCGCGATATGCATGGCGATCTGCTTACCGAGCGCTTCCAGCTTGGCACTGTCGCCGGTGGATTCCAGGCCGACCAGAACGCCGATGCGTCCAAGGTCCGGCGCTACCGCGCCATGCACGTAATGTGCGACAACGCCCGCCGACACCCGCTGTTCGGCGACCCGGCGCAGGCTGATATTCTCGCCAATGGTGGCGATCATCTGGGTCAGTTCGTCAGGAACGGATCGGCCGGTGCCCGGATAGCCCATCCCCTTCAACGCCTCGACATCGCCGCCGACGCCGAGCGTCATATTGGCGAGCGTCGCGACGAAACCCTGGAAGGTCTCGTTTCGGCCGACGAAATCGGTTTCGGAGTTGACCTCGACCAGGGCGCCTGCGGTGCCCTCCACCGAAACGCCGATCAGGCCCTGCGAGGCGACCCGGCCGGCCTTCTTGGCAGCCGCCGAGAGGCCCTTCTTGCGCAGCCAATCGACCGCGGTCTCTACATCGCCGTCGGTTTCCGTCAGCGCCTTCTTGCAATCCATCATGCCGGCGCCGCTCTTTTCACGAAGCTGCTTGACCAGCGCGGCGGTGACTTGCGCCATCTCGTCCTCTTATCTGTCCATCGCGCCGCAATCTGGCGCGATCGTATTCATGCGATGCGGCGGCCAGAAGCGCCGCCGCCTTACTGATGTCCGGCGCTAGGCCTGGACGACCGCTTCCTCGACCGGCGCCTCGGCGGCATCGGCAACGGCCACTTCGGCTTCCGCCGGAACGGCCTCGGCTTCCGCCGGAGCGGCCTCGGCCTCCACCGGAGCGGCCTCGGCTTCCGCCGGAACGGCCTCGGCTTCCGCCGGAACGGCCTCGGCCTCCACCGGAGCCTGCTCAGCCGGAGCCTCGGGCTCGGCCTCGACGACCAGCACCGGCTCGACCGGAGCCTCGCTCTCGCCGATATCGCTGCCGGAGGCCATCATCTCCGCCTCGATGCCCGACAGGACCGACGCTGAGATCAGTTCGCAATAGAGATCGATGGCGCGCAGCGCGTCATCATTGCCGGGGATCGGATAGGTGATGCCGTCCGGATCGGAATTGCTGTCGATCACCGCGATCACCGGGATGCCGAGCTTGGTCGCTTCCTGGACCGCGATCGCTTCCTTGTTGGTGTCGATGATCACCAGCACGTCCGGCA
The DNA here is from genome assembly GCA_965237625.1 of Inquilinaceae bacterium. Classification (GTDB taxonomy): domain Bacteria; phylum Pseudomonadota; class Alphaproteobacteria; order DSM-16000; family Inquilinaceae; genus JABDIP01. Next base: position 163,970 of record CBDEGD010000007.1, read on the forward strand.
GCCCGCCCATATCGCGGATGCCGCCCAAAGCGCGGTCAAGCTTGTCGCGGTGGCGGGTGACGCCCAGCCGTTCCTTCTTGGTCAGGCCCGAATCCACTTCGGCGAGCTGCTCGTCCATCTCCTTCAGCTTCTTGATCGACTGGGAGATGGTCTTCCAGTTGGTCAGCATGCCGCCGAGCCAACGGTGATTGACGTAATACTGGCCGCAGCGCGTGGCCGCGGCGGCCACCTTCTCCTGGGCCTGCCGCTTGGTGCCGACGAACAGCACGCGGCCGCCGCCGGCGACGACCTCGCGCACGACGTCCAGCGACCGATGCAGCAACGGCACGGTCTGTTGGAGATCGATAATGTGAACACCGTTACGGATGCCGAAGATGTACTGACCCATCTTCGGGTTCCAGCGGCGGGTGTGGTGGCCGAAATGTACGCCGCTCTCAAGAAGCTGACGCAAGGTAAAAGTCGGAGACGCCATATCTTTCTTTCCTTCTCCGGTTGTTCCTCCGCGGGCGATAGTCCGAATGTCGATCGGCTTGAGACCGAAAGACAAACGAACACCGGATGGACCTGTCATGCGTCGACAGGCCGCGATGCCCACGTGTGTGATGAAACGCGGCGGCTAAATAGCCCGGACCGGGGCGGAATGCAAGCTTTGCGGTAAGAAACGGACGCTAGGAGCCTGTCCGAGGGCCGAAGTTGATCCGATAGCCCCCTCACCCTCCCACGGCTTCGCCGCGGGTCCCTCCCTCTCCCGCGGGGGGAGAGGGTCACGAACGAGCACCACCAACCCCTCTCCCCCTGCGGAAGAGGTCGGGTGAGGGAGCTCAAAAGAATGCTTCGGGCGCAAGCCCGCCAAATCCTGCTCGATATCGCCGATACCCAGTATGGCAACGCAATCCGCATCGCGCCGGCCGCTCAACAATTGCCATCTGTGTTCACTTTATGTTCCAATCGTCGACATGGCAGCGACGGCCACCATCCTCCACGCCGACCTCGACGCCTTTTACGCGTCGGTCGAGCAGATGCTGGACCCCTCCTTACGCGGCAGGCCTATCGCCGTCGGCGGCGGGGTGGTGCTGGCCGCGTCGTATGAGGCCAAGGCCTTTGGAGTCAGCGGCGGGATGCCCGGACGGCGGGCCCGCGAACTCTGCCCGGAACTGCAGTTCGTCAGCGGCCATTTCGAGGACTACCAGCGGCTGGGCGATGCCGCGATCGATGTGATGGGCGATTTCACGCCTCTGGTAGAGCGAATTTCCATCGACGAAGCCTTTGCCGACGTGGCGGGCTGCGAACACCTCTTCGGGCCGCCGGAAGAGATGGCGAAATCCATCCGCGAACGGGTGCAGGCGGAGGTCGGGCTGCCAATCTCGCTGGGCGTCGCGCGCACCAAGCATCTGGCGAAGATCGCCTCCCAGGTGGCCAAGCCCGACGGTCTAGTCGTCGTCCCACCCGGAACCGAGCGCGAGTTTCTGCACGACCTGCCGGTGGAGTTGATGTGGGGCGTCGGCCCGGTCGCCCGGGCGCGGCTCGCCGATATGGGCGTGTTCACCATCGGCCAGTTGGCCGAGACCCCGGGCTGGTCGCTGGCGCGGATCCTGGGCCGGGCGGTCGGCGGCAAGCTGGCGGCGCTGGCGCAAAATCGCGATCACCGGGAGGTGGTGACGAGCCGCCGCGCCCGCTCGGTCGGGTCGCAATCGGCGCTGGGCCGCAAACCCGCCGTGAAGGAGGTCTTCCGCCCGACCCTGCGCCACCTCGCCGACCGGGTCGCCTCCCGGCTCCGCGCCAAATCCCGCGCCGGCCGAACCGTGACGGTCCGGGTCCGCTTCGCCGACCTCCGCGCGGTGACCCGCTCGATGACCCTGCCCGCGGCGATCTCGGCGACGACCATCCTGGCCGAGATCGCAGAGGATCTTGTGCGCATCGCCCTGGCGGACCATCCGGACGAAAAGACCATCTCTCTGCTGGCGATCTCTGTATCGCATCTGGAGATCAGCACCGCGCTGCAACTGGAAATCCCCCTCCGACTGGACGACGAAAAGCGCCGCCCCGGCACCGTCAAGGGAGCGGCGCGTTGGACGGCCGACCGCGCCATGGATGCGATCCGCGATCGTTTCGGGAGGGAGTCGGTCGGATACGGGTCGGTCGTCCTGGGCGATCGCCGGACCGTCCCGGATGCTTTCCGGGAACTCGCGGAAAGGGAGCTGTGAACAGAGCAGTCAGACAGGCAGCAGATCGGAGAGCAACTGCGCGCCCCCTGTATCACCGACAGAGTGACGCCAACTCCGAAGCAACTCAGGCGAACTCTCGCCTAATCGGCTCAGAACTGAGCTTGAAGATTATGAAGGCGCACAGACCAGAGATTGCCAGTACCACCAACGCCGAAAATACCATCATGACATTCATCATTGTCTCGAACAGAGCAGGGGCGCCGACACCGACCTGGACTGCCATATCATCGAACATCGACAATTGGAGTATGAACCCACCGATGTTTCCAATGATCATGACGTACATCAGACCGATGATCACAAGACGCGCCCAATTCCCCCGCTTCAATAGGCCGATTGACGAGATCAACGTCGCCACTGAAAGAGCCAGGTAGACGGAGAGGATTAACTTGAAATTTCCGAACATGAATTCGGCAAAAGCCGGGATATTTCCGTGATGAGCTGTCCTTGCCAAAGCAGAATCCAATTTGCTCGTTGGAACTAGAATATGAATGAAGAGATTCTGGATTGATCCGATAAACACGGAAAAACCGCTGAATACGATAAGAACCCAGGCCAACGCGGTAACAAATCCGGAACGATCACCAGTAGCGCTCGCACTGCTCATCGATACACCCCCTCCATTCGCCCAATAGCCTCACCCCGCAGCCGGGACAGGCATTCTTTCGAAGTCCGCTTCTGATTGGAAGGGCGGGTATAGATTGCCGATGAGTTCAAGTGGTCAGCGCGTCGCCTTCACACCTCCTGCACGTCGACGATCCCTGGTATCGACCGCAACGCCGCCCGGCCCTTCGCGCTGATGGCGTAGCCCTTTGGGAGGACCAGTTCGACTTCGCGGCCGTCGCCGATCGGGACCATGATGTTCACTCGGCCACGGCCGATGCCCTCCCGGTCCAGGGTGGTGGCCAGGGGAGCAGCGGCCTTGGCCTCGTCCAGGAAGACGGTCAGGCCGACGCCGGCGCGGGCGACGGCTTCGTCCAGGGGCTCCATGCGATTGCAGGTCAGGCGGGGGTTGTCGCCATTGGGCTGGGCCTCCAGGGAGAGCAGAAGCGGGGTGCCGCCGTCCAGGAGGTGGCGGGATGAGGCGAGGATTTCCGAGAACAGGGTGACTTCGAAGACGCCCGCCGTGTCGGAGAACATGACGAAGGCCATGCGGCCGCCGGAGCGGGTCGACATCTCGCGCTTGGACATCACCACGCCGGCCATCTTGAAGGCGGTGGCGCCGCCGCGCAGGCGGTGGGCGACGCCGCTTGAGGGCACCGCGCCGACGCGGATCGTGTTGAAGCTGTCCAGGGGATGGGCTGACAGGTAGAAGCCGATCGCCTCGAACTCATGCTTGAGGCGGTCCATCATGTCCCAATCGGGAACCGCGGGCAGCGGCGGGGTGTCGAGGCGAGCGCCCCCTTCCCCGCCGAACAGGTTCGACTGGCCCTGGCTGCGCTCCACCGCCTGGGCGCTGCCATGGCGGACCAGCAGATCGACCCCGGCATGCAGATGGGCGCGGTTCGGGTCGAGCCGGTCGAAGGCCCCGGCGCGGATCAGATTCTCCCATTGCCGCTTGTTCATGATCTTCGGATCGACCCGACGGGAGACGTCGAAGACGTCCTTGAACGGGCCGTTGGCCTCGCGTTCCGCCACCAGCGCCCGCATCGCCTCGGCCCCGACCCCCTTGATGGCGCCCAGCGCATAGCGGATGGCGTGCTCGCCATTGTCCAGGGGCTCGACCGAGAACACCGCCTGGGATTTGTTGATATCGGGGGTCAGCAGCTTGATGCCGATGCGGTCGACTTCCTGGCGGAAGGCGTTGAGTTTGTCGGTGTTGCCCAAATCCAGCGTCATCGACGCGGCCAGGAAGGCCACCGGGTAGTTGGCCTTGAAATACGCGGTCTGATAGGCGACCAGCGCATAGGCCGCCGCATGGGATTTGTTGAAGCCGTAGCCGGCGAATTTGTTGACCTGGTCGAAGATCATCGAGGCCTGGGGTTTCTTCACCCCGCGCGCCACCGCGCCGTCGACGAAGGTCTTCTTCTGGGCGTCCATCTCCGACTGGATCTTCTTGCCCATGGCCCGGCGCAGCAGATCGGCACCACCCAGGGAATAGCCGGCCAGGACCTGGGCCACCTGCATGACCTGTTCCTGGTAGATCATGATGCCGAAGGTCTCTTCCAGGATCGGCTGCAGGCTGGGATGCAGATAGTCGGGCTTCTCCTCGCCCAGCTTGACCTTGACGTATTTCGGGATGTTGTCCATCGGGCCGGGGCGGTACAGCGCCACCAGGGCGATGATGTCCTCGAACCTGTCCGCCTTCATGCGGCGCAGCACGTCGCGCATGCCGGCCCCTTCAAGCTGGAACACGCCGACCGTGTCGCCGCGCGCCATCATCTCGAAGCTGGCCGCGTCGTCGAGCGGGATGCCCTCCAGCGATACCGTCTCGCCCATGGAAGATTGAATCAGCTCCAGGGTGCGGGTCAGCACGGTCAGGGTCTTCAGGCCGAGGAAATCGAACTTCACCAAGCCGGCTTGCTCGACATATTTCATGTTGAATTGGGTGACCGGCATCTCCGAGCGCGGATCGCGGTACAGCGGCACCAGCTGTTCCAACGGCCGGTCGCCGATCACCACGCCGGCCGCATGGGTCGAGGCGTGGCGGTACAGCCCCTCCAGCTTCAGGGCATTGTCGATCAGATTGGCGACGTTCTCGTCCGAGCGCCGCATCTCCTGAAGCTGGGGTTCGCCGTCAATGGCCTGCTGCAGGGTGACCGGGTTGGCCGGGTTGTTCGGCACCAGCTTGCTGATGCGGTCGATCTGGCCATAGGGCATCTGCAGCACCCGGCCGACATCGCGCAGCACCGCGCGGGCCTGGAGCTTTCCGAAGGTAATGATCTGGGCGACCCGGTCATGACCGTATTTGTCAGCCACATGCTGGATCACCTCGTCCCGGCGGTCCTGGCAGAAATCGATGTCGAAATCCGGCATCGACACACGTTCGGGATTGAGAAAGCGCTCGAACAGCAGCCCGAAGCGCAGCGGGTCGAGATCGGTGACGGTGAGAGACCAGGCGGCCACCGAGCCGGCGCCGGACCCACGGCCCGGCCCCACCGGAATGTCGTGTTCTTTTGCCCATCGGATGAACTCGGCGACGATCAGGAAGTAGCCGGGGAAACCCATGGACTCGATGACGCCGAGCTCATAGTCGAGCCGCTCCCGATAGGGCAGCGCCGCCGCCTCGCGGGCAGCGTCGTCCATCTCCTCCTTGTATAATTGCGACTCCAGGCGCCGGGCAAGGCCCTCCTCCGCCTGGGCTCGCAACTCCTCGGCCTCGCTGCGGCCCTCCACCGTCGGATAGGCCGGCAGGATCGGCGCGCGGGATTGCGCCATCACATGGCAGCGCCGGGCGATGACCAGGGTGTTGTCGATCGCCTCAGGCAGATCGGCGAACAGCGCCCGCATCTCCTCCGCCGATTTGAAGCGGTGGTTTGGGGTCAGGTGGCGGCGGTCCTGCTCCGCCACATAGGTGCCGCCGGCGATGCACAGCAGGGCGTCATGGGCGACGAACATGTCCTCGGTGCTGAAAAACGCGTCGTTGGTGGCGACCAGGGGCAGGTCATGGCGGTCGGCCAGATCGATGAGCGCCGGCTCGATCCGGTCCTCGACATCAAGCCCGTGGCGCATCAACTCCACATAGAGCTGGCCCGGGAACAGGGCCATCAGCGCCTGGAGCCGCTCCTCCGCCGCCGGCGCCCTGCCCTCCGCCAGCAAGCGGCCGACCGGCCCGCCGGGGCCGCCGGTCAGCGCGATCAGCCCGTCGCTGCGCCCGGCCAGGTCTTCAAGTGCGATCTGCGGCGCGTCGAGGTCGCCGCTGTCCAAATAGGCCCGGCTGAGCAGGGCCATGAGGTTCTGGTAGCCGGCCTCGTCCTGGGCCAGCAGCACGATATGGTCCGGCCCGGTCGAGGCCCCGTTGCGCCCGGCACCCGCGCCGGTCGCGGTATCGGCCCGGGCGATCGGCATCAGCGTACCGACGATCGGCTGCACGCCCCCCGCCGCCGCCGCGACGCAGAATTCCAGCGCGCCGAACATGTTGCCGGTATCGGTAACGGCCACCGCCGGCATCCGCCGATCCCGGCACAGCGCAATCAGCTCCTTGATCTTGATCGCCCCTTCCGACAGCGAATAGGCGGAATGGACCCTCAGATGGACGAAATCGGCGTGCGCCACGATGCTCTCCCGGAGTCGGCCAATCGGGTGGGACCGACTCAGGTGCATGATGTCAGGGGCCGGGCGGGGAGTCTCTAATCAGGCAGGGTCGCCGGCTGTGGATATCGGGGATAGTTGGAAGAGCGGCCACAATCTCTCTCGTCGTGCCTGAACTTGATCCCACGGCATTCACACATCTGTGCAGCGTCGGCGCCAACTCCACACATCGTCTTCCCCGGACTTGATCCGGGGACCCACTCAACCGCCGTCGCGAACCAAGGGATTCCAGGCGCTGGCGGCACAGTCGCCGGGCCGCCGTCGACAGGCCGAGGCGGCTGAGGAATGGGTCCCCGGATCAAGTCCGGGGACGGCGATTGGGGTTGGCGACGCTCGTCAACGAACCGTCAGTCTGGGGCGGTCACGCCGCCCGAGACGTCTGATGGTCCACCAGCACCCCGTCCCGCAGTTCCAGGGTCCGGTCCATGCGGGCCGCCAATTCCGGATTGTGGGTGGCGACCAGGGCCCCGATGCCGGTGTCGTGGACCAGCTTCACCAACATGTCGAACACGTCGCCTGCGGTGTTGTGGTCGAGATTGCCGGTCGGCTCGTCGGCCAAAATCAACTTCGGGCCGTTGGCCAGGGCCCGGGCGATGGCGACGCGCTGCTGCTCGCCGCCGGAAAGCTGGGCCGGGCGGTGGGTCAGGCGCTCGCCGAGCCCGACCCGGGCCAGCAATTCCTTCGCTGCCGCCGCCGCCTTGCGCCGTGCGATCCCGGCGATCATCTGCGGCAGTTCCACATTCTCCAGCGCCGAGAATTCCGGCAGCAGATGGTGGGCCTGGTAGACGAAGCCGATCGTCGAGCGGCGCAGCGCCGTGCGGCCGCCATCGTCGAGCCCGTCGCAGGGGCGGCCGTCGATGGCCACCGTTCCCTCGTTCGGCCGCTCCAGAAGCCCGGCGATGTGCAGCAGGGTCGATTTCCCGGCGCCACTGGGCCCGACCATGGCGACCATCTCGCCGGCGCCGATATCGAGGTCGACGCCGCGCAGCACATCGAGATGCACGCCGCCCTGATCGAAACCTCGGTGAATGCCGGTCAGCGCCAGACGCGGCGATCCTCCATGGCCGCTATTCATTGCGCAGGGCCTCCACCGGATCGAGCCGGGCCGCACTCCAGGCCGGATACAGCGTGGCGCAGAAGGACAGCACCAGCGACATGACGGTCACCGCGACCACCTCCTCCCATTCCATCCGGGCCGGCATCTCGGTCAGGAAGCGGATTTCCGCGTTCCACAGATCGGTCCCGGTGGCCGCCGCGACCCATTGCTGGATGGTGTTGATATTGGCGGTGAACAGGACGCCGAGCAGGAAGCCGCAAATGGTGCCGGCCACGCCGATGGTCGAGCCGGTCAGGAAGAAGATGCGCATCACCGTGCCTCGGGTGGCGCCCATCGTGCGCAGGATGGCGATATCCGGCGCCTTGTTCTTCACCAGGATCACCAGCCCGGAAATGATGTTGAACGCCGCGACCACGATGATCAGGGTCAGGATCAGGAACATCACATTGCGTTCGACCTGAAGGGCGGTGAAGAAGCTGGCATTGGATTGCTGCCAGTCCCAGATCCGCGCGCTGCCCGACACCACCGGCTGCAAGGCCTGACGGGCCTGGGACAGATTGTCGGGGTTCTCGACGAACACCTCCAGCGCCGAGACTTGGTCGGGCATGCGATAGAAGATCTGCGCCGCCTCGATGGGCATGTACACGAATCCGCTGTCGTATTCATACATGCCCACTTCGAAGATCGCGGCGACCTCATAGGCGCGCATCCTGGGCTGTACACCGAAGGGACCGGCATTGCCGGACGGCGAAATCAATGTCAGCGAGTCGCCGAGCCGAATGTTGAGACGCTGCGCCATGCGGATGCCGATGGCGATCACGTCGGTGCCGCTGAAATCGGCCGGGTCGGAGGGCTGGATCTTCTCGGCGATCGCCGGGCGGGCCAGGAAATCCTCCGGGTCAATGCCGCGCACGGCGGCGCCAATGGCGGCCCCGTTATGGCTGATCAGGGCCTGCCCCTCGATGATCGGCGATACCCGGACCACACCGTCGACCATCCGCAGATCGCCCAGCAGCGCGTCATAGTCTTCCAGCGGCTTGCCGAAGCCATAGACGCCGAGATGGCCGTTCAGCCCAAGCACGCGGTTGATCAGCTCCTCGCGAAAGCCGTTCATCACCGCCATGACGATGATCAGGATGGCGACGCCGATGGCGATGCCCAGCAGCGACAGGATGGCGATGACCGAGACGAACCCCTCCTTCCGCCGCGGCTTGAGATAGCGGAAGGCAACAAACCGTTCGAAACCGCTGAGCATGGGGCTGCCGATCCGGGTGGGAGGAGAGGTTTTCTATACGGTCAGAATGGCGATGTTTATGGCGATTCCGGGACGGGAGTCCCGGCCATTGGGATGGGGATCATATTAGGCCGCCGCATCGAGAATTGGAGTGGGTGACCACATTCTTGATCGCCCACATCCATACTCCATATCGTCATTCCCGCGAAGGCAGGAATCCAGCGTTCCCGCCGGTGCAACGGAAACTCCTGTTCAGACTGGATTCCCGCCTTCGCGGGAATGACAAATCGGGTGAGTGCGGTTCCACGAAGCCGCCTACCCGGCCACCTTCGCCAACGCCGCCTCCGCGGAAAGCTCCTCGCGTTCGCCGGTCGCCCGGCGCTTCAATTCCACCGTGCCGGACTTCACCCCGCGCGGCCCGACCACCAACTGCCAGGGCAGCCCGATCAAATCCATATCGGCGAATTTGGCCCCGGCCCGTTCAGCACGGTCATCGTAGAGAACCTCGACACCGGCGGCCCCCAGCTTGCCGTAGAGGGCGTCGCAGGCGGCGTCGCAATCCGCGTCGCCGGCCTTCAAGTTGATAAGACCGACGGCGAAGGGCGCCACCGCATCCGGCCAGATGATGCCGTTCTCGTCATGGCTGGCCTCAATGATCGCCCCGACCAGTCGCGATACGCCGATACCGTACGACCCCATATGCACCGGCACTTGGCTGTCATCGGCGGTGGAGACCATCGCGCCCAGCTTCTCGGAGTAATTGGTGCCGAAATAGAACACCTGGCCGATCTCGATGCCGCGTTTCTCCAGACGTTTGTCGGCAGGCACTTCTGCCTCGAACGCGGCCTGGTCATGCTTGTCGTCGGTGCGGGCGTAGAGGCTGGTCCATTTGTCGACGATCGACGTCAGATCGGACTCATAGTCGATATCGGCTGGCGGCACATCGAAATCGAGCACATCGGCATGGCAGAACACGCCGGATTCGCCGGTATCGGCCAGGAGGATGAATTCATGGCTCAGATCGCCGCCGATCGGCCCGGTCTCCGCCTCCATGGGGATGGCCTTCAGCCCCATGCGCGCGAATGTCCTGAGGTATGACACGAACATTTTCCGATAAGCCGCTATAGACGCGTCATAATCCACGTCGAAGCTGTAGCTGTCCTTCATCAGGAATTCGCGGCCGCGCATGACTCCGAAGCGCGGCCTCACCTCGTCCCGGAACTTCCACTGGATATGGTACAGCAGCTTTGGCAGCTGCTTGTAGCTCTTCACCCCATGTCTGAAGATGTCGGTGATCAGCTCCTCATTGGTCGGGCCGTACAGCATCTCGCGATCGTGGCGGTCGCGGATGCGCAACATCTCCTTGCCGTAATCCTCATAGCGCTCGGACTGCTTCCAAAGATCGGCCGACTGGATGGTCGGCATCAGCATCTCCTGGCAGCCGGCGGCGTCCTGCTCCTCACGGACGATCTGCTCGATCTTCTTCAGAACCCGATGGCCGAACGGCAGCCAGGAATAGATCCCGGCGCTGGCCTGGCGGATCATGCCGGCGCGCAGCATGTAGCGATGGGAGAGGATCTGCGCCTCCGAAGGGGTCTCCCTCAGGGTCGGCAGGAAATAGCGGGTCAAGCGCATGGGCGTCTTCTGGGCAAAGGGAAACGGGCCGGGACGGCGGCGCGACTTTAGGCAAACCGCGATGCGCTGTCCACGTCGGACAGGCGGTCGACTTCTGGCCGACGGACTGATCCTCGGCCGTTCGAACCTCCGCTTCGCCCGTTCGAGTAGAGTCCCTACACTGGCGATTGCGACCCGGACCGAAGTCTGACAATCGCATGGGACCATTGGCACAGACCAAACAGAGGACCGACAATCGTGGCGCAGCCATTCCTGCCCCTGACCTCGCCGGCCTTTGCCCGCAACGCCCGCCCGATCCTGGAGGTGCTGCAAAGGGTCCTGAAGGATCGCCACGGCGACGTCCTGGAGATCGGCAGCGGACCCGGACAGCATGTCGCCGCCTTCGCGGCGGCGATGCCGGCGCTCGACTGGTGGCCGTCGGACCCCGATCCCCGGCACCTGGCCAGCATCGAAGCCTGGCGGGAAGAGGCCGGCTGCGCCAACCTGAAGCCCGCGGTCTGCTTGGACGCGAGCGCCCAGGCGTGGCCAGTGGGTCGGCCGGGAGAGCCGTCGGAGAGCGATCTGGCGGCGATACTCTGCATTAATGTGGTGCATATCGCGCCCTGGCACGTCGCCAAGGGCGTCCTGCGCGCGGCGAGCCGACTGCTGTCCAAGGAGGGCTTGCTCGTCCTCTATGGCCCCTATTCCCGTGGCGGCAGGCACACCGCCCCCAGCAATGCCGCTTTCGATGCGGCGTTGAGGGCGCAGAATCCGGATTCGGGGGTGCGCGATTTGGCCGACATGGCGACCCTGGCCGGTACCCACGGCCTGGAGATCGCCGAGACGATCGACATGCCGTCGAACAATTTCTGCCTCGTGCTGCGCCGGGTCCGGAGTCCGTCCCGGCCGGCCGATTCATGATCGAGTCCAGACCGGATCATCCACTGCGATTTATCGGCTGTCCGTCCGGGTCCGGCGCAAGGTCCCGCGAAAAAAACGCCGCGGGCCGTGCCTTTTTTGTGACTCTGTTAACCGTAAAGACGCGAATCTGGGCCTGTTCTCCAAGGCCGCCCGAATCGATCGGGATTTTGCTCAAGTGTTTAATTTCAACAGTTTAGACGTCATGCCGCTGGGCGTTCCTGGCTGGAACCCGGCAATACAGCCATTTTGCAACGATTGTCGGGGATTTTCCGAAAATCGCAGCATTGAGGTTTTGCTCATAATTTGATGAGTAGCTGACGGTCTAGATGCTGCTCTCGCCTTTGCCTGAAGCCGGTTTTGGGGTCCGGAACACGGTCACGGCATCACTGTCGGCGAGAGTAGATTAATTCGCGATCACAGTCTGACAAGACGAGGACGGAAAATGAGCAGCAAAGACGATTTCGTCGACATCATCGCCGGCAAGACCGGCTGCACGAAGACCGACGCCCGCAAGGCGGTCGACGGTATCTTCGAGACCATCATGAAGAACTGCAAGAAGTCCGGTGAAGTGCAGATTCCGGGCTTTGGCAAGTTCCGCGTGCAGAGCCGGGCCGCCCGCATGGGCCGTAACCCGCGCACGGGACAGACCATGCGGATCGGTCCGAGCAAGTCGGTGGGCTTCCGCCCGGCGGCTGCCTTCAAGGGCACGCTCTAAGCGACTGAAGTACAAAAGGGCCGGGATCGGGATGGCTGTCGCGACTGCGCAGCCGGCCCGGTCCCGGCTTTTTTTGTGTCCGGAGATAGACCGCGCGGGAGAGCCGGACACCTGGGCCTCCGGAAGTCAGCGCCGAGTTTGGCGGCTCCGTTGCAGTCTCACTTCTCTTGTCATTCCCGCGAAGGCGGGAATCCAGTAGATCCCGGCGCTTTCAGGATTCCCGCCTTCGCGGAAATGACAACGAAAAAAATGCGGCCGCTACCGGATCCGCCGATCCGACGTGGATCGTCTCTCGGCGCAGCTCCTACGGCACGAAGCCGTCCTGCCAGCTTAGGATCACGTTGAACGAAACCGACACCCGCGGCTCCCGGGCCAGGTTGGGATGCACCAGATGGTGCAGGAAGGCCGGCCAGAGCAGCAGCTCGCCTGCCATGGGCAGAACCCGGAATTCCGGATCGACCTGCGGGTCGCCCTTCACCGCGTTCATATTCGCCTGCGGACGCGGATCGAAGAAGCTGATTTCGCCCGGGGTGCGGTCGGATCGTCCGGGCGGTAACTGCGCATCGCCGACCTCAGCGTCGGGCACCGCCACGTAGTAGGTGCCGCTCAGCCAGGCATGCGGGTGGTTGTGCAGATTGTGGTAATCGCCGAACCGGTTGATATTGGCCCAGCCCTGCAGCGACCAGTTCAGATCGTAGTCGATCGCCGTCGCCCGCACGTAATCGACCACCGCCCGGTTGAGACAATCCCGCAGCCAGCCCAGCGCCGGATGCTCGCCCTCCAGCAGATTGCCGCCGAGATAATCGACCGTCATCCCCGGCCGCGCCGCCTCCTGCTCCTCGATCAATACAAGCAGTACCGAATTGGCCGCCTCTGCGCCGGGCAACACGTGCCGCAGCATCTGTGTGGGCCAGAGATGGAGGATTTCGGGTTGGGAGGCAGTCCCGGTCACGGCAGGCTCAAATCCCCAGATCAGCCGGAGAAATCAGCACGCCGAACTCCGCGCACCAGATGACCACGCTGGGATAGTCGGCGAGGTCCACGCCGGCGGGGATCGGGTAGTTCTGGCTGCCCTCGAAAGCGCGCAACCCGCCGAGGTCGATGAACATGGTGCCCTTGACGTCGTCATTGGCGCGGATCTCGGCTTTAGGCACAAGGTAGACGTGGAAGGCTGGGCCGGGGCCGACCTTGAAGTCCGGCTCCAGGAAGACCGTGTCCTCATAGACCGTGACCGATCCGCTGCCGAAGTGGATCGGGTCGGAGGGGTTGGCGTGGATGAATTCGCCGCGGGATACCACCCTGGCGTTTTCCGCAGCGGCGACGGATTCCATCGCGGGCGGTGGCGGGAAGACATAGGGGAAGAGGAAGAACCCCAGGCCGACGCCGAAGCCGGTGCCGAGGATGCCGCCGATCAGGAATATCGCGATGTTGCGCCACATGGCTGGGCTCCTTGCGGGTTGACCGTCAGAGGCTGCGGGCAAACGCCGGGGCGGTCAACCGTCTGTCGAGACGCTGGAAGGGCCGGTGCTGCCCTCATCCGGTCGCCGCTATCGCGTCGCCCACCCTCTCTCCGGTCCATACACTCTGGGAGAGGGTGGGCTGGCGTTGCGTTGCAACGTCAGGTCGGGTGAGGGCTGGGCGCTTTCCACCCACGGGAAGTGCGGATCCGAACGCTGGAAGAGAAACCTCGGTTCCCGCTTGCCGCAATGCCCTGCCCGGTGCCTATAATCAGTTCAAGAACAGGCAGGATTCCGATCGCGGCGGCAAACCGCCGGGTTGGTGTCCAGAGGCAGATAACAAGAACAAGCGGTTGCATGGCTTCACAATCCACGGCTAGCGGGACCGCCCCGCCACGGTTGGCGCTGCGGGGAATCACCAAGCAGTATCCGGGCTGCCTGGCCAATGATTCCGTGGATCTGGCGCTGTTGCCGGGGGAAATCCACGCGCTGCTGGGCGAGAACGGCGCCGGCAAATCGACCCTGGTCAAGATCGTCTACGGGGTGCTGAAGGCCGATGGCGGCGAGACCATCTGGGAGGGCGAGCCGGTCCAGATCGGCAGCCCGGCACAGGCGCGCGCACTGGGCATCGGCCTTGTCTTCCAGCACTTCTCCCTGTTCGACAGCCTGACCGTCGCCGAGAACGTGGCGCTGGGCATCGACCACACCGAGACACTGCCGGAACTGTCCAAGCGCATTATCGAGGTCTCCCAGCGCTACGGGCTGGCGCTCGACCCGGCGCGCCATGTGCACACCCTGTCGGTCGGCGAGCGCCAGCGGGTCGAGATCGTGCGCTGCCTGCTGCAGGATCCGCGCCTGCTGATCATGGACGAGCCGACCTCGGTGCTGACGCCGCAGGAGGCGGAGACCCTGTTCGAGACTCTGCGCCGGCTGGCGTCGGAGGGCTGTACCATCCTCTACATCAGCCACAAGCTGGAGGAGATCCGGGTGCTGTGCCACCGCGCCACGGTGTTGCGCGGCGGCCGGGTGGTGTCGGAATGCGATCCGCGAGAAGAATCCGCCCGCGGGCTGGCCGAGATGATGATCGGCAGCGAACTCGCCGACCCGCAGCGCATTCAAGGCGGCACGGTGGGCGAGCCGATGCTGGTGATCGACCATCTGTCGACCACGGCGGATAATCCGTTCGGCACCGATATCCGCCATGCCTCCTTCTCCGTCTGCGCCGGCGAGATCTTCGGCATCGCCGGGGTTGCCGGCAATGGTCAGGCGGAGCTGCTGTCGGCGCTTTCCGGCGAGATCCTGTCGCCGGTCGACAATGCGATCCGCATTTGCGGTGTCGAGGCCGGGCATTTGGGGCCGGCGAAACGGCGGGCGCTGGGCCTCGCTTTCGTGCCGGAAAGAGCGTATGGGCCATGGCGCGGTGCCGGAGCTGAGCCTGGCCGACAACGCGCTGCTGAGCGGCTATGACACCCAGAAGCTGGTTCGGGGCGGCATGATCCGCTTCGAGGCGGTGCGCGAGACGGCGGTGCAGGTGATCGACGCCTTCCGGGTGGTCGCCAGCGGCCATGGGGCCGAGGCGCGGAGCCTGTCCGGCGGCAATCTGCAGAAATTCATCATTGGCCGGGAGATCTTGCAGAAGCCGAAGCTGCTGGTCGCCGCCGCGCCGACCTGGGGCGTCGATGCCGGGGCGGCGGCGGCGATCCATCAGGCGCTGATCGATCTGGCCCAGGAGGGGGTGGCGGTGCTGATCGTGTCCCAGGATCTGGACGAGCTGTTCGCCATCTGCGACCGCATCGCGGTACTGTTCCACGGCCGCCTGTCCGACCCCCTGGAGACCCACAGCACCACCGTCGACCAGATCGGCCTGCGGATGGGCGGGATGTTCGACACGGCCGAGGAGGCTGGCGATGCGGGATAATGCGGCCGTAGCCGGCCAAGCCTTCGTAAGCCCCCTCACCCTCCCGCTGCTGCTCATCGGGTCCTTCCCTCTCCCACTGTATGGACCGGGGACATGGTGGACGGGTGTTCGGGGACATGGTGGACGGGTGTTGTTAGCCCTCTCCTTGGGGAGAGGGTTGGGTGAGGGGGCTGAAAATATCACCGAAGTCCATTCCCGAGGCGCCGCATGACCCCCCTGCTCCGCCTGGAACCGCGTGCCGAGGCCTCGAAAGCCTGGGTGTATCTGACGCCGGTGCTGGCGGTCGGGCTGACGCTGGTGGCGGGCGGCTTGCTGTTCGCGGTGATGGGGTTCGAGCCGTTCGGCGCGCTGTACGCGATCTTCGTGGAGCCGATTTCCAGCGTCTACGGGATCACCGAGTGGATCGTGAAGGCGACGCCGCTGACCCTGATCGCCATTGGTCTCGCCATGGGCTTCCGGGCCAATGTGTGGAATATCGGCGCGGAGGGGCAGTTGACCCTGGGGGCGATCTGCGGCGGCGGGCTCGCCCTGGCCTTCTGGGGCCAGGAGAGTTGGTGGCTGTTGCCGGCGATGATCGTGACCGGCGCCCTGGGCGGGGCAGCCTGGGCGGCGATCCCGGCCTTCCTGAAGACCCGGTTCAATGCCAATGAGATCCTGACCAGCCTGATGCTGACCTATGTGGCGACGCTGCTGCTGGCCTATTTCGTCTATGGACCGTGGCGCGACCCGGACGGCTTCAACTTCCCGCAATCCAGGCTGTTCGGATATGACGCGACCCTGCCGGTGCTGGTCGAGGGCACCCGTGTCCATCTGGGCGCGCTGTTCGCCCTGGCGGCGGTGATCGGCGGCTGGATCCTGATCAGCCGCAGTTTCATCGGCTTCCAGATCAAGGTGATCGGCCTCACCCCGCAGGCCGCCGGATATGCCGGCTTCAGCCAGAAGCGCATCATCTGGTTCACTCTGCTGCTGGGCGGCGGGTTGTCAGGCATGGCCGGGTTGTTCGAGGTCGCCGGGCCGATCGGCCAGCTGATCCCGTCGATCTCGCCGGGCTATGGTTTCACCGCGATCATCGTCGCGTTCCTGGGCCGGCTGCACCCGGTCGGTATCCTGGCGGCCGGGCTGCTGATGGCGCTGACCTATGTGGGCGCGGAATCGGTGCAAATCACAATGGGCTTGCCCTTGGCGGCCACCGGCGTGTTCCGCGGCATGCTGCTGTTCTTCCTGTTGGCGTGCGACGTGCTGATCCGCTACCGCGTGCGATGGGGCCGGGCGCCGGTGATCGCGAAGGCGGCGGGCTGATGGATATCCTGCACACCATATTCGCCATCATGGTGGGCACGATCCCGGCCGCCGTACCGCTAATCTTCGCCGCGCTGGGCGAGATGATCGCTGAGAAATCCGGTGTCTTGAATCTGGGCATCGAGGGCATGATGCTGGTCGGGGCCATCACCGGATTTGCGGTCACGGTCTCCATCGGCAACCCAGCCGTGGGCATCCTCGCCGCCATGTTGGCGGGCGCCGCCATGGCGTTGCTGTTCGCGGTGCTGACCCTGTCCCTGCTGGCCAACCAGGTGGCGACCGGGCTGGCGCTGACGATCTTCGGCATCGGGCTGAGCGCGCTGCTGGGCCGGTCCTATGTGGGCACGCCCCTGCCCTCACTGCCCAAGCTGGCAATCCCCGGCGTGTCGGACTTGCCGGTTATCGGCCCGTTGATCTTCGGGCATGACGCGCTGGTCTATTTGTCGATCGTGCTGGTTTTCGCGACCGGCTGGTTCCTGAACCGGACCCGGCCCGGGCTGATCCTGCGGGCAGTCGGTGAATCCCATGACGCGGCCCATGCGATCGGCTATCCGGTCATCGCCATCCGCTATCTGGCGGTGCTGTTCGGCGGCGCCATGGCCGGTCTCGCCGGCGCCTATCTGTCCCTGGCGGTCACGCCGCTTTGGATCGAGGGCATGACCGCCGGGCGCGGCTGGATCGCACTGGCGCTGGTGGTGTTCGCCAGTTGGAAGCCCATGCGAATCCTGCTGGGTGCCACTCTTTTCGGGGCCACGACCATCCTGCAATTCCATATCCAGGGCGATCTGGCGTCCTGGATACCGTCGCAAATCCTGACCATGCTGCCCTATCTGGCGACCATTCTGGTGCTGGTGCTGATCTCCCACGACGCCAGCCGCATCCGTTTGAATACCCCCGCATGCCTCGGAAAAATCTTCCATCCGGATGGGTAAACGTCCGAAGATGGGAAAGATCGTTGTCGAACGAAAAAATAATGTAAGCAGGAGAGTGTCAATGAGCAGGAATTGGTGGGGCCGCGTACTGGCCCTCGGCGCGGGTGTCGCGCTTCTGGCGACGACGGCGACAGCCGAGCCGTTGAAGGTCGGCTTCGTCTATGTCGGCCCGATCGGCGACCATGGCTGGAGCTATCAGCACGATCAGGGCCGGCTGGCCCTGGAAGCCGCCCTGGGCGACCAGGTCGAGACCACCTATGTGGAGAGCGTGCCGGAAGGCGCCGATGCGGAGCGGGTGATCCGCCAGCTCGCATCCACCGGCCACAAGCTGATCTTCACCACGTCGTTCGGCTATATGAACCCGACCAACCGGGTGGCGCGCGCCTTCCCCGACGTGGCCTTCGAGCACGCCACCGGCTATCAGCGCGGGCCCAATGTCAGCACCTATGCGGCGCGGTTCTATGAGGGCCGCTATATCGTCGGGCTGATCGCCGGCCATATGACGGAATCCGGCGTCGTCGGCTATATCGGCTCGCACCCGATCCCCGAGGTGATCCGCGGCATCAACTCCTTCACCCTGGCCCTGCGCAGCGTGCGCCCGGATGCCGAGGTCAAGGTCGTCTGGGTGAACTCCTGGTACGATCCCGGCCGCGAGGCCGACGCCGCCAAGGCGCTGATCGACCAGGGCGCAGACATCATCCTGCAGCACACCGACTCCCCGGCCCCGGTACAGGCGGCCCAGGAGCGCGGCGTGCTGGCGGTCGGCCAGGCCTCCGACATGGCGCGCTTCGGCCCCAAATCCCATCTGACCGCCATCGTCGATGTCTGGGACAGCTACTACATCGACCGCGCCAGGGCGGTGATCGACGGTTCCTGGTCGTCGGAAGACACCTGGGGCGGGCTGTCCGCCGGCATGCTGGAGATGTCGGACTACAATTCGGCCATCCCGGCCAATGTGGTCGCCATCGCCGACGCCGCGAAAGACGGCATCATTGACGGGTCACTGCATCCGTTCGCCGGGCCGATCAACAACCAGGCGGGCGAATTGGTGGTTCCCTCGGGTGAGGTGGTCTCGGACGGGGACCTGCTTTCCATGGACTGGTATGTGGACGGCGTTCAGGGTTCGATTCCGCAGTAAGTGCTGCTAAGGGGCGACAGGGTGTTCGGGAGGCAATTTCCTCCCGACGCCCGTCGGACTCAAGCAATCACGCAGTAAACAGAGACGGCCGATTCAAATGCCTGCCTGAATTACCGACGGGCACAAAAAAGACCGCGCCAAGATTGGGCGCGGCCCCAGTTTAGGGAGGAATCGCCACCAGGCGATATCGAGGGAGTAAACCCTCGAATAGATAGATGATAAAGAATAGTAAGTCTGGTGAGGCAAGCTAAATCGGACCTCCACCTATTTTTTCAGCTCTTTCTTACCCGAATTCCCGTCTATTTGAACGAATAGTGCCCATAAATGGGCGATTAGTCTGATGAATTGATAGCCAATTACGTGCGGTCTTGGCCGAGTCGGTTCCCGTACAAAGATCATTTGTCACACCAAAGATTCACCCGGACACCCCAAGCACGAGGCGCAGCATGTCCACGGAGCCCCTCACCATCCGGTCCATTCAGGCACGCCCGGTGGATGTGCCGCTGGCCCGGCCGATCCGCACAGCGGTGGGCACGATCCCGTCGGCGCCGCTGGTCCTGATCGACGTGCTCACCAAAGAGGGCATCACCGGGCGGTCGTACATTTTCGGCTATACGCCGCTGACCCTGGAGCCGCTGACGGCGCTGATCGGCAATCTGGCGCCGATGCTCGCAGGCAAGCCGGTCATTCCGGCCGAGAGAAAGGTCGAGTTCGAACGAACCTTCAGACTGCTCGGGCGGCAAGGCCTGCTCGGCATGGCGCTGTCGGGTCTCGATATGGCGTTCTGTGACGCGCTGGGACAGGCCGCCGAACAGCCCGTCGCGCGGCTGCTCGGCGGCGATGTCCGCCCCCTGCCGGCCTATGACAGCTTCGGGATCGTCGATCCTTCGGACGACCGGCGCGCGTTGGAGGCCTCGCTGGCGCAGGGGTTCAAGGCGATCAAGATCAAGATCGGCGGCGGCGATCTACAGCGAGACGTGGAAACCGTCGCAGCCGTGCGGAAGATCATCGGCGAGCAGACGGCGCTGATGCTGGATTACAACCAATCCCTGACGGTGGACGAGGCGGTGCGGCGGATCGAACGGCTGGCGGATTACGATCCCCATTGGATCGAGGAGCCGGTCCCGGCGGAAGACCTGTCCGGCCACGCGGCGGTCCGCGCCGCCTCCCCTATTCCCATCCAGACCGGCGAGAATTGGTGGTTCCTGGCGGACATGGCCAAATCCGTGGAGGCCGGAGCCTCCGACTATGCGATGCCCGATCTGATGAAGATCGGCGGCATCACCGGCTGGCTGGCCGCCATGGGCCTGGCCGAGGCCGCCGCCATGCCGGTTTCCAGCCATATCTTCGTGGAGGCGAGCGCCCATGTGATGGCCGTGACGCCGACCGCGCATTGGCTGGAATTCCTCGACAAGGCGCGACCGATCCTGGCTGAACCGATGAAGTTGGAAGATGGCGAGGTGCGGCCGCAGGGCGTTGGACTGGGGATCGCCTGGGACGAGGATGCGGTGAACCGCTACCGGGTCTAAGCGCGGTGTTATGGTGGGATGACAAATATGCTGCCCCGTTGTGTTGGACAGCAGTGCTTCCCCTTCACCCTCCCACGGCTTCGCCGCAGGTCCCTCCCTCTCCCCAAGAGAGGGGATGTTTGGGGCGCCGCACAAAACCCCTCTCCTCGGAGAGAGGGAGGGACCCGACGCGCAGCGTTGGGAGGGTGAGGGGGCGATCCTGCCCCATCGGTCCCTGCCCGATGTCGCCAATCAGCGCAACGGCGCGCGTTGCAACCGCCTAGAGCTCCCGCGCCATGTCGCGAAAGGAAATGAGGCCCGATTCCGCGACCAGGAAGACCACCAGCCAGGCGACTGCCGCCAGTAATGAGGTCACGATGAACTTCAACGCCAGCCGCGGCCGGTCCGGCGCGCCGTCCGCATGGCCCGGCACCGGGTTCTCCGGCCGTCGCACGCCCCAGGGCAGCACCACGAACAGCAGCAGGAACCAGCTGACGAAGTAGACGAAGAGGCTGGTGATCCATCCCATCGACCTAGACCTGCTCCAGCTCGACCAGGGTGCCCAGGAAATCCTTGGGGTGCAGGAACAACACCGGATTTCCATGGGCGCCGATCTTCGGTTCGCCATCGCCCAGCACCCGATGGCCACTGGCGACAAGCCGGTCGCGGGCGGCGCGGATGTCATCGACCTCGTAACAGATGTGGTGGATGCCGCCGGCCGGGTTGCGCTCCAGAAACCCGGCGATCGGCGAATTCTCTCCCAGCGGGTGCAACAGCTCGATCTTGGTGTTCGGTAGTTCGATGAAGACCGTGATCACGCCATGTTCGGTCTGATCGACCGGCGCCGACACATCGGCGCCCAGAGTGTCGCGATAGAGCGCGCAGGCGGCCTCAAGGTCCGGAACCGCGATGGCCACATGGTTCAGCCGGCCGATCATTGGTGACCCCCCCCACATCACGACAGCCGTGTCATGTGGACCTGGATCATCGGCTTCTTACCCTGGCGGATATTGATCGCGCGGCGGATGGCCAGCCGCGCCGCTTCCCGCACCGCCTCGTCGTCGCGACGGCTCAGTTTGGGCAGCCGGTCCACCGCGTCGCGCACCGATTCCGATAGGTCGTCCTGAAGTTCGTCCACCGTTTCGGCATCCTCGACACCGAGAAGAGTGACCTCCGGATCGGCGGCGATCTTGCCGTGGCCGTTCACCAGCACCGACACCATGGCAACGCCGTTGTTGGACAGGCGGTGACGATGACGAATGGTGTCGTTGTTGCCCAGTTTGATCAACCGCTCGCCATCCAGCGCCAGCCGTCCGGCGGTCACATGACCCTCGATTTCCGCGCCGCCGGGCGCAAGGCGGATCAAGGCGCCGTCTTCCGGCACCACCACCTGGCCGACCTGACAGGATTTCGCCAGCTCCGCATGGGCCTGCAGATGGCGCGTCTCGCCATGGACAGGGATGGCGATGCCGGGCTTGAGCCATTGATACATGGACAGCAGATCGTCCCGCGCCGGATGGCCGGAGACATGGATCGGGGCGCCCTCTTCCGCATCTCTGGGAGTGACGATGTTCACGCCCTGGCCGATCAGCAGGTTGCGCACCCGGTTGATGGCCTTTTCGTTGCCGGGGATTTCCCGGGACGAGAAGATCACCGTGTCGCCGTGCGACAGCACCACATTGGCGTGCTCGCCCTGGGCGATGCGGGTGAGCGCCGCGCGAGGCTCGCCCTGGCTGCCGGTGCAGATCAGCACGATCTTGTCCTCCGGCACATAGCCGACATCGCGCTCGGCGACGAAGGCCTCCGGCGGAGTGAGGTAGCCGGTCTCGGTGGCCGCCGCGTGAACCCGCCACAGGGATCTGCCGACCAGGGCGCAGTGGCGACCATTGGCGTGGGCCGCCTCGGCAATGCTCTGCAGCCGCGCCACGTTGGTGGCGAAACAGGCGACCGCCACCCTGCCCTTTTTCTCGGCGATCAGCTTGGTCAGCGACTCCCGCACATCCGCCTCGGACCCGGTGGTGCCGGCGTTCAGCACATTGGTGCTGTCGCAGACCAGGGCCAGGACGCCATCCTCGCCGACCTTGCGGAACCGTCCCTCATCGGCGGGCTTGCCCAGCAACGGATCCGGATCCAGCTTCCAATCGCCGGAATGCACAACGGCGCCGAACCGAGTGCGGATCACCAGGGCATTCGGCTCCGGAATCGAGTGGGTGACGGTGATCAGCTCGACCTCGAACGGGCCGGCGTTGACCGTGCCCGAGAGCGGCACCTCGATGATCTTGATCTCATCGGCGAATTCGGTGTCGATCAGCTTCAGCCGCAACAGGGCGGCGGCAAACGGCGTGGCGTAGACAGGGCATTTGAAGCGTGGCCAGAGGTACTGCACCGCGCCGAAATGATCCTCATGGGCATGGGTCAGCACGATGCCGACCAGATCTTTCCGGCGCTCTTCGATGAAGGCCGGATCGGGCATCAGGACGTCGATCCCGGGGGTCGATTCATCGCCGAAGGCGATGCCCAGATCAACCATCAGCCACTTACCATCCACCCCGTAAAGGTAGAGGTTCATGCCGATCTCGTCCGACCCGCCCAACGGCAGGAAATAAAGCGCGTCGTCCCGGATGTCCGGGACGACGCCGTCGATATCGGTCATTTATTGTTGTTCCGATTGTATATGTGGAGGAGGCCGCGCATGGTCATCTCGCCATCGATGGCCTCGATGACATCCGTGGCGTCGGCGAACTGGCCGGCGAGCCCGCCGGTGGCGACCACCGTCATCGGTGCGCCGAATTCCTGTTTGGCGCGCGACACCAGCCCTTCGATCAGTCCGACATAACCCCAGAAGACGCCTGACTGCATGGCCTGGACAGTGCCCTTGCCGATGATCCGGTCGGTTTTCATCACCTCGACCTTCGGCAGTTTGGCGGCGGCATGGTGCAACGCGTCCATGGACAGATTGATCCCCGGCGCAATGATGCCACCACAATAATTGCCGTCGGCGTCGATGAAATCGAAAGTCGTGGCGGTACCGAAATCGATCACGATCAGCGGCGGGTTGTGGGTTTGCGCCACGGCGACCGCGTTGACCAGCCGGTCGGCCCCGACCTCCCCAGGATTATCCATCAGCACCTCGATTCCCAGATCGACATCGGGAGAGCCGACTTCCATCGGCGCGCAGCCGAAATGGTGGGTGCAGAGCCGCGCGAAATGAAAGTTCGCAGCCGGCACGACGCTGGCATAGATCGCCGCGGTGACGTCCTTTTTTTCCAGCCCGGACATCGCCATGAGCTGGAGCAGCCAGACGGCGTATTCGTCCGCCGTCCGCCGCTGATCCGTGGCAATGCGCCATTCACCGCGGAGGTCTTTACCGTCATATACCGCAAAGACCACATTGGTATTGCCGGCATCGATCGCGAGTAGCATCAGGGCTCTCCGAAATATACGTCACCGGCGGTGAACCGACGCCGGCTGCCGTCGCCCAGCACGAGATGCAGCGCGCCATCCTCGTCAAGCAATTCGAACCGGCCGATCACGATCTCTCTGTGGAGCCGGACCGTGATGGTCTCGCCGATCCCTGTCGCCCTGGCCTTCCAGGCGTCGCGGATCGGCTCGAAGCCACGGACGCGCCAGCGTGCCAGCCAGCGATCGAGTGCTGCTGCATAGTGCTCCAGCAAAGTCTCCGGCAGCACAAACGGAAATCCTTCGGCCGCAAGATCCGTCGCGGGGTAATCCACCTCTTCGGGATGGCTGTCAAGGTTGACGCCGGTGCCGGCCACCACCCAATCGACCATGCCATCCGCCTTCGCGGCAGATTCCAGCAGAATGCCGGCGATCTTGCGGCGATGCACGATCAGGTCGTTGGGCCATTTCAGGCACAACCCCTCGATCTCCGGCGCCACCGCATCGATCGCTTCGGCCATGGCGACGGCAACCACGAAACTGATCTGCCCGGCGGCGGCCGGCCTGCAGTCCGGACGCAGGAGCACGGAACAATACAGATTGCCCGGCGGCGACTGCCAGACCCGTCCGCGCCTGGCCTTGCCGCCGAGTTGCTCGCGGGCCCAGATCACCTGCCCTTCGGCCGCGCCTTCCTCGCCGAGCGCACGCGCAACCGCGTTGGTGCTTTCGACCGTGTCGAGATCATGCAACTGCCAGCCCTTGGGCAGCTCGAGCATGGGGCGAGAACCCTCCGTGGCGGACCCGTCAGATCAATCAGAACAAAGTTGCGGCGGCGGCGGCCGCGGCATCGACGATCGGCGCCGGGAATATCCAGAACAGCAAGGTGAACACGCTGGTGACGATCATGACCAATGACAGATCGCGGCCGATCGAACCGTCCAGCGCCTCCGCCGGTTCATCGAAATACATCAGCTTGATGATGCGCAGATAATAGAAGGCCGATACGACGCTGGTCAGTACGCCGATCACCGCAAGCCAATACAGCTCGGCATCGATCGCCGCCTTGAACACGAAAAGCTTGCCGAAGAAACCGGCAAGCGGCGGAATACCGGCCATGGAAAACATGAAGATCGCCAATGCCGCCGCCATCAGCGGATGAGTCCGGCTGAGCCCGGAGAGGTCGGAGATACCTTCGACCATCCGGCCGTTCACCCGCATGCTCAGGATGCAGGCGAAGGTTCCGACATTCATGGCGAGATAGATCGCCATATAGACCAGCACGCCAAGCACGCCCTGCTCCGTACCGGCCGCCAATCCGACCAGCGCATAGCCCACATGGCCGATTGAGGAATAAGCCATCAGCCGCTTTATGTTGCGCTGGTTGATGGCGGCGAATGCGCCGAGCGCCATGGACAGGACCGACGCCACGATAACGATCTGCTGCCACTGCGCCACCAGATCGCCAAACGGCCCGATCATCACCCGCACGAACAGGGCCATGGCGGCGATCTTCGGGGCCACCGCGAAAAAGGCGGTGACCGGCGTCGGCGCGCCTTCGTAGACGTCCGGCGTCCACATGTGGAATGGCACGGCGGAGACCTTGAAAGCCAAACCGGCGGAGATGAAAACGATCCCGACGATCAGCCCCGTGGCGACTCCGGTGTCGCCGCGAAACACCTCGGCCAGTTCCGCAAAGCCGGTGGTTCCGGCAAAGCCATAGACCATCGACATGCCATAAAGCAGCATGCCCGACGACAGCGCCCCCAGGACGAAGTATTTCAGCCCGGCCTCGGAAGACCGCACCGTGTCCCGGCGAAACGCCGCCAGCACATAAAGCGACAGGCTCTGCAGTTCCAGGCCAAGATACAGCGACATGAAATCATTGGCGCTGATCATCATCATCATGCCCAGCGTCGCGAAGACATAGAGCACCGGGTATTCGAACCGCGCCATCTGTTCACGGCGCAGATAGCGCTGGCTCATAATCAACGCCAGCGCCGACCCCAACAGCACCAGGACCTTCATGAAGGATGCAAAGCCGTCGGTGACGAACATGCCGCTGAAAGTGACGAGGTGATCGTCGCCGAGCGTCATGACCATCAAGCTGGCAACGATGAAGCACATGACCGCCAGATAGGAGACCAGGCGGGTCGCTTCCTTGGCGCGGAAGACACCGATCATCAACAGCAGCAATCCGGCGCAGGCCAGAAACACTTCCGGGGCGGCGGGGCCAAGATCGGGCATCGTGTCGGACATCCGTCTTATCCCCTACTTGCCCGCCAGGACGGCCGGGACCGTCTGCCCCATGGCGAGCTGATGATCGAGGATCAGCTTGTCCACCGAGGCCTCCATGACGTCAATGAAGCTGGACGGATAGATGCCCATCCAAAAGACCAGGGCGATCAGCGGCACAAAAATCGCGACCTCGCGCGGCCCCAGATCCAGCATGCCCTTCAGATCTTCCTTGGTCAGCTCTCCGAAGATCACCCGGCGGTACAGCCACAGCATGTAGGCGGCACCCAGCACCACGCCGATCGATGCCAAAGCGCCGACCCAGGTATTGGCGGCGAAGGCGCCGACCAAGCTCAGGAACTCACCGACGAAGCCGCTGGTACCCGGCAGCCCAACCGCGGCCAGGGTGAAGATCATGAACACCAGCGCGTATTTCGGCATGATGTTCACCAGCCCGCCAAACCGCGAGATCTCGCGGCTGTGCAGCCGGTCGTAGATAACCCCGACGCACAGGAACAAGGCGGCGGAGACGATGCCGTGGCTCAGCATCTGGAAGATCGAGCCCTGGATACCCTGCACCGTCAGGGTGAACATGCCGATGGTCACGAAGCCCATATGGGCCACCGAAGAATAGGCAATCAGCTTCTTCATGTCCTCCTGCGCCAGGGCGACCAGTGAGGTGTAGATGACCGCAACCACGCTGAGGCCATAGATCAGCGGCGTGAAGAGTTCCGTCGCCTCCGGCAGCATCGGGATGGAGAAACGCAGGAAGCCGTAGCCGCCCATCTTCAGCAGCACGCCGGCCAGGATCACCGAACCGGCGGTCGGCGCCTCCACATGGGCGTCCGGCAGCCAGGTATGGACCGGCCACATTGGCACCTTCACCGCGAAGGAGGCGAACATGGCCAGCCACAGCCATTTCTGCATGTCGTAGCTGAAATCAGAGTCCAGCAGCGTCGGGATGTCGGTCGTCCCGGCCTCCAGATACATCGCCAGCAGAGCCAGCAGCATCAGCACCGAACCGAGCAGCGTGAACAGGAAGAACTTGAAGGCGGCGTAGATGCGCCGTTCGCCCGAGCCCCAGATGCCGATAATGATGAACATCGGGATCAGCACGGCCTCGAAGAACACGTAGAACAGCACGTAGTCGAGGGCGCAGAACATCCCGACCATCATGGTCTCGAGGATCAGGAAGGAGATCATGTACTCCTTGACCCGATGCCTGATGCTGCGCCAGCTCGCCAAAATGCAGATCGGCAGGAGCAGGGTCGACAACAGCACGAACATCATCGAGATGCCGTCGACACCCATGTGATAGGTGATGTTGAGCTCAGGGAACCACGGCACCTGTTCGACAAACTGGAAGTCGGCCGAGCCGCGCTCGAACTTGAACCACAGGATCAGCGACACCGCGAAGGTGAATACCGAGGCGAAAAGCGCCATGCCGCGGGAATTGTCGGCCACCACATCGGGTTCGGAACTACGCGCGAACACAAAGATGATCAGCGCGCCGACCAGCGGCAGGAAGGTGACGACGGAGAGGATCGGCAAGTTTTCCATGACGATGCCCTACCCCACCGTCCTGAACAGATACCAGGTCACCAATGCCGCCACGCCGATCAGCATGACGAAGGCATAGTGGTACAGATAACCGGTCTGCAAACGTCCCCGCCCGCCCGGCTAGGTTCAACGTGATCTTGGCGAAGCCGTCCGGACCCAACCCGTCGATCGTCGCGCC
Source organism: Inquilinaceae bacterium (assembly GCA_965237625.1). GTDB lineage: Bacteria > Pseudomonadota > Alphaproteobacteria > DSM-16000 > Inquilinaceae > JABDIP01. Next base: position 191,608 of record CBDEGD010000007.1, read on the forward strand.
ATCGCCGGATTTCCAGAGCAAGCGGCCGATCCAAAGGCTTGGGCGAACCACGATCGCGTCGTACATCTCGTCGAAATACCATTTGCGGAAGAACAGCGCATGGAGCGGGCGCAACACCATCGACACGATGCCCGGCAGGCCCGGTATGACCATATAGGCGACAAAGGCCAGGCCGATGCCGGCGGCACCGACAGCGATCGGCAGCGCCTTGATGGAGAACGGCACGTGATGCGCCGCCTCGATGGTGTCGTTGCCCGGCAGCATCAACAGCGCGTCGCGCCAGAATGCCGCGCGGCTTTCCACGGCGCCACCAAACACCTCGTGGCCGACGAGGCCGGCGAAAACCGATCCGATGGCCAGAACGACAAGAGGCCCGAGCATCACCCAGGGCGATTCATGGACATTCGCCATGGTCTCCGCACTGGCCCGCGGCTTTCCATGGAAAGTCAGGAAGATCAGCCGCCAGCTATAGAACGCGGTCATCGCCGCGGCGGCGATGCCCATCCAGAACGCGAAATTGCCGAACCAGCTGTGATCGGCAAAGGCGGATTCGAGGATCAGATCCTTGGAATAGAATCCGGCGAATCCGAACAGGCCCGGTATGCCGACCCCCGCCAGCGCCAGGCTGCCGATCCACATCAGCGCATAGGTGTAGGGGATCTTCCGCCAGATACCGCCCATGCGGCGCATGTCCTGTTCGTTGGACATGGCGTGGATCACCGAGCCGGCGCCCAGGAACAGTAATGCCTTGAAGAAGGCATGGGTCATCAGATGGAAGATCGCGGCTGAATAGGCCGAGACGCCGAGTGCGAAGAACATGTAACCGAGCTGGCTCATGGTCGAATAGGCGATCACCCGTTTGATATCGAACTGGGTCATGCCGATGGTCGCGGCCACGAAGCAAGTCGCCGCGCCTACCACGGTCACCACCATCAGGGCGATCGGGGCGTATTCGAAGACCGGCGACAGCCGAGCCACCATGAACACGCCGGCGGTCACCATGGTCGCGGCATGGATCAGTGCGGAGACCGGGGTCGGGCCCTCCATGGCGTCCGGCAGCCAGGTGTGCAGGCCAAGCTGGGCCGATTTGCCCATGGCGCCGATGAACAGCAGGATGCAAGCGACCGTCAGCGCGTCGACCTGCCAGCTGAGGAAGGTGAAGCTGGTGCCCTCCAGCTCCGGCGCCCGTTCGAAAATGGTGGCGAACTGGACCGAGTCGAACAGCACGAAGATCGTGAAGATGCCGAGCGCAAAGCCGAAATCGCCGACCCGATTGACCAGGAACGCCTTGATGGCGGCGGCATTCGCGGTCGGCTTCAGATACCAGAAGCCGATCAGCAGATAGGAGGCGAGACCGACGCCCTCCCAGCCGAAATACATCTGCACCAGATTATCGGCGCTCACCAGCATCAGCATCATGAAGGTGAACAGGCTGAGAAAGGCGAAGAAACGCGGCCGGTGCGGATCGTGCGACATGTAGCCGATGGAATAGATATGCACGAGCCCGGAAACGCCGTTCACCACCACCAGCATGACAGCGGTCAGCGTGTCGAAACGGAGTGCCCAATTGACCTCGAAGGTGCCGCTGTGGATCCAGGCGCCCAATTCCACGGTGCGCTCATTGCCCATCAACGCGACGTCATAGAACAGCCAGATGGAGATGATCGCGGCGATGTTCACCGCCAGCGTGGTCACGCCCATGGCGCCACGGTCGCCGATCCACCGGCCGAACAGCCCGGCGATCAGAAACCCGATCAGCGGCAGGAAGATCGCGGCTGCGTCCATGCCTCGGTCAGCCCTTCATCATATTGATGTCTTCAACCGCGATGGTGCCGCGGTTGCGGAAATAGACGACCAGGATGGCAAGCCCGATGGCGGCCTCCGCAGCGGCAACGGTCAGCACGAACATCGCGAAGACCTGGCCCACCAGATCGCCCATATGGGTCGAGAACGCCACCAGATTGATGTTGACCGCAAGCAGCATCAGCTCGACCGACATCAGGATGATGATCACGTTCTTGCGATTCAGGAAAATGCCGAAGATACCCAGTGTCATCAGCACCGCGGCGACCACCAGATAGTGCGAGAGGCCGATTTCCATCATGTCAGACGCCCTCCCCGCTCTCCACATGACGCACCACCACCACGTCTTCCCGACGGCGGGAGACCTGATCGCCGATGTTCTGCCGCCGAACGCCCTCTCGCCGCCGCAGGGTCAAGACGATCGATCCGATCATCGCGACCAGCAGGACAAGGCCCGACGCCTGGAACAAATATACGTAGTCGGTGTAGATCAGCCGGCCGAGCGCCTCCGTATTGGTCGCCGCCGCCGGCGTTCGGCCCGGCGTGCCGGCGAAGGTCGACGCTTCCGGCGCCGCCACCCAGGCGCCGACGACGAAGATCAACTCCGCCATCAGGATGAAGCCGATCATCGCCCCGACCGGCAGGTATCGCATGAAGCCTTCGCGCAGTTCGACGAAGTTGATGTCCAGCATCATGACCACGAACAGGAACAGCACGGCCACGGCGCCGACATAGACGACAATCAGGATCATCGCCAGGAACTCGGCGCCCATCAGTACGAACAGCCCGGCCCCATTGAAGAAGGCCAGGATCAAGAACAGTACCGAATGCACCGGGTTGCGCGCCGTCACCACCATGGCGCCCGACGCGATGGCGGTAAAGGCGAACAGATAGAACGCCAAGGCCTGGACGATCATAAGATGGTGCCCCCGGAAGTCGGGATGTGTCGATCCGGCGTCAAGACGACGGAGCCTCCTGTGCTCGACGGCCGGCGCTTAGCCGCGCGGCCGCTCTTTTAACGATACGGTGCATCTGCTGCAATGTTCGCGGCGATCTGGGCTTCCCAGCGGTCGCCATTCGCAAGCAGCTTATCCTTGTTGTAGAACAGTTCTTCCCTTGTCTCGGTGGCGAACTCGAAGTTCGGCCCCTCCACGATGGCGTCCACCGGGCAGGCCTCCTGGCACATGCCGCAATAGATGCACTTGGTCATGTCGATGTCATAGCGGGTGGTGCGCCGGCTGCCATCGTCCCGCGGCTCCGCCTCGATGGTGATCGCCTGGGCCGGGCAAATCGCCTCGCACAGCTTGCAGGCGATGCAGCGTTCCTCGCCGTTTGAATAGCGGCGCAGCGCGTGTTCGCCCCGGAAACGCGGGCTCAGCGGGCCCTTTTCATAGGGGTAGTTCAGCGTGACCCTGCGCTTGAACATGTAGCTGAACGTCAGCGCCATACCGGACAGGATCTCGATCAGCAACAGCCCGCGGACGGAGCGGTCGATAAACGACATTGATCTATCTCCTCCTCATCGGACGGTCACGGCGCCAGGTCGAATGCCATCAACAGGCCGGCGATGAACACCACATAGAACAGCGACAGCGGCAGAAAAACCTTCCAGCCCAAACGCATGAGCTGGTCGTAGCGATAACGAGGCAGGGTTGCCCGTACCCAGATGAACACGAACAGGCAGAACGCGATCTTGGCGGCGAACCATACGATTCCCGGAATCCAGTTCAGCCAAGCCACGTCCAACGGCGGCAACCAGCCACCGAGGAACAGAATCGTGGTCATCCCGCTCATCAGGATCATGTTGGCGTATTCGCCAAGGAAGAAGAGCGCGAAGGTCATCGCCGAATATTCGACGTTGTACCCGCCGACCAGCTCCGATTCGCCTTCCGGCAGGTCGAAGGGCGACCGGTTGGTCTCGGCCAGGGCGGATATGAAGAACACCACCGCCATCGGCGCCAGCGGGCTGAACAGGTACCAGCCGCCGAACCACCCGAAATCTCCGCCCCACCAACCGGTCTGCTGGGCCTTTACGATATCCGTCAGGTTCAGCGAGCCGGCACAGAGCAGCACGGTGATGATGACGAAGCCGATCGAGACCTCGTAGGACACCATCTGCGCCGCCGACCGGAGCGCGCCCAGGAATGCGTATTTCGAATTCGACGCCCAGCCGGCCATGATGATGCCGTAGACCCCCAACGACGAGATCGCGAAGAGGTACAGCACGCCGACGTTGATATTGGCCAGCACAACGCCGTTGTCGAACGGGATCACCGCCCAGGCCACCAGGCTCAGAAGGAAGGTGATCATCGGCGCGATAACGAAGACGACCCGGTTGGCGCCGGCCGGAATGATGGTTTCCTTCGACAGCAGTTTCAACCCGTCCGCCATCGGCTGAAGCAGGCCGAACGGCCCGACCACCATCGGACCCTGGCGCAACTGCATAGCTGCCATCACCTTGCGTTCCGCGTAGGTCAGGTAGGCGACCCCGATCAGAACGATGACAATGATCGACACGATCAAGGCCGTCAGAACCACCGTCGGCCAGACATAGGTCCCGACCCAGGGATAGGCGTCGAACAGGGGCTGAAGGAGGCTATCCATCGGTCCCGGTCCTCTCCCCCGGCTTGCCCTGCGCGCCCGCCTGAAGGATCTCGGCCACGCAACGCGCCATGGTCTCCGAGGCACGGCAGATCGGGTCGGTCATGTAAAAATTCTCGACCGGCGAATCAAAGGGCGCCGCTTTCATCTTCCCTGCCTTGCCAAAATCTTCCCATTCGACGGCGGCGGGCGCATCAGCTGTGGCGAAGATCGGCGCGACCTCGGCCATGTGCCGGCGCAGCGCGTCCAGGGTGTCATAAGGCAGGGGCTCACCGACCCTGGCGCTGAAGGCGCGCAGGATCTTCCAATCCTCCCGCGCATTGCCGGGCGGGAACACCGCAAGCCGGCCGCGCTGGACCCGGCCCTCGGTATTCACATAGGTGCCGTTCTTTTCGGTGTAGGCAGCGCCCGGCAGGATCACATCGGCCCGATGGGCGCCGCGATCGCCGTGATGGCCCTGATAGACGACAAAGGCCTGGCCCAGCCGCTCCGCCTCGATCTCGTCGGCCCCCAGCAGCCAGACCAGCTTGACCGCTCCGGATTGCGCACCTTCCAGGATACCGGCGACATCGCGGCCGCCGGAACCGGGCACAAAGCCGAGTTCCAGTCCGCCGACCCGCGCGGCGGCGGTGTGCAGCACGTTGAAACCGTTCCAACCGTCCTGGATCATGCCGCTGGTATCGGCAACCTGTCGGGCCGCCGCCAAAACCGCCGCGCCATCGTCGCGGGCAAGCGCCCCCATGCCCAGGATCAGCATCGGCCGTTTCGCGGCTTTCAGGGTCTTGGCGAAGGCATGGCTGCCCGATGCGATCTCCTCCAGGGTCGGCGGCCCGGCACCGAGATATTCGCTGCGGTATCCCAGATCGACCTGCGGCCCGACGATTCCGACCTTCAGCCCGCCCATCAGCCAGCGCTTGCGGATGCGGGCGTTGACCATGGCCGCTTCCCAGCGCGGGTTGGAGCCGATGATCAGGATCGCGTCGGCCTCTTCGATGCCGGCAATGGTGGTATTGAACAGATAGCTGGCGCGGACCGATGGATCCATCTTCGCGCCGTCCTGCCGGCAATCCAGGCTGGTCACGCCGCGACCGGCCATCAGCTCCTTCAGCGCCAGCATCGACTCGGCATCGCAGAGATCGCCGGCGATGGCCGCCATCTCGTCACCGCCCAGCCCTTCCATGCGCCCGGCAATGGCGGCGAAGGCCTCGTCCCAGGTCGCCTCCTTCAGCTTGCCGTCCCGGCGCACATAGGACCGGTCCAGCCGCTGGCGCTTCAGCCCGTCATAGGCGAAGCGGGTGCGGTCGCTGATCCACTCCTCATTGACGTCCTCATGCAGGCGCGGCAGCACCCGCAGCACTTCGCCGCCGCGGGCGTCGACCCGGATGTTGCTGCCGACCGCGTCCAGCGCGTCGATCGATTCGGTCTTGCGCAGCTCCCAGGAACGGGCGTTGAAGGCGTAAGGCTTGGACGTCAGGGCGCCGACCGGGCAGATGTCGATCATATTGCCCGACAGCTCGGTGGAGATCGCCTTCTCGATATAGGTGCCGACCTCCATGTGCTCGCTGCGCCCGGTGGCTCCGAGCTCGGGCGTGCCGGCAATCTCGTCGGCAAACCGGATGCAGCGGGTGCAGTGGATGCACCGGGTCATGAAGGTCTTGATCAGCGGCCCGAGATTCTTCTCCTTCACCGCCCGCTTGTTTTCCTCGAAGCGGCTGCGGTCGAAGCCGTAGGCCACGGCCTGGTCCTGCAGATCGCACTCGCCGCCCTGATCGCAGATCGGGCAATCCAACGGATGGTTGATCAGCAGGAATTCCATGACGCCCTTGCGCGCCTTATGGACGATTTCGGTGTCCGTGCGAATCACCATGCCCTCGCCGCAGGGCATCGCGCAGGACGCGATCGGTTTGGGCGCCCGCTCCATCTCAACGAGACACATGCGGCAATTGGCCGGCACCGACAGGCGCTCGTGAAAGCAGAAACGCGGAATCTCGATGCCGAGCTGCTCGCAGGCCTGCAGCACCGATGTGCCGGGCTCGACCTCGATCTCCATCCCGTCGATGGTCAGTTTCGGCATATTCTGGGCTCTCGCGTGCCGGTCACTGTTACTGCGCCGATTCTATTTCTAATCTGAGTTCTTGGTAGAACGGTTTTTCACAGGCTTCGCAGGCTGGCTACCAGAACTTGGTTTGGCGGACGTCGGGGGCTTGCTCGACGGCGAGCCCGACGGTCGATATCCGCCGCGTTCCAGTATGATCCGACGAGGCTTGTTCGGTTTCGTTTGCTTGTCATCAGCCATTTTCTACTCCAGAAATACTCTCACGTGTCGATAGTCTGTCGGCCTCAACAGAATGCCGGGAGCTCCATCAACTCGACCACCAAAAGCTCCATTCGTGCCGACTTCCCAAAGCTCCTCTATATATAGGTGGCCCGAATCGGGATAGGCGCTTGCAAAGGAATTACTGCCAAAACGTCCACCGACTAGACTACTGTCGTTCAGTTCCACTATCAGCCAGCAGCCATCTTTAGCTTTTCCAAAGAACTCATCTAATGAGGTGTGAGCCTGCACCATGATTATGCCGCCTTGCTCCAGCCAGCGTATGACTTTGGCTACGACGAATGGCCATATGGCTGGCGCTACAAGGAAACAGACAATAACCAGACCCCATGCAACCCAAATATTGGATAAAATCCAAGAAGTATCACCAAGGCGATTAATGAGAGGGAACAAAACAACAAAATTGACTAAGCTAAATGATACCGCCTCGACGATTTTATTCTTCAGATCATGATCCGCCTGCGGCACCACTAAGCCAAATATATACATCGATATTGTACCGGGTAGCACGAATGCTGCAAAGAGTATTATCGAATGTAACGTCAGTTCCGGCACCGGTCCCTACTCCGCCGCCGTGCGATGGGCGGCATCGCGGTATTCGCGGATACGCGTCTCCATCTCCGGGCGGAAATGCCGAATCAGGCCCTGGATCGGCCAGCCCGAAGCGTCGCCATGGGCGCAGATCGTGTGGCCTTCGATTTCCTTGGTGACTTCCAGCAGCAAGTCGATCTCTTCGACCCTGGCATTGCCCTTGACCATGCGCTGCATCACCCGCCACAGCCAGCCGGTACCCTCGCGGCACGGTGTGCACTGGCCGCAGCTCTCATGCATGTAGAAATGCGACAACCGGGCGATGGCGTAGATCACGTCGGTCGACTTGTCCATGACGATCAAGCCGCCAGTTCCCAGGCTGGAGCGGATTTCGCGCAGGCTGTCGAAATCCATCAACGCCGTTTCGCAATCCTTCTTCGGCAGCAAAGGCGTTGACGAACCGCCGGGGATCACCGCCAGCAGATTGTCCCAACCGCCGCGTACGCCGCCGGCATGGCGGTCGATCAGTTCCCTCATGGGAACGCCGAGTTCTTCCTCGACGTTGCAGGGCTGCTCCACATGACCGGAGATGCAGAACAGCTTGGTGCCGTTGTTCTTCGGCCGGCCGAGAGAGCCGAACCAATCGCCGCCGCGCCGCAGGATTTCCGGCACAACGGCGATGGTCTCGACATTGTTCACCGTGGTTGGGCAGCCATAGAGCCCGGCGCCCGCAGGGAAAGGCGGCTTGTTGCGCGGCTGGCCTTTCTTGCCCTCCAGGCTTTCCAGCAGGGCGGTCTCCTCGCCGCAGATATAGGCGCCGGCGCCGCGATGCAGGTAAAGGTCGAAATCCCACCCGGTACCGGCAGCGTTCTTGCCCAGCAGGCCGGCATCATAGGCCTCGTCGATCGCCTTCTGGACGTTCGACGCCTCACCGTAGAACTCACCGCGGATATAGATGTAGCAGGCGTGCGCGCCGAGGGCGAAAGAGGACACCAGCGCGCCCTCGATCAGCCGATGCGGATCGAATCGCAGGATCTCACGGTCCTTGCAGGTGCCCGGCTCCGATTCGTCGGCATTGATGACCAGATAGCTCGGGCGCCCATCCGGCAATTCCTTGGGCATGAAGGACCATTTCAGCCCGGTCGGGAAGCCGGCGCCGCCGCGTCCGCGCAGGCCCGAGGTCTTCATCTCCTCGATGATCTTCTCGCGGCCCAGGGCCAGCAGGGCCATGGTGTTGTCCCAGATGCCGCGCTGGCGGGCGGCATCGAGGTCCCAGCCATACCAGCCATAGAGGTTGGTGAAGATCCGGTCGCGGTCCTGCAGCATGCTCAACTCTCGTCCTTCGCCACAGGAGCATCGCCATCCCCGGCATCGGGGGCAACGCTGCCCACGGTATCGGCCTTCTTCGCTTTTGGCTTCGCCGTCTTCGGCTTGGCTGGGGTCTTGGGCTTTGATTCGGCCTTGGGCTCCGCTTCGGCAGGCGGCGCCTTGGCGGCTTTCTTCGGGGTCGCCTTCTCCGGCGTCACCACAACCGGCGGCAATTCCAACAGTGTCGTCGGCCCGGACAGCGCCTGGCTTCCCTTGCGTCCGATCTGCGAACCGATTTTCGGAGCCTCGCCCTTGCTGAGCGAGTCGATCAAGCCACCCATGCGTTGATAGTCGAGGTCCTCGAAATAATCGTCATTGATCTGGACCATGGGCGCGTTGACGCAGGCGCCCAGGCATTCGACCTCTATCACCGAAAAGGCGCCGTCGGCGGAGTTCTGACCGGGCGACAGGCCGGTCTTGTCCTTGATCGCCTTCAGCACGTCGTTCGAGCCGCACAGCCAGCATGGCGAGGTGGTGCAGACCTGGATGAAATGCCGGCCGACCGGCGCCTTGTTGAACATGGTATAGAAGCTGGCGACCTCGTAGGCGCGGATCGGCGGTATCTCCAGGAGGTCGGATACGTATTCCATCGCCGCGCGCGGCAACCAGTTCTCGTTCTGGCGCTGGGCCAGTTCCAGCAGCGGCAACAGGGCGCTTTGCTGGCGACCGTCCGGGTATTTGGCGATGATCGTCCTGGCCTTGGCGAGATTCTCCGCGCTGAACTCGAAATCCGCGGGTTGCCGCGCCTCCGGGGCCGGTGCGCCGAAGCTCATCGATCGATCTCCCCGAACACGATGTCCATGGAGCCGATGATCGCCACCGCATCGGCCAGCATGTGGCCGCGGCTGCTGAAATCCAGCCCCTGCAGATGGGCGAAGCCCGGCGCGCGAATCCGGCAGCGATAGGGTTTGTTGGTGCCGTCGGCGACCAGATAGACGCCGAATTCCCCCTTCGGCGCCTCGGTCCCCACATAAACCTCGCCCTTCGGCACGTGATAGCCCTCGGTATACAGCTTGAAGTGATGGATCAGCGCCTCCATCGAGCGCTTCATCTCCGCCCGCGGCGGCGGCGCGACCTTGTAGTCGGTGACCTTGACCGGCCCCTCCTTGGGCATGTCCTCGAGGCATTGCCGGATGATTCGGATCGACTGGCGCATCTCTTCGACCCGCACCAGATAGCGGGCGTAACAATCGCCGGTCAGTCCCACCGGCACATCGAAATCCATCCGGTCATACACGTCGTAAGGCTGCGACTTCCGCAAATCCCAGGCGACATTGGAAGCGCGCAACATCGGCCCGGTAAAGCCCCAGGCGACCGCCTCTTCGGCGGTGACCGTCCCGATGTCGACGGTGCGCTGCTTGAACACCCGATTGTTCGACAGCAGCCCCTCGATATCGGCCAGGAATTTCGGGAAATGCTCGGAATATTCCCAGATGTCATCGGCCAGCCCGGCCGGCATGTCCTGATGCACACCACCCGGCCGGAAATAGGCCGCATGCAGCCGGGCGCCGGAGACCCGCTCGTAGAACTCCATCAATACTTCACGTTCCTCGAAGCCCCAGAGTGACGGGGTAATCGCACCCACATCAAGGGCATAGGTCGTCAAATTGAGAATATGGTTTAGGAGCCGGGAGATTTCGCTGAACAGCACCCGGATGTACTGCCCGCGCTCCGGCACTTCGATGCCCAGCAGCCGTTCCGTCGCCAGGGCGAAGGCGTGTTCCTGGTTCATCGGCGCGACATAATCCAGCCGGTCGAAATACGGCACCGCCTGGAGGTAGGTCTTGTACTCGATCAGCTTCTCTGTGCCGCGATGGAGCAGGCCGATATGCGGATCGGCGCGCTCGACCACCTCGCCATCCATCTCCAGCACCAGGCGCAGCACGCCGTGCGCCGCGGGATGCTGCGGCCCGAAATTCATCGTGTAGGGTTTGATCTGGGTTTCGGCCATCGGGATCACGTGCTCTCGGAGGGCTTGCCGTCCTCCGCCTTCTCATCGCCCGGAAGAACCTGGCGTGTCATGCCCTCCCAGGGGCTGAGAAAGTCGAAGGTCCGGAAGTCCTGGGTCAGCTTGACCGGCTCATAAACGACCCGTTTCTGCTCATCATCGTAACGGACCTCCACATAGCCGGTCAGCGGGAAGTCCTTGCGCAGCGGATGCCCCTCGAACCCGTAATCGGTCAGGATGCGGCGCAGATCCGGGTTGTCGGAAAAGAAGATGCCGAACATGTCCCAGGTCTCACGCTCGAACCAGGTGGCGGCCGGGTGGACAGCGTGGACCGACGGCACCGGATTGTCTTCGTCGGTCACGCATTTCACACGCAGGCGCCGGTTCTGCTTCATGCTGAGGAGCTGATAGACCACCTCGAATCGCGCCTCGCGTTCCGGGTAGTCGACGGCGGTGATATCGATCAGCTGTTCGAACAGGCAGCCGGCATCGTCGCGCAAATAGGTCAATACGCGGCAGATCGCGCCCGACCGAACGGAGACCACCAATTGATCATTGATGGTTTCGACTCCGGAGATATCCGCATCCAGTTCGGCGGCGATGTGGTCACCAAGCTCGGTGAGGGAGCGATCAACCATATGCCCAACCCGCGCTATCGAATGATCCGGCCGCCGCGGCGGATCTTCTTCTGCAACTGCAATATGCCGTAGATCAGCGCCTCGGCGGTTGGCGGACAGCCCGGCACGTAGATATCGACCGGCACGATTCGGTCGCAGCCGCGGACCACCGAATAGGAATAATGGTAATAGCCGCCGCCATTGGCGCAGGACCCCATCGAGATCACCCAGCGGGGCTCGGCCATCTGGTCATAGACCCGGCGGAGAGCCGGCGCCATCTTGTTGGTCAGCGTTCCGGCGACGATCATCACATCGGATTGCCGGGGGCTGGGCCGTGGGATCACGCCGAGCCGGTCAAGGTCGTAGCGCGGCATATAGGCGTGGATCATCTCAACCGCGCAGCACGCCAAGCCGAATGTCATCGGCCACAGCGAACCGGTGCGCGCCCAGTTCAAGATGCCGTCCAGCGATGTGACGAGGAACCCCTTATCCTGGAGTTCCGACGAGACCGCCGCGACGACCGCATCCTGATTTGGTGCCAATACCGACGGCGCAGCCGCTTCGGTCGCGGCCACGGGCTTGCCGCCTAATCCCATTCCAAGGCACCTTTCCGCCATTCGTAGATGAACCCGACAGTCAGGATCCCAAGAAACGTCACCATCGACCAGAATCCATACATGCCAATGTCACCCAGCGAGATAGCCCAGGGGAACAGGAAGGCGACCTCAAGATCGAATATGATGAACAGGATCGCCACCAGATAGAAGCGGACGTCGAAACGCCCCCGCGCATCTTCGAAGGCATCGAACCCGCATTCGAACGCGCTGAGCTTCTCACTGTCCGGTTTCTGTTCGGCGACAAGATAGGACAGCCCAACCGCCGCCACCGAAATCGCGGTCGCGATTCCGAGGAAAAGCAGGATGGGAAAGTATTCGGCCAAAAGCGATTGCGACATGCGGCGCCTCGGGCTGCGGTTTCACGAAAGCGGCAGCGGGAAGAAAAAACCTTACAACTCAACTGTTTGTAGGTGTCCGCGCCACGGTGGTTCTTGGCAAGATGTATAGGCCGGCGAGGCCGGCAAGGAAAGCGAAATCGGCCCGGAAACCCAATGTTTGCGCGCCATGGGGCGCTATCAGGCACGGTGGCCGCTCTCAACCTGGAAGGTGTCGCGCTCATCGGCCGCAGGCTCGGCATCGGAATCCTCCTGGCGCGAATTCGATGACCGGGTATATTGTATTGTATATAATGCGCGAGATCGCGGGGATCGCCTCCGCCGAGCAAAACAGAAAGGCCGGCGGGCGGCCGAAAGGTAGATCGCCCGAACGAGCCGGGGAAAACGGGCGGTGCAGGCATCGTTAATGGGTGAGCCGACCCCAAATATGGGCATCCTGTATGCGGATGTGTGCAACAGCGTGCGACTCTACGAGACGCTGGGCGACGAAGAGGCACACCGGCTGATCCACGATTGCCTGGCCAAGCTGGTTGAAATTACACGCCAGTACAGCGGTACCGTCATCCGCACCCAGGGCGACGGGGTGATGAGCGTGTTCGGCACCGCCGATCAGACTTTCGACGCCGCGCGCCAGATGCAGGAGACCTATCGGGAAGGCCACATCACCATCACCGCCGGGTTCAACTTCGGATCGGTGATCGCCGATGATGGCGATGTCTATGGCGACGCCGTCAACCTGGCCGCCCGGGTCGCCGCCCTGGCCCGGCCCGGCGAGATTCTGCTGACCGGCGAGACGGTGCGCGAATTGTCGCCAAACCTGAAGGAGACGGTCCGCCTTTTCGACACCACGACCGTGCGCGGGCGAAGCCGTCCGGTGGAGATATTCGCGGTCCGGGCGGCAGCGGACCAACAGACCACCTATGTCCCCTCTTCCACGCCGAAAGCCGCCAAATCCCGGCAGCCCGGCATGCTGACTCTGCAACACGGCAAGCGCATATTCCGGGTCGGCGACGGCGTGCAAGTCCTGGTGCTGGGCCGCGACGAACGGTGCGATCTGGTGGTGAAGAGCTACTTCGCGTCCCGGCGGCACGCCGTGATCGAGATGAGCCGCGATCGTTTCGTGCTCACCGATCAGAGCTCGAACGGCACCTTTGTCGTTCCCGGCAACGGTCACGACGTCTTTCTGAAGCGGGAATCGCTTCCTCTGCTGGGCGACGGCACGATCTCGCTTGGCGCGGCTCCGTCTGACGACGAGAGCTACACAGTCCATTTCGAAGTCGAGGAAGCCAACTGAGGACCCCCCAGGCGTCGGCTTGGCCCATTAAGGGCGTCCAATGCTGCGCTGAAGGAGGGGAATGGCGCGAGTGACGGGACTTGAACCCGCGGCCTCCGGCGTGACAGGCCGGCGCTCTAACCAACTGAGCTACACCCGCATAGGCGTCTGAACCTCGCCTAGAGCGGGATGATTTGAAGTCGATTCGACTTCAAATCTGAATCCCACTCACCTCAAATGTTCTAGAGGACGATTCAGAGTTTAGGTCAATCGACCTAATCTCATCGTGCTCTACCGGCGAGGCGCTTGAGATACGCATTCACCCCGGCCCTGTCAAGCGGGTGAACCGGTCGATTGACGAATCGCCGTACCGCCCAGTTGGGCCGGGCCACGAGGCCAACACCCACCCTACTCCCCGCATCAGACTCTTTCGGCGCCATGCGCGGCTACGGATGACACGAAAGCCCGTTCAGGCGGCCGCATCTGGGAGGTTCCTTCCAAGGCTGGCCGCGGGTTACGGGCCGCGAAATTATCAACGAAAGTATAAAATAGTAAATCGTTAAGTGAATGCATCTAGAACCCAAAGGGCCGGCGACAGGAACACGTTCTACGTGAATCTGTACCGGACCTTAGAATTTTCATGAGCGGCAATACGCGCAATGGCTGACGTGAAACTGACCAGCCGGGGCAAGACGGCACGGATCGCCCTGCCCGAGATCCTGGATTTCGGGACCGCAGAACCACTCAAGGCCGCGCTGGAAAAAGCCCTCGCCGGTGGCCGGCCGCTCAAACTCGACGCCGGAAAGGTGGAACGTCTGTCAACACCGTGCCTGCAGGTGCTGATTGCCGCCGAGCAGGCGATGAAATCCGCCGACATCGCACTGACCCTCGCCGCCCCCTCGGACGCCTTCATCGATACGTTCAACGATCTCGGCGCCTTTAGCCATCTCAAACAGTGGACAATCGAAGGATGACCGTAAAGATCCTGACCGTCGACGATTCCCGCACCATGCGGAACATGCTGGCCTACACGCTTCAAGGCGCCGGGTACGAAGTCCTGCAGGCGGAGAATGGTCAGGAGGGCCTGGACGTACTCGGCACCAACACCGTCGATCTGATCATCACCGATATCAACATGCCGGTGATGGACGGAATCACCTTCATCGAGCAATTGCGCCTGGACCGGGCGCAGGCCGCGGTGCCGGTCCTGATCCTGACGACCGAGAGTTCCGACGACATGAAAGCCCGAGGCCGCGCCGCTGGCGCGACCGGCTGGATCGTCAAGCCCTTCGACCCAGACAAGTTGATCGAGATCGTCCGCCGCGTAAGCCACTAACCCCCTCCAACTACACAAGAAAAGCCCCCACATGGACGCCTTGGAGGAATTCAAGCAAACATACTTTCAGGAATGCGATGAGTTATTGGGGGAGCTTGAAACGCATCTGATGTCGCTGCAGGACGGGTCGACCGAGGTCGAAACCCTGCACGCGGCGTTCCGCGCCATTCATTCCATCAAGGGCGGCGCCGGCGCATTCGGACTGGACCGGTTGGTCTCCTTCTCGCACACATTCGAGACGGTTCTCGATCTGATGCGCGACGGCAAGCTCGAACTCACCGAGGATCTTGTGGCAACGACGGTGCGGGCCGGCGACATCGTCGCCGATCTGGTCGCCGCCGCGCGCGGCGCAGAGGATCCGGCTGCCGGATTCGAGTCCGAGGTCCTGGCGGCGCTGTCGGCGATCGCCGGCAACGACGAGCAGCCGGCGCCGGAAGAGGCGGCAGCGGATTTCGATATCGACTTCACGCCGATCCCCGTCGACCTGGATTCAGACGACGGCGCGAAAACGGACGACGACGCCGAGACGGAGGTGGAAATTGAAGCCCCTTCGGTCGGGCTGTACCGCATCCATTTCCGGCCGACCAAGGAGATGTTCACCCGCGCCCACGAACCGTTGAATTTCGTCCGCGAGTTGAAGGCGCTGGGCGCGCTGACCGTAACCGCCGACACTTCCGGCCTGCCCGAATTCGCGGACCTCGATCCCGAGGCGGCCTACATCGCATGGGATTTCGAGCTGGAGACCTCGGCCGGTCTTGAAACGGTCGAAGAGGTGTTTGAATTCGTTGTCGACGATTGCACACTGAAAATCGAGCCTCCCGACGTCGCACCCCCGTCCGACAGGGCGACCGACAGGCCGCCAGAGCCTGAACCGGACGCGACTTCGCAGGCCGATTCAGAGCCGGCCGATACTGCCGTGCCTCCGGCGACCGAGACGCCCGCTGCGAGCAACCCGCTCGAAGTCGGCGACGAGCCAACGGACCAGTCGATCGGCGAGAGCAGCGCGGCCGAACCCACGGCGCGGGCGGAACCGTCGGAGGCGCCCGGACCTTTGGCGGAGCCGGCCTCCGTTGCCAAAGTCGCCGCGCCAGCGGCGCAGGCCAAGCCGCCGACTGCCCAGCAATCCCGGACAGCCGGTGTCACCGCGATCCGTGTCGACCTCGACAAGATCGACCGCCTGGTCAACATGGTCGGCGAGTTGGTGATCACCCAGGCGATGATCTCGCAGCAATCCGACCAGATGCTCTCCGAGCACTATCCGCAATTGGTCCAGGGGTTGGAGCAGCTCCACCAGCATACCCGAGGGCTGCAGGACAGCGTGATGGCGATCCGCGCCCAGCCGGTGAACTCCGTCTTCTCGCGCATCCCTCGGCTGGTGCGCGAACTTTCCGCGCAGACCGGCAAGAAAATTCGCCTGGAGATGAGCGGCGAAGGCACCGAGATCGACAAGACGGTCATTGAGCAGCTCAACGATCCACTGACCCACATTATCCGCAATTCCGCCGATCATGGCGTGGAGTCTCCGGAAGTGCGCGAGGCGGCGGGCAAGCCGGCAGAAGGGACAATCGACCTTTCGGCCGCACAGCGCGGCGGCCGCATTGTTATCCAGATCGCCGATGATGGCGCCGGGGTGAATCGAAAGAAGGTTCTGTCGAAGGCCATCGAGAAGAACCTCGTCGCCGCCGATGCCAAACTTAGCGACGAGGAGATCGACAACCTGATCTTCCTGCCCGGCTTTTCCACCGCCGACGAGGTCTCCAACATCTCCGGGCGCGGCGTCGGCATGGATGTGGTCAAGCAGAATATCCAGAAACTCGGCGGTCGGGTCTCCGTGCGGTCCGAACCCGGCAAGGGCTCGAGCATAACGCTGACCCTGCCGCTCACCCTTGCCGTTCTTGACGGCATGATCATCCGGGTTGGCGTGGACAGCTATGTGGTGCCTCTGACCAACATCATCGAAAGCCTGTCGCCCCGGCCGGAAGACTTCGAAACGGTCCCCGGCGGCGGCGAGATGCTGAAGATCCGTGGCGAGTACGTCGAAGTCATCTGCCTCAGAACGGCCTTCAGCATGGCGACGGACGCCGCCAAGGAACTCATCGTCATCGTCGATGTCGAAGGCGGCGAGCAGATCGGACTCGTCGTGGACGAAATCGTCGGCCAGCAGCAGGTCGTCATCAAGAGCCTCGAGGACAATTTCGACCCGATCCCCGGCATCGCCGGCGCCACCATACTGGGCGACGGCAACGTTTCCCTGATCTTGGATGTCGGCGGCCTGCGGAACGCCCGGAATAACCGGCCCAACGATCGCGATCGAAAGCCAAAGCAGACAAACCGCGACCAGGAGAAAGCCGCGTGATGGACGATACCGCAAACGCGAAAACCAAACTTGAAACCGGCAAGGGCGGCGAGATCGAGCACGTCGTCGGCTCGACCGTCCAGCTTGTCGCCTTCACCGTCGGCGAACAATTCTACTGCGTGGACATCATGGCGGTCCGGGAGATCCGGGCCTGGGGCGGCACAACGACGCTGCCCAACACCGCCGATTTCGTCCGAGGCGTGATCAATCTGCGCGGCACCATCGTGCCGATCATCGACCTACGGTCCCGCTTCGGCGAGGGCCAGACGGAGGCGACCAAAACCAACGTCGTGATCATCCTTTCGATCGGCGAGCGCCTATACGGCATCCTCGCGGACACGGTTTCCGACATCCTGACCGTGCCTGAAAAGGACATCCAGGACGTTCCCGAGACCGAACGGGAAGATGAAAGCCCTTTCATCGAAGGCCTGATCACCACCGACGCCAAGATGGTTGCGATGATCGACCTGGAGCAGGTGGTCGAAAAGGCCGCGGTGCAACGATCATGAGCCAATTTCCTGAGCCCGTGTCACCGAGTCCGGCGATACCGCCGAAGAACGGCCCGCGCGACCGATGTCCGCCGACGGCGACCGCCGCATCTGTCGGAACGATCGCGCGATCCCGACCCGAGTTTCAGTCGACGGGGCCCAACCGCCGCTCGTCCCACAAACCGCCCTACGACTGCCGTGGCGCGATGAAATGCCTTATCGAAGGAAAGCCGCTATGAGCAAACTTCTCAGTCGCCTGAGCATCGCCGCAAAGTTGGGCCTCCTGTCCTGCCTGCTGCTGACGGTGTCCTTGGTGGTGGGCCTCACGGCCATCATCATGACCAAGCAGATCGGGGCCGAAATCGAGGAGATCGCCGAGGGCGATCTGCCGATGATCCGAATCCTGACCGAGTTGGAAGCCACACAGCTCGGACAGGCGATCCTGTTCGAGCGCGCGCTCCGGCACGCCGAAGAGGCCATATGGGGCACGAATATCGGCGGCCACAACGCCGCCGAACAGTTCGAAGAGGCGGCCGAGGAATTCGTGCATCTCGGGGCGCTGGCCGTCGAGGAATACCACGAGGCCGAGGAGATCATCGACACGAGCATCGAGCACGCCTCGAGTGCCGAAACCGTTGCGCATTACGAGGAATTCAGAGCCGAATTGGAGGCATTCGAGGTCATCCACGATTCCTACGAAGAACATGCCGAAGCTGTTTTCCACTTGTTCGAGCAGGGGCAGGTAAATGACGCTTTGGAGCGGATCGATGCCATCGAAGAGGAGGAGGAGGCCGCCGACAAGCAGATCGAACATCTCCTCAGAGCAGTTGAAGACCAGACCCAAAAATCCGCGCTTCAGGCCGAGCAGCACGAGAAGACCACGCTGTCCGCCATAACGATCATCCTCGCCGCGTCTTTCGTGATCGGTTTGCTGTTCGCTTTTATTATTGGGCGCAGCATCGCTCGTCCCGTGCGCGCCATCACGGACTGCTTCAATCGCATGGCGGAGGGCGATAACAGCGTGGAGGTCCCGGCCGCAGACAACAAAGACGAAATCGGCGAGCTGTCACGAGCACTGTCATCGTTCAAAGGGATCAGCGTGAATGCCGCCCGCGCCCAGGCGGCGCTGGCCGGTGCCAGCGCGAACTTCATGATCGCCGATCCGGACGCAAACATAGTCTATGTGAACAAGTCCGCAATGGAGATGTTTACCACCGCCGAGGCGGACATCCGCGGTGAATTGCCGGCCTTCGACTCAACAAAACTGATCGGCACCTGCATCGATAGCTTCCACAAGAATCCGGCTCACCAGCGCGATATTCTCGCAAAGCTGAAAACGACCCACCAGGGCCGCATCACGGTCGGTGGGCGCACCTTCGACCTCACGGTCAATCCCGTCTTCGGCCAGCAGGGCAACCGGCTGGGCGCGGCGGTCGAGTGGAACGACATGACCGCGGAGCTGGCGGTGGAAGGCGAGGTGGCCGGGCTGGTGAATGCGGCCTCCGAGGGCGACTTCACCCAGCGCCTGGAAGAGACAGGCAAGGCCGGCTTCATGCTGGAGCTGTCGCGCGGCATGAACAGCGTGGTGGACACTGTCGACAAAGGCCTGTCGGAGACCGTAAAGGTCATGTCGGCACTGGCCGAGGGCGACCTGACCCGGCGCATGGATGGCACCTACCAGGGCAGTTTCCTGAGGCTCCAGCGCGACGCCAACCGCATGGCCGGCAAGATCGCCGAGATCGCCGGCAGCATCGGCGACGCCGCCGGCACGGTGAAAGTCGCCACCGGCGAGATCGCCGCCGGCGCCACGGATCTGTCCTCCCGCACCGAGCAGCAGGCCTCCTCGCTGGAAGAGACCTCCGCCTCCATGGAGGAACTCTCCGCCACCGTGCGCCAGAACGCCGACAACGCACAGCAGGCCAACCAGCTTGCCGCGGCGGCCCGGGACGCTGCCTCCGGCGGCGGCGACGTGGTCACCTCGGCAGTCGACGCCATGGGCCAGATCGAGGACTCGTCGAAGAAGATCACCGAGATCGTCGGCATGATCGACGAGATCGCCTTCCAGACCAACCTGCTGGCGCTCAACGCCGCGGTCGAGGCAGCACGGGCCGGCGAGGCCGGCAAGGGCTTCGCCGTCGTCGCCACCGAGGTCCGCGCCCTGGCGCAGCGTTCCGGTCAGGCGTCGAAGGAGATCAAGGAGCTGATCACCACCAGCGACAACCAGGTGCGCGAAGGCGTCGACCTGGTCAAGCGGACGGGTGTGTCCCTGGAAGAGATCGTCACCTCGGTGAAGAAGGTCGCCGATATCGTCTCCGACATCGCCGCGGCCAGCCAGGAGCAGGCCACCGGCATCGACGAGGTATCCTCGGCGGTCACGAACATGGACGAGATGACCCAGCAGAACGCGGCCCTGGTGGAAGAGACCACCGCGGCATTGCATTCGGCGCAATCCCAGGTCGACGAACTGACCCGGCTGGTCGGCTTCTTCAAGACCGGCCGTGAAATCGACACCGGCGCACCGGTCAACCCTCTGGCCGTCGTCGGAAGGTCGTCCGGTTCAAGCGACAATCCGGTGCAAGAGCAGCAGGAGCGCGTTGCCAGCAATCCCGAACCCGCGGCCGGCCCGGTAGCCAAGCAGCGCCCGGTCGCCGCCAGGAAGGTTGCCAGCGGCGGTGCCGCAGGGGCCGACGACTGGCAGGAATTCTAGGCCCCGGAAATCGATAGGTAGTGGAAAGATCGAAATGCCCCAATTCAGAAATCTGAACAGTAGCCTACTGTTCAAACTGGCCGTTCCCGTGCCTCTGGTAATGGTCCTATGCCTGGTCGCGGCCTGGTACTTCATCCCCCAAAGCGTCATCCAGCACGCACGCGAGAGCGCGGTCAATTCGGCGGTGCAGACGGCCAACCAATTCAAGACGATCCGGGGCTACTACACCAACAATGTGATCCGAAAGGTGGTGGCGGACGGCAATCTCAGGCCCTCGGTCAATCATGCCACCGAGCCCGACGCCATCCCGCTACCCGCGACCTTCATCCACGATGTGAGCGCCCTGCTCTCCGAGCAGGACACCTCCATCGATCTCTATAGCGCGTTTCCCTTCCCGGTCAGGGGAGACCGGCGGCTGGACGCTTTTCAAGCCGAGACCTGGGACTTCCTGACGGACAACCCGGAGGAAGTCGCTTCGCACGATGAAGACCACAATGGCCGGACCATCATCCGCGTGGCCGTGGCCGATCGCATGGTCGCCGAGGGCTGCGTGAATTGCCACAACAGCCATCCGGATTCGCCGAAGACCGATTGGCGGCTCGGCGACGTTCGCGGCGTGCTGGAAGTTACGACCGATATCTCCAGCGAAGTCGTCGCCGCCAAAAGCCTAAGCAACAAAATCCTGGTGTATGGCGGCTTCGCCGCGTTGCTTGTGATGCTTGTCTGTGTCACCGGTGCGGTTCACGTCACCGGACCGCTGAAGAAGATGACCTCGACCACGGGGCATCTGGCTTCCGGCGATATGGAAAGCCAGGTTCCCGGCCGCGACCGATCGGATGAGATCGGCGATATGGCCCGGTCTCTGGAGCAGATTCGCTCGGTCGGCGTGAATTCAACGCGAGCCCAATCGGCCCTGGACGGTGCATCGGCGAATTTCATGATCGCCGACGCCAATCACAACATCGTCTACGTCAACAGTTCGGCGAAGGAGATGTTCCGCGTCGCCGAGGCGGACCTGCGCCGGGACCTGCCAAAATTCAGCGCCGACACGCTCGTCGGCACCTCTATCGACACCTTCCACAAGAACCCCGCGCACCAGCGCCAGATCCTGGACGGACTTTCGGGTACCCATTCGGGCCGGATCGAGGTCGGCGGACGGACATTCAACCTGATCGTCACCCCGGCGCTGAATGGCAAAGGTGAGCGCCTGGGCGCGGCGGTCGAGTGGAACGACATGACCCAGGAACTGGCCATCGAGGGCGAGGTCGGCGACCTGGTGCAGGCCGCCACCGAGGGCGACTTCACCCAGCGCCTGGAAGAGACCGGCAAGGCCGGCTTCATGCTGGAGCTGTCACGCGGCATGAACAGCCTGGTAAAAACTGTCGATGGCGGGCTGTCGGAGACCGTCAAGATGATGTCCGCCCTGGCCGAGGGCGACATGACGAAGCGCATGGATGGCGATTATAGCGGCAGTTTCCTGCGGCTCCAGCGCGATGCCAACCGCATGGCCGACAAGATCGCCGAGATCGCCTGCAGCATCGGCGACGCGGCTTCCACCGTCAAGGTCGCCACCGGTGAGATCGCCTCCGGCGCCACCGATCTGTCCTCCCGCACCGAGCAGCAGGCGTCCTCGCTGGAAGAGACCTCCGCCTCCATGGAGGAACTCTCCGCCACCGTGCGCCAGAACGCCGACAACGCACAGCAGGCCAACCAGCTTGCCGCAGCGGCCCGGGACGCCGCCTCCGGCGGCGGTGACGTGGTCACCTCGGCGGTCGACGCCATGGGCCAGATCGAGAACTCGTCCAAGCAGATCACCGAGATCGTCGGCATGATCGACGAGATCGCCTTCCAGACCAACCTGCTGGCGCTCAACGCCGCGGTCGAGGCAGCAAGGGCCGGTGAGGCCGGCAAGGGCTTCGCCGTGGTCGCCACCGAGGTCCGCGCCCTGGCGCAGCGTTCCGGTCAGGCGTCGAAGGAGATCAAGGAGCTGATCACCACCAGCGACAACCAAGTGCGCGAGGGCGTCGACCTGGTCAAGCGGACGGGCGGGTCCCTGGAAGAGATCGTCACTTCGGTGAAGAAGGTCGCCGATATCGTCTCCGACATCGCCGCGGCGAGCCAGGAGCAGGCCACCGGCATCGACGAAGTCTCGTCGGCGGTCACGAACATGGACGAGATGACCCAGCAGAACGCGGCCCTGGTGGAGGAAACCACCGCGGCATTGCATTCGGCGCAATCCCAGGTCGACGAACTGACCCGGCTGGTCGGCTTCTTCAAGACCGGCCGCGAATTCGATCATGGCGAGGCGGCCGTGCCGCTGGCGGTCGTCGGCGGATCCGCCGAGCAGCGCGACAATCCAGTGCATGAACAGCAGCAGCGTGCCGCCGAATTCGCCGGCGGCAAGAAGGCGGCTACCGGCGGCGGCGATGACGATTGGCAGGACTTTTAGGCGGGTGATGTCGATGCATCCTACCTCACACACCCGCTACCACGACGTTTCGCCATGACCGCCGGCACAACGGGCGCCGCTGCGCGCAGCGGCCGGACCGGCCCCGAGCTGACCGCAAAGAGCTACGATTTCATTCGGGCGCAGCTGCACGAGCAGACCGGCATCGTCCTGGCCGATCACAAGCGGGACCTGGTCTATGGCCGGATCGTCAAGCGGCTGAGGACACTTGGGCTGGACAGCTTCGAAGACTATTGCGACCTGATTTCGGGACCGGGGCGCGATGCCGAACTGCAGTTCATGCGAAACGCGCTGACCACCAACCTGACCAAGTTTTTCCGTGAGAACCATCATTTCGAGCATCTGGCCAGCGAGATGCTGCCGCGGATCGTGTCGGAGGCGGCGCGCGGCGGCGATCGCCGGCTGCGCATATGGTCGGCCGGCTGCTCCTCAGGCGAGGAGCCCTATTCGATCGCGATCACATTGTGCCAGCACCTGAGAGGGCTGGACTCCTGGGATGCCCGGATCCTGGCCACCGATATCGATACCGACATGATCCGGACCGGCAGCGAGGGGATCTATCCCGCCAGCCGCATCGACGGCATAGATCCGACCGTGCGCAAGCGTTTCTTCAACGCGGAAAGCGATCGCGAACGGTTCCGGGTCAGCCAGGCGGCGCGATCGCTGATTGCCTTCAAGCCTCTCAACCTGCTGGAAAAGTGGCCGATGAAGGGGCCGTTCGACACCATCTTCTGCCGGAATGTCGTGATCTATTTCGACAAACCGACCCAGAAGACATTGTTCGACCGTTTCGCCGACATGTTGAAGCCCGAGGGCATTCTCTATGTCGGGCATTCGGAATCGCTGTTCAACGTGACCGATCGCTTCAAATCCCGGGGGAAAAGCATCTACCAGAAGGTCTCATGAAGACCGCCGGGACTCCTTGCCGGGCGGCGGGTGCCGCCCCCGCGATACCGCAACCCTCGATACGGTGGAACTGACAAATGGTTCGTGTGCTTGTCGTCGACGACTCCGCCCTGATGCGGCAGATCCTGACCAAGGCTCTCTCCAGCGATCCCGAGATCGAAGTCGTCGGCTCCGCGCCCGATCCTCATATTGCGCGGCAGAAGATCAAAGAGCTAAATCCCGACGTCATCACCCTCGACGTCGAAATGCCGCGCATGGATGGCTTGACCTTCCTCGATCGGATCATGCGGTTGCGTCCAACCCCGGTGGTGATGGTCTCCACGCTGACCCAGAACGGCGCGGACACGACCCTTCAGGCGCTTGAATTGGGCGCGGTCGATTTCATCGGCAAGCCGACGATCGACGTGCAAGACAGCTGGGACGGCATGCAGGACGAGCTTATCGCCAAGGTCAAGACGGCGGCTACCGCGCGCGTCAAGGCCGCCGGCGAACGGCCGGAAGGATCAGGGCCGCGGCAGGTTGCGGCGCTCGGGTTTCGCGCGACCGACAAGATCGTCGCCATCGGCGCCTCGACCGGCGGCGTCGAAGCCCTGCGGGAGGTGATCTCGGCGATGCCGGCGGACGGACCGCCCATCCTGATCGCCCAGCACATGCCGCCCAGCTTCACCCAGCGTTTCGCCGAACGCCTCGACACGCTGAGCGCCATGTCAATTTCCGAAGCGGTCGACGGCGCCCGCGTGTTGCCTGGACACGCCTATATCGCACCAGGTAACTGGCACCTGAAACTCGTCCGCTCCGGCGCGCAGTTTCATTGCCGGCTCAGCGACGACGACGCGGTGTGCGGCCACCGGCCGTCCGTCGATGTCCTATTCGAATCCGTCGTGTCAGCCGCCGGGTCAAACGCGGTCGGCGCAATCCTGACCGGCATGGGTAAGGATGGCGCCACCGGACTCCTGAAGATGCGGGAGGCTGGCGCTTCAACCCTGGGGCAGAACGAGGCCAGTTGTCTTGTCTATGGAATGCCCAAGGCCGCCGCCGCGGTGGGCGCGGTGATGGATGAGCTCCCGCTGAGCCAAATTGCGGAGACAATCGTCAACGCCTGTCGAGAACCCAATCGCAAGGCGTCGGCCTAATGGTTGGTGAGATGAATGTTGGCCGCCCCCATATCGCTCATAGATATCAGTATAACCCGTTCATTCCGCTTGGAGATCTCCTCGGATTTAACGGATTTTTTGGGGCTCGGAATGCTATGAAAAGATCTGCAAAAGAAGATCGCTCACAGCAGAGGCGACGGCCTTGCTCTCGAAACCTCAGATGGGGGATGAAGTCCCAATCGCAAAGGCCGCGCGGCCGTAATTCGGAGTACCTGTAATGCCTTCAGCGCAGAATTTGGAAGTCCTTGTGGTCGACGATCAGCAGAGTATGCGCCAATTGGCGTGCTTCACTTTGGAGCAGATCGGCGTCCGTAATGTTGTTCAAGCCAAGGATGGGACCCAGGCGCTGGAAGCGATGCAGTCAAAGCGCTTCGATCTGGTGATCTCCGACTGGAACATGGACGGCATGGACGGTATCGAGTTGCTGAAGACGATCCGCTCCGATCCGCTTCAGAAGAAGACACCCTTCATTATGGCGACCGGGCAGAACTCCAAGGAGCAGGTGCAGGAGGCGATCACGGCCGGCGTGAATAACTACATCGTCAAGCCTTACAGCGCGAAAGCCCTGAAAGACAAGATCGAGGCAGTGGTCGGGCGCCTGGAATAGGGCGCAGGGGAGCGTTCCGAACGAATTACGTAGTCTCGTGGCGCTAACGCGCCCCAAATGAACCGCTTATTTGCCGTCCAACCCGGCCAGATGCCGGGCAAAACGCTGCCGCATATCCTCCAGAGTGATTGCTTCCATCAGGCGCCCGGTCCACCGGACGACCGGCGGTGTCGGTGATGCGGCAACCACAGGGCGGTCATTGGATGCGCCGAGCACGTCTTGGACGGCCTGCAACATGACGGCTTGTGTCCGTGCAAGGTTTTCCAGTTCCTGACGGATGAGATCGTCGGACTGCAACGCCGCCACCAGTTCACCCATCTTCTCATCAGAGTCTCTTTGGTCGCCACCAAGGGCAATACGCGACACGACATCCATCATTTCTTGCTGGCGGGCCAACGTCTGCTCGATGACCTCCTGGGCGGCGGTCAGGCTACCGCTAAGAAATCCGCACAACGCGTTACCAGCGCGATCACTATTCGATCCCGCGGCCGAAAGAACGGCGTCGGTTCCCCGTTTCAAGCGCCCCGCTCCGTCGACATTGCTGGCAGGTCTTGATGTCATTTCGCCTGTGGCCCTCTTATACCAAGTCCCGCTGAGGCGGACTCGTAGGGGATTCCCGAATCGGCTTTGATCTGATTCAACATGGCAAACGAAGGAGGTTTGCCATGTCGGTTGCTGTTGCCTTGCGGGAGGATTTCGACGCCGCGTCGGTGCGGTCTGCGGCCAAGATGGCCGGTGATGGGGCTCATGCCCGTCGGCTGCTGGCGATCGCGGAGATCTACGATGGTGGGACGCGCAGCGACGCGGCACGGATCGGCGGGGTCGGCCTTCAAACGGTGCGGGACTGGGTTCTTCGCTTCAACGCGAAGGGACCGGAGGGGCTGGTCACCGGCAAGGCGCCCGGCAAGACGCCGAGGCTCGACGAGGCTCAGCGCCGGGCCTTGGCGAGGACCGTCGAGAGCGGTCCGATGCCGGCGGTCCACGGGGTCGTGCGCTGGCGTCTGGTCGATCTGGCGCAGTGGGTCTGGGACGAGTTCCGGGTCTCGATCAGCAAGCAGACCCTGAGCCGGGAGTTGCGCGCCATGGGCTTCCGCAGGCTCTCGGCGCGGCCGCGTCACTATGCCCAGGATGACGAGGCCATGGCGGCGTTCAAAAAAACTTCCCCGCCCTTGTGGGCGCGATCGCGGCGCAGCAGGCCGGTGGCCGGCCGATAGAGATCTGGTTCCAAGACGAGGCCAGGGTCGGGCAGAAGAACAAGATCACACGGCGCTGGGCCAGGCGTGGCACCCGGCCCAGGGCAGCTCACGATCAACGGACGCGGTCCGCCTATATCTTCGGCGCGATCTGCCCCGCCGAGGGCAAGGGGGCGGCTCTCGTCCTGCCCAAATGCAACACCGCCGCCATGGCGCTGCACCTCCGGGAGATCGCCCAAGCCGTGGCGCCGGGCGCTCATGCCGTCGTCGTCCTCGATCAGGCCGGCTGGCATGGCTCCGCCAAGCTCACCATCCCCGACAACATCACCCTCGTCCCGCTGCCGCCCCGATCCCCGGAGCTCAATCCGGCCGAGAACATCTGGCAGTTCCTCCGCGGCAACTGGCTCTCCAACCGGGTCTTCAAGTCCTACGACGACATCGTCGACCACTGCTGCTACGCCTGGAACCGCCTCGTCGACCAACCCTGGACCATCATGTCCATCGGCACCCGCGATTGGGCCCATCGGTCATGATCAATGAGACTTGGTATTAGCTCCGCCTTCGCGCCTTCAAACGTACCGGCGAGCGGAATGCCACGCAGTATGGTGAACACCGACTTTCAATTGCCTTAACCGACTGCCAAAAACTAGATTATTGATCGCCATCTAATTAGTTGCTGATTATTTGGAAAAATACACCTCGTTGGCGAAATGACATAGACGGTGTCTTTACAAATTGAGTGTATTACACAATTGGTCGTCAATACGGACTTGCCAGATCGCTCGGATCACGGAGCGGTGGGTATCGATCCCTGAACCCAACAGGTGCCTATGACACAGGCTCACTTTGCCAAGATTCTGGCTCAGCACCTCCGCTGGCTGCGCGGTGAGTCGGAAGGCGATCGTGCCGACTTTGCGGGCTGGGACCTATCTGGAATGGATCTGTCCCGGCAGAATCTCAAAGGCGCGAACCTGAGCGAAGCAAATCTGAACCGCTGCGACCTGTCAGGCGCCTGTCTTGACGAGGCCGACCTCTTCCGCGCCGATCTCACCAACGCTCGCCTCGTTTCGACCAGCTTCATTGACACCGATCTCCGAGGGGCGGTCTTCGAAGGCGCGGATCTGTCGGCCAGCAACCTTCAATCGGCCCGCATTCGCCGCGGATTGCGATTCAGCGTCGCCGACGACGGAGAGGTCGAATCCATTCCCCAAAACTTCCGGCACGCCTTGTTGCGCGACGCCCAGATGTCCGGCGTCGACGCCCTAGGTGCCGATTTCACAGCCGCGGATCTGTCCGGCGCCAATCTGGAGAATGCGGTTCTCTCTGACGCATCCTTGAACCAGGCAGTCCTTACGGGCGCCAACCTGTCCGGTGCCAACCTGTCCAGTGCCGACCTCGACGCGGCCAACCTGGACAAAGCGGTTCTGGACGGTGCGACACTGACTGGAACCTTGCTGCGGCCCAGCCGGCTAACGGCCGCCGAGTTGGCCGCTCAGCTCGATGCGCACGACCTTTGGCTGCGGGGCACCGGCGGCGACCGGCTGGTGCTGAACCGGGTAATCCTGGGCGCCGCCGACCTGAGTCGACGGGATTTGAGCGGAGCTGTAATGCGGCATGTCGACCTGCGCGGCGCCGACTTGCAGGGAACGCGAATGACGCTCTCTGATCTGAGCGGCATCGACTTGACCGGCGCCAATCTTAGCGACGCCGATATGCAAGGCGCGGATCTGAGCCATGCTGTGCTGCGCGACGCAAACCTTGCCGGCGCCGATCTGGGCCCGGCTGAACTGCGCGATGCCAACGGAAAACCGACCGGCCGGGTGCGGGCCACCAACCTTTCCGAGGCCGAGCTGGACGGCGCATGTCTGGACGGCGCAAGCCTGACCGGTACGATCCTGGCGGAGTCCTCGGGACCAAACGGCGGGCTCCGATGAAAGCACGTCGATGACCGCTCCCCGGACCGAAACCGCGACGCCCCGACCCACTCTTGGCACTGGCGACGCTCGTCGACGCTATCG
Organism: Inquilinaceae bacterium; assembly: GCA_965237625.1. Lineage (GTDB taxonomy): Bacteria > Pseudomonadota > Alphaproteobacteria > DSM-16000 > Inquilinaceae > JABDIP01. Next base: position 220,268 of record CBDEGD010000007.1, read on the forward strand.
GGACGCCAGCCTGGACGCGACCGTTGTCCAGGTCCTTCAAGGCGACTGCTACGTCACGGCCGCGCCGGACGAGGTGCTGACCACAGTCCTTGGCTCCTGCGTATCGGCATGCATTCGTGATCCGGTGACCCGCTGCGGCGGTATGAACCACTTTCTGCTGCCTGCAGGCCACGACATGTCGGAGGCCGACTTGACCATGGCCAGCCTGCGATACGGCGGATTTGCCATGGAGAAACTCATCAATTCCGTGATGGCCGCCGGCGGCGAGCGTGGGCGTCTGGAAATCAAGGTGTTCGGCGGCGGCAATGTCATGAAGGGCCTGTCCAAAATCGGACATCGCAACGCCGAATTCGTCGAGGAGTACCTGAAGGCGGAAGGATTCCGGATCGCCGCGAAGCATTTGCGCGGCGATTGGCCCAGAAGGGTCCAATTCTTCCCCCATAGCGGCCAGGTACGCATGCGCGAACTCAAGGACAACACGGCGGAAACACTGTACCAGCAGGAAGTTCGCGCCGCCCCAAGGGCCGCCACAGCACCGGCCAGCGGCAGCATCGAATTATTCGATTAGGCCGCTGCTACGCATGTGTTGGGGTGGTGGTGGGCGATGACGGGATCGAACCGCCGACCTCCTCGGTGTAAACGAGGCGCTCTCCCAGCTGAGCTAATCGCCCCCGCGGCGGTGCCAGGCCACGCCGAATATCCGATAATACAAAAAGACCGGACTGGTTTACCAGCCCGGCGCTTTTTTCTGCCAACCCATTTCCGCAATTCGGCAGGCAGTGTCCGGCCTTGCGCGGAATTCCACCGATTGCGGCGGGGGCAGGCCCCGGGCCAACGACGATGCCGTCGGCCCGGATGTCCACAAGAAACCCTTAGTTCACAGCGTCTTTTAACGCCTTACCCGCTTTGAACTTGGGCTGCTTCGAAGCTGGAATGTTGATCGGCTCTCCGGTGCGCGGGTTGCGCCCCTTCGAAGCTGCTCGGTTAGCAACGGCGAACGTACCAAACCCAACAAGGCGGACTTCGTTCCCCCTCTTGAGAGAATTGGTAACGCCGTCGATCACGGAATCAACCGCTTTCGTTGCGTCGGCTTTGGACAATCCTGCGGCGTCGGCAACATGAGCGACGAGATCCTGCTTATTCACTTCAAGCCCCCCTTCTTGGACTCAGGAGAAGAAAATTTTCCGGAAGCACAATCGAACCGTTCTTACAAATTCCCGCTCCAACGACTAAGCCGCCTTCGCACCCCTGAATCAGAAGCATGAGAGAACCGTCACCGCTGGACACGGAGTCGAGCAAGAACGCCCGATTTGAGGGGCGGAGTGTAAGCGCAAAAAAGCGCCGCGGTCAATCACCGCGGCGCTTTTGACGCACTTATTTCCCCTGGAATTCCGCCATTTTTAGCTCAATGTCGAACGACATTCCCGTCCTCCGTGTCGCCGCCGACACCGGCAACCGATTCCACCTCCGCCGGATCGATCCATTCAATGGCCACGACCGGCTGGGTCAGCGCCTCCGCCAATACCTCATCGACCGTGCCAACCGGCTTGATGGTCAGCCCGCGCTTAACATTGTCGGGGATTTCCGCGAGGTCTTTTTCGTTATCCTTTGGAATCAATACGGTTTTCAGCCTGCCCCGCAATGCGGCAAGGAGCTTCTCCTTCAGGCCGCCGATCGGCAGGACACGGCCACGCAAGGTGATCTCGCCGGTCATCGCCAAATCCTTGCGGACAGGAATTCCGGTCAGCACGGATACGATCGACGTGATCATGGCGACACCCGCGCTTGGGCCATCCTTCGGCGTCGCCCCCTCCGGCACGTGCACATGAATGTCATTGCGGCCGAAATCCGTCGGCTTGATGCCAAAATCCACCGATCGAGACTTCACATAGCTTTCCGCCGCCTGCACCGATTCGCGCATGACATCGCCCAGCTTGCCGGTCGTGGTGACTTTGCCTTTGCCGGGGACGCTGACCGCCTCGATCGACAGCAGCTCGCCCCCGACTTCGGTCCAGGCCAGCCCGGTGGTGACCCCGACCAGGTCTTCCAATTCGACGACGCCGTATCGATAGCGCTTCACGCCGGCGTATTTTTCCAGGTTGCGGCGAGTGACGGCGACCTTGCCGCCGGATTTGTCGCCCTTGAGGAGGATTACCTTGACCGCTTTGCGGGTCAGGTTGGCGATTTCGCGCTCCAGGTTCCGGACGCCTGCCTCACGGGTGAAGTAGCGAATCAGATCCTTCAACGCGTCGTCGGAAATCGACCACTCGCCTTCCTTCAGGCCATGAGCCTCCATCTGCTTTTGGATCAGATGGCGCTTGGCGATCTCGACCTTCTCGCCCTCGGTGTAACCGGGGATGCGAATTACCTCCATGCGGTCCAACAACGGCTGCGGCAGCCGCAACGTATTGGCGGTGCACAGGAACATCACATCCGACAGGTCGTAATCGACCTCCAGATAATGGTCGTTGAAGGTGTGGTTCTGCTCCGGATCCAGCACCTCGAGCAGAGCCGAGGACGGATCGCCGCGCCAATCGGCGCCGAGCTTGTCGACCTCGTCGAGCAGGAACAGCGGATTGGAGGATTTCGCCTTCTTCATGCCCTGGATGATCTTGCCCGGCATGGATCCGATATAGGTCCGGCGATGGCCGCGGATCTCGGCTTCGTCGCGCACGCCGCCCAATGACATGCGCACGAAATTGCGGCCGGTTGCTCTGGCGACCGATTTGCCCAGCGAGGTCTTGCCGACGCCGGGCGGCCCGACCAGACACAGGATCGGCCCCTTGATCTTGTTCATGCGCAGCTGGACGGCAAGGTATTCAAGGATGCGCTCCTTGACCTTCTCCAGGCCGAAATGGTCGTCGTTCAGCACCTTCTCGGCGAGGCGGATGTCCTTCTTGACCTTGGAGCGCTTCTTCCACGGAATGCCCAGCATCCAGTCGAGATAGTTGCGCACCACCGTCGACTCGGCGGACATCGGGCTCATATTGCGCAGCTTCTTCAGCTCGCCAATGGCCTTTTCCCGCGCTTCCTTGGACAGCTTGACCGACGCGATCTTCTCTTCCAGCTCCTGCAACTCGTCGCGGCCATCCTCGGATTCGCCGAGTTCCTTCTGGATCGCCTTGAGCTGCTCGTTCAGATAGTACTCGCGCTGGGTCTTCTCCATCTGCCGTTTGACCCGGCCACGGATGCGCTTTTCGACCTGCAGCACGCCGATCTCGCCTTCCATGAAGGCGTAGACCTTCTCCAGCCGCTCCGCCACAGACGGGGTCTCCAGAAGCTGCTGCTTCTCGGGGATCTTCAGGCTGAGATGGGAGGCCATGGTATCGGCCAGCTTGCCCGGCTCGTCGATCTGGTTGATCGATACCAGGACTTCCGGCGGAATTTTTTTGTTGAGCTTGATGTATTGCTCGAACTGGGCCACCGCCGCACGGCCGAGCGCCTCGATCTCCTGACCATCGCCGCTGACCTCGTCGGTCACCTCGCCGAAAGCCTGGAAGAATTCCTGATTGTCGGTAAACCGCAGAATCGAGGCCCGGCGCCCGCCCTCGACCAGCACTTTAACGGTGCCATCGGGCAGTTTGAGCATCTGCAATACCGAGCCGATGGTGCCGACGGAATAGATATCGGCCGGGCCGGGATCGTCCTGGGCGGCATTTTTCTGTGTGACGAGAAGGATCTGCTTGTCGTCCTTCATGACGTCTTCAAGCGCGCGGACCGATTTCTCGCGGCCCACGAACAGCGGCACGATCATGTGCGGAAAGACGACAATGTCCCGCAACGGAAGGACCGGGTAGAGAATACCTCGGTTCAATTCAAGCATTCACTCTGCCTCTTGGGAAACGGCCACTTGGAAAACGGCGATACCCGACCGCATCCGGCGGCCGGTCGTATGGACTGATATTTGGCGCTGCGGCCGCCATGTTCAAGGGAACGGCCAACGCAGGAGGCGCGATCCATCGTCGCGGCCCGGTGTGCAACCGAACCGTCAGGCGCCGGGCGCCATGTCGCCGCGCTTCTCCGCATAGATCATCAGCGGCTTGGAACTCGCATCGACCACTTCGCGGTTGATCACGATCTCTTCGACGCCGTCCATACCCGGCAGGTCGAACATGGTCTCAAGCAGAATGCTTTCCATGATCGACCGCAGCCCGCGGGCGCCGGTCTTGCGCTTGATCGCCTTGTGAGCGATGGACCGTAGGGCCTCCTCGGCGAAGGACAGCTTGACGTCCTCCATCTCGAACAGGCGTTGATACTGCTTGACCAGCGCGTTCTTCGGCGTGGTCAGGATCGATACCAGAGCCTCTTCGTCGAGGTCGCCCAATGTCGCGACAACCGGCAGCCGGCCAACGAATTCGGGGATAAGCCCGAATTTCAGCAAATCCTCGGGCTCGACCTCACGCAGAACTTCACCGGTCGCCCGCTCTTCCGGGTTCATCACATCGGCGCCAAAGCCGATCGAGGTGCCCCGGCCGCGCTGGGAGATGATCTTCTCCAGCCCGGCGAACGCGCCACCGCAGATGAACAGGATGTTGGTGGTGTCGACCTGCAGGAACTCCTGCTGCGGATGCTTGCGGCCGCCCTGCGGCGGCACCGACGCCACGGTGCCTTCCATGATTTTCAGCAGCGCCTGCTGCACGCCCTCGCCCGACACGTCCCGGGTAATCGACGGGTTGTCGGATTTGCGGCTGATCTTGTCGACCTCGTCGATATAGACGATGCCGCGCTGCGCGCGCTCGACATTGTAGTCGGCGGCCTGCAGCAGCTTCAGAATGATGTTCTCGACATCCTCGCCGACATAGCCCGCTTCGGTAAGCGTGGTGGCATCGGCCATGGTGAACGGCACGTCGATGATCCGCGCCAGGGTCTGGGCCAGCAGCGTCTTGCCGCAACCGGTCGGGCCGACCAGCAGGATGTTCGATTTCGCCAGCTCGACATCGCCGTTCTTCTGGCCATGGGCGAGCCGCTTGTAGTGGTTGTGCACCGCAACCGACAGCACGCGCTTGGCGTGAGGCTGACCGACGACATAATCGTCAAGCACGGAATGGATGTCTCGCGGCGTCGGAACGCCGTCGCGATTCTTCACGAGGGTGGTCTTATTTTCCTCGCGAATGATGTCCATGCACAGCTCGACGCATTCGTCGCAGATGAACACAGTCGGGCCCGCGATAAGCTTCCGCACCTCATGCTGACTCTTCCCGCAGAAAGAGCAATACAGGGTGTTCTTGGAATCACCGCCGGAAGATTTGCCGCTCATCGAAGCTCCGTTATTGCGCCGTTTGTCCTAATTCGGAACCCGTGACGACTCCCGGCCGGCAGTGCCTGGAGACGATTTGGGCAGTTATGCATCTGTCGAGTATTCCCGACTGAAAACACACCCGCAACATTTTCATTCAACATGAGAGTGCGGAATCGATCAACATTTAGTTAAGTTAATCATTTTCCATCAAGGCCATCGTCGGCCGATGGACGTTTGTCCACCACATGATCGATAATACCGAACTCCGCTGATTCTTCTGCCGACATGAACCGGTCGCGGTCAACCGCCAGTTCCACATCGGCCAATTTCTGCCCCGTATGATGGACATATATCTGGTTCAAGCGGTCGCGCAATTTGAGAATCTCGCGCGCCTGGATCTCGATGTCCGATGCCTGCCCCTGGGCGCCGCCCGAGGGCTGATGCATCATCACGCGGCTGTTGGGGAGCGCGTAACGCTTGCCCTTGGCGCCGGCCGCCAGCAACAGCGATCCCATGGACGCCGCCTGGCCGATGCATACCGTCGACACATCGCTCTTGATGTATTGCATGGTGTCGTAGATCGCCATGCCGGACGTAACCACGCCGCCCGGCGAGTTGATGTAGAACGAGATGTCCTTGCTGGGATTCTCGGACTCCAGATACAGCAACTGGGCGCAGATCGTGCTGGCCGCCGCGTCATGCACCGGGCCGACCAGGAAGATGATCCGCTCCGTCAGCAATCGGGAATAAATATCGAACATGCGCTCGCCCCGATTGGTCTGCTCGACCACCATCGGGATCAGGCTGCTCATGCGGGCTTCTAGTCCGTCCATTTCGATCCTCGGATCCACTCTATTCGCGTCGGCGACCTGCTAGTCTGGACCTCCGGCGTCGCGGGCCAGGGGCGATTCAATGTCCCGAAGTCGACACATCAATTGTGACGAGCTTGGGACCGCACTGGTTAATCGTCGGTTTTCGCCGACTTCTTCGTCGCACCCTTGGCTGCCGTTTTGCCCTTCGCGGCCGGTTTCGCCGCCGGCTTCTTCTTGGCGGCGCCGGTTTTCGCCGTCTTCGGCTTGGCGCCGTCGTCCTCTTCCGGGTCCCGAAGCAACTCGTCCGGCGTTACGGTCGATTCCGCGACCTTGGCGATCTCAAGGATGTAATCGACCACCTTGTCCTCCAGGATCGGCGCCCTCAGGCCATCGACTGCCTGGGGATTCTTCTGGAAGAACTCGAATACCTGCTGCTCATGGCCGGGATGGCGCCGCGCTTCGGCGATCATCGCCCGGTTCAGCTCATCCTGGCTGATCTGCAGATTGTTGTTCTGTGCCACGTCCGACAGGATCAGCCCGAGCCGCACCCGGCGCTCGGCGATCCCGCGATACTCTTCCTTCAACTCGTCGTCGCTCTTGCCCGCATCCGGATCGTCGTCACCGGCCTGCTGACGGGCCTCCTCGACCTGCTGCCAGATCGAGTCGAATTCGGCGTCGGCCATGCCGGCCGGCACTTCAAATGTGTATTTCTCGGCCAGGGTGTCAAGGAGCTGCCGCTTGATGCGGGCCCGCGACACCTGCTCGAACTCGGTTTCGGTCTGGCGCCGGACAGCAGCCTTCAGCCCGTCCAGATCGTCGAAGCCCACATCCTTGGCGAGATCCTCGCCGACCTCCATGGCCTTCGGCGCCCGCACTTCCTTCAACACCAGGTCGAAGGAGGCCTCCTTACCGGACAAGGACGCGTCGTGATAGCTCTCCGGGAACGTCACGGAGATGGTGAACTCGCCATCCTTCTTGCCGACGATCTGGTCTTCGAAGCCGGGGATCATCATGCCGGATCCCAGCTCGACCTCCATGTCGGAACCCTGCATCTCGGCGCGCTTTTCGCCATCGACGCTGCCGGAGAAGTCGATCAGCACCTGATCGCCCATCTTGGCGGCGCGGGGTTTGTCGGGCTTGGCGAAACTCTTGCGGCTCTCGGCGAGCTTATTCAGCCCCTCGGCGACGGTGTCGTCGGTGACCTCCGAGCGCAGCCGGGTCAACTCCAGAGCGCCGAAATCGATGGCGTCGATCTCCGGCAGCATCTCCACCGCCATGGTGTATTCGAGATCGGCGCCATCGTCGAATTTGGTGATTTCGATCTTCGGCTGCTGTGCCGGGCGGATGCCGCGCTCGGACAGGGTCTCGCGCGAACTATCGTTGACGGCGCCTTCAAGCACCTCTCCCAGAACCGATTTGCCATAGCGCTGGCGCAGGATCTTCTTGGGGATCTTGCCTGGCCGAAACCCCGGCAGCTTGATCTTGCCGCCCAAATCGTCGAGCTGTCGTTCGACACGCTGAGTGATATCAGCGGCATCGACGACGATCTTATATTCGCGGCGCAGCCCTTCGGCCGATGTCTCGGTAACCTGCATTGATTTCTTTGCCTGCTTTGCCTTCGCCCCGACCGCAAATCCCGGCGGTCCCATTCCTTTTCGCGATTGCCCGCGCGGGCCGGTTGGTGCGGGCGGAGGGACTTGAACCCCCATGACTTGCGTCGCTGGCACCTAAAGCCAGTGCGTCTACCAGTTCCGCCACGCCCGCGCTTGCCTTGCGTTCCGATGCCCCTGCGTTTGCCCGGTTGTTCCAAACCCTGGCATACCGGCATCCTGCGCCATCGCGGCGCGGTCTATAGCACACCCGATTCCGACCGGACAGGACAAATCCGAACACCGGCGTCAGCCCAAGGGAGAACGCCGGCAACCACACTGCCCGCCATCACCGGTTTTCGTCCGCCAGCCCCCGCAACACCGATGGCAGCCCATCGATGACATCCTCCGCGATCAGCCCTGGCCCGAACCCCGCCGCCGCTGCACCATGCATCCAGGCCCCGGCACAGGCGGCCGTAAATGGCGCCATTCCCTGGGCCAACAATCCGACGATGATCCCAGCCAGCACGTCGCCGCTGCCTGCCGTGGCCAATTCGGGCGGCGCGTTGGTATTGACGGCCGCCCAGCCGTCGGGCTTTGCGATGACGGTATCCGGGCCCTTCAACAGGATTACCGCACCGCTCTCACGCGCCGCGGCGCGGGCCCGGTCGAGCTTGCTGCCGGTGCTGTCGAAGAGGCGTGCGAACTCACCGTCGTGCGGCGTCAGGACGCACCATGCAGGCAGAGCCGTGAACAGGGCATCGCGGTCATCGGCAAAGCTGGTCAAACCATCGGCATCAAGCACCAGCGGCATGTCAGCCGCGCAGGCGGACAGCACCCGCTCTCGGGTCAGCTCGCCGACACCGGCGCCAGGGCCGACCAGCGCCGCATTCCTGCGGTGGTCGGCCATCATGTTCGACCACTGATCGTCCGTATCGACCAGTAGCCCCGGCGGCCCGGCGGCATAGATCGGCCATGCCGATTCCGGCGCGGCGATGGTCACCAGCCCGGCCCCGGCGCGGCGCGCCGCCTGGGCCGCCAGACGCGCCGCGCCCGTCATCCGGGGCCCGCCCAGAATGACGGCGTGGCCGCGATGGTATTTGTGGCCGTCCTGGCGGGGGAGCGGCAGATCGTCCCGCCAAAGCGCCGGTCCGTTTTCCCAGGTTTCCGGCTCGATCGTGTCAAGCACCCCACCGGCAATGCCGATGTCCGCCGCCACGCAGTCGCCGCATAGCGCCCGGCCCTGCGGCACAAAATGGCTTGGCATCAGCGCATGGCCCGGCTTCTTGCGGAAGAACGTGACCGTCAGCGCCGCCGGCGCCGCGACGCCGAGAACCTCGCCTGTATCACCATGGACCCCGCTCGGCATGTCGACCGCCACGGATGTCAAATCGCGATCGGCGACAGCCGACAGGGTTGCGGCGGCAATGCCGTCGACCGGCCGCGACAGCCCGGCGCCGAACAGCGCATCGACGATCAGCGGCGACCCTTCCAGCAGGCCGTCGACTGCCTCCGCCGACAGGCGCTCGGCCGAACCGGTCCACCGCTTGGCCGCAACTGCCGCATCACCGATGAGCGTCGCCGGATCGACCAGGGTCGCCAGCCGAACCGGCCACCCGTCCTCCGCCAACAGCCGGGCCACGACCCAGCCATCGCCGCCATTGTTGCCGGGGCCGCACAGCACCAGGGTCGGCCGCGACGGCCAGCGATCGCGGATCGCGTCGGCAATGGCGCGGCCGGCATTCTCCATCAGATCGATGCCCGGCGTACCGGCTGCAATGGCCAGGCGATCCACCTGCCCCATCTGCGATACAGTCAGTAATTCCAATCCGGTGCTGTTCATCGCCGACCCTGTCGCGAAGCATGACGCCGCAGTGTGCGCTCGGCGGAAACGCCCGCCAAGACCAATGGCCGTGTCGGCCTTCCGACTGCGCGCACTTTTTTTCGCCATGTGTCGGGCGTCACAGCGTCGCGTCAGGCTTCGTCATATTTAGTGCGTCGCTGGATGCAGGGCCCGGGTTTGACCACGGGGCCCGCAGCGCCGGAACGGTTCGTCCCAATTCTGAACCAACCGAGGCGCAGAGAACCGCGATATTCAACAGAGACAACGGGTGGGATTCATACAATGACGGTATTGCCACGATTCATGATCTGTACCATCGACGGCGATCTTCAGGTCAGCCGATTCTCAGAGAGCTCCTGGCGGGTTCATTTCCCCGGCGGCGAGCGCGAAGACCTAATGGTCTGTCAACAGGCGGTCGCCGTGATCACGGATCCCTATGTCCATGCCGCCGTCGAGGCGGTGATCGAGTTCGAGACCGGAAAGTGGACCAATGCCGGGTTCATGGCGCCGGTCGCCGACGAATGACCCTCTGAGGTCAGCCGCCGAACGGTGCATCCAAACGGGCGGGTTCGAACACCCGGTCGAGAGGATCTTCCTTCGCCTGTCGGGGCCGCGTCCGCCCAACGGGCACGCGAGAGCGCACCTCGGACGCCCGGGCCAACACCGATAGGCACCGGAAATGGGCAATCCCCAGGATCACCAATAGAACGCCAATCCGGGTCGCCAAAAAGGCCAGTGCGTCGATCAGCGTTCGCGGATCGCCACCGACGCGGAGTAGCAGCGCCACGGCGCCAGCCATAACCAGAGAAAACCCGAGAAGCGTCACCCGGTTGATCGACCGGATATGCTGTTCGCCGTCAGGACCGTTGGCCCCTCGCCTATCCGCCGGCCCCTGCAAGAGCAGGTTACCGTGACGCCTCAGCACCAGCGCCACCTTCAAGGTCATGGCAATAGCAGCGATCAGAAAGACGGCATAGGCACCCAAAGCCATCATGGCTCCTCCTCGAACCGGCCGGGCCGTCAATTCATCGATCGGCCCAAAATTCCAGTTGATTTAGATATTTCTGTACTTTCAGAAATAGTTGTACGACTTGCGTTCAGAATGGTCAAGCCAAAGACCTTTTGGACGCAGTTTCGCCATCGGCGGCCGACCTGAATGTCAGCGGCGGTATCGGGATCGCGCGAGGGGAATTTGGGGCGACCGACGGGATTTGAACCCGCGACCACTCGGACCACAACCGAGAGCTCTACCAGCTGAGCTACGGCCGCCACCAGAAGCGCGCTGATATGCGTCATCCGCCCGCCGTCGTCAAGCCTTTGCATCTGCCGGCAGTGCTGCGAACATGGCGGATCGCGCGCCAATACGCACTCTTCGCGACACCCTGGATATTCGAGAATTCGCCATGACCCAGCCAGACTTCGTCGATCTGAGCCACATCGTCGAGGACGGGCTGATTACCTATCCGGGACTGCCATCGCCGGTGATCTGCGATTTCATTTCCCGCGAGGCCTCACGGCAGCATTACGGCGCAGGCGTCGAATTTCATATCGGCAGGATCGATATGGTCGCCAATACCGGCACCTATGTGGACGCGCCCTTCCACCGCTACGCCGATGGCAAGGACCTTTCCGAGCTGCCGCTGGAGAGCCTGGCGAGCCTCGATACGATCGTGATCCGCGCCAATCATACGCGGGGCCGGGCCATCGACGCCTCCGCATTCCAAGGCCTGGATTTCGCCGGCAAGGCGGTGCTGGTCCACACCGGCTGGTCGGCGCATTGGAATACCGAGGAATACCTCTCCGGCCACCCCTATCTGACTGGCGACGCGGCGGTGCATCTGCGCGAAGCCGGCGCCGCGCTGGTCGGTATCGACTCCCTGAACATCGACGGCACCGACACCGGCGAGCGGCCGGTGCACTCCGAGTTGCTGGCCCACGACATTCCGATCGCAGAGCATTTGACCAATCTGGCCGCCCTGCCCGACCGAGATACCCGGTTCTTCGCCGTGCCGGTCAAGGTCAGGGCCTTTGGGACCTTCCCGGTGCGGGCATTTGCCATGCGATAGCCGTTGGTCGTGAGCCCGCCCAGCCTGCAATTAGCGGCTGATTAAGGCGCTGCCGTCATCGTAAACGTCGATCGACGATCAACATCATGACGGCACCGATGACCGCCTTCTGCATCCAGGTTCGACCGGACCGCGCACCCGCCCTAGACATGGACCGCGTGCGGTCGCTGTGCCGGCTGGTGATGTCGCGCCGGGCGCTGGCTAAGTACCACAGCATCGTTGACGGCACCGAAAAGGGCCAAAACCTCAGCCTCATTTTCGAAACCGAAGAGCCCGAGGAATTTTGGGCGCTGCTGCAAACCGTGTTTTACGAGGACATCAAGGTCGGCACCGACATGGTGCAGGCGTCCCTGGCCCTATGCGAGGGGAAGCACGGGTGGGACGATTGCCTGGTGCTCCATCATTTCGATCCCGAGGTCGAGACCGATACTCTCTAGTCGCCGCGCGGCATCGCTCCCGGTCCAACACGCCGCCGGGTTTGTCGCGGTGCAATTCTAGGTTTAACGGCGGCCGCGTTTTCCCATACAGTCGGTCGCAGGGCGCCGCCGGGCCCTCCTCCGCCAGCGGTCCCATGCGCGCCCAGGCAAGAATTCGCGACACCGCGTCGTTCGAAACACACTGCCTGCATGGGAGAAAACGCGATGCCGAAATGGCAACCCGATCCGACTTTCTATCCGTCGCCCCGCATGGCCATGAAGGCGCCAGCGGAAAAGCTGGCCTATGTGGCGAGCTTCGACCCGGACAAAAAGGTGCCCGACGAACTCACCGTCGTCGATGTCGATCCCGGCTCGTCGACCTATGCGCAGATCGTCGGCAAGGTGGCGATGCCCAATCTGGGCGACGAGCTGCATCATTTCGGCTGGAACGCCTGCAGCTCCTGCCTGTGCCCGAACGCGCCGCACCCCCATGTGGAGCGCCGCTATCTGGTGGTGCCGGGACTGCGCTCGTCCCGCCTCCACATCATCGACACTCAGCCGGACCCGAAGAACCCGACGATCGTCCGGGTGATCGAGCCGGAAGAGATCCTGGAAAAGACCGGCTATTCGCGCATCCACACCACCCATTGCGGCCCCGAGGGCATCTATGTGAACGCCATGGGCGGCGGGCCGGATGGCGAGGATGGCGGCGGCATCTTCCTGATGGATCACGAGACTTTCGACGTGCGCGGCAAATGGGAAATCGATCGCGGCCCGCAGAAGCTGGCCTATGATTTCTGGTGGCATCTGGGCCACGACACCATGATCACCAGCGAATGGGGCACTCCCAGCACGTTCGAGAACGGGCTGGTGTCGGAGGTGCTGCTGGGCAGCAAATACGGGCGCAGGCTGCATTTCTGGGATCTGCATACCCGCAAGCACCAACAGGAGATCGATTTCGGCGAGGAGCATCAGCTGGTGTTCGAGCTGCGCCCGGCCCACGACCCGACCAAGGCCTATGGCTTCGTAGGCTGCGTGATCAGCCTGAAGGATTTGTCCTCGTCGATCTGGACCTGGTACCGGGACGGCGACAAATGGGCGGTGAAGAAAATCATCGAGATCCCCGCCGAGCCGGCCGACCCGGACCTGCTGCCGCCGATGCTGAAGGGCTTCAAGGCGGTGCCGCCGCTGGTGACCGATATCGACTTGTCGATGGACGACAAGTATCTCTACGTGTCGTGCTGGGGCACCGGCGACATGCAGCAATACGACGTGTCCGACCCGATGAACCCGAAGCTGACCGGCAAGGTGCGCATCGGCGGCATCGTCTCAAAGGCGACCCATCCGGGCGCCTCAAACGGGGCGCTGAACGGCGGGCCGCAGATGGTGGAGATCAGCCGCGACGGCAAGCGGGTGTATTTCACCAACTCCCTCTACGGCGCCATCGACGACCAGTTCTACCCGGAGGGGATCGATGGCTGGATGGTCAAGCTGGACGCCGACCCCGATGGCGGCCTCGCCGTCGACGAGGATTTTTTCCTCGACTGGCCGACGGGCCATCGGCCGCACCAGATCCGGCTGGAGGGCGGCGATTGCTCGTCGGATTCGTACTGTTATCCGTAGGGCGGGAGAGATTGTCGGGGGCGGAGCCAGTGCTCTGCGTAGCATGACGCTCTGGCGGAGAGTCCGTCCCCCTCACCCTCCCCCGGCTTTGCCTTGGGTCCCTCCCTCTCCCCCAGGAGAGGGTTCGATTGCGGCGCCCTTTGGATACCCTCTCCTGGGGGAGAGGGAGGGGCCCGCGAAGCGGGAGGGTGAGGGGGACGGACTCTCCGCCCGTTACGGCTTCAATCGATGCCGGGCCGCCCCCTGATGACCGCCCTCTGGCCCTGGCTCACCATGGCCGGGCTCGGCGCGTTCCACGGGCTGAACCCGGCCATGGGGTGGCTTTTTGCGGTGGCGCTCGGGCTGCACCGCAACAGCGGCCGCGTGGTCGCCCTGTCGCTGCTGCCGATCGCGTTCGGACATGCGCTGGCCATCGTGCTGGCGGTATTCGCGGTGATCGTGCTGGGCATCGCCTTCGACCAGCATGTGGTGCGGATCGCCGCCGGGCTGCTGTTGATCGGCTGGGCGGTCTATCACGCCACCTACGGCCATCGCCACCGCGTGAGGGTCGGCATGCAGACCGGCATGGCCGGGCTGGTGCTGTGGTCCTTCCTGATGGCCACGGCCCATGGCGCCGGGCTGATGCTGGTTCCGGTGCTGATTCCGCTCTGCCTGGCCGCCTCCCCGGCCCAGGAGATTACCGCGTCCGGCGCCCTGCCCGTCTCGCTCGCGGCGGTCGGTGTGCATACCCTGGCGATGCTGGCCGTGACCGGGACCATCGCAGGCATCGTCTATCGCTGGGTCGGCCTCGACTTCCTCAGGCGCGGCTGGATCAACCTCGACCTGATCTGGTTAATGGCCCTGATCGGCGCGGGGGCGTTGCTGATATTCTGGTGAGAATGCGAAGCTGAGGTAGACCTCCCTTCCCGCAATTCACACATGGGGCACACATGGGTCCGAACCCGTATTGCGGGTTCAGTTAAGATAATATTCACGGCAAATCGCTGAAATCTTCGGGCTCACCGGATAGTCGCCGGTGGTCGAAATGGGAGGAACTCAGATGGCCGAAAGTGGTGAGCCGACCCAAACCGATAAGGGCTGGGGCATCGATTGGGGCTCCCCCGAGACCTGGAGGCGTTTGGCATTCGGGACGGTCATGCTATTCATCATAGTTACGATCACGCCGTTACTCGTTGGCGGCGTCTTGGCATATTCATTGCCGACGAATACGACGGATGTCATGATTCACATCTACATTCCGCTTCTGTCGGTCCTCATTGTTACCCTACTGATCAACAGGGCCAATACCGATCGGGGAGCCGGGCAAACTGGTTTTGTCAGTGCAGGCGGAAATTCACAGGCTTCCTCCGGTAGCATGAGAGATCGCATTTGGTTCTACAGTTGGAGCCTGGTTTTTTGTGGGCTGGCCTGGCTTGCCTATAGGTGGGCTTATGGTTTTTTCTATCCCGATTACACGTATTTGGCCTCCATTTCGTCGGTTCTTGTACTCGCGATCTTGAGCCCCCGCCCCCAGCTATTTGCCTTGCTCTTCGGACCAACTCCCGTTGACCCTGAAAAGGTAACCTGACCTTTGCACGAGCAGACGGCGGCCTACACCGCACGGCCCGCCGCGGTGGCCTCCGGCACTTCGGCCAGCCGCCCTGATGTGACGTCATAGATATAGCCGTGGATCGGGATGTCCTTGGGCACCAGCGGGTGATTGCGGATGCGCCGGACATCGGCGGTCACGCTCTTGGCATTGTCCTCGATGGTCAGCCAGTCGATGTAGTCGCCCTCGGTCGACCCCGGCCCGGCGCCGGTATCATGCCAGCCCGATTCATCGACCGTCGCCGTATCGAGGCTCTGCGCCAGAAGCCCGCGCATGATCTCGTCGGTGAAGGTCTCCATTCCGCAATGGGTGTGGTGGATCACGAACCATTCATTGGTGCCGAGCAACTTGTGCGAGATAACCAGCGAACGGATGGCGTCGTCGCTGGCCCGGCCGCCGGCATTGCGGATCACGTGGGCGTCGCCCTCCGCCAGCCCGGCATATTTCGCCGGATCGAGCCGGGCATCCATGCAGGTCAGGATCGCGAAGCCACGGGCCGGCGGCATGGCCAGATCGGCCTTGTCGCCGAAATCGGCCGCATAGGCCGCGTTGGCGCCCAGCACCTCGTCCAGAATCTTGCTCATCGTTTTCTCCCCCTGTAATCGCCGCCTGTGAATGTCCTTGGCGCCCGATACCGCTTCCCGTTTCGCTGTCGTCCACGGCATATTAGGCGCAAATCGCTGGGGAGAACGACGATGTTGCAGGTAGCCGCCGGGATGCGGACCTTGGGGACCGAGACCGCTTTCGAGGTTTTGGCGCGGGCCAACCAGCTCGCGGCCGAGGGCCGGGATATCATCAATCTCGGCATCGGCCAGCCGGATTTCAAAACCCCCGACCACATCGTCGAGGCTGCGATCAAGGCGCTGCGCGACGGGCATCACGGCTATACGCCGGCCGCCGGCATCCCACCCCTGCGCGAGGCGGTGGCGGACTATCTGCACCAGCGCTACGACGCCGAGGTGGACCCCGGCCATGTGCTGATCGAGCCCGGCGGCAAGGTCACCATGTGGTTCGCCATGTTGACCTTCGGCGAGCCGGGCGCGGAGATCATGTATCCCAACCCCGGCTTCCCGATCTACGAGTCGGCGATCCGTTTCACCGGGGCCACGCCGGTGCCGATCCCGCTGCGCGAGGAGAACGGCTTCGCCTTCGACGCCGAGGAGGTGCTGTCCAAGATCACCCCGCGCACCCGCCTGCTGATCGTCAACAGCCCGGCCAACCCGACCGGCGGCGTGGTGCCGAAGGAACAGTTCGACCGGCTCGCCGCCGGGCTGGCGGCGCATCCCCATGTTGCGGTGATGAGCGACGAGATCTACAGCCGCATGCTCTATGACGGTCGCGAGCATGTCTCGATGCTGAGCTATCCTGAGCTGCGCGACCGGCTGATCCTGCTCGACGGCTGGTCGAAGACCTATGCCATGACCGGCTGGCGGCTGGGTTTCGCCGTTTGGCCGGAAAGCTTGGTCGAAGGCGCCACAAGGCTGGCGGTGAACAGCCATTCCTGCGTCAACGCGGCGGCGCAATTCGCCGGGCTGGCGGCGCTGCAGGGGCCGCAGGATGCGGTCGACGCCATGAACGCCGCCTTCGCCGAGCGGCGCCAGGTGATCGTCTCGGCGCTCAATCAACTGCCGGGATTCCGCTGCGTCGAGCCGGGCGGCGCGTTCTATGCATTCCCGAACATCACCGGCACCGGATTGAGCAGCAAGGCGCTGCAGACCAAGCTGCTTGAGGAAGCAGGCGTGGCCCTGGTCGCCGGCACCAGCTTCGGCGCCGAGGGCGAGGGCTATCTGCGCTTCTCCTACGCCAATTCGGTGCAGGCGATCGAAGAGGCGGCACGGCGGGTCGGGAGTTGGCTGACGGAGAATGTAGTTTAGAGCTGGGCTGTAAGGGGTTGGATGGATTGGGCCTCTGAGGGCTACTGGAACCGTCCGCTTTGGCTTGGCAGATCACGTTCTGGCGTTGCCATCCTCGCCCTTCGACAAGCTCAGGGTGAGGGTTCTTTTGGGTGAGGAATCGCAACAAGGGCCCTCACCCTGAGCTTGTCGAAGGGCGAGGATGGCAACGCCAGCGCAATTCACCGGCGTCACGCACATCGCCGCCGCCCACAGGCCCAAAAAAAACTTCCGATACATGGCAGAATCCCCTTTCTGGCCGGCATGACTCAGTGAACGCATTCCTCATCACTGGGAGACGACCATGACAGACCGACCGCACTGCCGCCTCGAATCGCGGGCCATCGCGACCGGGGTTGGCTTACTCGCCCTGATGGTGTCGGGCGCCGCCGCCGCGTTCTGCGGCTTCTATGTCGCCAAGGCCGACACCGATCTGTTCAACAACGCATCGAAGGTGGTGATCGCGCGGCATGACGGCCGCACCGTCATCTCCATGGCCAATGACTATGAGGGCGATCTTACGGAGTTCGCCATGGTGATCCCGGTGCCGCAGATCCTCGAGCGCGACCAGATCCATGTCACCGAAAACGCCCTGATCGAGCATCTGGACGCCTATACCGCGCCGCGCCTGGTCGAATACCACGACCCGGACCCATGTCGGGTGGCCGTGCTGGAAATGGCCATGTCGGCATCGAACGTGCGTCGTGAGGGGTCGGATGGTGGTCAGCAACTACTCCACGCACGGGGCGTCGCCGTCGAGGCGGAGTACACTGTCGGCGAATACGACATCCTGATCCTGTCGGCGCGGGAAAGCGGCGGCCTGACGACCTGGCTGACCGACAACGGATACCGGCTGCCGACCGGCGCCGAGGCCGTGCTGAAGGGTTACCTGGACGCGGGCATGTTCTTCTTCGTCGCCAAGGTCAATCTGGCGGAGCAGGCGGAACTGGGCGGGTCGTATCTGCGCCCGCTGCAGATCGCCTTCGAGTCGGATGACTTCATGCTGCCGATCCGGCTTGGCATGCTCAACGCCGATGGCGCGCAGGAATTGTTCGTCATGACTTTGACGCGCGGCGGCCGGGTCGAGGCGGCGAACTATCCCAATGTCCGCATCCCATCCGACCTGGACGTGCCGATCTTCGTCAAGGACCGGTTCGGCGACTTCTACACCGCCATGTTCGACCGCGCCGTTGCCGAAGAAGACATGCGCGCGGTGTTCCTGGAATACGCCTGGGACATGGCCTGGTGCGACCCCTGCGCGGCCGATCCGCTGAGCGCTGCCGAGCTTCGCGAACTTGGCGTGTTCTGGGTGTCCGGCAATGCCGGCATGGCGCAGGACGTATTCGTGACCCGCATGCATCTGCGCTACGATTCGGACCACTTTCCCAGCGATCTGGCCTTCCGCGAGACCACCAACCGGGAGAACGTCCAGGGCCGCTATGTGATGCGCCATCCCTGGACCGGCGAGGCCGAGTGCGATGCCGCCGAGGCCTATCTGGAAGGCCTGCCGGCGCGGTTCGAGACCGAAGCCGGCACCCTGGCATCGCTGACCGGCTGGCCCGTCGAGCGCATCCGCGCCGACATGGAGAGCAACGGCCAGAGCTTCACGCCGGTTGCCGTCTCGCGCCCCTGGTACAAGCGCATCTGGCAGGATGATAACTGAGCGAGCACTGTTGTAGGCGATTACCGAGGGTCGGAGGTGTTGGGCTGAGATTGGTGGCACAGCGCTCCGCCCTCACCCTCCCGCGGCTTTGCCGCGGGAGGGTGAGGGCTAGAACCGCTGTTCTGTCCGAAACCGCGTCGGACCAATTGGTCCCACCGAGGGACAAGCTGGCCTACCGCATCTGCACATGCAGATGATCGTCATGCCGGGCCGCCGGACAGCCTTGGAACCGCACCACATTCGGATCGGTGGACAAGCGGCGCTGCAAATGAGGCTCCAGCAGGATTTTCCGGATGCCGTATCGCCCGGCGTTGTCCGATAGCCAGTTCAGCATGGCCCCGGTGCGCCGCTCATCGAGCGCCAGCCCGCCGGAGACCGGCTGCAACCAGTCCCAATCCCATCGCAGATCGAAGGTCCTGGCCACGCAGGGCAGCGGGTCGCCCGGTCTCGGCTGCACATAGAGCCAATAGCCGAACGGCCAGGCCCCGCCTTCCGAAACGGATCCGGCACCCTCCTCCCGCCGATAGAGGAACGCCAGATCGACATCGCGGCCGCGCCGGTGGCTGAGATGCGGCAACATCGGAAAACCATCGAAGAACGGGAAGCCGGCATCCAGATAGGCCGTCACGGTCCCTGGCGACGATCGCGCCACCTCCGCCGACAGATCGTCCAATAACCGGCGCAGTTCAGGCCGGGCATAATTGCGGTTGGCCAAACAGAAGAACGGCGAGACGGCGCGCAACGGCCGCTCGGCATCGGCAAAGCACGGCAAGCGTTCACGGCCCAAAGACGATGCCAAGGGAGGCACCACGGCCAAGCTGACACCGGCATAGAGAACCAGATAAGCCGTGAGTGTCGTCACCGCCGCCACGGCACCGCCACGATGGCGCAAGTGCCGATACACCCCTGCGAGAAGCGGCCAGCACAGCCACAGGACGAGACCGCCGATCTGCGTAATCAGGGTGAGCAGAATGACCGAAAGAATTCCCAGCACAGCCACCGGCCAATGACCCCGAAACGCCATCACCGGCCCCAGCGCGATGTGTGGAATCCAACCAAGCCAGGCGGAGCGCGTCATGAAGTGAGTTCTCCTAGAGGTTTGGCCTCGCGGCCCGGCTTTGAATCAGAGAAGGGCCCGCAACGATCCTGGCACGGCCAGCACCGATCGCGCGAGGCAACCACGGCGTATCCAAGATGCCCACGGATTGATCGATTTCATGCACATTTTTTGTGCAACGGTGCTAACAATTGGGCAGACGCCGACGCACACCCGTCTGTCATCGTCATAACAATCAGCGCATTACGGCCAACTGCCCTGTTGGCACGGACCATGCTTATAGGGTGATGGAATATCGCCGTTGAGGCGGCAATCGTCGAGCCAGTCGGCCCCCAAATTTGGCCTTTGCAAATTGGCTTGCTCAGGGTTGGTCCGTAACCGACTCAATCGAGGGACATCAGCGGACGCTCATGAAAAAAGTCGAAGCGATCATCAAGCCATTCAAGCTCGACGAGGTGAAGGAAGCGCTTCACGAGATCGGCATAATGGGCATCACCGTCACCGAGGCCAAAGGATTCGGCCGGCAAAAGGGCCATACCGAACTCTACCGGGGCGCGGAATACGTCGTCGACTTCCTTCCCAAGGTGAAGGTCGAGGTGGTGATGGATGACGGCCTGGTCGAACGGGCTATCGAGGCCATCCAGACCGCCGCCGAAACCGGCCGCATCGGCGACGGCAAGATCTTCGTCATTCCGATCGAGGAAGTGGTGCGCATCCGAACCGGGGAGAAGGGTGCCGACGCCATCTAGCCAAGTCCAACGCGGCCCAAATCTGACGCGGCCCAAAACTGACGCGGCCCAAATCTGACGCGGCGAGGCGCCCCGGCCGTTGATCGCGCCGGCGGATTGCCGCGTTCGAGTGCCACGGGCAAAACTTTGAGTGCCACGGACCTAAACAAAGCAACAGAGAGAAAGAGGCATGTCCAACGACATCTCCAAGGTCTTCGACCTGATCAAGGAAAACGACGTCAGCTACGTCGATCTTCGCTTCACCGATCCGCGTGGGAAGTGGCAGCACACCGCACAGCACATCGACACCATCGATGAGGACGTCTTCACCGACGGCTTCATGTTCGACGGCTCGTCGATCGCCGGCTGGAAGGCGATCAACGAATCCGACATGGCGCTACTGCCGGACGCATCCACCGCTGTGATGGACCCCTTCTCCGCCCAGCCTTCGCTGATCCTGGTCTGCGACGTGCAGGAGCCGTCGACCGGTCAGCCCTACACCCGCGACCCTCGCTCGATCGCCAAGGCGGCCGAAAATTACATGGCGTCGCTGGGCATCGGCGACCGCGCCTATTTCGGCCCCGAGGCCGAATTCTTCGTGTTCGACGATGTGCGCTTCGGCCAGGAGATGCATCGCGGCTACTACTTCCTCGACAGCGAGGAAGCGCCAAGCAATGCCGGCCGGGAATACGCCGAAGGCAATATGGGCCACCGCCCCGGCATCAAGGGCGGTTATTTCCCGATCCCGCCGGTCGACAGCGGGTCCGA
Organism: Inquilinaceae bacterium; assembly: GCA_965237625.1. Lineage (GTDB taxonomy): Bacteria > Pseudomonadota > Alphaproteobacteria > DSM-16000 > Inquilinaceae > JABDIP01. Next base: position 241,552 of record CBDEGD010000007.1, read on the forward strand.
CCTGCGCGCCGAGATGCTCAGCACCATGGCCGAGATGGGCGTGCCGGTCGAAAAGCACCACCACGAGGTGGCGCCGGCCCAGCATGAGCTGGGCATGAAATTCGATACGCTGGTCAAATGCGCCGACAGCATGCAGATTTACAAATACTGCGTGCACATGGTCGCCCATGCCTATGGCAAAACGGCCACCTTCATGCCCAAGCCGGTCAAGGACGACAATGGCTCGGGCATGCATGTGCACCAGTCGATCTTCAAGGGCGACACGCCGGTCTTTGCAGGCTCCGGTTATGCCGATCTTTCGGAGACGGCGCTGCACTACATCGGCGGCATCATCAAACATGCCCGCGCGATCAACGCTTTCGCCAATGCCTCTACCAACAGCTACAAGCGGCTGATCCCGGGCTTCGAGGCGCCGGTGCTGCTGGCCTATTCGGCCCGCAACCGCTCCGCCTCCTGCCGGATCCCCTACGTGACCAGCCCCAAAGGCAAGCGCGTCGAGGTGCGGTTCCCGGATGCGGCGGGCAATCCGTACCTGACCTTCGCGGCGATGCTGATGGCCGGTCTGGACGGCATCCAGAACAAGATCCATCCGGGCGATCCGATGGACAAAAACCTGTACGATCTGCCGCCGGAAGAGCTAGCCGACGTGCCGACGGTCTGCGGTTCCCTGCGCGAGGCGCTGGGCGCCCTGGAGGCCGATCACGACTTCCTGCTGAAGGGCGACGTCTTCAGCAAGGACACGATCGAGGGCTATATGGATCTGAAGTGGGAGGAGGTCTACACCTTCGAGCACACACCCCATCCGGTCGAGTTCGGCATGTATTACAGCGTCTGACGAAGATTTTTCGCCGCGAATCCCTCGGACACCCCCGCCCATCGTAGGTGGGGGTGTTTTCGTGCATGTTCAGCCGGTCAACGTTTGATCTGAAGGGCCTCTGTCTTGACAAAGAAACAATTTGTCCGGATCACCAACCCGTGTTGCCGCCGTCATAATGAAGTTTGCATCGACCCGATCGTATCCAAACTTCCTTTCCAAGTACCGGCGCAGAATAAGAAAATCATGGTGACATTCTATGATGACGTGTCCGGAATTGGGTTCAACGGTGATTGGCTCAGGCACAGACACTTCGCTCAACTCGGCCTCGGTTAGTGCAACTTCTAAGACTCCGCTCGGAGTCCTGAAACTGTGCCATTGTGCCGGCTCTTCGCAATCAGCAAACAACTGGACGAAATAGCTTCTACGGCGCTCGCCTTCGCCAACGCTGTTAGGCGGCTCTATTCCGCCAAATGTGATGGGCGGGCTTTGCGGCCTACCACGGCTGGCGAAGAACATGTGACTAGCGATCTGAATTGTTGGTAGATGAGTCAGCGTCGCTCTGACAGCTTTTTCTATTTCCGCCTTGAATTCGCCTTCCAAGCCAGCCTTAATTGACAGCAAATTTATCGAAGTATCCACACCCACACCGAGCTCAATCCGCAATGCTTCCAGAGTATTATACGTCGATAGTGATGTGACTTCCGAACCACAGGGTTTGTAAAATCGAGCATCAGTGTTCTGAGAAAATTTCGGTATTTGCCAGAATATAGAAGTCAAGAACTCTTGCCACTCCCGGCCACGTCGAGAGTGCGGCGGATCGCGCTCAGATAGGTCGCGAATTCCGATTTCCACCACATGGTTCTTGTCGATCAGCCATTCGGTCGGGACCTCTTCCCGGCCAACGTTGTTAGCCAATGCAATGTCATCTATCTTGTCCGGTGATAGGACGACCGCGAAGCGTTCGCCGTCGCCCTCATCAGGTCGGCTTGCTACCTGATAGATTTCCCCTCGTGTGAAATCCGCAGCCAGTGGCGCATCGGCATTCGTCTTATGGAGCAAGGGTGTGTCACTAGCGATCGCCACATGAAGCTCCTGACTTTGCAGAATGCTCCAGACTCTGCCTTCCCCCACGAATAGCCCGGAACTATCGCGCAAGTATCCCCAGATTCCGTCCTCCGTTAGCACGAGGTGGCGGTCACCGCGACCCGATTTTAGCTGATGTTCGCGAAATCTGAGCATGAGTTGGCCGGCCGGAACGATCGTCAGCAGTCGATTACTTCTGATCGCCTGGAACGTTGACGGCCGATAATCAATTTCCATTATACGATGAATCGTTGTGCCTTTTGAGATCACGAGTTCCATGTCGCCGTGAGGCAAGTCTGTGGCAAGAGACTGGGAAGATTGAAAAAGTAGAGCGACGACCAGTGTCAGAATCATCTTCTTTATGATCTCTTTCGTATACAAGAGGCGAATTGTCATACCAAGTCCTCCCAATAAATTATCTTAGTTAATGAGAATACCATATCTGGTAGAGTCTCCGGTCACAATTACAATTATTGCCTGACCAAATGCATACGTGCCCTCTAGAGAATTAGCATATTCGTGAATTTTTTCTGCTGAACGAAACTGGTGGCAGCGCTTGGTAACTTGCCGGGATTTACGTTAGGCTGGCGGCTAGAGGCACCAACGATGCCGACACAACAGACTTTGCGGAGCAGTCAGATTCTGACCGTCAAGCGAGGCGGCCACAGCAGATGTCACACGAAGAGTCACATGTCGCCGTTCTGTTCGCCGTGGTCTGCGACAGCGAACGGCTTTACGAAACCATGGGAGACGATCGGGCCCATCGCCGCATTGCCGCCTGTGCCGACGCCATGGCCTCGACGATAGGCACCCAGGATGGACGGGTGATAAAGACCTCCGACGCCGAATTGCTCGCCGTGCTGCCCGACGCCGATTCTGCCTATCGCGCGGCGTTCGAAATGATCGACTCGCAACTGCCCGGCAGCCTGCCCCTGCGGATCGGATTCCATGTGGGGCCGGTAATCGAAGATGCCGGCGATGTCTTTGGCGACACCGTCAACCTGGCGGCCCGCATCACCGCGCTGGCCAGAGCCGGCGAAGTGCTGATCACCGACCAGGCTGTCGGCGCCCTTTCGGACCGGAACCGGGACGGCACCCGCCTCCTGGACCGGGAGACCACGGTCAAGGGCAAGAGCGCGCCGATCACCGTCCATGAGATGGTCATCCCGGATCAGGACATGACGGTGATGGCGGGCATTGCCAGGACTCCACCGCGATCCGAAGTCAGGCTGAGCCTGAATTTCAAGGGCCGCCGGCTGACAATCGGCGGCGGAACCGGGAAGATCACCATCGGCAGGGTCGACGAAAACGACCTCATGGTGCCCGACACGGCGGTCTCGCGCCGACATGCGACGATCGAAGGCAGTCGCGGTCATTTCCACATCAGCGACTTCAGCACCAACGGCACCTATGTCCAGGCCGAGGGCCAGGCACCGTTGTTGCTGAAACGGGAACGGCTCCAGCTTACCGGCACCGGCAGCATCTCCCTCGGCCGCAGCACGGCCGTCAATCCGGATAATCTGATCTGGTTCGAGCCGATTTCCGACTGACAGGCGACCGCTTCAGAGCAGCAATTGCAGCGCTGTGCCGCATAGCCCGCTGACGGCAAGCGTCGTGATGATCCCGGCATGGAATCGAAATAGGCAGAGCGCGGCGATCGCGACGACCGCAACGGCGCGCCAATCGACCGATTCCACCAATGGCAGCGACAACTCGATCGGACCGAGTGCCAGAACTTTGAACTCCCGGAACAGCACTTGCAGCCCGAACCACAAGGCAAGGTTCAGAATCACGCCGACGACCGCCGCGGTGATCGCGGCCAGGGCCGCGGACAGCGTCGGGCGCCCGGCCAGGGATTCTATGTAGGGCGCCCCGGCAAAGACCCACAGGAAACACGGTGTGAAGGTGACCCAGAGGGCCATCATCGCGCCGGCCAGGCCAAGCATGAGGGACTGCCCTCCCTGCCAGCCATGGGCGGCGAGAAAGCCGATGAATTCGGTGACCAGGATCAGCGGGCCGGGCGTGGTCTCGGCAAGCCCGAGCCCGTCCAGCATGGCTCCAGGCGTGACCCAGCCATGGGTCTCCACCGCCGCTTGCGCCATATAGGCCAGCACCGCATAGGCGCCGCCGAAGGTCACCACCGCCAGGGAGGAGAAGAACAGGCCGATCTCCACCAGCACATGATCGGCACCCAGGGCCGCCGCAACCGCCAGCAGCGGCGTGAACCAGAGCGCCAACCAGATCACGACGGTCGTTGTCGTGCCGCGTAGCGATGCGCCGGGTAGGGCCAAACGGGCCTCCGGGACTCCCCCGCTCCGGACGGTAGCCCGGAATGCGCCGATCAACCCGGCGGCCAGCACGATCAAAGGAAACGGCACCCCGAGGATAAAGATCGCCACGAAGGCACTACCGGCTATCACCCAATCAGCGCAGTCCTTCAGCGCCCGCCGCGCGATCCGCAACAACGCTTCGACGACGATCGCCAGTACCGCGGCCTTGACCCCGAAAAACAGCGCCGCCACCACACTGGTCTGGCCGAACTGGGCATAGATCGCCGCCAGGGCCAACACGATCGCGGCCCCAGGCAGGACAAACAGCAGCCCCGCCGCCAGCCCGCCGCGCACCCCGTGCAGCCGCCAGCCGGCATAGGTGGCGAGCTGCATGGCCTCGGGCCCCGGCAGCAGCATGCAGAAGTTCAATGCCCGCAGGAATTGCGCCTCAGTCAGCCAGCCCCGTTCATCGACCAGCATCCGATGCATCAGCGCGATCTGTCCGGCCGGCCCACCGAAAGACAGGATGCCGATCCTTGCCCAGATGCCCAGCGTGGCGGCGAAAGGCGGCACCGCCGTCCCCTGCCCCGCCGGTTCGGCAACGGCCCTGCTCATGCCGTCGGCTCTGCTGAGATGCGGCACCAGGCGAAGAGCGCGTCGTACAGGGCGGATCCTCGCACTACTGCCTCTTCGTCGCTCACGGCAATCGCCGAGATGCCGAGCGAGACGGCTCGTAATCCGGCAGCCTCCGGCGCAAGGTCGGGTTGGCCCGTATCGGCGCCGCGCACGATGGTTGCCAAGCGGCGCAAGGCCGGATCGTCGATTTCGAACCGCTCGAGGAACGCGTCGAAGCTGCACCCATCGCCATGATGGCCGAAATCGACGCCCGCGATATCGAATGGAATGCCGCCGATCTCCTCTGCGGCGGCGAGGACCTGATCGGCCTCCACGAACAGGATCTCCGCAGCCGGATCGACAAAGCGGCGGATGAACCAGGGGCAGGCGATCCGGTCCACCTTCGGCCCGGCACGGGTGACCCAGCGGCTCGGCCCGGAGTCATCGCGCTCCGGCCAACCCGCCTTGGCGAGCAGCGGCGCACCAGCCTCGCGCCACCCCTCGATGCCGCCCCTCAGTATGCGGACGTCATAGCCGCGAGCCCGCAAGATAGCTGTGGGCGCCTGGCTGACCTGATGGCCGTGAACGCAATACAGGACGACAGGGACCGACGGATCGAATTCCCGCGACCAGCGATCGACCTCCGCATGGTCGCGCCAGCGCGCCGTTGGCAGCACGGTCCCGTCAGCCTCATAGACCGACCGCCGGCGCACGTCGATCACCGCCGGCATGGCAGCGGTGCCAACCCGTCCCACAAGGTCCTCGATATCAATAAAAAACTCGCCCACGATAAAGCCCCTCCGCAAATTCGGGGGGCGGCGCTTGGGCGAGTGCCTGACGGGGCGGCCGCGAGTGCCCCGTGCGCCGGAGTGTAGCGCATCCTGCCCTCGGCTCACAAGCACGGGCGGCCGATGGCGAGCGTCGCGCAGCCTGCGCGGAGTCGTTCAGCGCGGGGGAACGACTGTCTGCTCGGCGCCGCCCAGTCCATGCACGCTGTCATGAGCCCGCGCGGCGACGGTCTCGATATCTGCCGGTATGCGAATGCCGCTCTGGCTGCGCGTGAAGGGCTGTTCGTTCACATGGGGATGCGCCAGAACCCGTGTGCCGAGCACCGTGCCGTCCGGCGCCACAACCTCCCAGCGGTCGGCGTAGTGGTCCCAGCCGGCGTCGTCATGGCGCACGGTGACCGCGAAGGAATAGACGCCGTCCCCGGTCCGGCTGACCACCACATCCACCACGTCGGCCTCGCCGGCGAGCGCCGTTGTCGTCGCCAGGGCCATCACCACCGCTGCACCGATCCACAGCCTCATTCCGATCTCCCATCCCGCCTCCATGGGATCATAAGCATGCGCGAGCGATCAGGTCGAGCCGTTCCGGCCCACCGGCCGGAGCCTGGACTGAAGCAGACGCCGGTAATCCGGTTGACCAGATGTTCCGATTATGTTCTTCTGAGAAAATTAGAACGTTTGGAGAACAACAATGTCCTGGCCACTCGTGCGAGACTTCTTCGCCCTCTCCCTCTTCTTCGCCGCTGTATACGGCTTCGCCATGCTCGGGCACGCATACGGACTTTAGGAAGCGTCGGGCGCGCCCGGACTTTCCGGCGGCACCGGGCGGGGATTGCCGCGGCGGTCGATGGCGACGAATGTGAACAATCCGTCGGTGACCAGAACCAGGGCGCGGGATTCGCGGCGGCGGACATAGGTCTCGACCTTGACCTGGATCGAGGTGTTGCCGACCCGGTTGACCGTGGCGTAGCAGCTCACCAGATCGCCGACGAAGACCGGCTGGCGAAAGCTCATGGCGTCGATGGCGACGGTGGCGACCCGACCGCGGGCCCGCTCGTAGGCCACGACGCTGCCGGCCAGATCCATCTGGCTCAGCAGCCAGCCGCCGAAAATATCGCCGTTGGGATTGGCGTCGGCGGGCATGGCGATGGTGCGCAGCGCCGGCTGCCCCTGCGGCAATGTCACGCGGTTTGGCGGTTTTTCGTCGCCTTTTGGGCCTTTGGGGGATTTCGCCATGGGAATTCCTCGAGAGTATACTAAATATTGTATAATCTTGGGCTAGGCATACCGCATATCCTTGCCTCCCCGCCACCGCGATTCTAATACTCCGCCCATGTCAGATCTGTTCGACCGCGCCACACCAAGCCCCGACGGATACTCCGCCCAGGACATCGAAGTGCTTGAGGGGCTGGAGCCGGTGCGCCGGCGGCCCGGCATGTATATCGGCGGCACCGACGAGCGGGCCATGCATCATCTCGTGGCCGAGGTGCTGGACAACGCCATGGATGAGGCGGTGGCCGGCCACGCCACCTGGATCGAGCTCGGCCTGAAGGAGGATGGCGCGGTTACGGTGCGCGACAATGGCCGCGGCATCCCGATCGAGGAACATCCGAAATTCCCTGGCAAGTCGGCGCTGGAGGTGATTCTCACCACGCTGCATTCCGGCGGCAAATTCTCCAACAAGGTCTATCAGACCTCCGGCGGCCTGCACGGCGTCGGGCTCTCGGTGGTGAACGCCCTGTCGGACCGGTTCACGGTCGAGGTCGCCCGCGACCGGCGGCTGTGGTCGCAGCGCTACCAGCGCGGCGCGCCGGACGGGCCGCTGCGCGACGATGGCCCGGTGCAGAATCGCCGCGGCACCACGATCTCGTTTCACTCGGATCCGGAAATCTTCGGCGCCAGTACCGCCTTCGAGCCCAAGCGCATGTACCGTATGGCGCGGTCGAAGGCCTACCTGTATCGCGGCGTCGAGATCCGTTGGAGCTGCCCGCCGGAGCTGGCCAATCCCGATGGCGGATTGCCGGCAACTGCCACCCTGCATTTTCCCGGCGGCCTGTTGGATTTTCTGCAGGAGACCCTTGAAGGGCGCGCCACGCTGGCCCCAAAGGAATTCGCCGGAACGGCGAGTTTCCCCGGCGACGCCGGCAATGTGGAATGGGCGATCGCATGGCCGGAGGATGAGGATGGTTTCTCCAATTCCTATTGCAACACCATACCGACCCCCCAGGGAGGAACCCACGAGGCCGGCTTGCGCGCCGGGCTGCTGCGCAGCCTGAAGGGCTTCGCGGAGCTGACCGGATCGAAGAAGGCGGCCTCGATAACCGCCGAGGACATCGTCGGCAGCGCCGCCGTGATGATCTCGGTCTTCATCCGCGACCCGCAATTTCAGGGCCAGACCAAGGAGCGGCTGGCGACGCCATCCGCCGGCCGTCTGGTCGATGGCGCTATCAAGGACCATTTCGACCATTGGCTGTCCGGCGATCCGGCCAGCGCCAACATCCTGCTCGACCATATCAGCGAACGGGCCGAAGAGCGCTTACGCCGCAGGCAGTCCAAGGACCTCGCCCGCAAGACCGCCACCCGGAGGGTCCGGCTGCCAGGCAAGCTGACCGATTGCAGCCGCACCTCGGCCATGGGCACCGAGGTCTTCCTGGTGGAGGGCGACAGCGCCGGCGGCTCGGCCAAATCCGCCCGCGATCGCGAGACCCAGGCGATCCTGCCTCTGCGCGGTAAGATCCTGAATGTCGCCAGCGCCTCGGCCGATAAGCTGGCCGGCAACCAGGAAGTCGCCAACCTGATCCAGGCGCTCGGCTGCGGCACCCGCAGCGAATATGACGAGGACAAGCTGCGCTATGACCGCGTGGTGATCATGACCGACGCCGATGTCGACGGCGCCCATATCGCTTCGCTGCTGATGACGTTCTTTTTCCGTGAGATGCGCGGGCTGGTGTCGGACGGCCATCTCTATCTGGCGCAACCGCCGCTGTATCGCCTGCAATATGGGGCAATCGTCGCCTATGCCCGCGATGACGCCCACAAGGACGAGTTGATGCGGACCCAGTTCGCCGGCAAGACCAATGTCGAGATCAGCCGCTTCAAGGGGCTGGGCGAGATGTCCATGATTCAGTTGCGCGACACCACCATGGACCCGAAGAAGCGCACCTTGCTCAAGGTTCACCTGCCGGACCGCGACGATCCGGACGGAACCAAACGGACCAATGAGCTGGTCGAGCACTTGATGGGGCGGAAGCCGGAGTTGCGGCTTGCATTCATCCAGGAGAACGCGCCGAAGGTCGGCGAACTGGACGTCTAGAGGCTGAGATACATCAGCAGCGCCATCGTCAGCGGCACGGCCATTTCGCTCGAATATCGCGCGGCAGCGGCAATTTCCTCCGGACTGACCGACGTGCCGCTGGCCGCGGCATTCAAGATCGGCTGCGCCTCTCTCCATAACCGGTCGACCTTTCGCAACTCGTCGCCGATCTCCGGTGTCGGTGGCCGAAGCAGCAGCCGGCTAGGGTCGCCGTTTATCAGGCCGGCAAGGGTCTGATTGAATTCATTGGCCGATCGGATCAGAGAGTCGCGCTCCTGCCCCGAGCCGCCATCGTAGGCCACGGTCAACAAACCCCGAAGCACCTGCTGGGTCTGCGCGCGCAGCCGACCGAGACCGTTGACCGTCGAGGAGAGCATCGTGTGACTCCTGCCGCCATCGACATAGTATTCGAAGGTTTCGACCATCCTCATAAGGGATTCGGTCAGCTCCGCATGACTGACGGCGAGCGCCTGTATCTGCTCCTGGGTGATGCTTGAGGAATCCCTGATTTCCCCGAATATCGAGTCGTAGCGGCGCCACCGGGCATCGACCCGGTCCAGCCTGTCGACTATTTCGGGCCTGGTCGCCGGCCTCAGACCGAGACGCTCGTCGCCGACGCGAAGTTCGTACTGCACGGTGTCAAATCGGTCTCGCGACCAATGAATGGATGCAAGACTTGGCGAGGCTTCGACACCAAGGGCGGCCAGAAGGGCGCTATTGGTCATCATTTCGAGCAGCAACCATTGGCGTCCTGCCAAGGTGAAGGAGCGGTTGGCGTCCGATCGAGCCTCCGCCGGCACCGTGGCCAGAATCGCAATGAACAAGAAAAACCAGCTGAATAGCCGGGACGCCACTCTGGGAAAATTCATTGTCATCTAATAGTGTCCTTACCTTCAGCGATACCCGTTGACCGGCGCGTTACCTGCGTGATCTCGAACGAGATCGGGCGCCATGCCGTCGCCTAGATGATGGCCTCCACATCGATGCCGACCGTGATGGCGCCGATCACCTCTCCGGAATCCGGGTCGACGATCGGCATACTCAGCTGAGATTGAAAAGTCTGGGTCGACTCGTCCAGTTCGATGCCGTCAATCAGCATGGCGTTCGGACCGACCAGATATGTCTCTTTCCATTTGGCCTCGTCGCCCTGCCAATAGTCCGATGTGACGTCGCTTTGGCCGACATTCAGACCACGATTGTCCATAA
>CBDEGD010000008.1:0-35447 GCA_965237625.1 Inquilinaceae bacterium
ACTCTCCTGCAAATGTCGAATCAAACCCATCGCGCCGCTCGAACCGCACGGGACGTGCCCAGATCATGCATCCGCTGATCCGCGAGCTGGCGCGGCATCCCGTGCTCGCCCAGGACGACATCGACCGGTTTGTCGACGGGAATACGTTCCCGCTGATCGAACGGTTCGCCGCCACCTTCGTCTATCGCGGCCAGGCCGATGCGGTCTATCTACGGCACTGGCTGAAGGGGCCGGTGGCGGCGCCGTTGCTGGACCGGCTGGGCGGGACCGATCTGTGGTACCTCACCGTCGCGATTCCGGAGGGATCGCGCATCGAGTACAAGTTCGACGTGGTCAATGGCGGGACCCATGGCTGGATCAACGATCCGCTGAACCCGCTGATCGCCGAGGACCCCTACGGCGCGAATTCGGTCTGCCAGGCCCATGGTTACGAGACCCCGGAATGGAGCCTGCCGGACGACGCCGCGCCGTCGGGCCGGGTCGAGGACCTGACCGTCGACAGCGCCGCCTTCGGCGGCGCCCGCCCGGTACGGGTCTATCTGCCCGCCGGCTTCAGCGAAGACCGGCGCTACGCCCTGGTGGTCGCCCATGACGGCGAGGATTTCGATGCCTATGCCGGGCTCGCCACGGTGCTGGACAATTTGATCCATTACGGCGACATCGTGCCGCTGGTGGTCGCCATGACCCAGTCGCCGGACAGGATGCGCGAATACGTCGACGACCCCCGCCACGCGGTGTTCCTGTGCGATGAGTTGCTGCCGGCGCTGAACGCGCGCTATCCGCTGCATGACGATCCGTCGGAGCGCGCCCTCTTGGGCGCCAGCCTCGGCGCGGTCGCTTCGCTGACGGCGGCCTGGCGGCGGCCGGGCGTCTTTGGCCGCCTGCTGCTGAAATCCGGCTCGTTCATGATCACCGAGAACAGCTTTCAGGGCCGCGACCCGCTCTTCGAGAAGATCTATCGGGTTATGGCGGAATTTCGGGAGGACCCGGGCGTGCCGGCCTCCCGCATCTTCGTCAGTTGCGGCCTGTATGAAGGGCTGATCGACCAGAACCGCGCGCTGGTTCCGTTCTTGCGCGAGCATGGTGCCGATGTAATGTTTGTAGAAACGTTGGACGGCCACCATTGGCAGAATTGGCGCGACCAGATACGCGCCGGCCTCGCCTGGGTGTTTCCCGAGCCGCCGGGCGCCAGCCCTTCGGATCGGAAAGACGAAAAAGACTAGCGCGCGGACGCCAAGATCCGGAATCGCCGAACAATAATAAACGGAGGGACCATGCCGGACAGGACCAGACGGATCGGCCTCTCGCTCGGCGCGGATATCTGCTGGCCGATCTGCTATGAAGAGTTGATCCGGCGCCTCGACCTGTCGATCCCCCTTGAAGGCGACACGGTCCGCTTCGCGGTCGAGCGGGTCACCATCGAGCCCTTCGATTTGCGCCAGCAAAGCCGCTTCGACGTGGTCATCGACCGGCTCACCCATTGGTACCAGCCCAGCCGGGAATGGATCAAAAAGGCGATCATCCTCAACGACCTTTACGTGTTCAACAACCCGTGGTCGCTGCAGTCGAACGAGAAGCAGACCACTTATTGCGCGATGATGCGGCTGGGCCTGCCGGTGCCCGATACCTGGCTGATCCCGCCCAAGGCCTATAAGGAAAGCGTCGATCTGGAGCCGACCCTGCGGCGCTACGGCCGCCATTTCGACCTCGGCCGGATCGGCGAGGAGATCGGCTATCCGCTGTTCATGAAGCCCTATGACGGCGGGGCATGGGTCGGGGTCAACAAGGCCGACGACGAGACGGAACTGCGGGCCGCCTATGAGAGCAGCGGCACCCTGGTCATGCATCTGCAGGCCAGCGTCGACAAATACGACCACTTCGTGCGCTGCGTCGGCCTGGGGCCGCAGACCCGGCGGGTCAACTACGATCCGGGCGCGCCGCTTCATGACCGCTATACCCTCGACACCGACTTCATCGACGCCGAGGACGCGTCGCTGCTCGAGGACATGACGCTGACGATCAACAGTTTCTTTGGCTGGGATTTCAACTCATGCGAGGCACTGTACAAGGATGGCACCTGGTATCCGATCGACTTCGCCAATGCCTGTCCGGACTCCCAAGTGACGTCACTGCACTATCATTTCCCTTGGCTGATCAAGGCCAATGTGCGCTGGTCTGTGTTCTGCGCCGCCACCGGCCGGCGGATGCGACCGAACCTGGACTGGACGCCGTTCTTTGAGGTCGCCGGGCAGGACCTACCCTATCGCGAGCGGCTTCGCGCCTATGCCAAAATTGCCCGCGACCGCTTCGAGACCGACGCCTTTCGCGAGTTCTGCGCCACCCATCTCGGCCATCTCGACGAGGTCGCCCACGAGATGTTCGGTTCCGACGTGGTCAAGGATGCGGTGCGGGAGAAGGTGACGGTCCTGTTCCCGCCCCATGAGGTCGAACAGTTCACCGAGCTGTTCTGGGGTCGCATCCAGCATTGGCGCGACACCGAAGGGGCGCGCAGCGATGAAGGAGCTTTCTAGGTGGCGCTCGCCGCGCCTTGAGCGTGAGGTGACGATGGCCCGCTGGGGCCATTATGGCGCGCCGGTCCTGCTGTTCCCCACCGCCGGCGGCGATGCCGAGGAAGCCGAGCGCATGCATTTGATCGGCGCCCTGCAGCCGATGATCGAGGCCAGCCGGATCAAGGTCTATTCCTGCGACAGCGTCGCCGGCGAGGCCTGGGTCTCCAAACAGCATCCGGTCGACTATTGCTCGACATTGCAGAACCGCTTCGACGACTTCCTCTATCACGAGGTGGTGCCGGCGATCCGGGCGGATTGCGGCTCCGACGACATCGAGATCATCTCCATCGGTCCCTCGATCGGCGCCTTCAATGCGGTCGCCTGCCTGTGCCGGCATCCCGACGTGTTTCGCGTCGCCATCGGCATGAGCGGCACCTACGACCTGGAAAAGCTGCTCGGCTTCCAGGGCGATGGCGGCTTCTACCATGCCTCGCCACTGCTGTTCCTGCCCAATCTCGACGAGGGGCCGGAAATGGAGGCGATGCGGCGGCGTTTCGTGCTGCTCGCCACCGGCCACGGCAAATGGGAGAACACAGAGGAATCCTGGCGCATGGCCGGCGTGCTCGGTGCGCGGGGCATACCCAACCGGGTCGACGATTGGGGCCCTGAATACCACCACGACTGGCAGACCTGGCGCGAGATGGCGCCGCGATATCTGGATGAGTTCGCGTGATGGGTGCGCGGCACTTTGGCTACGACTTTTGCCGCAAACGGGACGACTCCCACCCGCCGTCGTCCCCGGACTTGATCCGGGGACCCACTTCTCCGCCGCCGCGAACCCAAGGATTTCCAGTCGAATTGGCCGACGCAACGGGTTTGGCGAACGGCATCGGGGCTTGCGGAAGAATGGGTCCCCGGATCAAGTCCGGGGACGACGCAAGTAAGGGTGTCGGCAGGCGACTTTTCAGCAGCCTGCCAGAAAAGGGAGATCTGGCATGAACGTGATCTTCGTGGAGCCCGGTTTTCCGAACAACCAGCGGGAATTCGTCCGCGCCCTGCATGGGATCGGCGCTCGTGTGACCGGCATCGGCGAGCGTCCGACCGACTGGCTGGGCGATGAACTCAAGAGCTGGCTCGCCGGCTATGAGCAGGTGTCCTCGGTCACCGACGAGGCGGCGCTGCGCGAGGCGGTACAGCGCGTCCAGGCGCGCGAATGGGTCGACCGGCTGGAGGCCACGGTCGAGGCCCATGTGCTGGCGGCCGCGAAGGTGCGCGAGGCCTGCGCTATCCCCGGCACATCGTCCCGCACCGCCTATCTGTGCCGGGACAAGGTGGCGATGAAGCAGGCGCTGCGCGACGCCGGCATCCCCTGCGCGGCCTTCGCGGCAGTATCGAACCGCGCCGACGCCAGGGCCTTCGCCGCTGAAATCGGCTACCCGCTCATCCTCAAGCCGCGCGACGCCGCCGGCGCCGCCGGCATCCATCGCGTCGACGACGATGAGGGGCTGGACAGCGTGCTCGGCACCGTCGACGACGGATCGGCGATCGCCATCGAGGAATTCGTCGAGGGCCATGAAGGGTACTACGACACCCTCTCCATCGAGGGCGGCATCGCCCACGAGTTCATCACCCATTATTTTCCCAACGTGCTGGAGGCGATGCGCACGCGCTGGATCTCACCGCAGATGGTCGCCACCAATCGCATGGACTCCGCCGACTACGCCGAGCTGCGGGAGATGGGCCGCCGGGTGAACGAGACCCTCGGGATCGGCACTTCGGCGACCCATATGGAATGGTTCTTCGGCCCCAAGGGGCTGCGCTTCTCGGAGATCGGCTGCCGGCCGCCGGGGGTCGGGCAATGGGACGTCTATTGCGCCGCCAACGAGTTCGACCTCTATCGCGAATGGGCGCTCGCGGTGACCCACGGCCGCGCCGAGCACCCGCCCTCGCGCCGCTATGCCTGCGGCATGATCGCGCTGCGCCCGGAATGCGACGGGCACATCACCGGCTATGACGGCGTCGAGGAGATCTTCCGCCGCTTCGGCGACGGCGTGGTGGCCAGCCACTTCCCCGATCCCGGCACCCCGACCCAGCCGGTCGAGGCCGGCTATATGGCCAATGCCTGGATGCGCATCCGCCACCCCGACTACGACGCGCTGCGGGAAATCCTGAACACGATCGGAGAAACGGTCCGGGTGCGGGCGCAATAGAGTCTGGCTGGGGCCGTGTGGGCACTGAGAGTTCAGCTTGGGCGTTGCCATCCTCGCCCTTCGACAGGCTCAGGGTGAGGGTGAATGAGGGTAAGGCCTCACCGCAAAGAACCCTCACCCTGAGCCTGTCGAAGGGCGAGGATGGCAACGCCCAAGCTGACGTCAAGCGCAGACTACCGGCTTCTATCGAAGGTCCGTGTAGATCGTCGGGAACCAGTCTTCGCGCAGTTTCTGACCGTCGGTCATGCCGTGCCCCGGGAAGGGCGGCGACGTCGGACCTGGCCGGGTGACATAGCGCGCATCGTCGCCAACGAACCGCAGCGAGAAGGCCCGGCGGCGTATTGGCGTGTTGTTGCCGCGCGCGCCGTGAAGGGTCCGGTAGTTGAAGGCGACGGCGTCCCCCGGCTCCATCTCCCACTCCACCACGCGGTAGGTATCCGGATCCGCATCGGGGTCCGGCACGGCCATATAGGCATCGTTGTCGGCATAGAAGTTCTCTTCGGACAACCAGCGGGTCGGCAGGACCGGCTTCTCCCATCTGTGAGACCCCGCGACGCAACGCAGGGAGGCCTCTCTCACGGGATCCATGGGCGACCAGAGACTGACGGTCTGTTCACCCTCGACGAAGTAGTAGGGCGAATCCTGGTGCCATGGAGTCGGCTTCGACGTGCCCGGCTCCTTGACCAGCACATGGTCGTGAAACACCTGCACGGAGTGCGAGCCCATAAGGGCGGCGGCGACCTTGGCAGCCGCGGAATTACGGATGACGTCCTCGAATTCCGGGATACGGAACCAATTGCAGTAATCATCGAAGAACCGTCCACCCTCACCTTCCTTGAGGTTCTCGGCGGCGTAGGGACCGGGCTCCGCCATGTTGCGCTCGATTCCGGCGCAGATCGTGTCCACCCAATCGCGGAACAACCCCTTGATCAGGACGACACCATCGTCCCGATAGTTCTCGATCTGGCTCCGATCTAGCTGCTCTGCGGTAAACACTGGACACCGGTGCTTTCGATTTGGAGTTGGCGATCCAAACCGACGGTTGACCCACTTTTTTCACAAGTGCAGCGCAACTCGCGCTTCCTCGCTGGCCGGTCCCGACGACGGGTTGGTCGAGGCGGAGTATGCCGTAGATTTGCAATCGACGGAATTTTAGGTGCTGTCCCGGCCCTTCCCGCTCTCTTACTCCATTAGGCTGCGGCGGCGTGCAATCCATTCCAATGCTCTTACGAACCATTCAGGACATCCAACGTCGCGCAGCCCCCTAATATCGGCGCGAAAGCGGCCTTCTTTCGAGTACATCGCTTCGAGGTCCATATCAAGGAAGGCCTGTGCCTCGGAAACCAGATTCTGGCCGTCCGGGAGTCGTCGTGCAAAGCTTCTTTCCGCCCGAAAGCAAAGCCTCTCAATGCGTATCCTGTTCGTTTGATCGTATCCGAACCCCAACCGGAACAGCCTTGCGTGCTGGGCTTCGCGGATCCTGAATGTATCGTTCATTCAGTTGAATCATGTTTTGCTTCGGCACGTACTGTGCGGGAGGACGGAGATATCCGTGGACGAATATCACGCTTATGTCCTTTTGCATTGCGGTGAATTTTTCAGGCGAATATTTCCGAATGAGATGCAATGCAGCGGATAGTTCTTCGAAAATTTCAGCTCTCTCTTTGGATTTAGTAGCCCTCCAAACGGCAATAAGCAGGTGGCAAACTGTGCGTTTCACAGAGAAGTAAAATGAAAAACGCTCCACCATGAATAAACTCCGCCAGACAGAACGGGCGCTGCCTGATACAGCACATGAGTTCCCCTCTGATGGTGTGTTGTTTTACTTGCTGAAAAGTTAACCGATCATGCGTCGGAATTTGACGAAACTGTATTTCCACGGGCGGTAGACGGTTGGAGTTGTCGACTACAACCCCGCCAGATAATGCGCCATGTTTCGCACGACATCGTCCTCGAACGAGCGCATCAGCGAACCTTTGTCCGGGGCATTCATGCGAATGCGGTATTTGAAATCCAGCATGGTCTGTTCGAGATAGGCCGGTTGCTGGCCCGCCACGCGGGGGACGCGGCTGTCGCCGATGTAGGTGCTGTGGCATTGAGAGCATTGGCCGGCTGACAGACCCGACGGGCCGGCGGATGCGGCGGTGGCGTCGGCGGCGAAATCGATTGCCGGCCAGGGCTGGGCGGAGAAGTGCTCGGCGATCGCCTTCATCTGGTCGCGGCTGAGATCGGCGACGATGCCGCCCATGATCTCGTTCTCGCGGCGCCCGGCCTGATAGTCCCGGAGCTGGACGTAGATGTAATAATATTCCTGGCCCCAGATGATCGGGATCGCCGGGTCGTCGGGCAGCCCCTCCGCGCCGTGGCAGGCGGTGCAGAGTTCGACCTGCTCCGACACGTCCTCGGCGGCCGAGGCCGGCCAAGTCAGGATTGCGGCGAGCGCGATAAGGGCCAGGTGGAAAATGCGTATGGGCGAGGATCTATCCATTGTGTTCCGTCATGTGACTCAGGGCCTGATCAAATATGAAACCCATTAGACCATGGGCTACAAATCTATCGTTCCAACTTCATCGTCATTCCCGCGAAGGCGGGAATCCAGGGGATCACCATCGTGACGCCGTCAGGATCGGGAACACTGGATTCCCGCCTTCGCGGGAATGACAATTGAGGGTTGGGAACAGCCCAGTAACTTATTGATACGATTGCGTTTCTTGCAAGGCAGCTTCTCAGCCCGACGCAAAAGATCGGGGGCCGTCCTGAGACAGCCCCCGAACCCAACGCTCTCCCAATCACTCAGTCCGCAAGCGTGAAGGCGATGATGTTGTTGCCCCGCTTGTAGTCGAGCTGCGCGTTGCCGCCGGCGGCGACCACGATGTATTGCTGCCCGTCCACCGTATAGGACGATGGCGGCGCGTTGACGCCGGCGCCGGCCTGGAACCGCCAGAGCACCGCACCGGTCTCGGAATCATAGGCCTTGAACTGCCCATTGCCCTCGCCGGTGAACACCACACCGCCCGCCGTGGCCAGGATGCCGCCGATCATCGGCTGCTCGGTCTTCACTTTCCAGCGGATCTCGCCGGTGTTGTAGTCGACCGCGGTGACGTTGCCCCATTGCTGCTCGCTGGCGATCACCTTGAACGCGCCGCCGAGCCACAGCTTGCCCTCCGGATAGGGCGTGCTCTCCACATGATAGGTCATCGGCTGATGCAGGTTGATGGCATAGGTCAGGCCGAGGCCCTCATCGACCGCCATCGGCGACCATTCCACGCCGCCATTGGCACCGGGCAGCATGCGGGCGCCGTCCGGTGTCGGCAGCACCCACATATTCTCCTGCGGCACCATGGCCTCGGAGAAGCGGATCAGGCTGCAATCGTCGCGGTCATGCACGTAGACATGGCCGCTCTTGCCGCCATGCAGCACGCCCGGGACCATGTCGCCATTGGCGTCGGCCACGTCCACCAGAACCGGCGGGCTGACCGCGTCGAGATCCCAGACATCGTGGGCGATGTACTGGAAGTGGCAGACATACTCACCGGTGTCGAGGTCCACCGCGACCAGGCTGTCGGTGTAGAGATTGTCGCCGGGGCGCAGCGAGCCGTCCAGATCGGGAGACGGATTGCCGACCACGAAATAGATCCGGCCGGAGTCCAGATCGACCGCCGGGTTCTGCCAGACGCCGCCGCCAAGCGTTTCGTACGGGTCGCCGATCTCGCCCAACGCCGCTTTCTCGGCGTCGATGTCGCGCAGCATGTCGCGTCCGGTGGCGTCATGGGTGGCCCACTCGCCAACGGAATCCTCAGGGACGGTATCGAAGGTCCAGACCAGTTCGCCGGTCTGCCAGTCGAAGGCTTTGACGAAGCCGCGAATGCCGTATTCGCCGCCATTGGTGCCGATCAGCACCTTACCGTCGACCACGGTTGGCGCCATGGTCTCGGAATAGCCGAGTTCGGCATCGGCGATCACGGTGTCCCAGACGAGCCGGCCGGTCTTGGCGTCGAGGGCGATCAGCCTGGCGTCGAGGGTGCCCATATAGACCATGTCGCCATAGACGGCGACGCCACGGTTGTTCGGGCCGCAGCAATAGGTCGTGATCGGCCCCATATTGTGCTTGTAGTGCCAGTACTGCTCACCGGTGCGGGCGTCCAGCGCATAGACATGGTTGAACGAGGTGGTGACGTACATGACGCCGTCTACGACAATCGGCGTCGTCTCCAGGCTGTCGACCACCTCGGTCTGGAAAATCCAGGCCGGGCGAAGCTGGTGCACATTGCCGGCATTGATCTGGCGCGACGGGTAATACCGCGTCTGCTCGTAATTGCCATTGGTGTGCAGGAAATTGTTTCCGTCGCCGCCGGCCCGGCTCAGCATGTCCTGGGTGACGGTCAGCATGTCGCCGTAGACGGTGCCGCCTTCGACCTCTTGTGCGCCTGCCGGGTGCTGAGGAATTGTCAGCATGGCAGCCGCGATGACGGCGCCAAAGGCACCGAGTGATCGTATCCGCATTGTTTCCTCCCTAGTACCTGGCGCGCCTCTTATAGGTGCCCGGCGCCGCAATTCTGTGTTGCGGTCGGTCTCCGTCGCACGATCGGGTCTTTGACGACTATGGTTAACGCGCCTTGGATTCGCATCGTACCACCGCTTGGAGAGCGTTCAACACGAATAATCCGCGAAATTCCTGGAGTTACAGGCGATATCCACCCCGCGGCACAACCTCCCGGCGATTGACAGAGTGGCGGGGTTCGGGGAGCCTTCGATACAAGGTCGACCGAACGACCGGCAACGCGGAGGGACCATTGGCGATGGGTAGGGAATGGCATGGGCGCGCCGGATGGTGTTGGCGGAGCCTTGCGGTCTTATGCGGATTGTTGTGGTTCGCCGGGCCGGCCGTGGCAAAGAATACCGGACTGATCTTCGTCAGCAATGAGCGGGCCAATACCCTCGCCGTCCTGAACCAGGACGATGTGGTGATCAAGACGATCGAGACCTGCGCCCGGCCCCGTGGCATGCATTTCAGCGCTGACCGGCTGCAGCTCTATGTGGGTTGCGCCGATGACTCGGTGATCGCGATCTACGACGTGGCGAGCCTGGAGCTGGTCGGCCGCATCCGCAATATCGAGGAGCCGGAGACCTTCGATCTGCATCCGAACGGCCGGCATCTGTACATTTCCAACGAGGAAGATGCGACCGCCACCGTGTTCGACATCGAGACCGGCGAACTGATTGCCGAATACGAGACCGGCGAGGAGCCGGAGGGCGTGCTCGCGACATCCGACGGCAAGCTCGTCTTCGTCGCCTCGGAGGCCGCAAATCTGGTGCATGTCATCGATGTGGAGGCCGGCGAGGTCATCGAGGACATATTGGTCGGCACCCGCCCGCGCCGCTTCGCCCTCAACGAAGATGAAAGCGAACTCTGGGTCTCCGCCGAACTGGCCGGGATCGTCAATATCATCTCGGTCGACACGCTGGAGGTGATCGAGGATGTCGCATTCCGGCCGGCCGGATTCCGCCGGGAACAGGTGACGCCGGTCGATCTGCTGATCACCCGCGATGGCAGCCGCGCCTATGTGGCCCTGGGCCGGGCCAATCATGTAGCGGTGGTCGACGTGGCCCGGCGAGAGGTCATCGACTACATCCTGGTCGGGCGGCGGGCCTGGGGGCTGGCGCTCACCCATGATGAAAGCAAGCTGTACGTCGCCAACGGGCTCTCCGACGACATCTCGATCATCGACACGGAGACCCTGACCGTGACCCGGTCGATCCCGGTCGATCTGGTGCCCTACACCATCCTGATCGACGATCATTAGGATCGGTGCGGGGTGAGCGCTGTCCGGTCCATCGCGGCGACATTTGTGCTCTGCTGGGCCGTTCTGTGGAGCGGCGGCACGGCGGCGCAGACTGAGCGCACGCCTTACACCTTCGCCTATATCGGCCTTGAGACCGACCCGCACTACCAGGAGGTCCGCGCCTATACCGGGCTGACCCTACGACAGCCCTACCGTCCACTCGACGGGGTCGCCGTGGCGGTGCGGGAAAGCCGGGTGATCGGCCGCAGCCTGGGTCTGAGCTTCGAACTTGCCGAGGCGATGCTCGATGCGGACGCGGATGTGGTGGCGGCGATGGAGAGCCTCATCGCGGACCGCGACGTCGCGGTATTCGTGCTCGACCTGCCGCTGGCCCAGATGATCCGGGTCCGCGATTACTTCGCCGGCCGCGACCTGATCCTGATGAACCCGCGCCACCGCGACTCCGATCTGCGCGACGCGGGATGCGCCGCCAATCTGTTCCACACTGTGGCCAGCGACCGCATGCTCATGGACGCCCTGGCCCAATACCTGTTCATGAAGGGCTGGAAATCGGTCCTCCTGCTGGAAGGGCCGGAGCCCGGGGACCATACACTGAGCACCGCATTCCAGGACTCCGCCGAAAAGTTCCGCCTGGAGATCGCCGGCGTGAAGGACTTCCTGCTCAGCAACGACCCGCGCAACCGCGACCGCACGAACATCCCGATCCTGACCCGCGATCCGGATCACGATGTGGTCTTCGTCGCCGACACGCTGGGTGAGTTCGGCCGCTACCTGCCCTACCGGACCTTCCATCCACGGCAGGTGGTCGGCACCGAGGGGCTGGTGGCGAGCGGCTGGCACTGGACCTGGGAACGCCATGGCGCACCGCAACTCAACCAGCGCTTCGACCGGCGGGCCGACCGGCATATGACCGATGTGGACTGGGCCGGCTGGGCGGCGATCCGGATCGTGGTCGAGGCGATGGTCAAAAGCCGGTCCACGGACACCGCTGTACTGCGCCGGACCCTGGTCTCACCCGACCTGACCTTCGACACCTACAAGGGCGCGCCGGTCAGCTTCCGCCCCTGGAACAACCAGCTGCGCCAGCCGGTCCTGCTGCACGTCCACAATGCCGTCGTCGCCCGCGCGCCGATCGACGGCTTCCTGCACCAGACCAACACCCTGGACACGCTGGGCGTGGATGCACGGGAGACGCGCTGTGAGATGGATTAGAACGCATATTCATAAATAGCTAGCTTCAGCGCATCCTGCGAATGTCCGGACTTGCCCAAGGAGCGGAATTGAACCGCTCGACGACTGAATTCGCTGTTTGACGCTGAGCCGCCCTCAAATATCCTGAACGGATAGGGGCAGCCCGTGGCCATGACTTGCCCTTCAGTCGCCGGCTCTGCTTGGTCAACCGTTTGGCTGATAGCAGCCAAACCGAGCCGCTCCGTCTGCTCTGAGCCGCGTTTCTGACGAACCGGCGTACTCGTCTGATCGTGTGCTAATCTGCCAGAAGCGGACGACAGTTCGTCGTGGCGATAATGGTCGACCACTCGAAAGCGGGATTTGGAATGGGCAAGAAGGTTCTCATGGTCGGTTGGCACCCCTCAGCAGTGAAATACGAGAAATGGCCGGGGCTCACTCCCGAAAAACTCGAAGCCGCTCTCAGGGCTGACGAGGCCAAGTTGATTGGGCTGGGATACGAGGCGACGCTGGCCTTCATCCACAGCAGCGAAACGGCATCAGACGATCTCACTGAGGTATTGAAGGACACAACGTTCGATGTGGTGATGATTGGCGCGGGAGTGCGTAAGGACGACGACCACTTCCTGGTTTTCGAGAAGCTGGTCAATGTCGTGCATGAACGCGCACCGCAAGCACGCATCGCGTTCAACACCGGCCCGACGGACTCTGATGCGGCGGTCCAGCGTTGGGCATAACGGTTCGCCATGACACCGGGCGGATTCCATTGTTTGGATTTGATTATTGGGCGGAATGCCCACCTCAGGTCATCAGCGCCCATTTGCGCCGACTCAGCAGTCGAGCATGTCCGTGGCTCAAAACGGACCAAGCGGGTGGAATTGACCGCTGAAGGCCATGAAGCTGACCTGTGAGCAGCAGAGCCTATTGGGCTGGTCGTGACCCAAGGCGGTCATTTCAGTCGGAGTGTCAAACCTCCTCGGAACAAGAAATCGTCGGCGTTGAGCGTGCCGGTGGGAGATCCCAGATGAATACGATCACGAGTGGAGAGTTTGACGTGCGTATCCCTTAGCTTGTGAGGCTGATAACGTCGTCCGTCCACACGCCGATCGCTTGGGGCTTCGGCGGCCGTAGACGACCTGGTGCCCCACAGGCGTTCGACTGACCTCACTCGAAGCGAGGAAGGGAGCAGACAATACTCATTCGCATAGGGTTCGAAATCGCCGTTGACTGTCCGAAACCGACGCCAATGCTCCTGGCGATGTACCCGCACCTCTTGAATAATCGTCGAACGATCGGATCGGATCATATCCGGATGGAGCCTGAGGCGGCCCTCGAGGAATATACCGACATGTTCGGGAATCGATGCGCTCGTATCGAGGCGCCGCCCGGTGCAACGACTCTGTGGTCCGACTGCATCGTGGAGGATACTGGTGGGCCGGACGAATTCAACTGGGACGCTCGTCAGCACGAGATCGTGGACCTCCCGGTTGAGACGCTCGCGTATTTGACGGCCAGCCGATATTGCGAAAGCGATGAACTCATCGAGAGGGCCTGGGACCTGTTCGGCACGACGCCACTCGGATGGGCGCGGGTGCAGGCGATCTCGAACTGGGTGCACAATCACGTCATGTTCGGTTACCAGTTCGGCCGGGCAACGAAGACCGCGGTCGACGTGTTGCGGGAGGGTACCGGCGTGTGTCGCGATTTCGCCCACTTGTTCATCGCCCTGTGCCGCGCGATGAACATCCCGGCGCGGTACGCGAGCGGCTATCTCAGCGACATCGGCGCAAAAGCGGAAGGCGCCGACGATTTCTGCGCGTGGAGCGAAGTCTTCCTTGAAGGGCGTTGGTACGTCTTCGATGCTCGACACAACACGCCGCGTATCGGGCGTATCCTCATGGTACGCGGACGCGATGCCGCCGACGTGGCGATGATGACGGGTTTCGGCAACTATCTGTTGACGGATCTGATGGTTTGGACCGACGAAATCGACGAATCCTTATCGGAGAGCACGCTCGTCGAAGCCCTGCAAAGTCGTCCGGTCGCCGAGGCGTTGGTGCTGGAGCAGTCTTCCGGCCGGTTGCGCATGTGACGTTTCGGAGGCACTGCACGTGCTGGCCACCTTTGCCTGGTTACGAGTTCTTGTCATTTGACATGCCCGAACCGCCGTCGGGCTGCCGACAACGGCTCGAGTTTTGATAGGACGACGTTCGCGCAGCAAAATAATCTGCTCCTTGCTGATCAGCCGTCATAACTTCTTGCGTTGGCTAATCTGCGATTTGCTCCACCTCAGGCGAGTCATCCGGAACACCCTCCAAACCGGGAAAGTGAACTGCCGCCAATCCTGTTGCACGTCCACAATGCCGTCGTCGCCCGCGCGCCGATCGAGGGCTTCCTGCACCAGACCAACACCCTGGACACGCTGGGGGTGGATGCCCGCGAGACGGACTGTGAGATGGATTAGAACCCGGATTCATAAATAGCTAACTTCAGCGCATCCTGCGAATGTCCGGACTTGCCCAAGGAGCGGATTTGAACCGCTCGACGACTGAATTCGCTGACTGTCCCGAAGGCGACATTAAGTATATTCGCCCATCGGTATCGCACTCGGGCCGCCGATTTGTTAAGATTGCAATGAACTGAACATGCTGGGCAGTACAAAGATATGAAGACAGTGAAATGAATCCTTCAGCGCAACAATATTTGAGCTTGCTGCGCGACAGTCTGGCTCAGGCACAGGCGACGGTACGTGCCTATGACACAAAGGCGCAAATCGTCGGCATCGGATATATCTTCGCATTGGGAGTTGTAGGAAATTTTGAAGCCCTGTTGCCCGAGGTATCTGAATTGAACACACTTACCCTCGCGGTCGCTTGCGGCTCCATTCTGCCGATGTTTCTGTTCGGCTTAGTGCTGCACCCCTCTCGAAAATCGGCCGAGAAATTGGCCAACCTGTCAGAAGCGACGCCCGAGCATGTTCTCTATGTTGACCCAACAAAGCTTGGTAGTGTAAAGGCGCTCAAAGAAGCCGTCGAACGTTGCGATCCAATCATTGAAGTTAGCTTCGAACTGCTCAGGGTCTCGCAGCTTCGCGAGTTGAAGAGACGACGGTTCTTACGCGCACTCTTTTCGGCGGCGGTTTTGTTTCTCTTCATATATGCGACCCACTTCATCCGGATGTGATGAATAAGCGTGTTCCGCTTCTCGCACTCTGCCGACGAAGCGGCTCCAAACCCTTCTGTACCGGGAGACATCATGAATACGGCGCCGTCGGTTTGAGCCTTTCGGCTGGCGCGATTTCGACCCCCGCGAACTTCCGGATCTGGCTAATCTGCGACATGCTCCACCTCAGGCGAGTCATCCGGAACACCCTCCAAACCGGGAATGTGAACTGCCGCCAGTCCTGCTGCACGTCCACAATGCCGTCGTCGCCCGCGCGCCGATCGAGGGCTTCCTGCACCAGACCAGCACCCTGGACACGCTGGGGGCGGATGCGCAGGAGACAGCCTGCAAAATACCGTAGTAGGATGATGCCTTAGGGTGGGGCAGTCAGTACTACGGGAGCGAGTAAATGATATCCGCCGCTGAATTTGCCCAGCTGAGTTTGCGCGTCTATGAGCCGAAGCCAACCCATCCCACCGGTGGCTGGTATCGCATCATGCAGCAGAAGCTGTCGTCCGGCTTCTTTGCCGCGACGTTCTACAAGCAAGGCACCAATCAATACGTGGTCGCCTTTCGCGGCACCGAACCGACCGACACCGGCGATCTGACCGCCGATATGGACATCGCCCGCAAGACGCTGCCGCGGCAATACCCCGAAGCGATCGCCTTCGCCTCGGACTCGATCAGCAAACTCAAGATCCGGGACTTTGCGGTTACTGGCCATTCCCTGGGCGGCGCCTTGGCCACCATCGTCGGCGCGGGCACCGGCAAGTTGACGGTCGCCTTCAACGGGCCGGGCATGAAGAAGGCGTTGGCAAATTCACAGCTGAAACTGGATCGTACCGACAACATCTACAATTACCGATCGAGCCACGATCCGGTCAGCGGCCACGGCAAACTGGTCGGCAAGACATTCTCCCTTGCCACCGGCAAGCCGCCGAAAAGCTATTTCTGGCTCGGCACCCCCGGCGCCATTTACACGGTCGCCAAGAAGGGAAGCTTCTATCTTCAGCAGCACAGCATCGACAATCTGGCTGCGGCGGTCTCGAGCCATCCGAAAGGCGATCTGCCACCCTCGAAATGGTGAGCCGATTGGGGAACTCGAGGGGTTCCGGGCCGGTGCCGATTCCGCGTGAGCGGCAAATGCGCTAGTGTGATGGTTCTGAAATTCGGCACATTTCATGTGCCGGGATTCGGAAGCTGAATCACACTAGAATCATATAGTTAGTGTCCCTTTGATTCAGTAATTCGCCATAGCGAATTTCAGAATCGGGACACTAGTCTCGGGCACGATCCTTCAACCGGCGAATCTCGTCTTCGATGCGTCGAGCATCGGGAATGCCGTAGAACCCGATCTTGCGAACCCGTGTACGACGGCCGCCGCTACGACTGCGTGAACGCCTGAAGTCCCGGCGAAAGATCACGTCGCCGCTTCCGTCGGGGTTTTCCCGGCGCTCCAGATCGTCGATCTCGTCGGGCTCAAAGGAACGCACCGTGCGGCCATTGATGATCACCAGCCGACCGCTGGAGATTGCATAGACGGTCTTCTTCGCGCCGATCCAGGCCCAGAGAGGCGTCAGAACGATCCCCAATCCAACCAGCAGAAATGGCAGGCCGAACAGCGGGAAGAACGAGAACGCGCCCGCCTCGCCCGCGGTCGCCTCCAGCGCGCCAATAATCCAGAACGCGGCAAATCCGGCAAAGGGTAGCCCGAAGAGCGATGCTGGCCACACGGTCACCGCCAACCGGCCCGGCGCCGGGCGGTCGGCCCAGATCAGCCGCTCTCCGCTACGCATCTCGCGCTGCGCGATCGACAGCGCGGACGGCCCGTCCATATCTCGATCTACTGTGGTCATGGCGCAATCTTGGCGCGGTCGGCTTAAACAGCGGTTAAGCGGGTCGGCCGCGGCCCCATCGCCAGCAAATCAACCTAAGGCACGAGCTTCGCCTCCAGGGACATCGCCAGCGCGACCAGCCGGTCCGCCTCTCGCTGTTGCACCGCATCCAGCGGCGGCACCGGTGGCCGGCAATGGTCGGTGGCGAATAGGCTCTGGGCTCGGCGGAGTTGTTTGAAAAAGCGGATGCTGACGTCGATGTGCTGGTTGGAGAAGGCCAGTATCGGCAGCATGGCCTCGAACAGGCGGCGGGCCTCGGCGACCTCGCCAGCAACGAAATGCCGGTGGATGGCGACGTAGAGCGGTTCCATGCAGGTCGGCATGAACGCGTGAACTCCGCGGACCAGGGCGTCGAGCATCTGGCTTACTGCCCAGCCGCCGCTGACATGCAGTCTTCCCTCGGTCGCCTGCAGCACCTGGCTGTACTTCGGCCCGGCCGGTGCAGTCTCGATCTTCAGGCAGTTGAAGGCCGGGATGCGCTCGAACAGATCCACGATCTCATCGATTGCCAAGCCCGAGCCGTGCCAGTCGAGATCCTGGATCATCAGCAAGGGCGGACCTGCATCGACGATCCCGCTTAGCAGGTCGTAGCGCCCCGCTCGATCCGCGCCGGCCGGAACCTGGCACAGGACGCCATCGGCGCGCCTCTCCCGGGCATGGCTGGCTCGGCGAAGGCGTTCCCGTTGATCGTCGGCGGTGACGCTCAGGATCACCGGCACGCGGCCCCTCGCCTGTTCCACGACGATGGCGGCGGCGCGGTCGGCCTCGTCGGGCGACAGGCTGGCGCTTTCGCTGGCGACCGCCATGGCCAGGATGCCGACGCAGCCAGCCTCGATCACATGGTCGACCTCACGGCGCAGACCGGTCTCGTCGATCCGGTCGTCCTCCGTGAAAGGCGTATTCAGGCTCGGTACGATGCCGCGCAGGGCGATGGAGCACGGGTCGCTCATTGGCCGTATCCGAATTGGCGGGGCAGCCACAGCACGGTCTCGGGCACCAGCACCATGATCAGCAGGGCGGCGACCAGGACCAGGATGAAGGGCCAGATCTCACGGACCATATCGCGCAGCGGGATGCCGGTCAGCCCGTTGATGACGAACAACAGCACCCCATAGGGCGGCGTGATCAGGCCGATCATCATGTTGACCACGATGACCACCCCGAAATGCACCGGGTCGATGCCAAGCTGGCGCACCGCCGGCATCAGCAACGGCACCAGAACCAGCAGCATGGTGGTGGCATCCAGGAAACAGCCGAACAGCAGGAATAGCAGATTGATGCAGAGCAGAAAGGTGACCGGCGCCAGTTCAAGAGAGTCGATGAAGGCCGCCAGACCGTTCGGGATACGCTCGACGGCGATGACGTAGTTGAAGACGAAAGCGCCGGCGATGATAAGCGCCACCACGGCGCTGGACCGGGTGGAGTCGACCAGCAGATCGATCAAACCCCGGAAAGACAAAGCGCGGTAGAACAGCCCGGCCAGCAGCAGGGCATAGGCCGCCGCCACGGACGCCGCCTCGGTTGGCGTGGTGGCGCCGCCATATATGCCGCCGAGCAGGATCACCGGCAGCATCAGCGCCGGGAAGGCGTTCAGGGTCAGCCGGGGGAATTGGCCGAGCGGCACCGGCGCTTCAACGGGAAAGTTCCGTCGCCGGGCGATAATGGCGATCAATGCCATCAGCGCGGCCGCCATCATCAACCCGGGCAGCACGCCGCCCAGGAACAGGAAGCCGACCGAGGTGCCGGAAACCAGCGCATAGAGCACCATCGGGATCGACGGCGGGATGATCGGCCCGATGGTCGCCGAGGCGGCGGTGATCGCAGCGGCGAAGCCCGGGCTGTAGCGTCCTTCCCGCCGCATCATGTCGATGATCAGCTTGCCGACCCCGGCGGCGTCGGCGATGGCGCTGCCGCTCATGCCGGAGAAGATCAGGCTGGCGACCACATTCACATGGGCCAGACCGCCGCGCAGCCGCCCGACGATCGCCAGGCAGAAGGACAGCAGCCGGTCGCTGATGCTGCCGGCGTTCATCACATTGGCGGCGAAAATGAACAGCGGCACCGCAAGCAGAACGAAACTGTTGAACAGCCCGTTCAGGATCTGCTCTCCGGCCAGACCGACGTCGCGACCGGCCGCAAACAGATAGGCGATGCCGGAGACCAGCATGGCGAACCCGATCGGCATGCCGATCGCCGCAAGGCCGAGGAACAGGCCGATCAGGAGGAGGATTTCCGGGCTCATTGGGTGACGCTGGAGGCCAAGCGCCGTGAGTCCACTTCACCTCTCCCCTTGTGGGAGAGGTCGGCACGCATGGCGTGCCGGGTGAGGGGTCGCGCGGCGTCGGCCGCGCTTGTGACTCGACATTCCAACTCACACCCCGGAATTCGACAATCCAGGTCCTGACGTTGCCGGACGCATCCTAGCCCCCTCACCTTCCCGCGGCTTCGCCGCGGGGCCCTTCCTCTCCCGCAAGGGGAGAGGGGAAAATTCTCAACCCGCGCGGAGAGTCACAGATGCTTTTGCCAATCGGCGCCCAGCAGAAGTCGAAGGTGGATCAACTGCCGCACGGCGACGGCGGCCATGAAGATCAGGAAGATCGAGAACAGCAGGTCGAATCGGATGTGCAGCACCCCGGTGCTGGTCCGTTTCATGAAGCTGACGAAATCATAGGTCGCGGGCAGCGCCGCGATCATCGCCGCCGCCAGCACCACGGCGCTCGCCACTGCCAGAACCCGGCGCACCGGCGGCGCGGCGCCGTGATACAGGATGTTGAAGGCGATGTGGTCGCGCTCCCTCAACAGGAAGGCCGACCCCCAGAATACCAGCCACAGATAGGTGACCATGCACAGTTCCAGGGTCCAGCCAAGCGGCTGGTTGACCACATAGCGCATGAAGATCTGCAGCAGGAAGGCGCCGAACATGGTGGCGAAAATCCCCGCCCCGATCAGCTCCGCGCCTCTGCTCAGGCCGGCAAGCGGCCGCATGGCCAGCGACCGCCTGCCGAACGTCCGTTACCGGGTCGCGTTGATACGGTCGATGAGACCGGCGGGCCAAGTCCCTGAATACTCGGACTCCAGATAGGCCTGCTGTACCTGCTGACGGAAGGCGTCGACATTCGGCTCGGTGATGGTCAGCCCTTCCGACACGAAGAAGTCGAGCAGTTCCTGCTCGCTGCGCAGACGGGCTTCGTTGTTGAACCGCACGGCGCCGCCGGCGGCGGATTTCACCAGCGATTGCTGACGCTCGGTCAGGCTGTCCCAGGTCGAGCCGGCCATCGAGAAGAACACGCCGTCAACCAGATGGCCGGTCAGGACGATCTGCTTGGTGACCTCATAGAATCCGGCCGCCTTGTCGGTCGGCAGCGGGTTGTCCTGGCCGTCGATGGCGCCGGTCTGCAGCGCCGTGTAGACCTCGCCGAAAGCCAGCGGCGTCGGGTTGGCGCCCAGCGCCCGGCCGAGGAACTGCCAAGTGTCCGAGCCCGGCATGCGCAGATTGACGCCGTCCAGATCCGCCGGGGTCTGCACGTCGCGCACATCGCGCAGATTGAGCTGGCGGGTGCCCAGATAGGCCACGTCGAGGATCTGGATGCCCATCACCTCATTGACCTTGCCGTAGAACTCCTCACCGATCGGGCCGCCGAAAACCGCCTGCTGATGGTCCGGATCGCGGATCAGATAGCCGGCTGTGAAGATCGAATATTCCGGCAGCTCCTTGGCGATGTCCTGAGCGGAAATCAGCGCCATCTCCAGATTGCCGCGCTGCATGGCCGCCGGCTCGGTGCCCTGGGCGAACAGAGTCGCGTTCAGGAACACCTGCACGTCGAACTCGCCCGGCGCCGCACGCTCCAGCCATTCCTTGTAGATGAACAGCATTTCCGCATGGGAATCCCCCGGCACCGCCGGCGTCGAGATGCGGATCTCGATCGGCTCCGCCGCGGCGGTCGACGGCACCCCAAGCACGGCCATCGAAGCGGCCCCGGCAATCGCCAGCGCAGCCAGAGCGCGGCGACCGATATCCCTGGAAACGATCATACTGTCCTCCCCTAGTGAGCCGAATTGGCAGCATCGGCCTCTTGAACGAAGGGTGATGATGCCATCGGGGATATGCCCTGACAAGCGAGTAAAAGATCAGTGACATATCAGTATGCGATCAGTATCGTTCCCCCTCGGCTGGCCACGACCTGTCGCGGTACGCAGCACTGAAGCGGAATAGGGGTATTTGCCGCGATGGGTTCGACCACAGCACAAGTGCATGTCGCCGTGCCAACACCGCTTAACGAAAGGCTGAACCCGGATATCGGCCGATTGCGGGATCACTGCATGGCCTTGCTGGCAGCCGGCTGCGACGGCGTCGCCTTGTTCGGCACGTCCGGTGAGGGACCCTCCTTCTCGGTCGAGGAACGCATCGCCGTTCTGGAGGCATTGCTTGCCGAAGGGCTGGATGCGGCGCGGATCATCGTCGGTACCGGTTGTGCCGCCCTGCCGGACACGGTCCGGCTGACCCGCCACGCGGCGGCGGCCGGATGCGGCGGCCAGCTCGTCGTCCCGCCCTTCTTCTTCGGTCAGGTGTTGGATGACGGGGTGTTCTCGGCCTATGCCCGGATCCTCGAAGGCAGCGCCACCGAGCACCCCCGTGTGCTGCTCTATCATATCCCGGCGGTCAGCGGCGTCGCGCTCGGCATTGAAACCATTGAGAAACTGGCCGTCTCATTTCCGGAGTTGGTGGTGGGGGTCAAGGACAGTTCCGGCGACTGGGGCTACACGGCACAGCTGATCGCGCGCCGGGGGGCGCTCGACGTTCTGGTCGGTAATGAACCGGACATCGCCCGCGCGATAGCGGCCGGCGGCAGTGGGACGATTTGCGGCCTGGCTAATGTGGTCCCGGGCCTGCTGCGCCGCCTCTGCGATGATCCCGAGGGTCCTGACGGGGCGCGGCTGAGTGCCGCCGTCACAGCCCTCGCCTCGGGATTCGACCGGCGGCCGATAATTCCGGCCCTGAAGGCAATGATGGCGGCGGCGGCCGACGATACGGCCTGGAACCGCGTGCGCCCGCCGTTGACCGCCCTTGGCCAGGACGACATCAATGAGCTCGCCGCGCTCATCCAGGTTGCCGGGGAGGCATAGTGGCCGGCATGGAGATGAGCGCGATGTTCGCCGCAGGGCAACCGGTCCCCCGTCATCTGCTCGGACCGCTGCAGGCCAGCGCCTTGGACGACAGCCCGGCTACCCTTGGCCGGCGACTGGCGGAGGATGGCTATCTCTATCTACCGGGCGCACTGGACACCGGCCCCGTCCTGAAGGCGCGACAAGAGGTCTTCGACCGCCTCGCTGCCGTCGGAGAAATCAAGGATCCGGCCGGAGACGGGCTGGCGACCGGCACCAGCCGGCGTGCCGAGCGGATCGGCAATGATCTTGGCGGGTTCTTTAAGAAGATCTGTGAGGCCCCCCCTGCTGCGCGCCGTCAGTCACGGACCTGACGTCTATGGCATCGCCGAGCGGGTGCTGGCGGAACCGGTCCGGGCATTCGACTTTCTCTGGCTGCGGCCGACGCCGGTCGGACGCGCCAGTCCACTGCATTTCGATCATGTTTATATGAACCGGGGTTCGGACCGCATCCTGACCATGTGGATCCCGCTGGGGCCGGCACCCACAACCGACGGCCCATTGCTGATCGTCGAGGGCTCGCATCGCTTCGATACGCTGATTGAGGAGTTTCGCGGCCTCGATGTCGATCGTGACCCAACCCGGCCCGGCTCCCTGGCTGACGACCCGGTGACCATCGCCGAACGCCATGGAACACGATTGCTGACCGCCGATTTCGAGCCCGGTGACATCGTGCTGTTCGGCCCATTCACCCTGCATGGATCGTTTGACAATGTTTCGCCGGAGGGCCGGGTGCGGCTGTCCTGCGATGTGCGCTATCAGCCGGCTGCCGATCCGGCCGACGACCGCTGGGTCGGGGCAAACCCGCCGGGTCATGGCGGCCTTGGCTACGGTGCCCTCAGCGCCTCGAGACCGATGACCGCCGCCCCGATCAGACGCTGAGAGGCAGGATCATGAAGCTGAGCGAACAGGCCTATCTCGCGTTCAAGACCCATGTCTTCGCCAAGAATTTGCGCCCCGGCCAATTCGTGTCGCAGCGGGAGTTGGTGGCCCTGACCGGCATGCCGCTCGGTCCCATGCGCGAGGCGCTCCAGAAACTGGAGAGCGAAGGTCTGGTGGAGATGATCCCCCAGCGCGGCATACGCCTGGCCGACGCCAATCCCAAGCTGATCCGGGACGCATTCGGACTGCGCATTCTGATCGAGATGGCCGCGGCGAGCCATTTTGCCGTGACCGCTTCAGATGACGCCATCACGGCCCTGGAAACGGCCCACCGGCAGATCGTCGAGAAAGTCCCCGCCGGCATCGACGAGGCGCTGCTGGAAACGGCGCAGACCGTCGATTGGGCCTTTCACGACTCTCTGGTGGCAAGCCTGGACAACGCCCTGATCTGGAGGACGCACAGATCCAACACCGACCGCATCCGCCTGATCCGCCTGGATTCCGGCATGCTGACGCCGGCCAACCTGCTGGACGCCATGGGCGAGCATCTGGCGGTGATCGATGCCTGCTACCGCCACGACGCCGAGGACGCCGCTGCGTCGATCGAGGCGCATCTGTCCACCGCCATGCGGCGGGCGATGGGGCTGTAGGAACGGCTGACCAGCCGGCCAATCAGTGAATGTCGTCGCTGTCCCGCATGGCCTTGGCCAGCATCTCAAAATCGAAGTCGTCCCGTCTACTCGCACCGATGATCACCGCCTCCTTGCGCACGAGCCGCTCGGTAATCGCCGGCAAATCGGCGGCGACCTCCGCCGGGATGACCACAGCGCCATGCTGGTCCGCATGGATCAGGTCTCCGGGCGCCACGGCCATGCCCGAGACCTCGACCGGCAGGTCGAAGGACTCGATATGCACATGGGCGTGGGAGGGACCGACCATGCCGGCCAGCATCTGGAAACCCTCGGCATTCTGGTCGAGATCACGAATGCTGCCATTGGTCACCACCCCAAGCGCGCCCAGGCCGCGATGAACATGGCTGTTCACCTCGCCCCAGAACGAGCCGAATCCCGGCGATGGGTCCAAATCCTGGATCACGATGATTGACGGCCGGGGCCCGGTGGCGACATAGGCATAGTAGTCCAGCCGATGCTGGCGCACGTCATCCGGGCCGCGATCGGACGGCCGCTCGGCCCGCACCGTGGCGGTTCGGGCATAGCCGACGATCGGCGGCATCGCCGGCCGAAGGCAGACCAACGGCCGCGTGGTGAATCCCAGCGCCTGGCGATCCGGTCTGGCGACCTCGAGCGCGTTGCAGATTGTCGGCGTATCAAGCGCCCGCAGGCGGTCTAGCGACTCTTGCTGTAGTGAAGTGTCCATGCACAGATTCCTCCCCCGCCACTTTTCCCGACGATGGCGACAAATACAAGTGCGCAGCGATCAGGAGAATGTTAGGCGCAACCGTTTTTTTCTTAGCAGCAATGAAGTGAAAGGCTAGGAATTCCGCCACTTTGGAAGAAAGATATTAACAAACTTGGTTAACCTATTGCCACCAACTGCGTTTTTCGATAAAGTTGAGGAACAATTGACCAAAAAGGTCATGTGGAGAGTGCCATATGGGTAGTGGATTGAGCGCGTTCCTGTCCGACGATTCCGGAAGCATCTCGGCGGAATATGCCCTTCTTTTCCCGTTTTTCGGGGCTGCCCTTCTCCTGGTCGTTGGCCAGGTTATGCAATCTCTTATTAACCCCCAAAACCGCGTGGCCGCAAAGGTCAGGGGTCGTCGACGGAAACACTGACGACAGCCTCCAGCGGGTTTTCCTGGCATGGAAGCGGCCCTGATCTCCCCAGATCAGGGCCTTTTTTCCCGCAGGTCCAAGCGAAGTTCCGCGACCTGAATTCACAAAGTGAAAAATTAGAATATTCACCTGTCCATGGCAGGGATTGATCGGTGATCTAGGCTGGAATTCTAAGTCATTGGCACAGTTTCTGGTCGTTAATATTCGTTAATTTCACGGCCTCCCGGTCATACGTCTTGGTTAATTTGGCGTGAATTATCAGTACAATACGTGTTTATTTTTTGACATTCGAGCCGTTGGCAGTTAATCTTCTGCTAACCGTATTGAGGATTCAGGAAGGGTCTCATGGTACGGAAGATCGGCCCCAGTGTTACGACGCCCTTGGCCAGCGTTGCAGAACGTAGTGCCGCTGCCAGGTCACGGCAGCTCCGCTTCAAGCGGCGGGCGCAATACGTATGTCGAGCCAACCAGTCCGCCGCAAATCTCGTGGCGCGACTTGGCGACGATGCGGTTCTTCGTATGAAGTCGAGTGCCGATGCCGGGTTGGCGTCGGGCGATTTCGAGACCTATGCAATGTGGCAACGGCGCCGGCGGGCAGCCGAGCGGTTGCTTAAGACCCTCGGCACCAGCGTGCCGTATCCAGGAGGGAAGGTCTGATGCATATGCAACGCCGAACCCGGCTCGCAAATGAAGTGGTTGCGTCGCCGGCGCAGCGCCCGCCACCGGCCCTGCGCCTGGACGGACGCACGCCGAGCCGATTCGCCGCGACAGTGAGCGCGGCCAGGGTCGCGCCGAGGCCGGATGTGGTCGCCTATCAGAAGGGCTATCGGGATTGCGCCGAGCGCAGCCGAGCGCAGCCGCGCCCTGATGCTGGAGATGGCGCACGCGCTCGATGAGGCCATGGCGGTTGGCTGGCCGGACGAGGTGGAGCCCCGCAATGCCGAGTGGCGCCGGTTGGTCTGGCGGGCCCAGCGAACACCGAAATAGACCCGGCATCCCTGTTTGGGAACGGCCTCGGTCATAGTACATACCCTTTTGTCATTCCCGCGCGGGAATGACAAAAGGGGTTGCTTCCGAGGGGCGGCCATGTCCCCGTCTGCCTGAACGCCTGCGTCGCCATTTGGCGCGGGCCGGTACTCTTTCAAGAAATTTGGTCGGAGCGGCGGGACTCGAACCCACGACCCCTTGTCCCCCAGACAAGTGCGCTACCAGACTGCGCCACGCTCCGACTTTGTGCTGCCGATCCGACCGACCGGGAACCGGCGGGACTATACGCCGCCACTTACCCCCAAGCAACGGCGGCCCGCATACTAATCGACCCGGCTTTAGGGAACGCTATCCCTCACTGGCCAGCGCCGCCCGGAGCTGCCGCAATTCGGCCAGCAGCGACCGCAGTTCAGCCCGCAGGGGTTCGGGCAGCGAGTCACCGCCGCCTCCCTCGGGCATAGCAGGAGGCAGGGCTGCCGGTGTGCGCCGTTCCGGCGGGTTGCTGGCCGGCTTTGGCGCCGGCACCTGGCCCCGCCCCTCGCGCAACAGCCGTTGGACGCCTTTGATCGTATAGCCGTCCTCATAGAGCAGCTTTTGGATCTGGCGAAGCAAAGCAATGTCTTCGGGACGATAATACCGTCGGCCGCCGCCGCGTTTCAGCGGCCGAACCTGGCTGAATTTGGACTCCCAGAACCGCAATACATGCTGCGGTACCGATAGCTCGTCGGAGACTTCGCTGATGGTCCGGTAGGCGCTCGCGGATTTTCCCACGCCTCTCGATCGTGTGCGGCCGTCCAGAAGGCTGGCCATGCTCACGCGGCACCTTTCTGACTGTTGAGACCCTGATTAATGCGGTCTTTCAGGACGTGGGACGCCCGGAAAACAAGCACGCGGCGTGGGAGAATGGGCACTTCCTCGCCGGTTTTCGGATTGCGTCCGATCCGCTGCCCCTTCTGGCGAACCCCGAAACTGCCGAATGACGAGATCTTCACCATATCCCCCCGCGAGAGCGCATGAGAAATCTCCTCAAGCACAGTCTCCACAAGATCAGCTGATTCGTTCCGAGATAATCCAACTTCCTCGTAAACCGCCTCACTGAGATGAGCGCGCGTTACGGTCGTGTCTGCCATTGGTCTGGGCCTCCCGCCTCTTTCTTGGGGGAACCGTACTTCGCGGCGAATATCCCGTCAATTACACAGAGTTGGGACCAATCCTTGATACGGCCCTATCGCATGGGCGTTTTGGGGTCACCACCGGGTCAGCGCGGAGGCCCAGGTGAACCCGCCGCCCATTGCCTCCATCACCACCAGATTGCCGGGCTTGATACGGCCATCCTTGACCGCCGTGTCCAGGGCCAGGGGCACCGAAGCGGCTGACGTGTTGGCGTGGCGATCGACCGTCATCACCACCCGGTCGACATCCATGCCGAGTTTCTTGGCGGTGGCGTCGATGATCCGCTTATTGGCCTGGTGCGGCACCAACCAGTCGATCTGGGACGATTGAAGGCCCGTGGCCTCCAATGCCTCGTCAACCACTTCGGCCAGCCGCACGACCGCATGTTTGAACACTTCACGGCCGGCCATCCGGACATGTCCGATCGTCCGAGTCGATGACACGCCGCCATCGACATAGAGCAAATCGTGCTGCCGGCCGTCGGAATGCAGGTGGGTCGTCAGGATCCCGAAATCTTCCGTGGTCCCTGTCCCCTCCTCGGCCGAAAGCACCACCGCACCGGCCCCGTCGCCGAACAGGACGCAGGTCGCGCGATCCTCCCAATCGAGAATGCGCGAAAATGTCTCGGCCCCGATCACCAGGGCCCGGTCCGCCTGGCCCAGCCGGATGAAGTTGTCGGCGACCGCGGTGGCGTATAGAAAACCCGAACATACCGCCTGGACATCGAAGGCCGTGCTGGAGCCGAGATCCAGCCCTGCCTGAACCCGGGTCGCAGTGGCCGGGAAAGTCTGATCCGGCGTGGCGGTGGCAAGGACGATCAGGTCGATCTGGTCCGGCCGGACACCCGCGCTGGAGAGCGCGGCATCGGCGGCGCTGATCGCCAGATCTGAGGTCTTCTGGTCTTTCGCCGCGAAATGGCGTTGGCGGATGCCGGTCCTCTGGACGATCCACTCGTCCGAGGTATCTACCTGGGCGGCTAACTCATCATTTGTGACAACACGTTTTGGCAAATATGCGCCGGTACCGATGATTCGCGATCTTCGGACACTCATCCCGTCACTTCTCCAACTTTGGACGAAGTGCCTCCTTGTGCATTAGATTCAAAGCTTTGAAGGCCTTCTTTGACCTTTTCATTAAAGCCGTTCTGCACCAGATCGATACCGACATCGACGGCGCTGGCAAAGCCCTGGGCGTCGGTACCGCCATGGCTCTTGACGCAGATTCCGGCCAAGCCCAGGAACATGGCCCCGTTGTACTTGCGGGGATCGAGCCGGTCGCGAAGTCTATTCAACGCGCCGCGGGCCAGCAGATAGCCAAGCCGGGCCATGAGCGAGGATCGGAAGGCCCGGCGCAGATATTCGGCGAAGAGCTTTACCGTCCCTTCCGCCGTTTTCAGCGCGATGTTGCCGGTGAACCCGTCGGTGACCACGACATCGACCGTGCCGGCCGGAATGTCGTTGCCTTCGACAAAGCCCTCAAAACGACCCGGAAGACCTTCCAATTCACGCAGCTGGTTCGCCGCTTCCTTGACCACGTCGTTCCCTTTCAACGTCTCGGCGCCGACATTCACCACACCGATGGTGGGCTCGGTCAGACCCAGTACCGATCGGGCGAATACCGCGCCCATGACCGCGAACTGAACCAGATGCTCGGGCCGACAATCGATGTTGGCGCCCATGTCGAGCATCACGCTTTCACCGCGCAGGGTGGGGAAGAACGTGGCAATTGCAGGGCGGTCGATGCCCGGCATGGTCTTCAGAACGATCTTCGCCATGGCCATCAGGGCACCGGTATTACCGGCGGACACCACGCAATGCGCCTCGCCGTCATGGACGGCGTTGATCGACAGGCGCATGCTGGATTCGCGACCGTTGCGCAGGGCGTGGGTCGGCTTGGCGTCGTTGGTCACCACCTCGCTGGTGTGGCGCACGGTCGAGGCCTCGGCGAGCCTGGGCCATCTGGCCAGCAACGGGTCGATCTGGCCCTCGTCACCGAAGAACAGGAATTTCACCGTCGGATGGCGCTGTCGCGCTATCTCGGCACCG
Source organism: Inquilinaceae bacterium (assembly GCA_965237625.1). Lineage (GTDB taxonomy): Bacteria > Pseudomonadota > Alphaproteobacteria > DSM-16000 > Inquilinaceae > JABDIP01. Next base: position 28,816 of record CBDEGD010000008.1, read on the forward strand.
TCGATCACCATGGCCGGGGCATCGTCGCCCCCCATGGCGTCGATAGCGACGGTCAGTGGCACAGGTTCCGCGGTCGCGGTCATCGTCAGTAGGCTCGCGGTGAGGCGGTGCCGCTAGGCTTCTGCGGTCGCGTCGGTCACTTCGCGGCCAGCATAGTAGCCGCACGCCCCGCAAACATGATGCGGGCGCTTCAATTCACCGCAATTTGCGCACTCGGCATGCGCTGCTGCGGTCAGGGAATCGTGTGCGCGGCGCATGTCACGCCGGGAGAATGACGTCTTCTTCTTGGGAACGGCCATTATTCATAACTCGCTATTTCAAAAGGCGGCCCTCGCCAGGCCGCCTACAGCGGGGCGTGTCATACTGGAAATGCTTGGCGGGGGCAAGCGACAAGACCCACTCGTTGATGATAAGGACGCAATTAAGCTTTGGGCTTCAATTGTGCCAATTTTGCGAAAGGCCCTTCAAGTGCCGGTTTACCGGCCGCGAGAGCCCCCGCCTCAAGTTCCGCGTTCTCCGCTCGCGGGTATAGTTCCAAAGCCAGCGACAGGTGCTGGGCCACCAACTCACCGATATCGACCGAATCGCCCTCGATCGGCTCAGGTTCGTCTTCCGTGGTCGGGTCGACATTGATGATCGGGGATTCTTCGGTGTCCGGCTCTACAGCCAACCGCATCACAAACGTCTCCGACACAATACGCGGCAATGGCTGCAAAGTCACCACGCAGGTTTGCGTGACATCGGCGTTTAGCGCACCCTTCACAAGGACGAGACGTCCCTTGGCCTGGGATTCCAGAGATACCTTCGCCGTCAGCGCACCGATCGACGGCAGGGCGAATCGGCCCGCCAAGTCCTGCCGCTCCGATTCAGTCGCCTCGATCGTCCGGCGCACGATCCCGCCGCGTAGATCCTCAAGTGCCACCGCACGGCTGAATTCCGGTTTGACGTCGACCATCGGACCTTACCCTCAACCACCAGCCTGGAGTTCGACCGGCGCCGGTACTTGGCCAAACTCAAACCGGGCCGCAAGCAGATCCTCGAACGGCGTCGCTGCCATTGCCATTCTTTCACGCCTCAGATAGGCAGCCATCGCTTCGACCTGCGCCGCATCGGGCGTCGTCGACCGAAACAGGTTGCGACGCAGCGCCGCGGTCAGCGCTTCGCCGCCGCCGGCCTCCAACCCGTCATGATACGCCCGCGCCCTGCCATAGAACGCTTCCGCCATCTGTTTAACCTTCTTGCCGACGCTGAGATCGCCCACACCCATTTCGCGCAGATTGACATCCATGTCGGCGAAAAGATGGTCGAATAAAGCCTGAGCGAAAGCCTCTTCACGCTCGCCCTGCCCCGCCAGCCGGTCCAGAACGACGAAGACATGCAGGACCAGCATGTCGAACCGTCCGTCCAGCGTATCCGACACACCGCAATGCAGATAGAAATCGGGCTGGCGCGACTGATCGACCAACCGACCGTATGCGGCGGCGGCGGATTTCTCTGCCTCGTTCTTGCGGAACATTCGAGTGATCACCGTGACGTCCTCTTTCCGCCAAGTCCGAGACGGGCGGGTCTGAGACGGGCAGGTTGACAGATTGTGCCTCATATTGATGATGGCGGCGTGCGTTATGGTGCTTTATCATCGGAACGTCAAATTGCGGAACGTCTCGATTGATCCTTTTGTTGGGCTATCGGGCGCCGCGAGCCGCAGCACTGGAATGTCGATGGGATTGTTCCAATGGTACCGCGCCGGCCGCCAGGCGATAGTGGCGTTTTTGGTGGTTGGGGCGACCGCCTGCGCGCCGGTTCTCGCGACGCGCGGCAACCTGATCGACGATGAGCGGTTCACCCGGGTCACCGTCGGCCGAAGCACCGTGAACGAAGTTGCCGATCTTTTCGGCTCACCAACCACCGTTTCGACGTTCGATCGGCGCACTTGGTACTATATCGGCCAAAGAACCGAGAAGCTTGCCTTCTTCAATCCGGAGATCATCGAGCGGCGGGTTATCATGGTTGAGTTCAGCGAGACCGGGATCGTCCGGCAGATCCAGGATCTGGATCTTGGAGATGCCCAGATCGTGGAGCTTGTAGAACGGGAAACGCCGACCCTGGGCCGCCGTATGGGTGTTCTGGAACAGCTCCTCGGCAATTTTGGCCGCTTCAACACACCGACAACCGCCGCTGGTCAGGGTGGCCCGGGCCAGCGCGGCCCCGGTCAACGATAACCGGCGTTACCGCTAAACACCGCGCCAACCGACGCCGAATAGCATTCGGTCGAGGCACCGTTCCCTTTCGATATGACGGTTGGATCAGGATTTCCCCAGTTCATCCAAGACCGCTTGCGGCGCTTGCGGCCCTGTGGCGGCACCAGTTCGGGGCGCTGATGATATTGGAATAATCATCGGTCCAAAGACGCACTCCGGGCACCGGTTCAAGCGACTACCATCGCGCGCCAGATAGGTGACCGAGGGATCGAACTCCGCAATCTCGGCCAGGATCACCGCCGAAAGGCAAAGCGCCGCCGGCAGTGCAACAGCGGCGGCCTCGCTATCAATGAGCCGCGGGCCGGCGTCCGGCTGAATCTATCGACTGTGACTGTCCCGCTACGGCGAGAAAGCGGCACATGCCGCAACTGGGAATCCGGTTGATGGGGCTGGTCAGCCAGTTCGGCGTCGGACTCAAGGCCGGGTCGGCAGGGCATGATGGCGCTTGATCAGTTCGTAGCGCTCGTCCTCTTCTTCCCGATCGAAAAGACCGAGGTCCATGCTGTGGTAGACGACAAACAGGCGGGTCCGCATTTCCAGCTCGGCACCTGAGAAACCCATATCGGACGATTCAGCGGCGAGTATCGGCGGCGTTTCGGCGAAACGCCATCGCAAACCCTGCGCGATCGCAAGTGGCAGGACGGCCACGGGGTTCTCGAATTTCCCCCAGCCGGCGCTATGCGGATATCGTGACGTTGGACGGATTGACTCCAAAATACGACCAATAGCACAATGCCCGCCTGGGGGTCCGCATAGCCCGGCCAATACCGGCGCTGCGCGATGCGATCATGACCCACATCATCGTCGGTACCTCCCGAAACGGAAAAGCCGGCTGCACGCCGAAATCGGCACCGACCGTGTGATTTCGGGAGCAAGCCCCTGCACTATGCCCGGCACACGACCCTGGAGAGATGCGAGGATGCGGACCCGACCATGACGGCACTTTTCCGGGTCGTCCACCCACTTACGAGATCGATCGTTGCGAGGACATGCGTGGTCCTGGCGGCCCTATTGGCCGCGCCGGCGACTGGCAACGCCCAGGACGAGGCCGCGGATGCCACCAGGCCGCCCAATGTTCTGAGCGTCCCATTCGCCTTCCACAATGAAAATTTCGGGGCCGCGGTCGGGTATGCATACGGGGCCGTCGGCTATCCGGAGCGGCAATCGGCGCTGATCGGCTCGGCGGTGGCGGGCAGCCAGGGGTCCGGCATGGGATTTATTCTGGGTCAAGATCTCCGCCTGCCAAAGCTGGACCGTCTATTCATCGATCCGGTCGCTTCGGTCGGCTATTTCAGCGACGTCGACCGCTATGTCGACGGCGACCCGAGCTTCCCGAATGAACGGGCGGGCTCGAACGATTCCGATGAGGACGATTTCGTCAATGGCGACGGCTTCGACAACTTCTTCCGCGTGAAAATTCAAATACCTTCTTCCCATTGGTCACGGGCGCACCGAAGTCATCCCAGACTACCGGCTTGAGCGCGGAATACTGGCATCCGGTGCCAGTGGGGGCGAGTCCTTCAATCCCTTCGCCAGCGGCCGGACCTTTCTCCAGCTTCGGCCGTTCTATCGCTCCCAGGAGATCGATGGCGACATCGACGACGAGCTCAGGTCGAACGGCCTGGACCTGTCGCTGTTCTGGGAAAATCGCGATTTTCCGGCAAATCCGTCGGCCGGCAACGGCTTGCGGCTGGAAGCGTCGCGCGATTTCGGGGCGTTCGACAGCAGCAACTCATGGACAAATCTGCAGGCGGAATACGATCAGTATATCTCGCTCGGCGCGACCGACACATTCCGCCAAAGAGTGTTGGCGTTCGATGTCTGGACCGCCTATTCACCGAGCTGGACAGCCGAGAGCGATGGCAGCATCTCCAATCGACCGCCGAGCTACACCGGGCCGACGCTTGGCGGCCTGTGGCGCATGAGGGCCTTTCCCTCGCAGCGATTCTCCGACAAGGCGGCGGTCTACTATGCCGCGGAGCTTCGGCTGACCCCGGAATGGAACACGTTCGACAATTGGCCGCGCGCGCAGGAGTACTTCGGCGTCGAATGGCTTCAATTCGCTCCGTTCGTCGAGGTCGGGCGCGTGGCGCCGTCATGGGACATCGATGAGTTGCACAGCGATATGCAGTGGGACGTCGGCTTAGGCATTCGGGCCCGCGCGAAGGGATTTGTCATCCGTATCGATACGGCCTATTCGGAGGAGGGCGTTGGCGCCCAGTTCATGATCGCACAGCCGTTCCAGTTCTGAGACGGCACCGCCCCCGAGGCAAGTGCGGGCCGGTGCCGTATGAACGGAAAATGCGCCAGCAGACTGGCCGCGTCTTATCCTCAATGCCTCGGAATGGTCAGGTACAGGACGCGAACAAAATGGATCATTCGATGGTGAATTCTGATTGTGGGGCAGCTTAAACTGGGGCCATCGCGATTACCGCACCGGCAAGGACCGCAGACGGTGAGATCATCCAAGACCGCTTGCGGCCTTATGGCGTCACCAGTTCAGGACGCCAAAGATATTGGAATAGTCGTCGGTCCAAAGACGCACTCCGGGCACCGGTTCCAGCGGCTCCCACCGCTCGTCGCCATCGAGTATCCGCAGCGTGGCCGGATCCCGCGCCGCCGCAACCCACTGTGCGGCCGTGGCCAACGCCACCGATTCCACATCCTCCGGAACATATGCCAGGATGCGTCCGACCATGCCTACATCGGCAATGCCGGCGGCCACGGCGGCCCGAAGATCCAGATTGCGGTTGCTGATGTGCATCAGCAGGATCCCATTGTCGGCCAATCTGCGCTGGTAAAGCGCCATCGCCTCGCGGGTGATGAGGTGGATTGGAATCACGTCGGAAGAAAAGGCGTCGAGAACCAGGACATCGAAGGTAATCTCCGGCTCCCTTTCCAGGGAGATTCGGGCATCGCCATGCACAATGGTGGCATCCGGCGCGCAGTCGCCCAGGAAGTGGAAATAGCCCGCATCGCGTGCAAGATAGGTGACCAGGGGATCGATCTCGTAAAACCACCAGTCCTCGCCCGGGGTTCGAAAACCAGGCCAGCGAACCAGTTCCCAGTCCGATCACACCGATCCGCCGAGGCTCATCGACCGGTGGCAGCGACCCGAATACGGATCCCAGAGGCCCCGGCTCGACATAGTATGACAGGGTTTCGCGCCGACGCTCCGGATCGGTGTATTGGGCCCCGTGGATCGTCGTGCCGTGGACGAGCGCGGTGATCAGCCCATCGTTCATCGTCTTGACCGTGTGCACACCGAAGAAGCTGCGCTCCCGCACCAGCACATCGCTTTGCGCGCCCAGGAACAGCGGGACCAGCGACAGAAAGCCGACGACACAAACCGCAAAGAAGAACGGTTGAGCGGCAAGAGCGTAGGTGCTGGGCGCCAGCACGGCTATCGCCGCAAATATCCCGAGTTGCCAGGGCTCGATCTCCGCAATTTCGAACAGGATCACCGCCGAAATGCAAAGCACTGCCGGCAGTGCGACGGCGATGATCTTGCTTGCCGACGGCAGGCTGATTTTGACGGTCTTCCAGGGCCGCAACAGACAGGCCAGGACAAGTGCCATCGGGTATTCGACCACCGAATCGAACAGCACCGGAGCAACCAGTGCATTCAACACACCGCCCAGCATGCCGCCAAACGACATCCACAGGTAGAACTCGGTCAGATGACGAGTTTCCGGTCGCCGCCGCCACAACTCGCCGTGGCATACCATGGCGCCGACGAAGAGCGCGCCCAGATGCAGAAGTGTTATTGGCAGTATCGGCCGCTGCAGCAGGAAAAAGGTCGCGATCACCGGGAACAGCACGACCTGCGCCCGCAGCATCCACTGGTGCTTGAGCATCGGACGGCGGGAAAATGTCAGCACGAATGTCAGCAGGTAGAGCGAGAGAGGCACCACCCAAAATAACGGTACCGCCGCGATGTCCGTCGTGATGTGGTTTGTCACCCCCAGCAAGAGGCTTGACGGCACGAAGGCGAGGGCAAGCCAATGCAACCGTCGGCGCCAGCCGATGGGCTCGGCTGCCGCCCCGGCGGCCGCCGCTGCCTCAATTCGCCCCACCTTCCAGCCATCCGATGCCACGCCGCGCCACAAATACATGGCGCAGGCCGAGATCAGCAGCACCAAAAGCCCATAGACCAGGGCCCAGGAGCCTGACTGACCGGCCAGGGTCAATGCCGGTTCCATCACCACCGGATAGCCCAGCAACGCCAACATGCTGCCCACGTTACTGGCGCCGTAAAGGTAGTAGGGATCGTCCGCGGTCTCGTGTCCGCTATGGGAAAACCAGCGCTGCAACAACGGGGCCGTCGCCGATACCGCGAAAAAAGGCAGGCCCACAGAAACAGCGAACAGGCCG
>CBDEGD010000009.1:0-29574 GCA_965237625.1 Inquilinaceae bacterium
GACCGGCCTGTGATCAGACCACGCCAATCCCTGAACGCACCGCCTTGTCCGGTGCGCGTGATTTCCCGAGGTGACCTATGAAGCGACCGACCCCCCATCGCCTGGAGCCGGCGGCGGCACGGAAGAAGATCGCATCCGCGAAAGCGAACAAGCCGTTCATGGCGGCGCTGCTCGATCGGGACCATCGTGGGCACAATGACGCGGTCGATCAGTGGAGTCGGCTGCACGAAGCGGCATTTCCTGAGCCCGATTCTTCAGTCTCCGGCCGCTTGGGACAACTAGGCAATGAGGATAGCGAGAGGATTCGCGGGATCGGCATCGGAGGATCAGGGCGCACCGGAGATTCCCGACCGAGAGCGGCTGTTACCAGTAAGGCGAGACCCTTCAAGTCTCGACATCAAAGTGCCAGCGGTGCGGCGCAAGGGCGGCGGTCAGCGGTTGGATCCAATACCCCTCCGGTCAGCAACATGGAGGCCGATAGAATCCAGGCGATTTTGGATGATGCTCCCGCACTGTTCGAGATCGCCGACAATCCAAACGCCGATGATGGACCGAAGGACAACGAGTCCGTTGAGGGCGGTTTGTTGGCTGTTCTGCGCCACACCGAAACCATCGAACGCGAAGCGGCGCTCCAAGGTGTGGACCCGGAATTGGTGAAGGCCATCGTCTATATGGAGAACGCCCACAATTCTACGCGTCAGCGGGTTGCGGACCTCCTTCACTGGTCGACGTCGGTGTTGCCGATGAACATACAGCCGAAGACCTGGGCGGGGCTGAGCGATGGGCCGATCGACTTTCACGATCCGGAGATGAATGTAAGGGCCGGCGTCACCTTTATTCGCCGCATCGTCGAGCGGCTCGACGACCCGACACCGGCTAGGGTGGCCTCCATATGGAACTTCACGGGCCGGGAACTGGTCAGCGACTTTGGCGCGAGGACGCAAGCCGTTTACGACAATCCGGAATGGCGAACGCCTGTACCGTCCCGCCAGCGGCACCGGCTATTTCGGGACCGTTGATACCCTTGGCACATATGGATTGAATCAGCGGCGCGGAGGTGCTTTCGAGACCGAGATATTCAGGCTGGGCACCGCTGCGGTGGCGTCGTCGATATTCGGGTGGTCGCCTTCCGATTGTCGGAATTTCGCTGCAAACTGCGACCGTATTGGTTGACGAATGGAAATCATCGGAAGGCGGTGAGCATGCGTCCCGCTTACAAGTATTGCCTGATATCGTTCTTGGCGACACTGCCGATCACCGTGCCATTCGCTCTCGAAGGCATGTACTACGAGTTTAGATTGGACCTCTATGTCGAGATCTGCGTTCAGCGCATCTTCAATGAGATCAGGCCGATCTACTGCGCGATCGAGCCGGCATACGTTCCGAGAGCCATCCTTTACGTGGTCGGAATGGCGTCTGTCTTCTCGATCCCGCTCATGCCTGTAGCGTTTCCGTTTGTCTATGCCGGGCTCAAATTTCGTTCCTGGTGGATCGCACGGCGCGATGACGACGCGCTGTCGCCGGTCGGCAACGGAGTCTGACGAAGAAATCAATAGGGTCAAATTGCAGTGACAGCCAACTAATACCAACCTGCGCGATGGCTGACTCATTTAGGGGATTCCCATTTTCGTCCTGACATGATTCAAGTTGGCAACCAAAGGAGGTTTGCCATGCGAGCTGGGATTGCGCTGCGCGATGATTTCACCGGTGAAGAGCTTCGGGCGCTGGCCAAACGAACGGAGCATGCTGGCCAGAGCCGGCGGCTTCTGACGCTGGCGCTGATCTATGATGGCGGGTCGCGCACGGCGGCGGCGCGGTATGCGGGCGCCGGGCTTCAGACGGTCCGTGACTGGGTGCTGCGGTTCAATGCCCGGGGTCCTGAGGGTCTGATCGACGGCACCGCACCGGGCAACCGGCCGAAACTGAATGCCGCCCAACGGGCTGCCCTGGCCGCGAAGGTCGAGGCGGGGCCCATGCCGGCGGTCGACGGCGTGGTGCGCTGGCGGCTGGCTGATCTGGCGGCCTGGCTGCATGAGGCGTTCGGCCTCTGCCTGCATGAGACCACTGTCAGCCGCACGCTGCGCGAATTGGGCTATCGCAAGCTCTCGGCGCGGCCGCGCCACCATGCCCAAGACCCGGAGACCATCGTGACGTTCAAAAAAAATTCCCCGACCAGATAGCCACGATCCGATCTCGGCTCGCCGCCGGCATCGAAATCGAGATCTGGTTCCAAGACGAGGCCAGGGTCGGCCAGAAGAACAAGATTACCCGCCGATGGGCCAAGCGGGGCACCAGGCCGCGGGCACCCCACGATCAGCGAACCCGATCAGCCTACATCTTCGGTGCCATATGCCCGGCCCGCGGCGTCGGTGCGGCCCTCGTCCTGCCCCGATGCAACACCCAGGCCATGCAATGGCATCTGGTCGAAATCTCATCCCAGGTGACGCCCGGCGCCCACGCCGTCATCCTCCTTGATCAGGCCGGCTGGCATACCACCCACAAGCTCGACGTCCCGGAAAACATCACACTCTTGCCGCTCCCGCCACGTTCCCCAGAGCTCAATCCCGTCGAAAACATCTGGCAATTCATGCGGGACAACTGGCTCTCGAACCGCACCTTCAAATCCTATGCCGATATCGTCGACCATTCCTGCTTCGCCTGGAACCGCCTCATCGACCAGCCATGGAAGATCATGTCCATCGGGTCAAGAACCTGGGCCAATGCATGATCCTCACTGCAGATTGGTATAAGCCCTATTTGTTCCGACTCTCAGTCGGTTCAGGCGCGGAATATGTCGAGTCTAAAAAAGGGGTTTAGTAAACTGTCACCGTAATAGCACCGTAATAGCACCGTAATAGCACCGTAATAGCACCGTAATAGTACTTGTCTGGCTTATTTGATCTTTGGCGTTCCTGTCTATTTGATCTATTTGGTTCTTTTTGTAATTGATTGAACACCTGGGTACTCGCTTGCCAAGCTGAGTTCTAAACCATGCCCACGTAGTGGTGGCAATCAGGCGCAGCCAATCGCCGGTCAATTTTCCTCTTCGTTCGAACCGGGTCCGGCACATCGGCCCCCTTCCGGAGGTCTTGACATCCGTGCGCGCATGATGTACATTTATTCCTATCATCGAATAGCCTCCCACTTAGCGGAGCCAGCCGGGCGGCTGGCTCTTTCTCTTTTCTGGAGGGCGGCTTGGGGACAAGAGGGGACGACCAAGCATGATCGACCGGATCCGGCGACGACAGGATTACCGCCGCGCCTTTGGCGGCGAGCCGGGGCGGCGGGTGCTGCGCGATCTGATGCGGCGGCACTTCGTGCTGCGCTCGACCCAGATCGCCGGCGACAGCCACGAGACCGCCTTCAACGAAGGCCGCCGAGCGGTGGTGCTGGATGTGCTGCACGCGCTGAACGCCAACGAAGACGCGCTGCGGGAGATGATGGCGGAAAAGGCTTCGGGCGATGAGTGATCAGGAGGTGTGCGGATCGATCTCTTGCCCCGTAGCGGCGGCTCTTATTGACTGACGGACGGGTGGACCATGAAACGAACCAGCCTTCACTCTGTGGAGCCGTCATCGGCTCGAAAGAAGATCGCCGCGGCGAAGTCGAACAAGCCGTTCATGGCGGCACTGCTCGATCGGGACCATCGCGGGCATCGAGATGCCGTCGATCAATGGACACGGCTCCATGAGGCGGGGTTTCCGCCGGCTGAAACTTCGCCTTCCGGCCAGTCAGCGAGCGTGCGGCAGGCTACCTCGCGACAGGAACTGCCCGTTGCCAGGGCAAGGCCGGGAATGTCGCCTATCCAGCTGGTCCAGCAAGGTCAGGGAGGTGTGACCGCAGGGCCGCAATTTCGCCAGATCGATCCGTATCCTGGAGGTCCGCAAGGGCCGATCATCACCTTCGAAAACGACGACCCAACCGGTGGCCAAGTCGATCTGCCCGTTCGTGAAGAACTGGTCGACGCGGTCGAAGCGGCTGCCCAGAGGGTGGGCTTGAACGTGAACATCAACAGCACGCGGCGAACCAACAGCACGCCGCACGGTCAAGGGCGTGCCATCGATATCAATCGGATCAACGGCATGCGGGTCGACGACCCCCAGAACCAAGCCAATGTCGACAGGTTGCAACGGGAGTTTATGAGTCTGCCGAATGTCAATCAGGTGCTGGGGCCGGTTCACAATGTCAATATCGATGCTGCTGGCAGGCAGACCCCGGTTCGGAACCAAACCCTTATCGATGACCATCGGAACCATATCCATATCAATGTGAGGCGGTGATGCGGTTGCGCGATTGTCTAACCTTCCTACTGCTCGTCTTCCCGTTCGGGGCGTCCGCACAGGACCGCAATTGGATTGATGTCGAGATCAGGGGGCTCTACGTCTTCGGTCATGCCACCAGCACGATCGAACCCTGCTCGAGCGGACAGCCGAGCTGGCTGGACGGCAACAACCAAGCCACCCGGGACCTGGACGCCGCCTATGACATCGCGGGCAATGACAAATTGGAACCGCTATACGTGGTGGTGCGTGGGAAGCTGGATCCCGACTATGACAGCGGGGATTATTACCAGGGCTGGTTCGAGATCGAGGAGTTGGTCGAATTCTCGGCGGACCCGGATGTCATCGCGGAATGTGGGGCGGCGGCTGGAGCCGGCAGCGAGCCCTATAGTCAATAGACGAGCCCGGCGAAGGGACTCTGTGACCCGGCGACGAATATCCGTATTGCTGTCACATTGATCAGGCGTATTTCGGAGCGGATTGATGATCCGACACCCGCCAAGGTGGCATCCGTCTGGAATTTCACCGGGCGAGAGTCGGTCAACGATTTTGGCGCAAGGCTCGGCGACGCGTACGAGCGGCGGATGTGGGCGCTACCCGTTATCCCCACGCCCGATCTGGACGTCGCGCCATAGGTCGAACCCGAAAGGGGTGAGCGGGTCGAGCACCGCGATGCGGCCGGCGAGACCAGGCCGAAAGAGCGTCGAGTTGGGCAACGTTCCGGGGACGCAAGATGCTACTGCAATACAGCATCGTCGATAGGCCACTTCTAATTCGCATACTGTGGCGGATGCTGAAATGGATACTTTCCCTGACTGTCGGGATGACGTTGATTGTCTGCTATCTTTTCGCCGGCACTGCATATACTCGCAATAGAGACGCAGACTACTGCGACTACTACAATGAAAGGACCATAAATTACGCGAAAGATGACTGTTATGTGATTGTTCCGGCTTTGATCGAGCGATTTTTCATGTTCTTTTTTCCATCCTTCATATTCTTCCTGCCGGTGTTTTCTATCGTTGTCCTGGGAGTTTTCTGGTTGTACCTGCACTGCTCTGCCGAGAGGCTGGGCTTGAGCAAGCTGAAGGGTGCGAAGTGATGGGAGGCATGCCGGACACGGATTCCGGCGCATTGTAGATGCCGGTTCCGAGGAGGGACTGATCCATGATTTTGTTCACGCGAACCGATTTCAAGTGTTTCGTGGGTCTATTCTTCTCCCTAGGCGCGCTCGTATGGATTCCGTTGTTGGCTGGCCTTCCGGGGCATTTGACGACCAGTGCGCGAACGCCGTACTGCCGGGCGCATTTGCCGGGTCCAGAGGGCTGCCCCTTGGATTATGCCACTCTTGCCGGCGACCTTCTGCTGGCTTGGGCGGTCTTCATGGCCAAGTTCCTCCTGCCGATCCTGCTCGCCGGCGCCGTCTTGGTCGTTGCCGTCCGGTGGATCGGTCGCCAGCGGGCTCAAACCGGCTGACCGGTCGCCAGAATTGCGGTGAGCGTCATGAAGTCCGTGTTTTCACTCAGTGCCAGAGAAAAGGTTTTCTCCTTGGCTTGTTCGGGTTCCTGTTCCTTGGGCTCTTGATCCTACTGACGATGGGCTTGATCGGCGAGGTCGACCTGAACAGGCGCGGCACCTATTGCATTGACTATGAGATCAATCAGGATCCGCAGTTGTGCGAGAGGGACACTCTGAAGATCGTCCTTCATCATTCGGAGGTCGTCGCGCTATCGACGGTGATTGTCGTCCTGCCCGCGGTTGCGTTTGTCTATCTGTGCCTTGTCGCGCTTCACCTTATTCCTCCGGTTGATGCCGCCGGGGACGGTCGCCGCCGGACGATGGTCATCCGCGTAGAATACGGCAAGGGACGAACGAAGGCTGATGTCGGGTGGGCGACCAAGCTATAAGCATCGGGCTGGGCGGGTGTCCTGGACGCTGCCAGCTGGCATTGTGGTGGCTGTTGCAGCGTTGAGTTCGATCGCACACGATCCTGGTGCGGGTGGCGAGCCCGACCCTCCCAAGCTTGACGATCGGCAACGGCATTCTGCGGGCTGTCACAACGAGCCCAATCTTCCAAAAGGAGTAAAATCTTGAGCAAGCTGACTTTGGCCACCGCCGTTCTTGGAGCGGCTTTTTTTGTGTCCGGATGCGCGCTGTTTGATCGAGTTGTCGAACCAGCGGCCGGATTGGTTGCTCGCGGTATCGACAAGGCCTGCGAGCAAGGCACGACGCCGTTGGCCATCGAAGCGCGTCGAGAAATTGTCGCGGAGATCAACGGTAAGACCACGATCGGCAATCATACGCCGAGCGATTGTGACAGTGACGGGCTGCCGGATTTCGAGATCGATGCCAGTGGGACACCGGTCCCGGCGGGTTGATCTAAAGAGCCGGATAAGGCGAAGGCCCCGGCATCGCCGCCGGGGCCGTCGCATATCGATCGGATACCGTGGAGCGGCAGGCAGCCGGACTGATGTTCATCTTGCGCCGGACCGTCCTACGGCGATTGCGCCCCTCGCCTCCGCAAAGACGTCATTCGGATTTCGGAGGCTGGTCAGTCACGAGCCGCATGTAGGACGCCTCGGCCGGCTTGGCAGATTCTCGAGCCTTCAGGGCCTCTTCATAACTCCGGACCGGTCGTTGCAGATAGGCGCTAACCATTTGGTCCAGCTCAGTTGTCCGTTTCGTATCCACAGTTCCTCCACAGTACTATCCACAACTTTATAGTTAGATAGTGGCAAAAGATGCCCCTTAAGGCTGTAATTATTAGCCCTGTCGAAACGGAAATTTCAAGATCATAAATGGGTGTTGAGGAATTTTTTTTTGCGTTGGCGGCAGCAAAATTCGTTGCAGCATGGCCGGATTGGGGCCGATGGCTGGCCCTACCACATGAAATCACAGAGATATTTGGTCATCGAGCGATGGTGCCGCAGGAGAGAATTGAACTCTCGGCCTCACCCTTACCAAGGGTGCGCTCTACCCCTGAGCTACTGCGGCGATCGTCGGTTCGACCAATGTCGCTTGGCGCGCTGAGTGGGCGCGTATGGCATTCAGAAACCATCCGCCATCAGTCGCTTCCAACGAGAGCCGCGCGAAACTGCCACAGGGAATATCCGGGAGCAAGGAGTTTTGCGGTTTGATGGGCTGTCTCCAACTGTTGCTGTGGCAGGCCATTTCGGGCATCAAATCGCCATGAAGTCAGAAGAGAAAGACGCCTCGGTCAATTCGGAGTCGACGGCCAGAGATGGCGGGCTCGATCGTCGGGAACGTGAGGCGGTCGCATTGCGCGCCAATTTGCGCCGGCGTAAGCAGCAGCAAAAGGCCCGGCTGGCAAGGACAACGGCGGAATCTGATCCAGGGGAAAGGGATGAGCCCTGATTGGCCACGGTGGTCGGTCGGCAATTTGACAATCGTGAGCGTCCGGCTTGCACCGGCGCTTGAGAAGCACTGGCGGCTCAGCTAAAACCCCTGACCTCCATAGGCCGGTCTGTTGGCGAGCCCCCGAAAGAAGGAACCGTGAATGGCGATCCTGTCTGATATCTGGATCCGCGAGACCGCAGCGCGGACTGGCATGATCGAGCCATTTGTCGAGAAACAGAATCGCGAGGGCGTGATTTCCTTTGGGCTGTCGTCTTACGGCTATGACGCCCGAGTCTCTGACGAGTTCCTGATCTTCACCAATGTCGACAACGACGTGGTTGACCCAAAGGCGTTTTCCGACACCAGCTTCGTCAAGCGGAAGACCGCTGTTTGCGTGATCCCTCCGAACAGCTTCGTTTTGGCCAGCACGGTCGAGTATTTTCGTGTCCCGAAGGACGTATTGGTCATCTGTGTCGGAAAGTCGACCTATGCCCGATGCGGCATCATCGTCAATGTGACGCCGCTCGAGCCAGGTTGGGAAGGCCATGTCACGCTGGAATTCTCAAATACGACTCCGCTGCCGGCGAAGATCTACGCCAATGAAGGCGCGTGCCAGTTTCTCTTTCTGATGGGCGATCAGCCTTGTGAGACCTCCTATGCGGATCGCTCTGGAAAATACATGAAGCAGACTGGGGTCACGCTTCCCAAATTATAGCCGCATCGCACGACAAAACTCCGAGGACCAATGGACAAGATTTGCATTCGCGGCGGTCATATGCTCAGCGGGAAGCTGCCGGTGAGCGGCGCCAAAAACGCGGCGCTGCCCCTTCTGGCGGCGGCCTTGTTGACCGATGAGACGCTGACGCTCTCGAACCTCCCGCGGCTCGCCGACATCAAAACGATGGGCAATCTGCTGGAGCAGCATGGTGTCGATATCAAAGTCGTCAAGAACGGCGAAGAAGGGTTTGGCGGCCGAACGGCGACGCTGACGACGCGGGAGATTACCAGCACGACGGCGCCATACGATCTGGTGCGCAAGATGCGCGCCAGCGTCTTGGTGCTCGGGCCCTTGGTGGCGCGATGCGGCGAGGCCCAGGTCTCGCTGCCTGGTGGTTGCGCGATCGGTACCCGGCCGGTCGACCTGCACCTGCACGGCCTGGAGCAGCTGGGTGCGGAGATCGAGCTCAAGGAAGGCTATATCCATGCCCGTGCGCCGAAAGGTCTGGTCGGCGGTCGTGTCGTCTTCCCGAAGGTCTCGGTCGGGGCTACCGAGAACCTTCTGATGGCGGCCAGCCTCGCCAAAGGCGAAACAGTGCTGATTAATGCGGCGCGTGAGCCCGAGGTGATGGATTTGGCCAACTGCCTGGTCGCCATGGGCGCGCGGATCGAGGGGATTGGTGGTGACACGCTGACGATCAATGGCGTGGATCAGTTGCACGGTGCCACCCACCAGGTCATTGCTGACCGGATTGAGGCCGGCACCTATGCGATGGCGGCGGCGATCACCGGCGGCGAGCTCGAACTCGTCGGTGCGAGCATGGATACGCTGGAATCCATGGTCGATGTCTTGAGCGGTGCCGGAATCGAGTTCTCTCAAACCGACGACGGCTTGCTTGTGTCCCGGCGGAATTCGGTGCTCAAGGGCGTCGACGCCATGACTGAGCCCTACCCCGGATTCCCGACCGATCTCCAGGCTCAGATGATGGCCATGATGTGCGTCGCCGAAGGTGCCTCGATGGTTACCGAGACGATCTTCGAGAATCGGTTCATGCATGTGCCGGAGCTCACGCGCATGGGGGCGGATATTACGGTCCACGGATCGTCCGCGCTGGTTCGTGGGGTCAGGCGCCTGACCGGAGCACCGGTGATGGCCACCGATCTGCGGGCAAGCGTATCGCTTGTGCTTGCCGGCCTCGCCGCTGAAGGCGAGACGGTGCTCAACCGCGTCTACCACCTCGATCGCGGATACGAAAACCTCGAGGCTAAGCTCGCCGCCTGTGGCGCGGACATTGAGCGGGTTTCGGATTAGAGGACCCGTGTCGGCGATGAGCGACTCCATGCAGAATGGCCGACAGTTGAGGCTGCGGGCAGACGATGAAGAAGATCTTGCGGTCGTGTCCGCCCAGCTTCAGGACGCGATTGTGCCCATCGGCGACATGGCATACCTGAAACAGCAGAAGCGGTTCGTCATGGTTGCCAATCGATTCATGTGGGAGGTCGGTGCGGTAGAAGACGCAGTGCTGCCTTCCGACGACGATAACGCAGAGGATACCGGCCCGGTGTTTCTGCGCTGCAATTGCGGCGTTCGGTTTGAAGGTGTGACCGGCGTCAGTAGTTACCGGCTCGACCTCAAGGACCGGGGGCTGATACTCGAGCTCCTGGCGATCCGTTGGGCGAATGGGTTTACCGAGCTCGACTTCTCTGGCGATGCCAAACTCCGGTTGGAAATGAAGCGGCCGGTCTGCCTGATCGAGGATATCGGCGAGCCCTGGCCGACCACTCGCAGACCGTCTCACGAAATTGAAGATGGGGCGGAGACCTCGTAAGGTTGCCGCGCCGCAGCAAAGGACGTCTCTGGCGATCCGCTGTTGCTCCGGAGGAGAGCCCCGTTGCCGTCCACTGCCGCTTCTGCGAAGACAATCGCCAATGAGCCGCTGATCCTGGCAGTGCCGAAGGGGCGCATTTTCTCGGAACTGCGACCGTTGATGGCGCATGCGGGCATCAAGCCCGAAAAGGCGTTCTATGATGCCAACGATCGCAGGCTGCGTTTCCGCACCAATGATCGGACGATCGAGATCATTCGGGTCCGGTCATTCGACGTGGTGACGCTAGTAGCGTTTGGCGCCGCCCATCTTGGGGTGGCCGGCAATGATGTTCTGATGGAATTCGACTTTCCGGAAGTGTACGCGCCGGTCGATTTGCGCATCGGGGAGTGTCGACTTGTGGTGGCCGAACCCGCTGAACTGCTCAAGACCGACGACCCTGGCCGTTGGAGCCATATTCGGGTCGCTACGAAGTATCCAGAGATCACCAGGCGGCATTTCGCCGCGCGCGGCGTTCAGGCGGAGTGCATAAAGCTCAACGGTGCGATGGAGTTGGCGCCGTCGCTCGGCCTTTGTCGCCGGATCGTGGATTTGGTTTCCACCGGGGCGACGCTTCGGGCGAATGGCCTGCGCGAAGTGGAGCGTATCGCAAGTGTCACATCGCGTCTGGTCGTGAACAGGGCGGCACTGAAGACCAGACCGGTTGAAGTCGGCCGCTGGATCGACCGGTTTCAGGAGGCGGTCGATGCCGCGTAGATTGATCTCACAAACGCCTGATTTCGAGACGTCGTTTGCCGAATTCCTTTTGTTCAAGCGTGAGACGCAATCCGATGTCGGTGAGACAGTCTCGGAAATCCTGCAGGCCGTGCGCAAACTCGGTGATGAGGCTGTCCTAGAATACACCGCGCAATTCGACAGGATGGCGCTGAGCATCGAGACGCTCCGGATCGAGCCCAGGGAAGTCACCGCAGCGGTGGATCGGGTCGCACCCAAGTCCATGCAGGCCCTGGAGCTTGCGGCGGATCGGATCACGGATTTCCATAGCAGGCAGGATCTGACGCCGAGCCGGTACACGGATTCTGAGGGCGTCGACCTTGGATCTCGATGGACACCGATCGATGCCGCCGGCCTGTATGTCCCAGGAGGTCTTGCGGCCTATCCAAGTTCGTTGTTGATGAATGCCATCCCGGCGAAGACGGCCGGCGTTGGCCGCATCGCAATGACTGTCCCGACACCGGATGGAAAGATCAACTCGTTGGTTTTAGCGGCAGCAAAGCTGGTCGGTATCGACGAGATTTACCGGATCGGCGGCGCTCAGGCCATTGGGGCGCTGGCCTATGGCACCCGCTCCATCGCACCCGTCGACAAGATCGTCGGGCCGGGAAATGCCTATGTCGCCGAAGCCAAGCGCCAGGTCTTTGGGACGGTTGGCATCGACATGATTGCCGGGCCGTCAGAGATCGTCATCGTGGCGGATGGAAACAATAATCCGGATTGGATTGCCATCGATCTGTTGTCCCAGGCGGAGCATGACCAGAACGCTCAATCCATCCTGATCACGGACGATACCGAGTTTGCCGAGGCGGTGGCCGAGGCGATTGACAGGCAATTGACGACGCTGCCCAGAGCGGAGATCGCCGGTGCCAGCTGGCGTGACTATGGTGCGATCATCGTCGTCCGGTCTCTTGCCGAGGCGCCAGCGCTGGTCGATCAACTGGCGCCGGAACATGTCGAATTGGCGATTGACGACCCCGAGGCAATGGCTGGCGAAATCCGGCATGCCGGGGCAATCTTCCTGGGACGGCATACCCCGGAGGCTGTCGGCGACTACGTGGCCGGTCCGAACCATGTTCTGCCGACGTCTCGGCGGGCGCGTTTCTCATCCGGACTGAACGTTCTTGATTTCGTCAAGCGGACGACCCTTGTGCGCTGTACCCCGGAAAGCCTGGCGGCCATCGGACCCGCCGCGATCATCCTCGCAGAGGAAGAGGGACTGCACGCCCATGCCCAGTCGATCGCCTGTCGGATCGGTGTGGAAACCGGTGAGGGGCGCCGGACCTGATGACGGCAGCGTCTGGATCGTGCGCTTGCGGCTTTGCCACCAAGCGTCGGCAGCGCTACTTCCCGGCCGAATGCCATGAGCGATAAAAAGCCCGATCGATCACTGTATCGGATTGCCGATATATCCCTCGACGAACGGACGGTCGGGCGGCGCAGTGCTCAGGTGGAACATGAGCGGGCGGTCGCCATGTACGACCTGCTGGAGGACAATTATTTCGAGCCGGTCGGTTGTCCGGCGGGGCCATACAAAGTCACGCTGTTCATCGAGGAAAACCGGCTGATATTCGACATCGGTCATGCCGAGGGCGACCGGATCACCAAACTTCCCCTTCCGGTCCTGCCGTTCAGAAGGATCGTCAAAGAGTATTTCCTGATCTGCGAGAGCTATTTCGACGCCATCAAACATGCGCCGCCATCGCGTATCGAGGCCATCGATATGGGGCGCCGTGGCCTGCACAATGAGGGGTCGGATCTGCTGCGCGAGCGGCTGGCTGGCAAGATCGAGCTGGACCACAACACCGCGCGGCGATTGTTTACGCTGCTCTGCGTATTACACATTCGCGGTTAGGCCCGGATGTCGCAGCGCCCCACCAGCGTCCTGTTCGCCTGCACCCAGAATTCCATTCGCTCGCCCATGGCCGAGGCGATGCTGAAGCATTTCCAGGGCCATCGCATCTTTATCGACAGCGTCGGCGTTCGCGAGGGAGAATTGGATCCCTTTGCGGTCGCGGCGATGGAGGAGATAGGCATCGATCTGTCGGCCCATCGCCCCAAGACATTCGACGATCTAGAGGATGATTCCTTCGATCTCGTCGTGACTCTGTCGCCGGAGGCCCATCATCGGGCCATTGAGATGACCCGGACCATGGCCTTCGATGTCGAGTTCTGGAACACGTTCGATCCCACGCTGATCGAGGGCAATCGGGATACCCGCCTGGCGGCGTTTCGCCAAGTTCGCGACTCGCTTCTCGAACAGATTCAGCGGCGCTTCCCGCCAGAGCAGGGGCCCGAGATCTGACACAGCCGATCCGCCGAAATACCTTGACGCGGGCAGCGGGCCGACCATCAATCGGGCCGTTTCCACGAAATGGCGAGCGCTTGATTTCAGCTGTGTTCTCGATTCCAACTCACACCAACGGCTCTGACGGATTCCAGGATTCGGTAAACCGACGGGGAATATCGTGCTGATTCTGGCCTCGGCGTCGCCCCGTCGGCTCGATCTGTTGCGTCAGGTCGGCATTGCGCCGGACCTGGTGGCACCGGCGGAATTGGACGAAGCAACCCTCAAAGGGGAACTTCCCCGCGCCCATGCGGGACGGCTGGCGGCCGCGAAGGCGGCATTGGTCGCGGCAGATCATCCGAATGCCTATGTATTGGGGGCCGATACGGTGGTCGGGTGCGGCCGCCGAATTCTCGGCAAGGCTGAGAATGACGCCGACGCCCGTCGGTCCCTGACTTTGCTATCGGGACGCCGGCATCGGGTGTTCGGCGGCGTCTGCTTGGTCGGCCCGGAGGGGCGATCGGTTACGCGCATCGTTGAAACAGCGGTAATTTTTAAGCGACTCTCAAACTCTGAACTCGATGCCTATATCCGTGACGAAGAATGGCGTGGCAAGGCGGGCGCCTACGCGATCCAGGGGCGTGCAGCGGCATTCGTTCGCCAGATCAGCGGCTCCTACAGCAATGTAGTCGGCCTACCGCTCTTCGAGACCATGGCCATGCTGCGCGGCCTGGGAGCGGTGACCGAATGAGTCGGGGCGTCCACATTCTGGTGACGGATGGCGTATTGCTTGCCGGTGTTGTCGAGGATGGGGTGCTGACCGATCTGATGGCCGAGCGTACCGATGAGCAGTTGCGGCCTGGAGATGTTTATCTGGGCCGGATCGATCGTCGGCTGCGCGAAACCGGAGCCGCCTTTGTCGATCTTGGGCTCGATGAACCGGCCTATCTGCAGGATGCTGGCGACGGTCCGCGCGAGACCTTGATCGTACAGATCTCGCGGTCGGCGCGAGATGGCAAGTCGGCCGAGGTGACGCGGGATATTGCATTGCCGGGTTCGCTGCTGATCTACCGGCCCTTCGGTGGCGGAGTCGCGGTCTCGCGTAGGCTGGACCCCGATATGGCGACGCGCTGGCGCCCGGAGCCGCCGGGCGGCTGGATTGTGCGACGGGCGGCCGCGGCAGCCACGGATCACGACATCTCGACAGAAGCGTCACGACTGGCGGAGCGCTGGCGGATGATTTTCGAAGCGGCGGATGACGGTGCCGCGCCGAGATCGTTGTTTTCAGCGCCGGATGCCGCAGGGCGGCTGATCCTGGACACCGTGGATATCGATGAGATTCGGATCGAAGGTCGAGGGCGTCAAAGTGCGATGCGGCTCTGGCTCAAATCCACGATTCCAGGCCTGGTCGATGCTGTGGGGGGTGACCCGTTGGACCTCGCCGAGGAGACGCCGGCGCTGCTGTGTGCTGAGATCCCTTTGTCCAAGGGTGCGTCGATCATCATAGAACCGACCCGGGCCCTGACCGCGATTGACGTCAATGCAGGCGCCGCCGCCGACTTTTTCCAAGTCAACCGGGAAGCCGCACGAACGATTGCCCGGCAGCTGCGGCTGCGCAATATTGGCGGAATCGTGGTGGTCGATTTCATATCGATGAGACGACGGGATTCGCGTAATGCGCTGATGGAGGCATTTCGCGGAGCGCTGGAAGATGATCCGGCGCATGTTCGTGCGTCGCGCACCATGTCGGGTCTGGGTCTCGTTGAATTGGCGCGTGAGAGGCGTGGCCTTGGGCTTGCCGAGGTGATGACCGGTCTTTGATTGCTGCGATTGGCACCGGCCGAGACAAGGACAGGATGTGATGACCGATCAAGCAGACGACCCGAATCGCTTGAACCCCGCCGTTGTGGCTGCTCGCCGCTGTCCGGTATGCCGAAAGCCGGCGCAGGTCGACACCCGGCCGTTCTGTTCGCGACGCTGCGCCGATGTTGATCTGCAGCGTTGGATGGTCGGCGCCTATCGCATCCCTGTCAGCGAGCTGGAAGACGAAGAGGGTGACGGCCAGCCTGCGCCGGGCGCTGCCTCCGACGAGGGGCGTGAATAGGAGACCATCCCGTCTGGACAGCCTTTGCCGGTTCGCCTATAAGCATGCGCTCGCTGGTCAGGCCTAGGTGTTTTGCCCACCTGATCGGCCGGGGCCCAGGTAGCTCAGTTGGTAGAGCAGCGGACTGAAAATCCGCGTGTCGGCAGTTCAAATCTGTCCCTGGGCACCATTTTTCCCCCTGGTGTTACAAGATGTTGTCGGTGGTTGGAGCCGGTCGGGCTTGTTGCATTCCGAACCGTATTCCGAACCCCGACCCATATTCGTTCTCCAGGCGCGACGCTTGCGAGCCGTCCGCGCGGCCTGCGAGGATGTCCGACTCGTGTAGACTGTCAGGGTCGCGCGGGTTTTATGGCGGCCGCTGGCCATGAGCTCCTGGTCGGTGGCGCCGGCATCGCCGCCTTCGGCCAATCCGCTCTTGCGGAATCTGGCGAGGCTCAAATCCTTTGTCAGGCCCGCAGCGTCGGCGAGTCGATACCGCCGCTGCGCTTCGCCCCGACCTTGGCCACGATGCTGAACACCGCATCGTGACCGATCAGTTCGGGATCGCTCGCATGGATCTTGCACATTGGCGGGGCCGGCGTGGCGCCCTCGCTCGGTACGAGCTCCATGTCGATGGACGGCACCATGGGCTGAACTCGCTTCTCGCCACGTCACCCTGGGCCGGCACCGCGACTAGGGGCGAATCACCAGGTGAGCCCAGACGGCTTCCATGTGTCGGAAATGTATGGTTCGGTTCCCTACGCGCCAGGTCTGTAGCGGGACGGCTGAAGTGGCAACAGCGTCACGACTGTTGCCACTTCGGTTCAAGCCGATGTCCCTCTTGAATGTGGCGGCAGAGAGGCCAGCGAGCATGCAAATTCTCACCAGCGCCCTCTGTCGGTAACGGCGACCCGTTCTTGTCGTCGACCGCTTGTTCGAAGCGCCGTCGACTGACAGAACTTCCGATGCCGCAGCTCATTTGTAGTAGTTGACCAGGCCTTCCTGCGAGATCTCATTGTGTATCTGCAGGCTCTGACTGATCACGTCCTCGACCTCCGCAAGGAACGCTTCCGCTGACGCGGCCTCCCCCTCGTCCTTGAGGGACTGGAGGTGCACCGCCGCTTCTGAATTGCCTGAGAGCCCGAGGCTGATGATCGCGTACTTGCTCAGATCGCGCCGCCTCTCGGCAAGCGGGGTTTCGGTCGTGACCAGTCCTTCAAAACTGCGCACATCCCAAATATCGGGGGAAGTGCTGTCCATAAGGAAGTCGAGCGCCATCTCGCTGCCGCTGAGATTGACCAGGTACCCAAGCGCCACCATGGCCCCGACACGCCCTTTGTAGGCGGGTCGGGAGGTGTCTTCCGCCGCGCTCTCGGCCCCGGCCTCTCCTGTTCCCTGTTGGATATACGAGATCAGCGGATCGACAGCGCGTTCGCTTCCGATCATGCCGAGAGTGAGCGCGATATTCTCATGATACCGGACCTGGTCCGGATCGCTGAGCATGTCGAGCAGGATAGCCACATCCTCTTCGCCATACTCCGCCGCCTGATCGAGTGGCAAGCCTTCGAAGTAGATTTGGCTTGTGAACTCCTCGACCGGCACCTGCCCTGCCGAAACCTGTTCGCCTGGCATCGGGGTGCCGGGCACCGACTCACGCGGGAATTGCTCATCCGACACCTGCTCCCCTGACATCGGCATACCTGGCACCTGCTCACTCGGCATCTCGCTGCCCGGCACCTGCTCGGCCGGCATCTGTGCGCCGCCCAGCACCTGCTCGACGGGCATCTTCTCGACGCCCGGCACTGGCTCGAGGGCCATCGGCTCGCTGCCCTGCACCTGCTCAACGGCCATAAGGACTCCCGCCACGGGGGCTTCGCCAGCGGCGGCGGCCTGAGTCCGCACGGCTATCCCTGTCGCCGCGATCAATCCTCCTTCGCCGGTGAACGCGTTGCACTCGTCCTGATTGACCCGCAGCCGGCTCGACCCGATCGAGAAGTACATCACATTGTTGGTGGACGTATCGCGATGGTTAATACCAGCGGTGGAAGGTTCTGACTCTCAGGGGATTCCTTTTCGTGGCGGGATGTGATTCAAGTGTGACGAGGGAGACTCGCCATGCCATCGACCGTTGCACTCCGAGACGACTATGACGCCGCCGAACTGCGCACTCTGGCCAAGCGCAGCCGGGACCCGCGCCAGATCCGGCGGCTGTTGGCAATAGCGGCGGTCTATGCCGGCATGAGCCGGGCGGCGGCGGCTCAGGTCGGTGGCATGGACCGGCAAACGCTCAGGGACTGGGCGCATCGTTTCAATGCGGAAGGTCCCGAGGGCCTGACGGACCGTGCACGTGCCGGCCGGCCGCGCCATCTCAGCGACGCTCAGATGGCGGCCTTGGCCGAGATCGTGGAGACCGGCCCCGATCTGGCGACAGACGGGGTCGTACGCTGGCGGCGGATCGACCTGAAGCGTGTGATCGAGGAACGCTTTGGCGTCGTCAGCGCCGAGCGGACGGTCACCGACCTGCTTGCCAGGCTGTCCTTCTCCTACATC
Organism: Inquilinaceae bacterium; assembly: GCA_965237625.1. Classification (GTDB taxonomy): domain Bacteria; phylum Pseudomonadota; class Alphaproteobacteria; order DSM-16000; family Inquilinaceae; genus JABDIP01. The sequence continues at coordinate 17,875 of CBDEGD010000009.1, forward strand.
AGCGGCCGGCCGCAGCATCCGCTCCAAGATCAGCGCGTGCTCGATGGGTTTAAAAAAACTTCCCGCGCACGCTCGCCGCGCACATAGGCCATCTGCCCAAAGGCAAGCGCGTCGAGATTTGGTTCCAGGACGAGGCCAGGCTCGGCCAGAAGAATGGCCGCGTCCGGATCTGGGCGAAGAAGGGAAGCCGCCCGCGCCTGCCCGCCGACCAGCGCTACGAGAACGCCTATCTGTTCGGCGCCATCTGTCCCCGGCTTGGCAAGGGCGCCGCCCTCATGCTGCCCATGGCCAACACGGCCGCCATGCAAATGCATCTCGACGAGATTAGCCGAAACGTCGCCGCCAAGGCCCATGCCGTCATCCTCATGGACCGCGCCGGATGGCACAGCACCGATAAGCTCAAGGTCCCGAAGAACCTCACCATCATCCTGCTGCCGCCCCGCTCGCCAGAACTCAACCCGGTCGAGAACATCTGGCAGTACCTCCGCCAGAACTGGCTCTCCAACCGCGTCTTCGAGACCTACGACGCCATCCTTGATGTCGGCTGCGAGGCCTGGAACAAGCTCCTCGCCCAGCCCGAAACCATTATGTCCATCGGAATGAGGGACTGGGCGCATGGCGGTCAGTAGTTATTGCCGTTGGTATAAGGCCCTGATTGTGACCGAACTCATGCGCCCACAGGATGCCTTCCCGGCTGGCGGTGAACCGCTCGGTGATAAACGACGAGCCGGGGGTCTGGCCGCAGCCGATAAAGGATGTGTTAAACCGACCGCCGCAATAATTCACGTCGTCCACGACCTTCACATTACCGGGCAGGCCGAAGACCGCCGAGAGCTCGGCGTTTGTGTCGAGGCTGCCATCGCCGGTGTTGAACACGCCGACATTGCCGGACCTGGCGAGAGCAACCGGGCATGCGACGTCCGACGGCCCGTCATTCGTCTGCAGCACCGTCGAAGCGGCTGCGAGTATCGCGTCGGCCTGCGCATTGGAAAGGCTGGCGGTGTTGTGCCGGCTGATCGTCAACACACGGGTTGAGAGCGACGAGTACCAGCGATGGTACATGGCGCGGTTGGTGCCCCGGGCGAAGCAGTCGATACGGTTTGGTCCCCAGCTAACGCATTCGGGCGAGTCCAGGATCACCCCGGCCAGATTTTCCCAACCGCCCCAGCTGCTGCCGTTCCACCAGCGATGGTACATGGCGCGGTTGGTGCCCCGGGCGAAGCAGTCGATGCGGTTGGGGCCCCAGGCAGTGCAGTTGGGTTTGTCGAGGATCACGCCGCCCAGGTTTTCCCATCCACCCCAGCTGCTGCCGTTCCACCAGCGATGGTACATGGCACGGTTGGTGCCCCGGGCGAAGCAGTCGATGCGGTTGGGCCCCCAGCTCACGCATTCGGGTGCGTCGAGGATCGTGCCGCCGAGATTCTCCCAGCCGCCCCAGTTGCTGCCGTTCCACCAGCGATGGTACATGGCACGGTTGGTGCCGCGGGCGAAGCAGTCGATGCGGTTCGGCCCCCAGCTGACGCATTCGGGCGAGTCCAGGATCACGCCGCCGAGGTTCTCCCATCCGCCCCAGCTGCTGCCGTTCCACCAGCGGTGGTACATCCTGGCATTGGTGCCTCGGGCGAAGCAGTCGATACGATTGGCGCCCCAGGAGGTGCAGTCGGGCTCTTCGAGGATCACGCCGCCCAGATTTTCCCATCCGCCCCAGCTGCTGCCATTCCACCAGCGATGGTACATGGCGCTGTCCGTGCCTCGGGCGAAGCAGTCGATGCGGTTGGCACCCCAGCTGACGCATTCGGGGGCCTCGAGGATCACACCGCCGAGGTTCTCCCACCCCTGCCATTGCGCCAGTGCGCTTCCGGGCGCGGCGGGCAGCAGAAGAACGACAAGTCCGAGCCAGCAGAATACGAAACGAGAAATCAAGCGGCGCGAGATCATAATCAGCTCCACGATGTGTCAAATTGTCAGAATCCACCGAACGGCATTAAAGAGAATGTATATAAAATACGATATATTTGCCTGCGATTAACCCGATGACCTGCTTGGCACTCCATATCCAACGGTGGCCTGGTTTACTGCGCCGCGAATGCGCCTGCCGGCACCCCGATTTTCAGGCCGCTCGCTGGCTTCCTGTCAGCATTCGCAACGGCCCTCGTTCTGGACCCTATGGTCTCAGACCTGGCAGTGTTGTCTCTAAATGTCACAAAGCCATCACACCCTGGACGCACAATGGCTGGTCATCACTCAGCCGCCGTGCGAATGCCTATTGATGGCCATCGGCGCTCACGATGGCAGCATGCAGGTCCGCCGTGGTCGACCGTAGGCGCCGGTAAATCTGTTGATATCGCTGCGCGTAGATTTCGGTCAACGATTGGTCTGGTGCCATTTCGGTCTCGCGAGATGTCAGCCCGCCCAATGCTGTCTTCACGTCCGGGAACACGCCGGCGGCGATGCCGCCGAGGATCGCGGCCCCAAGCCCCGTCGATTCCGCCATTTCCAGGACCGTGATGGGGTGGTCGAACACCGCCGCCTTGATCGACATCAGCAATCGATTGCGGCTGAGCCCACCGACCGCGCGGATAAGTTCGATTGCCGGTGGGTCTTCTCCGTCCAGAATGCCATCCAAAATCTGCCGCGCCTCATAGGCAAGGCCTTCAAGCACGGCGCGGTAAAGTACTGCGCGGCCAGCCTCTGGATACAGCCCGACAAAGCTGCCGCGCGCCACCGGGTCGGGGTAAGGCGGATTGCCGACCCGAAGCGTTGGCAGGAAGTGCACCCCATGGCTGCCTGGACGGATAGCTTCGGCTTCGCCGATCAGCGTATCGTGGGGAATATCGGCACCGACCGCCCGATGCAGCCAGTCGACACTGGCGCCGGCGGTGAAGTTGGCGGCGCCCAGATAGTAGTAAGGCCGGTCGAGCTTCATGGCGCCCTGGGCGTATCCGGCGCGCGCCAATTCGGGGTTGGCGACCGGCCGGTCGACCGCCAGCAGCAGTGCCTCCGCCGTTCCGAGTGAGTTGAGCAGCGTGCCCGGCCGCCAGGCACCGGCGGCCAGCGCGCCGACAATATGGTCGTGGCCTCCAACCCCCACGACGCAATGGTCCGGCAGCCCGGTCGCTATTGCGACATCGGCAGTTACAGTGCCGAGTGCCGTACCGTTCGCGGTTAGCGGTTGCAACAGGGCCGCATCGATGCCGATCTCGCTGAGCATGTCTCCGGCCCATTTGCCGGAGGCGAGATCCAGCGCGAGGGTGCGTGACGCCAGACTGTAGTCGGTGGCGGCGACGCCGCTGAGACGCCAGGCCAAATAGTCGGCCATGTTCAGCCAGCGCGTCGTGCGGGCGTAGGCCTCTGGCTCATGGGCCTTCAGCCATAAAATCTTGCACAGGCCAAACATCGGGTTGGGCCCGCAGCCTGTCAGCGCGGCCAGACGATCTGCGCCAACCGTTGCTGTCAGGTGTTCGCATTCAGCTTCGGCGCGGGTGTCGAACCAGGCCATGGCCGGGTGGGTCGGGTGACCGTCGGCGTCTAGCGGCACCCCCGCTTCACCAACGCTGGCGACCGCCAGCCCGGCGATGCGGTTTGGGTCGTCGAGTTTCCCCGTCGCTTGCCGCAACGCGGTTACGGTTGCTTGCCAGAGCGCCTCCGGGTCATGCTCGGCTCTGCCAGGACGCGGGTGGGTGATCGGGGTCGGCGCGCTGCCGATGGCGACCACCGTGCCATCCGGCGACACCACCAGTGCCCGGATATGCGTCGTGCCGAAATCAACGCCGACCAAAAGCGGGTCATCCCGGCGATGCGCACCACGCCCCCCTCCCAAGACCATCCCTCCCTCGCGCATTCTGACATGTCGGCCGAGTCATCCCGGCCGGCCGTTTGGCTTCCTGACCCGAACGACTCTCACTCCGCCGTTGCCTTGCTGGCAAGAAAAACGTTTAAATACACCGTGAACAATGAAATCGACCGTGGCTCCAATGCTGCGGCAATTGGGAGGAAGCAGCATGAAAAGGCTGATGACGGCTGTCGCCATGGCAGCTGCGATGTTCGCCGGCGGGCTGACAGGCTCGGCGCAGGCGCAAAAAGATGTCACTATCGCCCTGGTTCCGGGGCTTACAACCGATGCGTTCTACATCACCATGCATCGTGGCGCGCAGCACGCCGCCGACGCGCTCGGTGTGGAGTTGCTTTTCCAGGGTGCGCCGGATTTCAATCCGACTCTGCAGGTTCCAGTGCTGGATGCGGTTATCGCCCGCGGGCCGGACGCAATCCTGATCGCGCCGACTGACAAGGTTCAGCTCATCGAGCCGCTGCGGCGGGCCCATGATGCCGGCATCCCGGTGATCACTGTCGACACCTTCATCGATGACGGCCAATACCAGGATGGTTCCGGCGATGGCGATTTCCCTCTTTCCTATATCGCCTCGGACAACGTGCTGGGCGGCCGGATCGCCGCGCGGGCGCTGGCTGACGCGATTGGCGGCAACGGAACGGTCTACGTCTCCAATGTGAAGCCCGGCATCTCAACCACCGATCAGCGCGAAGAGGGATTCAAACTGGAGATGGCGAATTATCCCGGCATCACCGTGCTGCAGACCCAGTTCAACGATGACGATGCCAACAAGGCGGCGTCGCAGTTGCAGGCTGTTGTTGCCCGCAATCCGAACCTGGGCGGCGTTTTCGGCGCCAATCTGTTCTCCGCGGTTGGCGCGGCGAACGGCGTTCGCTCCATCGGCAAGTCCGGTGAGATCCGGGTCGTCGCGTTCGATGCGCCGCAATCCATCGTCAACGATATCGGCGAGGGGCTGGTCGATATGACCATCGCGCAGCATCCGGCGGAGATTGGCTATTACGGCGTCATGAGCGCCTATGCCCATCTGACCGGGCAGTCGCTGCCGATCGCCATCGGCACCGGGTTCACGGTGATCGACGCGAACAACATGAACGATCCCGACATCACCAAGTTCATCTACTCTGAGTAAGTGCGTTCCGGCTCGAGGTGGCGCCGTATGCGCCACCTCGATTGCTGACCTATTGAAACCCGGTTTTGGTGATGGGCCGGTGGCGATCCACATTCAACAAATGGGGAACAGCGAGCGTGACTGCCGTTGAGACCGGGGACGACCCGGTAGCCGAAGAGGCCAAGCTGGTGCGATGGCTCGCTGCGGGGTGGTCCTGGCTGTTTCTGATCGTGCTGCTGATCTTCTTCGAGGTCTGGGCGCGCACCGCCTATGGCATCTCGTTCCTGCTCAATCCTTTCAATGTACAGAGCATCACCTTGTTCGCGGTGGCGCCGTTGTTGCTCGCGCTCGGCCAGACATTGGTGATCATTTCCGGCGGCATCGACCTTTCCGTTGGCTTCACGATGGGGCTGGCGGCGGTCATTTGTGCCCGGGTGATGCAGGGGCTCGCGCCGGAGCTGGGGGCCGAGGCCGCGATGGCGCTTGGCATCCTGGCCGCCTTCGCCGTGTCGCTGGTGCCGGGGCTGACCAACGGCTTCCTCATCGCCCGGCTAGGTGTCCCTGCCTTCATCGGTACGTTGGGCATGTACGGGATCGCTCGCGGGACCGGGTTCCTGGCCGCTGGCGGCACCACGGTGCCGGTACGCAATGAGTATCTGTCCTGGCTGGGCAACGGCAAGATCCTCGCCATCCCGGCCCCGGTGTTCGTGACCGTGCTTGTTGTCGGGCTGATGCACTACGTGCTCTCGCAGACCCGGTTTGGCCAATACACCTATGCCATCGGCGGCAATCGCGAGGCGGCGATCCGCGCCGGTATCAATGTCCGCCGGCATACCACGACTATTTATGTCATCGCGGCGCTCTGCGCGGCCTTGAGCGGTATCTTGTACACCGCCAGGTTCTCTGCCGGTGCCGCCCAGGCGGGCGAGCCATTGTTGCTCGATGCGATCGCGGCGGTCGTGATCGGCGGCGCCAGCCTTTTCGGAGGGTCCGGCAAGATCATGGGCACGGTGATCGGCGCCCTGATCATTGCCGTCATCCAATACGGTCTGGTGTTCATCAATGTGGAGCCGTTCTGGCAATTCGTAGCGGTGGGCGTGGTCATTATCATCTCGGTACTGGTCGACCAGTCCCGATCCCGCCTCACCGGTGGTGGAAAGGTCGAGGCATGAGCGCCGTGGCGAGGAGAGATCCGGTTCTCTCCGTACAGGGGATTTCGAAGCGCTTTGGCGGCGTCCACGCGCTGGAAAATGTCTCCTTCGATCTCTTCCCCGGAGAGGTGTTGGCGCTCGCCGGTGACAATGGCGCCGGCAAGTCGACCTTGATCAAGGCAATTTCCGGCGTCCACAGGCCGGATGACGGGCAGGTCCTCTACAAGGGCACCCCCGTGGCGTTCGAGAATCCACGCGAAGCGCGGGATTTGGGGATCGAGACGATCTATCAGGATTTGGCCCTGGCCGATAATCTGGATGTAGGTGCCAACGTGTTTTTAGGCCGCGAGCCGATGCGCAAAGCCTTTGGCGTGCTTCCGGTGCTCGACAGGCGTCTCATGCGCCAACAGGCCCGAGAAGCCATCGAGACGCTGGATATCGAGATCAAGAAGCTGAATGTGCCGGTGCGAACCCTGTCCGGCGGGCAGCGTCAGGCGGTGGCAATCGGCAGGGCCATTTTCTGGAAGGCCGAGATCCTGATCATGGACGAGCCGACCGCGGCGCTCGGGGTGCCGGAGCAGCGAAAGGTGAGGGCGCTGGTGGAGAGCTTGAAGACCAGCAATGTGTCCGTGATCTTCATTTCCCACAATCTCAGCGACATCTTCGCGGTGTCCGATCGGATTATCGTGCTGCGTCGGGGTATTCTGGTCGGCGAGCGGCGGACATCGGAGACCGATGGCGATGAGATCGTCAAACTGATGGTCGGCGCATAGGCGCGTGTCAGGCCGCCGGCATGGCCTTGTCTGGTGGGCTTGTCGGCGGGTGAAGGATGGCATCGGTCAGGATTGCGTCGGTCAGATTGGCGTTGGTGCAGTCGGCGCCGGTCAGATCGGCGCCGGTCAGATTGGCGCATTGCATGGTGCAGTAGGCCAGTCGGGCATAGCGCAAATTGGCGCCTTTCAGGCTTGTGACGTGCTGCCGGCCGGTCTGGTTGCCCATGGCGTCGTTAAGCATCGCGGGCGCCAGCTTCGCCTGCGTCAGATCCGCCCGCACCAGTGACACAGAGTCGAGTTTTGCACCGGACAAATTGGCGCCGTACAGGTTGATCTCGTCCATCACGCCATCCGACAGATCGGCCATGATCAACTTCGCGCCGTTGAGCGCGGCTCCCGAAAAATCCACGCGTCGCAATACAGCACCGGACAGATTGACACCGCTGAGATCGATACCCCGCAAGTCGGCGCCGTCGACCTCGGCCCGTCGTCCATTGCGACCGGAGCTCTCAACCCATTTGCCATGATCCAGGATTGCGCGCCGCAAATTGGCGTCGAGGGATTCGATGGTGCGGGCAAACATGGCGTTGGTCGTATCGGCGAGAGTCAAATCGCACTGCGTCAGGTCGACGCCGTATAGATCGGCGCCGCGCAGGCTGCAGCCGGCGACTGACGCGCCTCTCAGGATTGCTCCGGCAAGCCGGGTGCTCTGCATCACCGTGTTGGTCAGATTGGCCTGGGTCAGATCGGCATTCTGAAGATTGCTCTCAGATAGATCGGCGCCCGACAGATCGGCATTGCGGAGCAGCGCGCCGGTCAGATCGGTCTTTGTGATCGACCAGCCGCTCATACGCTTGCCGCTCATCTCGGCGCGTGACATGTCGGCGCTGTCTATGGACACCGTCTGGTATTCGTTCGAGCGGGGCGCGATCCCACCATCGGCGCTTTGGGTCAGCAGCGTGCCGTCCCGCAGATCGGCCCGGCGCAGATTGGCGCTGATGAAATTCGCGCCGTGCAGTCGCGCGCCGCGTAGATCCGTATCGGCCAGCACCGCTTCGCTTAGATCGCAATGGGACAAATCGGCGCCAAACAAATCGGCACCCCTGAGATTGGCGCCGGTCAGGATTGCGCCGGCCATCCTGACGCCTGACATCTTTGCGTCACGAAGGTCGACGCCGGAGAGGTCGAGGCCCTGAAGGTTTCCCAGTGTGAAGTCCGCACGAATGCCGCCGCGTTGGCCTTTGAGCCATTTCACGTGGTCGGCGAGCGTTTTTTCCAGATAGGCTGGCGGCATTGCCCTTCCATGCAGAGATGGCCGGCGGCGCATCGCCTGCTGGCCAGCCTCTGGATCAATGACTGGTACTCTATTATCGGCGGGCAGCGGTTATGGAATGATAAACTTAAGATTGCATGCCGCGCGCTTCTGCAATCGATTCTGTAAACGCCTTGATGATACGAGCGCAACGAACTGGCTCAGCCTACAGAATGAAGTGCGGGCCTTCCAACCGCATGATCGCCGCCGCTGCCGCGTCCCCCTAGAACTGGTCTTCGGCAAGTGCCATGACGGTGGAATGTCCCTCCCGGATCGGGGTCAGCAGGCCGCGTGCCTGAGGAAGATACTGCTCGGCATAGAATCGGGCGGTGATCCGCTTGGTTTCCGCGAAGGCCGGGTCGCCATCCCCGGTGGCGAGGCAGTCCGCGGCCTCCAGGGCGGATCGAGCCATCATATAGCCACCGGCAACCAGCCCGAACATGCGCAGATAATGCGCCGATCCGGCAGCTGCGCTGGCGGGGTCCGCCTTGGCAGTCGAGACGATCCAGTCGGTGGCATCCCGCAAGGCGTCCAGCCCGTCGGCAAGCTGCGTACGAATGGCCGCGATGTCGCCGCCCTGCGCCGCGGCCAGGGTATCGTCCAGCGCCGCGACATCGGCGAAGAACCGTGCCGCCGATTTACCGCCATCCCGCGCTACCTTACGGAACACAAGGTCGGCTGCCTGAATGCCGTTCGTGCCCTCATAGATCGGGGCGATGCGGGCATCGCGCATATGCTGGGCCGCGCCGGTCTCCTCGATGAATCCCATCCCGCCATGAACCTGTACGCCGGTCGACGCGGCCTCGCAGCCGAGATCGGTGCACCAGGATTTGACCACCGGGGTCAGAAGATCCACCAGCGCCTGCGAGGCTTGCCGTTCGCCGGCATCCGAGTGGCGTTTCGCGGTGTCCAGCGCGGCGGCGGCATAGTAGGTCAGCGCCCGTCCGGCCTCGATCTGCGCCTTGGTCCCCAGCAGCATGCGTCGGACGTCGGGATGGTGGATGATCGTCGCCGCACCCTGGCCACTCCCCAAAGCCCGGCCCTGTGTACGGTTGCGGGCGTAGTCCACCGCCTGTTGGTACGCCCGCTCGGCGATGGCCACACCCTGTAGGCCGACCGACAGCCGGGCATTGTTCATCATCGTGAACATGTACTCGATGCCGCGGTTCTCTTCGCCGACCAGATAGCCAACCGCGCCGTCATTGTCGCCATAGGCCATGACGCAGGTCGGGCTGGCGTTGATCCCCAGCTTGTGCTCCAGGGACACGCAGCGCAGATCGTTGCGCTCTCCAGGCGTCCCATCCGCGCCGAGCAGGAATTTCGGAACTACGAACAGGCTGATACCCTTGATCCCGGCCGGCGCGTCTGGCGTGCGGGCCAGCACCAGATGGATGATGTTGTCCGCCAGATCGTGCTCGCCATAGGTGATGAAGATCTTCTGCCCGGCGATGCGGTAGACATCGCCATCCTTCACTGCCTTGGTCCGCACCGCGCCCACATCGGAGCCGGCCTGGGGCTCGGTCAGGTTCATGGTACCGGTCCACTCGCCGGAGATCAGCTTCGGCAGATAACGCTCTTTCTGATCTTCCGTGCCGTGATCCTGCAGCAGCTCGACCGCGCCCTGATTGAGCAGCGGGCAGAGGCCAAATGCCATGTTCGAGGCCTGCCACATCTCCTGCACCGCGAAGGCCACGGTCCAGGGCAGGCCCTGCCCGCCATGTTCGGGCTCGAACGGGACCGCGTTCCATCCCCCGTCGCGATACTGGTCATAGGCTTCCTTGAAGCCCTTTGGCGTCCGCACCACGCCGTTTTCCAGGACCGAATGTTCCCGGTCGCCGGAAGCATTGATCGGCGCCAGCACTTCCGATGCCAGCTTCCCAGCCTCTTCCAGCACGGCGTCCACCAGATCCGGCGTCGCGTCCTCATAACCAGGCAAGGCGGAAATCCGATCGAGTCCGATCAGCCGGTTCAAGACGAACCGCATATCGTCGATCGGGGCGGCGTAAGGGACCATCTTCGACCTCATGACGTTCGTTCGGGAGGGGCAAATCTAGCATGGACAGAGCGGTGGCACGGCACACGTCGCGGCTCTTTTTTTGAACTTTTACTGACGTTTACGTAAACGTCAATCTACGTGAGTGCTGGAGAGTGGCTGGACAGAGTGAGCGGCGATGCAGTCTGATGGCCGGACGACGTTCTTCAGCGAATGTCGAACGGCAACAACACGCTCAACAGCGATGATCGGAGGGATCGAATATGTGTGTTCCAGGATGCACCCAGGCGGTGATGCGGCGGCTCAACCGGCGCAATTTCTTCAAGGGATCCGCCCTGGCGGCGGCCGGCGCGACCATGGCGGTGATGACCCCGACACCGGCCCCGGCGGCCACACAGCGCAGCTTCGGCCGAGTCTTCGACCTCACCCATACGCTTGGAACCGATTTCCCGACCTTCGGTGGACCGCCGAACCTTGAACTGGAGCAACTCGCCAGCTTCGACAGCGATGGCTACAACATGTATCGCTGGCACTTGGCGGAGCACACCGGCACCCATATGGACGCGCCGATCCACTTCTCCGGCGATGGCCACCCGGCCGATGAAATCCCGGTGGAGCAGCTCGTGGTGCCTCTGGCGGTGATGGATATCGCCGCCCGCGCCCAGGACGATCCCGACACCCAGCTCACTCCCGACGATCTGACCGGCTGGGAAACGGTCAACGGCCCGATCCCGCAAGGCGCCTGCGTCGCCATGAACAGCGGCTGGGACCGCAGGGTCGGCGGCGACGGCTTCCGCAACGCCGATGGGGACGGGGTGATGCACTTCCCGGGATTCCACTCCGAGGCGGTGGACTATCTGCTGGAGAATACCTCGGCGGCCGGGATCGCTGTCGACACCCTCTCCCTCGATTTCGGTCCGTCGCCGGACTTCGCCACCCATTATAAATGGCTGCCGGCGAACCGCTGGGGAATGGAATGCGTCGCCAATCTCGGCGACGTGCCGGCCACCGGCGCCACGATCGTGGTTGGCGGCCCGAAGATCCGGGGTGCGACCGGCGGGCCGAGCCGCGTCCTTGCGCTGGTTTAGCATGTTGGGGCTGGGAGCACGACGCCCGGCCCTGGACCTTCCTCTCCGATTGTCATTCCCGCGAAGGCGGGAATCCAGCAATCACGGCAGTGGCGCCGTCAGAATCGTGAAATCTGGATTCCCGCCTTCGCGCATTGCTGTCCGTAATTTTATTACGTGATTTCAGCATGGGAGTGGGAGTGCGAGTTGCGGTTGCGGTTTTCTTAGATGCGGGGGTTTGGGGGGTGGTTTGGCATGTCCGGTGAGGTCGAATTGATCGAACAGTGCGACCTTGAGGCGCGCCAGCAAGGCCTTGGGGCCATCGGTGTGGCCTTTGGCATGGGTGTTTTTGAAGACCCGCAGCAGGAGAAAGGCGATCAGCGCCACATAGATCTGGGTCCTGACGGCGTTTTCGGAGCGTCCGAGGAAGGTCTTGATCTTGAGGT
>CBDEGD010000010.1:0-79394 GCA_965237625.1 Inquilinaceae bacterium
TCGGCGAGAGCGTCGGCATCTAGCAGCACAGCGCCGCTCCGCGCCGCCCAGACCCGCGTCAGATGGGATTTGCCGCACCCGCCGGGCCCGTGGATCGCCAATGCGGAGCCCGGCCAGTCCGGCCATCGGTCGAGCCAGTCGACCGCCGCCTGATTGCTTTCCGCGACCAGAAAATCCGCCATGTCCATGGCCGGCCGGTGCCCCAGATCGAGCGTCAGCTGGCCGCTGGTCGTCATGTCTCGGGATCCTCGCCACCGACCTCTGCCGCCGCCGGTTCTTCCGCAAGTGCCGGCGGGGTTTCTACCGGTTCCGGCGGCGCTGCCACCGGCAAAGCCGTCGCCGGCGCCAGCCCGAGGAAATAGGGGCTGACGAGGTAGCGGCCGATAAAGAACCGCACCATCACGCCGATCACCGCGGCCACCGGAACCGCCAACATCAGCCCGGTGAAGCCGAACAGGCTGCCGCCTGCCAGCAGCGCGAACATCACCCAGACCGGGTGCAGTCCGACAGATTCGCCGACCAGCTTCGGGGTCAGGAAATTGCCTTCGACGACCTGGCCGAACATGAAGATGCCGGCGACAACGGCCCACATTGTCCAATCGTCGAACTGGAACACGGCGATGCCGACGGCAACGAGCAATCCGGCGCCCGACCCGACATAGGGAATGAACGACACCAGCCCGGCGCCCAGCCCGACCAGCAGGCCGAAATTCAGCCCGGCAATGGTCAGTCCGACCGCATAGTAAATGCCCAGAATGGTGCACACCATGCCCTGCCCGCGAATAAAATTGGCCAGGGATTGGTCGATTTCGGCTATCAGGCTGCGGATGGTTTGCGCGTAGGGGCGCGGCAGCAAGGTGTCCACCTTGGCGATCAACCGGTCCCAGTCGCGCAGCAGGTAGAAGGCGACAATCGGGGTAATCACCATCAGCGAAATAATATCCAGTATGGCCATGCCGCCACGCCAGACGCCGCCGACCAGGGAGGCGATCCAGCCGACGGCGGAGCCGACATACTGGCCGACCGACGCCCGCAGCTGCTCGAATTCCGCATCCGCGATGCGCGCCCGCATCGCCTCGAACACCGGTGTCAGCGCCTGCTCCAGCGCCTCCGCATATCCCGGCATCGCCGCGATCAAGCCGACGATCTGGGCCTGGATGAGCGGCGCGATCAGAACCAGCACGATTGCGAAAACGACAAAGAAACTGGCCAGGACCAACGTCGTCGCGAGCCACCTCTGCGCCTTGAGCGCTTCCAGCCTGTCGGCCAACGGGTCCAGCAGATAGGCAATCGCCATCCCGGCCACGAACGGGAACAGCATTTCCGACAGCAGCCAGAGCAGCCCGCCGGTCGCCAGCAGGCCGAGCAGCCAGAACCTCAGATGTTGGGTCGCCGTCACCCGATTAGCACTCGCCCCTCATGCGCCTCCGGCCCGCAATCGCAAGCCGGGCACGATCGATCTTCATCCGCCGGTACGGGCGGCGGTCAACGCTGTATTCGGGCGCTATCGGACCGGCGCAGGCGCGGCGTCGCGCTCTCCGCGTTCGGGTCCGGTTCGTCCAATACCAGGTTCTGCTGTGCCAGGGCGGTTTGAAGCTGAGCCTGGCTGCCGATGAATTGGAATTCCAGCACCGCCTCGGTGGTGGACAGGCTGATGATCTTGGTCGCGGTGATGGTCGGCACCCGGGCCAGCCGCGACTGGGTCTGGAACCAGTCGTCCGCAACCGAAACCGGGACCAGCACCGCCAGCCTGTTGGTATCGGAGCTGCTTACCCGCGTGCGCTCACGCCATTCCGCCTCGATCATCTCCGTGGTTTGCTGCACGCCCGACGTCAACATCGCCCCAAGGCTCTCGGCGCCGGGCACCAGCAGGGTTTCCACCGACGGGGCGCCCTGCTCGGGAAACCGGTTCAGCGAGACCGTCAAGCCACCTTCATAAGGCTCGGCCAATGCGACGATGGTGTCGCCGGCGTCGTATCGCGTGGCGATCGTCCTTAGGGCGTCGGCATCGCCGGTCAGCGCCTCGGGAATGCTGAGATCCGCCACGTCGGCCAGATCGCCGAAGGGCACGACGACCGGCACCAGCCGTTCGGTGTCGAAAAAATCCAGCCAGGCCTCCATCCAGGGATTGGGGCTGTCCCAAAGCCGGGCGCCCTGAGCCGATCGGAAAACCGGGATGACCAGCACCGGCTTGCTGACGGTCTCGGTGAAGTCCACCAGCCGCGATTGCAGCAGCCGGCGAACCGCCGCCGGATTGAATGCGAAGGTCAGGTTGGCGATATAGCGGCCGGTCGTGGTCCGTTCGTCATTGACCTCAAAGGCCTGCAAAAGGCTGGTGATGTCCTCGTCGGTCAGACTCTCTTCGTCTAGCTGGGATCGATCCACCGCCATTCGGCTGACGAGTTGCGAAAACGCAACCGTCCGGCCGTCCGAGAAGGCCTGCTCACGCGCCGCCGAGATGGTTTCGGCAGTGGCGTCGACATAGATGTTCCGAACCATGAAGATTTCGTCGCGGGAGGTCGTCGGCGAGATCTGCGCCGCGGCCTGCACAGCGCTCAAGGCCAGCAGCAGCACGGCGAAAGGCAGTATCCTGTAGCGCATTGCAATGCCATCCGATTTAGCTATGGTCGGCGCGAGATCGACCTGGGAGTGATGTCGGTCCGAGGCCCAGCCGACGTGAGGTTGCCATTACCACATCAGCAAATGAATCTGACCCCTATAAGGCAGCAGGGGTCGATATAGCCAAAGGAAACGCTTTCGTCGACTCCATCGCCGGTGCGGTGAACCGCACGAACCGACCCGGAGTCATGAGTGGACTTGGCGGATTCGGCGCGATGTTCGACCCGCGTGCGGCGGGGTTCGTGGACCCGATCCTGGTGGCCGCCACCGATGGGGTCGGCACCAAGCTGAGGGTCGCCATCGAGGCCGGACGCCACGACACGGTGGGCATCGATCTGGTGGCCATGTGCGTCAACGACCTCGCCGTGCAGGGGGCCGAGCCCCTCTTCTTCCTGGATTACCTGGCCTCCGCCGCCCTGGAGCCGGAGGTGGCCGGCGCCGTGGTCGCCGGCATCGCCGAAGGCTGCCGGCTGACCGGCTGCGCCCTGATCGGCGGCGAGACGGCGGAGATGCCGGGCATGTATGCTCCCGGCGATTATGATTTGGCCGGCTTCGCCATCGGCGCCGTGGAACGGGGCCGGCAGATCACCGGCGCCGGCATCGTCGCCGGCGACGCGGTGCTGGGGCTCGCCTCCAGCGGCGTTCACTCGAACGGCTTCTCTCTCGTGCGCAATATCGTCGCCGAGTCCGGCCTGTCCTACAGCGACCCGGCCCCATTCGATCCCGGCACCACCCTGGGAGACGCTCTGCTGACCCCGACCCGGCTCTATACCCCGGCGATGATGGCCCTGGCCCGTGCCGGGCTGGCCAAGGGGTTTGCCCATAT
This sequence comes from Inquilinaceae bacterium, assembly GCA_965237625.1. Lineage (GTDB taxonomy): Bacteria > Pseudomonadota > Alphaproteobacteria > DSM-16000 > Inquilinaceae > JABDIP01. The sequence continues at coordinate 3,446 of CBDEGD010000010.1, forward strand.
CACCGGCGGCGGCCTGACCGAGAACATTCCCAGGACCCTGCCGTCCGGTCTGGGGGTCGCGCTCGACGCGACGGCATGGCCGCTGCCGGCGGTGTTCCACTGGATGAAGGAGCGCGGCGGGTTCGGCGACTCGGACATGGCCCGCACCTTCAACTGCGGGATCGGCATGGTCGCCGTCACTTCGGAGACCGATGCCGATGAGGCTGTGCGCCTTTTGGAATCGAAGGGCGAGACGGTGTTCCGGATCGGCCGGGTCGTCGAAGGCGCTGGTGAAAGGGTCACGATCGAAAACGCGACCGCCGCCTGGGCGGTTGGATCCAAGAGCCCGGAATGACCCGATTGAAGGTGGCGGTGCTGATCTCAGGTCGCGGCAGCAATCTGCGATCGCTGATCGATGCCTGTGCGGAACCGGAATTCCCCGCCGAAATCGTGCTGGTGCTCACCAACAACCCCGGCGCGGGCGGTCTGAAGCACGCGGCGGATGCCGGCATCCGATCGGCCGTGGTCGATCATCGCGGTTATACCGACCGGAGCGAATTCGACGCAGCGCTCAACGCTGAAATTCTGTCGTCGGGCGCCGAGCTGGTTTGTCTGGCCGGGTTCATGCGCCTGCTGACCGCCGGGTTCGTCGAGCACTGGCGCGATCGGCTTGTCAACATCCACCCATCCCTTCTGCCCGCCTTCAAGGGGCTGGACACCCAGGCGCGCACCATCGCCGCCGGGGTGCGAATTTCCGGCTGCACGGTACATTTCGTGCGGGCCGACATGGATGATGGGCCGATCATCGTCCAGGCCGCGGTGCCGGTTCTGCACGGCGACGATTCGGATACCCTGGCAGCCCGCGTGCTGACGGCGGAGCACGCCTGCTATCCGGCAGCCCTCAGGCTGATCGCGGAAGGCAGGACAACGGTGGTCGGCGATCGTGTCGAGGTCGACGCCAAGCCTGCGACCGGCACGCTGTTCAACCCGCCGGCCTGATATCGGCCGGTTTCATCTTGTCAAACCGCACCCGGCAACCGTAAGACTTCCCTGGCGGGGCGATCCGCCGGACCGGATCGTGGAAAGCGGCAGAATTTGAGGGCGGCGTCATGACCACCACCGACAATACCCCGGAGCAGGAAGCATTCCTGGCCAGCAAGAAGGCCATGTGGAACAGCTTCGTTTGGCTCAGCGCCGGCGCCATGGCGCTGGTCATCCTGATCCTGGTCCTGATGGCGGTCTTCTTGCTGTAGAGGCCGGCGCGCTCCCGATTGGAAGCCTCCGGCCTCCGAAACGGGTTTATCTAACCGACAATCTGATCTTCGCTGAAGAAGAATGCGATTTCCGTCGCCGCGTTTTCCGCGCTGTCGGACCCATGGGCCGAATTGGCCTCGATCGACTCGGCGAAATCCTTGCGGATGGTGCCCGGTGCCGCGTCGGCAGGGTTGGTCGCGCCCATGATCTCGCGATTGCGGGCAACGGCGTTCTCGCCTTCCAGCACCTGGACGACCACCGGACCGGAGGTCATGAAGCTGCACAGATCGCCAAAGAACGGCCGCTCCCTGTGCACGCCGTAGAAGCTCTCGGCATCCTCCCGCGACAGGCGGATCCGCCGCTGGGCGACGATCCTGAGACCGCCCTTCTCCAGCCGCGCATTGACCTCGCCGGTCAGGTTGCGACGGGTGGCGTCGGGTTTGATGATGGAGAGGGTGCGCTCGATGGCCATTGTTCGTCCCTTGAACCGGGTTGGAGTGAAAGTCGCGGCGTTATAGACAGGGCGGCGATCGCGGGCAACGCCCGATCGCACCGGATCGGCGGTCGTGCCTCGGCCCATTGGCATATGCCGTGTCGCTGCTTTTCGAAATTGGAGTCCCCGATGCGACGCCGACTCCTGCTCCAAGGCGTCCAGGGGTGTCTAAATCGTCCTTTCCGCAGGATTGCGGCTGCATGTGACAAATACCACTGCGCCGATAAATCGACCGTGAGATGTTCTCACCTCCCCAGGTAACTCAAACGGATAGGAGGTGGAACGATGTTAAAGAAAGGAAGTCGCGGCGAAAAGGTTCGCAATCTGCAATACCTTCTTAATGCGAACCTGTTTCCTGATCCAAATCTTGGAGTAGACGGGAAATTCGGGTCGGGGACCGAGGCAGCTGTTCGCCGGTTTCAACGGGAAGAAGGGCTCACGGTGAACGGGATCGTCGGTCCCGAGACATGGTTTGAGCTCGGCGACCTCGGGGTTGAGGAACTGCCGCAGTGCGGCGGCGCCATTCCGAGTTGGATGCATATCGCGTTGAATGAGCTCAAGCAGGGCGTTCGCGAGGTGCCTGGCAGGAAGAAGCACAATCCGCGCATCGTCGAATACCATCAGACGGCGACGCTCAAGAAACACAGATCCGACAAGGATGAGAATGCCTGGTGCTCTTCTTTCGCAAACTGGTGCATGCAACGCAGCGGCTTGTCGGGAACAGGAAAGCCCAACGCGCGCTCGTGGCTCAAATGGGGAGCCAATCTCGCCCAACCGCAATACGGATGCGTCGTCGTCTTCTGGCGTGAAGCGCGCAACAGCTGGAAGGGTCACGTCGGGTTTTATGTTGGGCAGAGAAGCGCCAATAAGCTCCTCGTTCTCGGTGGGAATCAAGGGGATGCCGTGAGCATCGGCGCATACCGGAAAGCGCGTGTTCTAGGCTATCGATGGTCTTCATGACTGATCTATCGCCGATCGACATTCACTTGGGCGACAGATAGGGACCGACCGGACGGATCACCACGGCGAAGCTTGTGGCGCTATTGATATAGCGCGTGGCCATCCTCCTTAATCGGGCCAGGGGCGGGCCTTGGAATTCCACATCGGGGCGCGATCTAATCGAGCGGGTTATCGCCGCCCATTCGTCGTGCTATCAACCCGCCGCCATGCTGCAAGTCAACGACATCACATACCGGATTGGCGGCCGCGTTCTGTTGGAACAAGCCACCCTTTCCGTGCCCAAGGGCCACAACGTCGCGCTGATCGGGCCGAACGGCGCCGGCAAGACGACGCTGCTGCGCATGATAACCGGCGAGGTTTCCCCAGATGGTGGCACCATCTCGGTGCCGCCGGGCTGGCGCATCGCCACGGTGGCGCAGGAGGCGCCGGAGGGCGAAACGACGCTGATCGACACGGTGCTGGCGGCCGATGAAGAACGCACCGTCTTGTTGGACGAGGCCGATCACGCCACCGATCCGCACCGGATCGCCGACATCCAGACCCGGCTCGCGGATATCGACGCCCATACCGCGCCGGCCCGCGCCGCAGCGATCCTGGCCGGGCTCGGTTTCGACGAGGAGACCCAGCAGCAACCCTGCGGCGCCCTGTCCGGCGGCATGCGCATGCGCGTGGCGCTGGCGGCGACGCTGTTCCGGGCGCCGGATCTGCTGCTGCTCGATGAGCCGACCAACCATCTCGACCTGGAGGCCGGGCTGTGGCTGGAGACCTATCTCAAGACCTATCCGCACACCCTGCTGCTGGTCAGCCATGATCGCGACATTTTGAACCGGGTGATCGGCACCACGGTGCATCTGGAGAACCGCAAGCTGGTCTCCTATACCGGCGGCTACGACCAGTTCGAGCGCACCCGGCGAATGAAGCTGGAACAGCAATCGGCGATGAACGCCAAGCAACTGGCCCAGCGCCGGCACATGGAGGCTTTCGTCGAACGTTTCCGCTACAAGGCCAGCAAGGCGCGGCAGGCGCAAAGTCGGCTGAAGGCCCTGGCGAAGATGGAGCCCATCGCGGCGGTGGCGGAGGCCCATACGGTGACCTTCGATTTCCCGAAACCCGAGCCGCTGTCCCCGCCCCTGCTGACCCTGGAGGGGGTCGATGCCGGCTATAACGGCACGCCGGTGCTGGACGGTCTCGATCTGCGCATCGACATGGACGACCGCATCGCGCTGCTGGGGGCCAATGGCAACGGCAAGTCGACCTTCGCCAAGTTGCTGGCCGGAAGGCTGGCGCCCCTGGAAGGGAAAATCCGCAAGTCCCGGAAGCTGAAGGTCGGCTATTTCGCCCAGCACCAGACCGAGGAACTCAACGTCAACGGCACGGCGATCGACCAGGCGACGGCCCTGTGGCCGATGGCGACGGGGCAGAAGATCCGAGACCATCTGGGCCGCTTCGGCTTCTCCAAGCCGCGGGCCGAGACCAAGATCGGCAATCTGTCCGGCGGCGAGAAGGCCCGGCTGCTGCTCGCCCTGATGAGCCGGGAAGCGCCCCACATCCTGCTGCTCGACGAGCCGACCAACCATCTCGACGTGGACAGCCGGCAGGCACTGGTCCAGGCGATCAACGCCTATGAAGGCGCGGTGGTGCTGATCACCCATGACCCGCATCTGATCGAGCTGACCGCCGACCGGCTGTGGCTGGTCGCCGACGGCAAGGTGACGCCCTTCGACGGCGACATGGACGATTACCGCCGGCTGCTCAGCGGCCGCCGCCAATCCGACCGCGCCGCCCGCCGGGCGGAACGGGTGGCCAATGGCGAGTCGACACCGCAGGCCCCGACCAACCGCAAGGACCAGCGCCGCGCCGCCGCCCACGCCCGGGCAGCCCGCGCGCCACTACGCAAACGCGCCGACGCGGCCGAAGCCAAGGTCAAGAAGCTGACGGTGGAGAAGGCCAAATTCGAGGCCCAACTGGCCGACCCGTCCCTCTATGTCACTCCGGACGCGCGGGTGACCGAACTGCAGAAATCCGTCCGTGACATCGAACGGCGCATCGCCGAGGCGGAACACGATTGGCTGGAGGCCCAGGCGGCGCTGGAGATGGATTGAGTGCGGCCGTTTCTATTCTGGCCCTTCAGCCCTGCACGGACTCCAATCGACCGAAGATGGACTTCACGGTAATCCACCCGTTGATGCGGCCACGGTTATTGCCGATCTGATACCGGGGGCCCTGGATGGCCTTGATCAGGTGGAGATATTCCGCGCCACGAACCCGGCACAGGACAATGTCGCCAACGGCGAGGGTCACGGTGTCCAAGGGAACTACTGTGCAAAGCTGACCTGATTCAATCTTTCCGGACATCGAATTTCCGCGCGGGCGAAACGATACGGTTTCGCCCCGCGTCAGACGTTCAATGTAATGCGAGGCCCAGCCCATGATGCCCTATGAGTGTTTCCTATTCGACCTATCTGGGCAGAATACCCATTCCGGCAGCGGCCACGTCAGGCGATCAGACATGATTGGTCAAGCCTGGCGATTTGCGGCAAACCTTTGAGAGGCAATTCACCGGAGGGATCAGACGATGGCAAATGGCAAAGTGGCGATCATCACCGCGGGCGGCAGCGGCATGGGCGCTGGCGCCGCGCGCAAACTGGCGGAAGACGGACACTCCGTCGCGATCCTGTCCTCCTCGGGCAAGGGCGAGGCGCTGGCCAACGAACTTGGCGGCGTCGGCGTGACCGGGTCCAACCAGTCCAACGACGATTTGAAGCGGCTGGTGGATTTGGCCATGGAGAAATGGGGGCGTGTCGATGTGCTGGTAAACAGCGCCGGACATGGCCCGAGAGCGCCGGTCCTGGAGCTGACCGACGACGACTGGCACACCGGCATGGACGTCTATTTCCTGAACGTCGTGCGCCCGACCCGGCTGGTGACGCCGATCATGCAGCAGCAGAAATCCGGCTCGATCGTCAACATCTCGACCTTCGCCGCCTTCGAGCCCGATCCGGTCTTCCCCACATCCGGCGTGTTCCGCGCCGGCCTGGCGGCCTTCACCAAGCTCTTCGCCGACAAATACGCGGCGGACAACATCCGCATGAACAACGTGCTGCCCGGCTTCATCGACAGCCTGCCGGAGAAGGAGGAGTTTCGCGCACGCATCCCGATGCAGCGCTATGGCAAGACGGAGGAGATCTCCGCCCTGGTCGCCTTCCTGGCCTCCGATGGCGGCGGCTACATCACCGGCCAGAACATCCGCGCCGATGGCGGGATCACCCGCGCGGTATGAGGCGAGGCTATCCCACTGGCTTCACTAAATGCGTCATCAACTGAGTTGATGACGGCTGAGCGGCGATCGGGAGCAAGTCTCAAACATCTCAGCGTGCCTTTGGGGCGATGCCGGTACGGCAACGATACCTCGGCTGACCCTTTAGTATGCGACTGACACAGCAACGCCCGCGCGGATTCTTGTTTCAAACCAATAGCATTCGCTAATTTGCTCAGTTCGGAACCGCCTTTCGAACGAGATAGTGCCCATTCTTCGGCATCGTCGCGCTACCGCACCGTTGCCTTTTCGGCAACAGGTTAAGCGAATTTCTGTTCTTATTGCGATCGGCCGCGCCGTGTCAGGGTACTGGTGCGGTGGCGTATGCGGGGAATTTCCGTCATCGGGCAGGCGAGCACGCTGCCAAGTCCCTGGCGGACGGCGACCAAGAGAGGCTGCCGGACAGATGGGCGGAGCGGCGAAAGCCATCAATCCATTGCGGGGAGGCAATACCATGAATGAGCGCAAGAACCCGATAACGCCCTTGGGCCGGCGGCAGATGATGACGGCCACCGCCGCTTTCACCGGCGCGGCGGCCGTGGCACCAAGTCTGATTTCAGTGGCCGCGCGGGCAGCCCACCACGAAGCCAAGGTCAGCATGCAGCTTGGCTGGCTGGCCAGCAACGGCATCCTCGGCGAGGTCGTCGGCATCGCCAAAGGCTACTATGCGGAGGCCGGCATCGATCTGGAGATCACCCCGGGCGGGCCCGGCGTCGATGGCGTCGCCTCGGTCGCCGCCGGCCGCGCCGGGGCCGGGCAGCTTTCGTCCAGCCCGTCGCTGATGCTGGCGCGCTCCGCCGGCATTCCGGTCAAGGCGTTTGCCGCCGGCTATCAGAAGCACCCGTTCACCTATTTCTCGCTGGCCGGCGATCCGATCCGCACGCCGCGCGACATGATCGGCCGCACCATCGCCACCCAGCCGACGGCGCAGATTCTGCTGCGCGCCCTGCTGGCCCAGAACGGCATCGGCGAGGACGAGGTCGAAGTCGTCAATATGGGCAGCGACATGAACCAATTGATGTCCGGGCAGGCGCAGGCGGTCACCGGCTGGCTGACCAACACAAACGCCCTATCGATCCTCGGCCCCGACCGGGTCGATCTGATGCTCTGGGACACCGGCATCCAGCTCTACGCCAATGTCTACTACACCACCGACGAGATGCTGGCCGACCACAGCGACGTGCTGGCCGGCTATCTCGGCGCCTCGGCGCGCGGCTGGGGCTATGCCAAGGAGAATCCGGAGGAAGCGGTCGACATGCTGGTGGCGGCCTATCCCAATCTGGACCGTGCCAGCGAATTGCAGGCGGTCGGCCCGGTGCTGGGGTTCAGCTTCAACGACACCACGGCCTCCGATGGCTGGGGCGCCATGAACAACGAGAACTGGCAAAAGCAAATCGAGATCTACGCCGAGCTCGGCCAGTTCCAGGGCGACGTGCCCGAGCTGGGCGACGTGATGACGCCGGCGATCCTGGATGCCACCGCGGATATCAGGCGCGAAGTGGGATGATGGCGGCGGCCCCGGCTGCGGTGGCGGAACGCAAGGCGACGCCGAGCCCCGACACAGCCGCTCAGGCGGCGGTGTCGGCCCGCGATGTGACCGTACGGTTCGAGTCCGATGCGGGCACGGTGACCGCCCTGCAGGACGTCACTGTCTCGATCCCCGAAGGCGGGCTGACTACCATGCTGGGTCCCTCGGGCTGCGGCAAATCCACGCTGCTGCGGGCCATCGCCGATCTGGTGCCGGTCAGCGAGGGGGGCATCTCGGTGCTCGGCAAGACACCTGAAGAGGCCCGCATCGCCCGCGATTTTTCCTTCGTCTTCCAGGACGCGACCCTGCTGCCCTGGCGATCGGCGATCGACAATGTGCGGCTGCCGCTGGAGGTCGGAGGCGGCGATGCGGCGATGCATGCCGCCCCGGAGGAATTGCTGGCGATGGTCGGCTTGCAGGGCCGCGAGGACGCCCTGCCCCACGAACTTTCCGGCGGCATGCGCCAGCGCGTCGCCATCGCCCGGGCGCTGGTCTGCCGGCCCCGCATCCTACTCATGGACGAGCCTTTCGGGGCGCTGGACGAGATCACCCGCGACAAGCTGAACGAGGAGCTGCTGCGGATCTGGACCGAGACCGGCACCACCATCCTGTTCGTCACCCACAGCATCCCGGAGGCCGCCTTTCTGGGCCAGCAGGTGCTGGTGCTGGCCAGCCATCCGGGCCGCGTGCGCGAACTGGTCGATGTGGATCTGGAGTATCCGCGTCAGCTGGCCGACCGGGATTCATTGAAATTCGTGCAGATCACCGCGCATCTGCGGTCCTTGCTGGCGTCGTGCTGATGATTGCCGTCACCCCGACAGACCCGACGGAATTGTCGACCCGGAGAGGGCCGCCATCGAAATGGCCCGACCGGATACCGGCGCTGCTTGCGGTGGTCGGACTGATCGCCCTGTGGCAGGCGATCGTCTCGATCTTCGAGGTTCCAACCTACATCGCGCCGAGCCCGGCCAAGGTCCTGAATGTGTTCGTCGAGCAAGGGCCGCTCCTGGCGCGCAACTTCGCGCCGACGGTGGCGGAGGCCGTGGCCGGCTTCATGCTGGGCAATTCCATCGCCATCCTGATCGCGGTCGGGTTCGTGCACAGCCGCGGCGCCGAGAAGGCGTTCTATCCCCTGGCTGTGTTCGTCAATACCATCCCGATCATCGCCATCGCGCCGATCCTGGTGCTGATCTTCGGCAATGGCTTCACCCCGAAGATCGTGATCGCCGCGCTGATCTGCTTTTTCCCGACCCTGGTCAACATGGTGCGGGGCCTGCGGGCGGTCAGCCCGCAGACCCTGGACCTGATGCGGGTGCTGTCGGCCAGCAAGCCGGAGATCCTGTTCAAGATACGCCTCCAGAGTTCCCTGCCCTTCCTGTTCGCAGCACTGAAGATCGCGTCGACGACCTGCGTCATCGGCGCCATCGTCGGCGAATGGATCGGCTCCAATACCGGGCTCGGCGCGCTGATCATCGAGGCGACCTACAATTTCCGCTCGCCCTTGCTCTACGCCACCGTCCTGCTGGCCGCCGCGCTGGCGGTGACCCTGTTCACCATCACATCCCTGATCGAGCGCCGGCTGATCGCCTGGAAGCCGGCGGATGTCCACTAGCGCGAGTTCCGATATGGCTGAAGCATTCCCCCCTCACCCAGCTTCGGCTAAGGCTCGGCCTGCGGCCTCGCCAAGCCTGCACAACTCTCTCCCGGAGGAGAGGGAAACAAAGCACGGCCCCGAATATCCCTCTCCTTGGGGAGAGGGTGCGGAAGCTTGGCGAGGCCGCAGGCCGAGCCTTAGCCGAAGTTGGGTGAGGGGGCTTGCACCTACCCGACCGAAAAGCCCGCTAGCGCCATATCACCGGCACACTCTCACGATGAGGATTCCATGACCGACTACGCATCCATCAAGGAAGCCGCCCGCGAGGTTCCGGTGGTCGACAAATCAGACGTCGTCGTGGTCGGCGGTGGGCCGGCCGGGCTGTCGGCGGCTGTAGCTGCCGCGCGCAGCGGCGCCAAGGTGACGTTGCTTGAGCGCTATCCCTATCTCGGCGGCCTCGCCGCCGGCGGCATGGTGCTGGTGCTGGACGACATGCATAACGGGTTGGAGATTTCCGTGCGCGGCATCGGCATGGAAATCATCGAGCGCATGGCCCGGCGCGGCCTGGCGGTCTTCCCGCCGGACGAGGATCGCCGCGAGGAGGTTCGCGCGACGCCGGAGATGTGGCGCAAATGGTCGCGCTGGGGCGTGTTCGACTTCCACACCCACAGCAAGCCGCACCCGGTGATCTTCGCCGCCGCCTTCGACCCGGATGGCTGGAAGCGGGCCGCTGACGAGATGGTGACGGAGTCCGGGATCAACCTGAGGCTCCATAGCTGGTTCGCCGGCGCCATCGTCGAGGATGGGCGCATCCGCGGCGTGATCTGCGAGACCAAGGAGGGCCGGCAGGCGGTGCTGGGCGACGTGGTCATCGACACCACCGGCGATCTGGACGTGGCGGTGGCGGCCGGCGCCCGTTTCGTCGGCGGCTCCTACATCGTCTCCACGGTCTTCCGGCTCGGCGGCGTCGATACCGACGAGGCGGAGCGGTTTCAATTCGAGGAACCGGAGGCTTTCGCGCCGATCGACCGGCAGGCCAAGCGCCTGATCGGCGGCTCCTGGGATTATTGGTGGCTGAAGACGCCGCTGCCGGGTGTGGTGTGGTGCAACTGCCCGCACATGACCGGGTTCGACGGGCTGAAGGTGGACGATCTGACCCGCGCCGAGTTCGAGGGGCGGCGACGGATCGATGGCCTGCTCGACCATGTCCGCGAAAACCTGCCGGGCTTCGAGGGCGCCTACATCGTCGATATCGCGCCGCAGACCGGCGTGCGCCAGACCCGCATGCTCGACGGCGAATACATTGTGACCAAGGAGGACGTGATGAACCGGCTGCATTTCGCCGACAGCGTCGCCCGCGGCCGCGACTACTACACCCCATATCGTGCGCTCGTACCGCGCGATATCGACCAGATGCTGGTCGCCGGCCGGCATTATTCGGCGACCCCGACCGCCCAGAAGATCAGCCGCGAGATCCCGCCCTGCATGGCCATGGGCGAGGCCGCCGGCATCGCCGCCGCCCTGGCGCTCGACGCCGGCGTCACCGTCCGCGAAGTGGATGTGGCGAAAGTGCAGCAGACTGTCCGCGCCCGGGGCGGCGATCCCGGCGACGTGCCGGCCTACAACGCATCTGTCCTGGAGGCCGCCCAATGAGTGCCGGCAATGGGAGTGCCGGCAACGGTGCCGCCCATCCCCTGCCCCTGTCGGGCATCCGGGTGGTCGACTTCACCCAGGTCATGCTGGGCCCCTGCTGCACGCAAGTGCTGGGCGATTACGGGGCCGATGTGATCAAGATCGAGAAGGCGAAGGGCGGCGACCTGTCGCGCTGGAGCCTCGGCGACGACCCGGACGGCCTCAACAATCCGGTGTTCAGCAGCCTGAACCGCAACAAGCGCAGCGTGACCCTGGATCTGCGCAGCGAGCGCGGCAAAGAGGTGGTGCGCCGGCTGGTCGCGAAATCCGACGTGGTGGTCAACAATTTCCGCCCCGGCGTGCTTGACCGGCTGGGTCTCGGCTATGAGGCCCTGCGCGCCATCAACCCGCGCATCATCTTCGCCTACGGAACCGGCTTCGGGCCAACGGGGCCGTACAGCCACAAGGGCGGCCAGGACATCCTGGCCCAGGCGATGACCGGGGTCATGCGGCGCAAGGCCGATGAGCGCCACCCGACCTCGATCTACCCGACCGCCCTTGCCGACTATTCCGCCGGCATGCATCTGGTGCAGGGCATCCTGCTGGCGCTGCTGCAGCGCGAGAAGACCGGCGAGGGTCAGATCGTCCATGTCTCCCTGTACAACTCCATGCTCGACATGCAGATGCAGGAGGCGGCGGTGCGGATGATGCGCGGCAAGGAGCTGAACTGGGCGGCGATGCCGCTCACCGGCGTGTTCGAGACCACCGACGGCGCGCTGGTGCTGGTCGGCGCCTTCAAGCCCAACCCGTTGCGCGACATCTGCGCCGCGCTCGGTTTCGCGGATCTGTCCCTGGAGGAACGGCTGTCCACCCTGGACCGGCAGCGCGAGCACCGGCCCGAACTTCAGGACCGTTTCGCCCGCCGCTTCGCCGAGAACACCACGGCTCATTGGATCAGCCGGTTGGAGGAGCAGGATCTGCTCTGCGCGCCGGTCAAATCCCTGGCCGAGGCGCTGGAGGACCCGCAGACCGCCGTCAACCAGATGGTCGTCGAACTGGCCGACCGGCCGTCCGGACCGGTCAGGCTTGTCGGCACGCCGATCGCTATGTCCGACGCGCCGCTGACGATCCGCCATGCGCCGCCGGAGCTGGGCGAACATAATGACGAGGTGCTCTCGGAGCTCGGCCTGGATGATGGCGACGTCGCCGAGCTGCGCGCCGAAGGGGTCGTCGGATGAGTGTGACGCTGGCGATCGCCGATCATGTCGCCCGCGTCACCATCGACCGGCCGGAGGTGCTGAACGCGATCGACGAAGCGACCGAACGCCGTCTGAACGAGATCTGGGAGCAGATCGAGGCCGACCGCGATATCCGCGTGGTGGTGCTGACCGGCGCCGGTGATCGCGCCTTCTGCGCCGGCGCCGACATGAAATCCGTCGACAAGAGCGGCGTCGATTATTGGCTCGACGGAAATCCGAACGGCTTCGGCGGCATCTCGCTGCGCACCACATTGGACGTGCCGGTGATCGCCCGGGTCAATGGCCATGCGCTGGGCGGCGGTTTCGAGATGGTGCTCGGCTGCGACATCGTCATCGCCGCCGAGGAGGCGAGCATGGGCCTGCCCGAGCCCACGGTCGGCCGGTTGCCGCTGGATGGCGGCATTGTCCTGTTGCCCCGGCTGATCCCCAAGAAACTGGCCATGGCCATGCTGCTGACGGCCAAGCGCATCACCGCGACGGAGGCGGCGGAATTTCATCTGGTCAATGAGGTGGTGCCGCGGGCCGGCCTGGACGAAGCGGTCGACCGATGGGTTTCCGCTATCCTGGCCTGCGCCCCGCTGTCCCTGCGCGCGATCAAACAGATCGTCCAGCGCACCGGGCAACTGACGCCGCAGGAGGCTCGGGCGCAGAAGCTGCCGGCCCTGGTCGAGGTGCTGAACTCGGAGGACGGGCTGGAAGGGGTCCGCGCCTTTCAGGAGAAGCGCCGGCCGGAGTGGAAAGGGCGCTGAGCGCCGCACGACCGCCATGGCCTTCGTAATCACTGCACCCTGCATCGACGTCAAGGATGGCGAGTGCATCGCCGTCTGCCCGGTGGACTGCATCTATCAAGGCGGGCGGATGTACTACATCCAGCCCGACGAATGCATCAACTGCGCGCTCTGCGTCTCGGTCTGTCCAGTGGAAGCGATTTTCGACGAGCATGACCTGGCTTCGGGCGACCAAGAGTTCATGGCCGCGAACCGCGACTTCTTCGGCCCGGGCGCGACCGGATGGGGCGCCCCCGGCGGCTACGAGCCGGGCACATCGACCCCGCTCGACGCGACTCTGGTTGCAGAATGGCCGCGGCAGGGCGGGTGAGCGCCGGGCCGATACACCATTGCGCTGACGCCCCGCCTCATTGAAGGATGGCAGCGATGCACGCAGTCGTCCTAAAATATCTCGAGGAGGTCGCCCGGCGCGGGTCGATCCGTAAGGCGTCCCGGTCGCTGAACGTGGCGTCGTCGGCGATCAACCGGCAGATCCTCAAGCTCGAGCAGGAAGTCGGCACGCCCCTGTTCCAGCGCTTGCCCTCGGGCATGCGCCTGACACCGGCCGGCGAGTTGGTGCTGCGCCATGTCCGCACCACGCTGCACGATTTCGGCCATCTGCGTTCGGAGATCGCGGCGCTGCAGGGGGTGACCGCCGGTCTCGTCACCATCGCCTCGCTGGACAGCCTGCTGGTGGATTTCCTGCCGCGCGCGGTCGAGGCCTTCCATCGGGCCCACCCGGCGGTGACCTACCGGATCGATGCAAAGGGGCCAGGCGAAGTGGCGGAGCTGGTGGCCGGCGGCCACGCCGATCTAGGCCTGTCCTTCAGTCTGGACGGCCATGCCGACGTGACCTTCGCCCAGGAGGTGTCGACGCCGCTGGGCGTGCTCATGTCGCCGACGCATCCGCTGGCCGGACGCCCGGTCCTGACCCTGGCCGACTGCACCGGTTATCCGCTGATCTTCCAGGAGGACACAAGGCCGATCCAGTCGCTGCTGGACGCCGAACTCGCCGCCGCTAAGGCGGCCGCCACGCCGATCCTGACGTCCAACACCCAGACCATAATCAAGCGCATGGTGCGTGCCGGGCTGGGGATCGCGTTCTATACGACTTTGGCTTTCATGGACGAGGTGGCCCATGGCGAGTTGGTCCACGTGCCCCTATCCGACCGCAGTCTGGCCAATCTCAAGCTGCGGCTGGTGGTTCCAAAGCATCGGCAGCCGGCAGCAGCAGCCGCGCTGATGATCGAGCATTTGAGCGAGGCCATGGGCGGTCTGGCGGATTGACGGCGCTCTCCCCGCTATCCCTCCGAGGACTTCGCCGCCACCGTCTGCTTCTGCTCCCAGCCGCGTTCGCCCTGTTGCCAAAAGGCGAGCGCATGGCCAGCGCCCCGGTATTCGGTCCAGCGTTGCCGGGCCGAGGCGACGGCCTCGTCATCGTTGCCGTCGAAGACCTCGCAGACCAATTCGTACCCGGCAACGTCGTATGAGCGCGCGCCGTCGACCAGGAACAGCACCGTGGCGCCGTTCGGGTTCTCGTCCATCGCCGTCAGCCAGATCGGCTGATGTTCGGGCGAGCCGTCGCGGGCGTTGCCATGGGGCAGGAAGTTGCGGTCGTCATAGGTCCACAGATGCTGGGTCAGGGCTTCAACGCGCTCCTCCGAGCTGGCCATCACGACGGCGCGCCAGCCCCGCCCGTGGCATTTCTCCAGCAGCTCCGGCAGCGCCTGCTCCAGCGATTTGCGCTGCAGATGATAGAAGCGGATTTCACTCATTGGATCCGTCTTTTGCGCCCGCCTCAGCTCTCGTAATTGTCGGCGACCAGCCGGTCGAGCAAGCGGACACCGAAGCCGGTCCCGCCCTTGGGAACCGTCGGCTTGACCTTGTCGGACCAGGCAACGCCGGCGATGTCGAGATGGGCCCACGGCACCTTGTTCACGAAGCGCTGGAGGAATTGTGCGGCGACGATCGAGCCACCCCACCGGCTACCGGCGATGTTCTTCACATCGGCGATGTCGCTTTCGATCTCCTTGTCGTACTCATCGCCCAGCGGCATCGGCCACAACCGCTCGCCAACCGCCGCCCCGGCGGCGACCAGCGAAGCGGAGAGCTTCTCATCATTGGAGAACAGCCCGGCCTGATGCTGGCCCAGCGCCACCAGAATGGCACCGGTCAGGGTCGCCAGATTGATCATCGCCACAGGCTTGAAACGGTCCTGCGTGTACCAGAGCGCGTCCGCCAGCACGAGCCGGCCTTCCGCATCGGTGTTCAGCACCTCGATGGTCTGGCCGGACATGGAGTTGACCACATCGCCTGGGCGCTGAGCGTTGCCCGACGGCATGTTCTCGGCGAGCGCCAGGACGCCGACTACATTGGCCTTCGCCTTGCGCCCTGCCACGGCAGCCATCAGCCCGGTCACCGCACCGGCGCCGCCCATGTCCCATTTCATATCGCCCATGCCGGCCGCGGGCTTCAGGGAAATACCGCCCGTGTCGAAGGTGACGCCCTTGCCCACGAAGGCGATGGGCGCCTGCTTCTTAGATTTCGGCGCACCGTTCCACTGCATGACCACCAGCCGGCTGTCCCGGGCCGAACCCATGCCCACAGCCAGAAGGGCGTCCATGCCGAGCTTCTTCATCTGCTTCTCATCGAGCACCTCGACGTCGACACCAAGCTTGGTCAACGCAACGCAACGATCGGCGAAGCTTTCGGGGTAGAGGATGTTCGGCGGTTCGGTGACCAGATCGCGGGTCAGGAAGACGCCATCGGCCACCTTCTGCCGCGCGCTGAACAGCTTCTTCGCCGCGGCCTGCTCCTCGGTCATGACTGTCAGCTTGGCCAAGGACGGCTTGGCCTCGGCCTTCTCCGTCGTGCGGTAGCGGTCGAAGCGGTAGGATCGCAGATTGGCACCGTCGGCTACCGCAGAAGCCACTTCCGCCACCGACAGTTTACCCGCCGCGACGCCGTCCAGCCGAATCGCCGCAGCCTTTTCGCCAAGCGCGTTGAGTTGCCCGACAAGGGTGCCGCCGACGCGCTGCAGGCCAAGGGAATCCAGTGCCTTAAGATCGCCCAATCCAACCAGGACGATACGGCCCACGGACAGGTTCGGCGGCGCCATCACCGACAGCACTTCCGCCAACTGGCCGGTAAACTTGGCGCTGGCGGCCAATGCCCGTTTGATCATACCGGCAGAAGCCTTGTCGACCTCCGCGGCGGCCCGCGTTAACTTGCGGTCACCACCGACACCGACGACAAGCGTTCCAGTTTCGGGCACCGACGGCGCGGCAAAGCTGATCTTCATGGACATTCCTCGTTGCTGTATTCAGACAGGCTCGACAAGGCGGCAATACGGAGCCCGGTTCGCAAGCGAATGCGGCAATCAATGCCGCCGAAACCGCTTAACGCCAACCGGCAACCGGCTATCGTCCTTCTGTGATGGTGGATGCTAGGACACCTGATTATGGACCGTATCAGCCTTTATATCTTCCGTCATCTGGTCGTCGCGGCCATCGTCTCGGTGGCCATCCTGGTCTTTGCGATCTGGCTGACGCAGTCGTTGCGTCTGATCGAGGTCATCGTCGACGGCTCGGCGCCGTTTCACGTTTTCCTGCGCATGGTCCTGGTGACCGTGCCCAACTTTCTCATCGTGGTGATGCCGATCGGATTAGTCTGCGCCGTCTTGTTTACCTACAACAGGATGCTGTCGGACACAGAAATGGTGGTGATGCGCGCCGTGGGCATCAGCCCTCTCGGTCTGGCGCGCCCGGCGTTGATGCTGGCGGCGATCACCGCTTTTCTTGCCTATGTCCTGAACCTCTATTTCCTGCCGCTTGCCAACCAGGATTATCAGCGGCTCCAAGAATTGGTGAAGGCGGAATACTCCGCGGTGTTTCTGCGCGAAGGGCAGTTCAACGAAGTGTCGGACGACATCACGGTCTATTTCCGCGAGCGACTCGACAATGGCGAACTCACCGGCATTCTGGTTCACGACAACCGAGACAGCGGTCAGCCGGTGACCATGATTGCCGCCAGAGGAGTGATCGCGCAGACCGAGAGCGGTCCGCGGGTTCTGATGTTCGACGGCAGCCGACAGGAATTCAGTCGAGAACCCGGAACGATGACGGTGCTCTATTTCGAACAATACGCGCTGAGCCTGGAAATCCTGCGGGAAAACCGGGAAAAGCCCTGGCAGCGGCCAAAGGAGCGGTTCCTGCCTGATTTGCTGTGGCCAAATCTTGAGGACCCGCAGGACCGGCTGTATGAAACGCGGCTGATCGGCATCGGCCACCAGCGGTTGTCGTCGCCGCTGCTGGCATTTGCCTTCACGGCGATCGCATTGGGCGCGTTGCTATCCGGCGATTTCAATCGAAGGGGCCAAGGCTTGCGCATTGTGCTCGCCCTGATCGCCGTCATACTGATCCAGGCGCTGGACTTCGGCGGCACCACTTTGACACGACAGTCGCAGGCGTTCGTGCCAATGCTCTATCTCACGCCGATCCTGACCTTCGCAGTCGGCATGGCCACAATGTATGTCCGGCGGCCGCGACCGGCGCGCGGGCTGCCGGCGGCAGTCTGAACCCGATGCGGCTATCGACCACCCTTTCCCTCTACATCGCCCGGCAGTTCCTGCTGTGGTTCTTCAGCTTCCTGTTGGTCATCATGACCATCATCATGCTTTTCGATTTCATAGAATTGCTGCGGCGGGGGGCGACGAGGCCGGACGTGACCACGTTGCTGATCCTGCGCATGACGGTATTCAAGGTGCCGGAGGTGCTGCAGGATCTGTTTCACTTCATCGTGCTGTTCAGCGCCATGTTCACCTTCTGGCGGCTGACCCGAAACCAGGAACTCGTGATCGCCCGGGCCGCGGGCGTATCGGCATGGCAGTTCATGTTTCCGGTGCTTGCGGCCGCGGCGCTGATCGGCGTGGGCAATGTGGGACTATTGAATCCCATCGGCGCCGCAATGTTCTCCAAATTCGAGGAGCTGGAGAACCGCTTCCTGCGTGGCCGCACCAGCTCGTTGAAGGTGTCGAGCGGCGGCATTTGGCTGCGCCAGAAGGATGAAATCGGGTTCTCCGTCATCTTCGCCAACAGCACGAACCCGGCTGACATTTCACTGAATGACGTGATCATCTTTCTCTACGATGAGACCGATGCCTATCGTGGCCGCATAGACGCCGCGTCGGCAACACTGGAACCGGGCTCCTGGAATGTCCGCGACGCGCGCATTACGCTCGGAGACACCGTCGGTGAGCCGATCAGCCGCTATCGCCTGGCCACTGATCTGACGCCCGAGAAGATCCAGGAGAGTTTTGCCTCGCCGGAAACCCTGTCTTTCTGGGATCTGCCGGACTTCATCCGCACTATGGAATCGACCGGGTTCTCTTCGCTCAGTCACCGGATCTACTATTTGACCTTACTGGCGCAGCCACTCCTGCTGGCATCGATGGTGCTGTTTGCGGCCGCCTTTTCCTTACGCCAGACGCGACGCGGTGGAACCGCGATGATGGTGCTGGCGGGCATTCTGACCGGTTTTCTGTTGTTTATCCTGAACGACATTGTCATCGCACTTGGCCTCACCGAGGCGCTGCCGGCCACCATGGCGGCTTGGTCCCCGGCTTGCGTTGCACTGATGATCGGGACCGGCACCCTGCTGCACCTGGAGGATGGCTGACGACCCGCCGGACCCGGCTGCGCAGGCGGGCGACATCGGCCGCGACTGTCCGGTCTCTGGCACCGCGCCGGTTGGAAAGGGCGGGCCGGAATGGTATGTCGTCCAGCGTCAACGAGCCGAAATGGCCGGAAGGTATTTTGAGACCGTCATGAAACGCCGCTATTGCATTCCATTGATCGCCGCGACACTGGCGGCGGTATTGACGTCGGCTCAGCCGGCAGCGACCCAACAACTTGTCGAGCGTATCGCCGCGGTGGTGAATGACGAGGTGATTTCGACCTCGGATATCGAAGCCCGGCTGAGGCTGGATATGCTGGCGTCCGGTCTACAGCCGTCGCCTCAGAACCAACAGCGTCTGATGCCGGGCGTATTGCGGACCTTGATTAACGAACGGATCCAGCTTCAGGAGGCCGGCCGGTTCAACATCGAAGTCGCCGACAACGACCTGGCGCAGGCGATCGGCAACATTGCCGGACAGAACGGCCTGAGTGCGGCCGGTATGCGTGACATGCTGGCCAGTAACGGCATTCCGATTTCCACCCTTGAGGATCGGCTGCGCAGCAATATCGCCTGGACACGTCTTACCCAGCGCCGATTTGCGACAAGCATCGATATCGGCAACGAAGATGTCGAGGAAGTCATCGAGCAATACCGGTCCAATCAGGGCCTTCCGGAGTATTTGCTCGCCGAGATATTCCTCGCGGTCGACGCCCCTCAGGATGAACAGTCCGTCCGGCAACTGGCCGAGCAACTGGCTGATCAGATTCGCCAGGGCGCCGCATTCCCCAGCGTCGCGCGGCAATTCAGCCAATCGGGCGGGGCGGCGAATGGCGGCGATGTCGGCTGGGTCATCCAAGGCCAACTCGACCCCTCGCTGGATGCGGTGCTGACGCAAATTCCGCCCGGCCAGATTTCGCCGCCTGTCCGCTCGCCTACCGGATATCACATCTTGTATGTCCGCGATCGTCGGCGCGTGGCGGAGGCATCTCCGGACGATGTGGTTGCGACACTATATCGGCTAGCCATCGGAATTCCAGCCGGCTCGACCCTCAGCCAAGCCCAGCCGGCGATTGACACCGTCGAAGAGGCAAGCCGGTCCATTCGCGGCTGCGATGCGCTGGCGGCCCGGGCGGAGGAACTGGGTGCCGGGAACATCGTCGACGCTGGCCGGGGACCGGTCGGCCAGCTACCTCCGGCGATCCGGGCGGAGGTTGCCGGGTTGCCGGACGGTGTGCCGACCAGGGCCATCCGCCTGCCGGATGGCGTCGTTATGTTCATGCTGTGCGACCGCGAACAATCGAACACGGGTCTGCCCAGCCGAGAATCCATTGTCGAAGCCCTCTCTCTGGAAAAGCTGACCTTGATGCGCCGGCGGTATCTTCGAGACCTGCGGAATGCCGCCTATATCGAATTGCGCGTGTGATGGGCAGACCCGGGGCGAGGCCGCCACTGGCCGTCACCATGGGCGAGCCCGCTGGAATCGGCGGCGAAATCGCCTTGGCGGCATGGTTGGCCCGCAATGCCCAGGCGGTCCCGACCTTCTTTCTGTTCGACGACCCTCCACGGCTGGAGGCTTTGGCCCGGCATCTCGAATGGGATGTGCGGATCCAACCAATAGACGGCCCCGATCAGGCAAACGACGTCTTTCCAAACGCTATTCCGGTCCTGCCGATCCGGCTGCCGGGGCCGGTGACACCCGGGCAGGTCGACGCCAGTAACAGCGCCAAGGTAGTCGACTCGATCCGCGAGGCCGTGGCCATCGTCCAGTCCGGCGAAGCCCGGGCGCTGGTGACCAACCCGATCAAGAAGAGCACCCTCTATAAGGCGGGATTCAGCCATCCCGGCCACACCGAATTCCTGGCGACCCTGGCCGGTAGCAGGACAGCGCCAGTCATGATGCTCGCCTGCCGCGAGTTGAGGGTCGTGCCGGTGACCGTCCATCTGCCGCTGCGCGATGCGGTGGCAGCCCTGCGGACCGAAGATATCGTGCATTGCGCGACAGTCACCGCCGACGCGTTGCGCCAGGATTTCGGCATCTCGCCCCCGCGGCTCTCCGTAGCGGGGCTCAACCCCCATGCTGGCGAAGAGGGTTCCCTGGGCCACGAGGAACAGCAGATCATCGCGCCGGCCGTCGAGACGCTGAAATCGCGGGGCTTCGCCATCGATGGCCCGCATCCGGCCGACACCATGTTCCATCCCCGCGCCCGCGCCGGCTTCGATGCGGCGATCTGCATGTATCACGATCAGGCCCTGATCCCGCTGAAGACCATCGATTTCGACCGTGGCGTCAACATCACCCTCGGCCTGCCCTTCGTGCGCACTTCGCCGGATCACGGCACAGCGCTCGCCATCGCCGGCAAGGGTGTCGCCAACGCGGCCAGCATGATCGAGGCGCTATGCGCGGCCGATAGAATGTCGGTCCGCCGGGCCGGACGGTCCAAACGCCTTGGCAAGGCCGCCCTTGGGTGATCCCTCCCTTGGCGTGAACGACCTCCCACCGTTGCGCGATGTCATCGCCCGGCACGGTCTTGCGACCCGCAAATCCCTGGGCCAGCACTTCCTGCTCGACCTTAACCTGACCCGGCGCATAGCGCGCGCGGCAGGCTCGCTGGAAGGGGTTACGGTGATCGAGGTGGGTCCCGGCCCGGGCGGGCTGACACGGGCCCTGCTGGAGAGCGAGGCGGCGGCGGTGGTGGCGGTGGAACGCGACGCCCGCTGCATTCCGGCCCTGCACGAATTGCAAGCCGTGGCGGGCGGGCGGCTGACCGTCATCGAGGACGATGCGCTGGCGGTCGACTTCAAGGCGCTGGCACCGCCGCCGCGGGTCGTCATCGCCAATCTGCCCTACAACATAGCGACGCCGCTGCTGATCGGCTGGTTGAAGGATATCTCGGAGTTTCGCAGCCTGACCCTGATGTTCCAGAAGGAAGTGGCCGACCGCATGTGCGCCACGCCCGGCGGCAAGATCTATGGCCGGTTATCGGTGATCTGCCAGTGGCGGGCGGATATCCAACGCGACCTGACGCTACCGGCGCGCGCCTTCACGCCGCCGCCGAAAGTCGATTCCGCCGTGGTCACGCTGACCGCCCGTGAGGCGCCGGAACCGGCGGAATGGCAGGCGGTGGAGCGGGTCACCGCCGCCGCGTTCGGCCAGCGCCGAAAGATGCTCAGGGCCAGCCTCAAATCATTGGGAGATGCTGAAGGACTGCTGGCTGCCACCGGCCTTCCACCGACGGCGAGAGCCGAGGAGATCGACGTCGCCGGATTCGCCGCGCTGGCCCGGGCACTGGTGGCGCGCGAACAACAGTAGCGCTGCACGGCGGATTGCTGATCTGCTCAGAGGCCGCCGCGCAACTGATCCACGAAATCGAACAGGCCGACCTGTCGTTCCCGTTTCAGGCGCTCGGCGCCGAGGATCGATTGCGCCCTGGCGACGCTGGCATCCAGATCGGTATTGACGATGACATAGTCGTATTCCGCCCAGTGACTCATCTCGTCGGACGCCTTCGCCATGCGCCCGGCGATCACCTCGTCGCTGTCCTGGGCCCGCGCGCGCAGGCGGCGTTCCAGCTCCTTTGGCGATGGCGGCAGGATGAATACGCTGACCAGATCCTGGCGCGCTGAATTGGCGAGTTGCTGGGTGCCCTGCCAGTCGATGTCGAACAGGACATCGCGCCCATCGGCAAGATCCCGCTCCACCGCCGCCCGAGGCGTGCCGTAATGGTGGCCGAAGACCTGGGCGTGCTCCAGGAGTTCGCTGCTGTCGACCATTTCGACATACCGTGCGGCATCGATGAAATTATAGTCCCGCCCGTCTACCTCGCCCGGCCGCCTGGGCCGGGTCGTGACCGACACCGAAATACTGATGTTGCTGTCCCGCTCAAGCAGTTTCCGCGTGATCGTGGTCTTGCCGGCGCCGGAAGGCGACGACAGCACAAGCATCAATCCGCGCCGTTGGATGTCCATCGCTATCGCCCGCGTCCGATGTTCATACGCCGATATCTACTCAATGTTCTGGATCTGCTCGCGGAGTTGCTCGATCACCGCCTTGAGGTCAAGGCCGATCCGGGTCAGCTCCACATCGGCGGCCTTGGAACACACGGTGTTGGCCTCGCGGTTGAATTCCTGGCATAGAAAGTCGAGCCGCCGCCCGACGGCAACGCCCTCCGAGATCAGTTCCCGCGCCTGTTCGATATGGGCCGCAAGCCGGTCAATCTCCTCACGGATATCCGCCTTCGCAACCAGCAGGGCCGCTTCCTGCGCCAGGCGTTCTTCCGGCAGTGCCGGCGATGCCTGCAGCAACTCGGCCACCTGGCTGCGCAAGCGCGCGGTCAGGGCCGCCGGCTGGGTCGCCGCGCACCCCTTGGCTGCCGCCACCAGCGTTTCGATCCGGTCGATATGGCCAACCAGGACGGGCTCCAGCCGCGCGCCCTCTTCAAGCCTGGCATCCGCCAACTGGTCAAGCACCGCGGTCATGGATTCCAGCATCCCGGCTTCCGCGCCGGCCCGTTCGGCCTCGTCCTCCTCTTCGACCATCTCGATCACGCCACGGACCGCCAACAAGGCATCCAGCCGCGGCCGCGCCGCGCCGGCATCCTCGAACTCGCCGGCAAGCTTGATCAGATCGTCGAGCAGCTCTCTGTTGATGCGCATGCGTTGCGGGCGTTCAGCCGTCTTTAGCGACAGGGTCAGCGAAACATTGCCGCGCTTGAGGCGTTCGGCGGCCGCGCCGCGAACCGCGGGCTCCAAACGATCGAACCCGCTGGCGATCCGGGACCGCACATCCAGCGATTTGGAGTTCACGCTACGGGCCTCCCAAGCCCAGCTATAAAGACCGAATTCGCCTTCGCTGCGGGCAAAGCCGGTCATGCTGGCAATCTGAGGCGCGGTTTTGGCGGAGAGTGTTGATGCGGACAAGGGAAGCTTTCTCGGCAGGGAGTGGCATAATGGCCGGACGCCCTTATAGCCCCTGATCCGCAACAGCAACAAGCACCCCGCCCGTCATGAAAGACCCCAAGGTGATCCTGATCACCGGTGCATCCAGTGGCATCGGTGAGGCCCTGGCCATTGAATACGCCACCGACGGCATCACCCTGATCCTGGTCGGGCGCGATCTCGAGCGGCTCGACTCGGTGGCGGCGCAATGCCGTGACGGCGGTGCCGAGGTCAGGCTGGCCACCATCGATGTCACCGACGCAAAATTTTTCGCGCAATGGCTCGTAGGCGTCGACTCGATGACGCCGATCGACCTGGTGATCGCCAATGCGGGGATCTCTGGCGGGACATCCGGCGGCGCCGAGAATGATGAGCAGGTCCGTCGGATCTTCGCGGTCAATGTGGACGGCGTCTTCAATACGGTGCACCCGGTGATCTCGCTCATGGCTCAGCGCCAGCGTGGGCAGATCGCGATCATGAGTTCGTTGGCCGCCTTTCGGGGATTTCCGGGCGCGCCCGCGTATTGCGCGTCAAAAGCGGCCGTGCGGTCGTACGGCGAAAGCCTGCGCGGGGCGCTGGGGCCGGATGGCATAGAAGTCTCGGTCATCTGCCCAGGCTTCGTCCGCTCGCGGATGACCGCGGCGAACCCTTTCAAGATGCCCTTCCTGATGGATGCGGCGCGGGCAGCGCGGATCATCAAGCGCGGCCTGGCCCGCAACAGGGCGCGCATCGCCTTCCCGTTCCCGACCTATTTCGGAGCCTGGCTGGTCGGCGCCCTGGCCCCGTCACTGACCGATCCCTGGCTCAAAAGCACGCCGAAAAAACCGGCCATGGACGCCGCCGCCGACTAAAGGGGCTTTAGTTGCCCCGGCCCTGCCGTTGGATGCGGCGCCATTGCGCGACGTTGCGGTTATGCTCGATCAGCGTCTTCCCGAAGGCATGACCGCCACTGCCATCGGCGACGAAATAAAGATAATCCGTCTCGGCGGGATTTAACGCCGCCTCCAGGGCGGACCGCCCCGGATTGGCGATCGGACCGGGCGGCAGACCTCGGATGCGATAGGTGTTGTAGGGCGAGTCGACATTCAGGTCGCGGCGGCGCAACTCACGTCCCAACGGCGCCTCGCCATTGGTCAGCGAGTAGATCACGGTCGGGTCGGTCTGAAGCATCATGCCCCGGTTCAACCGGTTGATGAACACGCTCGACACGACCTCCCGCTCGGATCCGACACCGGTTTCCTTCTCGATGATCGAAGCCAGAACCAGCGCTTCTTCCGGCGTGTCCAGGGGTAGCCCTTCAGGCCGGTTCGCCCAGAGTTCCTCAAGGGCCTCGGTCATCGCCTGCTTCATGCGGTCGATCACTTGGGTGCGGGTGTCTCCTCGTGTGTACTGATAGGTTTCGGGAAGCAGGCTTCCCTGGGCCGGCAATTCCGCCACTTCGCCAACAAGGTCGTCATCGGCCAGCATCAGGTCGACCACTTCGCGCGATGTCAGGCCTTCGGGAATGGTGATCGAATAGGCGACGGCCCGGCCGCTGCGCAGGATGTCCATCGCGCCGACGCCGCTGATGCCGGCCGGGAATAGATATTCCCCGGCGCGCAGGCCGCGTTCCTGACCGTTCATCATGACGCCGCCATAGAAAACCCAACGGTTTTCCACGACACCCTGGGCGACCAGCCGATCGGCGATGGCGCCCAGCGCGGCCCCGCGTGGTATTTCAACCACCAGATCCTCAGCCAGCGGGCCTGGTGCCTCGAAGGTGCGTATGAACCCGTACAACGCAATGGCAGCGACCACGGAAAGCGCGGTTAGTCCGGCGAAGATCCGGCCGAGCCAGCGAAACATGAGATTTACGAATACTCGCGGAAAACCAGGCTGGCGTTGGTTCCGCCGAACCCGAAGCTGTTGGACAATGCCGCCCTGACCCGCCGCTCTTTGGCCTCCAGCGGCACCAGATCGACACCTTTGCAGCCCTCGGACGGGTTCTCGAGATTGAGGGTCGGGGGCACGATGCCTTCGCCGATGGCGAGGATCGAATAGATCGATTCAACTGCTCCGGCAGCGCCTAGCAAATGGCCGATCGCCGACTTTGTCGACGACATGGAGACAGTCTCGATGGCCGGGCCGAACAGGCGCTTTACCGCACCCAGCTCAATCTCGTCGCCAAGCGGTGTGGACGTGCCGTGCGCATTCACATAGTCGATATCCGACGGATCGACCCCGGCCCGCTTCAACGCGGCGCGCATCGATCGGAAACCACCATTGCCGTCCGGCGCCGGTGCCGTGATGTGATGGGCATCGCCGGACAATCCATAGCCGGTGACCTCGGCATAGATCTTCGCGCCACGCCGCCGGGCATGCTCAAGCTCCTCGAGCACCACCACCCCGGCGCCCTCACCCATGACAAATCCGTCGCGCCCTTCGTCATAGGGGCGCGAGGCCTTCTCGGGCGTGTCATTGTACTTGGTGGACAACGCGCGGGCGGCGGCAAACCCGGCCATGCCGATCGGACAGATCGCCGCTTCGGCGCCACCGGCCAGCATGACGTCGGCGTCATCCCACATGATCAAACGCGCCGCGTCACCGATCGCATGGGCACCGGTTGAACAGGCTGTGACCGCCGAATGGTTGGGTCCCTTGAACCCATGACGTATCGAAACCTGCCCCGAAGCCAGATTGATCAAAGCTGCCGGGATAAAAAACGGGCTGATCCGACGAGGACCGCGCTCGTGCAGCGTGACCGCGCCTTCGGCAATCCAGTTCAGGCCGCCGATACCCGACCCGATCATCACGCCGGTACGCTCCCGGGACTCATCGTCCTGGGGCGCCCAACCGGAATCGGTAACCGCCTCTTCCGCTGCCGCGATGGCATAGATGATAAAGGAGTCGTTCTTGCGCTGCTCTTTGGGCTCAACGACCTGATCGGGGTTGAATCGGCCCTCGGAGGCGTCGCCGCGCGGCACCAACCCGGCCACCTTCGATGGCATTTCGCTCACGTCGAATCGGTCGATGACCGTGATGCCGCTCTCACCGGCGATCAGTCGTTGCCAGTTGGTCATCACGCCGAGACCGAGCGGCGTAACCATGCCAAGGCCGGTTACTACAACGCGTCTCATACGCTTCCCCGCACGAAGTCGGATGCTTTACAGGCGGTATACTTTCCGCCCGTCAATCCGGTCAGCCGCCGGAATTCTGCTCGATGAAGGAAATGGCATCCTTCACCGTGAGGATCTTTTCGGCGGCATCGTCGGGAATTTCACAACCGAATTCCTCCTCGAACGCCATCACGAGCTCGACGGTGTCCAGACTGTCAGCCCCCAGATCGTCAATGAAACTGGCTGAATCCGACACCTTGGCTTCTTCTACGCCAAGATGCTCAACAACAATCTTCTTAACGCGATCTGCGATGTCACTCATTCTCTCGGGCCTTTCGACAGCAATGTCTTGCAGAGGAGTTGATTGGTGAATATCCGCCCGACTCCGGCACCCGACAGGTAGTGCCTAGACAGCGGCCGAACAAGATTGGCGTCACATATCACACCTTTTTTGGCGATACCAGCATCACCCTAGTGAGGATTTGGGCCCCAGGAAGGCTAAAACATGGCCATCCCGCCATTGATGTGCAGTGTCTGCCCGGTGAGGTAGTGGGCCTCTTCGCTGGCCAAATAGGCAACGCCGGCCGCGATATCCTCCGGCATCCCAAGGGTCCCCGCCGGAATCGTTGCCAGAATGCGCGCTTTCTGGTCTTCGTTCAGGGCGTCAGTCATGGCGCTGGCGATAAATCCAGGAGCAACGCAATTGACGGTGATGCCGCGCGATGCAACTTCCGCCGCCAGGGATTTGCTCATGCCGACCATGCCCGCTTTGCTGGCTGCATAATTGGCCTGGCCGGGATTGCCGGTGAAACCGACAACGGAGGTGATGCCGATGATTCGCCCCCAGCGGCGCTTCATCATGCCGCGCATCACCGACCGGGACAGCCGGAATGCCGACACCAGATTGACCTCCAGCACAGCGGCGAAATCCTCATCCTTCATCCGCATCGCCAGATTGTCGCGGGTCATGCCGGCATTATTGACCAGGATGTCGATCTGCCCCATGGCCGCCTCGGCGGATTTTGCCACCGCATCGGCGCCCTCTGCCGCCGACAGATCCCCCGGCGTGATGTGCACCCGGTCGCCGCCGCCCAGCATATCGGCCACCTCGCGCAGCCGCCCTTCGCGGGTTCCCGACAGCGCCACCGCCACTCCACGGGAGTGCAGCGTCGCCGCGATCGCCTGACCGATGCCGCCCGAGGCGCCGGTCACAAGGGCTGTCTTTCCGGTCAGATCGAACATGATCAGCGTACCTTCCGATTCTAGAGTTCGTTTGCCATGGCTTCGACGTCGTCAGGCACGCCCACGGCCGATCCCGACAGCGCCCGGTCGATGCGGCGGGCCAATCCGGCCAGCACCTTTCCGGCGCCGACCTCCACCAGCGTGTCGACACCGTTCCGCTGCATGTAGAGCACGCTTTCCCGCCAGCGCACCGCCCCGGTGACCTGCGCCACCAGCAACCGCCGAATTTCCTGCGGGTCTTCTACGGCGCTGGCGGTCACATTGGCGACCAGCGGCACCTGCGGCCGGGAAATCATCACGTCGGCCAACGCCGCCTCCATGATTTCAGCGGCCGGCTGCATCAGCGGGCAATGGAAAGGTGCGCTGACCGGCAACAGTACACTGCGCCTTGCCCCCTCTTTGGACGCCAGGTCCATGGCCCGTTCGACTGCCGCCTTATGGCCGCTGACCACCACCTGGCCCGATGCATTGTCATTGGCGGCGACGCAAACCTCGTCCTGGGCCGCTTGCTCGGCGACCCGCGCCGCCACATCGATGTCCAGACCCAGCAAGGCCGCCATGGCGCCGACGCCGACAGGCACCGCCTTCTGCATGGCCTGACCGCGCTTGCGAAGCAGGCGGGCCGCATCGGCGACGCTGAGCGCCCCGGCAGCAGCGAGGGCTGAATATTCGCCGAGGCTGTGTCCGGCGACGTAGGCGGCAAGATCAGGGACCGTCTTCCCGGTGCGCTCCAGCAGTGCCCATGTTGCCGCCAGCGATACCGCCATCAGCGCCGGCTGGGCGTTTTCGGTCAGGGTCAGCGTGTCCTGGTCGCCGGCAAAAATCAGATCGGACAGGCTCTCGCCGAGGGCCTCGTCGACCTCGTCGAACACCGCCCGCGCGACTGGATAGCGGTCCGCCAACTCCCTGCCCATGCCAACGACCTGACTGCCCTGGCCCCGGGAAGACGAATGCGCGTGTCATTGAGTATCCCGTATTCGAAACGCGACCGCGTCAACCGGCCGCAACGGTATGTTCGGCCAGTGATAGCCGGCTCCCAAGCGAAGTCAAGCGCCCGGCGGACGAACATATCGCAGGCCGCGCGCCCGAAAACCTGCCGAGGCCGCTTGATCGCCCAGTCCTTTTCTGTATATTGCGCCGCTTCGCAACAACTCCTTGCCGGTCATGGCATTGACCGGCTAGGCGCGGGCGGCCGAAGGAATGGATTCGCAAGAGTCCGGTTCCGTACGGCGCCGTGCCACCGAACAGCCATAGGGAGTGCCAAATGCCAAATTACGAGTGCGTGTTTATCGTGCGCCAAGACGTGCCGTCTTCGCAGGTCGAGAGCCTGACGGAGACATTCTCGAACATCATCACAGAGAATGGCGGCAAGGTCGAAAAGACCGAATTCTGGGGTCTGAAAACCCTCTCCTACAAGATCAAGAAGAACCGCAAGGGCCATTATGTCCTGCTCAACCTCGACGCGCCGCACCCCGCGGTCACCGAGATGGAGCGGCAGATGGGCATCAGCGATGATGTGCTCCGCACCCTGACAATCAGAGTCGACGCGCTGGAAGAAGGCCCGTCGATGATGATGCAGAGCCGGGCCGGACGGGACACCGGGCGGCGTGATCGCGGCGACCGGCCCGATCATCGTGGGGACCGGCCCGATCGCGGCCCGCGCGAGCGCGTCGAGCGTAGTGAGCCAGTGCCCGCGAAACCAGAGCCCGTCAAAGAGGTAGCCAGCACCGAAGAGGTTGCCGAGACCAGTGAGGTGACCGCCTGATGTGTGCAGCCCCTGCCCGCCGGCCGTTTTTCCGCCGGCGTAAAACCTGCCCGTTCTCCGGCGACAACGCGCCGAAGATCGACCATAAGGACATCAAGCTGCTCGGACGGTATGTGTCTGAGCGTGGCAAGATCGTCCCGAGCCGGATCACCGCGGTATCGTCCAAAAAGCAACGTGAGCTGTCGCGCGCCATCAAGCGCGCCCGGTATCTGGCGCTGCTGCCATACCTCCTGAAGTGATCGCGGAGTCGGGTAGGTCAACGCGATGGGCCAGACGGTCATATTCGCTGTCGGGGGCGGCGTCCTAAGCGCGATGCTGTTTCTTGCGGCGGCCTTCGGCTCGCCGGGTGCGTTGATGACGACCTACCTGACTCCGCTGCCGCTGTTTCTGGTCGGGCTGAGCCTTGGGGCACCAGCCTGTGTTTTGGCGGGATTTGTCAGTTCTCTTGGCATCCTGCTGGTGCTGGGCCCTTCGGAAATGGCCGTGTTCGCTGCCGGGGGTGCCGTCCCGATCGCGCTGCTCGTCCATCAGGCAGTGACTGTCCGGCGGGACGA
The DNA here is from genome assembly GCA_965237625.1 of Inquilinaceae bacterium. Classification (GTDB taxonomy): domain Bacteria; phylum Pseudomonadota; class Alphaproteobacteria; order DSM-16000; family Inquilinaceae; genus JABDIP01. The sequence goes on from CBDEGD010000010.1 coordinate 33,495, forward strand.
ATCCGGTGTTCCGCAATGGCAACCACCGGGAAACCTGGTTCTGTGGCTTGTCGGATTTGCGGCGGCTGGCATCGTCGCGGCCGCCGTGGTTACGGCGGCGACCGGCGCCGGTTTGCGGATCGAAATACTGGCCACACTGGCTCAGCATACGGCGATGCTGAATACGCTCACCGGCGGCAATGGTGCAGGGCTGGTGGAGACGCTTGCCAGTTACGGGCCGGCGATGGCGTCCGGCGGGTGGATCTTGCTGGTCGTGACCAATGCCGCGCTGGCCCAGTGGCTGGTGCATCGGTTCGACCTGGCCGTGCGACCGCAGATCGCGATCGCCGACATAGAGCTTCCCGTTTGGCCGTTGGCGGTGATGGTCGTCCTGGTCGTCGCGGCATTCGCGGCCGACGGACAAATTGGATATCTGGCGCGGAACCTGGCGTTTGTGATGGCGGCAGCCTTCTTCTTCGCGGGGCTGGGCGTCGTGCACACCGTGCTGCGCGGACGGGGGTCGCGGCCGCTGCTGCTGATCGTGTTTTACACGGCCATTCTCTGGCAGGGCTCTGTGCTGCTGCCGGCGGTGGCTGGATTGGGAATGATCGAAAAATGGGCCGGAATTCGTAGGCGAGCCGCCACGACCGCGCTCGATTTGGAGGACAAGTAATGCAGGTTATTTTGCTGGAGCGTGTAGAGAGGTTGGGGCAGATGGGCGACGTCGTCACCGTCAAGCCGGGCTTCGCGCGCAACTTTCTGCTGCCGAAGAACAAGGCGCTCAGGGCCACCAAGGACAATCTGGCCTATTTCGAGACCCGCAAGACGCAGTTCGAGACCGTGAACATCGAGCGCCGTAGCGAAGCGGAGACGATCGGCAAGAAGATGGATGGCGAGAAGATCGTCGTCATCCGCCAGGCCGGCGATTCCGGGCAGCTTTACGGATCGGTGAGCGCGCGGGACATCAGCGAAGCGCTGACCGAGAAGGGTTTCACGACCGAGCGAAATCAGATCGCCATCGACCGCCCGATCAAGTCCCTTGGCCTCACCGACGTGCGCATCAGGCTGCACCCCGAGGTTACGGTTTCGATCACCGTCAACGTGGCGCGTTCGCCCGACGAGGCGGTGCTTCAGGAGAAGCACGGCGGCAGGATCCCGACCGGGGATGGCGACTACGACGACGACGAGGTGGTCGAGGTGGCGGATCTTCTGGAGGATCCGGAGTCGGCCAAGCGTCTGGAAGAGCCCAAACCCGAGGAAGTCGCCGAGGTCGAAACGACGGCGGATGGGGCCGATACGGCAGACGCGGCCGAGACAATCGAGGTCGAGACCACCTGACCGGCCAGCGCTCGGGCGAAGGTCCGAAGTTCAGGGCGCGGCCGACGGTCGCGCCCTTTTTCGTGTGGTCGAACGCATCCCGCTCCCGAGAAGATTGCAATTACCACGAGTCAATGATGTAATATTTGGTCTAAGACTGGGGGCCTGACCCAAGCAACCGGGCAATTCCGGCGTCCCGCCCCGGTTTGGGGGGCAAAAAAATGCTTCTTGCACGGCTTCTGAGAAAGGTCGTGAAGACCGGCTCGCTGACCCTGATTGGCACGACGGGGGAAACGTACCACGTCGGCGATGGGGACTTCGCCAACGCGCTCACCTTGCGTCTTCATGATCCGCGCCTGGGTTGGCGCCTCTTCTTTCGACCTCATATGGCCCTCGGCGAAGGATACACCGACGGCACGCTGACCATCGAAAACGGCGATATCTACGATTTTCTCGACCTGATCTCGAGCAATCTGGGGATTGCCGATCGGCTGCCGTTGGACGCGCTGCGCCTTCAGATCGGCCGGCTTGCCCGGCGTCTGCAGCAGTTCAATCCGCTCGGCCAGGCTCAGAAGAACGTCCACCATCACTACGATCTCTCAGGCACCCTCTACGATCTGTTCCTGGATCGCGACCGTCAGTATTCCTGCGCCTACTATTCCGCGCCGGACTTGTCGCTGGACCACGCTCAGGAGGCCAAGAAGCAGCATCTGGCCGCGAAGCTGCTGCTGAAGGATGGCCAGAAGGTCCTGGACATCGGCTCCGGGTGGGGCGGCATGGGGCTGTTCCTTGCACAGGCGGCGAAGGTGGACGTCACCGGGGTGACCCTGTCGACCGAGCAGCACGGTGTCTCACAACAGCGGGCAGCCAATACCGGACTCGCCGACCGGGTCCGCTTCGACCTGCGCGACTACCGGCAGGTATCCGGCAAGTTCGACCGCGTCCTCTCGGTCGGCATGTTCGAACATGTCGGTGTGCCGCATTACCAGGAGTTTTTCGGCAAGCTATCGGACCTGCTGACCGATGACGGCGTGGCGGTGCTGCACTCGATCGGCCGCATGGACGGGCCTGGCACGACCAGCCCATGGATCCGCCGCTACATTTTTCCGGGCGGTTATTCGCCGGCGCTGTCGGAAGTCATTCCGGTGATCGAGCGCTGTGGGCTGTGGATCACCGATATCGAGATCCTCCGCCTGCATTACGCGGAGACTTTGCGGGAATGGCGCCGGCGCTTCATCGCCAACCGGAAGCGCGTGGCGCAACTCTACGATGAGCGGTTCTGCCGGATGTGGGAATTCTACCTCGCCGCCAGCGAGGCGGCATTCCGGCATCGCGGGCTTATCGTCTTCCAGATCCAGGTCGCCAAGCAGGTCGACAGCGTTCCCCTCACCCGCGACTATATCTAATGAGTGGGAGCGGCGGCGGCGGCGGCGCGAACTGGCGGCCTGACCGTTTCGGCACCCGCGCGACCACATCTCCTTCCGTCAAACAGATCGACGCGGTTGCGTGACCGAATCGGTCTACACTGTTGCTGGAAGGCCACTGGGTCGGAGCGTGAAGGACGCAGGGCAGGACTTTCGTTTGGTTGGCGTTTGTTGCGTTATCCACCGATTGTCCCGTGAATCGTCCAGACTTTTTTGAGCGCCGAGACGCCATGCCGCGAGACCGCGTGAGCGGTTTTGGATAGGTTCCACCGCCATGGAAACAGTCAATCAGGAAACGACGGTTCGCCGGCTTCAGCCGTCATCCGTCTCCCCCCCACCGGTGCGGGTTCAGCCCGCCAATGAGACCGCCGAACAGGCGCTTCTGGGCGCTATACTGGTCAACAACATCGCGATCGAACGGGTCTCGGAATTCCTTAAGGCGGAGCATTTCTATTTCGCCGGCCATTCGCAAATCTACGCCGCCTGCATCCGGCTGCGTGAGCAGCAGCGCACCGCCGACGCGGTGACGCTGAAGACCTACCTCGATCAGGACGGCGACCTACAGGCTGTTGGCGGCGCGGCATATCTGGGCGAGTTGCAGGCCAGCGTCGTGTCGGTGCTGAACGTGGAAGACTACGCCCGCATGATCTACGATCTGTTCCTGCGCCGGCAGCTGATCGATTTGGGCGAAGAGATCGTCAACGAGGCCTATCGTACCGATCTGGAGGTCGAGGCCGTCGAGCATGTGCACGACGCCGAGGAGAAGCTCTATGCGCTGGCCAGCGAGGGTGAATTCCGGAAAGATTTCGAGGCCTTCGGCGACGTACTCGGCAGGGCGATCGACAACGCCAGTCTGGCCCTGAACCGCGACACCCATTTGACGGGCACAACCACCGGGCTTGCCGATCTGGACCGGATGCTGGGCGGCTTGCAGAAATCCGACCTGATCATCCTGGCCGCGCGCCCTTCCATGGGCAAGACGGCTCTGGCCACCAACATCGCCTTCAACGCCGCGCGCGCCTACGTGAAGACCGGCGGTAAGGAGGGCGCGGTGGTCGGCTTCTTCTCCCTGGAGATGTCGTCCGAACAGCTTGCCACGCGTATTCTTTCCGAGGAATCGGAGATCCCTTCGGAACGCATCCGAAAGGGCGATTTCCCGAAGAAGGATTTTGTCCGGCTGGTCGAGGCGTCGAACAATATCCACAAAGTGCCGATGTTCATCGACGACACCGCCGGACTGACGGTGGCGGCGTTGAGAACCCGGTCGATGCGCCTGAAACGGCAGCATAATCTGGGCATGATCGTGGTCGATTATCTGCAGCTGATGCGCAGCAGCGGCAATTCGCGCCAGGAAAACCGTGTTCAGGAGATCTCGGAGATCACCCGTGGCCTGAAGATGATCGCCAAGGACCTCGATATGCCGGTGTTGGCCTGTCGCAGCTTTCCCGTCAGGTGGAACAGCGCGAGGACAAACGGCCGCAGCTGTCGGATCTGCGGGAGTCCGGGTCGATCGAGCAGGATGCCGATGTGGTCATGTTCATCTACCGTGAGGCCTATTACCTCAACAAGGCGCAGCCCACGGAAGGCACGCCGGAGCATGCTGAATGGCTGGCGGAAATGGATCGGGTGAACAATCTGGCCGAGGTGGTCATCGGCAAGCAGCGTCACGGACCCACCGGCACCATTCGGCTCCATTTCGAGGGGGCGTTTACGCGTTTCTCCAATCTGGAGAAGCTGTACGACGGTGGCCGTTGATCGCATGCGGAGCGCATTTGCGTTTGGCCCGGCTCTCTCCCGCCCGCTCAGCCAATCCACCGTCATTCCCGCGAAGGCGGGAATCCAGTTGATCCGACCCTGACCGCTGCACGGCAGGGAACACTGGATTCCCGCCTTCGCGCACTGCTGTCCGGGATTTTTTGTGTGAGCGACTGTGCACGGCAGACCCAGCCTGTGTTTTGGGCTAGAAATCATGTGTCCAAACATCGATTTCGGAGGTCTGCCGTGCCCCATCTTCGTACCGCGTTTCATCGTCTTTTGGAACCGCTGGATCGCCGAGTCGTGAACCGGATCGTCACCACGCATGACGGCAATCGCGGCGTCGGGGGTGGCGACAATGCCTGGACCTGCCAGCGCCATCTCAAAGGCCTGTTGTTCGCTCAGTTCGCCGGGCTGGACAGCCTGCGGGTGATCGAGCAGGGGCTCGCCGCCCGGCCGGCGGCGCTGTATCATCTGGGCTTGCGTCCGCCGTGCCGCTCGACCCTGAGCGATGCCCTGGCGGCGCGGCCATCGGCGGTCTTCCGCGATCTCTGCCAGTATCTGATGAGCACCCTGGCGCGCGCCAAGCGGGCCGAGGGCGCGGAGCTGATACAGCTGCTCGACGCCTCGCCGATCCGTCTCAAGGACAGCCGTTTCGGCTGGGCCGAGGCTGACGCCCGGGTCCGCGGCCTCAAGCTCCATTTGGTCCATGATCCCCGCGCCGACCGACCCACCCGCTTCTGTGTCACCTCGCCGAAATCCAGCGACATCGCCGTCGCCCGCACCCTGCCGCTGGAGCCCGGCGTCACCTACGTCTTCGACAAGGGCTTTACCGACTATGGCTGGTGGCAGGACATCCACGAGGCCGGCGCGGTCTTCGTCACCCGCCTGAAAGCCAACGCCCACCGTCGAGACATCCGGCCCCAAGAGGTGCATGCCGACCCCATCGAGGCGGATCACCGGGTCAAGATCGGCCACAAGAAGCCACGCGGCAAAGCCGTCAACACGCTCTGGGATACTGAACTGCGTGAGATCACCGTCGCCCGCGAAGGCAAGAAACCGATGCATCTCATCACCAACGATCTCACCCGCCCGGCGACCGAGATCGCCGACCTCTACAAGGAACGCTGGCAGATCGAGCTGTTCTTCAAGTGGATCAAGCAGAACCTCAAGATCAAGACCTTCCTCGGACGCTCCGAAAACGCCGTCAGGACCCAGATCTATGTGGCGCTGATCGCCTTTCTCCTGCTGCGGGTCTTCAAAAACACCCATGCCAAAGGCCACACCGATGGCCCCAAGGCCTTGCTGGCGCGCCTCAAGGTCGCACTGTTCGATCAATTCGACCTCACCGGACATGCCAAACCACCCCCCAAACCCCCGCATCTAAGAAAACCGCAACCGCAACTCGCACTCCCACTCCCATGCTGAAATCACGTAATAAAATTACGGACAGCAATGCGCGAAGGCGGGAATCCAGTGGACGCGACAGTGCCATCGTCATTGCCTGGAACGCTGGATTCCCGCCTTCGCGGGAATGACGATGGAAGTGGGTAAACGGGGCATCGTAACACATTGTGATGGATAGGCTTTATGGATCGAGCCGACCACCCACCAACTCCGCAAGATTTGTCGAATCGACCCGTGCTTAGGTCCCGGCGACGGCGTGAAGAGACGGCAGGACGATGAGCAAGACGCCGATCTGGGCACAGTACGAAAAACGGCTCAGCCGGGTGACGGCCTATATCCACGATCATCTCGACGAGGATATGGATCTGAACCGGCTGGCCGAAATCGCCTGCCTGTCGCCCTATCACTGGCACCGCATCTACCGGGCCGTCTATGGCGAGACCATCGCCGCGACGGTCAAGCGGGTGCGCCTGCATCGGGCGGCGGGCTATCTGGCCCAGAGTTCGATGAGTGTCGAGGAGGTCGCCCGGAAGACCGGGTACCGGAACCTGCAATCGTTCACCCGCATCTTCGGCTCGGTGTTTGGCATGCCGCCGGCGCAATACCGCCAAAACGGTAGCCATACCCGGTTCCAAACCCTGACACGTGAAGAGGTGGATGGCATGTATGATGTGACGATCAAGACGGTCCCGGACATGATCGCGGCAACCCTGGACCATACCGGGTCCTATATGGAGGTCGGCCGGACTTTCGAGACCCTGTTCGGCTGGCTGGGCACCCGCGATCTGCTGAAACCGGAGACGCGGGCCGTCGGCATCTATTACGACGATCCCGAAGCGGTGCCGGAGGACAAGCTTCGGTCGCGGGCCGGTATCGTGGTGACCAAGGGTTTTCCCATCGAGGAGCCGCTCGACCTGACCGACATCCCCGGCGGCCAATACGCGGTGCTCAGATACAAGGGGCCCTATGCTGATATGCATGCGGCCTATCAATGGTTCTTCAGCGAGTGGCTGCGGGAATCCGACAGAGAGGCCGGTGATGCGCCGATGTTCGAGGAATATCTGAACGATCCTCGCGACACGCCGCCGACGGAGTTGCTGACGGATATCTTCATGCCTTTGAGCTGATCGGAGGCCAGCGCTCGGCCCTCACCCTCCCACGGCTACCCCGCGGCCCCACCCTCTCCCTCTGGGAGAGGGTGGGCTGCCGAAGGCAGGCCGGGTGAGGGCTCAGCGCGGTATCGGCCTAGGACGCGGCCCTCTGCCGATACTCCGCGACCGGCAGTCCGCCGACCCCCCAATGCTCCAACGGCACCTCGTCGATCACCACGAAGGTAGTGGCCGGGTTCTTGTCGAGAACGCGGACCAGTAGGTCGGTCGCACCCTGGATGAGCTCCGCCTTTTGGGCCGGCGTGGCGCCCTCGCGGGTGATCTTGATGTTGACGTAGGGCATGGCTGTGCTCCTCGGAAGTCGGGGCGGCGGTTAATCGCGGAGGTCGTAGTGAAAGACCTTGGCGATGATCCGCCAACGCCCGTCGGTGAAGATCAGGGTGAGGAAATCGGTGAAGTGCTTCGGACCAATTGCGCAATGCACCCGCGCGAAGGCCGTCACCGGACCGGCGAATTCGATGCCTGCGATCCGATCCTTACGCGGATCGTCCCGGCTGGCCGGGGACGGCCGGCGGTCGACGATGGGGAAGTATTCGTTCATGCCGAGATCGACCAGCCCGTCGACGGCACAGATATAGCGCGCTGCCGGGTGAAATACTTCGGCCAGCAGGGCCGTGTCGCTGGTGTAAAGGCCGTCGAAGTACCGCGACAGCACGGCCACGACCGCCTCATAACGTCCGTTCATGTCCCGCTCCTTGCCCGGAAAGGGGGCGACCCGCCGCGCTCTACAGCGGGCCGCGACTGATCGGCGCCTAGTTCAACAGCCCTTCGGCTCGCATAGCCTGCTGCACCGGATCACGACCGGCGACCCGGGCAACGAAAGCCTGCACATTGGGCCAGCGGTCGAGGTCGATGCCGGTCGGCTTGGACCAGGAGGACACGACGAACAGATACGCGTCGGCGACCGAAAAATCCTCGCCCAGCAGGTACGGCCGGCCATCGGCGAACAGGGTTTCGACATAGTCGAACTTGCTGGCGACCTGGCCTCGGCAGCGGCCTTGCCGGCGTCGGTGATGTCGGGCGAGAAGAACGGTCCGAACGCCTTGTGCAGTTCCGACGCGACGTAGTTCAGATGTTCCTGAAGCCGCGCCCGGCTGAGCGTTCCGGCGGCTGGCGCCAGGCCGGCTTCGGGATTCTGGTCGGCGAGATATTGCAAGATCGCCGCACCCTCGGTCAGGACCTCGCCATCATCCAGGCGCAGGGTCGGCACATAGCCTTTCGGGTTGATGGCCAGGAAGTCGGCACCGGCCTCGGTCTTGCCGGCGGCGGTGTCGACGCGGTCGAGATCGAAAGTCTTGCCGAGTTCCCTGAGCACGATATGCGAGGCCAGCGAGCAGGCGCCGGGCTTGTAAAAGAGTTGCATGATTGCTTTCCCTGGATTCGATGTTCGCCGGATGGCGTGATCGACCAGATAGGAACTGTGGTTACCTTTGTAAATCTGATTACTTTATGATATGTGATTATGAAGTTTCCGATTGGTAACCAATGGTAATCATATGTCACTGCCCATGCGCAAGAACCGCAGTTCCGCACCGCCGTTGGGCTGCCCGCTGACCGAATGCATGTCGGTGCTGGGCGGGGCCTGGACGCCCAACGTCATCTGGAATCTGAGCGGCGGCGCGCGCCGGTTCAGCGAACTGCGCGCCGATATTCCAGGGGTATCGGCCAAAGTGCTGACCCAGCGTCTGCGGGCACTGGAGCAAAAGGGCGTCGTCCATCGGGAGGTCAAGCCAACCTCACCGCCTTCTGTGGAGTATTCCCTGACCGAGCTCGGCGGCGAGTTGGTGCCGGCGATCGAGGCCATCGTCGCGGTCGGCCACAAGCTGAAGCACCGAGCCTCGGCGGGGTGAAGGAAGGCAATATCGGATTTGGCGGAGCCACCCCCTTGCATGTTCGTTTAGGCGCGAAACTGTGATGATTTGCGCTGGCCCAGCCCGAGCGGCCGCTCGGGCTGGGCCGGACCGGCGGGACCGTATCCCCCTTGGATCAGAACCGTGGGTGAGCCTGGTCCGCCGGTCCTTCGTGCTTGTCCTGAACAGATGATAGGGAGCCAGACCCGCATGCAAGGCCAGATCCAGCCGGAAGCACGAAACGCACAAACAGTGTATGTCGGCATCGACGTCTGTAAAGACCGTCTCGACGTCCATCTCCACCCGCTCGACCGAGATCTCGCTGTCGCCAACAACCGCGACGGCATCAAGCGTCTCAGACGAGAGCTGGCCCGGCACCAGGTCGCGCTCGTCGTCATGGAGGCGACAGCCAAATATCACCGCCTGGCGCACCGCACGCTCAGCCAGTCGGGCCTCGCCGTGGCCGTCGTCAACCCGCTGCGCTCGCGCCTGTTCGCCGAAGCCCTGGGCACGCGCGCCAAGACCGACCGTGTCGATGCCAGGATGCTGGCGATCCTCGGCGACGCGCTGGCACCACAGGCCAGGCCGCCGGCGCCCGAGGCACTCGAGGCGCTGCAAGAGCTGGTCCATGCGCGCAATGCCGCGACAGCTGAACGCACGGCGCTGGCCAACCGGCTGGGGGCAAGCCAGACGAGCTTCCTCAAGCGCGAGCTCGCACGCCGGCTCAAAAGCCTCGACAGCCACATCAAGCGTCTGGCCACGCAGATCGACAGTCACATCGCCACCGATACCTCCCTCGCCCGGCGCTACACCATCCTCGTCTCGATCCCCAGCGTCGGCCCCGCCGTCGCCGCAGCTCTCATCGCCGACCTGCCCGAACTTGGCTATCTCGACCGACACGCCATCGCCTGCTTGGCCGGACTGGCGCCTTTCGCCGACGACAGCGGCAACACAGAGCGACCGCGCCATATCAAGGGAGGCCGCGCCCAGCCGCGCCGTGCCCTCTACTGGGCCGCACTCTCCGCCGCGCGCCACAATCCCGACCTCGCCGTCTTCTACAAACGACTGCGCGGCAACGGAAAAAAACCAAAGGTCGCCCTCACCGCCGTCATGCGTAAGCTCGTCGTCCTCGCAAACACTCTGCTCAAAGATGACAGGCTCTGGGTCAATCATGCCGCTTGACACCAAACACAGATGCTCACCCTCCCACGGCCATGCCGCAGGTCCCTCCCTCTCCCGCGAGGGGAGAGGGGTTGTTGCGGTGCCGCTTCTCAAAACCCTCTCCCCTCGCGGGAGAGGGAGGGACCCGGCGTGAAGCGCTGGGAGGGTGAGGGGGTGTCTCCGCTAGAACCGAAATCGGAACTTGTTCGTTAGCGGCCGACACTTGCCGCCGCATGCAGCCGCTCATCCAACTCCACCTGATAAGCGGTGGCCAGAGCGTTGGTTTCGCTGGCCATGGCAACCACGGCCAACAGCTCTCCCAGCATGGCGTCGGTCATGCCGGCCTTGCGGGCGCCGGCGGTGTGGGAGTTGATGCAGTAGTCGCAGCCATTGGCGATACTGACGGCGACATACAGCATCTCCTTGGTGACGGGATCGAGAGCGCCGGGGGCCATCACCTCCTTCAGGCTCTCCCAGGTGCGCTTCAGGGCCGGCGGATGCTGCGCCAGCGCCTTCCAGGAAATTGTTGATCCAGTCGACCTTGCGGGTCGCCATGATGTCGTCATAGACGGCCCGCACCTCCGGCGACGCATCCTCATACTCCACGAACCGGCTGATCGGCATCACCGCCCCCTCTTGCCCTGCCCATTGCAACCCGACTCATAACAGACGAACGCTCAGGCCGCACAGCGGTCCAGGCTTTGCGAGGCGCGGGCGATGATTGTGCCGACCGCCTCCGATCGCGGCGTTTCGGCGGCGACCCAGCTGGGCTCCACCGCCGCGAGGCCGCCGGCCCCGGACCGCGCGATCTCGAAGGCAAAGACGAAATCCGGGTGATAGCCCATCCTCAGATCGACGATGGCAATAGAGTCGCCGCGATCCTGATAGGTATAGAACCCGTTGCTGAACCATTCCAACCGCCGGACCGAGTCCGATGGCTGGAAACCCAGTGGCGCGACGGCCATCCGCTTATGGCGCTCGAGGTTCGAGATCGGGCAGGCATAGAACGGACTGGTCAGGCCGGTCGCGTACTCGGTCTCGCCCACCGCCAGGACCTGCCAGAACAGGATATTGAACGGCGTCGGCTGGACGTGCACGCGCATATCCTGCAGCTCGGGATGCGCCTCCGCCTTGGCCCGCACGATGGCGTTCCCGGCCAGCCCCGACACAGAGATACAGGGAGCTGGCCGCCAGCAGCGCCCGGTTGATGCGCATGCCGCGCGGCCGGTTGCCCCGCATCAGCCACAGGCAGAGGACACCGACGAGCAACAGCGCCGTGTACAGCGGGTCGATGATGAACACCGCCGGCCATGCCACCGGCGCGCCCGCATCGAGCGGCCACAAGATCTGCGTGCCGTAGGTCGTCAGGGAGTCGAGAATGCTGTGGGTGACGAAGCAAAGCCAGACGGTGACCAGGAGCGGGCCGAAACTCTCGCGGGTGTCGCGCACCAGCCGGGTGATCGCGTAGGCGACCGCCGGCGCGACGATGGTCTGGACCAGCACCGAATGACTGAAGCCCCGGTGGTAGGTCATGTTGTCGATGTCATTGCCCATCGGAATCAACGAGTCGAGGTCGGGCATTGTCGCGACCATCCCGCCGATCAGCAGCGCCCGGCCGCCAAGACGCGATCCGAGCGTGGCGCCTGCGATACCCGCGCCGAGGAGAAACTGGGAAGCTGAATCCATTCGGTCGTCCGGCGCTTCGGCTTGGTTCTCGCGACTGGGTAGGACATAGGTCGGCGTGGGCCATTGTCATACCCCTAAATCGGCCGACCCAAGACAGGGTCGCGACCCGGCGCCCATTGACACAATTTCGCGACAGGTTGGACCTAAGCTCTGCCCGGCGCTCATAGTGCGGATAGATTTCGATAGCGGAGGCTTATGCGCTTTCTCGTTCGCGGCATTGCCGGCCTGCTGTTGCTGGCACTGACCATCGGCTTCGTGGCCATCGGCGTGATCCGCTTTATTGGAGCGAGAGATACCGACGAGTCGGGCCGTCCCGGGGCCGCCCGGGAACGCGCCTTCGTGGTCAACGTGGCCACCTTGGAACGGGTCACGGCCGAGCCGGTCATCACCGCCTATGGCGAGATCCGCAGTTGGCGGACCCTGGAGCTGCGGGCCGCCACCGCCGGCCGGGTGGTCCAGCTGTCCGACGCTTTCCGGGACGGCGCCGCCGTGGAGGCCGGCACGTTGCTGTTCGCGATCGATCCGGCGGAGGCCCGGGCCAAGCTGGCCGATGCCGGTGTGGCGCTACTGGATGCCATTGCCGAAGAGGCCGAAGCCCGCGAGGCGTTGGTCGTCGCGGAAGCCGATCTGGCCGCGGCGGAGACCCAGCGCACCCTGCGGATCCAGGCGCATCAGCGCCAGCGCGACCTGCAGCAGCGCGAATTCGCCGCCGCCGCCACTGTTGAAGAGGCGGAGATGGCGGTGGCCACCGCCGAACAGACCGTCGCCAGCAGGACCCTGGCGCTGGTGACCGCGCGCAACCGCATCGACCGGGCCACCCGCGCCATCGAGCGGGCCGCCATCACCCGTGACGAGGCCGCCCGCATCCTCGCCGAGACCCGGGTAATCGCCGAATTCGACGGGCTGCTGAGCGATGTGGACTCGGCCATCGGACGCCGGGTTTCGGCCAATGAGCGGCTCGGCCTGCTGATCGACCTGGCCGCCCTGGAAGTCGCCTTCCGGGTGTCGAATACCCAGTTCGCCCGACTGCTGGACGGCCGAACCCTGCGCCCGGCCCCGGTGATGGTCGCGCTTGATCTGGATCGCAGCAGCATCGAGGTGACGGGCCATATCGAGAGGGTTGGCGCGATTGTCGAATCCGGCGATACCGGGCGCATCGTCTATGCCAAGCTCGACGCCGATGGCGACACCATCCTGCGCCCCGGCGACTTCGTGACCGTCGCCGTAGACGAGCCGCCCCTGGATGACGTGGCCATCATCCCGGCGACTGCCGCCGACAGCACCGGGCGGATACTTGTGCTCACCGATGACGACCGGCTGGAGGAAGTTGCGACCACCATCCTGCGCCGCCAGGGCGACCTGCTGATCGTCGGATCGGCGCCCTTCGGCGCCCGCTACGTCACCGAACGCACGCCGCAGCTCGGCCCCGGCATCAAGGTCCGGCCTGTCGATGCACCCGAGCAGGCAGACGGTTCGAGCGCCGCTCTTCCCACGTCAATTGGAACCGGTGTCGGCACGAGCAACGACCGGATCGTGCTCAATGCCGAACAACGCCAGAGCCTGATGGAGATTCTGGAGGCGGACCGCCGCATGCCGGAAGAGCGCCGCGACCGGCTGCGCAATCTGCTGTCCCAGCCGGAGGTGCCGCGCGGGCTGGTCGAGCGCCTGCAACTGCGCCGGGCCGAGGGCGGCTGATGGACATCCGACATCTTCGGGACAGCGCCAATGCCAGCGGCATCCTGGCCTATCTGGTCCGCCACCGGACGGCGGCAAATCTGCTGCTGGTGCTGATGATCGTCGGCGGACTGGCGGCCGCAACAAAGCTGCGCACCCAATTCTTCCCGGACATCGTCATCGAATCCGTGACCGTCCGGGTGCCCTGGTCGGGGGCCGGCCCGCAGGACATCGACGACGCCATTATCGCGCTGCTGGAACCGCAGCTGCTGGCCGTCGAAGGGGTCGTCGAGGTGACCTCGATCGCTCGCGAGAACCTGGCCACAATCGCCCTGGAATTCGAGCCGGGCTGGGACATGCAGCGGGCCATCGACGAGGTGAAGTCTGTGGTCGACGGCACCACCACCCTGCCCGACGATGCCGAGGAGCCCACCATCCGGCGCGGCGCCTTCCGCGACCGGGTGACCGATCTGGTGATCTCCGGACCGGTCGGCGTCGATCAGTTGACCCGGCTGGCGGATGAGCTGAAGTCCCGGCTGTTCCGCGGCGGCGTGACCCGCATCAGCCTTCGCGGCGTCGCCGAACCGGTGATCCGCGTGTCGGTGCCGGAAGCAAATCTGCACCGGCACGGGCTGAGCCTGCGCGATCTGGCCAACGCGATCGGCGCGGAAAGCGCGCTCGACCCGGCCGGCGATCTGGCCTCCAGCGCGACCCGGGTGCGCACCGGGACCGAACGGCGGGACGCCAGCACGGTGGGTGACATCGCGGTGCGCTCGCTGCCCGATGGCGGCAAGCTGTTCGTGCGCGACGTGGCGATCATCGAGACCGAGGGGGTGGAGCAAGGCACCGCCTATTTCCACGGCGACGACCCGGCCGTGGTGCTGCGGGTCGAACGCGGGGCCGATGGCGACACCATCCGGCTTCAGTCGGCGGTGCAGCGGATCGCCGAGGATATGCGCCGGACCCTGCCCGAGGGCGTGACCATCACCCTCACCCAGACCCGGGCGGAAGCGGTCAGCGACCGGCTCAAGATCCTGCTGCGCAACGGCGCAACCGGCCTGGCCCTGGTGCTGTTGTTCCTCTTTCTGTTCTTGTCGGCCCGGACCGCCTTCTGGGTCGCGGCGGGCATCCCCACCGCCATGGCGGCGACCATCGCGCTGATGTGGGTGTTCGGCCTGACCCTGAATATGGTGTCGCTGTTCGCGCTGATCCTGTGCCTGGGGATCGTGGTCGACGACGCCATCGTCATCGGCGAGCATGCCGACCATCTATCCCGGCACGGGCTGAGTCCGGCAGACGCGGCAGCGGCGGCGGCACGGCGCATGGCGGCACCGGTGTTCAGCGCCTCGATCACCACGGTCATCGCCTTCTCGGCCCTGGCGGCCATCGGCGGTCGGTTCGGCTCGCTGGTGCTGGATATCCCGTTCACGGTCGGTGTCATGCTGATCGCCAGCCTGTTGGAATCCTTCTGCATCCTGCCGGCCCATATGCGCCACGCCCTGTCGGCGCAGAACCGAAGCCCGTGGTACGACGCGCCGAGCCGCGCCTTCAACCGCGGTTTCGTCTGGTTCCGGGCGCGGGTGTTCCGCCCCGCCATGGCCTATGTCATCGCCGGGCGCTATCCGGTGGTCGGCGCGGCAGTGATGCTGTTGCTGGTCTCCGTCTCGCTGTTTTTCGACGGCACCGTGCGCTGGCGCTTCTTCAACGCGCCGGAACGCGCGGTCATCAGCGCCAACATCGCCATGCTGCCAGGCGCCTCGCGGCAGGACACCCGCGACATGCTGGACGCGATGCAGCGGGCGCTGGAAACTGTCGATGCCCGCTATGCCGAGGAGCACGGGCGGGCGCCGGTGCTGTTCTCCCTGGCGACCGTCGGCGGCAGCACCGGGCGCGGCCTGGCCAGCGCCGATTCAAAGGATCGCGACCTGCTGGGCGGGTTCTCGGTCGAGCTGATCGACCCGGACCTGCGCCCCTATTCCTCCTTCGCCTTCATCGGCGACTGGCAGTCGGAGATCGTCCACCATCCGCTGTTGGAGACCCTGGCCCTACGCGGCCATCGCTCCGGCCCCGGCGGCGACGCCATCGATGTGGAACTGACCGGCCCCGATATCGTGACCCTGAAGGCCGCCGCCGAGGCGCTGAAATCCGACCTGACCCGGTTCAGCGTGGTCAGCGCATTGGAAGACACCCTGGCCTACGACAAGACCGAGTTGGTGCTGACCCTGACGCCGCTGGGCGAGGCGCTCGGCTTCACCACCGATGCGGTCGGCCGCGAATTGCGCGACCGGCTGGAGGGCATCGAGGCGGCGGAGTTCGCTGTCGGCGCCCGCACCGCCGAAATCCGCGTCGGCGCGCCGGAAGAGGAACTGACCGCCGCCTATCTCTACCAGACCCGGCTGGCTACCCCGGGCGGCGGTTATGTACCGCTGAGCGAGATCGTCCGGATCCAGACCCAGCTCGGCTTCTCCGCGATCCGCCGCGAGGACGGGCTGCCGGTGGTCAACGTGACCGGTGACATCGCCGAAGACGACCCGGTTGCCGCGGCCGAGGTCACAAGGGCGCTCGCCGAGACGATCCTGCCGGGGTTGGCCGCCCGGTTCGATGTCGGCTATCGGCTGGGTGGTCTGGCCGAACAGGAATCCGCATTCCTCAGCGACGCCGTGCTCGGCTCCACCCTGTGCCTGATCGGCATCTATCTGACCCTGGCCTGGATCTTCGCGTCCTGGACCCGGCCGATCGTGGTCATGCTGGTGATCCCGTTCGGTGCCATCGGCATGATCTGGGGGCACCATTGGCACGGGCTGCCGCTCAGCATGTTCTCGGTGGTCGGGCTGATCGGCATGTCGGGCATCATCATCAACGATTCCATCGTGCTGGTGACCACCATCGACGGCCACGCCAGGCGGCGGCCCTTGATCGGCGCGGTGATCGACGGCTCCGCCGACCGGCTGCGCGCGGTGGTGCTGACGACGCTGACCACCGTCGCCGGGCTAACGCCACTGCTGTTCGAGGAGAGCCGGCAGGCGCTGTTCCTGATGCCCACGGTCATTACCCTGGTCTACGGACTCGGCTTCGGCATGCTGCTGGTGCTGGTGGTGACCCCGTCGCTGATCGCCATCCAGAACGATATCGGCCTGCTGATGCGCTCCAGCCGTCGGCTTCTGAGTCACGGCGCGAAGATGGGCAAGCGACGGCTTGGGCCTACCAGCGTGGCCGGTGCGGATTAGCCCCGGCGACTTCGCTTGCCGGCTGGGTTTTCAATTCAGGAGCGCAGTTCCTTTAGCCCGTCGGCGATCAGCTTCGCGCCGAGCACGCCGAACACCGCACCGAATGTCGCCTCTATGAATTGCGCTGACCGGCCATAGAGCCGCATGGCGAGGCCGGTCGAGAACATCAGGGCATAGCTGCCATAGATCATCATCGCCGACAGGGACACGCAGGCGCCGATGAAAAGGAACTGGGAATTGGAGAGATTTGCCGAGGCCAGGAAAATCGACACGGCAATCCACATCAAGGCGGCTTTCGGGTTCGTCAGGACCACAACGAACCCGGTTGCGAAAGCCCGCGAACCGGTCGTCCTCATGCCGGCGGTGCCGTTGCCCGCTTTCGATCCGCGCCAAGCCTGGAGCAGCGCCTTCGCGCCGAGGAAGAGCAGGTAGCCACCGCCCAGCAGCTTCATTGCAGTGATGGATTGGGGAAACGCCTTCAGAAACGCCCCGATGCCGACGGTGAACAGCACTGCCCAGACGAAGACGCCGCTGGCCACCCCGGCCGCGGTCATCACCCCGGCCTTGCGCCCGGACCCGAGGGAGATCGACGAGACCGCCATCAGGTTTGGACCCGGCGCCATTTGGGCGAGAAAGACGCCGAAGATCAGGGGCAGAAAGTCCAGCACGGGCAGTCCTCCGACGCGGATGAGTGGGGCTGTACTTTGTCGCCTCTCAGGGCGGATGGCTCAAGAAAAAGCCGTCATTGCGAGCGAAGCGCGGCAATCCACTTTCGGCTGCAACAGTGGATCGCCACGCTTCGCTCGCGATGACGGTGCGGAGATCGCGAGCCCGTATCAGCGTTCGCCGGTCTTGCCGCCGGCCAGGGTGATCACACCGATGATGATGGCGCCGGTGAGGACCAGGCGGAGGCCGGCGCCGACGCCGAAGGTGTTGAGCATGGTGACCAGCAGGAACAGGAACAGGGCCGCGCCCCACAGGCCGGAGACGTTGGAGTATCCACCGGCCACCGAGGTGCCGCCGATCACCACCACGGCTATCGACGCCAGCAGGTACTCCGCGCCCATGTTCAGGGAAGCACCGCCGGAAAATCCGGACAGGACGAAGCCGCAGAGCCCGGCGAATACCGCGCACATCACATAGGTGGCGAACCGCACCAGCCCGACCGAAATTCCTGCCAGCAGGGCCGCGCGCGGGTTCTGGCCGATGGCGATCACTGAGCGTCCGTAGACGGTGCGGTGAAAGACCACCGCCATCACCCCGGCCAGTACGATCACGCAGACCGCCAGCACCGGTATTCCGGCGATCTGCCAGGTGGTGAAATCGGCCAGGGCGGGCGGCGGCTTGATCTTGATGCCGCGCCCATAGGCGATCGCCGTGGACTGCACCAGGAAGCTGGAGGACAGGGTGGCGATGATCGGCGGGATGCGCAGCAGCCGGATCAGCGCGTAGTTGAACACTCCGACCACCGCTCCGCAGGACAGGGCGACCAGCAGCCCGACGAGGATCATCGAATCCTGGGTCGCCATTACTTTCATCGACACCGCGCCAGCCACGGTCATGGTCGCCGGGATCGACAGGTCCACATTGCCGGGGCCGAGCGTGATCACATGCATCTGGCCGATACCGACGATCACCGAGAAGGCGGCGAAGGAAAACGCGGCGGTCAGCATCTGGGTGGCGCCCTGGCCGCCGGTGAACAGGATGGTCGCCAGCCAGACCAGGATCGCGCCCATATAGGCCCAGATCCAGGGCTGCTCCCGAGCCGTGCGCAGCCGCTTGGCGAGGACGCTCATCGTCTTGCCTCAGCCCGGTTGATCAGCACCCGTAGCGCCAGCACGATGATCAGGATGCCGCCCTGCGCGCCGATCTGCCAATCGGGCGATATGCGCAGGAAGGACAGGAAGGACCCGGCCAGGGTCAGGGTGGCGGCGCCGATCACCGCGCCGATCGGCGAGATGCGCCCGCCGACGAACTCACCGCCGCCCAGGATCACCCCGGCGATCGACAGCAGGGTGTAGCGCAGCGCGATATTGGCGTCGGCCGAGGTGGTCAGGCCGATCAGCGACAGGCCGGACAGGACGCCGAAGAATCCCGCCAGGGCGAACATGGTCACCTTGACCCGCAGCAGCGACCAACCGGCCCGCGCCACCGACCGGGGAT
The DNA here is from genome assembly GCA_965237625.1 of Inquilinaceae bacterium. Classification (GTDB taxonomy): domain Bacteria; phylum Pseudomonadota; class Alphaproteobacteria; order DSM-16000; family Inquilinaceae; genus JABDIP01. The sequence goes on from CBDEGD010000010.1 coordinate 52,307, forward strand.
TGCCGCCGGCCCCGCGCAGAACTGCGCCATAGGCGGAGCGCATCAGCCCGATATGAACGATCGCAGCCAACCCGACAGAGGCGAAGATCGTGAATGGGACGACCGGCGTCTTGAAAGTCATGATCGCCCGGATCCAGTCCGGCACCGCGCCACCGGGGGTCGGCAGCACCAGCAGGGCAAGGCCGAGCCAGACGAAGGACATGCCCAGCGTGACCACGATCGACGGCAGGTTGCGCAGATGGATGAGGGCGCCCAGCGCGGCATAACCGGCAATACAGCCGGCCAGCGCCACCACGCCCAGCAGCGGCGTGTCGCGCAGCCAGGTGGCGCCGATGCAGGCCACCAGCCCGACGAAGGAGCCGATCCCCAGATCGAGATCGTTGACCGTGATCACGCACATCTGGGCGATGGTGGCAAAGGCGATGGGCAAAGCGAGATTGAGCAGCAGGTTCAGGCCGAAATAGCTCATCGCGCGGGGCTGAAGGTAGAAGATCGCGGTCAGAATAACCGCCAGCGACAGCGCCGGCAGCAGGCTGCGCAGCAGGCGCGGCGACAGGGACGGCACAATCATGTGGCCTCGCCGAAGGAGGCGCGCAGGACTTTTTCTTCCGTGAGCTGGCCGAGCGCGAGATCGGTGACGATGCACCCATCGCGAAAGACGTAGACGTGGTCGCAATGGGCGAGTTCGTCCATCTCCGTGGTGTACCAGACGAAGGTCCGGCCCTTGGACGCCTCGTCGCGGAGCATGCCGTATACCTCCTGCTTGGTGCCGATATCGACTCCGCGCATGGGGTCGTCCATCAGGATGATCTCTGAATCCGAGGCCAGCGCCCGGGCGAACAGGGCCTTCTGCTGATTGCCGCCGGACAGCGACAGGATGTTGTTGTCCATGTCCGGGGTGACGATGCCGATCCGCTCCCGCCATTCCGCCGCCAGACCCGCCTCCGCCGCCAGATCGATCAGGCCGAAGCGCAGCATGCGCCGCATCGATCCGATGGCGATGTTCCGGGCGATCGACCAGAGCGGGAAGATACCGTCGGTCTGCCGGTCGCCGGCGACCAGCGCCATCGGCCGCTCACCCGCGCCGTGGCGTTCCTGAACCGCAGACCCGTCGAAGATGCCGATCAGCATATCGGTCTGGCCATGGCCGCCGAGCCCGGCCAGACCGATGATCTCGCCGCCATGGACCGACAACGCCTGGCCGTCGATCTGGCCGCCAGCCTGTCCCGGAGGCCGTGCCGTGATCAGCGGCGCCGAGCCGTCGCGTTTCGTGCGATCGTCGACGGATTCCACCGCCCCCTCCTCGGCAACGCTGCCCATGGCCGCCACCAGCGTGGCCCGCGTGAATCCGTCCGCCGGGCGTGCATCCACCACCGCCCCGTCGCGCATGACCACGATCCGGCCCGCCGTAGACAGCACCTCGCCAAGCAGGTGGGAGATCAGGACACAGGCGCCGCCGCCGGCCACGAACCGCCGCACGAAGGCCAGAAGCTGCTCGGCGACCACCGCGTCCAACGAGGAGGTCGGCTCGTCGAGGATCACCAGATCGCCAGGCGCGTCGGTGACGGTGAAGGCGCGCGCGATCTCCACCATCTGGCGGCGGGCGATGGACAGATCGCCGACCAGCGCCGTCGCCGCAATGCCGTGGCCGGGGAAGATCTCGTCGAGCTTGGCGCCGATCAGCGCTGCCGCCTTCGCCCGCCAGCCAAAACCGCGCAGCATCGGATGCAGGATGCGGGCATTCTCCGCCACGGTCAGGTTCGGGCAGAGCGACAGCTCCTGGAAGACGCAGCGGATGCCGACACGGTGGGCGAATCCCACCGAATAGGACGGCCCGACATCCTCGCCGCGAACCCGTATCTGCCCCTCGCTCGGCGCCAGGGTGCCGGCGAGGATGCTCATCAGGGTCGATTTGCCCGCGCCGTTATGGCCGACGAGGCCAAGGCATTCGCCGCCCCGCAATGCCAGATCGACACCGCCCAGCGCGCGGACGGCGCCGAAATATCTCTCGACGCCGTCCAGATTGACGATCGCTTCGCCGGACGAATTCATGGCCCGCCGGAACCGGCCGCGAAATGTCCGACCCAGCCGAAACCGGTCATCGGATCACATGCCGGAATCGGCGATCACCGCCTTGGCGTCGTCCAACGTGTATTCCACATTGGCAACGCCGCCGGGCTCCGTGTTGGCCAGATTTTCCTCCAGATTGTCCTGGTCGATGCGCAGGAACGGCACCACCAGATCCTTCGGCACGTCCTGGCCGTCGAGGACCTGCTGCGCCACCCACAGGGCCAAGGTGGATACGCCCGGTGCGATCGACACCGACATGGTCTCGTAGCCGGTCTCGTCCTTCTGGTCCTTCCACCAGGTCAACTCGTCATGGCGGTTGCCCATCACGATCAGCGGCGTCGGTCGGCCGGCCGCGCGGAATGCCTGGGCTGCGCCATAGCCGTCACCGCCCTGGGTGACCACCGCGGCGATATCCGGCAGCGACGGCAGGATGCCGGCGACGGCCTTTTGCGACACGTCCTGGGCCCAATCCCCATGGACCGATCCGACCACGGAGAACTGCGCGTTCTCGGCGACCCCTTCATGGATTCCGGCGCTGATCTCATCGTCGACGAACACCCCGGCAAGGCCGCGGATCTCCAGAAGATTGCCGCCTTCGGGCATCTGCTCGGCGAGGTACAGCACCTCATCCTTGCCCATCTGCTTGAAGTCGACGGCAATGCGCCAGGCGCAGGGCGCGGTGACGATGCCGTCGAAGGAGACCACGGTGATGCCGGCATCGCACGCCTGCTGCACCGCGCCGTTCAGGGCGTCCGGCGAGGCGGCATTGATGACGATGGCGTCATAGCCCTGCAGGATCAGGTTCTGGATCTGCGCCGCCTGCTCGGTGACCTGGTTCTCAGCGGTGGTAAAGGCGTCTGCTGCCGCGACCACACCGTCGGCGACGGCGGCACTGCCGACCTTCTCCCAACTGCGCAGCATGGCCTGACGCCAGGAATTCCCGGCATAATTATTCGACAGCGCGATCCGGCTGTCCGACGTGTCCGCCTGCGCCGTGCCGGCGACCGCCGCGGCGGCGACCCCCACGGCGATGGCGAACACACCTATGCTGAACTGTTTCATGAATTCCTCCCTTGGTGTCGGATTCGCGCCCGTTGCGGCACGCTTGTTATCCGAAGATGAGACGCCATTGGCCAAAGGCTTGTCAATCGACTGAGCGGATCGGAGGCGACCCACTGCAGCGCTCAAGGACAGCGGTCGGCCCAATCTCGATTTGGCTTGACCAAGTCCAAGTCCCGATCTTGGATCAGCACGTTGCTTGAAATCGACGATCTGGGGCCGAGCATGTCGCGATATAGGTTTCACACTTTGGACGTCTTCACCGACCATATATTCGGCGGCAACCCGCTGGCCGTATTTCCCGACGGTGGCGGCCTGGGGACCGAGCAAATGCAGGCGGTGGCCGGCGAACTCAATCTGTCGGAGACGGTATTCGTCTTTCCGCCGGACGACCCGTCACATACGAGGCGACTGCGCATTTTCACGCCCGGCACCGAATTGCCCTTCGCGGGCCATCCGACGGTCGGCACCGCGCATCTCCTGGCCGCCATCGGCGAAATTCCGCTGGACGGCGCGGAGACCCGCATCGTGTTCGAGGAGGGCGTCGGACCCGTCCCGGTCACGATCCGCGCCTCCGGGGGGAAACCCGTTTCCGCGCAGCTCTCCGCCGCCCGCATGCCCGAATACGGTCCCGCCGCGCCCTCCATCGCCAGTATCGCCGAAATGCTCTCGCTGGAGCCGGATGACGTTGCGCGCGACCCGCCGCCCGCCGCCGTGTCTTGCGGAGTCCCCTTCCTGTTCGTCACGCTCACGAATCTCGGCGCTCTCGCCCGAGCCCGGATCGGACGCGATGCCTGGGAGAGGATTCTGGCGGACTATTGGGCGCCGCATGTGTATCTGCTCGTCCCAACCGACGACGACCCCGGCACGAGCTATCGCGCCAGGATGTTCGCGCCGGCCATGGGCATCGACGAGGATCCCGCCACCGGGGGCGCCGCCACGGCGCTGGCCGGCTATCTCGCGCCGTTGACGCCCGAGGCCGATGGGACGGTGCGATGGTCCGTGGATCAGGGCGTGGAAATGGGCCGCCCCAGCCGGCTCGACATCGAGGCGGACATTTCCAACGCCGTGGTCACCGCAATCCGGGTCAGCGGCAGTTCGGTTCTGGTCAGCCAGGGCGAGATGACTATCCCTAAGGGCGTGTAGCGAATGAGCACATCACGGGCCCGGTTTCGCGTTGGTCAATTGGTCCATCACAAGCTCTTCGATTACCGCGGCGTCATCTTCGATGCCGAGGCAACCTTTCAGGGCAGCGACGCGTGGTACGAGGCCATGGCCCGGAGCAGGCCGCCGAAGGACGAACCCTGGTACCAAATCCTGGTCCACGATGCCGAGCACACGACCTACGTTGCTGAACGCAACCTGGAGCCGGATCTGACCGGCGAGCCGATCAATCACCCGGCCCTCGGGCACCTGTTCGAAGAGTTGCGTGACGGCATCTACGTCCGGCTCGGGCCGGTCAACTGACCGCTCCTGCCGTCGCTGCCTCCTCGCCTTCGCATCACCGCCGGCGGCGCGCCGAAGCGGATGGATTTTCGGTCGGCAACAAGCGACCGAACACGAAGCTCCGGATCAATTCTTTTGCGTATTCGCCGCGGCCCGCGATCTCGCTCGCCGCCATCGCCGCTGGACGGAGGCAGTCTCCAGTCCCCGCACCGTCGCCCATGCGGCCTCCACCTGGACAGCGTTGGCGTCCGTCGGGTCCCTGGCGTAAGCGCGCGTTGCAACCTTCGCTGCGGTTAAAGCTTCTGTTCGATTTACTGCAGTCATGGTGTCGGCACTCCGTCTCGGGGTTGAGAGGATGAGCGCGGCTTCGGGCGTGATTTTCGGCCAAGGTGCGATGTCGCGGTTGTGACAATCACGGGTCAAATTGCCTCAGGCCCACGCTGTCGAAAAACCGTCGGATACTGCCGGTGTATTGGGATCACCCGATCCGTCCCGGCCTCCGTCATGTCCGACCGCGGTCACAAGCGGCAATCGAACAAAGCCACGCGATACAGTCGCTTAGCGGTTCTGGGAGGAAGTCGAAGTACCAAGGGCCGCTCAGAACCGCAAAGCGGAAAGCGGCCGGCGCAGCGCAGAGCTTCGCCTTCTAGCCACTAGCTGCTATCCAAGAGCGCGCGCAGGGCACCGTTGAACGACCGCGTTCGACCCGAGGCGGCCCTTGGCGGTTCTCGCAGCGAATGGCTGCTTTCGAATCAACAAGCGGCCGTCCAACTGCGGGTATGGTTCAGTCGTTGATAACCAGGATCGGAAGCACCGTCCTTCGTCTCTGAATTATTTTCCAGAACGTCCGGCTCTGTTGGTTTCAACCTGAACTACAATCTCGTTTCGTTCAAAAATGTTCGTATTGCTTTCCGATACCGGAATAGCATAGGCACACCGATGACGAGTTCATCGCCGACCGATGGAAGCGGTTGCACACAGGTGCTAATTATGTTGATTGATTGTTGGTTCCAGCGTGAGTTGGCGTGGGCAAGTACATTCCGAACCGCAATGAGTTCCATACATCCATCTGCGGACCAAGAATATCTGGTGTTCAAAAAGGCTCGCAATTGCTGAACTTTCCCTTGCGGATAATTGCTGGGCGATTGGCCGTGTGTCGCAAGGCTCTCAGCCATCATCTCGTCGAAGATCACGACCAAATCCTGAACAAGCATTTTCACAACTTGTGCAGATATGCTTTCGAAGTGTTTGTTAGGATCACGTCGAAAGACCGGCTCCCTCCCCCCAAAAGGATGAGCAGCTAGTACCGATTGATATGAACAATCTGGACTTATCCAACTGGCCGCCTGTTTGACGCTTTCAGAAAGGTATTCCAGGTTTCCGAAATTGACCTGTTTTGAAAGTTGGAGAGAGTGAATCAGTGTGTAAAATGTATTTGTCCAAACATTGACCCGATCCCAATTCATTTGTTTCCCCCAACGTAATGTATGGCAATCCGCGAAAGCCCCATTCCCATCTAAGTGTTATATTTTGCCTGTGCTAGTCGGCTTTAGGTCACTTTGTCTCCGTCTAGTCCGCAAGCCTCGAATTTCTGCTTCCTGATCCGAAACCGGCCGCCCAGGCAACTGACCAGATCGGCCGTTCCTGGCCGAACGCAGCCATTGCGTTCCGATTCGATCGAATGGCAGCTCAGGGTCAAAAGTGAGCCTCAGCACCACGACCATCCCACTTCCGGAGTCTGGGGCGGAGCTGAAGAAATCGTCGCGAAAGCCGACTTTCGACCCGGCACGTCCGGAGTTGGGGCTACTTCCGTCGTGGCTGACCCCGGGTCGAAACAGCCGGGTGTAGCCAACAGTGGTCATTCCGAGCACCCGTTCCTCTGATCCAGATCATCCCAGAAGCGGACACAACAGACATCATTGAATCGGGTTCGGTTCAGTGGTCAATTTCCCTCAAACCACGCCAGTGGAACAAGAGCATCGTCGCCCCGCCATTTTTCGACAATTGCGTCTTTGAACCAGCCATCATCGAGATGGGCATGGTCGAGCACGATAAGTTGGAAACCGTCGCCGATCTCTCCGCTGACCTCCTGCATCAATTGAAAGAGATCATGGACAGCTCGCCGGTCAGCATCCTCGAGAGGATCCAGGCTGCCATCCTGATCGGCCTCGGGCGGATAGTGGGCCTGTGAGGGCTGGTCAAAAATGAGCATGCCCGGCACGGGCCTTTTCTGGGATCGGAACCACCAATGTAAGGCCAGATGGGTGAGAACGTGGAAACCAATCCAATTTTCACCGCTTCCCATGCGGTTAAGCGGGATGGGGCCTGTCGATGTATCAGCGACAACCGTGAGCTTTTTGAGGTCAAGCCGGATGCGCCCGCCAGTATGCTCAAGTTCTAGTCGTTTGGCATAATCCGACATTCGGTCACTGATCAAGTTGAGAAAGGTATCGACTTTCTGGCCGATGTCCTCGGCGTTTACGCGTTCGGCCAATGCATCCACGCGGTGCTTGGCAACTGCGATCAGCTTGTCGATGTCCTCATTCTCTTCCGACGATGTGGTCTGATCCAGAAATGCGCCAATCCGGCCAATGATCCGAGCACGCTCAATGACCTGGTCGCGTTGCGCTTGCGCACGGGCATTGTCCACATAGGCGCGCTCCAAATCCCTTTGTGTACCAACCAGAGCATCCTCGATTTCGGCCTTTTTCTTGTTGATCTGGTCAAGGCGCTCCTGAAGGTGTGGGCTTTCAATGCCGACGGTACTGAGTTGCTTATCGAGGCGCGCGAGGGACGCTTGAAGGTCGGCAGTGGAGGGCGTCGGAACGGACAAATGACTTTCACAAATAGGGCAAATATTCTTGGATGCGGCTTCGCCTTTGTAGAGACCGAGAGAGGTTAGGCGCGCCCGTTGCTCCGTTGCTTCCCGCGCGAAAGCGCTCTGCTCACTGAGGAAATGTCTGGTTGCAAGCGTATCGGAAAGCACGTCACCCAACTGTCGGCGAAGGGTCTGCAGTTCATTTTGCAGGCGAACGATTATGTCATCCGCGTCTGACAAAATAATTGGCGACTGAATATCAGTCTTCACGGCTCTCTGTAGCTCATTAAGACAGAGCTCGATATCGTCGCTTTCAAAGCCCTGGTCGATCAGGCCGGCAGCCTTTCCGTCGAGTATGAACCGGCGGATGCGCTGTAGTGCATTGTCGGTTGTCTTTTTCAGAGCATCACGGCGGACCTCCAACTGCCGGAGCTTTGCGCGAGCATCATCAAGTTCGCTCTGACGTAGAAAATGGTCCTCATCGACGGCCCCTAGGAAATACGGAACCGTGTCCTTGATGCTCTGCGGAATGAACGGATCGCCTTGGCGGTGGAAAAGCCTATCTCGGCTAGCGATTTCATCCTGCTTTTGAAAACACAGCCAAAGGGCGTGCCTTATGGTTGCCTGAAGCGGGCCGCGCGTACCGGTAAGAGGCCGGTTTTCGTTTTCAGCAATCCCGGCGAACCGGGTCAGCAGACGCGTAAGCGCATCTTCGGTCGTATTCTTTTGAAGATCCGGGTAGTTCGGCAGCCCTTCATATCTGCCGCGCCGAATGTATATGTCGGGGCTCGTGCTTTTGTCCGCGTCCGGATTGCGCCGTCCGACAAACAAGACATCGTTGCCATTTTGGATTTCAACTCCGAACCAGGAAACGTACTGCCGAATTACACCGGCTGCCACATAGCATTCGCTACGCCCGAAACAGTAATCTAGAATATCAATAATCGAGGATTTGCCGGTCTTTGCGCGGCCGGTGATGATATTGAGACCCTCGGCCTTGAACGTAAGCGTCCGGCATTCACCGTCATAAGCGTAGATGCTGATCGATCGGAGCGTAAAGCTCATACCCGCACACCCCATGCTGCCAGGATTGTTGCTGTGTCTCCTGCCCCTGCAAACCATCGGCCGATTTTGCGGATGGCATCGACCGTATCCCTGATATCGGTCGTCGATTCCGCCATGAAACTCGTTGGAAAGGACGCGCGCTTATCGCCAAGGACGATGTGGCCGCATTCTTCGAAACCAATCGCCTCTCGGGCGGCGGCATATAGCATTGCTTCGCGAACAAAGGGAGTTAGGTTTTTTGCTCGATCCGCGAAGCCAACAAGCGCTTCAGGATTGTTTTCGATCCATGGGTATAGCCCCGTAGTCGTTCTACTCGGTAATCGGTAGCGCGTATCGGGATGGAGTGCGATCGGCATCGCGCAAAAGACGAGCGCGAACAGCGGCGGGTGATCCTTCGCATTTGTGTAGGAGCGGACAAACTCATAGAGCAGCGCGCCACAATAGGCGGGATTGAAATGATGCGCCTCTTCGGGCGAGCGCTCGTGCCAGACGAGCATGGTCATGGCGCAATTTCGCCGTCGCTCATCAGCGCCTCAAAATCCGGGTGCCATCCAACGCGGAGCATGTCGGCAAGTATCTGGAACGAGCCCGACGACAACCACAACTCGTCTCGATTGCGTAGGGGCCGCTGGTAACTACTCGCCCAGTGAAACACTCCACGCCCCAGTTTCTGCTTAGCATCATCCGGGCAAGGACCGGAGTCCTCCGTAACGGCGGCAAAGCGGCGAGCCCATGCGTCGCAAAGCGCCCGGTCGTATTTCTCGGCTTCGCCGTCGAGAAGGAGATTTTCACGCGCCCATCGCGAGCGCTGCTCCGACGAACGGTAGTAGTCGTGCACCGCGGCGAGGGCCGGCTTCTCGGGCAAAGCGATAAGCCGAAGTTGACGCACAAAAGCGCGATCATCGTCTGGCAAAGCCGTAACCGGCGGCATTGCGTCGATGGTTTCGTCAAGTGGCAGGCGGCCCAACTGAAAGTTCTCGCGCAGTTCATCGAGCTTGTCCTGAATGGCGGCGAGGGGGATCGACGACGCGGCCGGATCACTAAGAGCGTTGATGACACGCTGAAACCACCACCCTTCAAGATAATCGACGAAAATCCCGACCTTGTCCTTGGGTGCGGAATAGTAGAGAAGGTTTTCTAGTTCTTCGCGCACATTGATTATACTGGGCGCCTGATCGAACACCCAAATGTTTTGGACCAGGAGTATTTCGTATCGCGGGGTCCATCGCCAGAAAGGCCGCGCGGGCAAGTTTGGTCTGCCGACTTTCCGACTCGCTCGCAGCATCCAGCAGCGACGTGATGGCGCCGTCCACGTCGCGGTTGCCACCGGTCTGACGCAGTTTTGAAAGTGCGGAATCCGGTGCCGCCGTACTGGTCGTCAAAAAGACGAAACGCGCATCAGCGGCTGCGACGGGATCGCCTTCGACGCGGATGATCCAAATAGCAAGGGTTTTCCAAACGTCGACGCTCTTGTCGGATGTGTTGCCTGGACTGCCGTGGTGTTTGGTCTGGATGAGCTCGACTGGATTACCACCGTCCTCAAAAGCCACATCATCGAACTTTTCAATTGTCAGCGCATGGCCAGCATGACTTTTACCCTCCTCCAGGCCACGCAGCAACGCGTACCGGCATTGGTACAAATACCCCAACATAGATTGCGTAGCGTCGTGAGACAGGACCAATGTGCCCCTCAACTCAAACCATTTACAAATCAGTAGATTATTTCTCCAGTCAGTTCAAATTTTCGTCGACATATTCTGATTCTGTTCTGCGCCCAAAACGGCGGTAGACAGGCCTCTTTGCAACCGTCTGGATCGGGTCAAAGGCAGCGGTATGTGGTGCGTTGGGCGAATGGCCGGCTTTTGATTCGTAGCGGACCTTGGTTGCGACCCTGATCATCGGCCCTTTCTGGCCGATGGCTGCCATTTGATTTTGAGCATGGCCGAGGACCGCTTTGGGTCACGAACCGCCGTTCGAGATTGAATCGCGTGTGACCGGTTACGGTCAACAAACGGTCCAAACTTGACCTGAGGCGCCTTCGCGCATCCGGCGAGGCTCTCTACCCCTCCAGCAGCCAGCGATGCGCCATTTCGGTGTTGAACTTCCATACCCGTTTCGGCCCGGCCATCACGTTCAGGTAATAGAGGTCGTAGCCATGGGCGGTGCCGCAGGGGTGGTAGCCCTTGGGCACCATGACCACATCGCCGTCATGCACGCACATGGTCTCGTCCAACGCGCCGTCTTCGGTATAGACACGCTGGAAGGCGAAACCCTGGGGCGGGTTCAGCCGGTGGTAATAGGTCTCCTCCAGCAGCGATTCCTCGGGCAGATTGTCGGTGTCGTGTTTGTGCGACGGGTAGGACGACCAGCAGCCGCTTGGGGTGATCACCTCGACCACCAGCAGAGCGTGGGCCGGCGCGGATTCCGGCAGGATGTCATAGACGTGGCGGGTATTGGTGCCGGACCCGCGCACCGAATAGGTGACCAGGTCCGGTCCGATCAGCCGGGGCGGCAACTCGCCGCCGCCAGGGGCGGAGCAGACCGCAAGTTCCAGATCGCTCAGCGCCTCAACCGCATAGTCGCAATGCCAGGGCACATAGACCGAGAAGGGTTTCTTCTCCTCGAACGGGCCGTCGCGTTCGCCGATTTCGGCATAGCTCTCGCCGGCAGCGGTGACGTTGGCCCGGCCACCGACCAGCACCAGGCAGATCTCGCGCTCACCGGTCGCGCGTTCCAGCTTCTGGCCGGGCTTCAACCGAAGCATCTCGAAACCCACATGGCCCCAGCCGGCGCTTTCCGGCGTCACCCGATGCACCAGACCGTCATCGGCCGGTGGGTGATTCTTCAACAGCAGTTCGGACATCGCCGCTCCCTCTCCGGTGCCAGGGCCCAACAGGCCGGCACAAACGCGCATCGCGGCCATGATAGCGCCAACGTGCCGACAGTGCGAAGACCCGGATGAGATGTCTCAGCGTTTCCCCCAGACGTGCCGGGCGCCGGCCAGGGCGAGCGCCAGCAGCGCGCAGGTTTTTACGACTTCAAGTCCGGCATACCAAGCATGGTGCCAGGAGGGCGGCGGCGGCGTCCCGGCGATCACAGCGGCCACCCGGGCGTCCAGCGCCGGCAATATCCAGAACGCCTGAAGACCAAGTGCGATGGCCAGCAGGCCGATCCCGGCGCTGCGCCAGGGCGGGAAGCGCGCCAGGACCGTCGTCAGCACCAGAACCGCGGCGACGCCCCGTTCGACCTTGCTGAACAGGCCGAAGGTGACCCGCCCGACATCGAGCGCCGGTCCCAGATCCAGGGTCGGCGCGGAGAATTTGACCGGCGTGGCGATGAAGGAGACTCCGATCAGCAGCCCCAGCCAGATCGCCGGGATCAGCCCAAGCGCCGCTTCCAGATATGAATGGTCCGGGTTTTCGATACGGAACGTCATAGGTCACCTCAAACGGTCAGCCGGGCCTGCCGTCGACCCGGGGGCGTGTCAGGATGGGCGCGTAACGAATGACGAAGACCAGGAATGCAGCCGACCAACAGGCTGATGATAGGCCCACCGCGGTAAGATGGGCAGCCGGCCAAATGAGGTCCGGGACAATACGGAAAAGAACCGCAGCCTGGATCAGCACGAAGGCTGAGATCTCGGCCCATCCCGCGACCAGAGGGCGTCCGGTGTGACCTAGTGCGCTGCGTGTCATCATCGACAGCATCAGCCCGCCCATGGCGCCGATGGCGAGCGCATGGGTGGCCAGTAGCGGGTCGATATCCGGCGAAAACAGAGCGGCGGCGCGCAAGACCAGTGCCACCGGGATCCAGCCATAGGATAACGGCAGACACCACAGCAATGGCTGCGGCCGGGTTGCCAGCGGCGACCACAGTGCCAACCGAAGGCCATGCGCCGCGGCCGCGACGATCAATATGGCGGGGAGCCACGGGCTGCCGATTGGCCATCGCGGAGCCAGCAAATCGGCCACCAGCACAAATACCAGAAGCCCAATTGAAGCCGCTTCCACGACGGCAAGACGGCGCGGTTTCGCAGATGGAATAGCGTTGGCGGTGAAGGCCGGAATGATCCTCCCACCCATAACCGCCATCAGGATCGCCAGAAGATTGAGCGCGAGTCGGATCGCGGACCCGCCAATTCCCGAACCGACCAAGCCGGCCTGGTCCAGATGGAACAGCACATTGGTCAGCGCCAGGGTTGCCAATATTCCGACGACGAAAAGGTTGCGGCGATTACGGCTCTTCCAGATCGGAATGCCAACCGCCAGGGCCAGCATTGGCAGGAACGATCCATCGACCACCGGCGCAATCGTCGACGGCCCGGTGAATACCAGCACCCTTCCGGCGACCCAAAGCGCGACCAAGCCCGCCAGCGCCATCCCCGTCGCCGTCGATCGGCCGGTCCATTGCCGGGTGGCGGTGAGCAGAAAGCCCGCGATCACCGCCGGTGCGAAACCGAAAAGCATCTCATGGCTGTGCCACGCGGCGCCCGACAGATAGCCGTCGAGGGCGGCCTGGCCCGCATAGGCCGTCACCCATATCGGCACGGCGACGACCGCGAAAAGGCCAGCCGCCAGGTAGAACGGCCGAAATCCCAGGGCAAATGCCACAGAGATCGCCGTCCCTAAACCTATGGACCGGGCCAAGTCGGATGGTTTGCTCATTGGGGGCCGGCACTTGTCGCGGCGAAGCGCTCGCCCAATTCCATCTTGGCCTCGGCATGCGAATCGATGGCGGCCCGGTCGACGATCAAGGCCCGCCTGAGGCTCTCGGCGATGCGTTCCGCGCGATCGATGAAGGCAAAGGCGCCGGGCGGCGGGCAGATTTCCCGTGCCGTCTCGCGAAACAGGCTGAGCCACCGATCGAAGTGATGCGGCTGGAGAGCTTCCAACCGCATATGGGCCGGGACCGGCCGGCCTCTGTACCGAGCGGATTTCAGCATCACCGACGACCAGAAATCGCACATCTTGGCCAGGTGCCGATCCCAGCGTCCGGCGACGGCCTGTTCGAAGATCGGGCCGAGTTCCGCATCGGCCCGCACCTGACGGTAGAAGGCGTGGATCAGGTCATGGATCAGCCCCTCGGTGATCCCCAGCCCGGCATCGCCCACACTCATCCGCTCACTCGCCACGCTGGACCTGCCTCTAATAAAGATGTATCTTGAATACATATTATAACCGGCGAACAAAAGCAATATGTCGAATGCATCTTATGGCCACTTGACGATCCAGGCGGAACGACCCGGGAGGATGGGCAAATGCGCCTAACGGTTCACACGGATTACGCGTTGCGCCTGCTGATCCTGCTGGCCGCCAAGCGCGGTGAGGCGGTCACGGTTCAGGAGGCGGCGGAGCGGTACGCCATCTCGAAGAACCATTTGATGAAGGTCGCCCATCAACTCGGCCTTGCCGGCTGGATCACCACCACGCGGGGCCGTGGCGGCGGCCTGCACCTGGCGCTGGAGCCGGAATGGATCTCGATCGGCGCTGTGGTTCGCCGAACCGAACAGGATTTGATCCTGGTCGAGTGTTTCGACCGTGCCTCCTCGCACTGCCGGATCCAACCGGCCTGCGTCCTCAGCGGTGCGCTGCGCGAGGCGCTGGAGGCATTTCTGGCGGTGCTGGACGGCTACTCGCTTGCCGACCTCGTCCAGCCTCGGCAGGACTTGGCGAAGCTGCTATCCCTTGAAACTTAAAACATATCGCTCCGCCATCAGGATTCCTTCTTGAAGGCCTCCGCAAAATCCGGATGCCAGCGCGACAGGGGTGGCCGGTTCTCGGTGATGTCGCCGGCGCCCCATGCGATGCGTTTGCGGTCCATTTCCGTCGTCACCTCGTTGTCGGGGCAGATGATGTAGAAGTCATTCCGGTCGATCGCCTCGATCATGCGGTCGACCACCTGCTCCGGCAGCCAGGCGCCAGGCTTGTGTTCGCGCTTGCCGGTAGTGGTGAAGCCGGGCACCAGCAGATGGGCGGAGATCTGGCAGCCCTCGGTGTTGCGCAATTCGTGCTGCAATTGCTCGGTATAGGTCTTCACAGCCGATTTGGTGACATTGTAGATCGTGTTGCCGGGCGGGTTGGTGATGCCCTGCTTGGAGCCGGTGTTGACGATCGCCGACCGGGCACCCTGGGCGATCATGCGCGGCAGGAACGCGCGCACGCCATGGACCACGCCCCAGAAATTGACGTCCATGGTGCGATGCCATTCCTCCAGCGTCTCTTCCGTGCCACCGGCGACCCGGGTCGCGGCGTTGTTCATCAGCAGCCCGACTTCGCCGAACTGCTCGTAGGCCACGTTCCCGAGGGATTCGAGGTCCCCCATCCGGCCAACGTTGATCTCCGCGGAACACACCGCCTCGTTACCGGCAGGGGCGATGCCGGCCACCTGCTCGGCCGTTTTCGCCAGTTCCTCGCCGTCGATATCGGCCATGCAGACCCGCATGCCCTTGGCGGCGAAATGTTTGCAGGCGGCAAGCCCGATACCCATCGCCGCTCCGGTCACCACCGCGACACGGCCCTCGCTCACAATCGGACTCGTCATCTCTTCCCCCTCCCCGGTTTATCGATATCCTGCCCCGTCGGATATGGGGAAGTACAGGGGCACAAGAGTGGCAGATACACCGCTGCGCATCGCGGTCATCGGCGCCGGGCTGATTGGCCGCCGGCATATCACGGTCGCCCAGGACGAGCCGGCAGCTGTGCTGGCCGGGGTCGTCGAGCCAAACCCGGAGACGGCTGCCGCCGCGACGCAGGCCGGGGCGACAGTCCATCCGACCATCGACGCGCTCGCTGCCGCTGGCCCGGTAGACGCGGCCATCGTCGCCACGCCGAATGCGGCCCATCGGCAATCCGCCATCGACTGTATCCAGCGCGGCTGGGCGGTGCTGGTGGAGAAGCCGATCGCCGACACGCCTGAGGCGGCAGCCGATATCATCGCCGCCGCGACGGCCGCGGGCTTGCCGCTGCTGGTCGGCCATCACCGCCGCCACCATGATTGCATTGCCGTCACCCGGCGGCTGATCGACGACGGCGGGCTCGGCCGGCTGGCAGCGGTGTCGGTGCAATGGGCGGTCCGCAAACCCGACGCGTATTTCGACCAGGCCTGGCGGCTGGGCACAGGCGGCGGGCCGGTGATGATCAATATGATCCACGACATCGACTTGCTGCGCCATCTCTGCGGCGAGATCGTCGGAGTCACCGCCGAGACCGGGTCCGAACAGCGCGGCCATGCCATCGAGGATTCCGCCGCCGTGCTGCTGCGCTTCGCCAATGGCGCGCTCGGCACTATCATGCTGACCGATGCCGCGCTGTCGCCCTGGTCCTGGGAAGGCGCCAGCGGCGAGAACCCCGGCATCGCCACCTCCGGCCAAGCGCCCTATCGGCTGATGGGATCGGCTGGATCGCTCGAGTTGCCATCGATGCGGCTGTGGCAGACGAACACGCCGCAAGCCGACTGGTCTATGACGTTGGAGTGCGAGACAGTGCCGCATCGGCGAACCGACCCGCTGCCGGCGCAACTTCGTCATTTCCTGGCGGTCGCCAGAGGCGAGGCAGAGCCACTGATCGACGGCGCGGATGGTTTGGCGACGCTGGTGGCGACGCAAGCGGTTCTTGAATCGGCCAGGAGACAAAAGACGATCCGGCTCGGTGGCCGGCCCGAAGACAATGCGATTGGGGAGTGAGACGGATGACGACGAAACCGAGGATTGGGTTCATCGGCCT
The DNA here is from genome assembly GCA_965237625.1 of Inquilinaceae bacterium. GTDB lineage: Bacteria > Pseudomonadota > Alphaproteobacteria > DSM-16000 > Inquilinaceae > JABDIP01. Next base: position 68,486 of record CBDEGD010000010.1, read on the forward strand.
TGGTCTGATGGGATCGGCGATGGTCGAGCGGCTGCAGGGGCTGGACTATCCGATGACCGTAATCGCCCATCGCAACCGCGCGCCGATCGTTGCGGCGGTAGCGCGCGGCGCGGCCGAAGCCGAAAGCTATGCCGCTCTGGCCGCCGGCTCCGACATCGTCATGCTGTGCGTCGATACCTCGGACGCCGTGGAAGCGGCGATGTTCGGTACCGAGGGCGTGATCGGGGCGATACCGGCGGACGCCCTGGTGATCGATTTCGGCACCTCCCTGCCCGACTCCACCAAGCGCATTGGCGCGGCCCTCGCGGACAAGGGCGCGAAGATGCTCGACGCCCCGCTCGGCCGCACGCCGGCCCATGCCCTGGAGGGCAAGCTGAACATCATGGCGGCCGGCACCGCCGAGGTCTTCGGTGAGGCCGAGCCGGTGCTCAGGGACCTTGGCGAGAACGTCTTCCATGTCGGTCCGCTGGGGGCCGGGCACACCCTGAAGCTGATCAACAATTTTTTCGCCATGACCACCGCCTGCGCCATGTCGGAAGCCTTCGCCATGGCCGATCTGGCCGGGCTGAAGCGCGAGACCCTGTACGACGTGATGGCGGCCGGCCCGCTGCGCTCGGGCATGATGGATTTCATCAAGGCCAACGCCATCGACGGCGTCCCCGACATGCTGGCCTTTTCCATCGCCAATGGCCGCAAGGATGTCGGCTATTACACCGCCATGGCCGACGCCCTGGGCGCGCCCAGCTTCATCGCGCCGGCGACGAAGCAGCAGCTCGGCGTGGCGAAGGCCAATGGCTGGGGCCAGCGCATGGTGCCGGAAATGGTGGACTATCTGGCGGAGCTGTTCGCCGGCAAGGCGGGCTGAAGTCCAGGTGTCAGGCGGACCGAAGACCGGCCCTGCCGACCGCCGTTCCGGGGCAATGCACTGCTGTCGACGCCCGACTTTCCCAGTTTGTCATTCCCGCGAAGGCGGGAATCCAGGAAGCGCCCGGATCGACTGGATTCCCGCCTTCGCGCATTGCTGTCCGTAATTTTATTACGTGATTTCAGCATGGGAGTGGGAGTGCGAGTTGCGGTTGCGGTTTTCTTAGATGCGGGGGTTTGGGGGGTGGTTTGGCATGTCCGGTGAGGTCGAATTGATCGAACAGTGCGACCTTGAGGCGCGCCAGCAAGGCCTTGGGGCCATCGGTGTGGCCTTTGGCATGGGTGTTTTTGAAGACCCGCAGCAGGAGAAAGGCGATCAGCGCCACATAGATCTGGGTCCTGACGGCGTTTTCGGAGCGTCCGAGGAAGGTCTTGATCTTGAGGTTCTGCTTGATCCACTTGAAGAACAGCTCGATCTGCCAGCGTTCCTTGTAGAGGTCGGCGATCTCGGTCGCCGGGCGGGTGAGATCGTTGGTGATGAGATGCATCGGTTTCTTGCCTTCGCGGGCGACGGTGATCTCACGCAGTTCAGTATCCCAGAGCGTGTTGACGGCTTTGCCGCGTGGCTTCTTGTGGCCGATCTTGACCCGGTGATCCGCCTCGATGGGGTCGGCATGCACCTCTTGGGGCCGGATGTCTCGACGGTGGGCGTTGGCTTTCAGGCGGGTGACGAAGACCGCGCCGGCCTCGTGGATGTCCTGCCACCAGCCATAGTCGGTAAAGCCCTTGTCGAAGACGTAGGTGACGCCGGGCTCCAGCGGCAGGGTGCGGGCGACGGCGATGTCGCTGGATTTCGGCGAGGTGACACAGAAGCGGGTGGGTCGGTCGGCGCGGGGATCATGGACCAAATGGAGCTTGAGGCCGCGGACCCGGGCGTCAGCCTCGGCCCAGCCGAAACGGCTGTCCTTGAGACGGATCGGCGAGGCGTCGAGCAGCTGTATCAGCTCCGCGCCCTCGGCCCGCTTGGCGCGCGCCAGGGTGCTCATCAGATACTGGCAGAGATCGCGGAAGACCGCCGATGGCCGCGCCGCCAGGGCATCGCTCAGGGTCGAGCGGCACGGCGGACGCAAGCCCAGATGATACAGCGCCGCCGGCCGGGCGGCGAGCCCCTGCTCGATCACCCGCAGGCTGTCCAGCCCGGCGAACTGAGCGAACAACAGGCCTTTGAGATGGCGCTGGCAGGTCCAGGCATTGTCGCCACCCCCGACGCCGCGATTGCCGTCATGCGTGGTGACGATCCGGTTCACGACTCGGCGATCCAGCGGTTCCAAAAGACGATGAAACGCGGTACGAAGATGGGGCACGGCAGACCTCCGAAATCGATGTTTGGACACATGATTTCTAGCCCAAAACACAGGCTGGGTCTGCCGTGCACAGTCGCTCACACAAAAAATCCCGGACAGCAGTGCGCCTTCGCGGGAATGACAATGTAGGGGGAGTGTCAGGCGGACTCCATGGTCCCATATTCTGATGCCAAATTGCCGCTTCGAAGATCAGAGCGGAGTCCGCAGATACCGCACTTGCTTGCCATTGCCGAGTTCCGCCCGCCCCACCTCCGCGAATCCGAGGCTGGCGTGGAAGGCGTCGGAGGCCGGGTTGGGCGGGTCGCTGTTGACTTCGCAGACGATCTCGCCATGGCCCTGATCAACCGGATCTCATTCTGCTCGTGAAATGAGAGGCGGCCATCGGACGTGAACCTTGATTTCATTTCTTTCGGATATTCGGCATACGCAAGCACATCTCGAACGTCCCGACGGGCCATTTCGACGCAGCCTTCCAGTTCGTCGCGAGCCCCCTCAGTCATCTTGATCACCGCCAATTGAACCCGGACCCGAAGCTTCTCTCAGCGCTCGCCCTCCTCGATCAAATCCAGGCTCGACTCCAGCAGCGACATCGCCTCGTCGACGCTATCCGGCCAATATTCCCTTACTTTACGTCGTACCAACTCGTGCGTTGCTTGCAAGAACCGGCCTCCTTTGGGTTCCGGCCAAATCTCCGATATGCTCCCACGTTCACTGGGGCGATGTCACGACGTAGCGAGGCTCGGACATCCGTCTTGCAATCGTCCTGGCAACAATTGAGCCACCGGTCTGGCAGGGTGCCACCGGTTCGGACGATCCCCTTTCGAAAGGACAGATAAATGCAACGTGTCGGTGTCGTGGGCCTTGGCGATATGGGGTCCGGTCTGGCCAAGAACCTGATCAAGAACGGGTTCCAGACCACGGGTCTCGACTTGAGCGAGGAGCGGATGTCGGCCTTCGTGGAGATGGGCGGCAACCCGGCGGCGAGTGTTGCCGATATCGGCCGCAATGCCGACGCCGTCTTCGTGATGGTGATGAACGGAAACCAGGCGAAATCCGTGATCCTGGGTGAGGACGGGCTGATCGGCACCCTGCCGAAGGGCGGTGTCGTGCTGCTCACCGCGACGATCAAGCCGCACGAGGCCCGCGAGATCGGTGCGGCGATGGCGGGCTCGGGAATTCACCTGATCGACAGCCCGGTCTCCGGCGGCTTTCCAGGTGCACAAGGCGGCACGCTGACCATGATGGCTGCGGGCGACGGATCCATCCTCGACGAATACGTCCCGGTCATGGAGGCGGTATCTCAGACGATCCATCGTGTCGGCACGCACGCGGGCGACGGACAGACCGTGAAGGCCTGCCTGCAATCGCTGCTGGGATCCATCTTCTCCGCCACCTTCGAGGCGGCAGCCCTGGCGGCAAAGGCGGGCGTGAAAGGCCAGGTGTTTTACGACGTCGTCTCGACGTCCAGCGGCGGCTGTGGTTTGGCGAATAATGCGCTCGAGAAGATCATCGACCGTCAGTTCGAAGGCACCGGCAGCCATATCAACACGATGCACAAGGATTTGACGATCTCGCTGGCCCTGGCCGAGGAGTTGGGCGTTCCGATGCACACCGCGTCGACCGCGATGCAACTGTTCCACGCCGGCAAGACCAAATACCCCAATGGTGACAACTGGATCGTGACCCGTGTCATCGAGGAAATCATCGGCGCGGAACTGCACCGCTAGCCTGGAGATAAAGACGTGAAACTTGGTGTTATCTGCGACGGCATCAGCCGTGATCTCGCCCATGCACTGACGGTGATGGATGAGTTCGGCCTGGAATATGCCGAGCTGCAGTTTGTCGGCGACACGGAGGTCGGCGACCACACAAAGAAGGAGATCGCCGACATCAAGGCGTTGCTGGACCGGCACGACACGCCCGTCTCATGCCTGTCGCGCCACATCTTCGCTGGCATGACCACCGCCAACCGGCCCGGCGACGAGCTGCACACCAAGCATGTGGACGCTTTGAAGCGGGTGATCGCCATGGCCCATGAACTCGGATCGCCGCTGGTGCGGATCATGACCTCGAAGAAGGAGCAGATTCTCTGGGGCCGGAACGGCGCAGAGGTCTGGAACGTCGCCAAGGGCGCCTGGGACACGCTGCCGCCGCTCATCGCCCCGGCTGTCGAACTGGCGAAGTCCGAGGGCCTGACACTGGTCGTGGAGACCGGCAACGGCACGATGGTGAATTCCAACTACACGGCGCGCAGGCTGATCGACGAGTTGGACGCCAAAGAGACCCTCAAAGTGCTCTGGGATCCGGCCAACAATTGCTGGTGTCATGAGCTCGCCTATCCGGACGGCTATGAAGAGGTTCGCGGCGGCTATCTCGGCCATGTCCACATCAAGGATGTGAAGGTCGACACGCCACGCGCCACGCTCGAGGTGCGTCGGATGGGCGAAGGCCAGTTGGCGGATCTGTTCCAGCCGATCGCGGACGCCCTGCGGGCCGACGATTACCACGGCGTCATCTCCTTCGAGAGCGTCCATCGACCGGAAAATGGTACATTCGAGGACGGATTCCGCGCCTCGATCGGCCGGTTCAATGAACTGTTTGCGTAACGGGGCGACGCCCCGACAATTTGGAGGACATAGCCATGGCACAGCTTACGCCGGGCCAGATTTCGGAATTCGAGGATCAGGGCTATCTGGTTCTGCGCGGATTGTTCGATCCAGGGCACGACTTCTCAGCCGTGTTTCAGGACTACGAATCGGTGCTCGACGCCCTTCTGGAGGAATTGCTGGCGGCCGGCGAAATCCCCTCGGACTGGCCGGAACTCGATTTCGCCCAGCGGGTCATCAGGCTCCACCAGGAGACCGGCAAGATCTATCATCAGCATTTCGACTTCGCGGTGCCGCCGCGTGCCGGACTCCCGGCAGACACGCCGATCTGCCTGGCGCCGTCGATCTTCTCGCTGATCACCCACCCGGCCCTGCTCGATGCGGTGGAAAGCGTGATCGGGCCGGAGATCACCTCCAACCCGGTTCAGCATGTGCGCATCAAGCCGCCGCAGGACGCCCTGACCTTCAAGCCGTCCGGCCATCTGGACGACTCCAAGGGCATCCCCACCGGGACCGGGCTGGTCGGCCGCACGCCATGGCATCAGGATAACGGGGTCATCACCGCCGATGCCGACGAGACCGAGATGCTGACCGTCTGGTTCCCGCTCACCGACGCCACCATCGAGATGGGTTGCCTGGCAGTGATCCCCGGCAGCCACAAGGACGGGTTGCTGACCCATTGCCCGGACAAGCTCGGCGAGTTGAAGATCGCCCAGAAGCTGATCGACGAGAAGCGGGCGACCTCCCTGCCCATGGCCGCCGGAGATGTGTTGTTCCTGCACCGCCGTACCAGCCATTCCTCCCTGGCCAACACCAGCGACACGGTGCGCTGGAGCTTCGATCTGCGCTATCACCCGACCGGCCAGGCCTCCGGCCGCGCCGTGCAGCCGGAATGCATCGTCAGGAGTCGGGCCGATGCAAGCCGCGAAGTACACGATGCCGGACAATGGGCCGCAGCCTGGATCGAGACACGGGACCGCTTGGCAGGCGCCACATCGCTTCCGCCGGCCAACCGCTGGTCGGCGGACGCCGCCCAATGTGCGTAAATATTTGAGCCGCTTTCCGATCGATTGATATTCTTTAGAATCAATTGGTTATATACGGTTCGCTTTTGTGCGGAGAATTTGATTAAAAGGCAGTATTAACCAACAACTAACATCCCATCTTAACCTTTGCCGCTCACAATTCGCCGCAGGTTGGGCGTGGTATAGACGCCGCGAACGCCGGGGCTCGAGAGCGCCCTCGGCAGGCCTGTCACCCGGCAAGGGAATGGTGATTGGACATGAATTCGGCGAAAAGCACATCGCAGCGCGACCACGAGGATGCGGCGCGTCTCGACCTCGGGGTTGCCCAGCCGACACGCACCGAGGACGAAGAGGCAAGCGAAAGCGGCCCGGCCCTTCATGCCGAGGATGCCGACGCCAGTCTGGCGAACATCCAGTTGGGCAGCCAGGTTGTCGGCGAAGATCCGAAGCTGTCGCCCCGCCAGGTTGAACCCGGCGATGGCCGGCCAGTCTCCGCCGGTACAGAGACATTCGGGGACGTGGACGACGCTACCCTTCCCGCCGCCGCTCCGGAAGAAGGCCAAAGCGCGCCCGAGCCCGATGCGGCCGACGAGATTGAAGCGATAGCGCTTCGACAGGGCGGCTCGCTTCGCCCCATCCCATCCGATAAGGCTGCGTCTTCGAAGCCATCCACCGTCGCCCGGGCCGATGCTCCGGCGGCAGAGAAACAGGCATCGGGGAAAGGCGTCGAACAGGATTCTGATTTGCCCGGCGAAGCGACCGACAGCACGCCGCCTCGGGATGCCGTCACACTGATCGGCACGCCGGGTCGCGATACTCTCGACGCGGGCGGCTCGGATCTGCCTCACGACATCTACGGGCGTGCGGGCAACGACCGACTGATCGGCGGAAACGCTGAAGACCATCTGTACGGCGAAGGCGGGGCCGACCGCCTGTATGGGCATGTCGGCGGCGACATCCTGGATGGCGGCGACGGCAACGACCGGCTCTATGGCGGCGATGGCGACGACAGCCTGGATGGCGGAGCCGGCCGCGATCTGCTCTACGGCGAGGCCGGCGGCGACCGGCTGGACGGCGGCGCCGGGAACGACAGGCTGTATGGCGGCGATGGCAATGACATCCTCGTCGGTGGCGCCGGAAACGACCAGCTCCATGGACAGGCCGGGGCTGATTCCCTGTCCGGCGGCGGCGGCAATGACCGGCTTTTCATCGACGCCCAGGACACGCTGATCGATGGTGGCGCGGGGAATGATCGCGTCGATGTGCAAGGAACAGGCGGCGTGACCCTGGATCTGACTGCCGCCAGTGTTGAAACGGCGGTCGGCAATGCGGGCGACGACAGCTTCGACGCCAGCGGCATGACAACAGCGACGCGCCAATACGGCCGCGCCGGTGACGACAGCCTGACCGGCGGCACGCGCGGCGACCGCCTCTATGGCGAAGACGGCACCGACAGTCTAGACGGCGGCGGCGGCAATGACCGTCTCTATGGCGGCGCGGACGATGACAGCCTGGCGGGCGGGGCCGGCAATGATCTGCTGTACGGACAGGCCGGCGACGATGCGATTACTGGCGACGGCGGCAATGACCGCCTCTATGGCGGGACCGGTGATGACAGCCTGGTCGGTGGCGCCGGAAACGATCTGCTTTACGGCCAAGCTGGCGCGGATGAGTTGTCCGGCGGCGGCGGAAATGACCGCCTCTTCATCGATTCGGACGATACGCTGGTCGAAGGCGGGGCCGGAAACGACCGCGTCGATGTGCAAGGCAGCGCCGGCGTGACCTTGGACCTGACCGCCGCCAGCGTGGAAATCGCGGTCGGCAATGCCGGTGACGACAGCTTCGACGCCAGCGGCATGACCAGGGCGACCCGCCAATATGGCCGCGGCGGCGATGACAGCCTGACAGGCGGCTCGCGCAACGACCGCCTCTACGGAGAGGCCGGCGCCGATAGCCTGGACGGCGGCGGCGGCGCGGATCAACTCTATGGCGGCGCCGGCGACGACACCATGGCGGGCGATGTCGGGAATGATCGGCTCTATGGCGGCGCCGGCGACGACACCGTGGCGGGTGGTGCTGGAAATGATCGGCTCTATGGCGGCGCCGGTACGGATAGCCTGGTTGGCGGCGACGGCAATGACCTGCTCTATGGACAGGCCGGCGCCGATGCACTGTCCGGCGGCGACGGCAACGACCGGCTCTTCATCGATTCCGATGACACCCTCGTCGATGGCGGAGCCGGCAATGACCGGGTCGACGTTCAGGGGGCCGGCGGCGTCGCCCTGGATTTGGGTGCCGCCAGCATCGAAACCGCTGTTGGCAATACTGGCGACGACACCTTCGACGCCAGCGGCAGCACCGGCGCGACACGGCAATATGGCCGGGCCGGCGACGATAGCCTGATCGGCGGCGACGACAATGATCGGATCTATGGCGATGCCGGCGATGACAGCCTTGTGGGAGGCGACGGCGCCGACCAGCTCCATGGCGGCGCCGGCGCGGACAGCCTGGTCGGCGGCGACGGCAATGACCGGCTGTTCATCGATGCGCTGGACACGCTGATCGATGGCGGCGTTGGAAACGACCGGGTCGATGTGCAGGGAACGGGCGGCGTCGCCCTCGATCTGGGCATGGCCAGCGTCGAAACCGCTGTCGGCAACGCTGGCGACGACAGCTTCGATGCCAGCGGGCTGAACACCACGACACGGCAATATGGTCGGGCCGGGGATGACAGCCTGATCGGCGGGGCGGCGGCGGATCTGCTCTCAGGCGACGCGGGCGACGATAACCTGACCGGCGGGGCCGGCGATGACCGGCTCATCGGCGGCGGCGGCAACGACTCCCTTGCGGGCGGCGAAGGGAACGACCGCGCCCAGGGCGGTGTTGGAGACGATACCTACGAGTTCATATTCGGGGCCAATGGCGGCCACGACAGATTCGACGGCGGCCAGGGCTGGTCAGACACGGTTCGGCTGGTCGGTGTCTCCGGTGATCAAACGCAGGGGGAATGGGCCCTTACCCTGAATCCAGGGTCGATCATCGAAAGCCAGAATGCAAACAGTCTCACCCTGTCCAATGACAGCGCCGGCAGGATCACATTCGCGGATGGCGACACGCTGGATTTCCGGAACCTCGACAACATCACCTGGTAGCGGCCGCAGGCGCTGAAGGCGGCCTTCGCCACAGGGCAATGGCGATCGGCAAGAGAACCGCCAGGCCGATTCCGTCGGCGATGGCGACCTTCTGCAACGGCCCCGACTGCGCTCCCGATCCAAGGTAAATCCCCAGAAAGCCGACCATGCTCCATGCTGCAAGGATTGCCGCGGCCGGCCGCCATCGCGCCACCGCCGCGGCGGCGAAGCAGGCAGTGGCGACAAGGGCGAACATCGCGCCGCGATGCTGCAAGAGAACGCGGATGACTCCATCGCCGGCGGAAGGCCCGTAGAGCGCCGACAGCGCGGCGGGCGAGACCGCTCCGATTGCCGGCGGGACATGCAGTAACCCCAAGACGACGAACCCTGCCGAAATCCAGTGCCGCATTTCACCCTCCTCCTCACGCCCCAAGCTCACAGAAAACGCGCGGCACGACAATTACCTGCCGGGTAATCAGGCTATGGTCCGCGCTAATCCGACAATCTTGCGCTAGACTTCATCGCCAGCCGGCGGACAGGGCGTAGCGAAGAAGGTGTCGCATGTTGAGCGGTCGACAAATCGAGTTCATATCGCGAGAACGGCTATCTGGTCCTGGATAGCCATCTCTCCGCCGACCAGCTCGCGCCGATCCGGGAAGCTACGAAGCAGCTGCGAGCCGGCGCGCGCGGGCTGGCGACAAGCAACGACATATACGATCTGGAGGACAGCCATCGGCCCGATGCGCCCCGGGTCCGGCGCATCAAACTGCCGCATCAGGTCGACCCGGCCTTCGACACGCTGTTGCGCAGCGACGCGATCCTAGGCCCGGTGCGCGATCTGATCGGCCCGTCGCTGAGGCTGCACACCAGCAAGCTGAACCTGAAATCCGCCGGGTTCGGCGCGGCGGTGGAATGGCACCAGGATTGGGCGTTCTACCCGCACAGCAATGACGACATCCTGGCGGTCGGGGTGATGCTGAACGATGTCGGGCCGGAGAACGGGCCGCTTCTGGTCATGCCCGGCAGCCATCTGGGACCGATCCTCGACCACCACGCCCAGGGCCGGTTCTGCGGCGCCATCGACATGGACTCGAGCAGGGTTGGACACCGGCAAGGCGGTCGCCCTGACCGGACCGGCGGGATCGATCTCGCTGCACCATGTGCGCACCGTGCACGGCTCGGACCTGAATCACTCGACCCAGGATCGCGCCCTGCTGCTGTATGAGGTCACCGCGGCCGACGCCTGGCCGATCCAGGGATCGATGAGCCGCTTCGGCGATCTGGAAACCTATGATTCGAAGCTGCTCTGTGGCGAACCGACGATCTGCCCGCGCTTGGCCGACGTGCCGATCCGCCTGCCCCTGCCCGGCCCGAAAAAGGGCGGCTCGATCTATGAGAACCAGAAAGGCAGCGGCACCCGCAGTTTCGGCGTGCTGGAGGAGGCCCGGTAGAATGAAACGGGCTCATTCCCCAAGGATGAAGTCAGGTCGAAATCAATCGTTTCGCCGCTCGAAAGGCTGGCTGCGAGGGGTCGTCTTGGTCGCATGGGCGTCGGTTGCCCCGCACTCTTCGGGATGTGCGTCCCAGGTCCCCGCGTCGTTGTCGGGCGAATCACCAACCGAACTGGAATTCGGAATCGGGATGCCCGCCGGATACGAAGAGGAGGTGCAGGCCGCCTTGGCTCGGTGCTGGAGCATCGATCCCGAGGCGCCGCCGATCGCGGTCACGCTGGACGCGTCCGTCCGGCGTGACGGCACAGTCCTGAGCGCCACCGTCGTTGATCAGGATCGCTTCAGCGCCGATCCGTCGTTTCGCGACGCAGCTGATCGCGCGAGACGCGCCGTTCTTATCCCGCACTGCCAGCCACTGCCGTTTCCGGATGACCTTTGGCCGTCCTGGAGAGAGGTCACGCTGACATT
>CBDEGD010000011.1:0-63473 GCA_965237625.1 Inquilinaceae bacterium
CGGGCTCAGGAAATGCCGCTTCGTGCAGCCGACTCCACTGATCGACCGCGTCATTGTGCCCACGATGGTCCCGATCGAGCAGCGCCGCCATGAACGGCTTGTTCGCTTTCGCGGATGCGATCTTCTTCCGTGCCGCCGCCGGCTCCAGGCGATGGGGGGTCGGTCGCTTCATAGGTCACCTCGGGAAATCACGCGCACCGGACAAGGCGGTGCGTTCAGGGATTGGCGTGGTCTGATCACAGGCCGGTCAGGCCGGGCCGCCGCGCTACCCGGCTCACAGTGACTGACAGCCCTACCCGCCCTCAACCACCCGCGCCGCCTGCGCCAGATCCTTCACCGCCCCGGCCTGCTCCGCCCCCAGGCTCGCCGCCTGCTGGGCCTGGGCCGCTTCCGCCTGCTGCTGGCGCAGGGCGGCGACCGCCTCCGGCGCGTTCAGCATGTCCATCGGGGCGTTGTAGATGTCGGCGATCTCGCGCACCGCGGCCTCGGCATTGACGATGCCCGGCAGCGCCCGGTCGAAGGCGGACAGCCGTTCCACCCCCTCGATCACCCGGGCCATGCTCTCCACCTGCACCGCCTTCTGGGCCTGGCCGATGGGGGTCACGTAGTCGACCTTCAACTGGCCCTCCTCCAGCGCCGGCGGCGGCAGCGGCAGCGGCCCGTCCAGCCCCTCGCGCCAGAACGGCAGCGAGCGCCGCTCCAGGAAGCGCAGGCTGCGTCAGATCAGTGCCTCTCTGCCGGTTCTCCCAGCGAGCGAATCCACCGCACCAGAATGACCAGGACAATCACAAGGGCGAGCAGCGGAAGGACGGTTATGGTCACCGAAATTGCCCAGATTTCCAGCAGGTCGACGACGATCTCAAGGAAGTCGGGCCCACACTGCTCGCCCTCGGGCCGCCCGCGGCCACAGGATGACCGGTAATCACTGCCTGTGGCCCACGACACGTACTGGTGCAAGTAAGAGAATAAAATACCTGCACTCGGCACAGAAAACAAAATTATGAGGTCTCTGACATCATCCTTCGAAAACAATTTCATCGACTCGATTCCAGCGCTTTCTCTTTGCTATGGGGCATTGATACTGAGACTGGGAAGCGGCGTGAAAGGCGTTGCCCAGATCTTGTTGTCATGAACATCCTGCACCCGCGCACCGTAGTCGCTTACCTGTTCAGCTCCGGCAAATATCCAGATAGACGCCACCTTTGCGAGAGTCGGTTCGTCCACACGTTCCGTAATGCGCCTGATCAATGTGACCGCATTGCGGATGTTCGCCCTTGGATCACTCAGATCGGCAGGCTGATCGCTCAGCGTCGACCAGAGTGCCGGGTTAATGTTCATTGGAAAGAGGGTTTTCGCCATGCCAATCGCCTCAAATAATGGCCCATACCAGCCATGTGCATTTTCGACGTACATGATTGCCTTTACCCAATCAGGATCTACACCCTGCCGCCTGGCCTCTTCCTCAACGACCGATGCATAGCGTCCCACCGCTTCCGAACCCAAGCGATGATCCGAGCGCCCAGCGCCGTAACTTGAGTCGGCGTCGCTGTTGTCCTCAATCTCGAAGAGCGCCGACGCGTTGTCCTGAAGAACGCGAATCCTATCTGCCGACATGTTTACGACCGGCCGCTCCTGCTCATCCTCGTCGCCCGATGTCCTCTCCGGCGAGCTTCGACCCTCACCATCCTGCGTGGCTTGAAGGCTTACCTGGGTCGGTCCTTCTGATCTCCGCTGCGTCGAAACGCGATCCTCTGTGCCGCTGCGGCCAACGAGTCTGCTCGATCTCAACTCATTCGCTTGCAGCGGATGAGCGGCAAGCCTAGCCCGACTGATTGCGGTTGAAGAGGCTGGTTCCGGAAAAGCAACCTTATGCAGCCGTGTCCACTGGTCGACAGCGTCCTTGTGCCCGCGATGATCACGGTCCAGTAGCGCTGCCATGAAGGGCTTATTCGATTTCGCAGCTTTGATCCTCTTCTGCGCCGACTCGGGGTTCAGCGCATGCAGTCTGGTTCGTTTCATCGATCTTCCAATGAGTTCGGTGTTGATCACTCGAGGACCAGCATGACCGGGGCCTGCGATCTGGGCCGGTCAGCCCTACCCGCCCCCAACCACCCGCGCCGCCTGCGCCAGGTCCTTCACCGCCCCGGCCTGTTCCGCCCCCAGGCTCGCCGCCTGCTGGCCTGCGCCGCCTCTGCCTGTTGCCGGCGCAGGGCGGCGACCGCCTCCGGTGCGTTCAGCATGTCCATCGGGGCGTTGTAGATGTCGGCGATCTCGCGCACCGCGGCCTCGGCATTGACGATGCCCGGCAGGGCCCGGTCGAAGGCGGACAGCCGTTCCACCCCCTCGATCACCCGGGCCATGCTCTCCACCTGCACCGCCTTCTGGGCCTGGCCGATGGGGGTCACGTAATCGACCTTCAACTGGCCCCCCTCCAGCGCCGGCGGCGGCAGCGGCAGCGGCCCGTCCAGCCCCTCGCGCCAGAAGGGCAGCGAGCGGCGCTCCAGGATGCGCAGGCTGCGCTCGATCAGCGGCCCCTGGAACTCCGCCTGCATGCGTGACACCACCGGGCCCAGCAGGCGCAGCCGCTCGTCGCGCCGCTGCAGCACCTCGGTCGCGGTCATCTGCGGCCCGTCGCGCAGGGTCAGCCAGTCCACATGGAAGCCGCGCACGATCGCCTGCTGCACCGACTGGATCAGATCCAGCCCCAGCCCCGGCTGGCCGCCGGTCAGCAGCGGCTTGATGGCGTCCGGCCCGCGCTGGGCCAGCGCGTCGTAATAGTTGATGCCCCCCGGCGTGGTGCGGATAGGATTCAGGAACCCGTCGCTGGGCGCCAGCAGCGGCGGGTCGATCTGCTTCTGCGCCCCGACGATCACCGTGCGGGTCATGGCGTTGACCATCTTGATGTCCGGCAGCACCGTCATCGCCGGCGACCGGCCGTAGCGCTCGCCGGTCAGCTTCGACCAGCGCGGCACCAGATAGGGGAACTCGTCGAACCCGCCCTCGGAGATCATCTCCCGCGGCTCCAGGCTCAGATACAGGCTGGCCCAGGGCTTGTTACGCGCCAGCGCCGCCCCTCGAACGCCCCCGGGCCGCCCCGCCGGCCCGGCCTCCGCGCGCGGGAACACCGCATGCAGGAAAGTGAAACGCCGCTCCATCTGGCCCTCCACCGCGCCGGCGATCGCCGCCGGTGTACGGGCGCCGAAGAACTGCACCGCCTGCCGCGCGGTGAACTGGAACTGGCGGTACAGGGTATCAACCCGCCCGGTGGCGCTCTCGGCGACATGGCACTCGCCCAGATGCCGGGTCTGGAAGCGCAACCCGTCCGGTCCCTGATCGTCGACCAGCATCACCGCGGTGCCGAACGCCGCCAGGTCCAGATACAGCTCATGGGCCTGGGCGGAGAAATTGGCCTGCGGGCCGTTGAACAGCGCATACAGACGATCCGACGCCGCCTCCAGCCAGCGCTTGACGTCGTCGCGCTGGTTCAGCGCGTCATCCTCGGCCTTCAGCATGAACCAGCGCACCGCCGGCCCGGTCAACATGCCATGCAGGCCCGACGCAAGCTGCTCCAACGCCCAGGGCGCGGTGCCATCGAAGATCTTCTCGGTCCGCTTCGCCCCTCCGGCCTGGCCGCTCGACAGCCCGGCCGGATGGCCCCCCGAAGTCCCGGCAAACTCCCCGCGCCGGGGCAGCACATAGTCGGAGATCTCCTGCCAATGCTGCTCCCAAACCCCACGCTCGCCGCGCACCTGCTCGAAGCGGCGGATGATTTCCTGTGCGTCCATGTGATTTCCTTCTTGATGCGGCGACGGTGCTCGCTCACTACGCGAATGGGTACGCGACAACCCGTGACTCAACCCGAGGTCGCTGGTATGTTTTCCTAATGATTGGCCGAAAAGCTCGTTTGATCGTTGCTGCCGTGACAGGAATCGCGGTGTTGGGCGGTGCATGGTTGGGCTATGACCAAATGCGCGGCCGGTTCCTGGATATGGATGGGGCGTTGGAGGCTCTCGTCGCGGGCGACTACCGCAGCGCCTTCCAGGCGGCCGAGCGCCTCGCCCCGGAAGGCGATGTCGATGCCCAGACGATGCTCGGCTGGCTGTACTGGCAAGGACACGGCACCGATCAGGACTTTCCGGCCGCCGACAGATGGCTGTCACGCGCCGCAGAGCAAGGCGATGTTCGCGCCATGAGTCACTTGGCGGACCTTCACTTCTACGACTATGAGAGCTTGGACGGGCGGATTAAGAATAGGCCTTTGGCGGCTGAATGGTATCGCCGTGCGGCGGAAGCCGGGAGCAGCCATGGACAGCGGCGGATTGGGCGGCTCCTTATCAGAGGGATAGGAATAGACAGGGATCGTGATGCCGGTCTCGCATGGATGATGAAAGCCATCGATGCCGGGAACCGTGAGGCTATGCACGGGCTTGGCTACGTGTACGAGTCCGGCCTACTCGGCGAGCAGAATTTTCAAGAGGCTTTGCAATTGTACCGCCGGGCAATTCGGCGCGGTGTCCAGCAGAGCGCAAGGCAGGCAATCGAACTCCTACGTGACAAGCGATCGCCGGTCTTCGATCTTGAAGAAGCCTATCTTTGGGCATTGGTCGCACATCAGTGGTGGTCGGACCATCCGACGAACGGCGAATACTTTGTCTCGATGGCGAGGACGGTTCATCGCGAGATACCGCAAGAGCAGCCACCTCCGGATTATGCCCTGGTGACCCTGGGCGTCATGGATGAGGAAACCTACCTTCAGCGTCTCCAGGCCCAAAGAGCAGCCCTGGGCCCTCCCGAGAGCTGGCCCTATCGCCTGGACAAAGAGGCTCGGCGCCGATCAGAAGAGGCGGCAAACGCGATCATCGCCCGCTGGCCGGAACCACCCACGAGAGACGAAGTGGTGGAGGAATAGAGTTCTATTGAGGGGTGAGAAACTTACCTGCCGGATCACTGACACTTTCTCCCTCGTCATTGTCATCGTCATTGCCTTGAGGCGGCACTCGTATCTTTTTCTCGGTTGCTCTGATGCTTGCCCGGGTTTCTGAATTCTGGAACCGATTGTAGATTTCCATGTTGATAAGATACTCATTGAGCTCATCATTTGCGTCGTCGATCGCGCCCCAATAGCCGGCTGTCGAACCCGTAAGGCCCAAGAGCGCGGCAGGCAGGCCAATCGACCAGCCAGCGGATATCGCCCCGCCTGCTCCCAACGCAACGCCGCCGGCACCGACCACGTGGTCCATCCAATCCAGGCCATCGGGCCGCTTCGGCTCCGAGAAGAAGTTGAGCCTGTCCCCGTCGCGGGCCGCCGCAGCCTCAATAAGCTGCTCATCAGAAAGTAGGAAGGCGAATTGTCCGGGGATCTCACCGACGTTATCTGTGCCCACCCTCAATGCACTCACAGCATGTTCAAGCCGCTGTCCAACCGTCCTGTTGAAAGGCGTCACGACCCTGGAGATGTATTCGATCAGCGCTCTACGTTGTTCGTCGTTGCTGTCGATCGATCGGCTGATATCGACCAGTACGCTCGCCGCAACCTCCAGTGGTACGCCCCAGATTCCTCCGGCCGTCGCCAACTTCGCCAGCGCATGCAGCCTGGCGTCGGATGACCTCCACGGAGCTGGGTCTGGATGGCCTGAGGAGTCGTAGCGTTCTTGCGCCAAGGCGAGATACCTGTCCCGTCCTTTTTCCGAGAGCACTTCACCGATATCGAATCCGGTCTTTCGCCCAATATGCGCTAGGTAATCGGCGGCGAAGTCCCGGCGATCGAGATCTTCGCCGGTCAGCGCGCCATTGATCCAGACCTTGTTCTCCTCGCCGACCTGCTCGGACATCAGCAATCCCGGCCCGAGGCCGCTGAAGAGGTTTGATCTCGATATCGCATCGTCCAGCGCGTTTGTGTCCACGAGTTGCCCGTAGTTGAGCTCAAGAACTGTGAGCGGGATCTGCTTGATGACGTCCCGATCGGAATCCGGTGCGAAGAATCCAGACGCATTCTCCAGATCGACAGCGCGGTCGCGGAGTACCGAATACCCTTCATTTTCGCCGTCCAACTGGCGAATATCGTTCTTCAAGTCATCGCGCTCATCGTCCGACAGATCATAATACCGGGTGAAGTGTTCCAGGATGCTGCGCACAGCCGTACCACCGGACCCAAGCGCCGAAGGGTGAATACCCTGGCCCTCCGCCAGGACCTCGAATGACAGTTCCTCCGGCCCGCCTGATTGCGATGAGTTGGCCACCGACAGATCCTCGATCGCCCGCTGAACCGCACTGTCTGGCGCCCAGCCTTCGGCGGCAAGCGCATAGGCCCTGCGCCGAACCAGCTCTCCCCGGCTGGTATCGGCGCCGATCGCGTGATCGCCCGGCGCCCCACCGCCGATGGTGATCTCGAGCAAATGATCAATGGCCGCAGCGGCGTCGCCGGCCGACTCGCGAAGGTCCGATGTCCGGGTGCCGACCAGCCCTGCGAGCTGGCGGGCCGCCGGCTGCTGCCCCGCCCCGTCGAGTCCCGCGATGATCGCGACCTGTTCCGAAAGACCGGCCCGCTCCAAATCCGCAAGAGCGACCCGCCAATGCTCCCCGAACTGATCGCGGAGCATCGCGCCCAGCGCGGCGGCGTCCTGGCCATCGGGCAATTCGGTCCCCCGCACCAATTCCGCCGCCATGTCGGTCGTGAGCACGCTGCGATCCGGCTCGGCAATCCCCATTCGGCGTTGCACCGCGAGCGCGGCGCTGGCATAGGCCAGCCCCGCCTCGCCGGCTGCCACCGCATCGCCGTCGTCCCGGGCCTGCAGCCAGCGCTCATGCGCTGCGCGGACAAGCGGATCGCGCAGGGCAAACGCGGCCGTGCCCTGTTTTATCAGCCGCCGTCGATGCCCCCGGGCCCACAGCAGATGCCTGACCTCGTCACGGTCCGCCTCGCCCAGCCGGTCTTCGATTTCCGCTTCGGACATGAACTCGATCTCGGCGAAGGCACTACCCCGCGCTTCCGCCCGGTCCCGTTCCAGAATCAGCCGCTCCGCGACGTCGGATGAGACCCCGGCCCGGATCGCCTCATCGCTGAAGTTCTCGTCGTCCGGAGCCTCTCCATTGAACAGACGCTGCTCATAGGACCTGAAATCCGCGACAAGGCCATCTTCAGCCGATTTCGCGGCACCCTCCGTCCGGCGCTGGCGAACTTTGTCTCCACGCTCCGCCCTCGCCAACATCGCATCGGTCTGCTCCGGCGTCAGCACGTCGCCAAACTCTCCGGCCGCCAGTTCTTCCTTCGCCGCCGCAGGATCCTCCTTGACCCGCTGCCTGAACGCCGCGCTCGTGATCTTTCGTTCCGCCGCACCGATGATCGTCGCCGTGGCGTCGGTATCCATGCCGTTTTCCGCCAGCCCGGTCAGGGTCCCGCGGAATTCCGACAGCACCGCCCCAAGCTGGGTCGGGTCGGCCCGCACCGTCTCGATCGCGTCGCCCACCGTGGCGTTGATGTCCGCCACCAGCGCCTGGCCGGTATTGTTGGACTCCATCACCATGGCCCGCCGCGACAGATCCTCGGTCAAATTCGCGGATTTCTCCGCCACGATCCGTGCCGCCCGTGGGTTCTTCTTCGCCAGATCCGCGAGGGTCTCGTCCCGGCGGCTCACATACTCCAGCACATAGCCCTTCGCCGACCAATCATACTCAAGCGTTCGGTAGCCGCCCTCTTTCTTGAGCCGCGCAAACTCCTCCTTGCGCATCCGTCCCAGCACCTTCATCGCCTTGATCTTGTCCTGATGCCCCGGCTCGCGGCGCTCCTCCCGCTCGGTCAGCGCCCGGCCCAGCTGGCCCAGCCCGGCCGCCACCGGGCTCTCGGAGGACTGCTCGGCCGCCCGGCGCCGGCTGTAGGCTTCGGCGGAGATTTGCGGGTCGTATTGGAGAATCCGGACCATGGGGCGGGGTTCCTCGTTCAGATGTCGGAATTCAATGGGATTCGGGCAAAGGTCGGCCGTCGGCAGTCAAAGATCGGAACCCTACGGCGGGGCCAGCACATAGTCGGAGATCTCCTGTCAATGTTGCTCCCAAACCCCGCGCTCGCCGCGCACCTGCTCGAAGCGGCGGATGATTTCCTGTGCGTCCATGTGATTTCCTTTTGATGCGGCGACGGCGCCCGCCCGCCACGCGAATGGGTACGCGACAGCCCGTGACTCAACCCGAGGTCGCTGGTATGTTTTCCTAATGTTTGGCCGAAAAGCTCGTCTGATCGCTGGCGCCGTTGCGGTCATCGCCCTGTCCGGTGGCGCCGTGTTGGGCTACGACCGGTTGCGTGGGCGGTTCATGGATATCGACGAGGCGATCGCCGCCGTCGAGGCCCAAAACTACCGCAGCGCGTTCCGGGCACTCGAGCGCCTTGCTCCGGATGGTGACGTTGTTGCTCAGACAATGCTTGGCTGGTTGTACGCGAGAGGACGCGGCACCGATCAAGATTTTCAGGCGGCCGACGAGTGGCTGTCGCGGGCCGCAGAGCAAGGCCATTTATACGCCATGATCCACCTGGCGGATCTGCACTACGACGATTTCTTCAGCCTGAAAGACGGTCGGTCGAAGAACCGGCGTTTGGCGGTGGAGTGGTATCGCCGCGCGGCAGAGACGGAGGACAGCTACTCCCAGCGCCGGCTTGCGCTTGCCCTTTTCGCAGGACAGGGAGTGGATCAAGATCCGGAGGCCGGGCTCGACTGGATGGAACGTTCGGTCGAGGCTGGAAACCGTATTTCGATGTACCGACTTGGGCGGATGTACGAATCAGGTGCAATCGGCGAGCGGGATCCTCACAAAGCGCTGGAACTCTACCGTCAGGGCATACGACACGGTCACGTGGAAAGCGCACGGTCTACGATAGAGCTACTGCGGGAGGAGAAGTCGCCGCTCTTCGATCTCGAGGAGGCCTATTTTTGGGCGTTGATCGCAAACCAATGGTGGCCGGATGATCCGATGAATGGCCGGTATTTCGTATCGGTCGCCGAAACGGTGCACCGTGTACACCCGACCGTGGATCCGCAGGACTACGCCCGCGCAACGCTCGGCCTTGTCGATGAAGAGACCGACCCCGAGTTGCTTCGCGCCCGACAGGACGCTCTTGACCCTGAAACCTGGCCGTATCGCCTGGACGAGGCGGCACGGCGACGATCCGAAGAGGCGGCTAGTGCGATTATCGCCCTCTGGCCAGACGCGCCTGCTTGGGGAGAGAGCGTGGAGGAATGATGAGCGGACCCACTCAAACTCATCAGAATTCTCGATCCATTGGCCAGCGGTTGATGTGCATCAACTATTGGTATGTGCTAGCGATTGCCGTAGCCACCATCTTCGGATGGAACGCATTCCAGGACTGGCGTATCTCGCAAATGGACTACGATGCCGCCGCCAAAGCCTATGAGGAAGGAGATTTCGACACGGCGTTCCAAGTCTTTCAGCGCCTTGCCGAAGAAGGTGACGCCGCCGGCCAGCTAGCCCTCGGCATCACGTACAGCCGCGGCGACGGCACGGAGCAGAGCCTGTCGACGGCCGTCGAATGGCTGCTCAAATCCGCTGAGCAGGGCGAGGTTCACGCCATGACCCGTCTTGCGGACACCCTTTACAACATATACGACAGCCCGCGTTCCGGGCGTCCCGGCGATCTCGCGTCTGTAGTCCACTGGTATGGTCAAGCCGCTGAGGCGGGAAACTCTTATGCGCAGCGCCGCTTTGGGCTGGCATTGATAAAAGGTGAAGGGGTCGATGTTGACCGCGATACCGGGCTCGTGTGGATCATGCGAGCGATTGAATCTGGAAATGACGACGCAATGGTCAGCCTAGGCCATGTCTATGAAGTTGGCCTTCTAGGCGAGAAGGACCAACTTTCGGCTCTGCATTGGTATCTTCAGGCAGCCAGGCGTGGCCAACTGTATGGGGCGAAAAGGGCCCTAATCCTGCTTGAGGATGAGCAATCGCCGGCATATGACCTCGAACAGGCCTATTTTTGGGCGTTGGTCGGACGCCGTTGGTGGCGGGATCATCTGGAAGAAGGCTCGTTCTTCAGAAGCAAGGTCCTGATGATCTCACGCATCGAACCGCCGTTCGAACGCCCGCCGGACCATGCTCAGGTGAACATGGGACTAATGGATGAGGAGGCCTACCAGGAGCGACTCCGAATCTATGAAGAGGCGCGAAGCCGGCCCGAGACCTGGCCGTTCCGCATGGATGCGGAGCGCCGGCTCCGAGCCGAGGCGGCTGCAAGCGCCGTCATCGCTCGTTGGCCGGAATCTCCAACTGACGGAGAAGAGATAGACTATTGACAGGGCGCCGCCGAGGCCACCTGCTACTGAAGCAGTGTGTGAGCGGGCGTATTTCGCGAGTCGTCTGAATCGTCCCCGTCTCCGTCTGAATCTTCCCCGTCTTCGCCGGGATCGAACTCCCGATCGGGGCTGTCCAGATATGCGGTGAGGTCTTCTCGGACAGTCGAATCCTGAAAGCGGTCATAGAATTCTTTTTGGATCAAGTACCGCGTATGTGCATCGTCGTTGTCATCTATCGATCCCTTGAGGCCAACACCGGCAACCAGCGCTCCACCTCCCGCCAGCACCCATCCCGCGGGCGTCGCACCGGCTAGAAGCGCTGCGCCAAAGCCTACGGCGCCGAAACCGGCACCACTGGCATTAATGATAAAATTAGGGTCGTCCAGCAGATTCGGCGGCGGGGCCGGAGCGCGGGGATTGCTCCGGTCCGGGATGACGATACCGCGAGACAGAGCGGCGCCGACAAAATGCTCGTGCGACAACAGATACGCAAATCGCGCCGGGACCTCTCCAAAATCGTCATTGCCGTTTTCGTCTTTGCCAACGTCCAAGGCGCCGACCGCCTGGCGCAAATGAGCTCCTACGCCGGCGCTGAATGGCGTCACGACCCGGTCAATGTGATCGATCAGCGCCCGCCGCTGACTGTCAGTTGCGGCCGAAGAACGGCTAATCTCCAGCAACAGATCACCGACCATGTCCGTGGGAAGCACCCAGTTCGCAATATCTGGCGCTGAGCGGGCGACAGAGGCAAGCCTGGCATCGGCAGGTCGTCTGGGGCCAAATTCAATCCTATCCGCCAGCGCAAACCTCTCATTCCAGAATGCAATATAATTCTCCTGTGCCGGAACCGACAGAATATCCTGCAGTTGTATTCCGCCTGTGCCGCCGATATCCGCCAGGAACAATGCGGCAAACTCCATCCTTTGGACGTCGGTGCCACTCATCGCGTCGTCGATCCAGAGTCTGTTCACATCACCGGTCTGGCGACGGGCCAGGAAGAGTTCGCGCTTCAATCCGACAAAGGGATCGGGGCGACCATCAACCCCAGCAACCCCGCCGGCGGCGATGAAGTCTTCGAAGAACGCCTCGAATGGCGAAACGGCAGGCTCCGGTACGGCAGTCAGTTCCGGCGGATCGAACAGCCCGACCGCGTTCTCCAGATCGACGAAGCGGTCGCGCAGGGCGGGATATGCCTGATGCCCACCCCTCAACTTCTGAATATCTTCCCTCAGAACCATTCGCTGATTGTCCGTCAGGTCCCCAAATCGCGTGAAACTCTCCAGAATGCTCTCCACGGCCGCGCCACCTTCGCCCAACACCGACGGATGAATGCCCTGGGTCTCGGCAAGCGCCGCCAACGACCGGCCGTCCGAACCAGCCGCCTCGGGCACGGTGGCAGCCGAGAGATCCTCGATGGCCCTTTGAACCGCCCGACCGGGCGCCCATCCTTCCGCCGCCAACGCATATGCCCGTCGGCGCACGAGTTCACCTCGGCTGGTGTAGGCATCGACACCTTGGAGGTCGGGCGTCGCTTGCGAACCGCCCAGAGTGATCCCCAGCAGTTGATCAATGAACTTCGCGGAGTCGCCGGCGGCCTCGCGAAGCTCAGATGTCGGTGTCCCGACCGCTTCCGAGAGCTGGCGTGCTGCGGGTTGTTGTCCGGGCCTGTCAAGCGCCGCGATGATCGCGACCTGTTCCGAAAGACCGGCCCGCTCCAAATCCGCAAGAGCGACCCGCCAATGCTCCCCGAACTGATCGCGGAGCATCGCGCCCAGCGCGGCGGCGTCCTGGCCATCGGGCAATTCGGTCCCCCGCACCAATTCCGCCGCCATGTCGGTCGTGAGCACGCTGCGATCCGGCTCGGCAATCCCCATTCGGCGTTGCACCGCGAGCGCGGCGCTGGCATAGGCCAGCCCCGCCTCGCCGGCCGCCACCGCATCGCCGTCGTCCCGGGCCTGCAGCCAGCGCTCATGCGCCGCGCGGACAAGCGGATCGCGCAGGGCAAACGCGGCCGTGCCCTGTTTTATCAGCCGCCGTCGATGCCCCCCGGGCCCACAGCAGATGCCTGACCTCGTCACGGTCCGCCTCGCCCAGCCGGTCTTCGATTTCCGCTTCGGACATGAACTCGATCTCGGCGAAGGCACTGCCCCGCGCCTCCGCCCGGTCCCGTTCCAGAATCAGCCGCTCCGCGACGTCGGATGAGACCCCGGCCCGGATCGCCTCATCGCTGAAGTTCTCGTCGTCCGGAGCCTCTCCATTGAACAGCCGCTGCTCATAGGCCCTGAAATCCGCGACAAGGCCATCGTCAGCCGATTTCGCGGCACCCTCCGTCCGGCGCTGGCGCATCTTGTCTCCACGGTCCGCCCTCGCCAACATCGCATCGGTCTCTTCCTGCGTCAGCCCCTCGCCGAATTCGCCGGCCGCCAGTTCTTCCTTCGCCGCCGCAGGATCCTCCTTGACCCGCTGCCTGAACGCCGCGCCCGTGATCTTCCGTTCCGCAGCACCGATGATCGTCGCCGTGGCGTCGGTATCCATGCCGTTTTCCGCCAGCCCCGTCAGGGTCCCGCGGAATTCCGACAGCACCGCCCCAAGCTGGCCCGGGTCGGCCCGCACAGTCTCGATCGCGTCGCCCACCGTGGCGTTGATGTCCGCCACCAGCGCCTGGCCGGTATTGTTAGACTCCATCACCATGGCCCGCCGCGACAGATCCTCGGTCAAATTCGCGGATTTCTCCGCCACGATCCGTGCCGCCCGTGGGTTATTCTTCGCCAGATCCGCCAGGGTCTCGTCCCGGCGGCTCACATACTCCAGCACATAGCCCTTAGCCGACCAATCATGCTCAAGCGTTCGGTAGCCGACCTCTTTCTTGAGCCGCGCAAACTCCTCCTTGCGCATCCGTCCCAGCACCTTCATCGCCTTGGTCTTGTCCTGATGCCCCGGCTCGCGGCGCTCCTCCCGCTCGGTCAGCGCCCGGCCCAGCTGGCCCAGCCCGGCCGCCACCGGGCTTTCGAACGGCTGCTCCGCCGCCCGGCGACGGCTATAGACTTCGGCGGAGATCTTCGGGTCGTAAAGGATAATCCGGACCATGGGGCGGTGTTCCTCGTGACGTCGAATTCAGTGGGTTGCGATCCGGCAGTCAGCGGACATCCTTGGCCGCATAGGCCCTCTGGGCGTCAATCTCCGCCTCGGCGAAGCCGGCGGCGTCCGGGAAAAGCGGATGCGCGGCACCCTGGCGGTCGCGCCAGGTGAAGCCGGCGCGGGCCATGGCCAGATGCAGCCGCTGGTCGGTCTTGATCGGCTTCAGGGTTTCCGCCATGTCGCGGCCGGCGGTCAGCGCCATGACCTCTTCCGCCTGTATCCGCATCTCGGCCAGGGTCTCTCCCAGGGAGTCGATCAGCTTCTCGGCCGCACGCGCATTCTTCGCCCGGGCCGCCATCAGCGTTTCCCGCCGCGCCTGCCGCTCCGCGCGCGCCGCCAGCGTTTCGGCCGTCTCGGCCTCGGCCAGCCGATCCGAGGCGCCGGTCAGGGCCGCCTCCAGCTCGCCGCGCTCACGATCGGCAGCCACCACATCCGCGCCCAGCCGCTCCAGCCGTTTCGCCGCCACCGCGTCGCCGGTATGCGCCTCCAGCGCCACCGCGGCCCTATCGGCCGCCAACATGTCAGCCCGCTCCGCCGCCGCCGCCAACTTGCCCTGCAACGCCTCGATCTGGTCACGCCAATAGCCCGCGTCGCGGGCCGGCCCAAGGGCCGCCGCCTTCACCATCGCTGTTCTCCTGAATGGAATTTCGGCCGGCAAGCGCCGGCATCGATCGGCGTGACCGCGGTCCTCCTCAGACAACCGCCATCACGCATCGATCCGATTATAGGAATAAATGTACATCAAGCGCGGCGAGGTGTCAAATGGCCGCCGGCCACCCCATCGTTTCCTGGAATTCTATCGGGCAGGCACCGCAATACGCCGCTTGCGGTCGATAGACGGTCGAAGGCATCGGGAATCCGAACCGAAAGCGCCGCTATCGGCGTTGGGCATCATCCGCCCGGCGACCTTTCGAGGTGTTCGCCGGACAACAGCATCTCGATGACTTCCCTGGCTTGCTGTTTTACGAAGATCGGCGATTCCAGGCCATTCACGTCGACGAAGGTCCCGCCGGACATCGTGGTACGCACATTCACGATCGCATCGAGGTTGATGTAGTGTTCGTTGTCGTCCTTGTCGACGAAGTGGACAAAAGGCATCGCGCATCCTCCAAAGTGAGCTGCGGAACAATAGCCCCGGCGCCTTAACCCGGTCTTACCCGGCCAGCCGCAAAGCCTGTCTTGACGGGGCCGGTTCTGCGACCCTAACCGTCGCTCCGGGCATGGCTTGTCCCGTGCGGCCCGTCGAGTCACTATCGCCACCATCGATAGAGGAGGAGGATGGTGTTTCGCTGGATCTTGTTGCTGCTCTTGGGCGCCTGCGCCACGTCGCCGGCGATGGCGCCGGATCTCGATCTGGTCGAGCGCTTCGATCTGGTCGCGTTCCGGAACGACGATCGTTCCGTGCACTTTCGGTTATGGCGATGGGACCGCGTCATATCCGTGCATTACGACGGTCCGGAGGAATACCGGCAGAATGTCTACGACCATGCACGGGTGCTGGGCAACCTCACCGGTAAGCTTGTCCTCATCGAGCCCGACTACGCCAACATGATCGTGGAGATCAGCGAGCGCTATACCGGTGCGACCTGCCGGGTGATCGCCAGCAGAACCGAACCGGCGGATATCCACATCCGTTCGGATTTCAGCCCCGAATACATACGCCAATGCATCTTGCAGGAGATGACCCAGGCGCTCGGCGTCGGCGGCGACCTCGATGGCATGTTCAGTTCACGGGACGACACCGTCTTCGCCAGCCATCAAACCTCCAACCATCTCACCGAAGAGGACATTGCGATGATCAAGATCCTCTACGACTCGCGCCTGTATCATGGCATGCGACGCTATGAGGCCCTGCCGATCGTTTGGCAGATCGTGGAGGAGATGGAGGTGCAACAAGAGGCGCAACAGGAGGTAAGGCCTGGCGTAGGATATTAGCCATCAAATACATAAAAACGTATCACATCGCCAGTGTCTTGAAGGCGGACCATGAAGCCGAGGGGCTCAGTCAGCGGGAATTGAGCGCCATTTCAGGGGTGCCTCAGGGCCATATCTCGAAAATCGAGAACGGCGCCGTAGATCTCAGGATCTCCAGCCTGGTCTCACTCGCCCGCATCCTCGGCCTTGAGCTGATGCTGGTGCCTCGTCACTCGGTCTCGGCTGCCAATTCGATTGTGCGGAGCGGCACGCGCAAGACCTTACCGGATGCCGGCGGCATCGACTCCCGGCGCCCGGCCTACCGCCTTGATGAGGACGATCATGGCTGAGGTCTCAATCCTCGATGTCCTGCTCTAGCGGGAGCCAATTGGCACACTCACCCGCGTCGGCGGTGATCGCACGCCCTTTGCCTTCAACGACTCCTATATCGAGGACGAAGACCGACCCGTACTCGGGCTTGGCTTCAAGGACTCGCTTGGTGAGCTGATAGCGGACTTCCGGCCCACCCGGACCCGGATAATGCCGTTTTTCTCGAACCTGCTGCCCGAAGGGCGCATGCGCTCTTACCTAGCCGAACGGGCCGGCGTGAACCCCGTGCGCGAATTCTTCCTGCTCTGGGCGCTCGGCATGGATTTGCCGGGAGCGATCACCATCAGGCCGGCCGACGGAGAAGCATGGCCGCGGGATGCCGGCGATGGCCATGATGATCTTGCGGATGATCGCCGCGAGAAGGCGTTCCAATTCTCGCTTGCCGGCATCCAGTTCAAATTCTCCGCTGTCGCCGAAGCGGGCGGCGGGCTGACCATTCCGGCCAAGGGCGTCGGCGGTTCATGGATCGTCAAGCTGCCTGCGCGTCAATTCCCAGGCGTCCCCGAGAATGAATTCTCGATGATGACTCTGGCCGGGCTCATTGGCATGGATGTGCCGGCAGTGCGGCTTGTCGATATCGATGCGATTAAAGACCTGCCGGAATGCATGGGTGCGCTGAAAGGGCAGGCTCTGGCCGTCGAGCGCTTCGACCGGCTGCAGGATGGCGCCGCCGTCCATATCGAGGACTTCGCCCAGATATTCGGCGTCTATCCCGAGGACAAATACAAAAGGGGCAGCCACCGGAGCATTGCCAGAGTAATCGGCGCGGAAGCCCGTGATTCCGACATCGCCGAATTCATCCGTCGACTGACCTTCAACACGCTGATCGGCAACGCCGATATGCACATGAAAAACTGGTCGATGATCTATCCGGACAGGCGCAACGCCGCGCTCGCCCCCGCCTATGATATCGTTTCGACGATCCCCTACATACCGGATCGCAATGCCGCGCTGAATTTCAGCCGGACCAAACGCTTCGACGCATTTTCAGAGGATGAGCTCTCCCATCTCGCCGCAAAGGCCCTGCTGCCGGAAAAACTCGTTCTCGACACCGCGCGCGAAACCGTCGCCCTGTTTCATCAGCATTGGCAGGAGGAAAGGGCGAACCTGCCGCTGGCCACGGAAATCATCAAAGCCATTGAGGATCAACTGACGGCAATCCCGATCGACTGATGGTTCCAATTGCTACTGATTGGCGCAGTGCCCGCGCTGCTCATCAGGTACTCGGTACAGACCTTGTTCCTGTCCGCCGCCGCCACCCGCACTGACCGGATGCCCGACATCGGCGACCTCGACGGGCCGGCGGTCTGGAAGCGGATCAAGGTGGCGGTCGACGAGCAGTTACGCGAGACGCCCAACTCCACCATCCATTGACTCGCTGACCGGGCGGCGTGCTAGCGTCATGGCATGCGAACCGCCGCTTTCGTGTTTGCGCAATCCCTCCTATTGATGCCCACGCTGGCGGGCGCCGATACCAATGACGCTCTCTATGTCTGTGAAGTCACGCACGCGCTCCACTGGGTTGAAGGAGATCTCAAGCAAGACGAATATTCAGATATTGTACTTGACCGAACGAACCATACGCTTCGATTTAATGCCGCGTCCGCTCTGCTGAGGTTTATTGCCCCGCAACCGACTCAATACCACATTGTACAATACGGCACTTCTGAGAACGACATCCTCGCCAAGCGGGAGGTAGATGGTGTTGCAAATTACCAGCTGAGCACACTGCGCATCAGGGCTTGGGAGGATCCTGTTTCCTTCCTGCATGTCTCAAATGGCGTTGTGTATTCGGGCGTTTGCCGGGAGGAATGACAGGCGATCCACTAAAACGGCTCGCACCCCCCACTATCACCCGTCGCCGGCAAACGCCCCCCCGGCCTGTCCGCCGGCGGCTCAAATGGATCGTACCCACTGACCGCCTGCGCCGGCCGCCGCTGCGCCCGATTGTCCACCACGGCGAAGCGCAACGACATCGCCCCATACCGGGTCGCCGCCATCAGATCGTCGGCCTCCTTCACCACCCGGCCGTCCTTGCGGTGGTACAACCGGAACTCCTCGAACCAGTCGGCCAGATGGGCGAAGACTTTCAGCCTGCCTGTCTGCATCCGTTCCAGCAGATCCATCAGCCCGGCCTCCACACCGGTCGACCCGTCCGGGTATTTCGCGTGCTCCGGCAGCGTCCGCAGCCCCTGCCGCCGGTACTGATCCGCCAGCGGCAGACCAGAATCCTTGGAATGCTGCAACCCGTCATGGGGCCAGGCCCAGGGCAGCCAAGGCCCCCAGGACTTCAGCGCCGCGGCGTGGATCACCGGCGTCGCCTCGCGCACCCGATAGGCATCGGTGACATACAGGCAATCCGCGTCCCGGTCCCAGGCGATCCGCACCGCCGCCGTCGGATGGTCCCAGCCGAAATCCAGCGCGCCGAGCTGCGGCCAGTGCCGCGGCACCGGGAAGGCCGGCACCGAGACCGCGCTTTCCGCCACCGGGAAGATCCGGCCCGAGCCCAGCACCGGCACCCCGCTGGCCCGCGCCTCGCGCTCATGGGGCGGGTAGGAGGCGATGATCCGCGACCGTTCCTTCGGCGCGATATGCGCCGCGTCGTCGATGGTCATGTTGGTGTCATGCCGGTCCGCCGTCGGTGAGATCAGGAATCGCCGCACCACCTCGGACATGCCCAGCAGCGGCGTGAATGTCAGCCAGACCATGCCGCCGGTGGCGTTGGTCCGGGTCAGGCCCTCGGAGTAGATGTCGGCGGTCGGCTCCTCGTCGAACCACACGAAATCCAGCGTCTCGCCCTGCCATTTCGGCCGCCCCTGCTCGTAATTCTTCAGCTTCAGCACCGAATGCCCGCCACTGGCATGGGCGATCCGGATGGTGTCCAGCTGATCGGCCACCCCGCTGCGCGCCCGGGTGCAGCCGGCGATGGCCTCGCCGGGGATCATCCCGGTGCCGATCTGCCCCGGCCGGCCCATCAGCATGCGCTGCGGATTGTCCCGTGTGGTCTCCCCCGTCGGCCCGGCCACCCAGGCCACCACCGGCCGGTCCCAGCGCCGGCCCCGCCACCAATCCGGATAGCGACCGGTCAGGTGGAACGCCGCCGACACCCTATGCGGCCACGATCGCCAATGACACCACCTTGGATTGTTGGTATGTTTTCCTATGATCTCAACCCCAGACCAGGATCAGGACCAGGACGGTCTGTCGCCCTCGCCGGAGCCCAATTCCAAATCCGTCGCACGCGGAGCACGGCGGCGCCAGATCACGATGCGACACCTCTTCGCCGGTCTGGCCCTGATCGTGGCCAGCTTATGGATCGCTGACGAGGTGAGACTTTCGCTCCTCGAAATTGACGATGCGATTGCCGCGGTTGACGCCGGCAGGGATTCGAGCGCCGGGTCCTCTCTTGAGCGCCGACTTACAGCCCCACTTCGATACTGGCATCTCAGGACTGCCCCGCCGGGTGCTGCGGCGCCTTTCAGACGAAGGCGATCCGGCCGCGCCACTGGTTTTGGGCCAACTCTATTGCCAGGAACTCGGCGTCGATTTTGACAGCGTTACCGCGCAGCGCCTTTTCACGACTTCCGCCGAGCGCGGCTATCTCCCGGCATTCGTCACCCTTGCCGATACGTTTGCGGGGGGCAACGCACCGGTTCATTTGCGGTGCGGACGTGGCGACAGGGCAGGTTCCATCCGATGGCGTTTGTTGGCCGCGCAACACGGGCACATCGACAGTCTGGCCGAAGCTGGCTACATGATTCTCGGAGAACAGGACGCATTGGCTCGATCCGGCCAGGACATGCTCGCCGCGGGAAGCTATCACGCCGCCCGCCGCATTGCCGATGCCGGCTATTTGGGATGGTTGGATCAGCCGATGAACTCAACTGAGCAATTGCGATGGTACCGGGTTGCCGCTCTCGGCGGGAATCCGGAAGCCATGAAACGCATGGTCCACCTTATGTCCAACGTCTTTCCCGGGTTCGGACATGAACGCCCGGAAGGCCCTCGGCGTGATGGGCTCGAAGACGCTCTGAAATGGTCCCTGATCGGTGCAGTCTGGTGGGGTGAGACCGACGGTTCCTTCGTCGCTGCCATTCCTTCCATATTCTTCGGCTATTACCCGGATCCCTTCGGTCAAGATTATTGGTTACTTGGCACATCATACCAACGGCAATAACTACTGACCGCCATGCGCCCAGTCCCTCATTCCGATGGACATAATGGTTTCGGGCTGGGCGAGGAGCTTGTTCCAGGCCTCGCAGCCGACATCAAGGATGGCGTCGTAGGTCTCGAAGACGCGGTTGGAGAGCCAGTTCTGGCGGAGGTACTGCCAGATGTTCTCGACCGGGTTGAGTTCTGGCGAGCGGGGCGGCAGCAGGATGATGGTGAGGTTCTTCGGGACCTTGAGCTTATCGGTGCTGTGCCATCCGGCGCGGTCCATGAGGATGACGGCATGGGCCTTGGCGGCGACGTTTCGGCTAATCTCGTCGAGATGCATTTGCATGGCGGCCGTGTTGGCCATGGGCAGCATGAGGGCGGCGCCCTTGCCAAGCCGGGGACAGATGGCGCCGAACAGATAGGCGTTCTCGTAGCGCTGGTCGGCGGGCAGGCGCGGGCGGCTTCCCTTCTTCGCCCAGATCCGGACGCGGCCATTCTTCTGGCCGAGCCTGGCCTCGTCCTGGAACCAAATCTCGACGCGCTTGCCTTTGGGCAGATGGCCTATGTGCGCGGCGAGCGTGCGCGGGAAGTTTTTTTAAACCCATCGAGCACGCGCTGATCTTGGAGCGGATGCTGCGGCCGGCCGCTGATGTAGGAGAAGGACAGCCTGGCAAGCAGGTCGGTGACCGTCCGCTCGGCGCTGACGACGCCAAAGCGTTCCTCGATCACACGCTTCAGGTCGATCCGCCGCCAGCGTACGACCCCGTCTGTCGCCAGATCGGGGCCGGTCTCCACGATCTCGGCCAAGGCCGCCATCTGAGCGTCGCTGAGATGGCGCGGCCGGCCGGCACGTGCACGGTCCGTCAGGCCCTCGGGACCTTCCGCATTGAAACGATGCGCCCAGTCCCTGAGCGTTTGCCGGTCCATGCCACCGACCTGAGCCGCCGCCGCCCGGCTCATGCCGGCATAGACCGCCGCTATTGCCAACAGCCGCCGGATCTGGCGCGGGTCCCGGCTGCGCTTGGCCAGAGTGCGCAGTTCGGCGGCGTCATAGTCGTCTCGGAGTGCAACGGTCGATGGCATGGCGAGTCTCCCTCGTCACACTTGAATCACATCCCGCCACGAAAAGGAATCCCCTGAGAGTCAGAACCTTCCACCGCTGGTATCAGACAGCAACCGACAGGGCACACGGCGTCTGATGCGTTTGGGCGGCAGGGAACGTTCTGAATTTCTCGGGCCGGTTCATGCCCAATCTCTCGCGTGGATCGAGCGCATTGAAAACGGCCTGACACTTCCGGAATCGAGAAATCCTTACGCCATCAGGGAAACCCCCGCATTGAGCCGGACGGCGATCCGAAGAGCGGAACAGGCGGCACCGGATTTCCTCAAGGACAACCCCGTCCCACCGCCTGTTTCGCCAGTCCCACCAGCGGCCATCATCGTGCCCATGGACCAGGCGCCGCATCCAGCAGACGCAGCACATTCCGGTTGATCGCACCCATGAGAAATGCAGGGACACAGTACGCATTTCTAGGCGAGGTGCTGCGTTGGCGGCAACAACCGCGCAGAGGTGCATACTGCGTCCCGGCAATTCCGGAACACCCTCTGCGGCCACGATCCGCCATGACACCACCTGGGATTGTTGGTATGTTTTCCTATGCGCAATCTGATCAAGACATTGTTGGCCGTTGGTATCGTGGTGTTTGGCGTTTCCACCATCGCCTACATCTATTATTTCCAATCGCTCGGCGAATCGGGCTTCGAGGAGGCCAAAGAGGCGTACGACAGCGGCGATTACCGTTCGGCTTTCGTCTTGTTTCGCCAACTTGCCCACGATCGCGACGTGGCGGCACAGCACTATCTTGCAAACATGTATGAACACGGGCTGGGGACCAAGCCCGACAAGGTCGAAGCCTTCCACTGGAGGCTTCGGCTCGCGGATCTCGGCGATACTTACTCCATGTACTGGGTTGGACGATCCTATTTTCGCGGCGCCGGGGCGCGGCGGAACAGTGAACGAGCGATCCATTGGTTCCGGAGGGGCGCCGAACTTGGGCAGGCCGAGGCGCAGGGCTGGCTCGGGTCTTTGCTTATCTCCGGGCAGGGGGTGGCAATGGATCAGGAAGAGGGGTTGTCATGGATAACGCGGGCGGTCAACGCAGGCGACCCCTGGTCGATGATGGTGTTGGGGAGAATTCATCAAGACGGCGACCTTGGAAATCCGGACTTTTCACAGGCGCTCCATTGGTGCCTGGAGTCGACAAGGGCGGGCAGCTTTGACGGTTACCGGTGTGCACTTGAGCTCCTCGCGGATGAGGCGCTACCGACCTTTGACCTGGAACAAGCCTATGTATGGTCGTTGGTCGCGCGGCATTGGTGGCGAGAGGATGCTAGCACTGCATCATTGATCGACTACAAGATCCAGACCATCCTCCGCCACTATCCTGATATCTTGGAGTCGAGGAGCACCATCGTGGGGTCCCGGGATTTGATTACCGAAGACTCAGATCCATTGGAATCCATAGGGCAATTGGACGATTTCGAAAGCTGGCCAATCCGGCTGGAGGAGCCGGCCCGCCTGCGCGCGGAGGCAACCGCGGAGAACATCCTCATCAAATGGCCCGCTCCACCGATCACTGAAGACTAGTATTGCCGGTGACCGAGCCGGACACATTCTCTTCTGGATC
Organism: Inquilinaceae bacterium; assembly: GCA_965237625.1. Classification (GTDB taxonomy): domain Bacteria; phylum Pseudomonadota; class Alphaproteobacteria; order DSM-16000; family Inquilinaceae; genus JABDIP01. Next base: position 22,586 of record CBDEGD010000011.1, read on the forward strand.
CGAGGGCTCTCGGTCCGAAAACGCCCTGTTCAGGAACAAATTCATTTCCTCGCGTATGGCCGGATTGCGGAATCGCCAATAGACCTCCCGAGCGGCATAATAGTCGCCAAGCGCCTTTTCGTGCTCGTCGACCGCATTGCCGATCCCCAATATGGAGAGTGAAGCACCGACCACCGATCCGACTCCCGGGGCGGCGATCGCGGAGCCAACACCAAGCACCGCGCCGGCACCATCTATCAGGCCGACATATTCCCAGAACGAATCCGGCGGATGGGGCTCCTGTTTGAGATGGAGCCGCTCCAGATCCCGCGCTCGGAAGTAGAATGCCAGGTCGCGATTAGTAAGGAACTCCACATACGGCCCCGGGATGTCGATCAGCATTGGTTTGTTGGACTCGTCGTCTCTGCCAACGCTCAAGGCACCCACTGCCCTTTGCAGGTTCATCCCATGGATCTCGCTGAACGGGGTTACGACGGTCGCAATGTACCGGACAAGCTCGGTCCTCTCCTCACGCGTGGCGTATGGCACCTGACTAACTCGGGCCAGGATATCCTGATACACCTGATCCGATATCGGCAGGTTGTGGTTCGTAAGCCCGATTTTGACGAGTTCGCCGAAACGACCGTTCGTACTCTCTAGCCTGCTTATGTCGATCGCCGAGCCGCGCTCATAGGACGAACGCCAGAAGTCCACATACGATCGGATGGACTCTTCGGAAAGAATCTGCCGAATATCCAGCGATTGCCGGTCTGCTTCCAGCAATGCCTTGACCGCAAACTCACGCTCCAATTCATCGCCGTTGACAAGCGCCTCATTCACCCACGCGAAATTCGCTTTCCGGATGTCTTCCGACAATGTGCTCCACCACTGAGGCCCTAGTTCCAAGGCTTTTTGGCGTGATACCCGCTCCCGTCTTTCTACGGGACCAATTCTCAGCTCTTGGAGCTGGTTCTCAAGGAGCAGGGCGTTCTCGGCCGGCTCAGCCGGCTCTTCCGACGCTTGCCGAGCCGCTATACGAGCCTCCCGGTGTATTACCTGGAGCGGGATCCAGAATTGAGGCGGGCTGTCCTGAAAGTTACGGATGTTGGCACCGACTCGTTCCTGATGATCCGGGCTCAGGCCCTCAAACCCATCAAGATCACGAAGAAGGTTCCTCAACCCTTCGCTGTCGGGGGGAAGAAATTCCGGGTCGAGTCCAAGCCGTTCGGCCAAGACCTTGATCTCTTCCGACATAGCCAGGGACCGTTCCACCTCCGAGGCCGGCGGCAAGGCGGCATCGATGACATTCGGCGATTGCTGGTCGGCTGGCGGCTTGGGTGCGGCGGCCATCCGCTGTGGTGCGGATCGTTTGAACACGGCAGTCTCGGCCGGTGACGTCGTCAGCATTTCGGCGGCGGCGGTAATTGCCGCCGATACCGGCGCCTCGCCGGCAGCGATCAGATCGAAGGCACGGCGCTGGATCAAGGCTGCTTGCGAGCCGCCTTCCGTTTCCGTTTCACCAGGCGACCCCAATTCCGGTGCGACGGCCCGCAATGTGCGGTCGACGGCCTCAACATCGGCGTCGTCAATACGGCCCTTCAATTCCGCGGTGGAGGTTCCAACCAGAGCAGACAATTTCTGCGCCGCGGCCTGCTGGTCGGGCCTGTCCATCGCCGCGATGGCGGCCATGCCCTCGGGCAGACCGGCCGTCTTCAATTCCTTCAGCACCGGCCGCCAATGCTCTCCAAACCGCTCCCGCAACTCCGCGCCCAGCCCTGCCGGGTCGGGCCGCTCGTCACCGGTGAACGCCGTCACCATCGCCGCCGCGCTCCCCGCCGGCAGCACCCGCCGATCGGCCTCCGCCACGCCCAGCCGGCTCTGTTCGTCCAGGCTCGCCCGGGCATAGGCCCGCGCCGTTTGGACGATGGCGTTCGGATCGTCACCCGCCAAGGCTGTCAGCCAAGCATCCTCAGCCGCCTTCACTCTTGCATTGCCCAGCACGAACCCCGCCGGGTCTTCCGCCAGCCGACGCTCGCGCTCCTGCGCCGCCGCCCGCAGATGCCGGGCCTCTTCCGGGCCGGCCCCGGCGATCAGCGTGTCGATCGTGTCCCGCGACGCCAGCGCGCCCCGGCCATAGGCGTCGCCTGCATCCTCCGCCGTGTCGCGCAGCAAGATCATCTTCTCCGCCTGCTCCTCCGGCAGGGCCGCGCGGATCGACTCGTCCGTGTAGCGCAGATCCGGCGCCTCGCCGCCCTCGCGCAGCCTCGCCTCCAGCGACCGATACCCGGCCCAATAGGTGTCCCGAGCCGCCGCCAATTCCGCCGAGCCGGTTGCCTCGGCCCGGCGCTCCGCCCGGCCGACCAGGCGTTCCTGTTCGCGCCGGTCCTCCGGGGTCAGCGTCGGCATCCGGCCGTCCGCCAGCAATTCCCGCGCGTCGTCGAACTGGCCGTCGTCGATCAGCCCGCCGATCGCCGCTGTGGCCAGGCTACGGTCCGCCGATGCTCGGACACCGGCCAGCGCATCGGCATCGACCCCGTCCCGCTCCATCTCCGACAGGGTCTCCGCCAACTGGCCGTGGAGGGCGTCATGCTGCAGCGGATCGGCGCGCACCGTCTTGGCCGCAATCGTCAGCGCGCCGCCCATGCCCGCCGCCAGGGTCTGGCCGCTGGCCTCGGCCTCCATGGCAGAGGCCCGCCGCTCCAGGGTTTCGACCAATGGCCGGGTACGCAGATCGAACAGCGACGCCTGCTCCGGATCGGTCTCCTTCAGCCGAGCGATGGTCTCGGTCCGCCGCGCCAGATGCTCCTTCATGGCCAGATCGTGGAAGCCGGCTTTGCCCGGCGGGATCTTCGCGCCGAGTTCGTCCAGCCGCGCCACCTCGCTGTCCCAGAAGCTCACCGCTTCCCGCGCCGCCATGGCGCCGGCGCCGGCCCGGCGAAAGCCTTCCTCGCGCTCGCTCAGCGCCCGCCCCAGCCGCGCCAACCCGGTCGCCACACCGCTGTCGAACCCCTCCTCGGCCGCCTGACGCTGGCTGTAAACCTCGGCGGATATCTGCGGGTCGTATTGTAAGATTCTCATCGTGGAGGTGCTCCCCAAATAGTGAGTGTCGCCCAAGGCCGTCAGGCCAGGCCGCCCTCAGATCCCTGATCTCCGTCCTCTGACCTCTGATCCCCGCCCGGCATCCGGTAGTGATCCGCCAACGCATCCAAACCGGCGCGCAGCCGGGCGATGCCGTCGCTGCGGGGCAGCAGCTTGCCGGCGGCCCAATCCGCCGCCGAGCCGTCGGTCAGGCAGACATGGATCACCACCTCGTTGAGCTGCCGGCCGACCGCTCGGACGGCGCGGGTGAAGGCCACGCGGATATCCGCCTCATGGTCCGACATCTCGGACTGGCCGCCGATGCGCTGCCGATAGGTGGCGATCAGCCGCGGCTCGCCGCCGGCCGTCCGCCACTGGCGATAGAGGCGGCGGCCGGCATGGTATTGCCGGGCATCGATGTTCTGCCGCTGCCAATAGCGGTCCAGCATGGTCTGGGTCTGGACCCGGACATGGGGCGCCTGTCCGCCCTCCACCGTCACCACATCGCCGTGCTGCCAGCGCTCCCTCGGCCCACGATCGCCGCCTTCCGGCGCGACCGTCACCCCGGTCGACGGATCCCGCCAAAGCTCGTTCTTCAGTGCGGCCACCCGCCGCCGCCTGCCGCTCCGTTTCGCCGCCAACGCCATCTCCCCTTTGCCGTGACCGAGACCGACTGCTACCGTTCCGGCAAGGCCCGCCGATCGGCCGCACCGCCAAATCCGGTGTCGATGCTAATATGAACAAAACGTTCTGAGATGTCAAGAACAAAACGTGCACATCGAACGCGGCCGAATTCCGGCCCTTGCCGTCCCTCAGGCGTAGTCATCCGATGAGCGTCGGCGCCCGAATGCGCGAACGGGCCCGCCAGCTCGGCATCTCCGAGGCCGAGGCGGCGCGGCGCAGCGGCGTCAGCGCCCGCCGGTTCAGCTTCTATGTCAACGATCAGCGCGAGCCGGATTTCGAGACCATGCGGGCGATCTGCCAGGCCCTCCAGGTCACCCCGAACCATCTGTTCGGCCTGGAGGACGAGCCGAACATGGCGGTCACCGCCGACCAGCCACCGGAATACCAAGTGCCGGAGGATTACGTGCCGCTTGCTCTGGTCGCCGTGCAGCCCGGAATGGGCGGCCCAGCACCGAGCCTGGAGCATGAGACCGCAGCGGAACGGCTGTATTTTCCGCCCCGGCTGATCCGCCAGCTCCGCACCGAGCCGGAACATCTGCGGGTCATGGTGGTGGAAGGCCCGTCCATGTCGCCGACCCTGGAGAACCAGGATCAGGTGATCGTCGACATGACCAAGGTGAACCCGTCCCAGCCGGCGATCTTCGTGCTGTGGGACGGCTACGGGCTGGTCTGCAAATGGGTCGAGCGCATCCCCAACACCGATCCGCCGCGCCTGCGCATCAGTTCCGAGAACTCCCGATTCCAACCCTACGAAGCCGTCGAGCATGACGAGGCCACCCTGATCGGCCGCGTCGTCTGGTTCGCCCGGCAGCTCTAGATCCGGCCGCCCCCTTTGGCGACATCGTCTATCGCAACCTGATCCGATCGCTAGGGTGTCTGCGGCTTCCGGCGCGCCGTATTCCAGTCTCGTCCGGCCGGATCGAGCCGGTACGGTTGGCCCGCCAACGCCTCTTCAATTTCACGCCGCACGCCAAGCGCCTCGACCTCGTGATGAAGCCAGAGCGCGTCGCCAACCCTGCCACCACCCATGCCACCCGAAACCGCCGATCCGACCGGCCGCCGCTCGAACACAAGCCGGGCCATGTCGAGATCCTTCCAGCACATGCGATCAATGTCCGCCAACAGCCGCCTGAGCGTCGCTTCGTCACAGCGCACCTGATCGGCCGCGACGACGAAATAGATCGTGCCACCATCGTCACCCTCCAGGATCACCGCTGAGTCACTTTCAGTCAGAGCCTCTTCAAGGCTGGGATAGGCTTTGTAACCCGAGCCCTCAATCAGACTGCGGAGGGGGCTGCCCTCATCGGTCATAAACGCCCTCCTTCTCTGATTCACCGAGATCGCAAAATCGGGCCGGTCGCTGCGGCGCCTTCATCATACCGCATGACCATGGCGATCAAACCGCCTCCGATGAAGCGGTCCCACACCCCGCAACCAATCAGAACAAAATGTTCTTGACAACATGACCAGATTGTTCATGATTTGTTCTCGTTCGGGCATTCGCGCTGAAGGGCGCCCCCGATGAACTCAACACATCGTGCCAAGGGAGCAGACTCATGACCTTCAGCATCAAGGATCTCGGCGTGCTCGCATACGCCCACGGTTTCACCTTCTGGTACTACCGCACGGAGGATCAGGCGGATTCCGTCCAGGAGGTCGGATACTTCGCCGATGCGGCGGATATGTTGAGAATCGGAGATCGCATTACCGGCTCCACCAGCGACCGCCGCGCCATCGATCTGGTGGTGGCCCGCAACGACGTACGAGGGGTCTCCGTTCAGCGGGTCGCAGCCGCACCGGGCCACTATCGGTGACCGGTCGGCCGCTCCGGCCGCCGCTACGGGATACGGCGCTCGACCGCGCATGGCGACGCCGGCAATGGCGGCTGGAACGGGCCCATGACGATTGGGGGCTGCATGCCGGGTCCGGCGATCCTCGTGCGCCGATCCACCGGGCCTCGGGCCTCGCGCGGCACTGCCGGCAATCGGTGCGAGACAAAGTCAGGGCGTATCGCCGAACGGTCGATTTGACGGGAGACGGGAAGAGCGCGGCGATCTCCGCAAAAATCAGTATCGCCGACGCGATCCGGGACTATCGCCTGGCGATCGCCGAATTGGCCCGCGCCGTAGCCGCCTTTGACATGCTGGCCAGCAGCACGGCCTGCCGTGCCGGCCCTACTCGTCCTCAGCCGCGTAAGCATTGACCAGCCGGTTCGGCGGCCCCGGCTGCGGGGCGCCATAACAATCGATAGCCGCCAGGGTGCGGTAGCAATAGATCTCCGATACCCCGGGCTGATAGTCGAGCCGCTGTTGCACGACAAGGTCGGCGTCGAGCAGGGCCTTCACCTCGCCGCAGCCGGTAAGACCAAGGACGAGAGCGACCATGCAGATTGGGCGCAGGTGAAATCGGGCGGGGCGCTTCGTCATTCCGCAACCCTGCCCGCCAATCCTCAAGAATCGGCTAATTCCTGAACCGCCGGGCCGGACCGCCCGGAGTTCAGGAGTTCAGGCGTTCACATCGATGACGACCCGGCCCTGCACCTGACCCTTCAGAATTCTCCCGGCGAGATCGGGCAGATCGGACAGCGGCGCTACCGATGTCGCGGCGTCCAGGCGGTCCTTTGGCAGATCCTTCGCCAGCTGCGCCCAGGCCTCCCGCCGCTCCGGAATCGGGCACATCACGCTGTCGATGCCGATCAATCGCACCCCGCGCAGCAGGAAGGGAAGGACAGTCGCCGGCAGATCACTGCCACCGGCGAGACCGCAGGCCGAGACCGCGCTCCGATACTTCATTTGGCTCAGCACTTTGGCCAGCGTGGTCGAGCCGACCGCGTCGATAGCGCCCGCCCAGCGCTCGCGATCCAGCGGCTTGACCGGCCCTTCAGACAAATCGTTGCGGTCGACGATCTCAGCCGCCCCCAAAGATGTGAGGTACTCATGGGTCTCCGCCCGCCCGGTGGAGGCCGCCACCCGGTATCCCGAAGCCGCCGCCAGCGCCACGGCAACGCTACCGACCCCGCCAGCGGCACCGGTCACCAGCACCTCACCGTCAGTCTCCGGCGTCAGCCCCTCCCGCTCCAGCGCGATCAGCGCCAAAGCCGCGGTCAGGCCGGCGGTTCCGACCGCCATCGCCTGCTTGGTCTCGAAGCCGTCAGGCAGATGGATCAGCCAGTCGCCCTTGACCCGTGCTTTCTGGGCGTAGCCGCCCCACCAGATCTCACCGACCCGCCAACCGGTCAGCACCACCTTGTCGCCCGGCTTGAAGTCCGGATGGCGCGACTCCTCAACCGTCCCAGCGAAATCGATGCCGGGGATATGCGGATAGGTCCGCACCAGCCGCCCGATGCCGTTGACGACCATCCCGTCCTTGTAGTTGAGGTCGGAATACTCCACCGCGACCGTCACATCGCCATCCGGCAAATCGCTCATCGGCACCTCGGTGATCGCCGCCGAAACCTTGCCGTCGGCTTCGGTCAGCATCAGCGCCCTGAAACTCTCTCCCATGTCCTTCCCCCGCTTATGCTCGCCCGTCGCTGGGCAGATGATCCGAGAACCGCACCGGCCGCCCGATTGGCTCGCCAAGTATCGTACCGTCACGCATCGCCACACGCCCGCGAATGATCGTGCCGACCGGCCAGCCGGTCACCGCGACCCCGTCATAGGGCGTCCAGCCGGCACGGCTTTCGATCCAGCCATCCTCGATGGTCCGCCGCGCCTTCAGATCGACGATGGTGACATCCGCGTCATGGCCGGCGGCGATGCGGCCCTTGCCGGCGATGTTGAAGATGCGGGCCGGGCCGGCGCTGCTCAGATCGACAAAGCGTTCCAGCGACAGCCGCCCGGCATTCACATGGTCCAGCATCATCGGCACCAGGGTCTGCACCCCGGTCATGCCGCTGGGGCTGTCCGGATAGGGCTTGGTCTTCTCCTCCAGCGTATGCGGCGCATGGTCGGAGCCGAGCACGTCGACGGTGCCGTCGGCCACCGCCCGCCACAGCGCGTCGCGCTGGGCCGCGTCGCGGATCGGCGGGTTCATCTGGGCCCGGCTGCCCAGTAGTTCGTAGCACTTCGGGGCCGCCAGAGTCAGATGCTGCGGCGTCACCTCCACCGTGGCGAAATCCTTGTTGGCCGCCAGAAGCACCATTTCCTCGCCGGTGGTGATATGCAGCACATGCACTCGCCGCCCGGCGGCCCGCGCCAGCCTCAGCAGCCGGCTCGTCGCCCGCACCGCCGTCTCCACGTCGCGCCACTCCGGATGTTGGGACACCGGCGCGCCGGCCTCGACCATCGCCCGGCGCTCCTTCAGCCGGAACTCGTCCTCGGCATGGACCGCCACCCGGCTGCGCCCATGGGCCAGCACCCTGGCAATGGTCTCGTCATCATCGGACAGCAGATTGCCGGTGGACGAGCCCATGAAGATCTTGACTCCGCAACAGCCGGGCAGGCGTTCCAGCTCGCCCAGTTGATCGGCATTTTCTCCCGTGCCGCCCATGAAAAACGCGTGGTCGCACCAGGCCCGGCCCGCGGCTCGCGACAGCTTGTCGGACAGCGCCTCGGCGCTGGTGGTCAGCGGATTGGTGTTCGGCATCTCGAAGATCGCAGTCACCCCGCCGGCCACCGCACCCCGGGTGCCGGTCGCCAGGTCTTCCTTGTGCTCCGCCCCCGGCTCCCGAAAATGCACCTGGGTGTCGATCACCCCCGGCAGCACGTGCAGTCCGGCACAGTCGATGATCTCAGCAGCATCAGAGCCGGCCATGCCGCCCAGTGCTGTAATCCTGCCGCCCAGAACCCCGACATCGGTCTCGACAAGGCCGCCCGGCGTCGCCACCACGCCGCCGCGCAGGATTAGATCGTACCTTTCCGCCATCCCCGTCCCGTTCCCCGGCCCGTCTGAGATTCCCACCGGCACTTTAGCGCAGGCGGCGGCGCAAGGCGGCCAGTAAATCATCGATTGGCGACGACACGACTTGCGTAGATCGGCCCGACCACCGATCTTCAAGCCTCGATCCGAAAGTCCTTTGCCGAGAACGATCCCATGCCGTCATATGCACTGCTCCCCTCCCGCGGCGTACTGGCCGTGACGGGCGAAGACCGGGTCCCGTTTCTTCAGGGTCTGACGTCGAACGATGTCGCCGCCGTGTCGGCCGACCGAGCTCAATTCTCGACCTTCCTGACGCCGCAAGGAAAGTTCCTCCACGATTTCTTCGTCATAGCACAGGGCGACACCCTGCTCCTCGACTGCGAGGCTGACCGGCGCGACGACCTCATGCGCCGCCTCAAGATGTACCGACTGCGATCGAAGGCCGAACTTCGCGACGCGACAGGCGACTACGCGGTTGCCGTCATCATTGGGAAAAAGGCACCAGCCTTGCTCGGTCTGGGCGAAGCAAAACGCGGCGCGGCGACCGGTTTCGCCGGTGGCGTTGCCTATATCGACCCCCGCCTCGCAGGGCTTGGTGTCCGAGCGGTGCTGCCGCGAACTGATGCGGACAATGCCCTGAGCGAAGCCGGGGCAACAGCAGGCGATGCCGATCTATACGACCGCCACCGCCTCGCCCTCGGCGTGCCGGAGGGCAAAGGCGATCTGATCGTTGAAAAATCCACGCTTCTGGAAAGCAACTACGATGCCCTTAACGCCATCTCCTGGGACAAGGGCTGCTACCTCGGACAGGAGCTGACCGCGCGGATGAAATATCGGGGACTAGTAAAGAAGCGGCTGATGCCGGTCTCCGTCCACGGCCCGCTACCGGAGGCCGGAACAGTGATCACCCTGGACGGCCGGGACGTCGGCGAGATGCGCAGCGGCAACGGAGACCTCGCCATTGCCCTGCTCCGGCTGGACGCGGCCACTCAGGCGGCCGAATCGAGCGGCTCCCAGCTTGTCGCTGACGGCGCGACGATTGTCGTTCGAGACACCGCTTGGACGCAGCTCCCGCCGCCGTCCGATCGTTGACCGCGACGATATCGACGGGCGCTCGACCTCAAGGCTCGGTCACGATCTCCCAATAGGAATTACCGTCTCGGCGTCTGGACGACAGGCCGGGCCGATCGGCGGCACTTCGCCCGGTGCTGAGCAACGCCTTCAAATCGGCCACCACCAGCGGGTGATAGAAGAAATACTCATGGCCGAAGACCTGGTAGATGCCGGCTGGAGAGACATCGATCGTCTCCATCCCGTCGAGCACTGTCAGGAACTCACCGGCCTCGCCCAGACGCGGATAGCCGCTGAGCTGTCGCGACAGCATTAGCGGCGAATCGTTGCTGGAGGCATAGAGAGTGATGCTCCCTGCAAGCGGCGCCAGTTCCGGTAGCCCGTCGACAAAAGTCTGGGAATCGAAATCCGGCGCCAGCAGGACCAGCCGGCCAATGACCGGCCGCCCTTCCAGATCGGCGCCCATGCGCTGCAAAGCGGGCACCGTCCCGCGCGACCCCATGCTGTGCGCCAGAACCTGTACGCCGTCGCGGCCGATGCGATCGCCAAGCTGCGCCAGGAAATCCGACAGTAGCGGAATACTCCATTCCACATCCGCCAGATCGCGGACGTAATCGGCCGGGTTGCCGTTGGAAGGCCAGCTGAACATCACGACAACCGCATCGCCGTCCAGCGATCTCTGCATCTCCGCCGCCATGCGGCAGGTGCGTTCAAAGCCGTAATTGTAGCCATGGACGAAGACGACCGCCGACCGTGACGATGTCTGGTCGACCGCGACTTCGAGACGGTCCCAGAAGTCGCCGTCATCGATCGCCTCGGCCGCGGAGAGTTCGTTGGTTTCCCGCGGCACGTAGAACGGTATGTCCGATCCGACCCGGTCGATGAACCGGATCGGCGTGAAGGTCACGCTGCACTGCCCAAAATGCGCCCGCCCGCGATCCCCGTCATAGGTATCGTCGGGTGTTTCCTGCTCATGGCGCCGGCGATTCGTGACATAGAATACGCCGACCTCGCTTTTGGCGGTATTGGCCTCGGTCGCCCCCTCGGCCTCTTGAGCACTCGCGGTCACTGGTAACAGGAGTGTCGACCATACGAGTGCGCCAAAAAAAGCAGCCGCCCCCGCGGCGATTATCAGTCGGCCGCCAATGCCGAACCCCCAGGCCACCCGTCAGATCCCCCGGTCTTTCAGGAAGGCGTCGAAATCCGACAGGAACGCGTCGCGGATATCGTCGCGCTCCATCAGCAATTCATGGCGCGCACCCGGATAGGTCTTCAACACCGCGCCTTTGATCACCGCCGCCATGTCGGCGATCGCCTGTCGGCTGACAACCGTGTCGGCACCCGCCAAGCCCAGCATCAACGGAACGGCGATCTTGGCCGCCGTATCGCGCCGAAACAGTGAGTTGGAGGCGCGAAGCGTGGCGTCCAGCCAACCCCAGGTAACGCCTCCCAAGGAAAGCTCCGGCTTGTCGTGAAGCCATTGCTGATGGATGGCATAGCGCCCGGCATCACTGGTCAACGGGTTATTCTGGAAGGTTTCCAGACCGGGCCGCCAGCGTCGCTGGGTCACCGCGAAACTGCCGCCCAGACCGAACCAAACCGCCAGCCCAGACAACACCTTGGCCAGGCCCGTTGGAAACGAGCCGGGCCCGATGCCCAGCAAGGGCGCGGCCAGGACCGCCGCCGCCACCTCGGTCGACCCCATCGCCAGATACCGCATTGCCGCCAGACCGCCCATGGAATGGGCCAGCAAGACCACCGGCCGGCTACTATCGCCCTTGCCGGCTCCGTCGGCTTCCCCGCGCACATGGTCGATCACCGCCTGGAGGTCTTCCGCCAGCAGATCATAATCGCCGATATGGCCCTTCTGACCGTCCGGCAGCACCCGGGTCGACAGGCCCTGGCCGCGCCAATCGAAGGACCAGACATCGAACCCCAGGTCGATCAGGTCGCCGGCGGTCTCTTCGTATTTTTCATTGAATTCGGTGCGGCCATGCAGAAGCAGCACGGTGGCTCTCGGCGCCTCCGGCGGCGGCCAATGGGCCAGTCTCAGACTTACCCCGTCGGGCAGGTCCAGGAACACCGACCGCCAACCTACGACTGTGCCGCCTTCGGCCACTATACCGTCGCCTTGGCCTCGACACTGCTCGACAGTGCCGCCTGTGCCGCCGCAAGGCGCGCAATCGGCACCCGGTAGGGGGAACAGCTCACATAATCCAGGCCGACAGCCTCGCAGAACCGGATCGATGCAGGATCGCCACCATGCTCACCGCAGATGCCCAGCTTGATGTCCGGGCGGGTCTTGCGCCCGCGCTCGCAAGCGAGCCGCACCAATTCCCCGACCCCCTCCTGATCCAGGGTGACGAAGGGGTCATGCTCGAGAATGCCGGCCGTCTGATAGGCCGGCAGGAACGAGGTGGCGTCGTCGCGGCTGATGCCGAACGTGGTCTGGGTCAGATCGTTGGTGCCGAAGCTGAAGAAGTCCGCCGCCTCGGCCAGTTCGTTGGCCTGCAGTGCCGCCCTTGGCAGCTCGATCATGGTGCCCACCAGATAATCCAGCTTTCCGCCACGCTCGGCTTCGACTTCCGCGGCAATGGCAACGATCCGAGTCCTCAGGGTCTCCAGTTCTTCCCTGGAGAAGGCCAGCGGGATCATCACCTCCGGGATCACCGTCGTGCCATCCTTGCCGGCGACCTCGACAGCCGCTTCGAAGATCGCCCGCGCCTGCATCTCATAGATTTCCGGATAGGTGATCCCGAGACGGCAGCCGCGATGCCCGAGCATCGGGTTGCTCTCGTGTAGCTGCGCCGCGCGATGGGTGATCCGCAGCGGATCGGCCCCGGCGGCCTTGGCGATCTCCGCCATATCCTCCGCCGAATGGGGCAGGAATTCGTGCAGCGGCGGGTCGAGCAGGCGGATCGTCACCGGCAGCCCGGCCATGATGCGGAACAGCTCGACGAAATCCTGGCGCTGCATGGGCAGCAATTCAGACAGGGCGGCGCGGCGATCCTCGACGGTCTCCGCGACGATCATGCGCCGCATGGCGATGATCCGCTCCGCCTCGAAGAACATGTGCTCGGTGCGGCATAACCCAATGCCCTCGGCGCCGAACTCCCGCGCCGTGCGGGCGTCGGCCGGCGTCTCGGCATTGGCTCGGACACCCATGCGGCGTATGCCGTCCGCCCATCTCATCAGCGTGGAAAAATCGCCTGAGAGCTGCGGCTGGATCGTCGGAACCTCGCCGACCATCACTTCGCCGGTCGACCCGTCCAGTGTGATCACCTCGCCGGCCTTGAGGGTCACGCCGCGCACCGTCATGGTGCGCGCCACCCTGTCGATCCTGATCTCGCCGGCGCCGGAGACGCAGGGCCGGCCCATGCCGCGCGCGACCACAGCCGCGTGGCTGGTCATCCCGCCCCTGGTCGTAAGAATGCCGGCGGCGGCATGCATGCCGTGGATATCTTCCGGGCTGGTCTCCTCGCGCACCAGGATCACCGTCTCGCCCATCTGGGCCCGGGATTCCGCCTCATCGGCGCTCAGCACCATGTGGCCGGATCCGGCGCCGGGAGAGGCGGGCAATCCGCGCGCGATCACATTGCGTTCCGCCGTCGGGTCCAAGGTCGGGTGCAGCAATTGTTCCAGCGAGCCCGGCTCAATCCGCGCCACCGCCTCGTCACGGTCGATCAGCCCCTCGGCGCACATATCGACGGCGGTTTTCAATGCAGCCGCCGCGGTGCGCTTGCCGGACCGGGTCTGCAGGATGTAGAGCCGATCCTGCTGGACCGTGAACTCGATGTCCTGCATGTCCCGGTAATGGGCTTCCAGCGATTTGCGGATGTCGTCGAGCTCGCCATAGACCTTGGGCATGGTCTCTTCCATCGACGGCAATGCGGGATCGGTGCAATCGGCCTTGGTCAGCGGCCGCGGCGTCCGAATACCGGCCACCACATCCTCGCCCTGGGCGTTGATCAGATACTCCCCGTAGAAGGCGTTCTCGCCGGTCGACGGGTTGCGGGTGAAGGCAACGCCGGTGGCGCAATCGTCGCCCATATTGCCGAACACCATCGCCTGCACATTGACCGCCGTGCCCCATTCCGCCGGGATGTCATGCAGCCGGCGATAGGTCATCGCCCGCTGGTTCATCCACGAGCCGAACACCGCGCCCATGGCGCCCCAAAGCTGCTCATGGGGATCCTGCGGGAACGGCGTGCCCAGCGTATCCAGCACCACCTGCTTGTACTGCTCGACGACGGTCAGCCAATCGCCGGAGGTCAGATCGGTGTCGAGGGTCAGATCGCGGTCGCGCTTGACGTGCTCGAGCACTTCCTCGAACAGATAATGCTCGACGCCCAGCACCACATCGCCATACATCTGGATGAAGCGGCGATAGCTGTCATAGGCGAAGCGCGGATCGCCGGTCCGATCCGCCAGGCCGGCCACCGTCGCGTCGTTCAGGCCAAGATTGAGGACCGTATCCATCATGCCCGGCATCGACGCCCGGGCGCCGGACCGCACCGAGACCAGCAGCGGGTTCTTCGGATCGCCGAACTTGGCGCCGACCTCCTTCTCGACTGCCGTCATGGCCGATTTCACCTGCTTGGCGAGGTCGGACGGATACTGCCGGTGATTGCCGTAGAAATAAGTGCAGAGTTCCGTGGTGACCGTGAAACCCGGCGGCACCGGGAGGCCGAGCCGGCTCATCTCCGCAAGGTTGGCGCCCTTGCCGCCGAGCAGATTCTTCTTATCGGCACCGCCATCGGCCTTACCGCCGCCGAAGCCGTAAACCCACTTACTTTTCATCGCCGCCCTACCCCCGTAATCCGAGCGATGTTGCATCCGCATGGCGCCATCATGATGCAGACAGTGCTGCCATCCAATTACGCCATTCTTGTGTGTCGCACCCGCGACCCTGCCCACCACTTCCAGCGGACCCGGTCATCCTTCGATCCTCGAGAAATCGGCGATCCGGTTCATGGTCGCGGTGATCCGGGTCAGCAGCCGCAGGCGGTTGCCGCGCAGCTTGGCATCGTCGGCATTCACCGTGACATTGTCGAAGAACCGGTCGACCGGCCCACGAAGACCGGCCAGCGCACCCATTGCGCCGCCGAAATCCTCCGCCTTCAGTAAAGGCTCTACCGCCTTGGTCGCCGCGTCCAGCGCGTCGGCGAGCGCCGTCTCGTCAGCCTCGCCCAGCAGCTTGCGGTCGACCTTGCCGTCGTAATCCTGCTTGTCCTTCTTCGACTCGATCCGCACGATATTGGCGGCCCGGCGATAGGCGACCAGCAGGTTGGCGCCATCGGCGCTGTCGAGAAACGCGCCCAACGCCTCGACCCGCGCCAGCAGGCGGACCAGATCGTCCTCGCCGCCCAGGGCGAACACCGCATCCACCAGATCGTGCCGCACCCCCTTCTCGCGCAGGGCGACTTTCAGCCGGTCGGCGAAGAAGGTGAGAAGTTCGGCGCCGGTTTTGTCCTGCGGCCGGATCGAGACCTTCTGGATCTTGTAGAGTTGCCAAGCCTTACCCGTCACGGATGACAATTCCAGTCGCAGGCCGTTCTCCACGATCAGCCGGATAATGCCCAGCGTGGCACGGCGCAGCGCATACGGGTCGCGGCTACCGGTTGGCTTCTCGTCGATAGCGAAAAACCCAACCAGCGTATCGAGCTTGTCGGCCAGCGCAACAGCGACGGCGGTCGGCTCGGTCGGGCAGGCATCGTTTGGCCCCAGCGGCGAATAATGCTGCGCAATCGCCTCGGCAACTTCGTCGGTCTCGCCCTCTGCCTGGGCGTAGTAGCGCCCCATGACGCCCTGTAAATCGGGAAACTCACCGACCATGCCAGAAGTCAGATCGGCCTTGGCCAGCAAGGCGGCGCTGCGCGCCCGGTCCGGCTCGGCACCGGGAATGATTTCCGCCAGATCCGCCGACAATGTCTGAAGGCGGATAACGCGGTCCTCCAGAGTGCCGAGCTTGGCGTGGAAGATGATCTGCTTCAGCGCCGGAACCCGGTCTTCCAGCTTGATCTTGCGATCCTGGTCCCAGAAGAACTTCGCATCCGACAGCCGGGCGCGCAGCACGCGCTCATTGCCATCGATCACCGCCGCACCGCCATCGGAGGTCGGCCGGTTGGCTACCATCACGAAGCGCGGCGCCAGCGACCCGTCCACATCCTCCAGCGCGAAATATCGCTGGTGGGAGCGCATCGAGGTGATCAGCACTTCCGGCGGCACATCCATGAAGGCAGCGTCGATGCGGCCGAGATGGGAGACCGGCCATTCCACCAGCCCGGCCACCTCGTCCACCAGCCCCGGATCGTCGCGCAGCCGCAGCCCCTCGGACTCGGCGAGCTCGGTCGCCTGCTTCAGAATGCGCGCCTTGCGCTCATCCCGGTCCAGGATCACGAAGCCTTCGCCCAGCGCCTGCTTGTACTCGGCATAGCTCGATACCGCCACGGCGTCCGGTGCCAGGAATCGATGTCCACGAACCTGCGCTAGGAAGTCGAACCGGCTGCCCTTCTCCGGCTCGAACGCGCCGTCCAGCGGCGCGCCATCGAACAGCGCCAGAATATGATGGAGGGGACGCACCCAGCGGAAGCCGCCCTCGGCCCAACGCATGCTCTTCGGCCAGGGCAGGCCGCGCACCGCCTTGTCGATCACCTCGACAAGCACCTCGCCAGTGGGACGGCCGAGGCGTTCGATCAGTGCGAACCAGACGGCGCCCTTGGGCGTGTCGCGTTGCTCGCATTGCTCCAGCGTCAATCCAGTGGCCCTGAGGAAGCCGGCGATCGCCTGCTCCGGCGCATCGACTTTCGGCCCTTTGCGCTCTTCCCTGGTGTCCAGCTGAGCAAGCGGCAGCCCGTCGACCCACAACACCAACCGACGCGGCGTGGCATGGGCCTCGGTGGCGGTCCAGGAAAGCCCGGCCTCCTTCAGCCCGGCCGTGACCAGCCGCTCGAGATCGGCCGCCGCCCGCGCCTGCATGCCGGCCGGGATCTCCTCGGAGAACAGTTCCAGAAGAAACTCAGCCATGCCGCACCGGCCTCATGCCGCCTCCAGCCACATCTCGCAGCAGGCCCGGGCGAGGTTGCGGACCCGGCCGATATAGGCGGCGCGCTCGACGACGCTGATCACGCCTCTGGCATCCAACAGGTTGAACAGATGGCTCGCCTTGATGCATTGGTCATAGGCCGGCAGGGCCAGCCTCTGGTCGAGCAGCACCCGGCACTCGACCTCCGCCTCTTCGAAATGGCGCAGCAGGACGTCCGTATTGGCGTGTTCGAAATTGAACGCCGAATACTCGACCTCGGCACGATGGAACACCTCGCCATAACTCTTGGCGCCGGGCCTGTCCGGGTCGTTGAACGGCAGATCGTAGACGTTGTTGACGTCCAGCACGTACATGGCCAACCGCTCAAGCCCATAGGTGTACTCGACCGGCACCGGGCTGCATTCGATCCCTCCGACCTGCTGGAAATAGGTGTATTGCGACACCTCCATGCCGTCGCACCAGACCTCCCAGCCCAGCCCCCAGGCACCCAGGGTCGGGCTTTCCCAATCATCCTCGACGAAGCGTATGTCGTGCAGCGCCGGATCGATGCCGATGGCGTACAGGCTGTCCAGATACACCGCCTGGCTATCCGGCGGCGACGGCTTCAGCAGCACCTGAAACTGGTAGAAATGCTGCAGCCGGTTCGGGTTGTCGCCATAACGCCCGTCGCTCGGCCGTCGCGACGGCTGGACATAGGCGCAGTTCCAGGTCCTATCCGGCCCCAGGGCGCGCAGGGTCGTCGCCGGGTGAAACGTGCCGGCGCCGACCTCCATATCGTATGGCTGAAGAATCACGCAGCCCTGCGCCGCCCAGAAATCCTGCAGTCGCAGAATGATGTCCTGGAAGGATCGCGGCGGGGCTTTGATGGTCGCCATTATTTTTTGGATTGGCCGCGGGCTGAGTCAGGTTTGGTGCGGCGCAAAATAGAGCCAGCGTCCGGGCTAATCAAGCGGTGCCTGAGAAAGAATCCCGGTCAGGCCTTTTTGCGGCAATCGTGCTCGGCGCCACTGGAGACATAGGCGCCGCAATTGGGACATGGGACCAGATCCTCGGCCTGGACCTGATCGCGCTTCTGCCGGGTCGCGCGGGGCCGGGCCGGCTGGTCGCCGGCTTCGCGCCGGCGACTGATGCTGGCGAACAGTTTGAATCCGTAGATCACCGCCAGGATTATGCCGGCGAGGACCAGAAGTTTCGGCAGGCTGAACATGGGGGCGGTTTAGCAGGCGCAAGCCGGCCTGTCATGCGATGTCTCGATGGATTTCACAGACCGAAGCGCTGCCAGAGCGCGCGCTCCTCGACCGCCGTCAGCAGATCGTCCACCAGCCTCGGCGACAGGCGGGCGATCCAATCCTCGGCCACGTCGCCGGATGGCGCTGCCCCCTGAAAGCCGAACCGCCGCCGCAGCCAACTGGCCTGGGGCGTCACCGTGCGCAGTTGGACATTCGGTCCGAATTTCGCGTGCAAGGTCGGCCGCAGATGGCCGATGCCGTCGACCAGACCATGCTCGACACATTTTGTTCCCGACCAGAACGCTCCCTCGAAGAGCTCCTCTTCCTTGCCCTTGAGCTTGCCGGCCCGGCGCTTGCGCACCATCACCTTGAACGCCTCATGGATGTCCTGTTGCAGGCCGACCAGCGCCTCGACGTCCTCGGGCTGCTCCGGTTTGAAGGGGTCGAGAATGACCTTGCGCTTGCCGGCGGTGTGGACCCGCCTTTCGATGCCGTGCTTTTCGATCAGTTCATTGAAGCCGAACCCGGCCGACACCACGCCGATGGACCCGACGATGGAGCTCTCATCGACGTAGATTTCGTCGGCGGCGCAGGCAAGCCAATAGCCTCCTGACGCCGCGACATCCTCGACGAAGGCGTAAACCGGAACGTCCTTCTCACGGGAGAGGTCGCGGATTCGGCGGCTGATCAGCGCCGACTGCACCGGCGATCCGCCCGGAGAGTTGACCGCCAGCGCGACCGCACGCACGCCCGGCATGGCGAAGGCCTTCTCGATCGAGCCGGCCATGGCCTGCAGAGTCAGCCCGCGCCGAAAGGCGCCGGCCTGGCCGATTACGCCGGACAGGCGCAGCACCGGAACGACCGGTGCGCGACGGCGAAACCGTCCAAACGGGAACCATATGGGCATGCGGCGCTCGGAAATGGCGGCGATCTGGTCTCCCAGATATATGGCCCCATCCACATGGCGTCAAAGTGGCAATGCCGCTCCATCTCTCAGAACAGCCTCGGCCTGGGCGGTGAAACGGCCATCTTCGCCATGCAAAACCAATCCGGGCAAAAGGGCGGCCGGGGACCGGACGCCTCTGCGAGCCCCGATGATGACCCGTTTGGCCGCCGTCCCCGCTTTTGGCCAAAGCGGCAGAATCCGAACCTCTCCGAAGGCCGGATGAAGGGCGGCGCAGATCTCATCAATGCGGTCGGCCCGATGGATCAGCCTCAGCCATCCTTTGTGATTTAAAGCTCTCTCGGCGAAACCGATCCAATCCGCCAACCCGGCGGCTCCCTCTTGGTGGGACGTCGCCTTCGAGCCGTCTGGCGGCGCGGACTGGTCGGCGTTCTGATAGGGCGGATTGACGATCGCCCCGTCAAAAGCAGGTGTCAGCAACTCCGCCGACGCGCCGAGCAGATCGCCGGTGACAACCTCGACCCGGCCGGCAAGCCCATTCTCGGCGGCATTGTCACGGGCCAACTCGGCCAAATCCGCCTGAATTTCCAGCCCGGTCAGCCGACAGCCCGGTTGTCGCATCGCAAGGCAGATCGCAGCCGCGCCCACGCCGCAGCCGATATCGAGCACTCGACCATGGGCGCGGGGCGCAGCGGCGGCCAAAAGCACAGGGTCGATTGCTACCCGATAGCCCTCTTCCGGCTGTCGCAGGACTACCCGGCCGCCAAGCAGACGGTCGGCCGTCACCGACTCGCCACGGTCACTCATCAGGCAGGGATTCGCCGGCTTCCGACAGGACGCGCCGCGCCTGCTGAAGATCGTCGGTGGCCACCATCATACGGCGGGGGATCGCATTCACGCTGCCGTCGAGCACGGACATGTGACTGTCGAGAATGACCACCTCGATACCCGCATCGGACAACAGCGCCGTCAGCCAGGACAGGCGCACGATGTCGGTGCTGCGCAGCAATTCTCTCACCCGGTCGCTCCGGTTCCCGGCCAGCAACCCTTGACCGGCCTCGGTCCGGGCCTATGCTGACGAGAGACGCCAAACGCGTCAATGCGGGCGCCATGACAACCGGGTTGGTCGGGCATAATTTCCAGACCAAACGGCGCGCGATACGGTACAATTGGCCACTTGTCAGAGACGGAGAACAACGCGTGACGGCAGCCGCCGGCCCCACCGAATTGCAGACCATGATCGACTCGAACGCGCTGGACCGCTTGAGCGCGCTCGTCTCCGACGATCTGCTTGCGGTCAATGAGGCGATCCTGCGCCGCATGGACAGCCCCGTCCCGCTGATCCCCCAACTCGCCAGCTACATCGTCGCATCTGGCGGCAAGCGCCTGCGCCCCATCCTAACTCTGGCCAGCGCCCGGCTCTGCGGCCATGCCGGGGACCGGCATATCGGCCTCGCCGCCGCCGTGGAATTCATTCACACCGCGACCTTGCTGCATGACGATGTGGTCGATGAGAGCGGCCTCCGGCGCGGCAAGCCTTCGGCCAATGACGTCTTCGGCAATCAGGCCAGCGTGCTGGTCGGCGATTTTCTGTTCGCCCGGGCATTCCAACTGATGGTCGAGGATGGCTCGCTGGACGTGCTGCGCATCCTGTCGGAGGCCTCCGCCACCATTGTCGAAGGCGAGGTGCTGCAGCTGTCCGCGGTCGGCGATGCGGAGACCAGCGAAGGCACTTATCTGCAGATCATCCGCTCGAAGACCGCCGCCCTGTTTTCCGCCGCGTGCCGGATCGGCGCGGTGGTCGCCGACCGCGACCAGGCCGACGAGGACGCGCTGGGCGAATACGGGACCCAGCTCGGCATCGCCTTCCAGCTTGTCGACGACGTCCTCGACTATTCCGCCCGGCAGGCGCGGCTCGGCAAGACCGTCGGCGACGACTTCCAGGACGGCAAATTCACTTTGCCGGTGGTCTTGGCTTATGCCCGCGGCGACAAGACGGAACAGGCCTTCTGGCGCCGGACGCTGGTTGATCAGAAGACCGGCGACGGCGATCTGGACCGGGCCATCGCCCTACTCGACCGTCACGATGCGCTCGCCGAAACCGTCGCCCGCGCCCGGGCAGCGGGAGCCAAGGCCAAGAGATCGCTGGACCGCTTTCCGGACGGCATCATGCGCCAGGCGCTGCTGGAAACCGTCGATTTCTGCATCGGCCGCGACTTCTGATCGTGGCCCGCCCGCTGCGGGTTCGACAGTTTCCCATGAAGGTTCTCGTCACCGGAAGCGCCGGCCATCTCGGCGAGGCCCTCGTTCGGACCCTTCGCGAAGCACAGCATGAGGTGATTGCCCTCGATATCGTGTCCTCGCCGTTCACGACCGTGGTCGGGTCCATTGCCGACCCGGATTGCGTGAGACGATGCATGGCCGGCGTCGATGCGGTCTATCACTCGGCAACGCTGCACAAACCCCATGTGGTGACCCACAGAATGCGGGATTTCATCGACACGAACATCACCGGCACGCTCACCCTGCTGGAAGAGGCCGTTTCGGCCGGCGTTCGTTCCTTCGTGTTCACCAGCACCACCAGTGTCTTCGGCGCCGCCCTCAGCCCGCCGGATGGAGAGCCGGCGGCCTGGGTCACCGAGGATGTCCGTCCGGTTCCGAAGAACATTTACGGGGTGACGAAGCTCGCGGCGGAGGATTTCTGCCATCTCTTCCATCGCAAGAAAGGCTTGGCCTGCATCGTCCTGCGCACGTCGCGGTTTTTCCCGGAAGAGGACGACCACCGGGATATCCGGACGCAATACGAGGATGGCAACGCGAAGGCCAACGAACTTCTGTTCAGGCGGGTCGACCTGGAGGACGTGGTGTCGGCGCATCTGCAGGCGGCGGAACGCGCGCCGGCAATAGGGTTTGGCCGGTACATCGTCAGCGCAACCACCCCGTTCACCCAGGAAGATTTGCCCGAACTGCGCACGAACGCCGAGCGCGTCATCGAACGGCGCGTCCCCGGCTGCCAGGATATCTACTGCCGCCTCGGATGGAGACTGTATCCGAGCATCGACCGGGTTTACGTCAATGAACAGGCCCGGAAGGATCTCAATTGGGATCCCAAATACGACTTCCGCCACGCCCTGCGATGCCTGGACGCTGGTGACGACCCCCGCAGCCAATTGGCCCGCGCCGTCGGATCGAAGGGCTACCATGCGGAGGTATTTGACGAGGGCCCTTATCCCGTCGAATGACGATCGGGCATACCGAAACGGCGTCCGGTGCTCCGAGGGACATTAAGTTGGCGCCAAGCAAGCCGCGTTGTTGCAGACCCGCCCCAGTCGGTTTATAACGCCGGCCCGGCTGTCGGAGTGTAGCTCAGCCTGGTAGAGCACTGTCTTCGGGAGGCAGGGGCCGGAGGTTCGAATCCTCTCACTCCGACCAACTTTTCCATCCGCGCCAGAAACTCGTGTTGCCCTGGGCAAAAGCAGTGCCCGCGCCGCCTCCTGCCGCAATACCTACCGTTCGGATTTCTCTGCAATTGCTCGCCGGGCAATGCGCGGGAGTCATCGACAAAACGCCATCGTCTTCGAAGATCGGCCCATCGTCTTGCCGGCGATCCTGGCCGCCATGTCTCTGGCGTTCGCGGTCAACCTCGCCCTGCATGGCGGAGCGCTGCTCAGCGCCGAGAAAGAGGCCGCCGGGACTCTGCTCGGGGCCTTGTCTTGCGCCTTCGATACCGCGAACCGCAGACTTTACTGGCGCAAATGGCCTATCGCCGGATCATCCTCGGGTGAAGCCGGCTTTGACGAGATCGTCGATGTCGCGCTGGAATCCATCGGCGGCAGCGAGGGCGGCGGAACCTACCCTTACCCACCCAGCACGATGTCGAAAGTCCCCGCCAGCGCGCCGTCCTCGACCTGTGGAGCCACTGCCAACGGCACGATCAGGCTGGCGCGGGCGGCCGGGTCGCGCACGCCGCGCAGCAGACCGTCGCGGTCATTGTCCGGCTCTCCCTCCACATACATCTGGGTGACCAGTCGATCGAAGCCCCGATCCTTGACCGCGAAATGGATATGCGGCGCGCGACCCGGATAGGGAACCGGCCGGATGGTGCGGAACCGGTAGGCGCCTTCCGCATCGGTCAGGGTCTCGCCGTAGCTCTGGAAATTCTCGTCGAGGGGGGCGGTCGCCGGCGCACGCGGGTGGTGGTATCGGCCGAAGGCATTGCACTGCCAAATCTCGATCCGGGCGCCGGACAAAGGCCGGCCCTCGATGTCGGTGACCCGCCCGAAGACATGGGTGATGGTTCCCGAAGCCGGTTTACTGCGGCCTTCCACCTGGGCCAGATCGGCATCCCGGTCCAGCGGCAGGGTCAAGGGGTAGAACGGCCCCAAGGATTGGCGCGGCGTCGGTAGCAGGGTCGCGGCGGCGGCCATGCCCGGCATCATGGTCGTAGCGGCCAGTGGCAGCGTTGCCGCGAGCAACGTACGGCGGCCTGGATGTTTCAGCTGGGTCATTGGACCGTCTCCCTTGCCTTGATGTACCGAGATGCTGGGCCAGGCCGCAAATTCCCGCAAATCACAGCACCGTGCGACCCATCCGCCTTTACGCCGCGAGACCCTCGGTGCTAGGCCAACCCCATGACATCGGCAACGGACACCACGGCGTTGATCGGCCTCGACTGGGGCACGACGTCCTTCCGCGCCAACCGAATGGACGTCGATGGACGCATTCTCGATCGCCTCTCGAGCGATCTTGGCATCATGGCCGTGGTCGACGGCGATTTCGCGGCGGCATTGCGGCAGCAGATCGCGCCTTGGCTGACCGGGCCGGCGCAACCGCCGATCCTGGCGAGCGGTATGATCGGCAGCCGGCAGGGCTGGCACGAGGCGCCTTATGTCGACCTCCCCGCCGGTGCGTCCGAGCTGGCCGGCGGGCTGGTCTCGACCACCACCGACGGTGGACTTGCTGTGCATTTCGTCCCGGGACTTTCGTACCGCGACGCCGCCGGCATGCCGGACGTCATGCGTGGCGAGGAAACCCAATTGATCGGCGCAATGGACCTCGCCGCCGAACCCGGCCTCTTCATTCTTCCGGGAACCCACAGCAAGTGGGCGATCGCGTCGGAAGGGCGCATCCGCTGGTTCGCCACCTTCATGACCGGCGAGATGTTCGCCGTACTCAAGGGTCACACCATCCTTGGACGGTTGATGTCGGGCACGGAGCACGATCCGGCCGCCTTCCAAAGAGGGCTGGATGATTCAATATCGCAAGGGGGAGCGCCCTCCGGCCTGCTCCATCGGCTGTTCGCCGTGCGCAGCCTGCCCTTGTTCGAGGACATCCCGCAAACCGGCGTCGCATCCTATCTCTCCGGACTCCTGATCGGTACGGAGATCGCCGAGGCGTCGCACTTGTCGCCGGAAACAAGCGCCGTCCAATCGGCCGTGATCGTTGGGCGAAGCGATCTTGCGCAACACTATGCTTCGGCACTCGCCGCGCGGGGTTACTCGGTGGATACTGCGGATCCGGACGCCTCCGCGGCCGGATTACATCGGCTCGCGGTCGCGGCTGGCCTATTGCACAACGGAACGAGATGAGCGGAATGACATGAGCGATTGGCAGTCTCTGTTCAACCGCATGCCTTTGGTCGCCATCCTGCGCGGTCTGCTGCCGGAGAACGCGGTGGAGATTGGCGACCGGCTGGTCGAGGCCGGCTTCACCACGTTGGAGGTGCCGCTTAATTCGCCCGATCCGCTGGAAAGCATCGCCAGGCTGGCCAATCGCCTGGGGAGCAAGGCCGTGGTGGGTGCCGGCACTGTCCTCTCCGCCAAGGATGTCGCACCGATCGCCGAGGCCGGCGGGACCCTGGTGGTGATGCCCAATTCGAACCCCGAGGTCATAACCGAGGCCAAGCGCCTGGGCCTCGTTTGCGCCCCGGGCGTCGCCACGCCGACCGAAGCCTTCTCGGCGCTGGCGGCCGGCGCCGATCTGCTGAAGCTGTTCCCGGCCGAGATGCTGCCGCCGCCGGTGCTAAAGGCCTGGCGGGCGGTGCTGCCTGAAACGGCGGGGATGGTTCCCGTGGGCGGCATAACGCCGGAGTCGATGGCTGCCTATTGGCAAGCCGGCGCGGCCGGGTTCGGCCTCGGCTCTGCGCTGTTCCATCCCACCTACACCGCCGATGAGGTCTCCAGTCGTGCCCAGGCCTTCGTCGCGGCATTTGGTCGGCTGGCATCCTGAGAGAGGTGACTCCGAAAGGCTCAAAGCCGCCGAAGGTCGTCGATCAGATGAACCTGGATGGGCTGCTGCCGCCCGCGCAGAGTAAATTTCGCCGAGGCGAAACCCGACAAATCGACCCCGGCATGACGGGCTGCCTGGTCGGAGACGATCAACTGGCATGAATAACTCTTGGTCAGGGCCTCAAGCCGGCTTGCGGCGTTGACGGTGTCGCCAACCGCTGTCACCGCCGTCGCCGCGCCAAAACCCATCTCACCGATGATCGCCAGACCGGCATGCAGGCCCATGCCAACGCGCAGCGGCTCGCGCAGATCGTTGCGCAGGGTATCGTTCAGCCCGGCCAATTTGTCAGCGATCGCCTGGGTGGCGGCCAGCGCCTGACGGCAGCCGATCGCCGGCCCCTCAGCCACCCCGAACAGCGCCATCACTCCGTCGCCGGTGAACTTGTCGATCTGACCGCCGGCCTCCTCGATGGCCTGCCCCAGGGCCTCGAAATACCGGTTCATGATGAAGACGACATCGTAAGGCAGCCGTCGCTCAGCCATCGTCGTGAAGCCCCGAAGGTCGGCGAACAGGACTGCGATTTCCCGTTCCTCCCCGGCCAGCAGCGGCGGCCTTGCAAACCCTTCCTCGGGCCGCGCGGTGGGCGGCAATAGCGGCACCACGTCCAGATCCGCTATCGGACGCAATTGGCAGGCGAGCCGCACATTCGGCGGCGCGGCAATCCGCCTGAGAACCCGTGATTCATCGGCACTGGGCGGCGGCGCCTGGGCAGACCCGGCGCCGATCCGTACCCGGCAGGTCGAGCAGCGACCGCGGCCGCCGCAGACGGCGGCATGCGGCAGATCGGCCAGTTGAGCCGCCTCCAGCACCGATGCGCCACCCGGTACTTCGATCCGCACACCACCCGGAAATGTCAGTGCAATGGCCCGATGGTGGCGCCCCCGCCAACCCCGCCATGCACGCGCCAGCAGCACCAGGATCAGCGCCGCTATCCAGGCCAGCAGAATCTGATTTTCGGTTCGGGTCGCGAAATCCACGGCAGCACCGCTGGGCCAACCGATCTCGACCATTGCCGCGACCAGCCGCCTGGGATCGGCGGAGATCGACGCGGCCGCACGGCCGCCTTGAACAAAGCCCAGGAGCGCCAGGGTCGGCACCAGAAGCGCCAAGCTCAGCAAGTAGGGAAAGGCGTCCCGGTACCAGGGCTTCAGGCGTAGCCATAGATGCAGCCCCATCCAGCCATGAGACCAGGCGACGATCAGCGCGGCCGATTGCAGGGCCGCGTCCGCCCCGCCATCCGACCAAAGCGCCAGCAGCACGAAGGTATAGCTGTCCTGGGTCGCAAACAGCTCATGGTAAAGCCGGGTCCTCAGCACATGTTCCGCCAACATCGGAACGGTGGCGAATCCGAGTACCAGCTGCGTGGCTTCCGTCAGCCGGATCTTCGCCAAACGGCGGTGCTGGTAAAGCGCCCACAGGGCCAGCACATAATGCGCCGCAAGAGAGCCATAGAGCAGCACTGTCGCCGGACCGTTGCGCCATGTGGCGAGAAACCACTGTCGGCCGAATTCCATCGCCTCCAGCGACCACAGGCCCAACGCATGGTTGACCAGATGGGAAAACACATAGCCGAGCAGGACGAAGCCGGTCAGCAGCCTGACCCAGCGTATTTGCTGCCGCAGATCGCCACCCCGACCGGCAGCGGATATGGTGACCCCTTCCGCCATCTCAGGTCTCCGGGCGGGCGCCGAGCCGCTTCAATCGAGGAGCCCCACCGCTCGCAGGCGGCCCGCCGCCGCCGGGATGCGAAGCGATGCCGACAGGCTCGTTGTCCGAAACGTCAGGAGGGGCGGCCAATGACCGCCCCTCCCCATCTGTTCCGACAAATCCGTGTCGGCTAGTTCACGCGGAATTCCACCGGCAGGAAGAACATATGGTCCGTGCCGGCAACTTCGTGGCAGTCGATGCAGAACTGAACCGCCGCGGAGTTCGAGCCGTTGGTCTCACCGAAGATACTGCCATCCGGCATCACCATCGTGTATTTCCAATCGGCGCTGGCCGTATTGAAGCCGGCCGGCATCTTCTGCATCAGGAACAGCGGCCCGACACTCAGCCGGCCATCCGCCGAGGCGACGAAGCTGTCCTTGGCCAGCACACTGCCATTGCGCATGGTTCCGGCCTCTTCGTATCGGCCGTAGGCCGAGCCCGACTGGTTCGCCACGTTCGTCACATAGCGGGACCCGTGCAGCGCCGACACATAAGGTCCGGTGCTGTAGTAGTCGAAGCTCTGATAGTTGATCGCAATCGCGTTGCCAGACGCGGCGTACGCGGCCTGCAATTCCGGCTTCATGCAATCGTAGGCAGCCAGCGCCTCCGCGGGGGTGAGCTCGATGCCGGCTGCCGCCCCGCAAGGATTGCAGGGGTTGCACGGATTGGCCGCGCAGGGATTGCATGGGTTGGCCGCTGCGGCGCAAGGGTTACACGGATTGCACGGATTCGCTGCACAGGGATTGCAGGGGTTCGCTGCTGCCGCGCAGGGATTACACGGATTGCAGGGGTTGGCCGCGCACGGATTGCACGGGTTCGCCGCTGCACAGGGATTGCATGGGTTGCACGGATTGGCCGCGCAGGGATTGCACGGATTGTACCCCGCCGTCTGCAACCGGGGCACCCAGCATCGCGAGCTATATGCCGCGCCACCGGCCGCGCAGGGATTGCACGGATTACAGGGGTTGGCGGCGCATGGGTTGCACGGATTGGCCACCGCTGCGCAAGGATTACAGGGATTGCACGGGTTGGCGCCGCACGGATTGCACGGGTTATTGGCCGCGCAGGGATTACACGGGTTACAGGGGTTGGCCGCACACGGGTTGCACGGATTGCACTGCGCCACCTGAATGTAGGGCACGGCCTCCGGGTTCAATGTGGACTGCTCCGCGGCGCTCGGACCGTTGGCCAGCATGGGACCCGCTACGACAACGCCGAACCCGGCCACCATCGGCAGCACGGTGCTGGCGTTCAACCTCAACCTCAACGACTTCATTAGGCCCCTCCGTTTGATCGATGTTCGTCTGTCTGACGGTGCTTTGAATTCCACACTGAGCCTACGAATATTGGCGCGATAGAAGGGTAACTTGTCCTCACAACACTGTGTGTCCTCCAGCCCGGTCTCGCCGCCATGCCGGGAGCGAACCGTCGTCGCGACGCCTCACGGTCGTTTGTCGGATTGTGAGCGCTATCGACCGTGCAACGGCACTATGTAAGCGTGGTCGCCAACAACAAATCGGGCCAATCAGGGATATGTCGGCAAGCGCCAATCGAACCGATGGTATGGGATATGCGGGGCGCGACCGATCGCGGTGGCCGCGCCGCTGTCGACTCATTGGTGCCCTGATGGCGACAACCCTCGCAGCCGCTTGTACTGGCGCGATGGCGAACGACCCTGGGTTGGGCCGTGCCGACACCGCTGTTCCGGAAGTGGTCATCATCGACCCCGGGCCCTTCATCGCCGGATCGAGCGCGGCCGAGCGCGAGGCCGCCTACAGTCTCGATGAGCGTGGCTACGGGCACTCGGCCACGCGTAACGGCCGTTGGTATGCCGGCGAACGCCAGCCCGAAACCCTCGACCTGCCGGAATTCGCCATCTCACGAACGCCGATCACCAACGCCCAATATGCGGTCTTTCGGGTCGAGACCTTGCACCGGAGCCCGGATGTCGATCCGCGCGAATGGGCGTCCTACCGACTGGTTCATCCGTTCGAGCGCACCCGCCGTCACGCCTGGCAGGGAGGCGCCCCGCCTGAAAACCGGCGCGATCATCCAGTGGTGCTGGTCAGCCACGCCGATGCGGAGGCCTACGCAGAATGGCTGTCGGCCCGAACCGGTCGGCGCTGGCGCCTGCCGAGCGAGTTGGAATGGGAGAAAGCGTCCCGCGGCGCCGACGGCCGGCGGTTTCCCTGGGGCGACGACTGGATTCCGGACCGGCTGAACAGCGCCGATCAAGGACCTTTCGACACCCTGCCCGTCGGCAGCTTTCCCGCCGGCGCCAGCCCGTTCGGCCTGCTCGACGCGGCGGGCCAGGTCTTCGAATGGACATCCAGCCCGGCCGCGCCCGGCCGCTTCCTGGTCAAGGGTGGATCCTGGGATGACAAAGGCTGTGGCGTGTGCCGGCCGGCGGCCCGGCACGGGCGGCCCGCCGAATTGAAACATATTCTGATCGGCTTTCGGCTGGTCCGCGAACTGTCATAGTATCAACGTAGCAACCAATCGAGACCCGGATCGATGGATACGGCAATGTCTAAGAAAACTGAAGAATCACGCCGGCACAAGCCCGACCTCAAGACGCTGTCGCGCGAGCGTCTGGAACGCATGGAGGCGGCGGGCGCCGAGGTGCTGGAATGCCACAGGGTGCTGCGCAAGACCAACGACAACATCGTCGGCGAGGTACTGCGCCATGAAGGCACGTTTTTCCAATGGCAGCATTATCCGAAGGGCGACGTCTTCGACAGCGACTCCAACGCGCAATATTACTACCACGCCCACCCGGCTGGAGAGCGCAAGCCGGAGCATGGGCATTTTCACACCTTCCTGCGTCCCAAAGGCATGCCCAAGGGCATCAAACCGGCAAAGGTTCCCCACAAGGACGCACCAAAGGCGCCGAACGACAAGCTCAGCCATCTGATCGCGATCTCAATGGACCGGCCGGGCTATCCGGTCCGGTTGTTCAGCACAAATCGCTGGGTTACCGGCGAGGTCTGGTATCGGGCCGAGGATGTATGCGCCATGCTCGATCGCTTCGTGATCGACCACACCCGCCCGTCCTGGCCGGCAAATCGCTGGATCACGGCGATGGTGCAACTCTTCAGGCCACAGATCGAATCCCTGCTGGTCGCGCGGGATGAGGCGGTGGCCGCATGGCAGGCCGAGAACCCGGATAGCGACGTCTATGAGGATCGGGAGTTGGAGGTCACCTCGGACCTTGAGATCTCCGTCGACGATCAAATTCGGCAGATCCGCCATGCGCTGAAAGGCTGAGCCCGTCCTCAGGCCTCCGTCATCTTGCCGAAGACCTCGATTACGACTCGATTCGCTAATCCGCCTTGATGCGAGATGCCCGGGGCATAAAAAAGAGATGATCATACGCGGCTGCCAGCACATGGCAGGACGCGCAGAATTCGACGCTCTCTGCACCCTCCCCACCGGTGGTGCCGAACAGGCTGCCATCCGGCATGATCATCGTGTAGCGCCAGTCCCCGGTCGCCTCGTCGAACCCGGCCGCCATCTTCTCCATGATCATCAGGGCGCCCGGAAAGACGCCGCCGGAATCCGACACATAGAACGTGTCTTTCACGATGACGGCGCCGGCCGGCATGATTCCGGCCCCCTCGTACAGCCCATAGGATACTGCCGACGCGTTGGCATAGTTGTTGACGTATCGCTGACCATGGGTGGCTGATCGATAGGGCGCGCTGTTGAACCGCTGCCAGCGGGTGAAGTTCCGCGCGGCGCCATTCCTGGAGAGCCGGTAACCGGACACCATCTGATCGCGGATGTCGCGGTAGATTTCGGTGGCCTCTTCAGGGGTCAGATCGCCGGGATCGGGCGCGGTGAAATGTCCGCCGCCGCGCGCCGATGGTGTTTCGGGCGGTGCGCCGGCTTGCTGGGCAAGGCCGTCGGTTTGAAAGATCAGCGAGGCAAGGATCGCTACCGTCGCCGCGGCGCGGCGCGAGGCCATTGATCCGAAGCCGAATACGTTCGGCATTCCGAACTCCTTCCAATCGTCGCCCCCGGACCTCCGTCGCTCCAAGCATGTTCCCGCCGATTGATGAAGCTCGGGCTAACGGTCCAAGACACTCCGCACCGAAACGACCGGCAACGACAACCGGAAATTCCAGCTGCCGACGTGGCCTGCACCGCCCGGCGGCATCGGCTTCACGATTTGGTGGGCGGGCAAAGGAACCCAGCGCGAGGAATGTCATTCGGCCGAATCACAACGCGCTCCCGGGCAATTCACCATCTCTCCATGGTGCAAGCGGGTCCAACGTAGGCGGCCTCCCACCGGGCGGCGCCCGAACAAACCTCCCTTGAAAGATCAATTAACGATTCCAACGCCCAACGACAACTTTGTGTCGATTGTTCCGGGGCCCGTGAAACGGTTAATCTTGATCGTAGATCAATTCAGCGTGAGCGGTTAAACTCCCGCCGTTCTTTGGCACCGTCTGCACAGAAATCGGCTGAGAAGTGAGGATCGAATGGGCAAATTCGTGGCGGCCATATTGGTACTGGTGACCGTCGGGTCCGTGGTCTTTCACTTCGTGAGCCCCTGGTGGTGGACGGAAATCGCCTCCAATTGGGGCTATATCGACAACGCCATCCTGATCACGTTCTGGATCACCGGCGCGGTATTCGTCGCGGTCCTCTTGTTCATGACCTATTGCGTCCTGAGGTTCCGGCACCAGCCGGGGCGCAAGGCGGCCTACGAGCCGGAGAACAAGAAGCTGGAATGGTGGCTGACGGGGATCACCGCGGTCGGCATCATCGCGATGCTGACGCCTGGCCTGTTCGTCTGGGGCCAGTATGTGACCGTCCCCGACGACGCGACGGAGGTCGAGGTGCTCGCCCAGCAATGGCAGTGGGCCTACCGGCTTCCGGGCGAGGATGGTGTGCTGGGCACTTCCGACATCAAACATATCGATTTCGACAATCCATTCGGCGTCACCCCTGACGATCCCAACGGTCAGGACGATATCCTGGTCGATAGCGGCGAAATCCATTTTCCGCTGGACCGCCCGGTCAAAGTGCTGCTGCGCTCGATCGATGTCCTGCACGACTTCTACGTCCCACAGTTCCGCGCCAAGATGGACATGGTGCCGGGAACGGTGACGTTCTTCTGGTTCACGCCGACGCGGACCGGAAACTTCGATGTGCTCTGTTTCGAGCTTTGCGGCATCGGGCACTACGCCATGCGCGGCAATGCGGTGGTGAATACCCAGGCCGACTACGACGCTTGGCTGGCGGAGCAGATCACCTATGAACAATATGCGAGCCAATACGGTGGTGGCGCGGAAGACGCCGTGGACCGGGTCGACCTGGCATTGGACGGCGAGACCGTCGATCCGATTGCCCAGACTGGCGTGCAATCGAGCCAGTAGGACCTAGATACCGCCGGGCCAGGGAAACGCGAAGAGGGTTTACAGATGACCGATGTGACACGTGGCGACATCGATTATGTGCCGCCGGCCGAGGTCGAAGATGCCGAAATGCATCATCCGAAGACCTTCATCGGCAAATATGTCTGGAGTCAGGATCACAAGGTCATCGCCATCCAGTATGGCGGCACCGCTGTGGCCATCGGGCTGGTGGCGTTGGTGTTGTCCTGGCTGATGCGGCTTCAACTCGGTTTCCCGGACACGTTTTCGTTCATCGATCCGGCCGGCTACACCCAGCTCGTGACCATGCACGGCATGATCATGGTGATCTATCTGTTGACGGCGTTGTTCCTGGGCGGTTTCGGCAACTATCTGATCCCGCTGATGGTCGGTGCCCGGGACATGGTTTTCCCGTATATGAACATGCTCAGCTACTGGTTCTACTTGGTGGCCGTGCTGGTCCTGGTGGCGAGCTGGTTCGTTCCGGGCGGCCCGACCGGGGCCGGGTGGACGCTATATCCGCCGCAAGCCATCCTGGAAGGTACGCCGGGCGCCGGGGCGGGTGAGTGGGGCATCAACCTGATGCTGATCTCTCTGGTGATCTTCATCGTCGCCTTCACCATGGGCGGCCTGAACTACGTCACCACGGTGTTGCAGGCCCGGACCCGCGGCATGACTCTCATGCGGATGCCGCTGACCGTCTGGGGCATCTTCACCGCCACGGTTCTCGGCCTGCTGGCATTCCCGGCGCTGTTCGTCGGCGGCGTGATGATGATGTTCGACCGGGTGCTGGGCACCAGCTTCTTCATGCCGGCGATCGCGCAATTCGGCCAGCAGCTTGAATATGGCGGCGGCAGCCCGATCCTGTTCCAGCACCTGTTCTGGTTCTTCGGCCATCCGGAGGTCTATATCGTCGCCCTTCCGGCCTTCGGCATGGTTTCAGATCTGCTGAGCGTCCATGCTCGCAAGAACATCTTCGGCTATCGGATGATGGTCTGGGCGATCGTCGGCATTGGCGGCCTCAGCTTCATCGTCTGGGCGCACCACATGTATGTCAGCGGCATGAATCCGTGGTTCGGGTTCTTCTTCGCCACCACCACGCTGATCATTGCGGTGCCGACCGCACTCAAGGTCTACAACTGGGTGCTGACCCTGTGGCACGGGAACATCCATCTGACCCTGCCGATGCTGTTCTCCATCGGCTTTATCGTGACCTTCGTGAATGGCGGCATCACCGGGCTGTTCCTGGGCAATGCGGTGATCGACGTGCCGCTGTCGGACACCATGTTCGTGGTCGCCCATTTCCACATGGTTATGGGCGTGGCGCCAATCCTGGTGGTCTTCGGGGCGATCTATCACTGGTACCCGAAGATGACCGGTCGGATGCTTGATCACACGATGGGCCACATCCATTTCTGGATCACCTTCCTGGGCTCCTACCTGATATACTTCCCGATGCACTATCTGGGATTTGTCGGCGTGCCGCGCCGATATTACGAGATTGGCGAGACAGGGTTCATCCCGGACTCCGCGGAGACCCTGAATGCCTTCATCACGGTAATGGCGCTGATCGTCGGCGCCGCCCAGATCGTGTTTCTCTACAACATCTTCCGCAGCCTGACCAAGGGCGAGCCGGCCGGCGACAATCCGTGGAAGGCGGCATCGCTCGAATGGCTGACGCCCAACACCCCGCCGGTGCACGGCAACTGGGGTCCGAACCTGCCGGTGGTGTATCGCTGGGCCTACGACTACAGCGTGCCCGGTGCGAAAGAGGATTTCCTGCCGCAGACCATGGCGCCCAGTAAGGTCGTGCCCGAGGATGGCGGCGACGCGTCGAGCGTCAAAGCGGAGAGAACGTGAACTTCTTTCACGAAATAACCCGCAAGCCCTGGACGGCGAGCCAGGGCGCGATCGACGACCTTCAGGATTCGGTCGCGACGTCCCAGCCGCCGGCCAAGATTGGGCTGAAGATGTTCTTCGCCGTGGCGACGGTGCTGTTCTTCCTGCTGTCCGTCGCCTATGCCGAGCGTATGGTGGTCGCTCAATGGCGGCCGCTACCGGAATCCTGGCTGATGTGGCTGAATGCCGGCAGTTTGGTGCTGTGCAGCATCGCCTTTCAATGGGCGCGGGTCAGCGCCCGCCGTGAGGAGATCGGCGGCGTCAAGAGCGGCCTTGCGGCCGGCGGGGCGCTCACCATCATCTTTCTGCTCGGCCAGTTGCTGGCCTGGCAACAGTTGAATGCCTCGAACTTCTACACGGGCACCAGCCCGGCCAATTCCTTCTTCTTCCTGATCACCGGACTGCACGGGCTGCATCTGGTGGGCGGGTTGGTGGTCTGGGCCAGAACGTCGCTGAAGGTGTGGCGCGGCATTGCGATGCCGAAGGTGCGCCTCAGCGTCGAGCTGTGCACGATCTATTGGCACTTCCTGCTTATCATCTGGTTGGCGCTGTTCGGGTTGGTGTTCTTCCCGGGCGGGTCCCTGCCGATCATATGCAAAGCGTTCGTGCTTTAACGTGATGTCGTTGCGGTAACGAGGACGAAGAGCAACATGGCAAACGATGCGGTGCCCAATCCGGGCGTCACCACGGCCGATGGCATGACAGGCATGGTCTCCGATTGGGGGTCCGATCAGCGGGCGTTCAAGAAAGTCCACTGGGGCAAAGCCTTCATGTGGATCTTCCTGCTAAGCGATACCTTCGTCTTCTCCTGTTTCCTGGTCTCGTACATGACCGTGCGCATGACGACGGTCGAGCCATGGCCGAACGCCAGCGAGGTGTTTGCCCTGACGCTGTTCGGTCAGCACATTCCGCTGATCCTGATCGCGATCATGACCTTCGTGCTGATCACGAGCAGCGGGACGATGGCCATGGCTGTCAACAATGGCTATGCCAAGAACCGCAAGGCATGCGCAGCTCTAATTTTAGCTACTGCGATGCTGGGCGCACTCTTCGTTGGCATGCAGGCCTTTGAATGGACGAAGCTGATCCATGAAGGGGTCCGTCCCTGGGGCAACCCGTTCGGCGCCGCGCAATTCGGCTCGACCTTCTTCATGGTCACCGGCTTTCACGGTTTCCACGTGTCGATCGGCGTGATTTATCTGCTCTGTATCGCGTTCAAAGTCATACGCGGCGATTACGATCGCACGGGCAAATACGATTCGGTTGAGATCGTCGGCCTCTACTGGCACTTCGTCGATCTCGTCTGGGTGTTCATCTTCGCATTCTTCTATCTCTGGTAAGGGGCTCCCATGGCGCAGGCAGAAGGCCAACAACATCCGATCAAGATCTACCTGATCATCTGGGGCTGGCTGTTCGTTCTCAGCACGCTGTCCTACATGGTCGATTTCATCGGATTCCAAGGGTATCTGCGGTGGACGCTGATCCTCGTCTTCATGGCGCTGAAGGCGGGGCTGATCGTTGCCTTCTTCATGCACATGAAGTGGGAGCGGCTGGCCATTCGATACGCGATCCTGGCGCCGCCGCTGGTGCTGCTGGTGCTGGTCGCGCTGATGGCGATCGAGTCGGAATACACTTTCCTGACCCGGGGCGTGTTCTTCGGCGGGGCGTCCTAGCGGATCGCTTCAGCCCCCCGGCCCTGAAAGCCACGGTCTACGAAACAAAAGGCCCTCTCCGCATGGAGAGGGCCTTTTGCTATTGGGATGGCGGGAGGAAGGTCGTTCTTCGGCGTCCGGCGGTTCAATCGGCGAGCATGGTCAGGGCGGCCCTGCGATCCCCCGGCTTCAACCGAAGGAACAGCGTGCGCGCTTTCTTGATATCCCGTTCGGAACCGCTCTCCGCCGCCGTCTTGATGGCGACCGTCGTAGGATGATCCGCCCCGCAGATGAAATTCATCGCATTGGCCAGGCGCCCCAAGATGGCGCTGTCGAACTTGATATCTTCCATCGGCGAGTCCTTTGGGGCGTCAGCCCGCTCCGCCGCCGGGGGCCGACGGTCGATTGTATCGTTTCGAGCGCTGATCGCGCGCCGGCTAAGTGGCGCTCTTCACCACTGAACGACCTTGCGGTACAGGTGCCACGTCGAGTGCCCCAGCACCGGCATGACCACCGCCAGTCCGAAGAACAACGGCAACGCGCCAAGCGCCAGCGTAACGGCGACGATCAGACCCCAAATGCCCATGGTGATCGGATTGGCCAGCGTCACGCGGATCGACGTGAATGCGGCGGACACCGCGCCGACGTCGCGGTCCAAAACCAGCGGGAACGAAATCGCGCTGACGCTCAGCACCACGGCGGCAAAGACGAAGCCGGCGCCGCTGCCGATGATGATCAGGGTCCAGCCCGCCCCGGTTCCCATGATCTGGCCGATGAAATCGCCGACCGATGTCGGCACAAAGTCACCGAAGATCTGACTGTAGATGGTATTGGCGACACCCACCCAGACCAGATAGATCGCCAGCTGGGCGATGCCGAGCGAGGCGACTGACATCTTCGCAGGTGATTTGCGGACGTCGAAGGCGCGCCAGCGCGAGGTGTCCTCGCCACGCTCACGACGCTTGCTCAACTCGTACATGCCGCAGGCGGCCAAAGGTCCGATCAGGGTAAATCCGGCGAGCAGCGGAAAGACCAACGGCAGCACATCATAGCCGCCGGCAATCCGCGCCATAAGCAGCGTCAGAATCGGATAGATCAGGCATAGGAAGATCAGATGGGTCGGCATCGCCTCGAAATCGGCGATCCCCTTGGCAAGGGCGTCCTTGAGATCGGCCACGCCGATCTTGCGCACCTCCGGCTGAAGTGCCGTGTAGACCTGGGATTCGGTGGCCTGGTTTTCGTCCGTCATGCATGCATCTCCTGAACCGCTTATGGTCCTCGCGGTCGCGAATCCACGGTGGCACAAAGCGTCCGGTCAAGCCACAGGTCACATGAAGCGCGACCCGCAATGCGAAAGGACTATACGCATCGCGTGGGAATTTGTCGCGTCGGATGCATGTTTCAAAGCGGAACGATCGCAATGGGCTTTTTCGGTCATCCCACCTGTCGACAGGCTCAACGGCGGCGAAGGTGGCCGTTCACGCAGCGACCTGAATCTCCAGTCGTCCCCAGACATCCCTGATGGCGTCGACCAGCCGGGCCATCTGCAGATCGTCATGCAGCGGCGAGGGCGTCAGCCGCAACCGCTCCGTGCCCCGCGGCACCGTGGGATAGTTGATCGGCTGCACATAGATCCGGTGTTCCGTCAGCAGCGCGTCCGACGCCTGCTTGCACAGCCGCGCATCGCCCACCAGCACCCGGCACGATGTGGCTCGCAGACGCCATCACCGGCAGGCCGGCCGCCGTCAGCATCGCCTTCAGCTTCGCCGCCCGCTCCTGCTGGCTCGCCCGCTCCGTGCCGCTCTCTTTCAAATGTCGCACACTGGCCAGCGCCCCGGCCGCCACCACCGGCGGCAGCGCCGTGGTGAAGATGAAGCCCGGCGCGAAACTCCGCACCACATCCACCAGCGCCGCCGACGCCGTGATGTAACCGCCCATCACACCGAACGCCTTGCCCAAAGTGCCCTCGATCACCGTCAGGCGATCCGCCACACCGTCCCGCTCCGACACACCGCCGCCCGTGTCCCCGTACATGCCCACCGCATGCACCTCGTCCAGATAGGTCATGGCGCCGTGCTTGTCCGCAACGTCGCACAGCTCGGCGATCGGGGCGATGTCGCCATCCATCGAATACACGCTCTCGAACGCCACCAGCTTCGGGCGCTCCGGCGCATAGCGGCTCATCAGACGGTCCAAATCACCGGGATCGTTGTGCCGGAAGATGTGCTTCTCGGCCCCCGAGTTGCGGATCCCGGCGATCATCGAGGCGTGGTTCAACGCGTCGGAGAACACCACCACAATCGGGCACCAACTTGGCGATGGTCGACAGCGCCGCCTCGTTGGAGATGTAGCCCGAGGTGAACAGCAGGGCGGCCTCCTTGCCATGCAGCGCCGCCAACTCACGCTCCAGCGTCACATGCAGGTGATGGGTGCCGGAGATGTTCCGCGTGCCGCCGGCGCCGGCGCCATAGCGCTCCACCGCCTCGACCATGGCCCGCAGCACCACCGGATGCTGGCCCATGCCCAGATAGTCGTTCGAGCACCACACCGTCACATCGGAAGGTGAAGGATCGGATTCCGCCGCCGCCAGACCATGATGCCGAGCGCGCGGGAAAGACCCGGCGTGACGCTCCAACTCGGCGAACGTCCGGTACCGGCCTTCCGACTTCAACCCTTCCAGGGCCCCCCGGAAGATACCCTCGTAATACATTCTCAGCTCTCCATGCGCTGGCCGCCTGGCCGGCGGTCCGATCGCATCTTTGTTTCAGGCGATACCCGTCCCGTACCTCTATGGTCACCGATCGGCACCAATCTGTTCCCAAAAATATCTTCACAAGGTCGAGAGGCTCTGGCGAACCGCGACAACTCCCATCACAGTTGCGACAGTCTCCGGGCCTCCGCCGCCCCGACAACGCCTCAGACCATGGAGTGCATGCAATGGCTTTCCGCCCCTCGACGATCGGCATCCTGTTCTGCGCTTGCCTTACCGTCATGGCCGTAACCGGCCTCAGTGCGCAAACGGCCGTCCCTCTGCCCGGGACGATGACCGCGGAGACCGGCAAGCCCTTTGGCGATTATGTGGAGGATCTGCGCGGCGCCATCGCCGCCAACCGCATGGGGATCGTGGCCCAGGCCAGCGCCACCAACGGCGCCGCATCGATCGGCAAGACCATCGCCGGCAATGCCGTGATCATGGTCTTTCGGCCGGATTACGCGGTCAGGATGCTGGAGGCCAGCGTGCCGGCCGGCATCGAGGCGCCAATCCGGTTCTATGTGACCGAAGAAACCGATGGCACGGCGATGCTGACCTATCGGACGCCAAGCGCGGTGTTCGCCCCTTATGGCGTCAAGGCGCTGGACAATATGGCCAGTGAACTGGATCTGATATTCGAACAGATCGTCAGCGACTCGATGAAGTGATTGTCGCCTCGGCCTGCTAACAGCCGGTGACTTCGGACCGCTCGACCTCAAGCCCGAAAACAGGCCGCATCCGAATCCCGATCACGGTTCCGGCCATGGCCGCCGCCAGCCACAGCCAGCCATGCAGGCTACCTGAGGCAACGCCGCTGAAGAAGGCGCCGATGTTGCAGCCGAAGGCGAGCCTGGCACCGTAGCCCATCAGCAGCCCGCCGATGATTGCAGCCAGGATGGATCGAACAGGGATGCGCCAGACCGGGGCGAACCGGCCGGCAAGCCCGGCGGCGAGGAGCGCGCCGGCCAGGATGCCGAAATTCATCACCGACACGGTATTGGCGAAGACGCTGCCGGCCAGGGCGCTCCGCTGATAGGCGGACATCCAGAACGGCCAGTCGCTGAAGTCGAACTCTGCCGCCTGGGCGATCTTGCCGCCCCACAGGGTGAATCCATAGGTGACGCTCCAGGCATGGCCGGCGACCGCCAGCGTGGCGAAGTTCAGCAGCGCCAGCGCCACCGCGCCCCAGACCAAAGGCCAAGGGCCGCGCATTACCCGGGCGAGCCCGCGGGTCGAGCCATCCGACCCTTCGACAAGCCGACCATGTCGACGACGTTCCAGGATGACGGTCAGACCGGCGATGCCGGCAAGAACGGCGAGCTGCAGGCTGAGCGCGGGCCAAAGACCGAGCTCTCGGACGATCGAGATCGTGCCCAGGCTCGGCTGCCGCAGCCACCATTGGAAATGATGGGTCGCCAGGAACGATCCCGCGACGAATGCCGCCAGGGTCACCACCATCCGGGTATTGCCGCCGCCCACCGTGTACAGCGTGCCCGACGCACAGCCTCCGCCAAGCTGCATGCCGATGCCGAACAGGAACGCGCCGGCCAGGACCGACACGCCGACCGGCGCCAGCGCGCCGCCGACCGAGCGGCCCATCAGCGTCCCATCCGCCAGCACCGGAAAGAACAGGAGAGTCGCCACCGCCAGCATCAGCATCTGCGCCCGCAGCCCCGCCCCGCGACGGTCCGACAGGAAGACCCGCCAGGAGGACGAGAACCCGAACATGGCGTGATAGAGCACAAGGCCCAGCGCGCCGCCGATCAGGTAAAGCGTCGCCTGTCTTTGCGAGACCGTGTCCAGCAACCACGCGCTGCCCAGCACGAGGGCCAGAGCGGCGACCGAGATGATGACCCGGTTCGGAGGCGATCCCGCAGGCCCTCCGGCGGCGACATCGGCAGGGGCGGTATCGGCGATGGCGCTCAATTGTGGTCCTCGTCTCCTGCCTGAGTTGGCCGCAGTGTGTCACGCTGCGTCGGTCCGGCAAGCCAATCGCACGGACATGTGAGGAGGCCAAAGCCTGAATTTTCGCGCCCGTCACGGCGTCGTCACAAAGCGTTGACTTGCCTTTGATCGCCAATTCCCAAAACTGCAGGGCCGGACACAGGGCGCCATCGGCGCAGACGAACGGAGATAGGCATGACGACAAGATACCTGACCACCAGCCGCGCAATGTCGGCGATCGCCGCTGCAGCATTCGCGCTAGGCGGCATGAGCCAGGCCGCCGCGGCGCAGGGCGCGACAGTCATCACGTTGACCCAGGTCGCCTGCCAGTTCATCGAGTCAGAAGGCGGCGTCGATCGTGACTTCGAGACCGCGCGCAAGGCGGATTGCGATCGCATCAATGCGGAGTCCGGCG
>CBDEGD010000012.1:0-258894 GCA_965237625.1 Inquilinaceae bacterium
TCGCGGGTGCGGCCGGGGGCATAGACCATCTTGATGCCCTTGCCACCCAGCACCCGCCGCAGCACCGCGCGGTGACCGAGCTTGAAGGTCGGCTTGTGCACATAGAACTCGTCCGGATCGACGGCGCCCTGGACCACGTTCTCGCCGAGCCCGTAGGCGCCGGTGATGAACACCGCGTCGCGGAAGCCGGTCTCGGTATCGATGGAGAACATCACCCCGCTGGAGGACAGATCGGCGCGCACCATCTTCATCACGCAGGCCGACAGCGCGACCTTGAAATGGTCGAAGCCCTGATCGATGCGGTATGAGATCGCCCGGTCGGTGAACAGCGACGCGTTGCAGCGCTTCACCGCGTCGATCAGCATCTCCTCGCCATGGACGTTGAGATAGGTGTCGTGCTGGCCGGCGAAGCTGGCGGTCGGCAAATCCTCCGCGGTGGCGGAGCTGCGCACGGCGACGCTGAGATCCTCGCCATATTCCGCGACCAGCGTGCGCCAGGCTTCCAGGATCTGTTCGCGCATGGCGTCGGTCAGCCCGGCGGCATAGACGATCTCGCGCGCTCTTCGCCCGGCGGCGGCCAGGGCGCGGACATCAGCCTTGTCCAGATCGTCCAGCAGGGAATGCAACTCGCCCCAGGCATCGGCCTCGGTCAAGGCGGTGCGGAACGCCTCCGCCGTCACCGCAAAGCCGTTCGGCAGGCTGACACCCAGCGGCGCCAGCTCGCGATACATCTCGCCCAGGGAGGCGTTCTTGCCGCCGACGATGGGCACGTCGCCTATGCCGAGTTCTTCGAACCAACGGATGTAACGGGAGTCTGACATCGTGGCCTCCACGGGGTGCCGCACCGAGCGGGGTGATCCTTGCGGACGCCATAGACGGGTCCGCCTCGTTCGGAGCAGAAAATGACCGCTTTCGCCCGGCGGCCCCATGATTTGGATCAATGGCGTGCCAGGGTGCCGGGAGCACCATGGGTCAGAGACAAGCAGGAGGATCCGACGTGGACAATCTCAGCGCCGAGAAAGTCGCCTACATCATCGCCAAAGCCAGGGAATTCGACGTCAAGGTCGAGCCGGTCGCCCCCGACCCGGGCTCGAACCCATCCGACGATGACGAGTTGGATGTGTTGGAGGATTTCGCCGCCGACCCGACCTATGACGAGCTGCTATCGGCGATCCGCGCGTTGAACCGCGACGAGCAGATCGAGCTGGTCGCCCTCACCTGGATCGGCCGCGGCAGTTTTTCCGCCGGACAATGGGCCGAGGCCATCGCCGAAGCCCGCGACGCCCATAACGACCACACGGCGGAATATCTGACCGGCATCCCGCTGCTGAGCGACTATCTGGAGGAAGGCCTGTCGGCGATGGGCTGAGCCTGAGTGGGGTACGAGGCGAAGCGGCTCTAATCTCCCGATCCTGCAGCCCGTGGGCACGAATTCCGGGATCGCCGCGACAACCCGCCCGGGAGCAGCCTCAACATCACGCTCGACGGGTGGACCTGGCAACGCCCGATCTGGAATTCCCGGATCCGGGTGAGGGCCTCGCAACGAAAAGACACCGCGCGGATTTCGCCGCGCGGTGCTTCAGGTTGAAGTCTGGTGGAGGCTTACAGGTCGAACCCGACAAGGCCGAGGAAATTGTAGGCGCCAGGGCCGGTCTCGGTCGCGGCTTCAATCTTGAACTCGTCGGCCAGCGTCAGGGAGCCGGAGTCCGAGATGTTGAAGGCAGCAATCCCGAATGTCTGGTAGGCGCCGAGGTTGTACATGAACAGACCGTCAGCGGTGATGAACATGTCCTTCGTATCACCGGCCGGGGTGCCAGCGGCCCGCGTGACATAGGCGGTCTCTGCCCGGTCACCGACCTGGGTGACGTTGCCATCGGCATCGATGCTGAATTCGCTGATCAGGTTGCCGCCGAAACTCGAGACGTAGAGTTTGTCTCCGTCGGGGTTGATATGTGTCCAGCAGGCCTCATCGATGTCGTCACCGTCGCCGGTGCCGAAATTGCCGATCTTGGTCACGCTGGAGCCATCGTCGGTCAGGACCGTCAGGCTGTGATCACGCAGTTCAGGCGTCAGGTTGAAGTTCGACACGAACAGATTGTCCGTGTTGCGATCCCAGTCGATCCCAATGGTCCCGGAGATGCCGGCCTGCTCGAAGTGGCGGCGGTTGCTGACGGAGCCGGCGTCGAAATCGTAGACGTAGACACGGCTGGGCTTTTGCTCCGTCGGGACGGCGGTG
This sequence comes from Inquilinaceae bacterium, assembly GCA_965237625.1. Classification (GTDB taxonomy): domain Bacteria; phylum Pseudomonadota; class Alphaproteobacteria; order DSM-16000; family Inquilinaceae; genus JABDIP01. Next base: position 2,237 of record CBDEGD010000012.1, read on the forward strand.
CCGAAATGGGCGATACCCCATGTCGAGACCGCGAGCTTGGTGCCGTCACGGTTGAAGGTTACCGTGGTCGGGCCGCCGTTGGTGCCGCTGTAAGTGTCCAGCGTGCCTTCCGGCGTCAGCTCACCCTTGGCGGCGTTGAACGAGAACAGGGTGATGTTGCGGTCGTCAAGCACGCCCTCATGGCCGCCGCCTTCGGCATGGAACGCGGCATCGGGGTACATTTCGATCGCCCCTTCTCCCGGACCGCCTTTCTGCACATTCGGGTTGTTCCACTGGTTGCCGACAACGACCCAGTACTCGTCTGAATCGCCTTTCCGGGTGTAGGTGAGGCTGGCCGGCCGTTCGCCACCGGAGCCGACATTCCTGAGGCCGCTGAGCTCACCGGTCTCCTCGTCGACGGAGAACACGGAGATGGTGTCGCCACCGGCGTTCACGACCAACAGATTGCCGTCGATCAACTGGATAGCGCCTTGGCTATCGAAATCACCGGCCGCATCGCCGCCCGCGGCCCGATTTGCCCCGCCCATGGCCTCCGTCGCGTAGGCGGTTTGCTCACCGAGCGTACCGTCCTCGTGCCGCGCGATGGCGATCACCTGGTTGGCGCCCTCGCCGTTGAGACTCGTGTACAGGTAGCCGGCGACGTTATTCTCCAACCCGACCGCGATAACCTGGCTCGACAGAGTAACCGCAGACAATGCGATCAACGAAATCGAGGCATACAAGCCGCTTTTCTTCATGACTAATACCCTTCATGTTTTGAAGCGTCGGGATCGACGGCAATGATGATTTTCGTCTTCCGATGCACTTCCATTTGAGACGATTTCAACTTACGAGACCCTCGAGGCGGTCTCCAATGCCGTTGGGATCTTGTTTCGATGCATTTTGGGTATCGTCCGCATTGGGCTAGGGTGGTGTCCTTACGGCGTTCGCTTGAGAGGCGCTGAAAGATGGAGATGCACCAGATCCGCTATTTTCTGGCGGTCTGCGATACCTTGAACTTCACCCGCGGGGCGACAGCGTGCAACGTCAGCCAACCGGCGCTGACGCGAGCGGTTCGGGCGCTTGAAGACGAATTGGGTGGGGGCCTGTTCAACCGTGAGCGAAACAATACCCACCTGACCGAGCTGGGCAATCTGATGCGGCCCTATTTGGCCGAGGTCTATGCGCAAGCCACTGCCGCCAAGGCCCAGGCCGACAAGTTCGGGCGGCTTGACGGTGTGCGGCTGAAGATAGGGGCGATGTGTACGATCGGCCCGGCGTTGATTTCGGATTTACTGATCGCCTACTCGGCCGCTCACCCGGGCGTCGAGATCGAAATCGTGGCCGACGCCGGCCGCGTCATCGACGCGGCCCTAAGGCGAGGCGACATAGAAGTCGCTTTGTACGGCCTGCCCGAAGAACTAGACGATCAGTTCCATGTGATGCCTCTGTATCGCGAATCCTTCGTCATTGTGGTGAACCGCCATCATCGCTTGGCAAATGTCGCCGAAGCGCGGGCCGGCGATTTGGATGGCGAGCGATATGTCAGCCGGGCGAATTGCGAGTTCTACGACTACGCCGGCCGCATCCTGATCGCGGCCGGGTCAACGCTGAACCGCGTGTTCAGCAGCGAACGCGACGATTGGGTTCAAGGGATGATCGCGGCGGGCCTTGGTCTGGGATTGTTTCCCGAGCTGTCGGTCACCGCACCCGAGTTGCTCGCGAGACCACTGGTCGACCCTGAAATAAGGCGCACGATCAACCTGGTCACAGCACGGGGCCGGCCGCATTCACCCGCGGTCGGCGCGTTTCTGCAAGCCGCGCGACGACACGAATGGCCAGATCCTGTCTCCGACGCCGGGTGATTCGTTCGATAGTAAGCGCCGGCTCTAATGTCCTTCAGCGTCTGGATCAATGCATGTTGAATGTCCGCTGAACCGCAAGCATCAGACCAGATTGCGGCGGGGAGGAATTACGATGACAGTTTACTAAATCCCCATTTCTTGCCGGATATTGAAAGTGCCAGGCTCAATTGATAGTTCCAATGAGACACTCATGAATGTTCCAACAGCCGGCTTAAAACGAGTCGCTTTCAAATCAATGGGGTCAGAGTCGATTGATTTACGGCGAATACCAGCAGCAGGATCGCCGTTCTGGACGGCGGCAGCGAGCGCGTTAGGATTGTGGGTCGTGTCACCGCCCGTTTGCCGAGGCGGCCAGCCGGGAGCTCTCAGGGATCGTTATGCCTCAACACATCGGTATCGTCGCCTGCTCCGCCGAAGGCGCTTCGCTGTGCTATCGAACCATCTGCACCGAAGGCGCGGAGCTTCTCGGCACGCATGGCCATCCCGAAATCTCCATGCACACGCCGTCCCTCGCCGACTACATGGCCTGCATCGACCGTGACGACTGGGGGGGTGTCGGTGAGATCATGCTCGCCTCAGCGCACAAGCTGGCGAGTGCCGGGGCCGATTTCCTGATCTGCCCGGACAATACGATCCATCAGGCCTTTGCGCATGTGGAGCGGCGATCACCCCTGCCCTGGCTGCACATTGCCGAGATCGTCGCCGATGAGGCCGTTTCGCGCGGGTTCAGGCGCCTCGCTTTGACCGGAACGCGCTGGCTGGTCGAAAGCGACGTCTACCCGGAGAAGTTCGCCGCGCGCGGTTTGGCGTTCGAGCGCCCGGACAGCGCCGAGCGCAAGGAACTCAATCGCATCATCACGGATGAGTTGGTGCGTGGGGTGTTCAAGCCCGAGGCGACCGCCGCCTTTCAGCGGGTTATTGCCCGGCTGAAGGACGAAGGCTGCGACGCCGTGATCCTCGGCTGCACCGAGATCCCGCTGATCATCAGCGACTCGAATTCACCGCTGCCGACGCTCGACTCGACCCGCTTGCTGGCGCGTGCCGCCCTGCGCCGGGCGATGGTGGGCTGAGCCGGTCCCCTATGACGCCTTTTTCCGCCCCTGCAGCCGGCGGTCGCGATGGCGGGCGATAGTGATGCCGGTGCGCGATTTGCCGATCTTGTGGACGAAGTTGTAGCGGGCGATGTGATAGCTCGGATTGGCGCCGTAGAAGTTCACCCGCATCTTCGCCAGTTCTTCGTCACGGTATTGCTGCAGCGGTTTCTCCGCCTCGTCGGATGCGCGCCGCTTGGCCTTCGCCTTCAGCATCGCGTCCAGCGTCGGCTCGTTGACCAGGGTCTCAGCGCGCTGCCGCATCTCGGCCACGAAATCTTCGCGGCCCGCGGACAGCTTGGCATCCGCCAGGCCCAGATCAACCGCCTCGTCGGCCCCCATGGGCAGGCGCGCATCGATGATCCGCTTTGCATTCTCCTCGCCGGCGCAGCGCGGCAGATGATAGGTCCAGAACTCCGAGCCGTGCAGATTGCCCATGTCCTTGTAGTGCGGGCTGAGCACCACGCTGGAACGCAGCCAGACCTGATCGGTGGCGCGGGCCAGGAAGACGCCGCCGGCGCCGGCATTGCCCTGCAGCGCCGCGACGGTCATGTGGGTATCGGTGCGGATGATCGCCTCGGCCAGATCGTCGATGGCGTTGATGTTGCGCCAGCTCTCGTCGCCCGGGCTCTCCGCCGCCTCGATAAGGTTGAGATGGATGCCGTTCGACCAGTATTCGTATCCGCCCATCAGCACGATGACCTTGGTGTCGCGCTTGCAGGCCTCGCGATAGGTGGCCAGCAGCCGCTCGCACTGCGCCGTGCTCATGGCGCCGTTGTAGAAGTCGAACTCCAGGTAGCCGACGCCGTCCTTCTCGGAATAGCTGATCTCCTGGTAGCCCTTCTCATGGTCCACCGGGAATTCCTCGACGCCGTCCAGATCGTCCGCCAGCAGCATGGTCGCCGGCAGCTTGAAGGGGTCCTTGTGCTCCTTGTCGCGCAGTTGCCCGATCCAGACCGCGCCATCGGTGGTCGCGCGGCAGATCGCCGGGCCGCTGCGGGCGATGATGGCGCCCGGCTCGCCGGTCAGACCGGAGGCCGGGCGCGGATCGTGCAGAAAGACCGTGCGGTTGCGCAGAGTGTTTTTGACGCCGGGCGCACCATCGGCGCTCAGCAGCTTGCGCATCACCGTTTCGGTGTCGTCCCGGCGCCAGTCGATGGCCCGGTCGGCCTGCTTGGCCGGCGGACGCTCGATGCCTCGCTCCCGCTTCCAGACCTGATCGGGCGCCGGCGGTCCGTCGCCGCGCTCGACGCGCCCCACCGCGTCCAGCACCGCCGCGACGGCCGCCTCGGTGACCTCATTGCGGTAGAGGCTCGATTTGCTGGCATTGCGCATGGGGAAGCTGGCAGCGGCCCAGATCGGGCCCGCATCCATCTCCGCTTCCGCCTGCAGCACGGTGACGCCCCAGACCGGCTCTTCATTGAGGATTGCCCAGTCGATCGCCGCCGGGCCGCGGTCGCCGGGAATGCCGGGATGCACGATCAGGCACAGATGCCGGCTGAAGATGCTTTCCGGGATCGCCCGTTTCAGGAATGGCGCCAGGATCAAATCGGGCGCGTAAAGATCGACCGCCTCCTGGGAGACCGCGTCGTCGATGTCCAGTTCGACGCTTATCTCATGGCCACGGCCGGTGAGTTCGACGAACAGGCGCTGACTCAGGCTGTTGAAGCCGCTGGCGATAACGAGAATGCGCATGAATGGGGGATCCCTGGCTGCCGAATACGGCCTGCTCTATGACGCCGCAATCGTCCAGGGCACCGCCGCGTCGCCGCCTTGCGGTGGCGACCGCCCATAGGCACAGGCGTCCTGGTTTAGAAAGGCAAGACACATTCCGGGTCCGTCATCTGCCGTACAAATCAGCCCTAGATCCCGGCCCTCGGCAGAAGCGCCGGTGGACGAGCCGATACCGAACCGGATCTCAGCATCGTGTTCGGCATAGGCGGATTTGACCCGGAAGGCGCTATACGGCACGTGACCGAGCCCTCGCCATTCAAAGGTGCGGCGTAGCTCGAATACATCGCTGACCAGCGCCTGGGACTTGCCATTGCCGCCTTCGGTCACGGCCCGGCTGTACTGGTTTTCCACCACATAGCGACCTTCATTGACCTGTCGCACAAGCATCAGCGCCGCCTGCATGACATCGAGCGGCTCAAAGCCTGCCACCACCACCGGCTTCTGGAATTCCTCGGCAAAGAAGGCATAGGGCTGGCTACCGATGACGGCGCTGGCATGGGCCGGGCCGAGAAATCCGTCGACGGACCTGACATCCAAATCACCGATTCCCGCCGACTCAAAAAGGTAATGGATCGCGGCCGGGGTCAGCAGATGATTGCAGAATACGCTGAAATTTTTCAGCCCTTCGGATTTGGCCCGACGCAGGGCCACGGCCGTGGGCGCCGTCGCGGTCTCGAACCCGGTGGCAAAGAACACGATCTCGCGGCCGGGATTGTCGCGGGCGATCTGAAGGACCTCCTGAACCGACCGAACCAGTTGGATGTCGCTACTCTTCGGCTTGGATCGGAACAGGCCGCGACGCTTGGGCTCGACCGCCTGGATCATGTTTGCGTAAGCGCATACGATCGCACCATGCCGCTCGCTCAGGGCCAGAGCTTCCGCGATCCGATGCTGCGGCAGGACACAGACTGGGCATCCCGGTCCGCGCAGAAATTGGACGTTTTCCGGCATCAGCCCCTGGATACCGAACTGAAGGATGGCGCGGGTATGCGCGCCACAGACCTCCATGAAGCGGTACCGGGACTCCGGATCGACCTCGTTGACAAGCTGATCGGCCAATTGCTCGGCCAGATCCTGCCTGCGGAACTGTTGCCCTAAGTTCATGCGGCGAGAATCCGGCCATTGGAGTCTCGGCAATCGCCACCCGCGATCTTCGCCAGGGTGGTCTTGGCCTCTTCTGTATTGATCTTCGCAACCGCAAATCCGACATCGACGAGCACATAATCGCCAACGGAGACGGTGTCCAAAAGCTCCACCGAAACTTCGTGCTTGGCACCGGCGAAACCTACGATAGCAGTGCCGGAATCGCCATGGACTTCCATAACGGCGGCAGGAACTGCATGAGACATTTTATCCCCCAAGAAAATCACTTTTGAATTTTGCTAGGAGGTAATTTGTCAGGTATTTGTGTAATTAGACTTAATAATACTGGCTAATGTCCATTAACCATTCTCACGGTCTACTTCAGCGTGCAACGTCCGGCTCAAGGCGAACCGCGCAGTATTTGTATTCCGGGATCTTGGATTGCGGGTCCAGCGCGGCGTTGGTCAGCAGATTCGCAGCCGCTTCAGCAAAGCAGAAGGGCATGAAAACCGCACCTGCGGGCAGCCCCGGATCGACCCGGCAGGCGGCGACAATCTCACCCCGGCGGGAAATTACCCGCACCTCATCGCCGATGGTCAGGCCCAGCCGCTGCAGATCGGCCTCGCCGACATAAAGGCCGGGCTCCGGGTCCGCGGCATCCAGCACTGCACTGCGGCGCGTCATGGCGCCGGTGTGCCAGTGCTCCAAAACGCGGCCGGTAATGAACACGAACGGGTAGTCTTCATCGGGAAGCTCATCAGGCGTGCCCGGCTCGACCGGCACCAGCTTGGCCAAACCATCGGCCGTCGGGAAGCGGTCGCCGAACAGCACGTCCCGGCCCGGCTCGTCCTCGCTGGCGCACGGATATTGGCACCAGCCATCGCGCGCCAGCCGCGACCAGGGCACGCCGGCGATCGCCGGCCACAGCGCCCGCGCCTCTTCCCAGACATCGCCAGGCCCCTCATAGGTCCAGTCGAGGCCGAGGCGGCGGCCAAGTTCCTGGGTGATCCACCAATCCTGGCGCGCCTCGCCCGGCGGCGGCGTCACCGGCCGGCTGATCTGGATCTGCCGGTTGGTGTTGGTGAAGCTTCCCGATTTCTCCAGCAACGCCGCCGCCGGCAACACCACATCGGCATACCAGGCTGTCTCGGTCAGGAAGATGTCCTGCACCACAAGATGATCGAGCTGGGTCAGGGAATTGCGCACATGGTTGGCGTCGGGATCGCTCATGGCCGGATTTTCGCCAACGAAATAGAGGCCGCGCACGCTGCCATCCGCAGAGCCGTTGATCATCTCGACAATGGTCAGCCCCGGCGCCTCGGGGACCGGGCTGCCCCAGGCCTCGGCGAAGCGGGCGCGGACCTCCGGCTTGGCCACAAGGCCATATCCCGGCAGGAAATTCGGCAGCAGCGCCATATCGGAGACGCCCTGCACATTGTTCTGCCCGCGCAGCGGATGAAGCCCGGTTCCCGGCCGGCCCACATGGCCGCAGATCAGCGCCAGGTTGATCAGGCCGCGGGCGTTGCTTACGCCGTGCACATGCTGGGTGACTCCCATGCCCCAGAAGACCATGGCTGCGCCGGCGCCGGCATAGAGTCGGGCCACGGCGCGGATCGTGCCCGCCGGGATTCCGGTTTCCTGTTCGGCCGATTCCGGCGTGCATGCCTTCACGCTTTCCTGGAATTCCGCGAAGCCGGTGGTCCGGTTCTCGATGAAGTCGCAATCGTGCAACCCCTCTTCCAACACCACATGCGCCAGCGCGTTGAACAGCGCTATGTCGCTGCCGGGCCGGTGGGTGACGACAATCTCGGCGTCCTCGGCCATCTCGCTACGCCGCGGATCGATCACGATCATCTTGGCGCCGCGCCGAACCGCACGGCGGAAGAATGAAGCGGCGACCGGATGACTTCGGGCGGAGTTGGTGCCGACCACCATCAGGACATCGGCATTGTCGCATTGGGTGAATGCGGCGGTGACCCCGCCGGAGCCGATCTGGTCGAACAGCGCCACCACCGAGCTGGAATGGCAGAGCCTGGCGCAATGATCGACGGAGTTGGTGCCGAAGCCGGTCCGGATCAGCTTCTGCACCAGATAGGCCTCCTCGTTGGACCCCTTCGCAGTGCCGAACCCACCCAGAGCCTGCGGCCCCTGCGTGTCCTTGATCTGCCGGAAACCGTCGGCGGCGCGATCCAGGGCCTCCTCCCAGCTCGCCTCGCGGAACTGCGCCCGGGGATCGGCCGGCGCGACGCCCTTGGTCGCGCCGGCCCGACGGATCAGCGGCGCCGTCAAACGGTCGGGATGATAGATATAGTCCCAGCCGAACCGGCCCTTGACGCAGAGACGGCCACGATTGGCCGGCCCGTCGATCGCCTCGGCCCAGGCGATGCGGTCACCGCTCAAATGGTAGCGGATCTGGCAACCGACCCCGCAATACGGGCACAGGCTGTCGACCGCCCGGCCTTCGCCGCCGGTCTCGCGATCAAGCGGCATCGGCCGCCTCCAACGGATTACGCAGGGACAGGGCCCCGGTCGGGCAGGCCTGGGCGCAGGAGCCGCAGCTCACGCAGCGGGACGACGCCATCGGGTCGCCGATGTCGAAGACGATGGTGGATTCAGCACCACGATGGGCCATGCCAATCACCTCATGGATTTCGATGTCGCGGCAGACCTGAAGGCAACGCAGGCAGCGGATACAGGCGGCAAGGTTCACGGCGATGCCAGGATTGCTGTCGTCGGGTGGAATCGATTCCGTAGCTGGATAGCGGCTCCCCTCAAGGCCGATTGCGCGCTGCCAGCGTCCGCCCTCGGAGTCAGGATCGATTTCCGCCTCCGCCAGCAGCAATTCCATCACGCCGCGCCGTGCTGCCCGGGCCCGGCCTGAGTCGGTACTCACCTCCATGTCCGGCTCGGGCTCGGTGATGCAGCTTGCCGCGAGGTATTCGCGGCCGGCGATTTCCACCATGCAAAGGCGGCAATTGCCGTCCGGACGAAATTCTGGCGCCGTCGAGAGGCAGAGATGCGGAATTTCGTGGCCCAGCCGCTGGGACACCTGCCAAATGGTCTCGCCGGGCTCGGCGCGGACCGGCGCGCCGTCCAGCATAAACGCGATGCTTTTTGTCATGGCCCCGCCTCAGCCCGACTTCGCAGGACGCAGATAGACGACCCAGTAGACCAGCGCCACGAAGACGCCGCCGCCGACGATGTTGCCGAGCGTGACCGGGATCATGTTGGTCAGGAAACCGGCGATATCGATCCCTGGCGCACCGTGCAGCCAACCGATGGTGATCAGGTACATGTTGGCCACCGAATGCTCGAAGCCGAGCGCCACGAAGGCGGCGATCGGAAAGAGGATCGCCACCACCTTGCCCGGCACCGTATGCGCCGCAAAACAGAGCCAAACGGCCAGGCAAACGAGCGTGTTGCAAAGTATGCCGCGGAAGAACGCCTGCAACGGATCCAGCGCCACTTTGCCTTGGGCGATGGCCATCGCCGTCTCTCCCACCGCGCCGCCGCCCGCGGCCAGCGCGCCGGACCAATGCATCATCAGCGCGGTGCCGACGGAGCCGATCAGGTTGCCGATGAAGACCAAGCCCCAATTTCGCATCAACTGCCCAAGCCCGACCTTGCGGTCGGCCCAGGCCATGACGATCAGATTGTTGCCGGTGAACAGCTCGGCGCCGCCGACGACGACCAGGATCAGCCCCAGCGAAAAGGCGATGCCGCCGAGCATGCGGGTCGGGCCATAGCCGAGGCCGCTGCCGGTGACCACCGTGGTGAAGAACATGCCCCCGAAGGCGATGAAGGCGCCGGCCAGGATGCCCAGCATGACCGTCTGAGTCAGCGGCAGGTTGGCCTTCTTGACGCCGACCTCCTCGACCAGATGGGCGATGCGCGGCGGCGGCACCGCATCCAGCGGCAGAGGTTCCGGCGCGCGCGCCGGAACCGGCAGTTCGATGGCGCCCGTGCCGATCCTGTTGTCGCCTTCCACTATGCCCTCCTTTATTGCCATGACGCGTACATCATCGCAGCACGGGTTTTCCGCCCCAATGACCTAGGTCAAGATTTCGGCGGCCGGTTGGTGGGTTTTGCCTGGCCAGGCGGCGGCCGGCCTATAAGGCATAGGGATGTCCTGCACCTTGTTCGGCACATCATAGCCGCGCCGGACGGCCGGCCGATCGGCGACAGCCCGATACCAGCGCTTGATGTTAGCGAAATTGTTTAGGTCGACCCCATGCCACCCGAAGCGGGAAACCCAGGGCCAGATCGCGATATCGGCGACGGAGTAGTCGCCGGCGACATACTCGGCCTCGGCCAACCGGCGGTTCAGAACCCCATGCAGCCGGTCCGCCTCATCGGCGTAGATTTGCTCCGCATAGGGTGATTTGCCCGGATTGAAATGCCGGAAGTGTTGCGCCCGGCCCAGCATCGGGCCGAGGCCGCTCATTTGCCACGTCAGCCATTGCATCGCCGTCCAATAACCCGCTTCGTCCGCCGGCAGCAGCCGGCCGGTCTTGCGGGCCAGATAGAGCAGGATGGCGCCGGATTCCATCAAGGCGATCCCGGTCTCACGATCGACGATGGCCGGGATCTTGTTGTTCGGGCTGATCTTCAGGAATTCCGGGCTGAATCTCTGCTCGCCGGCGATATCGATGGGATGGACCTCATAGGCCAGCCCCAGCTCCTCCAGCATGATCGACACCTTGCGTCCGTTTGGCGTCGCCCATGTATACAGATCGATCATACGGTGACCGGCCGCCCCGTGCGGTCAGCCACCAGCGGGCTTATGGGCGGCATAGTCGTCGCGGAGTTTGCTCTTCAGCACCTTGCCCGTGGCACCCAGGGGAAGCGTCTCGGCGATCACCACATCGTCCGGAATCATCCATTTGGCGACCTTGCCCTCGAAGTACTCCAGCACCGCCGATTTCTCCGGCGGGTCTCCCGCCGCGACCACGATCAGCAGCGGGCGTTCGCCCCATTTGTCGTCGGCGATCCCGATCACCGCCGCCTGGGCCACCTGCGGGTGGCTCATGGCCAGATTCTCCAGCTCGATCGAGCTGATCCACTCGCCGCCGGATTTGATCAGATCCTTGGTGCGGTCGGTGATGCTCATATAGCAGTCGGTATCCAAGGTCGCGACGTCGCCGGTGCTGAACCAGCCATCGGCATCGTGCGCATCGGAGGCATCCATCTTGTAATAGCCGCTGCACACCCAGGGGCCGCGCACCTTGAGCTGGCCGAAGGCCTCGCCGTCATGGGGCATCGGTTTGTTCAATTCATCGACGATCTTCATATCCACGCCGAAGATCGGCCGGCCCTGCTTGCACTGCACCGCGATGCGGTCATCCGCCGACCAGTCCGCCATCGTCGACTTCAGCACGTTGAGCGTACCCAGCGGGCTCATCTCGGTCATGCCCCAGGCATGCCGGACCTCGATCCCGTACTCCTCCTGGAAGGCTTCTATCATGGAGCGCGGCGCCGCCGAGCCGCCGACCACCAGTTGACGCAGCGACGGCACGCTGGTGCCGGTCTCCCTCCAATGATTAAGCAGGCCGAGCCAGACCGTGGGGACGCCGCAGGTCATGGTCACCCCCTCGCCGTTCATCAGCTCCGTCAGGCTGGCGCCGTCCAATCCAGGTCCGGGCATGACCAGCTTGCTGCCGGCGAGCGGCGCCGCATAAGGGGTCCCCCAGGCATTGACGTGGAACATCGGCACCACCGGCAGGATGGCCCCGGTCTCCGACATGCTCATGACATCGGGCAGCGAGATGGCATAGGAGTGCAGCACCGTCGAGCGATGGCTGTACAGCACGCCCTTCGGATTGCCGGTCGTGCCGGAGGTGTAGCAGAGCGAAGAGGCGGTGTTCTCGTCGAAGGCCGGCCATTCGAAATCGTCGGAATGACCGTTGATCAGATCCTCGTAGCACAGCGCGTTGGCGAGCTTGGTTTCCGGCATATGGGCGTGGTCGGTCATGACCACGACCGCCTCGACGGTCGGCAGCTTGTCGATCACCGCCTCGACCAACGGCAGGAACGTCAGATCGACGAACAGCACCCGATCTTCTGCATGGTTGACGATATAGCCGCATTGGGAGGGATGCAGGCGCGGGTTCATGGTGTGGCAGATCGCGCCCATCCCGGAGACCGCGTAGTAGAACTCCAGATGCCGGTGGGTGTTCCAGGCGATCGTGGCGACCCGGTCCCCTTGTTTGATGCCCATCGCCGCCAAGGCGTTGGCCAGCTGACGGGCCCGCCGGTGGAGGTCGACATAGGTATAGCTGTGGATCGGCCCTTCAACGGTTCGCGTGACCACCTTCTGGTCGCCGAATACCCGAGCCGCATGGTCGAGTATCGACGAGATCAACAGTGGCGTGTCCATCATCAGACCGCGCATCGTGCCTCCCCTTCAGTCTGTTTGCCGGCGTCATGGCCGGTCCAAGCCAGCCGCCTTTGTAGTGCCTGGAACCGTACGCCGCGGCACGCCACCATTTCAACCGCCTCCGCGGTCGCATGGCCGTCTTCGCAATGGCGCCACATGGAGGGTTGACCGGACTGCCCGAACCGATGGACACTCCAAAAAGTTGTGGTCGGGTCGATGAAGCATCGATTGATAGGGCACGACCTTGCGCCGATGCGAGTTGGCCGGTCTCCTGCTCTTGCCATGGTGGTAATCGCCGACGCATACTGAGGAGCGCGACTTGTCCTGCGACCCTGAAGGGGCATAAACCTGCGAAGGAAACCGCGTCGAAGGTCCATCGACAAACCGCACATCAAACGCATGGCCGATGACACGTCATGGTGGCCGGTCATCACGGCTCTGCGTGAATCACTTATCAGGCACCTTCCCACCCGCTACGAGGGCAGATGAGGTGCCCCCTTGGAGTTCGTTTCGTAGATGATGAACCGGAGAAACTTCCAAAACCCGGAGCCGTCCCGCCGCGATATCAGCGCCGTCGTAAAATGGTTCAACCGCGCCAAGGGATTTGGCTTCGTTCAGCCCAGCGATGGCTCACCCGACGCCTTCCTTCATGTTTCGGTACTCGAACAGCTCGGCCGCAGTGAGTTGGATGAAGGCACGACGATTACCTGTGACATCTCCGATGGTCACAAGGGTCCGCAGGTCGCTGAGATCCACAATGTCGACGAGTCGACCGCCTCACCATCAGCACCCTCCTATGGTGAACCACGTACAACGGGCGGATTCACCGAGGAGTTCGAGGGCACGGTGAAGTTCTTCAATGTCGAGAAGGGCTTCGGCTTCATCAAGCCCGACGATGGCGGACGCGACGTCTTCATCTCGGCGCGCACCTTGGAACGCGCAGGCCTCACCATGCTCGAAGCGAATCAGCGGGTCCGCGTTGGCACCCGCATGGGCCTCAAAGGGCCGATGGCCGAAAGCGTTTCGCTGGTCTAATCAGCGGCCCCCGCCCCATTTTCCGCGCCCGGCGGGGGCGCCTGCTTTTCCAATCCGACATCCCCGCTGTTCTGCGGCAGGTCACTTCTGCTGCATTGGATCGATTGCCACCGTAACGGTGATTCGCGACGCCCGGTCGCTACTGTTCCGCCCACCCCGTATTGGCATTTTCTTACGCGGAGTTCGGCGATCTCGTTCGAATCAAACCCAAATCGCTATGCGGTCGACACCCCGGTCGATTGCGTGGACAGTGCGCATATCGACTCTGCCGGCCTTCGCCGACTCCAAATCCCCGCCAAGAGCTCCATGATTCTAAAAGAAAATTCACGATTCACGTCATTTTTCGAGATTTTTGCGATATGGCAATCAATCGTTTGTAGCGTGCTGACGCCAGACCGGCCACCGGACCACTATGGTTTACAGTTCGGTAAGGCTTTGCCTGCATAGTTTTGGTTACCGTCGCGGAACGATCATTGATGAAGCCACGATTCTCAAAAACTGTATCGGTTGCGATCGCGCTTGGCTGCACCGCCCTTGCCGGCTGTGGGAACCCGCCAGGATTCGATGTCCCGAATGCAAACTTTCAGTCCACCAGCGGACAGCTGGTGGCTGACGACAATTCTATTGAGACGTTGGTGCGCATGGGCGACTTCACCATGTCGCGTGGCCAGATCCCCGCCGCGATATCACTGTACCGCCGCGCCCACTCGGCCGCGCCACACAGGGTTCTCCCGCTGGAGAAGCTGGGTCGGGCGTTGGCTACCATCGGCTCCCATGACGAGGCTGCCGGCGCTTTCCGATCCCTACTGACGATCGATCCCGTGAACCCGATCGGGCTGCGTGGACTAGGCAACGCCTATCTGGCGCTGAACGAGCCCGATCTGGCGCTTCCGAACCTTGAAGCAGCGGTGGCCGTCCGCGACGATGCCGCCAGCTACAGCAGCCTCGGTGTCGCTTTGGACATGGCCGGCCGTCACCGGGACGCCCTTGACGCCTATGAGAACGCGCTCGAACTGGCGCCGGGCGACCTGGACGTCGCAACCAACATGGCGATCTCCCTTTCTCTGAGCGATCGTCATGACGAAGCGGTTCAGCTGATGCGCCGCACCGCCAGTTCGCCGACCGCCACGGTGCGGCACCGCCAGAATCTGGCGATGATCTATGGTCTGGCGAACCGGACGGACGATGCCCGGGCCACCGCCCGGATCGACATGGATGAGCGGAATGTCGAGCGCAGCCTTGCGTATTACGCCATGCTTCAACGCATCGAAGACAGCCGCCGACGCGCCGCGGCGATCGGTGACAGCAGCGGTGCTCGAGTAGAGCCGTAGGCCCGCATGCGGTGATCGAAATCAAGAGACGTGCATCGGCAACGGATCCGACCCTTGCTCCTGTTCATCTCATGAATTCTGCAGCCTGATCCGCTTCGATTGGCATTGGCGCGGACGGTCCCGAACACCGCCCGCGGTTTCGGCCGGGATTGCCTCGGGGCAGTCTCCCAGCGCCTCACGGCGCTATCCCAAGGTCACCGAGCCCATGCCCCTCACGACCCGCACAAGGTTGCGGCGATCTTGCCGCGTTGCCCAACATAACGCGCCGCCCAGGCCGCAATGTGCCAGAGCCCGCTGGCCGGTTCCATGGCCCGGATTATCTGTAAACGGAGTTGTCGATCTGCGGCATAATACCAAGGGAACTAAATACTGACCGGTTTCATGGTGCCTATTGGCCCTTTCGGGCAGGCGCGGCGTGCGGCGCGATGCACAGCGCATCGGGCAAGCGTCGCAACGCACCCGAGCGGGCCAATAGGCACCACCGCAGGCCGCTCTCCTAAGACCGCCCGCCGCGTTGCTGCCCGCTTGTGGTGCGCTGCACCACCGCGTGGACCGCGCCTAACAGGCGGACATAGGAGAGCGGTGAAACCGGTCAATATTTAGTTCCCTTGGTATAAGCCACGGGTCTGGACCGGCCACGCCGCATCCACACCGTCCCGCAACGTCAATAGTATTGGTCGCGACGACATGTGCGGCCCTCAAGGCGGGCACGCGGTCTGAAACCCGCGGTTTGATACCTCAGAAGGCGTTGACGAAGTTGTCCATCACGCTGAGGACGGCGGGTCCAAGCAGAATGACGAACAATGGCGGCAGGATGAAGAGGATCATCGGCACGGTCAGCATGGCGGGCAGGCGATGGGCCTTCTCTTCCGCCTTCATCAGTCGTTCGTGCCGCATCTCCACAGCCAGGACCCGTAGCGACTGGGCCAGGGGTGTGCCGTATTTCTCGGTTTGGCCCAGTGTGTTGACCATGGCGCGCATGCCGGGGAGATTGCACCGGTTGCTCAGATTGTCCAGCGCCTGCCTTCGTTCCGGCATGAAACCCAGCTCAACCGAAGTCAGGGCCATTTCGTCGGCAAACTCCGGCTGAGATTTGGTGAATTCAACAGACAGCCGTTGCATGCTGGCGTCGAGGCTCAGGCCCGCCTCCGCACAGATCACCATCAGATCGAGGCCGTCCGGTAGCGCCTTGCGCAAAATTTCCCGGCGTTTCCCGCCGGCGTTGGCGACGAAGATGTCGGGCAGATATGCGGAGAACAGCACAAGGGCGCCGCTGAACAAGACGTGCTTGAGGCCGAAACTCCCACCGAGCTTGCCGAACAGCAGAAAGATGCCGACCAGAGCGGCGATGACCAAGGGCAGGGTCGCTTTTGCGAACAGGTAGGCAACCATTGCATCATGCGAGCGCCAACCCGCCTGCGCCAGCTTCTTCGATATCTTGTCGGCGTGCTTGCTGCGAAGCAGGTTGAGCCGCATCACCACATCGCGCATGCCGGCGACGGCTTTTTCGTTGGACTTCTTATTGCGCCCTGAGGTTGCCGCTTCTTTCAGCGCCAGCCGCCGTTCCGCGAGCTCGCGAGCCTTTGCTGCCATCGGATCGCGATGCATGAACGCATTCCATATCGCGAGCACGGTCAAGACCGCCGCGGCAAATGCGCTGATCAGAATCCAAGTCTCCGGAGACAGGCCGAGAGGGAGTTCGTCCATGGCGACTAAATCTCGAACCGTATCATCTTGGCCATCACGGCAACGCCCATCGACATCCAGGTGCCGGCCGCGACCAGCAGGCCGATGCCGCGGGGATCGGTAAACAAGACGCTGATGTAAGAGGGATTCACCAGATAAATCAGCCCGGTCATGATAAACGGCAGGGAGCCGATCAGGTAGGCGCTGAACGTCGCCTCGGCCGACAGCGACTTGACCTTCAGCTTGGCGGCCCTGCGCTTACGCAAGATGTCGGATAGATTTTCCAGTGTCTCCCCGAGATTGCCGCCGGTCTCCCGCTGAACGGATATGCACACGACAAAAAACCGAAATTCCGGCAGCCCGATCCTATCGGCGCACCGCCACAACGCTTCCTCGATCTGACGTCCAACCTGGAGATCTGAGATGACCCGGCGAAACTCAACGCCAACCGGATCCTCTATCTCGGCGCCGACGGTCTTGATGGTCTCCGACACCGGAAGGCCTGACTTCAAGCCCCTTACCATGAGGTCGATGGATTCAGGAAATTTGCCGAGGAATTTTCCGCGCCGGCTGCTGATCATGAAGCCAAGAACGAAATGCGGGATACCGAGTCCGCCGGCGATTCCGAACAACAGGCTGGGTAGCAGCGGCAGGCCGACAATCTTGCTGATCAAAAATGTGATTGTCAGCATGACAACCAGGCAGATCAGGAAGTACTGGTTGAGCGTGGCCGACCGGCCGGCCTGGGACAGTCGCACCCGCAGAAGGTCGGGGTTCGGCAGGACCTTGCGGACAAATTTGTCATAGCCCTTGGCGTTACGGCCGTCATCGACAATCTTGACACCGGACTCCGGCTTCTTCTTGTCGTCGGCCCTGGCGCGCTTGGCGACCGAATCCATGCGCTTGCTCTTGGCGATTTGGCCGTCGCCAGCCACCGACATCAAGGCGCCGCCGAGCAACAGGACGAACAACATCGCCCCGCCACCGACCAGATAAACTAACATTTACGCCTCCCGCCGGTGAGCACCTACACCACCTCCAGCAGAGCCTGATCGAGTCCGTGATATTCGGCGCGCGCCGTGAAGTGCGGCCGAACGCCGGCCGGCTTGAAGATGCCCGTCAGCTTGCCTTCTTCATCCTCTCCGGTGAATTCGAAGTTGAAGAGATCCTGTGTGACGACGACGTCGCCCTCCATGCCGATCACCTCGGTAACATGGGTGATCCGCCGAACGCCATCGCGCATACGGCTGATCTGAATGATCAAGTCCACGGCGCTGGCGATCTGGGTTCGCACCGCCTTCGCCGGCAGGTTGATGCCGGCCATGCCGACCATGTTCTCCAATCGGATCAACGCATCGCGCGGCTTGTTGGAGTGGACCGTGCCCATCGAGCCGTCGTGACCGGTGTTCATGGCCTGCAGCAGATCGACCGCCTCGGAGCCACGCACCTCACCGACGATGATCCGGTCCGGGCGCATACGCAGCGAGTTCTTCACAAGGTCGCGGATCGACACCTCGCCCTTGCCCTCGAGGTTCGGCGGCCGGGTCTCCAGCCTGACCACATGCGGCTGCTGCAGCTGCAGCTCAGCCGCATCCTCGATGGTGACGATACGGTCACCGTGATCGATCATCTGCGACATGGCATTGAGCAGCGTCGTCTTACCCGAGCCGGTACCGCCTGAGATCAGGATATTGAGCCCGCAACGTGCGGCGATCTTCATGACCACTGCCATTTCCGGCGAAATGTTCTTGGTCTCGACCATGCGGTCGAGGGTGATCTTCTGCTTTGCGAACTTACGAATGGAGAGCGACGGCCCGTCGATCGCCAGCGGCGGGCCGATAGCGTTGACACGAGACCCGTCGGGAAGGCGCGCATCGCAAATTGGATTGCTTTCGTCGATACGGCGGCCGATCCGGGTGACGATCCGGGTCGCGATGTTCATCACATGCGCATCGTCCTGGAAGATCACATCGGTCAGGGTCAGCTTGCCGCCCCGTTCCACATAGACCTGCTTGGGACCGTTGACCATGATGTCGGTGATCGCCTCGTCCGCCAACAGCGGCTCCAGCGGGCCAAAGCCGATCATATCGTCGACCAGCGACCGAACCAGTTCGGAATGCTCTTTACGGTTCAGGTGGAGGCCCAACTCGTCACGAATCTCCGCGACAACGCCATCCAGCTCGCCGATCAGCGCCTCCGGCTCGAGATTCGAGGCCGAGGCGACATCGATCCGTTCCAGCAGGACCGGCTTCACCTTCAGCTTGGCGTCGGTGACGGACAGCTGGCCCGGGGTCCGACTGGGCGCGGCGCTCGCTGCGGCCTGGGCCTGCGAGACGCTCGCCTCCTGCATCGCGCCGCCATTCGACGCGGTGACCAGATCGTTGACCAGCGTAGCGACCAGCGAGCGCTGTTCCAGAAGATCCGGCGCATCCGGCTCCAGATCCAGCACCTCCATGACGATATCGCTCACCTGATGGGCGACTTCCTGTCGCGGCAGACGCTTGACCGCCTCCGGCTGCAGCCGCTTCTTCACCATCGGTTGCAGCATTTCGTAGAACCGTGCGAGGCGATTATCTCCCCCTCGGTCCACGACATCGCGTCCGCCAGCGCTCTCCGGTACCGCCCCTTCGACCGGAACCGGCTTCAGCGACATGTTATCTGCTTTACCAGAATCCATGGTCTACCCCTACCTTCCAAACTTGAACCAAGACCGTCCTGACTTCTTCTCGTCCGAGATGCCCCCGATGATTTTGGACAGCCCGTTCATCGACTCGGCAACTTTCCCCCGGCTTCCCCCGGCCGCCAGCGGCTTGCCATTGATGGCGGCTTTCGCCGCCGAGGGGTCTTCCGGTATGACGAAGTCGATTTTCGCACCCAAACTTTTCTCGAATTCCGACGGCGCAAGCTCGCCGCCCTTCGCCAGCCCGACCCGGTTGGCGACGATGCAAAGCCGTGCCTCCGGCGCCAGCGTTTCAAGGTTGGTGCGGATGCGCAGTGAATCGCGCAGCCCGGCCAGCGAAAGATCGGTCACCAGCGCAACGGAGTCGGCCGACTGCAGAACCGACGAGCAGGTCGCCACCAGATGCCTCGGCATGTCGATGATAACCACGTCGAAAATCCGCTTCAGCTCGCCGACCAACCGATCTACAGAGGCCGCATGGACCTGGACTTCCTGATCCAGGGCTTCCTCACCGCTGAGCACATAAAGATTGTCGCCGCAGCTCACCATGGCGCTCGCCACGAACAGGGAATCGATGCGATCTGGCTGCTCCAGGGCGCTGCGCAATCCCGATCCCGGGTCGAGATCCAGACTGAGCGATGCCGTCCCGAATTGCAGATCCAGATCAATCAGCCCAACCTGCTTCTTGTGCCGGTTGGCGATCTGCCATGCCGAACCCACGGCAACGGCACTGCCGCCGACTCCGCCATGGGCGCCGACCACGACCGACAACAGCCCATTGGCCGCCTGATCGGTCATGCCGTCCCGCTGGTTCGCGGTCAGCATGGTGCGTCGCAGTTCCTGGCCGGAGATCGGCTTCACCATATAGTCCGTAACGCCGGCAGCGACGAGCGCGCGGAACAGGCTGACATCGTTCTCGGGACCGATCGCCAGGATAGTGGTGGTCGGGCCGCACATCTCCGCAAGCGCGGAGATTTCCGAAACCGGCGAAGACGACCCGGTGATATCGACGATCAAGAGAGCTGGCGCCGGGCTGCCGCGTAGCATGGCAATGGCTTGGGCGATGCTGCCTTCGTTGACTTCGACGCCCTTGCGACCACCGGGCACAACACGGCTTACCGTTTCCAGCGTTTCCGCATCCGTGGCAAAGGCCATGACCGGCGGCGCCTTGCCACCGATCGCGCCGATACCCTCGGAGAGTTCTGAGACTGCACTCATATCAAATCCCAAACGGGTTGAGGCCAGTGACCGTGCCGGTGCGGTAGCGGTTGACAGCCCGAACCGCTGTCACGCCGTCGACAGGGCCGGCTTCGCGCCCGACAAGCAGGTCGTTGGGGTTTTCAATCATCGCCGCCAGATTGGTGGCCACCGCACAACCAGGTGGAGGCATTAGGACGCCGAGGTTGAAATGGGGCACGCCTCCGCGCAGACAGGCCGTCGCCAGATAGTGCGTCCTTTTCAGCGACACGGTGACCTGGTCAAAGCCGACATTTCCGTCCGATAGGGTCAGCGACTCGATCCCCATATTCGCCAGCGCGCCGGCAACCGCATTTTCCCGAACCAGGGCGAACGGGCCCGAAGCGATGATCGTGATCGCGTCACTGGGCTGTACACCGACCTGGGACACGAACGACCTGAGGTTTGCATGGCCAATCGGATCCAAGGTGCCGCTACCCGGCAGAAACACGATGTCATGATTGATCCGAACGGTATCGACCCGATAGGGATCCATGGTCGGCGCCGACCTGGCATCGGTCACATGCGGAAACTGGGGATAGGTGCAGGCGCTCAGAAGCGCCAGCGCGAGTCCGACGACCGATGCTCGGAGTGTCGATCTGCCCATGCCCTGGCGGCGGTAGGAAGAAAGCAGGCAAGACATCTTGCTACCCCTTATTTCAGGATGAAGCCGGCGGATCCGATCGCACCAGCGATCGGCGATCCGGCCAGGACGGAGGTCGCGCCTGGTCCCGCGAGCTGGGCGTCCGGAACCTGGTCGACCGGCGCGGCCAGCCGATCGGTCGGCAACATAATCCGATCGGAGGGGACCGGCTGAACGAGATACGGTGTAACGACGATGACAAGCTCGGTGTCTTGGTCGCTGAAGGCACGGCGGCTGAACATCGGACCCAGGACCGGCAGATCCGACAGGAAGGGTGTCAGGCTGTCCGTATTGCGGGTATTGGACTGAAACATTCCGGCGATGACGAAACTCTGGCCGCTGCCCAGCTCCACCGTGGTATCGACCCGGCGGGTGCTGACGCCGGGGATGGAAAAGCCATTGATAACAATGGCGCCGGCATTCGTCAGCTCGCTGACCTCGGGGCTGACATGCAGGCTGATCCGGCCGTCATCGAGCACCGTCGGCGTGAAGGCAAGGGACACGCCGTAGGGCTGATAGGTAACACTGATCCCGCCATCGCCGTCACTGGTCGCGACCGCAAATTCACCGCCGGCCAGGAAGCTCGCGGTCTCTCCGGACAACGCCGTGAGATTCGGCTCGGCCAGAATATGAACCAGATTCTCCGTCGAAAGCGCGTCGATCAGGGCGTTCAGCGAGAAACTGCTCGAATTATACCCGGCCCGCAATTGCGTGGTGCCGGAAAGGCCAGTGCTGGTTCCGAAATCGAATATGAAATTACCTGCTGAGGCAATTGAATCCCAGTTGATCCCGATATTGCGCACGGCCGAACGTTGGACCTCGGCAATGCGCACTTGCAAATTGACCTGCTGAGAGCCCGTCACCTGCGCCTGGTTCACCAGGGTTCCATCCGGCGGCAGCATGCCGCGCGCCAGCTCCTCGGCATCGGCGATATCCTCCGCCGATTCGGACTCGCCCTGGATCACGACGACCGAGCCGCTCGACGAGACCGAAAGCGTGGAATCCGGGGATGTATCCTGCAGGTTCCGGTTGATCGACGCGACACCGATGCCGACCACCACGTCCATATCGGCCACCACCACATTGTCCGGGCTGACCGCATAAAGGTTTGTC
Source organism: Inquilinaceae bacterium (assembly GCA_965237625.1). Classification (GTDB taxonomy): domain Bacteria; phylum Pseudomonadota; class Alphaproteobacteria; order DSM-16000; family Inquilinaceae; genus JABDIP01. Next base: position 24,089 of record CBDEGD010000012.1, read on the forward strand.
TCACCCGGCCGCCGACCAAACAGATAGATCAGTTGAGGCGACATCACCTGAATGTCGGCGATATCGGGATCCGCCAGGTAAACCGTGTTCGCCGGACTGCTGAGACGGACCAACTGTCCTTTCCCGATACCGATTTCAATCAGCGTGATATCGCCGGCAAGAATGCCTCGCTGGGCATCTGCCGGCTGCGCCGCGAATACGATCACGATCGCGAGGGAAGCACAGCGCAGAAGCTGCTTGGAAAACTGGAGCATTTTGATTCTAACCCTTGCGACCGTCATTGACTTGCATCGCCACGAATGACGATGATCGTTCCCTCACCGCCACCGCCGTACAGAACGGAAATATCCCGGGCGCCGGTAAAGGTTTGGTCTTGACGCCTCACCGAGTGTTCGTCATCAAATTGCAGTGAGCCCATTTCCCCCAGCGACTGTCCGACGGCGTTGGCAACGCTATGGTCTTCAGGGTTAGCCGTGGCATCGTCAGGTGACGCGCCCGGATAGGCGGTAGGCACCTTTTCGACGGTCTCGGGTTTTTCGGCGATCAAGGGACCGGCCGACGCCTGAGCCTCGTCATCAAATTCGTCTTCGGCGGCCATCAACTGATCTTTCGACAGCTCTTCCCCGTCGCCCGGCTGAAGGCTGCGAAGACTCAAGGACACCGTCCCCATCTGCTGCATCAAGGTGAAGGCTTCGACCTCGCGGGGCGTTACCTCCAAGGTCGCCGAGCTACCGAGCCTGGCTGGCCCTTCCGGCGAAGCCAGAGCTTGGTCGATCGCGAGGATGCGCATGTCGAAGAAAACGGTTTCGCTTACGGTGCCGAACCCAACGTCATGGGTCAGGAGCACATCGACGCGATCGCCCGGAAGAATGAAACCGGCGCTCGCGCGCGTTGCGTTGATTGGCAGGGTAACGGCCCGCATGCCTGGCTTGAGTACAGCCGCCAGGAATCCTTGTTGACCGGGCATTGCGATCTTGAACGCGGTAATCGGCTCACCTGCCGCGATCGGACGCCGGACGACGGCGCCGTGGAATTCGGTCTCGTTTCGCTTGCCTTGGACCATGTAGCTGGGCGGGAGACTATCGGTCGGCCAGCCCTGCCACCGGAATGAGTCGGGGCCAAGCAGCATTCCCGGCTGCAGATTGCCTTGGGCGACGAGGACAAAACTGTCCGGCTCAACTTCCCGGATCTCGACCTGGGTTTCCCCCGGTTGTTGAACCGATGCAATCCACCTTTTGGCAAAAATGATGGTGCCGACGCCAATAACCAGCGCCAACCCAAGTAGCACAACGACCCGCACAGCCATTTTAGACCTCCTGTCCTGCTAGCCGATCCACAGACCGACAGCAACCACACCACCGCCTACTGCGATGGCCATTCCGTAAGGCATCTTTGTTTTCACGATTGAACTCAAAAACTGCCCGCTCACCTCGCCGCCACGGGCGACCGTGGCGCGCCGGCGCATGGCTTCGGCCAAAATGACCGCCACCGCGATCGCGCCGCCGACCAATGCCGTCACCATCAGCATCGGGAAAAACAGTTCGACGCCGGACCAGAGCGAGATGGCGGCCAGCATCTTGCCATCGCCACCCCCGATATATCCTCTATCGAAAGCTACGAATCCGGCGATCAGGACGGCCACGGCAAGCGCCACGGGCACCCATGGCTCGTCGACACGTGGCCAGGTCGCCATGACCCAGGCAGGATAAAGAGCGGCAATCCCGATCGAAATTCGGTTGGGAATCTTAAGCGTCAGCGCATCGCTGACCAAAGCCCAGCACAGCAGTCCGGCGAAACACAGAAGCAAGAGGTGACTGATCGACACCGTAATCATTGCTGTGGGCTTTCAATCCAGTTGACTTGGTTGGAAACAAAGAAGGGCGGGCGGCCAGTGCCGCGCCGCCCCTCCTCGCAACAGGTCTGGCCCGGACCCACAATCGGAGCCCGAGCCAGTTCGGTGTTGGACCTTAGCTCTGCGCCTTCAAGGCAGCATCAACCAGCTCGTCCTTCACAACGTTGAAGATGGTCCTCAACGCATTACCCATGGCAGTCAGGGCCACAATAGCGGCCACGGACACGAGCGCAGCAATCAGGCCATATTCAATGGCCGTGGCGCCGGACTCGTCGTCCAGATAACGATTGAACTTCGTAAGCATTGCAATGTACTCCTGGCTAGCGGTTCATAACCTACTCCGTCAGTGTGTCCATCAAACGTGAATGAATCGTTAATCGAGCGGGTCTCTGTTGTTGGTCTTTTCTATCCTAGACCGTCCGAATTGGTTAAAATTTCCTATATTATCTAGATCAACTCGACGATTCTGCAATATTAACAGTACAAATTCTCTGAACAAGCGACGTTTTTACTTAAACCGTCAAATCCGGATTGATACAAATCCACTGGCGTTAACCAGTCAATTCTTCCAAGGAAGTGACTTTTGAGAACCATCTCAGGCATCGTCCGTACCGAATTCCTTACACCGTCGAAAAACGCTCGCCTGCAGCGGCGTTGGTAAACGCGGTAACCGGGTTTTCTGCCAAATTCGCCTCGAATTTTCTGCTGAAAACCGCCGGCCCATACATCCGAATTCCGTCAGCCCACCTGCTCGCGACCGGTCATCGCGGCTCGACCACCGAGTACAGTCGGAAATCCCGGTCTAGATCGTACGGCAGCGGCACCGCCTGAAGGAAGTCGGGAGGCACACCAGCCGCCAGCTCATAATAGAACCCGTCCGAGTTACGCACGTCGCCGCCATAGAACTGCGCTTCGACCTGCCAATTCGGGCAAACCACGATCAGTTCGACCCCGCTTTCCTGAATGAGCGTTCGGGCGGCGGAGGCACTGCTTGCCGTCATGATCCGGTAGGTCGCAGTGAAACCCGGCTGAAATCGGTGATTGGGTATCGAGTAGACCGAGTGCGGTGTCCGATAGAGCAACTCAGGTCCATAATCGACAAAGGCCATAACCCGTCGGGGACGGTCGCCAAGACCGTCGGGATTGGCAAGGAACGCCGACAACGCGGTCACCGGGCAGGCGGCGCTGACGGTTTCCGCCGGCGCGGCCTGAGGACCGGGCCCGGCAGACCACGCGCTGGCCAGAGCCGCCGGCGCGAAAGTCCAGATGCACGCGAAGGTTACGCCGAATGCCCGCGGAACCGCACGCCATACCTCCGGTATGCGCCATCCATCGATCCACCGAAGACCAATTCCAATCGCCGCTGCGTATGGGATCACCATTAGGGTTTCCGCATAGGCAACCCAACGTATCTGCAGCAGGGTGAAGGGCACGAAGATCGCGGTCAGGACGGCCAGCAACACCCAGCCACGGCGCTCGGCCCCTGCCTGCTTGAAGATTGCCCAAACGATGCAGGGCAAGGCCACGAACACCGCACCCAGCCACAATACGATCGCACCGATCGCCGTTGGCACTTCATCCCAACCAAATGTCGACCAACGCACAACCGGCTGGAATTCATCAATATTGACCAGGCGGATATTCCGATAGAGATCATCGACCGCGGCAAACGGGCTCTGAAAGAACCCCGGCTGAATCCAGTAAAGCACCGCGAAAACGGCTGCCGCGGCACCGGCGGCAATCACCGCCCTTCCGAGCCGGCTTCCGGCAAGCCGCATTCTGTCGGCAGTTGCCATCAAGGCGATCCAATACAGCAAGTTCAGTGCAAACAGCTCCAGATGCGCTATCGAGATCATGTCGAACTCGATCAACATGAAGCGCCCGGCGCCTCGCTCCAAAAGCAGGGCCATCAGCAGTGAGGCCAACAGGGCTGCGGCATGCACCACAAGTGCTTTCGACAGCCGCCGGTCGCCCAGCATCCAGTAGAGCCCCAGTACGGCGATCGCGGGGACCAGGAAGATCATGGTCTCAACGCTGACCCAAAGCGCAATCGCGGCGACCAGCCCGGCCGCCGCCGCCAGACGCAAACGGTCCGGCTCAAGCAGCATCCGAATCGTCAATCCCAGCGTCAGCACGAACAGCAGGATCAAGAGACAGTTCTGGTCCGGCCTACCGGCAAGAAAGGTCAATAACGTACCCGGCTGCACCACAAAGACGATGCCAACCAGCCAGAGCTCACTCCGCCGCACCAGCGGCATCGCGGCCCAGACGAGTGCCAGAACCGCGGGAAGTTGAAGGACAGGCCCAATCAGCACGCCCCACCAGTGCAACCCGCTATCAAAGCCGACAAACGGGGAAGCGATTGCGCCGCCAAGCAGCAGCAATACGTCCATCGGCCGGGTCCAATGTTGGACATGACCATCCGGAGGCCCGATCCTCGGAAAAACCGCGTCGAACCAGTCCCCGCTTTCCCACAAAAAGGCGACGCGGTTCAGGCGCATATACGCGTCCGGTTCCGCCAGCGCGCCGTCCAGCACAGGGGTGACACCGCCAACCACGAGTGCGGTCTGGATGATAGCGAATACGACGAACGCCTTGGCGGGTTCCTGCCAGAGCGCCGCACCTCGGCTGACAAGGCCGGCCCGGTCGCTTGATTCTGCTATTGTCGTCATAGATCACTGGTGCCCATGGTTACCCCCGCGGCTCGGCCCAGGGCTCGAGAAGACTCCGGCAATAGATTTAAAGGTCTCTTAGCGAGCGGAAGAGAATTGAGCATCTGTGGCACCCAATCGCCCTGCAAAGCTACCGGGCAAATTGAATGACACTGTACAGCGCGTTGTCGTAGGCCAGCGTCGCCCCCTCGCCGGCGGCGATGCAATTCAGCGTCGTCGTGGCACGCTCGTTGTCACGGACCTTGTCCAAGATCATGTGCGTAATGCCGCGATCACGTATCTCGTCCAGCAATGGCGGGTCGCACGCCCTATGCCCTGTGTAGAGAAGTAACGCCCATTCCCACCGCGCCCACCACTCGACAACCTCCACATCGCGATAGGGATGAGATTTGAAGTCTACATAGGCGGCCGCCCCGGATCCGATCCGGAAACTGAAGAACCACTCCGGATTATGCAGATAGAGTTGACCGGGGGCCTCATTGGCACGGACATAGTGAATGAGGTCCAGATATTCGGCCTCGCGGTCCTGTTCCGGCACGCCGACCACGCCCTGACCGGTCTCGTAGACGCTCGATTGGGCTATATTCATGGAAAGCGATGTCACCGACAGTGTCATCGCCAGCAGGACCATCGCCAGGCTTGCCCATGGACCCGTTACGAAGCGGGCAAAACGGCCGCCGGTCACGATGCGCACCACCGAGACGACCAAAACGACCGCCGACAGCGGCACCAGCACGACAGTGATCCGCCATGGAAAGAGCAAATACAGGGCATTCGAGTCGATCAGCAGGGCGGCTAGACTGGCCAGGCCGCCGAGCGCTGCGGCCGACGCCATGACAAATGTCAGCCTTCGGTCGACGAAGTAAGCAAGACCAGTGGCCAGCCCGATGATGACGGTCCTCTTGATCTGGTCCGCGTCGAACCATTTCGCCGGAATAGCGTGATGAGAGATCCGGAATTCGGCCAGTATGTGTCTGGATCGTTCCATTACCTCGGCATCCGATGCCGAGAAATACGCAAATGAATACCAGAGCACCGGAGAGACAATAATCACGGCGGCCACCGAGCCAATCAGAGCATCTTTTATCCTCTTCCCAAAGAACACCTCGTAGGAGAAGTAACCGACGATCAGAAATGCCCCTGCTAACAGATACGACTGATGAAAAACGCCCGCTATCGCAACGAATATGTACGGTGCGATCGGCCTTCCCGCGACAAACAGCGCGACCGAGGCGATCAGAAACACACCGAATTCACTGGGCTGCAGAAACGCACCCATCGCGTATTGGCCGGCCATCCCTTGCAGCATGAATTGGTCATAGAGGGCGACCGTCGAGAACAGGAGCACGAACATCAGGCTCGCGCTCCGAGTCTCTTCGGCATCGGGACGGCAACGCTGAAAGATCGTCAGGCACGATGCGGCGAATACCGTGGTAAGCAGAAAACTCAGAAGGCGGATTCCACCAAGAAATCCAACATCGTTCAGGAATTTGACAATTGCTGAAAAGACAACAAACGGAGTCTTTGTATTCGACACCCAGTCTTCGGATAAATTTCCATACCCCGAGGCTGCCAGACCATTCAGCAAATAGGTATTTTGACTGTCATATGGAAAAACAACCGGAAAAAGACCGAAGTATATAAGGAGTCCCAGGAACAGTATTATTGCACTATCTTTGTTCCTGCTCATCACGTTTGCGAGCGACCCATATAGGCCGGCTACACACGCGGAAAGCCCAGATACGGTGTTTCGGACGGTCATGCGACATCTACTCCGGCAATCCGCATCCAGAAGGCAGTGGACGCGTCAGGCCGCGCATCCGAGGGGGGTATTGACGGGCGAGTGGATTGCGCCGATCGCCGGCTACCTCCCCTGATCGCACGCAAGAAAAACCAGGACAGCAGCCATCGTTGCATAGGCGGACATCGTGACAATTCCATTAACGGTCGGCGCCCCCGGATTGCGCCGGGCCGCCGGCCTCCGCCGACTTGGCGGCAGACTTAAAGGTTTCTTAGCGAAGGGGCGAAAGACTGAGTTCCCCTGTAAACCCAACAATCCGGCCGGCCGTGACCAAGCTGATCATACAAATTCCCTGTCGGAATGAGGCCGGGACGCTGGGTACGACTCTGAGCGACCTGCCACGCCATGTGGAGGGAGTCGACCAGGTCGAATGGCTGATCATCGACGATGGATGCACCGATAACACGGTGGACGTGGCCCGAAGCGGCGGCGTCGATCACATCGTGCGACTGAACGGCCATCAGGGGCTCGCCCGGGGTTTCATCGCCGGACTCGAAGCCGGTGTTGCCGCCGGGGCAGACATCATCGTCAACACCGATGCCGACAATCAGTATTGCGCCGAAGACATCCCGGCGCTTATCGACCCGGTGCTGAAGGGCGAGGCCGATATGGTCATTGGCGCCCGCCCGATTGAACAGACCGCGCACTTCTCCTGGCTGAAGAAGCAACTGCAACGGCTCGGCAGCGCCGTCGTGCGGGTAGCAAGCAACACAGATGTCAAGGATGCGCCAAGCGGGTTTCGCGCGATCAGCCGGGAAGCGGCGATGCGGATGCACGTCTTCGGCGATTACACCTAATACCATCGAGACGATTATCCAGGCCGGCCAGAAGGGAATGCGGATCAAATCGGTCCCCATTCGCACCAACGGGGACCTTCGGCCATCGCGGCTGATCAAGAGCATTCCGCGATACATCGCGTTGTCGGTGAGCACGATTTGCCGGATCTTCGTCACCTATCGGCCGCTCCGGGTCTTTCTGCCCCTTGCCGGCTTGATCCTCATGGCCAGCTTTGGCCTCGCCGCCCGGTATCTCTACTTCTGGTTCATTGGCCAGGGAGCCGGCCACATCCAGTCGGTCATCCTGGCCGGAACTCTCTTTGGCACCGGGGTATTCGTGATGCTGATCGGGGTCGTCGCCGATCTGATTTCAACCAATCGAAAGCTGCTCGAACAGGTCGATTGGAAAATCAAGCAGCTTCAAGAATCCGTCCGCGAGCTGCGTCCGCCGACCGAACCACAGGTCGTCATCGATCGCAGGATGCTGTCCAAGCGTCTTGGCGTCGAGCCGGAAGACACCGACAGCGGGCAGGAGCCTCTTCCGACGCAGCCGAAGACCGCGCGTAAGAAACGATGATCGGCACATTCGCTGCGGCTCCCCTCGTCAACGACCGGCAAGCCTCCATTGGCAATCCACGCTGAGGCTCCGAGACCGCGGCGAAAGCTCATCGTGCTCGGCCATGTGGCGGGGTATATGCTTGTCGCCCTATCGCTTGTATTCCTGGCGGACAGGTTCATCCAGGCGGGCGTCTGGGATCTCGCAAAGTCACAGGGCCCGGCGTTGCTCGCCGGCATCCTGGCTGGAGCGGCCAGCTATGGGCTTGCCAGCTTCCTCCTGGCCATCGCCTGGGTAAGGATCATCCGCTGGTGTGGCCAGGGTGATGCGCCCTGGGTTCCTAGCCTGGCCCTCTACGGCAAGACCCAGATCGCTAAATACCTGCCGGGCAACGTGTTCCATTTCGTCGGGCGTCACGTCGCCGGAAGGCAATTGGGCTTCGCCCATATCCCGATGGTATGGGCGGCGCTCACGGAAGCCGCCGGGATGGTATCCGTGGCGGCCGGTTTGGCGGTGATCGGAGTCCTGTTCTGGTTTCCGTTCGGCGCCGGCCTGTCATCGGCAGCCATCGTCGTTCTGGCAATTCTGGCGGCGCTGTCGCCGTTCGTTTTATCGCGCGGTTTCAAATGGATGGGACGCATTCTGGATGTCCCGATCCGACATCGCAGCGCCATGGACATCGTGACAGGCCTTCAGCCTACATACCTGCTCTATGTCGCCTTCTTCACAATTTCGGCGACGATCCTTTGGTGCCTTTCGGCGATCATCGGCGGCACGTCCGACATTCAAACGCTTCAGGTGCTGGTCCCTGCCCTTGCCGCCGCTTGGCTTGCAGGATATGTGACACCCGGCGCCGCCGCCGGCCTCGGCGTCCGCGAGGCGGTTCTGATCCTAGCGCTATCCGACGTCATCGGATCGTCGGATGCGACATTGCTTGCGGTCAGCTACCGCGGTGTCACCCTGCTGGGCGATGCGTCATTCTTCCTGATCGGCAGCGTTCTTGGCCGTGCCAATCGATCGATCGGGAACTGACCATGGCCTTCTTCCGGAATCTCCAAAAGAATCGGCTGACCCTGCCTATGGTTCGGCCCGCACGATCTCCATCGATGAATGATCGACCGCCGAGATCCGACCGGCGGCATTGTCGAAAGGCGTCACGGCCGGGCCGACGATGCGTTGCGCAAGTTGCCATGCCTCGGACCGCTCGCCGGTCAATTCCCTGCCCAGCGGGACAACCACGTGACCGTCGCGGGTGGTCAGAACCGGATAATAGGCGAAGTCCACGACCCCGACCGCATCCGGACCTGTCATTCCAATTGTGACCTCGAGTACGGCGCCGGTGCGGGTTTCCAATTCAGCGAAGTCGGATATGAAATTGCCCAGGGAATAGGCAATGAGCCGCCCCCGGTACAGTTCGGGCGGGTTCAGCACATGGCTGTGCCCGCCGACCACCAGATCGAACCCGGCATCGATCATGTCATGTGCGGCCCGCCGCTGATCGGGGCTCGGCTGAAAGTGCCATTCATTGCCCCAATGCACCAAGGCGACCAGCAAATCGACCGACTCCGCGCGGGATCGGCGTGCATGAGCCGCGAAAAGGGCGGTGCCCTCCGCCCGAAACTCGGCGCTCCAATCGGCAAAATTCAACTCATGGATCGGCCAGTCGCGCGACCAATAGTCGATCTCGCCATCGGCATCCTTGTAAGAATTCGGCGGCATGGAGTACGCGACGAAACCGATCCGCAGGCCGCCGATCTCGACCGTTTCCAGAGTATCGGCCGCGCCGGTATGGCCAGTACCGACGGCAATCAGCCCATGCTCATCGAGCACTTCCAGTGTTGCCGTCACGCCCTCGATTCCCAGGTCGAAGGCGTGGTTGTTGGATGTGCTGAGAACGTCGAAACCCGACGACACAAGAGCATCCACATGGTCCAGGGACCCGTTGAACTGAACCGACCGTATCGGCGGCCCGACAGGCTGTTCCGGGTCGACCGGAAATTCGAGGTTTCCGACCGCAAGATCAAAGCTCTCGATGAGCGGTCTGACGGGCGCGTAGGACGCCTCGAAATCGCCCAGGGCCTGCGCCCGATGCTGCATGATGTCGCCGGCGAAGCCGAGCCGCAGCAACGAACTTGCCGGGCTTGTCTCACCGGCCAGGTCAGCCGGATCGGCGGCCGGCCAACCGGCCGGCTCATCGACGAAGTCGATATCGGTGCTGAAGGGCCTGAGGGTTTGGTGAACCAACAGCACCAGCAGCGGCAAGAGCGTCACCGCGGCGGTCAGCCCGGCACCCAGGAACCGCAGGGCATCGATCCGTTTGGCCCTCAGCGGTTCAGTTGACGCTGGCATTTCCGGCCTCCTTCAGCCGATAGACCGTGAACTGCCGGTTTGAAAATGCCGTTACCAGCCGGCGATCATCGACGCGCTCGACGGTCGTGTATGGCGGCATGGCCAGGCCGTCGGAATCCCAGATGAAATAGTCGGAGCCGGTCTCGTCCAGGAGCTCGGCAATCCGGCCGGGCGTATTTCTATTGGCATAGGTCCGGTCCCACTCGACAATTCCGGGCCAGCCGCTGGCGTCGTGGGCAAGTTTGTCCGGGGCGGCGACCTCTTCGAGCCGGCGGTGCCATTCCCGGATCAGCGGCAGGGTGGATGCCGGAAAGGTCTTGAAGTCCACATAGGCGCCGCGCTCGGTGTAGAGCCGGAAAGCCTGAAATCCCGGCGACACGATGAACAGCGCCTCCGGCGGCGTGTTCTCTCGCACCCAGGCGTACAGCTCCTCTTCCTGCGGTGGTATCGGCGCTTCGACCTGCAGCTGCGAAAGGTGAATGCCAAAGCTGGTCAGTCCGACGACCGCCCATAGGCCGATGGCCATCGACCGCACCGTCGCATCCCGCCAGACATAGAGGGTGGCGAGCATCAGGACCATGGCCACCGCAAGTGCCGGATGCCAGTTCACCTGTATCAGCACCAGGGAAAGCGTGATGCCTGCGAAAACCCAATAGAGAGTCCGGGCCGGGACCGATCGCGCCTCGCCTTTGTCGCGCCGAAAATGGCGCTCCGCCGCCGCAGTGAACGCCACCGCGCTTAAGGCCAGCAGCAGTGGAGTCGTCCGGGTGAGTACGATCCGGTATATGAGGCCTACCTGTTCGATCCAGCCATCCGCGGCCCAGGGCCCGTGGGCCGCGATCGCCAGCCCGGCCAACACCGATTGTCCAAGCAGAAGTCCGGCAAAGCAGCGAATGCCCGGCTCACCGCGGTGCCGGGTGAGCAGGATCATCCCAGCCCAGCCCAAACCGGCCATCGCGACAAACAAAACCACCGACATCGGCCGCAGTTCGAATTCATGGGGCGTGCGGAACAGGTAGCCATGATCGACGACGTCGAAGCCCTGCGCCGTATCGGCTTGGAGCAGGCTTGACACAAGCGGCACCATCGCCGGGCTACTGACCAGCAGGCTGACTCCCGCCATCACCATAAGCCGGCGCCAGCCGTTCGCCGGCGAGAGGAAGGTGGCAATGAACAGCACGGCGGCGCCGTGCGCGCCGACGATGGGATGCATGATCGCCGTCAGCCCAAGCAGGACGCCCGCGGCGATCGCCCGTTGGCCGACGAATCGTTCATAGGTCCACAGCAACAGGCACAGCGCCAGCCATTGCATATGAAAGGCGCTGCCGAAGATCCCGCCATATTGGCCACGACCCAAGCCACTGAGGGCGCCGCAGGCAACGATCAGAACCGCGAGTGGCAGCAAGATGCCGTCGGCTCCGATGCCGCGAAGAAGCCTTTGCATACCGAGTACGGTCGCGACCGATAGGCAAATCGTCGCAATCCAGAGGCCGCCGGCGATCCCGACCGTCGCTTCGAAAAACCGGACCAGAATCGCCAGGACAGGGGTGTGAAGAATGGATCCCTGTACGAACAGATCGGTCGGATAGAGCGATGCGTCGAAATAGGCGCGAGCCTGGGGGATGTAGACGAAATCGTCGATATTCGGAAAGGATTCGTAGCCGAGGGCCAGGCGCGCCACGAAGGCCATCGCCACCGCCATGACAGCGCCGGCGACGTCCCTGCGGCCAAGCAATTCGTACCAGTTCGCCACGGCCTGCCCTTACCCGGCATCGATGAAATGCGACATCCCGGGCAGTATCGCGGCGCGCGGGTTAAGCCTCTGTAAAGCCAAGGGTGCCGCGGCTTCTGTCCGTCGGGCGCTCGCCTTGCAAATCGGGTGGAGGACGATCCCTGCCGCCCGGCGACGGCAATCGTCCCGCACTGACGGCGGTCGCCGGCCACCGGCCGCGACGAACTTCCGTGACAGGGCCGCTTCAGCCCCCTAAAACAGCCTCGGATCGTGCGCCAATCAGGCCGTACGTCACTGTGGCATTGGCGGCATGCTGCCGTTTCCGCCGCCCTATGTCGTCCATCGTCGAAGGGAACCGTGGTCGATGAATCGACTTTTCAGCATTATTGGGAGCCTCGTTCTTATCATGGCTGTTTCCGACCAACCTGCCGGCGCGCAGAATCTCGAAAATACGCTCTACATGGAGTTGGAGCACGGCCGTGTCGTGATTCAGCTGCGGCCCGACTTGGCGCCGCAGCACGTAGCGCGCATCAAAGAGCTCGCCCGCGAAGGCTTCTATGACGGCATCGTCTTCCATCGGGTGATCGACGGCTTTATGGCCCAGTCCGGAGATCCGACCGGCACCGGCACCAGCGGCTCCGGACAGCGGCTGCCGGCCGAGTTCAGCGACGAGCCATACGTCCGCGGCACCCTGGGCATGGCCCGGACCAGCGATCCGAACAGCGCTGACAGCCAATTCTTCATCACCTTTGCAGAGGCGCCTTTCCTGAACGGCCAATACACCGTTTGGGCGCAGGTCGTCGAAGGGATGGAAGCTGTCGACAAGATCGTGCGCGGCGAGCCGCCGGCCAATCCCGACAAGATTGTCAGTCTGCGAGTCGCCGCCGACGTGCAATAGCGAATGGACCGGTGAAGAGCCCCACAGCGAGAGGTTCATTGCCGAGCGATACGAATATGGCCCCGCCTATCCGGCGGGGCCCTTTCTTTGTTTTTACGTGCCGGCCCCTGCTCTGGCGCAGGTGATGCAATTCGGCGCGGTCGGATCGAATTCCAGCCGCTTCGCGGCGATCGGCTCCCCGCATTGGACACAGTAGCCAAATTCACCTTCGTCGATGCGCGCCAAGGCGCCATCGATCCGACGCAGTTCCACCTGGCGGCGCCGGTCGGTTTCCAGGGACATCGCCTGGTTCTGCAAGGCATCCATGCGCGACAGTCGGCCCACCCGTGTCTGATCCAGCTCCACGGGCTCGCGCGCATCGGCGGCCCCTTCAGCGAGGTGCCGCAACTCAACACGCTTTTCGATCAAACGGGCCCTCATCGACCCGATATCGAGGCCGCTCCGATCGTCCACGGGCTTCCCCTCGCAACGAAGCTTGCTGACGCTAGATCAAGATCACTTCAGATCGAATCGATCTGAAGTGATCTTGATCTATTTCAACAAATTAGAGGCTGATTCACGGTCTATGCCGACTCGGCGTAGACCGATCAGGCTCTAGGCCAAACCGCAGCCAATTGTGGGCCGCAATCGGCGCCAGGGAAACCGATCTCTTGCAATCGGCCGCCCGCCATGCGGGCGCCCTGGAGTGTCGTGAAGCGCGCCGGCTGTCAGGAAGCCTGTGCCAGTCCCGGCTCCACCTCGCGAACTTCCGTCGGCGCCAGGACTTCGTCCGGCAACACAACAGTCTTCCCGGTTGTCGGCCGCCCTTCGAAATCGGTCCAACGGTGGTTCTCGAAATCATACAGTTTGCAGCGAGTCATCACCGAGAACAGCCAGGACAGGCTGAACGTGTCGGAGATCGCCCGGTCGCCGACCAAGCCATTCAGACGTGCCTGCGCCTCCGGCAGGAGGTAGCAGGGAATGCCAGGATGTATATGATGCGCCGCGTGGTCATAGACGTGGTGCATGAACCAGGACAACGGGGCTGGGAACTTCAGATGCACTGAAATCGCTTCCTGCGGCGCCACCGTGCTGCGATCTACCCGGCCACGGAACCACGGAACCCGAGGATGGGTATGCTGGACGTAGAGGGTGACTGACATCAGCGTCATCCAACACGAAGAACGGCACCGCGAATCCCAGCATCAGGGCCGTAACCGTGCCGGTGTCCGAATAGGCCGGCGCAAAGGCCAGCAGCGCCAAAAACGACACCAGATAGACGTTCAGGAAAGCGAAATGGCGCCAGGCCGACGCGTGAATGCGCCTGGGCATGTTGGACCGCGGAAAGAACTTCACCTGCCACCACCGCTCGACGATGTAGTAGATACCGAGCCCGAGCAGGGTCGGAGATCGGTACAGACGCTCGGCCAGCTGCCGCCATTTCGGCAACTCCCGGAACTCCTCCGGCGAGTAGGGCGTGAACGAATCCCGATGGGCTCCGTTGGTCTTTGGATGGTGAAGCTGGTGGTGGGTCATAGAGCCACAGCCGGTAGCTGAGCAGGCCGGGCATGAAAGACAATATCGCGATCAGCCGGTTCACACTTGCGGACCGCGTCAGACTGCCATGGGCCGCGTCATGGGCCAGGGTGGAAAGGTTTGAGATCTTCGTGCCGGCCAACACCGAACACAGGATCTTCATCCACAAATCCGGAAGGAACAGGACGCCGGCGACCGCGGCGATATAAGTACCCATATCCAGCGCGAACAGGAAAACACCGTGAGCCGTATTCGGTCGAACGAACTGCGCGAGCTCTTCCTGGATAGCACGCCGCGATATCTGCTCCATGGTAGGCTTTCCCTTCTGCCTGACAGGGTTTCTTCATCCAACAGTTGAATACGATAAGGCATCTAAGCGATACCCGCTAGACCCCTCTAATTGACGATTTCTCTTAACAAATTCCCAGGTTGCGGCAAACGGTCCCGACGGCATGTCTGGTTTTCGAACCCACTCCGCCTGCACGGACCAGACATTTTACAATTTCGCAGGGTAAGAAAAGAATGCTTGTTTGGCAAGATTATCAGCAGAATTCACATACATACAATCGTATGTATCAGCACATTCTATCAGTTTTTGATTACTTCGGATCTCTGGGCACAACCAAAGATAAATATTAATTCACATTGTCGGTATTTTTCTCTTAACGCCGGTAATTTTTGCTGTAGAAGGACGAAGTGTTGTTATAAGGTTTCCTACGTCAGACTTGGCGATCGGCGATGCCAGTCAACTTCTAGTCAACTGTCAGAAAATCGAAAAAGGCCGATAACGGGAAATGTTCGAAATGGCTTCGCTTTCTAAGGACTCTCGGATAAGCTTAAGCTTAACAACTCGTTACCACAACTTTCGAAGACAACAGACGATCCTAAGATACAACCTGGCATAACAAAAGCCCTGGTTGTCATTCAATCACAAGATGTGCATGGGGCGCTGGTCCGTACCGGATTGGAACTGCAGATAGTGGAGCGCTAAACAATGGATCAAAACGTCGAGACGGTGTCGTTGCTGGCTCGCCGCAGGGCGGCACACGATACCTTCGGCCAAGAAGACCTGGGAGTTGGCCGCGCGCCAAAGTCGAGAGGCGAGTCTGGAAATCGGGAACACGACTGGCGGGCCGAAATCGAATCCCGTATAGGGATAGAACGGTTCGAAGAGGCCGAGGTCGAATTGGACCATGACCGCGGCATTTGCTGGTTCTGGTTCAACTTCAACGAGAGGCCAAGCTTTACCCGCGGTCTGCTTCGAGACGTTGGTCGACTGCAACAGGCGCTGGTCAGCGCCGCCAACGTCCATGATGCACCCCTTCTGCCGTTGAAGTATGTGGTCTGGGCCTCCCGCACCTCCGGAATCTGGAATCTGGGCGGAGATCTGAAACTGTTCGCGGAACTGATCCGCCGGCAGGATCGCGCCGGCCTGAGTGAGTATGCCTACAAGGTGATCCAGGAGGGTCTCTCCAACTGGGTCAGCCTGAACCTCCCGATCATCACCGTCGCTTTAGTGCGCGGCGACGCTCTCGGCGGCGGCTTCGAGGCTGCCTTGTCGAGCAACCTGATCGTGGCCGAGAAGAGCGCCCGATTCGGCTTGCCCGAGACGCTTTTCAGCTTGTTCCCCGGTATGGGCGCTTTCAGCTTCCTGGCCCGGCGAACCACCCCGGCGATCGCCCAGCGCATGATCATGAGCGGTCGCATCTACACCGGAGAAGAGCTTTATGAGCTCGGGGTCGTCGATGTGCTCGCCGATGACGGCAAGGCGGAGGAGGCATTCCACCGGTACGTCGCCAAGAATGCCAAACGTCACAACGCCTTTCGCGCCGTGATCAAATCACGACAGTTCTTTCATCCGCTTACGATGGCTGAGATGCGTGGAGTGGCCGATATCTGGGTGGATACGGCGCTCTCACTGTCGGAACAGGATCTGCGCAAGATGGAGCGCCTCGTCGCTGCCCAGGACCGACGTCGGTCGCGGGGTGCGGCGGGCGTCAAGATCGGCACGGATTGAGCCGATCCGGCGGAAAGCGTTCATCTGCCGGAGCGAGACACCTGCTGTTTTCCGAGTTCGCGCTCCAATTCCGTTCGGACCTGCGCGAACTCGGACTTCAATTGCCGGATGATCGGCTTACCAGCCTCACCGAGCTCATCGGCACGGGCATTGCGCAATTCCATCAGCATCTTGACGATGCGTGACGCGCCAACGTGGTTGGCACTGCTGCGGAGGGAATGAGCCGCATCCTTGAAGGCGACAGCATCCCGGCGGTCGCTGGCTTCCGCCAGATCGTCGAGTATCGACTCTGAATCGGTCATGAATTCCGTCAGCACCTCGACGAAAAACGACCCATCGGTGTCGAGGGTGCGAAGGGCCTCCAGCGCGCCGCGATCCACCACCGGCTCAATCACTGTCTGATATCTGGGGTGCTGGGAAATCGGCGTGACGATCTCGTCGGATGCCGGCTCTTCCGCCTCGGCGGCTTCCGGTTCGGCGGTGTCTGTCGAGGCCATTTGGGCGATCATGGCAAACAGCTGCTCCGGTTCCACCGGCTTGGTCAGATAGTCGTCCATACCGGCATTCGTGCAATCGGTCCGCGCCTGCTCGGTGGCGTCCGCGGTCAACGCGATAATCGGCAGGGTGGGTCCCATCGTTTTCCGACATCCGGTGGATACGGACCACATCAAGTCCGCTGGTGCCCGGCATGTTCAGGTCCATGAGGGCCATATCGAAGTCGCCACTGGCCAGAAGCTCCAGCGCCTCGTCGCCATCGGCGGCCGGAACCACCTGATGGCCGCCATTCTCAAGGACCCTGGTGATCACCATCCGGTTGGTACTGTTATCCTCCGCCAGCAGAATTCGCTGCCGCCGGATCCGGCCTGCAGCCCCCTGGTTGGCGACCCCGCCGCCGGTAAATTCTCCCGGTGTCGACCAGGGCGCCTTGATCGCCAGGGCGGCATGCAGGGCATTGCGTAATCCGAGTTCTTCGTCGGTTGCCACCAAGGCGATGCTGACCGGCCATTCGCGCGCCGACAGCGGCCCCTCCTCGGGCTCGCCCGCCAGCACCTCGATAACCGCCGGCTGCGACTCAAGGCGCCGGCTGCGAATGATTTCGAGAAACGACGAGACCAGCGGATCGGAGGCGCGGTCGTTGACGACCACGATGGTGCTGCCCAGGGCACCGTCATCGCTGAGGATGCTGCGCAGAGTCTCCATGTGCTCGACGATGACCGGCTCGACCAGCCAACTCGCCATCTTCAGGAACAATCGATCCGTGGCGGTGGGATCGGAGCAGATCAGCATGACCGACGCGCCTCGGGTTTCGATCGGCCCCTTCTTCTCGTCGGCCATTTCGAACGGGACGGTCAGCCAGAAGGTGCTGCCTTCATTCGGCGTGCTCCGGACACCGATTCGCCCGCCCATCATCTCGACCAGCTGCTTGGAAATCGCCAGTCCGAGCCCGGTGCCGCCATAGCGCCGGCCGATCGTGTCATCGGCCTGGGTAAAGCCTTCGAACACCGAGCCCTGCTTATCCGGCGAGATACCGATGCCGGTGTCGGAGACTTCAAAGCGGATCAGCATCTCGCCGCTATAGGCGCCCTGGACCTGAACCGACAGTTCGACCTCGCCATTCTCGGTGAACTTGATGGCATTGCCGATCAGATTGATCAGGATCTGCCCCATACGCTTGGCATCGCCACGGAGATACGGGCAAACCGTTGGATCCATTGTCACTCTGAGCCGCAGGCCCTTCTGCTCGGCCTGGCCATGCAGCATGGTCCAGATGCGTGCCACCACGTCATGCAGATCAAAGGCGTCCGTATGCAGCGAGAGCTTGCCGGCCTCAATCTTGGAGAAATCCAGGATCTCGTTGATCAGGCTCAGCAGCGACTGGGCCGACGTGTCGACAGCGGCAACCATACTGCGTTGCTCATCGTTGATCTTCGTCGATTTCATCAGACCGCTCATACCGATGATCGCGGTCAATGGCGTCCGTAGCTCGTGGCTCATGGTCGCCAGGAACCGGCCCTTGGACCGATTGGCCTCCTCAGCTTGCGCCCGGGCCCGATTGAGTCGGTCGATCAAGGGCATAACATAGGCCGGCAGCACCAGCAGCGCCGCCAGCAATCCGCCCGCCGCATAGAGGTGTTCGGCCCAATAGTCGCTTCGCAGGATGACGAACCCGAACCCCAGCGCACTGACGATGGCGGCGATGATCAGGAACAACACGCCATGGCGGAAGCCGTTCCCGAACGTGACCCACAGATAGATCAGGTAAAGCCCGGCGGCGACCTCCCCTCCGCTCAGCAGCACGTAGCTGAGGATGATTTGATCGGCGAAGATGCCGATGATCCGGCGGGGGGTCGATTGGCCCGGCCATCGAATGACGTGAATCAGCAGCATCCAGCCAATACAATGACCCCAGGACATCGCGATCAGTGCACGAACCAGCCCTTCGCCCTGTTCCAGGGTCCAATAGCTGATTCCGAGGAGGCCGATGACCGTCGACAGCAGGAACACCCTGACCATGATCTGCTCATGCTCGGAATCCAATCGCTCCCGGAAGTTCTCGCAGCATCGCGCGAACCGCGGAATACTGAGCATTCCGGCCGCAAACGGCAACATGAACATCAGGGCCAGGAAGGCGGACGTCAGCGCCGGATTGGCAGACCAAACTCCGGACACGAACAAGACGGCGGCGCTGGTCCCGACGGTTGCCGTGGCCACCGTCGCGATTGCTGCCGCGACGATCTTGGATTTGCGATCGACCTTGGCCGGCTGGTCGCCCGAGCCGCCATCTTCCTGATCGCCGGCATCCAGGCCGGTTACCGTCGTATTGATAGCCTGGAGAATCTTCCAGATCGAGCCCATTCCCCTGCCCTACTCCCGGCTTCCGGATTTCAGCCGGAGGCTTTTTTTCTTTTTCGCATCGGCGATACCACCCGCTCGGCAGGCAGGGAGACGGTCACCTTGGTGCCGGCCCCTTTCTTGCTGTCGATGGTCACCGTACCGCCATGCAGCGCCGTCAAATCGATTGCCAGGGTCAGCCCAAGACCGGTTCCCGGCTGGCTCGCGGCAATCGGGCCCTCGACGCGCCCGAACCGGGTGACGGCGATCTTGATCTCTTCGTCGTTCATGCCAATCCCGGTGTCATCGACGATCAATGCGAAGCCGCTGGCGGTGGCTTTGGCGCTGATCGTCACGCGGCCGCCGGCGCCGGTGAACTTGATGGCGTTGGTCAGCAGGTTCAGCAGGATTTGCTTCAGCTTCGACGGGTCCGCCCAGACGCAGGCATCCGGATCTGCGACTTTGGTGTGAACCTGAATGTCGGCCATCTTGGCCCGCTCGGCCGCCAGCCGGCGCACATCATCGATAAGGCTTGCGACGTTTACCGAATCCTCGTTCAGCGGGATCGTCCCGGCCTCGATCTTCGAAACGTCCAGAATGTCCTCGATGATCTGGCACAGCAGGGCGCCGCTGGTCTCGATGTCGCGGCAGTATTCCAGATACTTCTCGGTGCCCACCGGGCCGAACACCTCGGCCTTGATGACCTGGGCAAAGCCGACAATCGCGTTGAGCGGCGTGCGCAGCTCATGGCTCATATTGGCCAGGAACTCGGATTTGGTCCGGTTCGCCAACTCGGCCGCCTCTTTCGCCTCGATCAGCGCGGCCTCGGCCTCTTTGCGGTCGGTGATGTCCAGGGACACGGTGACCACATGGGTAATACGGCCGAGATCGTTGCGCACCGGCGATTTCGTGGTCAGGAAGATGCGTTGAACGCCCTTCGAGGTGATGAACATCTCCTCAAAGCTGGGCGGCGCGTCACCGGCCTCGAAGATCTCAAGATCCAAAGTCAACGCGTTGCGCGAATAGTCGTTGTCCAGCAATTCCACGGCGGTCTTGCCGGAGGCCTCGTCGGGGCCGACGCCGAACAGATTGGCCTGATACGAGTTGATGAAGGCGTAGCGGCCGGTCGAGGTGGTGGCGCTGATCATCGCCGGCACCGCGTCGATCACCCGCAGCAGGCGCTTGTGGCTCTCCCTGAGCGCGCGCTCATGCTGGTCGGTCTCCCGCTCGATGCGGCGCTCCAGGGTGATGGCGCGCTCGTTCACCAGCTTCTGATGTTGGCGCAGGGTCAGCAGATTGCGCGACCGGGCGCGGAATTCGTGGTGGTCGACCGGGGTCAGCAGGAAGTCCGTGGCGCCGGCGTCGAGCGCCGCGTATCGGAAGCTGCGATCTTCATAGGCGGTCACCACCATGACTGGAATTTCGGCGCAGTTCGGGATTTCCCGGAACTTCCGGATGAAGTCCGCGCCGTCCATTTCGGGCATCTTGAAATCGGTGACGACGAGGTCCGGAATGTTGGTCTTCGACCACGCCAGCGCATCGCGCGGATCGGCGAACGCCTTGACGATAGCGTTTTCTTCCAGCGACGACGCGAGCCGGGCCAGGACTTTGCGGTTGGTTCCGCGGTCGTCTATAACAGCGATTATCGACATTGGCGCGCTATACTCGGTCGCGATTTTGAAAACGCGAAGAAATAGCGGCGCTCGATTTGGGTGCCACCACTCTCTATTAATTCGTAGACGGCAATGATAAATTTCCCCTTAACAATCGTTGAAATACCAAGGGTTTGAAGCACCTGAAGTGGATTTCGCCGGTACTTCGAACACACGGTGGAGACCCTCGATGAGCGATGATCGGGACCACCCTTTCTGGCAACGCAAGACCCTTTCCGAAATGACCCGCGATGAGTGGGAGTCGCTGTGCGATGGCTGCGCGAAATGTTGCCTGATCAAGCTGCAGGACGTCGCCGACGGCTCCACCGAGTACACCGATGTGGCCTGCAGGCTTCTGGACCACGACACCTGCCGCTGCAGCCGCTATGCCGACCGGCAGAAAGAGGTTCCGGATTGCGTAACGCTGACTT
This sequence comes from Inquilinaceae bacterium, assembly GCA_965237625.1. Lineage (GTDB taxonomy): Bacteria > Pseudomonadota > Alphaproteobacteria > DSM-16000 > Inquilinaceae > JABDIP01. The sequence goes on from CBDEGD010000012.1 coordinate 45,172, forward strand.
CGGACAATATCGATGCGCTCGGATGGATGCCGTCGACCTGCGCCTACCGTCTTATTGCCAATGGGAAAGATCTGTATTGGTGGCACCCTCTGGTGTCCGGCGATCCGGAGACGGTGCATCTGGCAGGGATGTCGGTTCGCAATCGCATCCTGCCGGAGTCGGAGGTCGATGAGGAAGCGCTGGAAGACCGCATCGTAGACTGGCCGCGCTAGCGCAATGGTTCCGATGCCGGGTTTGGGAGCATCAAAAGCTGAATCGCTCTAGCATCCCTTGCCAGCCACGGCGATTCGAGAACCCGCTCGACCGCCTGCAAATCGGATACCGGTCATGAGCGACGAACGCCTGCCAACAGATATGTGGGTCAAGGCCCATCTCCGGCGCTGTTTCGCCGATGGGATCCCGGTGACGGTGGCCCGCAAGGGCGAGGCGACCGGCGGCATGGTGCTGTTGAAAATCAACCAGCTCGAACATGGCTGCCGGGTGCTGACCCAGACCCGCGACATGGATGGCCGCCTCGGCTGGCTTCCGGCCCTCGACGGCCAGCTTTCCAGCGAAGCGGACGCCGACGCCTACATCGCGCGAGCGATTGAGCGCGACCCTGATCTTTGGGTCGTCGAAATCGAGGACCGGGATGGCCGTCATCCCTTCGAAGGCAAGGTGCTCTAGGCCGTAGGCACCCCTTTGCCACTGGCCGCACCCGTCATCCGAGCGTCCCGACAAGCCCGTCATAGAGCAGCTTGCCGCCCGTCGCGGTGAGCAGGCCATAGCAGACACGGTAGAACAGCCGATCCGACACCCGCCGGTGCAACATGAAGCCGAGCCACATGCCCAGTGGCACCAGCGGCGCCAAGGCGAAGGATGTGGCGACGTTGACCGCATTGAGCTGGCCCAGCCAGCCATAGGGGATCAGCTTCACGTAATTCACGGAGATATAGAAAACGGTCGCCGTGCCGACGAACAAGGTGCGGTCCATGCGCTGCGGCAAAAGGTAGATCGATATTGGCGGCCCTCCGGCATGGGCGACGAAGGTCGTAAAGCCCGCGACCGTGCCCCAGAACCCGCCGCGCAGAATGTCCGGCGGCCGTCTCTCTCCCTGCTCCGCGTCATCCCGGCGCAGCAGATGATGGCCGACGAAGGCAAGCGCCAAAAGCCCCAGCATCAGCCGGATCATGTCGCCGTTCAGCGTGCGGAAGGTGGCGGTTCCGATGGCAATGCCGAGCAGCGCGGCCGGCAGCAGAATACGCAGATTTCGCGCGTCCCACCGGCCGCGATAATTCCACACCCCGAACAGATCCATCATGCACAGGATCGGCAGCATGATACCGGCGGCCTGAATCGGGGAAATCACCAGCGCCATCAGCGGCACGACGACGAGACCGACCCCGCCACCGAACCCGCCCTTGGAAATACCGGCTATCAACACCGCAGGCGCTGCGACGGCATAGAACCAGGGGTCGTCGATCATCCGGACGGGATTTCACCAAATCCAGGACCGAAACCGGCGCAGCGCCGGCCTCGGAACCCGATCGGGATCGTCTAAAGCCCCAGCGCCGTCTTGACCGCCGCCAGCCCGTTGCCGCCATCGAAGGTGTTCACGCCGCCCAACCAACCGTCCAGGGCGCCCGGATTGGCCTTCAACCAACCGGCCGCGGCATCGGCTGGTTCCTCACCATCGTTCAGAATCACGCCCATGATCTCGTTCTCCATGGCCAGCGAGAACACGAGATTGTTCAACAGCGCGCCGACATTCGGGCATTCGCCCAGATAACCGGCGCGGATGTTGGTGAAGACCGTGGCGCCGCCCAGGTTGGGGCCGAACCAGTCATCGCCGCCGGTCAGATAGACCATCTCGAAATTGGCGTTCATCGGATGCGGCTCCCAGCCCAGGAAGACGATCCAATCGTCGCGCCGCTCCGACCGCGCCACCTGCGACAGCATGCCCTGCTCGGAGGATTCGACGATCTCGAAATCCTTCAAGTCAAAGGCGTTGTCTGAAATCATCTGTTGGATCAAACGGTTGCCGTCGTTTCCTGGCTCGATGCCGTAGATCTCACCATCCAGTTGATCAGCGAATTTGGCAATATCGGCGAAATCGGTCAGTCCGCCATCGGCGACGTATTTCGGCACCGCCAATGTGTATTTCGCGCCTTCGAGATTGGCGCCGATCGACTCCACAGTGCCATCATCCAGATAGGGCCGGACATCGCCCTCCATGGTCGGCATCCAATTGCCCAGGAAAACGTCGATATCCTGGTTCTTCATGCTGGCGTAGGTGACGGGCACCGACAGGATAGTTGTATCGGGCTCGTATCCCAGAGCCTCCAGCACCACAGAGGTCGCCGCTGTCGTTGCGGTGATATCGGTCCAGCCGACATCGGAAAACCGAACCTCGCGACAACTCTGCGGATCGGCCGCCTGAGCTTGGGTTGCCAATAAGACGACCGCCGCCGCTAGGCCGCCCGATCGCAAGCATCGAGAACAGAACATCCCTATTCCTCCGTTGAATGTCGGCGGTTTATCGTACCGCCTTCGGTCGCGACCCGGATTGCCGCGCCCATCAGGCGCCATCCTATCGGTAACCGCCCCAGAGAAAAAAGGGTGAAGACTCGGCGGTTCGGCCGACCATGGCAGAATCCGCGATACACAGCCGCTTTGGCGTCGGTCGCTTAGGAAACTGTTTTCCGGCTACAGCCGGGATGCGGAACCGGTCGCGTCAGGCGGCCTGACCAAGCGTTACACGGTTCCGGCCTTTCTCCTTGGCGGCATGGAGAGCCTGATCTGCCCGCTCTATAGCGGTCGCGATATCATCGGAAGCACCGACCTCGCACACCCCGACACTGACTGTGAATGCCAGTTTCTTACTCGCCATGGGGATCAGCCCGGCCTCGACCGTGTGGCGAATGCGTTCCAGAAATTCCGCCGCCGCAGTTCCATCGGTATGAGGCATCACCATCAGGAACTCGTCGCCGCCGAACCGCCCAAACAAATCCTGTTCGCGGTCGGACCCCTGGCAGCAATCGGTCAGCGCCTTCAGCACGGCATCGCCGATCGCATGCCCACATCGGTCGTTGACGTTCTTGAATTCATCGATGTCGAGCAGCGCGATCGACACCGGAAATCCGTATCGCCGCGACCGTCGCGCTTCCCGTTCCGCCATTTCGAGAATATGACGCCGGCTGAAGGCGCCGGTCAGCGGATCGGTGGATGCGAGACGCCGCAACTCGATCTGGTCCACCACGATATCGGCCAGGTCGCGCAGGACTTGTTCTTGCTGGCTATTCAACTGACGAGGCGATCGGTCAATGACGCAAAGGGTTCCCAGCTTCGCCCCACAGGAGGCGGTCAGCGGCGCGCCGGCATAGAAGCGGATATTGGGATCGCCGCAAACCAGCGGATTGTCCGCGAAACGAGGATCGGTTTGCGCGTCCGGGACGATCAGAAGCCCGTCGTCCCTGATGGCGTGGGCGCAGAAAGCGACGTCACGCGGCGTCTCTTCCGCATCCAGCCCGTGTCGGGACTTGAACCATTGCCGGTCAGTGTCGACCAGCGATACGAGCGCAATCGGCATCTCCAGCACCTGACTGGCGAGCCGGACGATCCGATCGAACGCCGCGTCGGCCGGCGTATCCAACAGGTCGAGTTTTTCAAGCGCCGACAGGCGAACCGCTTCTTCCGCGGAAATCGGAACGCGCATGGCAGTCAATTCCCAATCGTCAGGACTCCTCACTATCCGGCGAAGGGATTAATGGGCCGATAATTGCAATTGTCGGTCCGAGCTCGCGCTACCGCGGTTGGCAGACCGGCGCGTTGGATGGATCCAATGGCGGGTTTCCAAGGATCATATCGGCGGCCTTCTCGGCCATCATGATCGTCGGGGCGTTGAGGTTGCCGCTGACCATGCTCGGCATGATCGAGGCGTCGACCACACGCAGCGCCTCCAGCCCGTGCACCTGTGCCTCGCCATCGACCACCGCCATCGGGTCGGAACCCATCTTGCAGGTGCAGGAGGGGTGATAGGCGCTGTCGGCCTTGGCGCGCACGAAGGCATCGATCTCGGCATCGCTGCGCACGTCGGGTCCGGGCGCGAACTCCGCGCCGCGAAACGGGTCGAAAGCCTTCTGCGCGAAGATCTCCCGGGTCAGCTTCACGGCATCCCGCATCTCCTCCCGGTCGCCTTCCGTGGCCAAATAATTTGGCTCGATCAACGGATGCTCGGTCGGGTCGGCGGAGAGCAGCGCCAGGTGGCCGGTGCTGGTCGGCCGCATCGGCCCGACATGGGCCTGGTAGGCATGCAGTTCGGGCCTTATCCGGCCATGGTCGATCACCTGGGATGGCAGGAAATGATATTGCAGATCCGGGTGGGCGACATCGTCGTTCCGGCGGATGAATCCACCAGCCTCCAAATGCGCCGATGCCGCCGCGCCGGTCCGCGACAGGAACCATTGCAGCCCGGTCAGGATCATCGGCAACCCGCGCTGCACGCCGTACAGGGTGATCGGCTGAGTGCAGATCTGTTGAATGTAGAGCTCCAAGTGGTCCTGCAGGTTCTGCCCGACGCCGGCCAGATCGGCCACCACCGGGATCTTATGGTCGCGAAGATGGTCGCCCGGCCCGACGCCCGACAGCATCAAAAGCTGCGGCGAGTTGATCGCGCCGCCGGACAGGATGACCTCGCGCTCGGCCATGGCGCGCACGGTCTTGCGACCCTGGCGATACTCAACGCCGATGGCCCTCGTGCCGTCGAACAGCACCTTTGTGGTCAACGCCTTGACGGCGACGGTCAGGTTCGGCCGCGCCATCGCCGGCCTCAGATAGGCTTGGGCCGCGCTCCATCGCCGGCCCTTGTGAATGGTCATGTCCATCCAGCCGAAACCTTCCTGCTGGAAGCCGTTCATGTCCTCGGTCGCCGGATACCCTGCCTGGATGCCGGCCTCGATGAAGGCTTCGAAGAGCGGATTGCTTGGGCGGCCGGTGGAGACATGCAGCGGCCCGTCGCCGCCGCGATAGGCATCCGCGCCTTTAGCCCTGGTCTCGGCCTTGCGGAAATAGGGCAGCACATGGGCGTAGGACCATTTCGCCAGAGCCGGATCGGCCGCCCAGCGGTCGTAATCCAGCGCATGGCCGCGCACATAGACCATGGCGTTCAGCGAGGAGGACCCGCCCAGCACCCGGCCACGCGGCCAATACATCCGCCGGCCGTCCATATGGGCCTGGGGCTCGGTGTGATAGAACCAGTTGTAGCGGTCGTCGCAGAGATTGTAGGTCAGCGCCGCCGGCATATGGATCTTCCAGGTCCGGTCCCGAGGCCCCGCCTCCAGCACCAGAACCCGCACATCCGGATCGGCCGACAGCCGGTTCGCCAGCACGCAACCGGCCGAGCCGGCGCCGACGATGATGTAGTCGTAACCCTTGTCGGCCAACCGCCCCTCCCGGTGCTCAAGATAACTGTCGGAAAACAAATCGGCGCCCGGTCATAGGGCGCGCGGCCGGGGACGGTCAACCGTAAGCGCATGCAACACCGCGGGAGCGTTGACCTAGGTCATTGGCGGTGTGCGTAATTGGCGGGATTTTCAACAGAGTTCCATCGGCGACAGCGGGTCCTGACCATGGCAATGCGACACGTGTTCCGGGTGGTATCCCTTGGTGCCGTATTGCTCGGCATCGCCGCCGCGGACCCCGGCTTCGCCCAGACCGGGGGGTATTCCAGGCCATTCCTGGATGTGCTCAACGAGACATGCTGGAACGGTTCGGCGGTGTCGCCGCAGCGGGATCCATCGGTCCGCCGTGCGCTGGTTCGGGTATATCTGGCGAACCCGACCGACAGCGATCTGTCCCAAATCTGCGTCTACGACCTGACCTGCGGCGAAGTCGTGTTTTCCGGCCGGATCCAACGCGGAAGCCGAAGGTCGCTTACCATTTGCCCAGATTCCAGCCGGCGCGGCGGCATCCTGGTCCTGGACCCATTCGGCCGCCTTGCCGAATACCGGGATTTGGCCAGCCCGGCGACGATCCAATTGCGGACCCTGGGCAGGCGATAATCCCGGGGCCGCGAGCCGGTTCCGCACCGACGTCGCAAGGGGCCTCGACAGGCCGGGGGGCGGGCCTGTACGACTCTCCAATGGATACGCTCGACACCCAAAAACTCTATATCGGCGGCTCAGCCGTCGACGCCCATTCCGGCCAGACCTTTCCGACCATCAATCCGGCCACCGGCAAGGTGCTGTGCGAGGTGCAGGTGGCCGGCGAGACCGATGTGGATCGGGCCGTCTTGGCTGCCAGCGATGCCTTCGCCGTTTGGTCGGCCATGTCCGGGGCCGAGCGCGGGCGGATCCTGAACCGGGCGGCGGCGTTGATGCGCGAGCGGCGCGAGGAGTTGGCACTGCTCGAGGTACTCGACACCGGCAAGCCGATCGCCGAGGCCATGGTGGTGGATGTGGATTCGGGCGCCGACGCCATCGAGTTCTTCGCCGGGCTGGCGGCCAGCCTGCATGGCGACCATATCGACCTGCCGAATGCCCTCGCCTACACAAGGCGCGAGCCGCTGGGGGTCTGTGCCGGCATCGGCGCCTGGAACTACCCGCTGCAGATCGCCTCGTGGAAGTCCGGCCCGGCGCTGGCCTGCGGCAACACCATGGTGTTCAAGCCGTCGGAGCTGACGCCGCTGACCACCATGGCGCTGGCGCAGATCTACACCGATGCCGGCGTGCCGCCGGGCGCCTTCAACGTGGTCCACGGCTCCGGGCCGACCGGACAGGCGCTGAGCGGCCATCCGGATGTGGCCAAGGTGTCGCTGACCGGCTCGGTGCCAACCGGCCGGCGGGTAATGGCGAGCGCAGCGGAAACCCTGAAACACGTCACCATGGAGCTGGGCGGCAAATCGCCATTGATCCTGTTCGACGATTGCGATCTGGACAACGCCGTCTCCGCCGCCCTGCTGGCCAATTTCTACACCCAGGGTGAAGTCTGCTCGAATGGCACCCGGGTCTTCGTCGCCAGCACGATCAAGGATGCGTTCCTGGAGCGGCTGCTGGCCCGGGTGGGCAAGATGACCATCGGCGACCCGCAGGACCCGAAGACCGATATCGGCGCCCTGATCAGCGCCGACCACCGCGACAAGGTGCTGGGCTTCATCGAGGCCGGCCAGGCCGAGGGCGCCAAGCTGCTGTGCGGCGGCACGGTCCCCGGCGACCCGGCCCTGAAGGATGGCTATTTCCTGAACCCGGCGGTGTTCGACGGATGCCGGGACGACATGGTGCTGGCGCGGGAGGAGATCTTCGGCCCGGTGATGGCGGTGATGACCTTCGAAGGCGAGGACGAGGTGATCGCCCGCGCCAACGATACGCCCTACGGATTGGCCGCCGGCGTCTTCACCCGCGATTTGGCCCGCGGCCATCGGGTGGTGTCACGGCTTGAGGCCGGTACCTGCTGGATCAACAACTACAACATCACGCCGGTGGAGATCCCCTTCGGCGGCTACAAGCAATCCGGCATCGGCCGCGAAAACGGACTCGCCGCCCTGGAGCATTACACTCAGCTCAAGACCGTCTATGTGGAACTCGGCGACGTCGACAGCCCGTATTGAGGTGAGTTGCGCCGCGAGATGGATTAGGCCAGCACCGGCCTAGCCAATGCAGCAATTCAACGAATCGGGCGCGTAGCCACCCGCAAGACCCGAGACTTCAGACCGTCAGCCCTGGCCGCCGGCGGACTGCTCTTTGTCCTGCGCCCCCGCCGGACGACGGAGCTGCTTTTCGAGGAAATTGAAGCACTCGCTCGACATATCGATGAATTTGCAGGCCAGCATGTTGCTCCCCGGATCCATGCGGACCACGGTCGCGGTGAATTCATGGATCGGCGACTCGGTCGACGGTCCGATCGTGCCGCACAATACGTCATCGATGGTGCACGGCACCGACAGCCGGTGCATGTCATAGATAGCGAAGCCACCAAGCGACCAGTCACGCGTATGGACGATATCGTCGCCCACCAGCACCGACAGGGACGGGTAATCGCGGCGAAAATCGCGGCGGAAACTACGCTTGATGACCTGTGCCATTCGGCATCCTCAGTAAGGCAGTGCAAACCAACAATTTTTTCCGCTTTCCGTCAAGGAACCGTTAAATCGGCCCAAAGCCCGATTAGGACCCGCCTCTGGTCGGCTTGCTTCATATGTTAGATTAACCGGCCGGGTCTTGGACACGGTTTTCCGATACTGCTGTCACGCAGCTGCCACGGCGGCGATCGCGGTAACGAGTCACCGGAGCCGGATCGGCAACTATCCCTTGCCCATCGTTCGGAAATCGTTTTAAGCTTCAAACAATTCCCCGCCGATATCGCCGGCAACCGCTTGGGGTGACGATTGACAGCTTCCGGACCCGATGGCGGCGACGCCGTTTCGGACATCGCCCCGATGAAATTGGCCCCGATGAATTTGGCCGGCAGGCATGCCCTTGTGACCGGCGCCGGGCGCGGCATCGGCGCGGCCATCGCCCGCAGCCTCGCCGCGCAGGGCGCGAAGATCACGCTGAACGGTCGGAATGCCGCGGCGCTGGAGGCGATAGCGGCGACGCTCTCCTCCGACACCCATACCGCCATAGCCGATGTGACCGACCCGGCCGCCCTGGAACGGGCTTTTGCCGAGGCGGCGACGGCGCTGGGTCCGGTCGATATCCTGGTCAACAATGCCGGCATCGCGGCCAGCGCGCCGTTTCGCAAGATGGATGCGGAACACTGGCACCGCATCGTGTCGGTCAATCTGACCGGCGTCTTCCACTGCACCAAGGCGGTGGCGCCGGGCATGCTGGATCGCGCCTGGGGCCGGATCGTGAATATCGCCAGCGTCGCCGGGCTGCGCGGATATGCCTACACCGCCGCCTATTGCGCGGCGAAGCATGGGGTCGTCGGGATGACCCGGGCGCTGGCCATGGAGATGGCGAAGAGCGGCGTCACGGTGAATGCCGTCTGCCCCGGCTATACGGATACCGACATGGTCGGCCAGGCGCTCGAAACCATCCGCTCGAAGACCGGCCGCAGCGAGGACGAGGCGCTGGCGGAGCTGACCAAGTTCAACCCGCAGGGCCGCCTGACCCGTCCTGACGAGGTCGCCAACGCGGTTTGCTGGCTGTGCGATCCGGCCTCCGACGGTATCACCGGCCAGGCCATCGCCATTGCTGGCGGCGAGATCATGTGATGGACGACCGGCAGCCAATGGGCCTTCCGGCGGATCCCTCTCCCGTCGATCATGAGGTGACCGCGTCAGGCCGCAAACCGGAACTCCGGCTGTGGCTACGGTTGCTGACCTGCACCAATCTGATCGAGGCTGAAATCAGGACCAAGCTGCGTCGCCACTTCCTGATCACCCTGCCGCAATTCGACCTTCTGGCGCAGCTCGACAAGGCGCCCGACGGGCTGTCCATGGGCGAGTTGAGCCGGCGCATGATGGTCACCAACGGCAACGTCACCGGCATCGCCGACCGGCTGGAATCCTTCGGCATGGTGCGCCGGGCCCGCGGCCGTGGCGACCGCCGGACCCAGACCCTGACCCTGACCGCATCCGGCCGCGAATCCTTCCATCGCATGGCCCATGCCCACGAAGGATGGATTGCGAAGATGTTCGCCGGCCTCGACAAGGGCGACGTCGCGGCGCTGATGGAAGCGCTGGGCAAGGCCAAGCAATCGGCCCGCGCCGGCAGCACGGGACGGTCGGCGGCATGAGCATGGCCGGATATCAGGCAAAGCATTTCGGCTGGTCGGTTGACCGCAAGGTCGCCACCATCACTCTCAATCGGCCGGAGAAGAAGAACCCCCTCACTTTCGAGTCCTATGCCGAGCTGCGCGATCTATTCCGGGCCCTGGACGGCGACGGGCCCGTCAAGGCGGTGGTGATCACCGGAGCCGGCGGCAATTTCTGCTCCGGCGGCGACGTGCATGAGATCATCGGCCCGCTGACCCGGATGACCCCTCCCGAGATGCTCGACTTCACTGGCATGACCGGCGATCTGGTGAAGGCAATGCGGGCCTGCCCGCAGCCGATCGTCGCCGCCATCGACGGCATCTGCGCCGGCGCCGGGGCGATCCTGGCCATGGCGTCGGATCTGCGGTTCGGCACCGCCGAGGCCAAGACCGCCTTCCTGTTCGTCCGGGTCGGGCTGGCCGGCTGCGACATGGGCGCCTGCGCCATGCTGCCGCGCATCGTCGGCCAGGGCCGGGCGGCGGAACTGCTCTATACCGGCCGCAGCATGGATGGCGCGGAGGCCGAGCGCTGGGGTTTCTTCAACCGGCTCTGCGCCCCCGTTGCGGTTCTCGCCGAGGCCCAGGCCATGGCCGCAAGACTCGCCGACGGACCGACCCTGGCCCATGCCATGACCAAGCGCATGCTGCACCAGGAATGGGATATGGGGCTGGACGCCGCCATCGAGGCGGAGGCCCAGGCCCAGGCGATCTGCATGACGACCCAGGATTTCACCCGCGCCTTCAAGGCGTTCTCGGCAAAACAGAAACCGAAGTTTGAAGGCAATTGATGGCCGATCGCAGCTTCCTCGACTGGCCCTTCTTCGACGACCGGCATCGTGCGCTCGCCGCCGAGATCGATCGCTGGGCCGGCCAGAATCTGGGAAACGATCCTCACGGGCCGGGGGATGTCGACAAGACCTGCCGGGACCTCGTGGCACGGCTCGGCCGCGACGGCTGGCTGGAGCATTGCGTCGCCGACGACCGCCACGACGTGCGCAGCCTGTGCCTGATGCGCGAGACCCTGGCCCGACACGCCGGGCTGGCGGATTTCGCCTTCGCCATGCAGGGGCTGGGCACCGGGCCGATCACCCTGTTCGGCAGCGCCGCGCAGAAGAGCCGGTATCTGACGCCAGTCCGCGAGGGCAAGACCATCGCCGCCTTCGCCCTGTCGGAGGCCGAGGCCGGGTCCGACGTGGCGGCGCTGGCCACCGAGGCGCGGCGGGACGGCGGCGATTGGGTGCTGAACGGCGCCAAGACCTGGATCTCTAATAGCGGTATCGCCGATCATTACGTGGTCTTCGCCCGCACCGGTGAGGCCCCAGGGGCGAAGGGGCTGAGCGCCTTCATCGTCGATGCCGATACGCCAGGGCTGAGCATTCCCGAAAGGTTCGACCTGATCGCGCCGCACCCGCTGGGCACGGTGGCGTTCGACGATTGCCGGGTCCCGCAGGACAGCTTGATCGGCGAGCCCGGCGAGGGTTTCAAGATCGCCATGGCGACCCTGGACGTTTTCCGCTCGACAGTCGGTGCGGCGGCACTGGGTTTCGCCCGGCAGGCTCTGGACGAGGCGGTTGGCCGCGCTGCCGACCGCAAACTGTTCGGCAAGCCGCTGGCCGATCTGCAGATGACCCAGGCCCGCATCGCCGACATGGCGACCGCCATTGACGCCAGCGCCCTGCTGATCTACCGCGCCGCCTGGGCGAAGGATTCCGGCGCCGAGCGGATCAGCCGGGAGGCCTCCATGGCCAAGATGTACGCCACCGAGGCGGCGCAATCGGTGATCGACAGTGCGGTGCAGATCTTCGGCGCGCTCGGCGTCGTCTCCGGCGTCAGGGTCGAGGAGCTGTACCGCGAGATCCGCGCCCTGCGCATCTATGAGGGCGCGACCGAGGTGCAGAAGATCATCATCGCCCGGCAAACCATGGAGGCGGCGAATGGATAGGCGGCGTGTTCCGGTTGGCGCTATGGGCGGGCAGCCGGGGTGTACGGCTCGATGGGCACCCGGCCCTGGCGCCTTCACCCTTCGACAGGCTCAGGATGAGGAGGTTGGGTGTGCCCAGGTTGAGGAGTTTTGGGGGGCTCAGGTTGAGGAAGTTGGGTTTGTTCCGGATAAGGAGATTGGGTTTGTTCCGGATAAGGAGATTGGGTTTGTTCCGGATGAGGAGATTGGGTTTGTTCCGGATGAGGAGATTGGGTTTGTTCCGGATGTGAGGGTCCGGGGCTCTCGTCGCCAATCCAGCACCCTCATGCTGAGCCTGTCGAAGTATGAGGCCGGCACCGCCCGGCACCGACTTCCGATCCTCGCGGGGTGACCATGGCCGACTACACCGCCCATATCGACACCTTCGCCCGGGACAACCTGCCGCCGCGCGCGCAATGGCCGGAACTGACGGCGACGCTGCCCGAACTGAACTACCCGGCGCGCATGAATTGCGCGGCGGAACTGCTTGATACGGCAGTCGAAAAGGGTTGGGGCGACCGCACCTGCCTGATCGCGCCGGATGGAGTCTGGACTTATCGCGACCTGCAGGATCGAGTCGACCGCATCGCCCGGGTGCTGACCGAGGATCTGGGACTGGTGCCGGGCAATCGGGTACTGCTGCGGGGCGCCAACAAGCCGATGATGGTCGCCTGCTGGTTTGCCGTGACCAAGGCCGGCGGTATCGCCGTCCCGACCATGCCACTGCTGCGCGCGGTGGAGCTGTCCTACATCCTGGACAAGGCCCAGATCGGCCTCGCGCTGTGTGACGCCCGGCTGGCCGACGAGCTGACGGCGGCCGGTAAGAGCGCCTCCACCCTGAAACGAATCGTTTCATTCGGCACCGACGCTCCCGACGGCCTGGAAAGTCTGATGGCCGACAAGCCTGCCGGTTTCGCGGCGGTCGATACGGCGCTGGAAGACATCTGCCTGATCGCATTCACCTCCGGCACCACCGGCCAACCCAAGGGCACCATGCATGCCCATCGGGACATCATCGCGATCTGCGACTGCTTCCCGCCGCATATCCTGAAGCCCGGGCCCGACGACATCTTCTGCGGCAGCCCGCCGATCGCCTTCACCTTCGGCCTGGGCGGCCTCGTCACCTTCCCGATGCGGGTCGGGGCGGCCGGGCTGCTGTTGGAGAAGGCGCCGCCGGACGTGCTGCTGCAGGGCATCCAGGATCACAAGGCGACCATCTGCTTCACCGCGCCGACCGCCTACCGGGCGATGATCGACCTTGTCGATCAATACGATATCTCCAGTCTTCGGCGCTGCGTCTCGGCCGGCGAGACCCTGCCCAAGCCGACCTGGGAGGCCTTCCGTGACAAGACCGGCATCCCGATCATCGACGGCATCGGCGCCACCGAGCTGCTGCACATCTTCATCTCCGCCGCCATCGAGGACATTCGGCCCGGGGCGACCGGACGGCCGGTGCCTGGATACGAGGCAAAGGTGCTGGACGAGGACGGCAACCCGGCGCCGGCGGGCCAGGTCGGCCGGCTGGCGGTGCGGGGCCCGACCGGCTGCCGCTACCTCGCCGACGACCGGCAGTCGGACTATGTGCTGGATGGCTGGAACCTGACCGGCGACGCCTATCTGGTCGATGAGGATGGCTATTTCTGGTACCAAGCGCGCACCGACGACATGATCATCTCGTCGGGTTACAACATCGCCGGACCCGAGGTCGAAGCGGCGCTGATGGCCCATGAGGCGGTCAAGGAATGCGCCGTGGTCGGCTCGCCGGATGCCGAGCGCGGCATGGTCGTGAAGGCGTTCATCGTCCTTCGGGAGGCGGCGACGCCCGATGACACCCTGAAAAAGACCCTGCAGGATTTCGTCAAACAGCGGATCGCGCCCTACAAATACCCCCGCGCGATCGACTTCGTGGACAAGCTGCCCCGCACCGAAACCGGCAAGGTGCAGCGATTCAAACTGCGGCAACAGGAACAGGCCGGAGGGGCTGGCTGATGCCCGGCGAATTTCTGAAGGACATATCGGAAGCCCCCTCACCCTCCCACGCTGACGCGCGGGTCCCTCCCTCTCCCACGAGGGGAGAGGGGTATGAGGCGCCGCTGTCCAACCCCTCTCCCCTCGTGGGAGAGGGAGGGACCCGGAGCGAAGCGCTGGGAGGGTGAGGGGGTTACCGAAAACACGGAACGCAATTCAGAATTCAACTACAACAAAAACTTGGAGGCTTAGGGCTATGAAAACAAAGATTATTGCTATGGCATCGGCCATGGCCTTGGTGGCCGGCACCGCGCAGGCGGCGGATGAGATCCGGGTCGGCATGATCACCACCCTGTCCGGCGGCGGCTCCGGTCTCGGCATCGACATCCGCGACGGCTTCATGCTCGGGCTGGAGCATGTCGGCGGCAAGTTCGGCGGCCTCGACACGGTGGTCACCGAGGGCGACGACCAGCGCAAGCCCGACGTGGCCAAGCAGCTCGCCGACCGCATGATCGAGCGGGAGAATGTCGACATCGTCACCGGCATCGTCTGGTCGAATTTGGCCCTGGCGCTGATGCCGACCCTGGCCCGCAACGAGGTCGTGTTCCTCAGCCCCAATGCCGGCCCGTCGGCCCTGGCCGGGGCACAGTGCAACCCGTATTTCTTCAACGTCGCCTGGCAGAACGACAACAACCACGAGGCCATGGGCAGCCATGTTCAGGATCAGGGCTTCGAGAACGTCTACATCCTGGCGCCGAATTACCCGGCCGGGCGCGACGCTCTCGCCGGGTTCAAGCGCTACTACACCGGCAACATCGCCGGCGAGGTCTATACCGCGCTCGGCCAGGCCGATTACGCGGCGGAACTGGCGCAGCTTCGCGCCGCCGGCCCGGACGCCGTGTTCTTCTTCCTGCCCGGCGGCATGGGCATCAACTTCGTCAAGCAATACGACCAGGCCGGCCTGAAGGGCGATGTGCCGCTATTCGGCCCGGCCTTCTCGTTCAGCCAGGACATCCTGGGCGCGGTCGGCGACGCGGCGCTCGGTGTGCTGAACACCGCCCAATGGAGCCCGGATCTGGACAACGCCGCCAATGCCCGCTTCGTCTCGGATTTCGAAACCTCCTATGGCCGCATCCCGTCGCTCTACGCCTCCCAGGGCTACGACGCGGCGCTGCTGATCGACGCCGCGGTGCGCGCGGTGGACGGCAATATCGAAGACGACGAAGCGTTCCGCGCCGCCCTGCAATCGGTCGATTTCGACTCCGTGCGCGGTGGCTTCCGGTTCAACAGCAACCATTTCCCGGTGCAGGACTTCTACCTGCGGCAGGTGACCAAGGACGATCAAGGCCGGCTGACCAACAGCCTGGTCGGAACGGTGTTCACCAACCACTCCGACGCTTATGCGGACGATTGCGCGATGTAGGGCGGCTGGGCTCGGGGACCTGCGGATGTCACGCCTGCTGAGGATCGCGGCGGCGGCGATGGCGATTGTCGCCGTTGTCGCGCTGCCGTACCTTTGGTGGTGGCGGATGAAGACTGAGGAGGCAGTCCTCTATCAGGACACTTATGTCCACATCGATATCGCCAGTATGATCGGCCTGCTGATCATCGCCGCCGCCGTGGTGCTCATCCTGCTGGCGCAGGCCCGAATCCTGGAACGGCTAGACACCCTTCAAGGTCGGTCGACCCGTGACTACTGACCACCAAGACACGAAGGCGCCAAGGGGGCCGTACCTGGGCCCCACGAGTTTTCGTCAGTCCCGCGAAGGCGGGAATCCAGGAAACACCGGCGCCGACTGGATTCCCGCCTTCGCGGGAATGACAAGGGGTGGGGGCGGACGGCACGGAAATCCTTGGTGTCTTTGTGTCTTGGTGGTCCCCGTAGCTCACATCACCGCATGACCGCCCTCCTCCTTCTAGAGCAGGTGCTGAACGGGGTGCAGCTTGGAGTCATGCTGTTCCTGATGGCGGCCGGGCTGACGCTGGTGTTCGGCATCATGGACATGATCAATCTGGCCCATGGCTCGTTCTATATGATCGGCGCCTATCTGACGGCGACCTTCGCCGGGCTGTTCGACAGCTTCGTGCTGGCGCTGCTGGTGGCGCTGCCTCTGGCGGCGCTGGTCGGGCTGACGGTGGAAATCGTGGCGCTCAGGACCCTCTACCGGCGCGACCATCTCGACCAGGTGCTGGCGACCTTTGGGCTGATCCTGTTCTTCAACGAGCTGGTGCGGATTATCTGGGGACCGGTGCCGATCTTCCTGGACCCGCCGGGATTCCTGTCCGGCACGGTGGAAATCCTGCCCGGCGCGCCCTACCCGGCCTTCCGGCTGGCGATCATCGTCGTCGGCATCGCCGTGGCGGTTTTCCTCTGGGCGCTGATCGGGCGCACCCGGATCGGCATGCTGATCCGGGCAGGCGCGTCGAACCGGGAGATGGTCGGGGCGCTGGGAGTCAATGTCGCCCTGCTCTACAGCCTGGTCTTCGCGCTCGGGGCCGCGCTGGCGGCGCTGGCCGGGGCGATGGCCGGGCCGATCCTGGCGGTGCAGGTGGGCATGGGCGAACAGATCCTGATCCTGACCTTCGTGGTGATCGTGATCGGCGGCATCGGCTCGATCCGCGGCGCCTTCATCGGCGCCTTGCTGGTGGGGCTGGTCGACACCTTCGGCCGGGTGCTGTTGCCCGGCGCCTTCAAGCTGTTCCTCGACCCATCCACCGCCGACGGGGTCGGCGCTTCGCTCTCCTCCATGTCGATCTACATCGTCATGGCGGCGGTGCTGTTCTTCCGCCCGCGCGGCCTGTTCCCGGCGCCGGGGTAAGCGTGATGGATCACCACGGAGACACAGAGGCGCAGAGGGAGGCGGTGCTTGCCCCCTCCATTTGTTGTCATTCCCGCGAAGGCGGGAATCCAGTCGACGCAGGTGTTGCCTGGATTCCCGCCTTCGCGGGAATGACAACAGGTGGTAGGGGCGGAGGTCAGCTCCGTCTGCGTCTCTGCGCCTCTGTGATCGCCTTCCGGAGTTCCTGCCCGTGACCGCCCTCGCCTGGATCACCGCGAGCCGCGAGCGGGCTGTCCTGCTGACCACCCTGGCGGTTCTGCTCATCCTGCCGCCGGTGGCGCATGGGGTCGGCGAGCCGTTTTATATCAGCCTTACCACCCGCATCCTGATCTTCGGGCTGGCCGCCGCCAGCCTGGACCTGATCCTCGGCTTCGGCGGCATGGTCAGCTTCGGCCATGCCGCCTTTGTCGGGATCGGCGCCTATGTGGTCGGGGTGCTGTTCTTTCACCAGTTCGAGGGCAGCACCCTGTTCGGCATGGCCGGCAGCGTGAATGCCTTCCTGGTCTGGCCGCTGGCGGTTCTGGCCTCGGCCCTGGCAGCGCTGGTGATCGGTGCCGTTTGCCTGCGCACCAAGGGCATCGGCTTCATCATGATCACGCTCGCCTTCGCGCAGATGTTCTATTTCCTGTTCGTCTCCCTGCGGCGTTATGGCGGCGATGACGGCATCGCCCTGTGGGGCCGGTCGGAGTTCGGCGGGCTCATCGACATCAACGACAAGACCAGCTTCTACTATCTGGTGCTGGCGATCCTGCTGGCCTTCCTCGGCCTCTGCCACCGGCTGCTGAATTCCCGCTTCGGCATGGTCATCCGCGGCGCCAAGGAGAATGAGCGGCGGATGCAGGCGCTGGGCTTCTCTACCTACCGCTACAAGCTGGTCGCGTTCACCATTGCCGGGGCCGGCGGCGGGCTGGCCGGGGTGCTGCTGGCCAATGCGACGGAATATGCCGGCCCCGCCTATATGGCCTGGAGCCGGTCCGGCGAGATCATCGTGATGGTGGTGCTGGGCGGCATGGGGACGTTGTTCGGTCCGGTCTTCGGAGCGGCCGCCCTGTTGCTGCTGGAAGAAGTTCTGGCCGATGTAACCGAGCATTGGCAGATTATCCTGGGGCCGATCCTGCTCCTGATCGTGCTGTTCGCCCGGCGCGGACTCTACGGCCTGATCCAGGGCCGGGCCCACAGCAGCAAGGCACGGCCCGCGATCCCAGCGGCAGAACCGGCCCCAACTCCGGCGACCGGCGATGACTGAGTCCGCCGCCCTGCTGCGGGCCGAGGGGCTGTCGAAAAGTTTCGGCGGCCTGACTGCAACCGACTCCCTGACGCTGGAGGTGCGGCCGGGAGAACTGCATGCGGTGATCGGCCCGAACGGCGCCGGCAAGACGACGCTGATCGGCCAGCTTGCGGGCGAGATCGCACCGGATTCCGGCCGCGTCCTGTTCGCCGGCAAGGACATCTCCCGCCTTCCCCTGCCCGACCGCGCCCGGCAGGGATTGGTGCGCAGCTTCCAGGTGACCAGCATTTTTTCCGGCTTCACCGCGGCGGACAATGTGGCGCTGGCGGTCCAGGCCAATGCCGGGCACAGCTTTCGGTTCTGGCGCGACGCCCGCCGCGACCCCGCGCTGCGGGAACCTGCCCTGGCGGCTTTGGAGCAGGTCGGGCTGTCCGGGCGCGCCGAAATCCAGGCCGCCAGCCTGTCCCATGGCGAGCAGCGGCAGCTCGAAGTGGCGATGGCGTTGGCCACCGGGCCGACCCTTCTGCTGCTGGACGAACCCCTGGCCGGTATGGGACCGGAGGAATCGGCCTCGATGGTCACGCTGCTCAAGGGTCTGAAGGGCACGCTCTCGATCCTGCTGGTCGAGCATGACATGGATGCGATCTTCGCCCTGGCCGACCGGATCACGGTGCTGGTCTATGGCCGCGCCATCGCCAGCGGTACGCCGGCGGAAATTCGCGCCGATGCGGCGGTGCAGGACGCCTATTTGGGCGCCGGCGACGAGCCCGGAGGGCGGTCCTGATGCTTCGGGTCGAGGGGCTGGAGACGTTCTATGGCGACAGCCAGATCCTGCACGGCATGGGTCTGACGGTCGGGGCCGGCGAGCTGGTCACGCTGATGGGCCGGAACGGCATGGGCAAGACCACCACCATCCGCTCGATCATGGGGCTGACACCGCCGCGCGCCGGACAAGTGCTGCTGGATGGCGCGACGCTGCAAGGCAGGCCGGCCCATGCCATCGCCCAGGCCGGGCTGGGGCTGGTGCCGGAGGGGCGGCAGATTTTCCCGAACCTCACGGTGACGGAGAATCTGGTGGCGACAGCGGCAAACCGGACCGGCCGCGCCGATCCCTGGACCGTAGACAGGGTCCACGATCTGTTCCCGCGTCTTGCCGAACGGCGCGGCAATATGGGCGGCCAGCTCTCCGGCGGCGAGCAGCAGATGCTGGCGATCGGCCGGGCGCTGATGACCAACCCGCGACTGCTCATCCTGGACGAGGCGACCGAGGGTCTGGCGCCGATGATCCGCGCCGAGATCTGGTCCTGCCTGGCGGGGTTGAAGGCCGACGGGCAGTCGATTCTGGTGATCGACAAGAATGTCGACGTGCTGGCCCGACTGGCGGACCGCCACTATGTCATCGAAAAAGGCCGGGTTGCCTGGCATGGCGACAGCGCTGCTTTCCTGGCCGACCCGACACTGAAGGAGCGGTATCTTGGGGTTTGATGTGAACGGCTGCGAGGCTCGGCTCTTGCCGTCCCACTCCCTCATGCTGAGCCTGTCGAAGTATGAGGACGGCAACGCCGGTTCGATATATTCGATAGAGGCGCAGACCCTGCCATCCTCATACTTCGACAGGCCCAGCATGAGGGCCAAGGGATGGGTCTGTTCCCTGGTCACGCGAATTCAGGGCCTGGCAATGCTGCGCGTGAGGCACGCGGAGGCACCCCATGACTAAGGGCATCTTCACGGTCGACCGGCTGGTCCGTTTCGCCCATTGCGACCCGGGCGGCATTGTCTATTTCCCGCGCTATTTCGACCTGATGAACGCGCTGGTAGAGGACTGGTTCTATCAGCGGCTGGGACTGGACTATGCCGAACGCCTGTTGTCCCAACGCCAGGGTTTGCCGACGGTCCACGCCGAATGCGACTTCATGCGCCCGAGCCTGATGGGCGAGACCCTGAGCTGGGGTCTGACGGTCGAGCGCATCGGCACCAGCTCGATCACCGTGAAGATCGTTGCCAGCGGGAAAAACGAAGACCGGCTGAGGGCCACGCTGGTCCTGGTCGCCACATCGCTCGACACCCACAGGCCGATCCCGATCCCGGACGACCTTCGCCAAGCCGTCGAGACGTACCAGGCTGACTGCCGCTAGGCGCCACCGACCCACCCGCGCAACCCAGACGAGGCCACCCAGAATGCCCCCTTCCCCGCACCAGGTTCTACAGCCGCCGGGCTGGCCCGCCGCCAAGGGATATTCCAACGGCATCGCCGCCGAGGGCCGGATGGTATTCGTCGGCGGGCAGATCGGCTGGGACGAGACCGGCCGCTTCGCCGATGGCGGCTTCGTCGGCCAGACCCGGCAGGCCCTGAGGAACATCCTGGCGGTGCTGTCCGAGGCCTCCGGTGGGCCGGAGCATGTGGTGCGGATGACCTGGTACGTGGTCGACATGGCCGAGTACAACGCCGCCCAAGAGGCGTTGGGCACGGCCTACCGCGAAATCATGGGCCGGCATTTCCCCGCCATCGCCCTGGTCCAGGTGGTGGCGCTGGCTGAGCCCAAAGCACGGGTTGAGATCGAGGCGACGGCGGTGGTGCCGTGACGACCGCCCTCGGGCCTGCGGCAGTTCAGGAAGCGTCTCGGCCGTCACGCAAAGAGGGTGTCCATGCGCTGTTAATGCGACTGACCGGCCGGCCGATTAAAACATGGAGTCCGGTCAGAGCGATCGCAGTTTCTTTTTGAGCACCAGATGCCCGTCGGCGAGGCCGGCGATCATGTTGTATACCTTGAGACCCAGCAGTTCCTGGCACGCGGCGATTGCGCATTGGTCGCCGATCAGCGTGTTCTGCCACAGGATGGAAGCCTGCTGGCGCCGTTCAGTGCCTCGTGTGCCCCTCCACCGCTTCTTCATCGAGCGACCGGCGGTATAGACGGTGTTGCACAGGCTGCCGAATACCGGAACGCAGCCGAGCCCCTTGCGCTTCAGCTTCTTGTTCTTCTTCTTGATGGTAAACATGATCGCCTCGGCGGTGCCGGGCTTCGCCACCGAGCTCTTGGTCAGCAGGATCTTCTCGAGGTTGTTGATGTGCTTGTAGGTCTTGACGGCCGAATAGGCGGAGAAGCTCGACTCGACCAGGGACAGCGCCAGTCCAATCGGTCCGGTCACGGCGACCACGGGCGCGAGAGCCGCCGAGACGCCAGTCGTCGCGGCGGTAGTAATGTTCCCGGTCTGCACCAGGTTCGCTACGTTGGCGGTCTTATACCAACCTGCGCGATGGCTGACTCATTTAGGGGATTCCCATTTTCGTCCTGACATGATTCAAGTTGGCAACCAAAGGAGGTTTGCCATGCGAGCTGGGATTGCGCTGCGCGATGATTTCACCGGTGAAGAGCTTCGGGCGCTGGCCAAACGAACGGAGCATGCTGGCCAGAGCCGGCGGCTTCTGACGCTGGCGCTGATCTATGATGGCGGGTCGCGCACGGCGGCGGCGCGGTATGCGGGCGCCGGGCTTCAGACGGTCCGTGACTGGGTGCTGCGGTTCAATGCCCGGGGTCCTGAGGGTCTGATCGACGGCACCGCACCGGGCAACCGGCCGAAACTGAATGCCGCCCAACGGGCTGCCCTGGCCGCGAAGGTCGAGGCGGGGCCCATGCCGGCGGTCGACGGCGTGGTGCGCTGGCGGCTGGCTGATCTGGCGGCCTGGCTGCATGAGGCGTTCGGCCTCTGCCTGCATGAGACCACTGTCAGCCGCACGCTGCGCGAATTGGGCTATCGCAAGCTCTCGGCGCGGCCGCGCCACCATGCCCAAGACCCGGAGACCATCGTGACGTTCAAAAAAAATTCCCCGACCAGATAGCCACGATCCGATCTCGGCTCGCCGCCGGCATCGAAATCGAGATCTGGTTCCAAGACGAGGCCAGGGTCGGCCAGAAGAACAAGATTACCCGCCGATGGGCCAAGCGGGGCACCAGGCCGCGGGCACCCCACGATCAGCGAACCCGATCAGCCTACATCTTCGGTGCCATATGCCCGGCCCGCGGCGTCGGTGCGGCCCTCGTCCTGCCCCGATGCAACACCCAGGCCATGCAATGGCATCTGGTCGAAATCTCATCCCAGGTGACGCCCGGCGCCCACGCCGTCATCCTCCTTGATCAGGCCGGCTGGCATACCACCCACAAGCTCGACGTCCCGGAAAACATCACACTCTTGCCGCTCCCGCCACGTTCCCCAGAGCTCAATCCCGTCGAAAACATCTGGCAATTCATGCGGGACAACTGGCTCTCGAACCGCACCTTCAAATCCTATGCCGATATCGTCGACCATTCCTGCTTCGCCTGGAACCGCCTCATCGACCAGCCATGGAAGATCATGTCCATCGGGTCAAGAACCTGGGCCAATGCATGATCCTCACTGCAGATTGGTATTAGACGTTGCCGACAGTGCCTTTTTTGCGCCGGTCTTGACATACCGACCGTATTTTTTGACATCGTAGGCCGCCGTCTTTCGGGCATCGCGGGCGCCCGACTGAAACGGTTCGAAATCGTCGTCGTCGTCTCCGACATCGTCCTCAGACTCGTCGATGTCTTCCAGGGCCAGGGCTGCCAACTCTTCCTTTGTCATCTTATTTGCTCCGTTCGTCCATGTTGCCTCACCGGCGTGTTGTAACGGCCGACAGCATCGACCGCATCCCAGCATTACCAACATTTATAACACTCAGCGCAGGCGCCGCTGGTGATTACCGTCACGTGTGGAAAAACTGCCGCCCTATCGCGCACGTCTCGCGATGGATTGCGGTATCTACAAGTCCAACGGCCAAAGTCGAACCGCGTAGACCGCCCCCTCCGCCTCAAGCAACCGTAGATCCGCCCTGGCAGAAAGCAGTTTAGATATCCTATTGAAATGGAAACGATTTTCTCTCCTTCCGCCGAGCGTCTGCAGCTATTCCTATGACAGATGTCGGATTGTCTGGCAGTGCCGGCCTCGGCTCGTCCAACGGTTGTGTGATGCCCTTCCGGCACCTGTCGGATGTACCGGCCGGCACGGCATCGCCAGTCTCATTCCATCGACAGCCGGACCCGCCGGAGCGAGGCGACTTCGATCCGCCGGTGCCAATGGCGGGGATTCCGCCACTGCCGACTTGGAAAGGAGACCAATCATGTTGCGAGACGATCACCGGCCGCACAGTTCCCGAATGGCAATCCGGATCGTCGGCGCCGTGGCGTCGACGGCGCTGCTGGCCGTCGCACTGGCGACCGGAGCGTCCGCCGATGACGGCGGACGCTCTGGCGATCGGTGGGACGATGGCTGGGACGACATATTCCTCCACGACTGGGAGGAAATCGAGACCGACACCGACGGAGACCATGGCGACGAGATCCCGTTTGCCGAGGCCATCGTGCTGGCGGAGTTGAACAACACCGATGGCGATCTCGGCTTTCATGCCTCTATCGATGGCAATGCCTGGCGCCTGCTGGAGATTGAGGCGCCGAACGGGCGCGTGTTGCTGAGAATCCGGGGCCGGAGAGGTCTGCGCCGGCAGGGGCTGACCCAGCTTTTCTTCGAAAGCGCCGAGCCGACCGTCGATGAGCTGACGCCGGAGCAGTTCTTCGCCCGGTTCCCGGAGGGGGAATACGAAGTGTCCGGCATCTCCACCGAGGGCGAGGAGTTGGAGAGCGTGGCAATGTTCACGCATCTGCTGGCGGCCCCGGCGGACGGGATCACGGTGTCCGGCGTGCCCATCGAGCCCGAGCTGATCGATTGCGATGAGGACTGGAGGCCGGTGGTCGGCACGCCAGTCGTCATCGCCTGGGAGCCGGTCACCCGGTCCCACCCGGAGATCGGCAGGACCGGAGAGCCGGTCGAAATCGAGAAATACCAGCTTGTGGTCGAGCGGCTGGAGCCAACCTTGCTCATCTACAGCGTGGACCTGCCACCGACGGTGACGTCCCTTGAGATCCCGTCCGACTTCATCGCCCTCGCGGAGACCTTCAAATTTGAGATCCTGGCCCGCGAGATCAGCGGCAACCAGACCGCCATCGAAAGCTGTTTCGAGGTCCGGAGCCGGTAGCCGGGCGGTTTGCCGGATCCTGGGGCTCCATTCGCCCGCCCACCCCACCATCGGCGCGGGCGAATGGAGTGCCCCCGGACGGTAGCCACCGTCCGCAATAGCGCGCGAACCTTGCAACGTCAGCAATTCGGCGGATCTGCCGAACTAGGACGACCACCGCCCTTTCAGACTGCCACCCGCCAGCGAGCGGAACGGTCCGATGCGGATGCGGTCCTCGTTCTTTACCGACCAGATTGGAGTGAGGCCACGGTTCAGCATCTGCTCCGCGCCGCGTTCGCTGAGCCACAGCTCGGCACAGGGGAGCAGGTATTGCTCGCCTTCGTCGGTCACCACCTGCAACGGCATGCCATCGAGCTGGTTCGGCGCGCCGGGGCGAAGCGACCAGCCATCGGCGGTGAAGGCCTGGCCGATCAGGCAGGCGGCGGCGAAGGCTGGATTTCCCCAGACATATGCCTGCCGCCGGGTCGCGGCATTGGCGTCGTTGGGAATCTCCTCGAAGTCGAATGCCTCGATCGGATTGCTGCGGACGCCATAGGGCAGCCGCTGCAGCACACGCGGCAGGAACAGCGCGATACTGGCGGCGCCCGGAAGGTCGCGCAGCGCGGCCCAGGCTTCCGCCGCGTCGAGCTCGAGCTTCAGGGTCCAACTGTCCGGGTCCGGAGCGGCGGCGAAGGACGGGCAACCGGCCAGCACCGGAGCCCCGGCCGCCAGGAACGGCGCCCCGGCCCGCGCTGCGACCTGGGCCAACCGTCCCAGGAGCTTGGCATCGTCGACGCTCCCGTCGAACGTGTAGTTGCCGACGAGCAGCGACCAGGGCAGGCCGCCCGGTGTCTCCAGGGCCTGCTCGACCAGCAGTTTGTATAGTGACGAGGATTTTAGCGCCTCGCGGTCGAGATCGGCCGTCAAATCGGCCCTGGCGATATCCAGCACGTAGAGCTTGAGGGAAGAGTCGGTCTCCAGCCGCCGGACCAGGAAATCGAGCGCGCGCCAAGCGGATTCCACACTCTGAAAGTCCAGATCGTGGAGGATAGTGCGGAGCTGCGTGGCCGTTGCGGTATCGACGGCGTCGACCAGATCGCCCTGGCGCGGGTCCGGGACCGGCAGCACATGCGGGGCGACGATGTCGCGGATCAGGCTGTCGGCGAGGTCGGAGCCGGTGCGGCTGCGCATATCGGCGACCGCCTCGGTGGACTCCGCCAGCACCGCGCCGAGCAGATCGTCGGGCATCGCGATGCCGCCTTCCGGCGGCTCATCGACAGGCGCAGATTCGGCGGCCGGCGGTGGCGGTTCGGCGGGCTTCGGCACACCGCCCCAGGACGACACCTCCTTGGCCGCCGCGTCGAAGGTCGCCGGATTCAGCAGCCGCCGGCGCAGGGCGCGCAGCTCGGAGAACACGCCGAGCTGATCGACGATATGGTCCGGATGCAGCTCCTCCAACTCGCCGAACCGGACCGGCTCGCGCCAGCCCTCACCCACCGGCAAGCCGATCTCCACTCCCAGCTTGGCGAATACCTCGTCGAGATTGTCGCGATCGATGGGGATGGATTGGGCGGCGGCGCGGCCGGCATCGGGGTCCGCGCCCCGGCTGTCACGGCCGCTGAAATCGCCGAGGATCAGCATGCGGAACGGCGTATCCCGGTTCGCCGTCGCCGGCTGCGGGGCGTCGGATACCCCCATCTGGATCTGTCCGAACAGAGTCGGTTTGACGGTCACGGCGCGGCTCCCCACATCTTGGTTGTGCCGTTTAGTATCGCCCGAAACGCGGCGCCATGGCGACCCCCCAACGGGGACCGAACAGCATCGCGCGCGGCGGCGCGGACGCTCAGACTGCGGCGCCCGATCACCAACCCGTCACAACGGTCATGGGGACATCCATGTCGCCGTCACCCATCGAACAGATGATGGAGCGTAGGGCCGAGAAATTCAGCCTGTTCGACCGCTATCTGAACGCTCAGATGGTGCGGGTGCTGAAGACCATCGGCTTCGACATCGACTTTGTGCGGGGCGAGGGCGCCTATCTGTTCGACGCCGAGGACAACCGCTATCTGGATCTGCTGAGCGGCTTCGGCGTCTTCGCCATGGGCCGCAACCACCCGAAGATCGCCATGGCTCTTTCGGAGGTGCTGGCCGCCAAGCTGCCCGGCATGGTGCAGCTCGACGTGTCGCTGCTGGCCGGACTTCTGGCGGAACGGCTGTGCGGCCACATGCCCTGGCTGGACAAGGTGTATTTCTGCAATTCCGGCGCGGAGGCGGTGGAGGCGGCGCTGAAATTCTCCCGCTACGCCACCGGACGGTCGCGGGCCCTGTTCTGCTCCCACTCCTATCACGGGCTGACCTATGGCGCCCTGTCACTGACCGGCGATGCCTACTTCCGCAAAGGCTTCGAGCCGCTGGTCGGCGATTGTGCCGAGGTGCCGTTCAACGAACTAGTGTCCCTGGAGCGCGAGTTGTCCAGCGGCGATGTGGCGGCGTTCTTCGTCGAGCCGATCCAGGGCAAGGGCGTCAACCTGCCCCATGACGACTATCTGCCCGACGCCGCCCGCCTCTGCCGCAAGCACGGCGCCATCTTCGTGGCCGACGAGATCCAGTCCGGCATGGGCCGCACCGGCAAATTCCTGGCCTCGGAACATTGGGGCGTCGAGCCGGACATCGTGCTACTGGCCAAATCGCTCTCCGGCGGTTTCGTGCCCGTTGGCGCCACGGTGACCAAGAAATGGATCTTCGACGCCGTGTTCGACCGCATGGACCGGGCGGTAGTGCATGGCTCGACCTTCTCCAAGAACGACATGGCCATGGCCGCCGGCCTCGCCACATTGGATGTGATGGCCGAGGAGAAGCTGGTCGAGCGGGCCGCCGAGCTGGGTCCGGTGCTGATGGACGGCCTGACCAACGCCATGGCCGACCTCGCCTTCCAGGTCGAGGTGCGCGGCAAGGGCCTGATGATCGGGTTGGAGATCGGCCCGCCCACCGGCGTCAAGCTGAAGGCCGCCTACTCCATGGTGGAGGCGGCAAGGCGCGGGTTGTTCTGCCAACTCCTGCTGATCCCGCTGTTGAAGGAGCACCGCCTGCTGACCCAGGTCGCCGGCGGTGATCTGTCGGTCATCAAGCTGCTGCCGCCCTTTGTCATCGACCGCGCCGACATCGACTGGATCACCGGCGCCTTCCGCGCGGTGCTGCAGGACGCCCAAAGCCTCGGCGGCATCTGGACCCTGGGGCGGACTTTGGCCGGCCATGCGGTGCATGCTCGGCGGGCTTGAAGACGGAAGGGGAGGTCCGTGGGAGTTAGATATACTGTCCCCGGAACTACCCTGGAACTACCCTGGAACTACCCTGTCCCCGGAACTACCCGGAACTACCCCGAACTACCCCGGAACTGCAAGAGTTCATGAAGTCAGAAAAGTTTGAGTTAGATGAGGTCTGACCAGTCGCGCTTATTCATCTCGGCATCTGCCGCCGCTTCTACTCGAGATTCCAAGGCCTTTACACTTTCGTTCTCCGGTGTTGCGGCAAGATGGGGCACTATCTCAGCAAATCTGCGATGAATTTCACGGCGAGCCCATTTCGCTGACCGCATCTGCACAGCATAGGCCGCCATTTCGGCGCTGTTGTAGCCTTTTCGAATACTACGATTTGCATACACCAGGGAAGGACTCGGCTCTTGCGGCTCGTCTTCGCCTTCGTTGACAACCCGCAGCAAGATTTGAAGCGGCGTGCCCATGAGATGCGCGAGATCTGGAACGATGCGGATGACAAACTTCCTAGCGCTTGTGCTGCGATTAAGGTCCCGTGTTTTGTCCGACAATTCTGTTTGAATTTCAGTTAGCGGAGTGCCGTCCATCCACTTTATTAGCGCCGCACAGAGCTTCGGAACGGCAAATGCCGCTCGGTCAGCATCATCCCTCAATTCTTTGAAGCCTGAGCCGAACAGATACTCAATGTTGTCGGCTTTCAGCAGGCGAAACATGTCCGTGGGATGCTGTAACAGCCATTCAAACATCCAGCCGCGCCAGTCAGCTACGCTGTTATTGGCGGCCAGACCGATCTCGACCACATCTTCGGACAGCCTCTGTAGAACATCTTCGGGCATGCCTAACATTGAGGCAAGATCACGCATCGGCCGCGTTTCGACTGCGGAACCGCCGTCGTCCTGATTCAATAATGAGAGTGCGGAAGCGGCACGGCTAGCAACCCAGTCCTCTTCTCCGGCCTGCCGCTTGCGGAATGCAGCGAAGCTGCGCGCCAGCCCCAGACGTACATCACGCACGCCATCTTCTCCTTCGTCCGTTTCCGCAAGTCGGGCAACGACATACCGCTCCAGATCACCTGTCTTAGCTGTTTGATCATGTATCCGATCCATTAGCGCGGTGAACGGATCGTCGAGGACGAGGCACTGATCTGACTGACCGAATATATCCCGCAGTCGCGACCAGCGATTGCCAATCCGGTTGTCAGCATCGTTGAGGCCGACCACTTTCCCTGGAACAACAAGGACGATACCAGTCGAACTCTCGCCTGGACGACCCGCTCGTCCTGCAGCGTTCAATAAATCTTCCGCGTTTAAAATATCGCGGCGGCCAGCGTCAGCATTGTATTGGCTGTCTTCGGCTATGATCACCAGTTCAGCCGGAAGGTTCATCCCCTGACCAAGAGTGGGCGTTGCTGCCAAAACTGACAATGCACCGCCTCGTTTGTAGAGAGATTCCGCGAATTGACGCTCCTCAGGCAATAGCTGCCCGTGATGAGTTCCCGCCCGCGCTGCTAGCTTGCCGTTTTTGAGAGTCAAGTACAGCTGGTCCGCGCCACCCAACTCATCAACTGCCACATCGTAGACACGCTGCTCAACCTCGGTCAGATCAACCTCGCAATCGCCAAGCGCATTCGCTGCTTTCTCGGAGATCGACACGGCGTTCGGGATCGACTGGGAAAAAATAAGTGTTCGAATGCCAGCTTGGGCCGCTGCTGCTGCAATGGAAGCAGCGACCACGCCCGAATTTGGGGTCAGACCCCATTGAGCGTTGACTGCCAGCGGCAAAGCCTCTGCAAAAAGTGGCACAAGCGCATAATCGCTTCTCAGTTGTGACGCCCAGGTCTGTTTGACACTGAAAAAAGCATTTGGGAGGGCTGTCAGCTCTCTTTTCAGCGCTGCGGGCGCACCACCGGTGGGCTTCTTCCTCCGGCCTGAGCGAAGTTTCCTCTCTAGAACACGCAAGCGCTCGATATCGTAGACGATGCACCCACGAAGCTGGCGTGTCGGTTTCCAGGCATCGTCCAAGGCAAGCGCTTTTCTCCCGGTTAGTTCTTTCAGCCAGGCGCTCAGTTCCTCTGTGTTCTTCATCATTGCAGACAAGAGGACGACATCCGCTTTGGGCGCGACCCGTACGAAGCCAAGAATGCACAGCATCGCGTCGATTGCGCGCCGGTCACCGTCAGTCTTGGGATGAATAAGATGACATTCGTCGAAGATCAGGAGTCCCGCATTCTCGAAGCTGTCTGGCTCCATATGACTCAGAAGCAGGCAAGCTTCCGGTGTCATCACCAGAATGTCCGGCAGATCGTCGCCACCGCCCGAAAATCCAAACTCGTCGAAGCGCTCGCCTTGCACGCTTGCGCGCGGGAAAGCGTTGCGCAAATCCCGCGCGGTTTGATCGACCAGCGCATGTGTCGGCGCAAGGAAGACGGCCTTCCGTCCTGAAAGGAGGACGGAGTGGATTTTCAGTTGGGCGGTGGTGGATTTGCCCGCGCCAGTCGGAAAACCAATTGCTGAAGAAGTTCCAATGTTGAGATATCCTAGAGCGGCAGCTTCCTTATGATTACGCCATAGATAGGGTCTCGTTTCCGCAACTGACTTCATTGCTGCCCGCCAACGTTTGGGCGGCACGCCATCCGGTGGCGGTAAGTTGACGACTGCCCCGCCTAGCAGCGCCGCTCCAGTCGCCATCGACAGGCTTGCAAGATGGAATGGGCCCGGGAACATAGCGAGCGCGCCATGATCAAGACCTTCGATGCTTTCGTCGGCGTTCGGCGCCGCCAGCGCTTTGACTTCAGCGAAGACCGCGATTGGATCCGCCATACCTTCTATTCGACGCCCCAGTAGCGCGAAGGCGAGTGCGCGAACTCCGCGTAGCAGCCGATAATATAGGGCCGCGTTGGCACGCTCGGCCCCGGTTCCCTCAACCACTGATGCCATGCGAGGACGTTTGCGTTCAGTAATCCGTCCGACCTGACCCTGCGCCAGCATAATGAGATGCAAGATCAATTCAGATTGGAGGCGTGCACCGGTGGGAAGCCGGATGGTCCGTGCCACCTCCGACGCATCTGCCGAAGCTTCAGCGACCAGAAAGAGCAGCATGGCTGAGATATCCGGACTAATGCCGTCGGGTTGCAGAAAGGCGCGAGGTCTCTGAGGCGCGCGAAGAGCTCTGGCCTGATAGACCAACTGATAGGCAGTTGCAGCGACAAATCCGGCTGCTGCCCGGTTCTCGCGGGTCGGGTCGATAGCGACCAACGCTTCATTGGCCTGGGCAAGACGCTTGGCGAAGTCGATGGTTTCAGCGAGCCCGCTCGCATCATCGTCGCCATCACGCAGCAGCACGCGGGCCGAAGCGATTTCGGCAAACGCTCGCGATAATGCGTCAGGCAATCCCTCACTATCCAGTTCAGGCAGTTCCGGTGCAGATCGAATAAGGGCGACCGTTGCGGGATCATACATGCGACACATCCTCGGCGGCATTGACAATTGCGACCGCCTTCATTGCAAGCAATTCAATCCAATCGCGCACGTCTTCGAGGAACAGCGTTTCAGCGCGCCGGCGGGCGACATGGCCTGAGACCATTTTTTCATAGCCCTTAAACAGGCGTTTGCGTCCAGCGTCGCTTGAGTGGCCGTCGCCAACCGTAACTGCCACTCGGTAGGCGCGAATGTCCTGCCACAGAATTTCAGCAACGGTCTTATCGGGATCTGGAACGTCAGACCTCTCCAGAAGTGCCGTCACTGTCGCGACCAATTCGTTGTCGCGGGCACCGGTCTCGAACTCTTTAAACTCCGGCCACACAGCAGATTGAACCTGCTGACGGGCATTCTCAGTAGCCTTCTCTTCACAGATGATCACTCGAGCGACGTCATCATCGTCGAATTCAACAATGAGCCCATCGAGCCCTTTGTCGGCCTTGATCATTTGAGGAGCACGGATAAGAGCATCGTCATCCTGACGATGAGCTGCGATCCAAGAGAGTACTTGAAAAACCCAGCCATCTCGGTGATACGGATCTTGCCCTTCTCCAACCGTGAGCAACGCTCTGGCGCCGGCAAAACCGCCGGTCGGTTTACCGGGCGGCATCGCGTCTGTCGCATGAAGAATGCGTTCGACAATGCGCGACTGTCCGATCGCGACGCGGGCGACCATATCCGCCAGAACTTCCTCGTTATCTATCGTCCAAGTTGATCCGGACCAGCAGTCTTTCTCGCTAATGGATGTGAAGGAAATCGGCACCGTCTAGCCCTCATCCGTTCGCAAGATAGGAAGTCTAGTTTAGCGAACACAGCTTGAATATGAAACAGCACGACTATTCTTGAAGATAACTAAACACAGAATTTGAATGGTTGCTTTTCTACGTCCTTCGCACTGCCCATCACCAGAATTACGGTGACAGTAACCGATTTGATTGCGGATTTCGCCCAACGCCCTAGCCGTCCTGCGAGGCTTGGATTGCTTGCGTTTTTGCGCTGAAGTTGGCGCCATCGCTGTATAATTCGGTTACTGTCACCGCAATTTCGTCAGGCGCACATCGGCGAAATAGCTGACGGATTCCGTGCCCGTCTCGTCGGAATCGCAGAAGATCGCGATCTCGATCAGGCGCGCCTCGCCGGTTTGGTCGAAATAGCGCCGATAGAGCGGCAGGAGGTCGACCTCCTCGTCATGCCAGCGTCCGATATTCTCATCGCCGCCATTGGCGGTGAAATGCGGGAAGGTCCCCAGGAACTTTTCATCGCCGGCCTTCAGGTGGCGATTGCCCCAGATGATCTCCATGCTGCGCCTCTCGCCATCGTCGCCCATGAAGGTCAGGAACAGGCGGGCCGGATGATCGTCGCCCTCTTCCGTGCGCTCATCGATGTCGCTGTCGATCCCCATCTCCACGAACCAGCGCCAGCTCAGCAGCGGAAATTCGGCCAGATCGATATCGACGAAACGGAACAGCATCGAGGCGCTGTTATCGGTCGCAACCCGAAGCGCCGGCGTGCCCTCTTTCACCGCGAAGGTGAATTCGGCCGGATCGATGGTCAGGAATTCGCGGTGAAACCAGCCGGCCGGCGGCGGTTCCAACGGAATCAGGCGGGAGAAATCCATCACCGTCACAGACTCATCCCCGGTCGCCGTCAGGACGTTCTCCCGGGCCGGACTCCGTTTCATCCAATATACAGCACCAGCTGTGATTGCGGTCAGTACGACAAGACCGGTTGCGATACGCTTCAGCGTCATGTCAGAACGTGTCCATTGTGTCGGGTCGGATCTGATATGTGCATCGGCCACAACGTCAATGAAAAGGGAATCGCAGCGTGTCACTTACAATTCTCGCTCAAATCACAGCCGCCCCAGGCAAGGAAGGCCTCGTCCGGACGGAGTTGGAGAAGCTTGTGGACATCACACGGACCGAAGAAGGCTGCGTGCGATACGACCTTCACCAGGACAATGAGATGCCCGGTTTCTTCGTCTTCTACGAAACCTGGGAGAGCCGCGACCTGTGGCAAACTCACATGAATGCGCCCCATCTCGCGGCCTATAAGGCGGCGACGGAGGGCGCGGTTGCCCAGTTCGCCCTGAATGAAATGAGCAAGATCGCCTAAAGTCCAAGAGAATGCCGGAGGCGCGATGGCCGCAACCGCCGCCGCCCGCCCATCACGCCAGGCGGCCTCAGCCTCCCCGGACCGGAGCGCATCGGCGCGGCGGGCCGCGAGATATTCATCGACTATATCGGGGGTGTGGGTATGTCGAGACTGACTCCAGCAGTGATCGAACGCCGGTTGAAGCAGCCGGGCACCGCGCGGAACATGAACACGGTAAGGAAACTGCTCGAGCTTTCGCAGGCGGGGTGAGGCGCCACCCGACCCTGGCGCGAGCCGACCTCACTTAGCCCCTTGTCCGCGAAGTCTATCGCAGCCCCCTCACCCTCCCAGCGCTTCGCGCCGGGTCCCTCCCTCTCCCGCGAGGAGAGAGGGGGTCAAATCGAGCGGTCTTTTCTTATACTCCTCTCCCTTCGCGGGAGAGGGCGGGACCCGCGGCGAAGCCGTGGGAGGGTGAGGGGGCTGCGTAAAGCTGATTGGAGATCGCCCTAACCCATCACTCCGGGCAGCCACGGCGCCGTCGACGGCATCGGAATCAGGACGCCGATCAGGGCGACCGGAACGCCGATGAAGGGCAGGCAGACAGTAATGACGCGCCGGCCGGCCGATACCACCTGACAAGCGGAGACACTCTGCCATGACCCGTTCGGAATTCGATGCCTTCTGCGGCGCCCTGAAGGGCACGACCCATGTGGAGCAATGGGGCAACGCGTCGGTGTGGAAGGTCGGTGGGAAGATCTTCGCGATCTGCTCGGTATGGGGGGCGGGCGACCATACGAAGTTCAGCTTCAAATGCAGCGATCTCACCTATCACATCCTGACCGAACAGCCCGGCATCGTCCCCGCCCCCTATCTGGCACGCGCCAAATGGGTGCAGGTCGAATCCGCCGACGCCATGGGCGACGAGGATCTGCAGGACTATTTCCGCGCTGCCTATGACATAGTGGCAAGCAAGCTGACCAAGGCGAAACGCAAGGAACTCGGCCTGGCCGACGGCAAATGAAGCCCCGAATTATCGCGCATCGCGGCTGCAGCGACCGCCACCCGGACAATTCCTGGCCGGCATTCGAAGCGGCCTTGGCCGAAGGCGCCGACGCCATCGAATGCGATGTGCAAACGACGGCGGATGGCGTGCTGGTGATACGGCACGACCTCACCATTGGCGATGTCCGGCTGTGTGAGATCGACGAGCCCACCCTGCGGCGGCTTGAGCCGCAAACTGTCCTGGCCGAAGAACTGATCGACTGGGCGCAGGAATCCACAATCGGTTTGCTGATCGAGCTGAAAGATGCCCGATCGGTCGATGGCTTGGCGCGGCTTCTGGAGGGCCGGACAACGGGCCGGCTGACAATCGGCGCTTTCAGCGGGCCGAACCTGCTGTCGATCCGCGAGCAATTGCCGAAACAGCGCACCTCGTTGATGATCGGTTCGGTTTTGGGTGTCGAGGAGATGGCCTATCTCGCGCGGCGTTATCGCTGCGACGGCGTGCACCCGTGCTGGGAATTCCGCGATCCCTACCCGGATCGCCTGCTGCGCACCGAAGAGATCGCGGATCTCCGCGCGCGGGGCCTCGAGGTCACGCTGTGGCACGAAGAGCGGGAGGACGAATTGCGGCAACTCATCGCCGTCGCCCCGGACGCCATCTGCACCAATACGCCGGCAAGAATGCGTGCCCTGGTGGATGAAATGTCAGGAGCCTGAAAGCCAGGGACAACCGGACGGCGCGGCTGCGGCGGAACTGGCTGGGTGAATCGGTCGCAGGTCGCCTTGCGAGCGCTATCCCGGCTCTGCCCCGAAGCCCCGCGAAAGCGTGTCCGTCAGCTCTGCGAAACTCCCGACGACCATACACGCCCCCTGCTCTTCCAGCAGAGCGGGCTCATGATACCCCCAACCTACGCCGATCGCCGCCACGCCGGCCCGTTTGGCCATGATCATGTCGAAGGTGGTGTCGCCCACCATGACCGTCTCCGCCGCTGTCGCGCCCATGGCGGTCATGGCGCGCAGGATCAGCGTAGGGTCGGGCTTGCGGGGCGCATTGTCCGAGGGACGCAGATCGTCGAAATATTCGCGCCATGCGAAGTGATCGAGGCTTTGGTTCAGCCCATCCGCGCTCTTGCCCGTCACCACTCCCAATCGGTGGCCTTCCGCTTTCAATCGGGCCAGGGATTCGTGAGCCTCGGGGAATGCCTGCTCCAGATCGGGATCTGCGCGGCGGAACACGGGGGAATGTGCACGGTATTTCCGGGCTATGAACTGGCGGGTGTCGCTGGACAGGTCGGGCGCGAAGACCGCCAGCATGTCTTCGGGCTGAAGACCGACGGTTGCGAGGATCGACTTGTCGTCAGGGCAGCGCAGCTCGCAATCGGCGAAGGCTTGCGCCATGGCGGCTATGACGTGCCGGCGGCTATCGACCAGCGTACCGTCGAAATCGAAGAGAACCAGCACCGCGCCCTGCCTGAAGCTGCTTGTATTTCGGCCGATGGGTCCGTGGAACGAAATGGACCCCGATCTCCCCGGCCTAACCTTTGGCGAAGGTGACGTCAACGGCCCTGGGTGGCCCCGGCCTACAGCCGATCGACGCACGCAAGGCTGACGGCCGGCATTCGTCGCGCCTCTATCGATCCTTCAACGGCCTAGGACCGATTCGTCAGCAGCTTGATCCCGGCGATGCAGAAGAACGCGCCCAGCGCGCCCTGGATCCAGCGTCGGGCCTTGCCGTAGAGGCGGACCATCGTGGTGGTGGAGAAGGTCAGGGCGTAGAGGCAGTGGATCGTGATCGACAGCGCGCCGGTGCCGATCACCAGGACGAGGCCGACCCAGAATGGCGCGTCGGCATGAAGTCCGAGAGAGATGATCGCTATCCAGGCCAGTGCGGCCTTTGGGTTGGTCATCTGGACGATGAAGCCACGCAAATAGTATCGCGCCGGGCTTAGAGCCGGGCCGGAGGGCCTGACCGCCTCGATATCGTGGGTGGAGGCCGCCGAGCGGAAGGATTTGTATGCCAGCCACAGCAGATAGACCCCGCCGACGATCTTGATGATCGTCAGCGCGCCCGCATAGGCCGCCAGCAGCGCCGACAGCCCGGCCACGGTCATCGTCGCCCAGCAGACCGACCCGGTGCCGACGCCCAGCGCCAGCGCCGCACCCGATCTCCGGCCAACGCTCATCGATGTGCCGATGACCGCGAGGATGTTCGGCCCCGGGCTCATGATCGACAGCAGGAACGCGGAAACCGCCAGGACGATGCCCGGCAGGTAGATCGATATCTGGTCCATGCCCTCTCCTCTTCCGGCCCGGATTATCGGCCTGGCAAAGGGTTAGCACGGGGCTGCTGACACCCTGATGTCAGGAGTGACCGCCGCAGGTATCCAAAACTACCGCGGTCCGGCCGACGGTTCGCCGTGATCCAAGAACCGCTCTGTCAGATCCGAATTCGGGATCCAGCAGACGTCGCGCTTGCCGAACATGCGGTAGCGGCGGCTGCCGATCCAGTCATAGAGCCAGTCGCGGATCGGGCGCGGGATGACCAGGAATACCGCGAGCAGCGGCCACAACCCGTCAAGCCGCCAGGCAGTGCGCAAAGCGGCGGAGGATTTGCGATAGGTCTTGCCGTCGGCCACCAGCACGACCGAACCAAGCCGGCCGCCCTGCTCGATGCCGGGTCCGAGGATCCGTTCGGCGACCGGGGATTGCAGCGAGGCGAAGTGGAACCGCCGGCGGGCATCCTTCGCGATCACGAACCGCACGCTTGCGGTGCACAGATTGCACACCGCCGTCGAACAGGATGATCGGGCCCTGCTGCTGTTCAGCAGTCCAGGTCACGTCGGTGAGTCCTGGCCGGCGGACGTTCGAAGGGCTGCTCCAACGGCAAAATCCAGTCGGCATGGGCCAGATCGCGTTCAATCAACATCAAATCCCGCTCCGGGTCGATCAATAGGGCCGCCGGACGACCATTCAGCGAGGCACAGGCGCGGACCCGCACCTCGATCCCTTCGAGGCCCTCCTGCTCCGCGAACAGCCGGGCGATGTAGTGGGCATATTGCAGGATCATGTCAGGCCGGCTGGCGACCTTGCCCGCCTGGTGCCGGTCCAATAGATCGTGGGGAGTGATGTCCCATTCAATACCGGTCGCCGGATCACGAACCCTGAACACCGCCTGCGACCGCTTGTCCCGCAGCTTCATCATCCAGGAGAACCGATGGCCTTCCTCGGTCCAACTCGGATTGCCCGGATACGCCAAATGGCGCAACGGGTAGAGGATCTGGAAACCGAACCAGATCACAATGAAGCTGAGCAACACGACCTTCGCCGTCCTGGAGGGCGTGTATTGCTTGGCGACGCTAGACATCGGCCGTCTTCTCCGCGGCCGCTGCCACCCGGCCGATCTTGCGCCACATCCAGCGCCAGACCTGACGCGGCCAGTCCGGGTCGAAGAACATCATGGTGCCGGCCATGGTGATCCAGGGGAAAATACCGATCTGGAACATGAAATGGTTCGACAGATGGAAGGCGAAATAGACCACGGTCACGTAAATTCGCGTGCGCCGGAACAGCAATAGCGGGGCCCCGAGAATATGCAGCCCGATCGATCCGTATGAGGCGGTCGCCACCACCCAATCCTCGTTGAACAACGCGCCGATGAAAGGCGCATCGTCGCGCCGCGCCAGCCACATGCCCAGCGGCTCCAGCCGCAGCCAGTCGGCATTCACCTTGACGATGCCGGCATAGAGGTACAGCACCTCGAACTGGCAGCGGAAGATCCAGGTCGACCACATCGGCACGGTCCTGTCGCCGCCCTTTTTGCCCCCTTTACCGCCGGGGCCGAATTTCGAGCGCAGCCACGCATCGACCGAATAGGTCTGGCTCGCCGGCACCAGGATCATCAGGAAGGCGACAATCATGACCAGGTAGAAATGGTTGAGATAGCGCGCCTGGTCGAGCAGGAAGATGTAGCTGAAGGCGAAGAAGAACACCGTCATGGCCAAGCGATAGAACAGCCCGATCGTGATCATCAGCGACAGCACCGCCAATAGCACGAAATGCCAGTACATGCCGTCGCCGGGCCACGGATGAACCCATTCGAAGCCGTAATATTTGAATTGGAATTCCGGACGGATGAAGTAGCGCGCGATCCAGCCATGGTCCCAGAAGCGCCAGCATTCCACGAGCATGATGACGCCGAACGCCACGCGCAGGAATACCAGCCCCGCTGAATCCACCGGCGCGAACAAACCATCGGCCCAGCGATTGATCGCCGCCGAAGACGTCCGTGTCCATGGTGCCCGCGAAGTCGACCCGCCGGCCTTGGTCGCAGCCATTTTAATCCCCGAGCGCTAACGACACCCCATTCTTGGCCGAACCCGCGAAAACGGCAACCGTTGGTGATCAATTTTTCCGGTTGGGTTTCTCCCGATTAGCTTCCGGCGGCCAGTGATGCCGGCGAGAACAGCACGCTGAACTGCTCGCACCAGATGACGACGGAATGGTAACGGTCGATCTCGGCCGTGTCGGGGATCGGGTAGATCTGGTCTCCGATATTGCCCTTCAACGGACCCAGCGACAGCCATTCGCTGGCGCTGACCTCCCGGGACGATGCCGGATTGTCGGCGGTGATCAGCCAGACCTTCAGATCGGGCCCGTTGGTGACCTCGAACTCGCTGAGGCGCAGTAGGTGGGAGCCGTCGGCGGTCTGCAGGATTTCCGCCCGGCCCTGGCCGCGATGGGTCCGGTCGGCATCGCTGAACCGGCCTTCCCTGACGAGGGTCAGAGACACATCTTCCGGCAGGAACTCCGCGACCTCGCGGTCGATCCAAAGGGGCGAGGCCAGATACCAGAACGCATTGCCGGCGGCAAAGCCGATGAGAAAGACGGGAACGGCGATCTTCAGGAAGCGAAACATGACGGTGTCCTTTGTCGAGTTACGCCCGGCTGTCTCCAACCACTCGCATCCGGCCGGTGAACGAAGTCGGGGCGTGCGGAGGAAATGCTGAGGCAACGCATACCTGGCTGCCCCACCCCGTCTCTGCAAATCGCGTTCGATGGCAAGACCGTGACCTGCCCGTGAGGATCTGCCCGATGACAGTGACGGCTCTCTGGACATTCCGCGTTTTGCTGTAGACCGTGAAGGTCAGACTTGCGAGATGAGAGCCATGAGTGTTTGCGATCCAGAGACCCTGACAAGCATTCTCGACCGGTTTCCCCGGGTATCGGTGGCCCATGTGCCGACGCCGCTGGAGCCGATGGGCAATCTGGGACGCCGGCTGGGACTAGATCTGCATGTCAAACGCGACGATTGCACCGGCCTTGCCTTCGGCGGCAACAAGGTCCGGCAGTTGGAGTTCTATCTCGGCGCGGCGCTTGATGAGGGCGCCGATACGATCCTGATCACCGGGGCGGTGCAGTCGAACTACGCGCGGACCGCCGCCGCCATGGCCCGGCGCTTCGGCCTCGACTGCCATGTCCAACTCGAGGAGCGCGTGCCGGGTGTAGACCCTTTGCACAGCAGCTCGGGCAACGTCCTGCTCGACCGGCTGCTGGGCGCGACGATCCACCTGTATCCCGACGGCGAAGATGAGGATGGCGCGGATGCCAGCGTATCGGGCATCGCCGAAGCGCTTCGTGCGCAGGGCCGGCGGCCTTACATCATTCCGCTCAGCCCGAATGCCCCGCCGCTCGGCGCGCTGGGCTATGTGCGGTCGGCGATGGAACTCATCGACCAGATCAAGGAGCAATCCCTTGGCATCGACGAAATCGTCGTGGCCTCGGGAAGCGCCTTCACCCATGCCGGACTGCTCTACGGCCTGCGCATCCTCGGCCATGACGTCCCGGTGCTGGGCATTTGCGTCCGCCGGGAGGCCGGGCGTCAGACCGAACGCGTGACGCAGAGGGTCCGGGATGTCGGCGACATGCTCGGATTGCCGATGACACCGGAATCCGCCGATATACGGCTGTTCGACGGCGTTCTGGCGCCCGGATACGGGCAGCTCAATCCACAGGTCACCGAGGCCATCTCGATGACCGCGCAGGCCGAAGGGCTGTTTCTCGACCCGGTCTACACCGGCAGGGCGATGGCCGGGCTGATCGCCCTCGTACGCTCGGGCGGGCTGTCCGGCAAGCGTGTCCTCTTCCTGCATACCGGCGGCCAGCCGGCACTGTTCGCCTATGGCGACAAATTGTTACCGGAGGAGCCGCCTACCGCCCTGTGAAGTCAGGCTTGCGCTTTTCCAGGAACGCGGCGATGCCCTCGCGGCGGTCTTCGGTGGCGAATGTCAGCGCGAAGGCCTTGCGTTCGAAGGCGAGGCCGTCGGCCAGAAGGGCGTCTGAGGCGCGCAGCACGGCTTCTTTTGCAAGACGCACAGCCACCGGCGATTTTGCGGCGATCTTCACCGCCAGTTCCAGCGCGCGCGGAATCGTCTGATCGTCCGCCACGACTTCCGCCACCAGACCGGCTGCCAGGGCCGTCGGCGCGTCGATCAACTCACCGGCGAGGGTCATCTTCATCGCCATCGGCTTGCCGACAAGCTGGGTCAGGCGTTGGGTGCCGCCGGAGCCGGCGATGAGGCCGAGATTGATCTCCGGCTGGCCGAAGCGGGCCCCCTCGCCCGCGATAATGATGTCGGCCTGCATCGCCAACTCGTTGCCGCCGCCCAGGCAGAAGCCGTTCACAGCCGCGATCAACGGCTTGGGGAAGCGTGAGATGGCGGCACGGAGGTCGGCACGCCGGCTGGTCAGGACCTGGACGGCGGTCAGATCCGCCATCTCCTTGATGTCCGATCCGGCGGCGAAGAAAGTCTCACCGCCGGTCAGCACCACGACGCGAATGTCGTCACCCGACCCGGCATCCGCCAAGGCGTCGACCAGTCCCTGCAGCACCGCCAGATTGAGCGCATTGCGCGCCTCGGGCCGGTTGAGGGTGATCCGCAGCACCCGCTCGGCGGGACGGTCGAGGAGAAGGACATCGGTCATTTTCGGACACCTATCGGGATTCTTGGAACGCCGCATCCTAGCGGCAACTCGGTTCCGGCCGCCAAGACTTCGCGGCAATCAGTCCGGCGCCTCGCCAGCAAGGGATCGCGCCCGCGTCATTCGGCGGCGTGACCTCAGGAAGAGCGCCAGAGCGCCTCCGCAAAGCAGCAGTTCGAGAAGGAAGGTCCAATGCAGGACGAAGTTCCACACCCACCAGCCATAACGAGCCGGCACGTCGAACATCACCACGCTCTCCGCCGAGAACGGATAGAACCACAAGACATGGCCGACGACGGTATCCAGAATCAGATGCAGGAAGATGTTGGCATGGAACACCAGCCAGGCCGGCAACAGTGCCGGATGGCGCGCCATGAGCGCGAGAGCCAGTGTCGGCGCCGACACGGCGACCCAGAAAGCCGGCAGATGCGGCCAGTAGTGATGATGCAATGTCTGACGATTGTCGATCAGGTAGAAATAGACCAGATCGGCATCCGGCAGCACCGAGGCGACAAGGCCGAGCACGAGCAGCCGCCGGGTCGTGACATCGATCGGCGACCGCCCCGTCAGCAGTCGGCGTGTCACTATGTAGCCGGCCGGAATGTGTGCAACGAACATGGCGCCGATACTCAGCCAGCGTAATGCGGCAAGACTGTGCCGCGGCGATCAGTCCGCTATGAACGTCACATTGTATCGCCCGATCTGGCGGGCGGGGTCGCACCGTCCTATAAGGACGGCGAGATGACAAATTTCCGGCCGGCGGCGACGATGTTTATTCTCGCCACCGGCGCTGGAACGACCAGAAGGAGACACCCATGGCGCAACCGGCCGCAGTGCAGTCGGGGGCCGGCAAACGACCGGCCTTCCAGTGGGAGGACCCGCTGCTGCTGGAAGATCAGCTGAGCGAGGAAGAGCGCCTGGTCCGCGACAGCGCCCGCGCCTATTGCCAGGACAAGCTGATGCCCCGCGTGCTGGAGGCCAATCGGAACGAGGTCTTCCATCGCGAGATCATGACCGAGATGGGCGAGCTCGGCTTCCTCGGTGCCACCATCGACGACTATGGCTGCGCCGGGGTGAACTACACCTGCTATGGGCTGATCGCCCGGGAGGTGGAGCGGGTCGACAGCGGCTATCGCTCGGCCATGTCGGTGCAGTCCTCCCTGGTCATGCACCCGATCCACGCCTATGGCACCGAATCCCAGCGGCAGAAATACCTGCCCAAGCTGGCGAGCGGCGAATGGGTCGGCTGTTTCGGCCTGACCGAGCCCGATGCCGGCTCCGACCCCGGCGCCATGAAGACCCGCGCCAAATCGGTCAAGGGCGGCTATGCGCTGAGTGGGGCGAAGATGTGGATCACCAACTCGCCGATTGCCGATGTGTTCGTGGTCTGGGCCAAGGACGATACCGGCGCCATCCGCGGCTTCGTGCTGGAGAAGGGCATGAAGGGCCTCTCCGCGCCGAAGATCGAGGGCAAGTTCTCCCTGCGCGCCTCGACCACCGGCGAGATCGTTATGGATGAGGTCTTGGTGCCGGAAGACAATTTGCTGCCCAATGTGTCCGGGCTGAAGGGCCCGTTCGGCTGCCTGAACAATGCCCGTTACGGCATCGCCTGGGGCGCCATGGGGGCGGCGGAGTTCTGCTGGCACGCGGCCCGGCAGTACACGCTCGACCGCACCATGT
Source organism: Inquilinaceae bacterium (assembly GCA_965237625.1). Classification (GTDB taxonomy): domain Bacteria; phylum Pseudomonadota; class Alphaproteobacteria; order DSM-16000; family Inquilinaceae; genus JABDIP01. The sequence goes on from CBDEGD010000012.1 coordinate 87,430, forward strand.
TCGGCCGTCCACTGGCCGGCACCCAGCTGATCCAGAAGAAGCTGGCCGACATGCAGACCGAGATCACGCTGGGCCTGCACGGCGCGCTCCGCCTGGGACGGCTGAAAGACGAGGGCCGCGCCGCGCCGGAGGCCATCAGCCTGATGAAGCGCAACAATTGCGGCAAGGCGCTCGACATCGCCCGGGTCGCCCGCGACATGCATGGCGGCAACGGCGTTGCCGATGAGTACCACGTGATCCGCCACGTGATGAACCTGGAGGCGGTCAACACCTATGAGGGCACCCACGACGTGCACGCCCTGATCCTGGGCCGGGCGCAGACGGGGATCGCTGCGTTCTGAGGCGCGGGCCGGTCCGTCGGGAGTTGCCCACGGAGGCACAGAGGGAGATGACCTTCGCCTCCGACCCCTTCAACCCCTTGCTGTCATTCCCGCGAAGGCGGGAATCCAGGAAACGCGAGCTTTGACTGGGTTCCCGCCTTCGCGGGAATGACACAGGAGGGTAATACCAAGTCCCGCTGATAATGACTCATTTGACCGGGTTGCGGTGACTGCCCGTCAGGCGCGGTTCGCGCGGCGGTGCAGCGCACCGCAAGCGGAGCGCAACGCAGCGGGCGGTCACCGCAGCCCGGCCTGCGGTGGTGCGTGGCGGCCTGCCGGGTGCGTTGCGGCCCTTGCCCGATGCGCTGCATCGCGCCGCGGACCGCGCCTGCCCGGCAGGCCGCCGCGCACCATCAAATGGGTCATTATCAGCGGGACTTGGTATAAGGGCAGAGCACGGTTCATTCCGCGTCTCTGTGGCCAACCGCCGATCATGCGGTGAGATTTCCGCCTCCACGCTTCCGGAACCAGACCTGAATCTCCGCTCAGAAACGGGAAGCGCTCCCGAAGCCTTGGCCTCGGGAGCGCTCCAAACTCAGCACACTGTCTTGCCTGTCGTAATTGGACTTCAGCCCACATTACGGGGTCAGATCGACAGTCTCTCCTTTTAGAAACCCAAACTGGCGTCACACTGATCTTCTTTGTCACCGTCCACGTCGTTGGTCGGCGGCAAGCCACCAGGATTGGGGGAGAGAGAGTTCCCGCGGCACTGCAGGTTCCCTTCAATGACGTTCAGGCTGACAAAAGCCTGCACGGCGCTTCCGGACACCCTCACGTTCCCATCGATATGGTTGGAGAAGATATTCACAAATCCCCCCTGGGCATTCGAGGATTGCACGTTGCCGTCGACGATGGAATCCGAGACCTGACAGCCGTTGGGCGCCGCTGCGCCGGCGCAGCGGATATTGCCATCGACGAAGGTCGACAGGACGACCACCGAAGAGCCCGGATTGCCCTCGACGTTGCCGTCGACCTCACCGCCGAAGATGAACAGCTGCGAGCCGGCGACCGCCTGGACATTCCCGTCGACGGTTGCCGAAGACAAGACGCAAGCCCCGCCAGGGACCGCCACGACGTTGTCGAAACTCCCGGTCAAGGTGGTATTGCAAAGGGTCGGGCCTGAATCGTGATCGGCGATGATTTCGTCGATCGCAAATATCGTGGTGGTTCCACTGACTTCGTACGCCACGGCCAACAGCGGTTTGCCGATCGGGCTGTCCGTCGCGGAAATGAAGGCCAGGCCTTCCGGCGCGAGATCGCCGGCGGTGCCGAGTGCGGCGTCGCCGGTGAAGTCCCGGGTGTTGATGTATTGCGCGAAAATCGGATCGTAGGGGTCCGATACATCGTACACCACGATTCCGCCGATACGCTCCAGACCTATGAAGGCGTAGGTACGACCGGAAACCTCTCCGACCGTCAGACCCTCGGGCTCCGGGCCTTTATCGTCGCTGCGGTTATCGAATGAGCCGTTCTCGTCGTTGGTGGAATTGAACTCCTCGTGGAAGTGCGCCACCGTGATCCGCTGGAGGTCATCGCCGCTGTCGAAGACCTGGTTGACCGGGCCGGTACTCCAGATCGAAAAGGAGCGGGCGCCGAAGGAGAAGATCTCGTCGAAGTCGCCATCATCGTCGGTGTCGCCGATGGTGTTGGTGACCGTGAGGGCGCCCAGATTCGTATTCTGCTGCAACGCCGCCGCATTCGGGAATGCGGTTGGATCCAGCAGGAGATCCGCCACCGACTCTTCCTCGCTGAAGGTGTCGTAGTCCCGGGCATCGCCCTCATTGGCGGTGATCAGGAAGGTTTGGCCGTCGACCTGATACGACGCGATGGTGTCCGGCTGATACATGCCGTTGGTGGGCCAGGGCGTGGGATTGATGAGGCCGTCTTCATCGCTGGCGTCAAAAGTGTTCGTGCCGCTGCCGTGGTCTTTGAAACCCAGCCCCGAAAGGCCGGACACGGTGGCGGTGGCGATATCGATCACGGCCACCGCGTTGTTTTCCTGCAGGGTGACCCAGGCAGTCAGCGAATCGTCCGAAAAGGCGATGTATTCGGGCTCCAGATCCTGGGCGACCGTTGCCGAGGGGCCGAAGATCCGAATGCTGGGGTCCAGCGAAGCGCCGTTGAAGGCCCGGAAGTCGATATCGACGACAGTAGCGTTCGCGACGCCGTTCCGCAGGTCGACAATGCTGACCGAGCCCTCGGGATCGATGCTGTAGTCATCGCTGGGTTCGCCCTCGTTGGCCACCAGCACCCAGTCGCCGTTGGGCGAAAAGCCGACCATGTCCGGTAGCGCAGAGGTCGTTTCCCCCAGCCCGCCCATCGGCAGATCGCCCACCACGAGGCGCTTCAGGAAGTTGCCGTCGGTATCGAAGAAGATAACGGCGCCGGGTGCCTGCTTGTTCACGTTTTCGACCGCCGCAGCCACGATGCCGCCCTGGACGGCAACGCTGTTGGCTTTCGCGTCGTCGGCCGTGACGGTGACCGAGATCGGAGCCAAGGCCTGTGGATTGCTCGGATCGCTGATGTCGAGGACATCGATCGTGGCGGCAGACCCGTTGACGACGAACAGCCGTTGGGTCGCCGGATCGTGCGCCACGATCTCCGCGGCGCCGCCATCGAAGACTCCGGTGGCAAAAGTGCCTAGCGGCGTCAATTCGATGCTGTCCGCCGCGCACGCGGATATCGGAATCGCGCAGAAGACGAGTGGAATCGTAAACAGAAGAGACTTGGTGTATTCGAATTTATTGCTTTTCATGGAATCCCCCTTCCACAAGATGCTTGGTCATCCGGCATCCAAACGGACAACCGGACAATTGATTTGGAGGCATGGCAAAAAGCCCCATACCGCCATTTTCGCAATCAACCCACGGCACTACTCCCTGATCAGTCCCGGACCATTGCAAGTCCGACGACCCCAGAGCCACGGGCCCCCAAGCTTCGGGCGACGCTCGAGAACATCGCCCGAAGTTTGGAGGGCCTTCATTCGGTTCACGTTTTCACCTTCAATCATTGTCTGGAATTGTGGCCGTCTCCCGCCGCACGATGCGCAGCAACAGCCGGAAGAACCCCGTCTGCAAGCGCGGCGAGTGGAAAAGCCAGTTTTCCGGAGGCTGTAAGTCGCTGAATCATCTTCGCCTCCCCCACCCGACGGCGATGTATTTCCGCGGTCACTATAATGGGCCAGGCCCAGGTTCACGCTCGTTCCAGGCCAGAAAACCCGTTCGAGCATTCGCGAAGCTTGATTGTTCATGCGCCCCCCAACAAGCTTTTCCTGGCGCCTTCGCTAATCAAACTGGCGCCATAAGCCCGACTTTTTTCTTAGTGACTTATTTTCAGCAAACCATATTCGCAAAAAACATATACAAAATCAAGAAGAAATTTCAATTTATACTAAGATTTTTATCTAAGATACGAAATGATTACTAATATCGAATATTTTTTATTATAATATCATTTAACATCACGATGAATTAGTTGCGACGTGGAAAATAATGCACTGGGCCGAGTGCGCCCCGACTCCCAAATGAATCTCTGCAGCGTCTGGACGGTGATCGCTCACCGGATCCACAACACAGGCGCAGGGGCCGGATCGCCTCTGCGCGCTCTGAAACCGGGCATCCGGTCAGAAGGTGCCGGATGTCTCGTACATGAAACGCGCATTCATCAGGGTGACCAGAGCGTCGCCCTCCATGCGGTCGTATCGCGCCACACCTGAATACTGCTCCAGGGTATCCCGCCCTGTTTCGGTTTCATGCATCCGCTCGAGAATCGCCGCCAGCCGGGCCTTGACGGCGGGATCGAGCGAACTCCGCACCAGCATGAGCGAACGAATGATCGGGTCGGACACGTGAATGATGACCAGATTGCGCCGATCGGCTTCCGAAAAATCTTCCGCCTCCGACCAATCGGCGTTGCTCATGGCGCCGGCCGCCGCTGTCCCGCGCAGCACCATGCCCACGGCACCGCCACCGCCGCCGTCACCAACATCGGAAAAGGAGAAGCCGATGCTGCCGGCCGGCGGCGATGCCACGGGATCGGTAAGCTCGACCATATTATATCCTGCCCGCGCCAACAGGGATCGCGGCACCAAATAGGCGGACGTCGAACTCCGTTCCTCAAACGCGATACTGCGCCCGACGAGATCGCCGAGGCTGTCGATGCCGCTGTCGCGTCGCACGAAGATTATTGACGTGTAAGACGAAACGCCGCCCTTCCATTCGCGCAACATCATCTCCGCCAGGCCGTCACGCTCCAATTCGATAGCGCCAAAGGCCGTCTCGGATACCAGATCGACCTCGCCTCTGCGGAACAGCTCCGTCATCTCTTCCAGCGTGTCGACCAACCTGATGTCGACTCCGGAGAACCCCTGACCGGCAAATTCGAGCGACAGGTAGTTCGCCATGGCCTGCAGGCGGGGCAGATATTTGGACACGTTGGTGCTAATCCGCCCGATCACCAGTCGGTTGCCCATCGAACTCGGCCGAAGAGCCGGCAACGGGGCGCCTACGCTGGCCGCTGCGCGCGATTCAACAACGGAGGACCGAGACGCGCTCTCAATCACCAATCCGCGCCCACCCGCGTGGCTGTCCTCATTTGTTGATAGATAGAAAAATATTGCGGCTCCACCGACCAGAACCGCCGAAAATGCGATGATAATTCTGTACATAAAAAGGCCCGCCAAGCAGTTGTGAGAACCCGAGCACAACCATGAATATACGTGCGGAGTTAACAGAGAGTTACAACCAATAGAGGAAGCATTTTAACTTTAATTGAATTAACTGTTCAAGATACACTCTTACACAGACCGTGCGAAGATGTCGGCATGCGCAACCGAGCTCGGCGGAGACTAGGTTAATCCGCGATGCCGATCACTCGCTCGCGAGGGCTGATAGCCAAACAGCGCCAATTTGACGGCGCGATCCGACGAAGCCTCTGTGCCTCTGCGCCTCCGTGGTGGATAATCGCTCGACACTGGCAACAGCCCTAGACTGAGGACAGGGAATGCAGACGATCTTCGTGATGGTGAAATGCGAGTTGGGCAAGGTGTATGAGGTGGCCGCGGAGGCCGTCGATACAGTCGAGCAGGTCTCCGAAGTGCATTCGATCTCGGGCAGTTTCGACCTGATGGTGAAGTGCTATCTGCCCGCCGATATGGATATCGGTCACTTCGTGACCAGCCAGATCCAGACCCTGCCCAACATCAAGGACACCCAGACCATCATCACCTTCAACGCGTTCACCTAAGCGCCGCCGCCCGGACCGCCGCCCCATGCAGGGCGCTCCGATGGACGCCGAAGCGCACCGGCTGATCGCCGAGGCCGAGTTGAAGGCCGAGCGCATCGTCGCGATCATGCGGATGGTCGTCGCCGCGGTGCTTGGACTGGCTTTCGTGGCGGCGGTGCTGGGCCGGCCGCCAGCCGACGACAGCGTGCTCGCCCGGCAGGTTTCTCTCGCTCTTGTGACCATTGGCAGCTATCTGGTGCTGGGCGTCGTTGCCTTTGCCACCGCCCGGCCACCCTTCTTCCGGTATTGGATGTCGTGGCTCTTCGCCACGCTGGATGTCGGGTTCATCCTGGCCAGCGCCAAGTTTGGCCTGGACAACGCCGCCATCTCGGCCAACTACACAGCGGCATTCCCGGTGGTCTGGCTGACCCCGATGGTGCTCGCCTTCGGGGCGCTGCGCTACAACCCGCGGCTTCAAGCCTATGTGGCGGTGCTGCTGATTGCCGGGTTGTTTCTCACCATGGAATTCGACTCCCGAACCGGCCCGCTGAGCGAGGTGCCGCCGGCCCACCTGGTCGGGCTGTTCGAGGGGCCGCCCAACATCATGCGCCTGGTGATGATCGGCTTGGCCGGGCTGGTGCTGGTGATTTCGGTCGGCCGGGGCCGGAGCATGCTGCTGCGCGCCATCGACGAGACCAGGCGCCAGGCGCGGCTGACCCGCTATCTGCCGCCCAAGATCGCCAATTGGATGGTCGACACACCGGCATCGGCCGCCAGGGCCGGGCGACGCCAGTCTGTCGCCGTCATGTTCGTCGACATCCGCAATTTCACAACGCGGGCGGAGAGCCTGGATCCCTTGGAACTGGGTGTCTTCGTCGGAGAATTCCGCCGCCGGGTCTCCGCCGCCGTGGCCGCCCATGACGGCGTAATCGACAAGTTCATCGGCGATTCCGCCATGGCGTTGTTCGGGGTTCCGGAGGCCGGACCCGACGATGCCGCGAACGCCCTGGCCTGCGGCAACGCGATCCTGGTTTCGCTGGACGGATGGAATGCGGATCGCGCGGCCGGAGGCGAAGACAACGTCGCCTTCGGCATCGGTATCCATTGGGGCGACGTGTTCAGCGGCGCTATCGGCGACGAGTCCCGGCTGGAATTCACCGTTCTCGGCGACACCGTCAATGTCGCCGCCCGCATCGAGCAGGAGACCAAGGCGGCGGAACTGCCGCTGATCGTCTCAAAGGACCTGCTGGACGCGGCGGGCGCGGCGCAAGATGGCTGGACCGCCCTTCCCGACCGCCAATTGCGGGGGCGAAAGAGGCCGGTGGCGCTGTTCGGTAAATGCGGGCTCGAGCGGGCTGGCCGATCGGCCGAAGAATATGAAGCCGACACGAATCCCGACACTGGCTGAAAGCCGCCTTTTCCACCAACGTTGTCCCCGGACTTGATCCGGGGACCCACTCAACCGTCGACGCGAACCAAGGGATTCCAGGCGCTGGCAGCACAGTCGCCCTGCCGCCGTCGACGGTCCGAGGCGGCTGAGGAATGGGTCCCCGGATCAAATCCGGGGACGACGCTGGGTTTGGTGGCTGCAAATCAGGGGGCCGGAAACCAGCCGGCCCACCGCCCATTCTCGACTACCGCCACATCCACTCCCGGCGGCCCATTCGGCTGGGTCTTGTGCCACGATATTTTAAGCCTAAACTATTTGTATCCAGAGCGTGCACACGAGGACGGCCATGAAGATCACCTGCATCGGCGGCGGCCCGGCGGGGCTGTATTTCGCCATCCTGATGAAGAAGGCCGATCCGCACCACGACATCACCGTCTATGAGCGCAACCGGCCCTATGACACCTTCGGCTGGGGCGTGGTGTTCTCCGACCAGACCCTGGAGAATTTGGCCGGCGCCGATGAGGAGAGCCGGGCGGAAATTATCGACAGCCTGGCTCATTGGGACGACATCGACGTTCACTTCAACGGACGGGTGATCTCGTCGGGCGGCCATGGCTTCTGCGGCATCGAGCGCAAGCATCTGCTGAACATCCTGCAGGCAAGGGCCGAAGCGCTGGGTGTAAAGCTGGTCTTCGAGACCGAGATCGACGGCCCGGAGCAATTCGCCGATTCCGATCTGATCGTCGCCGCAGACGGTCTGAACAGCCGGGTGCGCACCCTGCATGCCGATCATTTCAAGCCGAGCATCGAGACCCGGCGCTGCAAATTCGTCTGGCTGGGCACCTTCAAGGTGTTCCAGGCCTTCACCTTCATTTTCGAAGAAACCGAGTGGGGCTGGTTCCAGGCCCATGCCTATCGCTTCAACGACTACACCTCGACGTTCATCGTCGAGACGCCGCAGGAGGTCTGGGAGAAGGCCGGGCTGGCAGATGCCGACACCGAGGAGACCATCGCCTTCTGCGAAAATCTTTTCGGCAAATACCTCGACGGTCAGGCCCTGATTTCCAATGCCGCCCATCGGCGCGGCTCGGACTGGCTGAACTTCCCCCGGGTCAGCAACGAGACCTGGATCACGGACAACATCGTACTGATGGGCGACGCCGCCCACACCGCTCATTTCTCCATCGGCTCCGGCACCAAGCTGGCGCTGGAAGACGCCATCGCGCTCGCCCGGACCATGGCGGAGCACGGCAACGACGTGCCCAAGGCGCTGGTCGCCTATGAAGACGAACGCCGGATCGAGGTGCTGAAGATCCAGTCGGCGGCGCGCAACTCGACCGAATGGTTCGAGAATGTCGCCCGCTACACCAGCATGGAGCCGGAGCAATTCGCTTACAGCCTGCTGACCCGCAGCCAGCGGGTCAGCCATGAGAATTTGCGGCTGCGTGACAAGGACTATCTGGAGGGCGTCGAGACCTGGATCGCCGGCCGCGCTTCAGGTAAGCCGCCCAGCCAGCCGTTGCCGCCGATGTTCACCCCCTTCCAACTGCGCGGCATGACATTGCCGAACCGCGTCGTGGTGTCGCCGATGGCCATGTACAGCGCCGCCGACGGTACGCCGGGCGATTTCCACATGGTGCATCTGGGCGCCCGTGCCCTGGGAGGCGCCGGCCTCGTCTATACCGAAATGTCCTGCGTGACCCCGGAAGGCCGCATCACCCCCGGCTGCACCGGGATGTATGCCGAGGAGCATGTCGCCGCCTGGCGGCGGATCGTCAATTTCGTGCATCGCGACACTCCGGCGAAGATCTGCCTGCAGCTCGGCCATTCCGGGCCGAAAGGTTCGACCCAGCTCGGCTGGGAGGAGATGGACGCGCCGCTGAAGACCGGTAATTGGGAGCTGCTGGCCCCCTCGCCCGTACCCTGGAGCCCAGCCAACCAGACGCCTCGGGAGATGACTGTCGAGGATATCGCGGCCGCCATCGCCGATTTCCGCCGCGCGACCGAATGGGCCGAGCAGGCCGGGTTCGACATGGTCGAGTTGCACGCCGCCCATGGCTATCTGCTGTCCAGCTTCATCACGCCGCTGAGCAACCGCCGCACCGACGAATACGGCGGCAGCCTGGAGAACCGGCTGCGCTTTCCGCTGGCGGTGTTCGACGCCATGCGCGCCGTCTGGCCCGAGGACAAGCCCATGTCGGTGCGCATCTCGGCGACCGATTGGGTCGAGGGCGGCATCACCGGCGAGGATGCGGTGGAGATCGCCCACGCCTTCAAGGAGCATGGCGTCGATCTGGTGGATGTCTCGGCCGGCCAGACCTCGATCCAGGCCCAGCCGATCTATGGCCGCATGTTCCAGACCCCGTTCTCCGACCGCATCCGCAACGAGGTCGACATTGCCACCATGGCGGTCGGCAACATCTACGAGACCGACCACGCCAACTCGATCATCGCCGCCGGCCGCGCCGATCTCTGCGCCCTGGCCCGGCCCCATCTCGCCAACCCGAACTGGACCCAGCACGCTGCAGCCGAACTGGGCTACGAGGACCAGCCCTGGCCGAAGCCTTATCTCAGCGGCAAGGATCAGTATGAGCGCAATCTGAGGCGCGCGGCGGAGATGGCGATCGCGATTTGAGGGGAAGACCGTTCGACCCCTAACCCGACAGCGTCACCTCGGCCAACACAACGCCGTCGGCTGAGAGGAAACTCGCCTGGACCTTACGGACCCCGGCAACGCCGAGCAGCCGGCAGGCAACCGGGACCAGCTCCCGGCTCGGCAGGCCTGACAACAGGCCCGAGACGGACAGCCCGCCATCGACCGTGTCGGACACTTCCGGGAACGGGCAGCCGAGCTTTTCCAGCCGGCCGCGCAGCGCGTCCATGATATTCGGGCCCTGATCCGCCTCGATGATCACCTGTAAGACAGGCGGTCGGGCGGGCACGAAATCGGGTTCGGATGGGTCGATTTGGGAAGAATGTTCGGCGCCAGGCATAGCGCTGTCCTCGAATAGCAATTAGTGGAATCGGAATTGGCCGCGCGTGAACCCTATCGGGTGCCGCCCGGCATTCGTTTCCACATGGTGCTATTCGAAGAGAACATTGTGTCCGCTCTATAGCGTCGGTTGCGTGCCGCGTCAATGTGCGGCTAAGGTTGGTGGCCGGTCCGTCAGGGAATCATCCGGCAAGACTGGCTCCGGCTTTGCCATCCCTTTCCAGGAGCAGCAACCAGCGCTACTGCGGTAGATACCCGGCGAACTCCTTCTCCACCGCCTTCGGATCGGCGGCCAGCCCTTGCGCGACGCCGGTCGCCATATCGCCCGGATAGACGTCCTCGATACCCGCCTCAACCGCGTCGAGGGCGGCAGAGACCACTCCGGTCGGCTGCATCTTCGGGATCTCGAGGCCGGCGGTCATGTCGGTTTCCACCGCGCCCGGCATGACGCCGACGACCAGCGTGCCCTGGGCCGCCAGCTCGGCCCGCACGCCCTGGGTCAGGCTGAGCGCCGCCGCTTTCGACGCGCAGAGCGAGCCCATCAGCGGCAGGTTCACCCGCGCCAGGATCGACAGCATGTTGACGATCACGCCGCCGCCATTGGCCTTCAGCACCGGCGCGAAGGCCCGGCACATGTCCAGGGTGCCGAAATAATTGGTGTCCATCTCCCGCCGGGCCGGGGCCAGGTCGTCGGCGCCCAGCAGGGGCGTGTTGTTGTTGAAGCCGGCATTGTTGACCAACAGGGTCACATCGGATGCACCGGCCGCCGCAACGTCGACCGCATCCGGATTGGTGATGTCCAGCGCCACCGGCACCACGCGCCCGCCCCCGGCTTCGACCAGATCGGCGATCGCCGACGGCTCGCGGGCGGCGGCATAGATCTTCGCCGCGCCCCGCGCCAGCAGCCCTTCCACATAGGCCCGGCCGATGCCCCGGCTGGTGCCGCTGACGAGCGCGACGCTGCCCTGTATGTTCATGATGACGCCTCCCCTGTTCTTATGCTGCGGACGTTTCCGTCTCTTCAATCAGCATAGAGCAGTCCGCGCCAAGGTGAACCTCTCACCATTGCGGATGACTCCCTGCCCGCTCAACCCTTCCCACTATCGTCATTCCCGCGAAGGCGGAATCCAGGGATCACGATCGCGCCGCTGTCCGCATTGGAAAATCTGGATTCCCGCCTTCGCGGGAATGACAACGAGTTGAAGAGAAAGAGCGGCCCAATTCCTTGGCCCTACCCCACCCCGAGCACATACAGCAGAGCCGACAGGGTGCCGATGGTGATGCCGGTGGAGACCAGCACGGCGGTCGCCGCCTGGGCGATACCGGTGCCGTAGCGCTGAGCGAAGAGGTAGGCGTTCACCCCGGTCGGCAGGGCCGCCATCACCACCGCGACCGAAGCCCAGAGCGGGGTCACGTCGAAGACCCGGGTCGCCAGCAGCCAGACCAGCAGCGGGTGGACAAAGATCTTCAGGCCGATCAACACGGCCGACTCGCCCAGGCTGCCGGCGATCCGGTATTGGGCAAGGGATGCGCCCATGGCGAAGGTGGCGCAGGGCAGCGCTGCCCTCCCGAGCGTCTCGGCGATAGCGTCGACCGGTCCGGGAATGGACAGGTCCAGCAGGTTGAAGACCAGGCCCAGCGCCAGCCCGACCACGATCGGATTCTTCGCCATGCCGATGGCCGTCACCATGGGCAGGCGGCGCAGTCCCTGGCCGCGCCCCCGCCCGGCCTCGATCACCGCCGTGCCGGTCGGCAGCAGCAACAGACTGTGGAAGGCAACCAACAGGAACACCGGCAGCGCCGCGGAATCACCGAACGCCGTCAGGATCAGCGGAATGCCGAGCAGCACCGTGTTGGAATAGCCGGCTGTCAGCCCAGCCGCCCCCTGAGCTTCAAGCGGCTGGCCGAACAGCAGCCCGGCACTGGCCATGCCCAGACCGAACACGATCAGCGCGCCGATGTAATAGGACAGCAGGAAACCCCACTCGATGGTCTCCGGCAGCGCCACCTGTCCAAGGGTGCGGAACAGCATGATCGGGATGGCGAAATTGAACACGAACTGGGACAGACCGCGGATCGCCCCCTCTTCGAACCATTTGGCCTTCGCCGCCACGAAGCCGAGCACGACGAGCCCGAAGACCGGCAGGATGATGTCGAGGATCAGGGACATGACGGTCACGGACTCGGATGGTGGCCTGCCGGTCCGTCACCGTGCACTTCTCCCCTGCGGGAGAGGTCGGTGAGCCGAGCGAGCCGGGTGAGGGGTCGCGCGGCGTCCGCCGCGCAACTGACTGCCGCCAATATCGCCGCAGCAAGCCATTAGCGCAAACACCACGCGCGCTGAATCATCAACCCACCCCGCATCGTCCTCGGACTTGATCCTACGGCATTCACACATCTGCGCAGCGGCGGCGCCAACGCCACACATCGTCGTCCCCGGACTTGATCCGGGGACCCACTCAACCGCCGTCGCGAACCAAGGGATTCCGGGCGCTGGCGGCACCGTCGCCGGGCCGCCGTCGACGGTCCGAGGCGGCTGAGGAATGGGTCCCCGGATCAAGTCCGGGGACGACGAAAGGGTAAGGAACAGGGCCGACTTCCAGGGCATCGAGGGTGCGGTCTCGAGATGCGTGAATCCAGTAGGACTTGATCCGGGCACGACGCGGGGAAGGGATTGGCCGGTTTGGAACGGCCCTATTCAGATTTCGGTAACCGCACCGCCACGCGCAGCCCTCCCTCCGGCCGGTTCTCCAAATCGATCTCGCCGCCATGGCCGCGCACGATGGAGCGAGCGATGGCCATGCCCAGGCCGATGCCGCCGGTCTCCACATTGCGCGATTCTTCCAGGCGTACGAAGGGCTGGAAGACGGTCTCGATCGACTCCGACGGGATGCCGGGGCCGTCATCGTCGATGATCACCCGCGGCCCGCCGCCGTCATGTTCCAGCGCGACGCGGGCACCGGCGCCATAAGTGACGGCGTTTTCGATCAGGTTGCGAAGCGCACGTTTGAGCGCCACCGGGCGGCAGGCGAAGGGCAGCCTGGCGGCCTCCGCGAAGGTGACGTGCTGGCCCAGCTCCACCAGATCGTCGCAGACGCTGTCGATCAGCGCCGCCAGATCGACGGCCCGGGTCGGTTCCCGCGTGGCCTCCTCCCGCGCGAAGGCCAGGGCCGCCTCGGCCATCTGCTGCATCTCGTCCAGGGTCTCGAGGATCTTGCGGCGGGCCTCGGCATCCTCGACGAACTCAGCACGCAAGCGCAGCACGGTGATCGGCGTGCGCAGATCATGGGAAATCGCCGCCAGCATCTGGGTGCGGTCACGCACGAAACGATCGAGCCGCTGGTTCATGGCATTGAAGGCGCGGATCGCGTGCCGCACATCCAGCGGCCCCTCCTCCGGCACGTCCTCGACGCTTTCGCCGCGCCCGAGCCGGCCCGCAGCGACCGCCAGATTGTCCATTGGCCGGGTGATCCGGCGGATCATGAACACCACGATCAGGATCAGCGCGGCCGCCATGAGTACCGTGGAAACCAGTGACGGCAGCGCCCAGAGCGGCGCTGAAACCGGCAATGCCGATTGCGCATTCAACCAGCGCCGATCGGCCAGTTGGACCGAGATCGTCAGGCCAATAAGCCTTGGCGACAACCCCGACCCGAAATCGTCATCGTGCCCCTCATCGTCATCATCGTGCCAGTCACGCTCCCTGCCTTCCCTCTCGCGGCCGGAGAACTGGTCGTCGCGGGGTGGGCGGTCCCAAGGTGAGCGGTCGCCGGGCGGCGGGCCGCCATAAAGGTTTGGCTGGCCGGACAGGTCGACGCGTACTTCGCCGGCCGAGCTATCCTCCAGCAATCGGGACAGACGACGCTGAGGTGCGTTGGGCTCCTGCGCCAGCACCGCGCTGGTGGGAGAGAGCCAGAACCTCAACAGCGGCGCGTTGGCGCTGCGCACCACCCGACGATGCAGGGCCGGCGGCGTTTCGTCGAGCAACCGAACCGCCGCCGCCACGCGCAGTAGGACCTGCTCGCGGGTGACCGACCGTACCGCCTCGCGACGTTCGTGCAGGAAGAAGGCCAGGGTGACGAATTGCGACAACACCAAAGCCAGCAAGAGGAGCAGAATGATCTGGCCGGCCAGACGCCGTGGCATCAATCGCCTCAAGGCCGATCCGGCCCCGGTCATGGCCGTTTCACATCGGCGGTGAACATGTAGCCGCCGCCCCAGACCGTCTTGATCAGAACCGGGGATTTCGGATCGGCCTCGATCTTCTTGCGCAGGCGGCTGATTTGGTTATCGATGCTGCGGTCGAAGACGTTGGCGGCCCGGCCCCGGGTCAGATCGAGAAGCTGGTCGCGGCTGAGCACCATTCTGGGCCGGTTGATCAAGGCGCTGAGAAGCTGGAATTCCGCCGTGCTGAGCGGCACCGCCACGCCATCCTCACCCACCAATTCCCGCGCGGCGACGTTCAGCCTCCAGCGGTCGAACAGGACGGTCTCCGCATCGACCGCCTCGCGCTGTTGCGGCAGGGCGTTGGTCCGGCGCAGCACCGCCTTGATGCGGGCCAGCAATTCGCGCGGGTTGAAGGGCTTGGTGACATAGTCGTCGGCGCCGAGTTCCAGGCCGATGACCCGGTCGGTGTCCTCCGCCATGGCGGTCAGCATGATCACCGGAATATCGGTGTTCGCGCGCAGATCGCGGCACAGGGTCAGCCCGTCCTCGCCGGGCATCATCAGATCCAGCACCACCAGATCGATGGCGCCGGCCTTCAGCGCCTTCTTCATGGCCACGCCGCCATCGGCTACGGTCACCCGATAGCCGTGCTTGGTCAGGTATTTGCCCAGCAGGTCACGGATGTCGCGATGGTCGTCGACCACCAGGATGTGCGGCGATGGGTCCATTGTCGTCCTAGCGCTCTTGCCGTGCGGCGGCAGTATTCCTCAACTCGGCGCCGTGCGGCCGAAGAAAATTGTAACAAGCCGTGTCAGCGGCCGGTCCTGCAACACACCGCGACAGTTTCCCCCGCTTCCTGACAAACCTGCGCGACGTTTCACCGGTTTAGTGGGCCGATCGAAACGTTCAGTGAAAGAGAACCAACATGAACAGCGGATACAAGGCCCTGATCATCGCCGGCATCGTCGCCGCCACGGGCATCGCCGTCACCGCCGGCACCGGCTGGGCCCAGGATCGCGGGCACGACGGCCAGCCGGGCATCTTCGAGAATGATGGCGGTCGTGAACATCAGCGCGGTCGTGGTCGCGGCGCCGCGATGCTGGAGAACTTCGACACCGATGGTGACGGCCAGCTGACCCAGGCCGAAATCGACGCGGTTCGCGCAGACCGCTTCGCCGAGTTCGACACCGATAGCAACGGCGAGCTCACTCTTGGCGAATATGAAGGGCTGTGGCTGGACGCGATGCGCGAGCGCATGGTCGACCGGTTCCAGGGTCTCGACAACGACGGTGACGCAACGGTCACCACCCAGGAATTCGTTGATCCGTTCGCTTCAATGGTCAGCCGCATGGACCGAAACGAGGACGGCGTTCTCAGCGCCGACGACATGGGCCGGCACGGCCGCCACGACGACGACGATAACTAGGTCCGGCTGGAAGCCGATTCACCACGGAGACGCGGAGGACGCCGAGATGGGCTGGCCCGCCGTTCCCGAGAAATCGGGAACGACGGGCTTGGTCGCTTCTCCACTCTTCGGTGTCTCCGTGGTTCAATCTCGGGGATCGTCCAGCCAGGCCGGATCAACCTCCGGCAAGGGAATCGCATCGATGAGCGCGCGGGTATAAGGATGTTCCGGCTGGGAGAAGACGGTCTCGCAGTCGCCGGTTTCGACCACCTCGCCCAGATGCATGACGACGACCCGGTCGCAAAGGGCGCGCACCACTGACAAATCGTGGCTGATGAAGGCCAGCGCGAGGCCAAGGTCGCGACGCAATTCGGCCAGCAATGCCAGGATCTGCGCCTGGGTGGAGACATCGAGGCCGGACACGATCTCGTCGGCGACCACAAAGGCGGGATCCAAAGCGATGGCGCGGGCGATGCCAATGCGCTGGCGCTGTCCGCCGCTGATTTCATGGGGATATCGGTCGGCCAGCTCGGCCGGCAGCCCGACCCGCTCCAGCAACCCCTCGGCATGGCGCAACGCCGAGACGCGGTCGCCTGCCCGCCCGAACGCGATCAGCGGCTGTCCGAGGATCGTGCCCAGCCTGTGACGCGGGTTGAGCGCCGATTGCGGGTCCTGGAAGATCATCTGCATGCGCGCCCGCAGCGGACGCAGCGCCGGTTCGCCCAGCGCGCCGATCTCCCGCCCCTCGAACGACAGACGGCCGCCAGTGGGGCGATAGAGCCGGAGCAGGGTGCGGCCAAGGCTGGTCTTGCCGGAACCGGATTCCCCGACGATGCCGACCGCCTCGCCGGGATGGACCGTCAGATCGATGCCCTTCAGGATCTCGACCATCGGCGGCGGCCCGAACAGGGGTGTGGCGGCGCGGTCGGGCAGCGACAGGCATAACCCGCTCGCTTCCAGGATCGGCCCATCAGCCATCGGCCACCCCGCCCCGCTGCCGATCATATGCCGCCGCCTCGCCCAGCAGCTTTTCGGTCAGCGCCGCCGGCACAGGAACCAGGGCGTCCGCCGGCCGGTCATAGCGCGGCGTCGCGCGGAACAGCGCCTTCGTGTAGTCGTGCTTCGGCGCCCTGAAGATGTCGGCGACCGGCGCCGCCTCGACGATGCGCCCGGCATGGATCACGCTGACGCTGTCGCACACCTTGGCGACGACGCCCAGATCGTGGGTGACGAACAGGATGGCCGTGCCGTGGGCCGATTGAAGCCCGCGGATCAGCCGCAGGATCTGCCGCTGCACGGTGACATCGAGCGCCGTGGTCGGCTCGTCGGCGATGACCAGCTTCGGCGCGCCGGCAAAGGCGATGGCGATCAGCACCCGCTGACGCATGCCGCCGGACAGCTCGTGCGGATACTGCCGCAGCACCGTGCGGGGCTCGCGGATATGCACCTCTTGCAGCAGATCCAGGGCCCGCGCCTCGGCGGCAGCCCGATCCAGCCCGATCCTCAGCCGCAGCACATCGGCGATCTGGCGGCCAATCGGACGAACCGGGTTCAGCGCGGTCATCGGGTCCTGGGGTATGAGCGCCAGATCGCGGCCGAGCATGGCGCGGCGGTCGCGCTCTGGCTGGGTCGCCAAGTCGACCCCGGCAAATCGGATCGACCCGCCGGTGATCCGCGCGACCGCGGGCATAACACCCAGCACCGCCCGCGCCACCATGGTCTTGCCGGCCCCGGACTCGCCCACCAACCCATGCACCCTGGCGGGCGCGACGGCGAGGTCGACGCCGCGCAAGACCGGTTGTCCCCGGCCTTTGCGGCCGATCTCCACATGCAGATCGCGGATATCGAGTAAAGCTGCGGTCATTGGCAGTCCTCTATCACCCCGAAGGACCGCTCCGATCCCCTCTCCCCTCGCGGGAGAGGGAGGGACCCGACGCGAAGCGTTGGGAGGGTGAGGGGGCTATCCAAATTCGAAGCACGCGGTGCTGCAACTTCCGGCGATTGTTCCTCAAGAGTCATATGCGCGGCTGACGCCACGCGACCCCTCACCCGCCCTGCTCCGCAGGTCGACCTCTCCCACAGGGGAAGAGGCGGAAGATCCCCGCTCTTGTGGACAACCTTCATCGCCGCATCACCGGGTCCAGTGCGTTGCGCAACCCGTCGCCGAGCAGGTTGAAGGCGAGCACCACGGTGATCACGCAGCCCATGGGCAGGGCCATGATCCACCAAGCCTGATAGACGTTGGAGCGACCCTCGGCGATCAGCCCGCCCCAGGTCGGGGCGTCCGAGGCGACGCTGAGGCCGACGAAGCTGAGGATCGCCTCGACGATGACCGCGATGCCCATCTCCAGGGTGAACAATACCAGCAGCAGCGGCGCAACGTTGGGCAGCACCTCGGTGAACAGGATGCGCCAACGGCCGAGGCCGATGGTAATGGCGGAGGCGACGTAATCCTGCTCGCGCTGCACCAGCACCTCGGCGCGGATGACCCGGCAGAACCGGGTCCAGTCGACGATGACGATGGCGATCACCACAGCATGCAGCCCGGCGCCGATCACCGCCACCAGGACGATCGACAGCAGCACCGGCGGGAAGGCCATCCAGATGTCGACCAGGCGGGATATCGCGGTATCGACCCAGCCGCCGAAATAGCCGGCCATCAGGCCCAGCAAGGTTCCCAGCAACGCCGCCAGGGACGCCGCCACCACCGCCACGATCAGCGCCACCCTGGCGCCGTAGATCAGCCGGGACAGCAGATCGCGCCCCAGGCTGTCGGTGCCGAGCAGAAAGCCTGCCTCGCCTCCAGCCAGCCAGGCCGGCGGCAGTAGCGTGCCGAACAAATCCTGACGCAGGGGGTCGTGCGGCGCCAGCAGCGGCGCGGCCAGTGCGGCGATCACTACCAGTGCCGTCACACCGGCGCCGAACCAGACCCGCCCCTGCCCGGCCAAGGCCTGTGCCGCGGAGTGCCGCTCAGCCATGCCGCACCTTCGGGTTCAGCAGGGCATAGGTCAGGTCGATCAGCAGGTTGAGGGCGATGAACAGCACCGCGAAGGTCAACACCAGCCCCTGGATCAGCGGCAGATCCCGGTCGATTACCGCCCCGATCGCCATGTTGCCGATGCCCGGATAGCTGAAGATGCGCTCGATCAGCACCGTGCCGCCGAGCAGGAAGGTAAACTGCACCCCGGTGAGCGTGACCGTGGGTACAAGGGCATTGCGCAGCGCCTCGCGTAGGATAATTCGGCCCCGGGAGAAGCCGCGCACCCGAGCCATCTGGATGTAATCCTGGGTCATCACCTCGGCCAGGGTGCTTTTCAGCACCCGGGCGATGACCGCGGCCAGCGGCAGGGCCAGGGCCGCCGCCGGCAGCAGCAGATGCGACAGCAGGCCGGCGAAGATGGCGAATTCGCCGCGCAGCAGGCTTTCGGCGACATAGAAGCCGCTCACGAATTCGAAGGCGAGGCGAGGATCGATACGCCCGGAGATCGGCAGCAGCGGCAGCAGAACGCCGAGGATCAGGATGAACATCAACCCCCAGAGGAAATCCGGCACCGCCTGGGTGAAGGCGATCAGCCCATCCACCGCCAGCTCCGGCCAGCCGCCGCGCCAGTAGATGGCGACGATGGCGGAACCCGTGCCGAGCGACACCGCCATCGCCATGGCCAGCGCCGCCAGCTCCAGGGTCGCCGGCAAGCGGCCGAGGACCAGCAGCACCACATCCTGGCGCAGGCTGATCGAAATCCCGAAATCGCCTTGGACGGCATCACCGATCCAGATGAGGAACTGCGCCGGGATCGAGCGGTCGAGCCCGTAGAGCCGTCGCAGGTTTTCGATATCGGCATCGCTGGCGCCCGGCGGGATCATCATGGCGATCGGGTCCCCGGGGACGACGCGCAGCAGCACGAAGACGACAACGGCCACGCCAAGCAGGGTGGGGATGGCGAGCAGCAAACGCCGCCATAAGAAGGCACCGGTCATCGTCCGGTGAGTCCCGGTGTGTCGCCCGCAACGCCGTGCTTGTCCCCCTCACCCACCCGCTTCGCGGGTCCCCCCTCTCCCGCAAGGGGAGAGGGATTCGAGCGCGACACTTCGCAAACTGGTCATCCGGACTAACCCGCCGGCGCCATCAGCTGCGGCAGCAGGAAGTTGGCGATGTGCGGGGTTACGCGCACGTCGTCGCGGTGGATGATCGGCTGCACATATTGCAGTAGAGGGATGACATAGCCCTGCTCGGCGATGTGCCGGTCGACGGCCTGCCAGCCGGCGATGCGCGCCGCCTCGTCCGCCTCGCCCCAGAGCGGGCCGATCATGGCGTCGAGATCGTCGGTATCCCACACCGAATGGGGCGATGGGCCGAACATGGCAAAGCCGGTCGATGTCGACGGATCGCCGATCGAGTTGCCCCAATTGTAGAACGCCGCCGGGGCCAGCTCGTCGCGGGCGCGCAGCTCGTAATGCTTGGCGATCTCGTAGATCTCGATCTCCGCCTCGATGCCCACTTCGCGCCACATGCCGACGATGGCCTGGATCATCTCGTAATCCTTGGGCTTGAAACCCCGAGTGGTCTGCAGGGTGAAGCGCACGGGATTGTCCGGCGAATAGCCCGAGGCGGCGAGCAGTTGGCGCGCCTTGTCCGGGTCGTGGCCAACGGTGATCGAGGCGTCGAAGGCGGCGTATTGCGGCGCCTGCAAGGTGTCGATCGGCACCCCGTAGCCGCGCAGCAACCGGTCGACGATGGCCTGCTTGTTGATCGCGTGATGGGCCGCCAGCCGGACATTGCGGTCTTCCATCACGCCGGTGTCGTTCAGGAAGATCATGGCGATGTCGGAGACCGGGGTGGTGGCGCCCGACAGGCCGGATTTGGCGCTCAGCCGGTCGAATTCTTCGTACGGGATCTCCAGGGTCACGTCGGACGCGCCGCTTTCCACCTCGGCGACGCGGCTGGTGGCGTCGGGCACAAATTTGAACACCACCGTCTCATAGGCCGGCGCGCCGCCCCAATAGTCCGGCACCGCCTTCAGGCGCAGGAAGGCGTTGCGTTCGAACGCGTCCACCCGATATGGGCCGGAGCCGATCGGCGCGGCCTCGAAGCCCTCGGGACCGACCGCCTCGTAATGGTGCTTGGGCAGTATATAGGCCGTCAGGAACGCCATCCAGCGGAACAGGGTCGGCTCGAAGGACAGCACGTCGGCGGTGATGCGGTTGCCGTCGATGGCGAAATTGCCGACCTTCGACCAGACGAACTGGATCGGGTTGCCGGTGTCGGGATTGCCGGCGCGTTCCAGCGACCAGACCACATCTTCAGGCGTCACGGCCACGCCGTCATGCCAGTTCGCGCCCTCGCGGACCTCGAGGTGGATCCGGGTCCGATCTTCGTTCCAGCCCCAATCGGTCAGCAGGCCGGGCTTGAAGCTGAGATCCGGGTTCTGGTCGATGAACTGGTCGAACACCGATTTGTAGATCGACTGGATGGCCGGGTTGACTGCCGACGGCCCGACGGTCGGATCCCAGGCCGGCAGGTTCACGTTATAGGCGATGGTCAGATTGCTGCCGGCCTGGGCCTTCAGCGGCGTCGATGCGAGGCCCGAAGCCAGCGTCGCGCCAGCCGCGCCATAGGCCAGGATATCCCGACGGGTGGGTTTGAACATGATGGCGAACTCCCTGTTTTTGTTTGTTGTCGTCTTATTCGGTGTCATGCGCCTTTTTTGGCGTTCCAATCTCTCTACTGCGTCGTCCCCGGACTTGATCCGGGGACCCATTGTCCAGCCCACACGGGTAGCTGAGCTTTCATTCGCCCCGGTCCAGCCCGTCGATGGGTCCCCGGATCAAGTCCGGGGACGACGCATCAGGGAAAGGCCGCTGAATTGCACGGTTTCCGACGCTTCCCTCTACTCCGCCGCTTCCGGGGCGCTTTCGGCCCAGCGTTTCATCAGCGTGTTGGAGGGCAGCGCCTCGTCGACCAGCTTCTTGGCGGTGTCCACGCCGGCGACCGGATACAGCGACGCGTCCAGCAAGCCGATCTGCACCAGCACCGAGGCCTGATCCCAGTAGATGTGCTCGTTATAAAGCCTGTCGCCGCGGAAGCAGACGATGGCGATCAACGGCACCTCGACATATTTCCCGGTCGGCGCCACCCCCGGCAACATCCAGTCGATCTCAATGTCGTGGGTGAAGCAGAACAGCATTTCGTCGACCAGCCGGTCGGCGCCGATGGTGCGCGAGATCGGCACCAGCCTGGTGTCGGCGGGCGTCTTGGGGATGAAGTGGTTCTTGTAGAAGCGATGCAGGTCGTTGTAGCCGACCCCGCCGGTCATGGTCGGAACGTGGTTGACGTAAGGGTTCGCCACCATGGTCTTCATGGTCGCGTCCACGTCCCGGGTGGCGAATTCGTATTCGCAATGCTTGTCCCACAGGGTCGACAGATCGTATTGCGGTCCCATGACCTTGCGGAACAGGGCGATCGAGCGCGAATGGGCCATCATCGCCGAGGGCTTGTCGTAGGAGGCCCGAGCCGACGCGCTGAACCCATGATCGGCGCCCGGATAGACGTAAATTTCTAGATCGTCGCGTTGGCCAAGCACCGCCTGGACCTGCGCAACGGCGTCCATCGGCACATGCTTGTCCTCGCCGGCGAAGTGCAGCGCCATCGGGCAGGTGATCTTCACCGCTTCGTCCAGCGCCTGCTCGATGCCGACGCCGTAATAGCTCACCGCACAGTCGATGCCGGTCCGCGCCGCGGCCAGATAGGCAAGCTTGCCGCCAAGACAGAAGCCCAGCGCGCCGGCCTTGCCGACACATTGCGGCAGCGCCCGCAGGGCCGACAGCGAGGCGGCAATGTCCTCGATCGACTTGTCGACATCGAATTGCTGCCGATAGGCGAGCGCCTTCTGAAAACCCTCCTCCCCATAGTCGAGCTCGACGCCCGGCTCGATCCGCCAGAACAGGTCCGGCGCGATCACCACATAACCTTCCTCGGCATAGTAGTCCGCGACATCGCGCATGGACTGGTTGACGCCGAATATCTCCTGCAGCAGCACGATGCCCGGGCCGCTGCCCTTCTCCGGCGTGCTGACATAGGCTTTGAACTCGCCGCCATCCGCGGCGGCGACCGTGACATAACTGCCGGGCATGCCCCACTTCTCCCTGCTATCCGGACCGCCATCGCGGGCGGCATCGTTGGTGTGGCGAACATAATACACGGGGGCAAGCCGTGCGCACCCCCGACAACGTGGAACCGGACCGACCGGCAGTTGCGCCTTGTCAATTCAACAAGCGCGCGAAGGCGATACCCTCCACGCGAACGCAGCAACGGAGGTGACAATGGCCAAGGTCGAGAGCCTGTACGGAACGACGCCGGCGGAGATCTTCGCAAGCGGTCTGGAGAATGCCGGCGACATCGTCGGCGTGGCCGCCGCGGTTATGTGGAAGGATGGCCGGGTCACCAGCGGTTGGTCGAACATGGATCCCGCTCTTCTGGCCCGCTTGATCCTCGTCCTGGACGAGAAACAACGGCGCAGCACGATCCATGACACGGAGCTGATGCCCTAAGCAGGGATGCCGTGGCACAGATGATGATCCACAGCCCTTCTGGGTCGGACGGCAGCGCTTCCCCCTCACCCTCACACGGCTTCGCAGCGGGTCCCTCCCTCTCCCCGAGGAGAGGGGTCCTCGAGACGGCGGTTGATTTCCCTCTCCTTGGGGAGAGGGAGGGACCCACGGCGAAGTCGTGGGAGGGTGAGGAGGTGATCCCGCCCTATCGGGCCGGGACGCGCAGTGGACCACCGGTTCGGCGTCGCCCGCTGAAACTCGCTCTTCTGGCGGCCGATTTTTCCGTTAGTCTATGGGCCAAGGGCCGTCATACTCCAAATTGGACGGTCCATAGAAACACGCAAGAGACACCAGGAGGTCCAATGTCCAGTGTTCCCCGCCGCATCCGCGGCTCCATTCTGGCCGCGAGCGCGGCCGCCCTGCTGATCGCCGCCCCGGCGACGGCGCAGGATG
This sequence comes from Inquilinaceae bacterium, assembly GCA_965237625.1. Lineage (GTDB taxonomy): Bacteria > Pseudomonadota > Alphaproteobacteria > DSM-16000 > Inquilinaceae > JABDIP01. Next base: position 110,988 of record CBDEGD010000012.1, read on the forward strand.
TGAAGATCGGCGCCCTGTTCGGCGTTACCGGCCCGATCGCCAATTTCGTGCCGCCGATCATCGATTCGGCGCAGCTCGCCGTCGACCAGATCAACGGCCAGGGCGGCATCCTCAACGGCCGCGAACTTCGCCTCGTCGTCGGCGACACCCAGGGCGTGGCCCAGGGCTCGGTCGATGCCGCCACCAAGCTGGTGAATGTCGACGGCGTCACCGTGGTGGTTGGCGCGCTGACCAGCGGTGCGGCCATCGCCGCCGCCAACAGCGTGACGATCCCGTCCGGCGTGCTGCAGATCTCGCCGACCGCGACCTCGCCCGAGGTCACCGGGCTGGACGACAACGACCATGTATTCCGGGTCGTGCCCAGCGACGACTATCAGGGCCTGGTGCTGGCCAAGCTGGTGCTGAACCAGGGGCTGAACCGGGTCGCGCTGACCTACGCCAACAACGATTACGGCGTCGGGATCGCCGGCACTTTCCGCGCCGCCTACACAGCGGCCGGCGGGACCATCACCGGCGACCAGGTCCATGAGGAGAAGAAGAGCTCCTATCGCTCGGAGCTGGCGACCCTGTCCAACGGCAATCCGCAGGCGCTGGTGCTGATCGCCTATGCGGCGGATAGCGGCATCACCATCCTCCGGCAGTCGCTGGAGAACGATTTCTTCGACAAATTCGTCGGCACCGACGGGCTGCGCGACAATCTGCTGATCGAGGAGATCGGCGCTGAGAACCTGGGCGGCATCTTCTTCACATCGCCGTCCTCGCCGCCGGGCACCGATGCCGGACAACGTTTCGAGGACGCCTATTCCGCCGCCTATGAGACCACCAACGACAAGTTCTTCATCACCCAGACCTACGACGCCACTTTCCTGGCGGCGTTGGCGATCCAGCAGGCCGGCACCACCGACCGGGCCGCGGTGCGCGGTGCGCTGCGCGCCGTCGCCAACCCGCCGGGCGTGACGATCCTGCCCGGCGAATGGGCCAAGGCGCGCGATCTCATCGCGGCCGGCGAGGCGATCAACTATGCCGGCGCCTCCGGACCCCATGATTTCGACGCGGCCGGCGACGTTGCCGGCGTGATCGGCCATTTCGTGGTCGAGGACGGCGCCTATAAGGAGCTTGGCATCGTCGAATAGAAGCCATCATGGCCGGGCTGGCAGGTCGGATCGACCTTCCGCCCGGCAGATTTTGGCGGCGTTCTGATGCGCCGCCGTCAACAACGCGACGCCGACCGGAACAATCCGGCAAGAACAATCAGGCGCCGCGACAATGGAGGAGGAAACACCATGACGATCTTGCGCAGGACAAGCCTGGCCGGAGTTGCGCTGGCGACAGCGATGATGTTGGGCGGGCCAGCACCCGCGGCAGCCGAGGATCAGACGATCATGACGTCTGTCCCCAGCCTGGGCTTCCCTTTCTTCGTCCACATGATGAAGGAGCTGGAAGCCGAGGGGGAAGTTCTCGGGGTCGCGACAATCCAGTCGGACGGCCAGAACAGCACGCCGAAACAGACGGCGGACGTTGAGACCGCGATCATCCAGGGCGTAAACGGCATCGTCATCAGCCCGATCGAGGTCGACGCCATGGCGCCGGCCCTGCAACAGGCCATCGACAATGGCATCCCGGTCGTCACCATCGACCGGCGGGTCGAGGGCGTGCCGGGCATCCTGGCCCATGTGGGCGCCGACAACGTTCTCGGCGGCGAAGCCCAGGGCCGCTTCATCATGGAGAAATTCCCCGACGGCGCGACCATCGTCAATCTGCAGGGCCAGCCCGGCGCCAGCCCGGCCATCGACCGCAATGCCGGGGTGCACAACGTGCTCGACCAGCAGAGCGACAGATATCCGTTCATCGCCGAGCAGACGGCGTTCTTCGCCCGCGACAAGGGGCTGTCGGTCACCGAGAGCATCCTGGCCGGCCTCGACTCTCCGCCGGACGTGATCGTCGCCGCCAATGACGACATGGCGCTTGGCGCCCTGGAGGCGGTCTCCGCGCTGGGCCTGCGGGACCAGATCCTCATCATCGGCTTCGACGCGCTGCCCGAGGCGCTGGCCAGCGTCCGCGATGGCGGGCTGGCCGGCACCGTCGAGCAGTTCCCCGGCGGACAGAGCCGCAAGGCCATGCAGGTGATGGTCACCTACCTGGAGGAGAATGCTGCGCCCGAGGAAGACTTGATCCTGCTGACACCGATCGTGATCAGCGTCGACAACATCGACCAGGCAGAGCGTCTGGGCGAACTGAACTAGCGCGCCGTAACGGCTCAATTGGGCGGGGTCTCGTTCTGAGGCCCCGCCCTACCATCCCTCTGGACCGTGTCGGTACGAGGCCATAATTCTGCGCTCACCCCCTCACCCTCCCAACGCTTCGCGTCGGGCCCCTCCCTCTCCCAGAGGAGAGGGGTCATTGGGGCATTGTGCATTGACCCCTCTCCTTGGGGAGAGGGAGGGACCCTCGGCGAAGCCGTGGGAGGGTGAGGGGGAAGCGCGATGCCTGCCCCACCGGATGCCGAACTCATGACCGAGCCGCTGTTGCGCATGGCCGGGATCGCCAAGCAGTTCCCCGGCGTCAAGGCGCTGGACGATGTGACGCTGGAGGTGCGTGCCGGCGAGGTCCATGCCCTGGTCGGCGAGAACGGCGCCGGCAAGTCGACCCTGCTGAAGATCCTGGCCGGGGCGCAGCCGCCCGATGGCGGGACCATCAGCTTCGCCGGGGAAACCATCGAGCTGGCCAGCCCGCTCGACGCCCAGCGGCGCGGCATCGTGACCATCTACCAGGAGTTCAACCTGGTCCCCAACCAGACCATCGCGGAGAACGTGTTCATCGGCCGCGAGCCGGGCCGGGCCGGTTTCGTCAACTGGCGGGAGATGGCGCGGCGGACCGCCGAGATCGCCGGCCGGCTGGGGCTGGATCTGGACCCGATGGCGCTGGTCCGGGATCTGAGCGTCGCCGAGCAGCAGATGGTGGAAATCGCCCGGGCGCTGTCGATGGATTCCCGGCTTATCGTGATGGACGAGCCGACATCGGCCCTGAGCGAGGTCGAGGTCGAAAAGCTGTTCCGTATCGTTCGCGAGCTGCGCAGCCGGGGGCTGAGCGTCATTTTCGTCACCCATCGCCTGGAGGAGGTGATCTCGCTCTGCGACCGCTATACCGTGCTGCGCGATGGACGGCTGGCGGGCAATGGCGCGGTCGCGGATGCCAGCATCGACGACATCATCCGGCTGATGGTCGGCCGATCGGTCGATGCCTTGTTTCAGCGGCGCGAGGTGGAAAGCACCGGCGAGGTCGCCTTGAGGGTCACCGGCCTGAGCCGCGAGCGCACCGCCCAGGACCCGCACGCCACTGTGCTCCGCGATGTGAACCTGGAGGCCAGACGTGGTGAGATCCTCGGCCTCGCCGGGCTGGTGGGCGCCGGTCGCACAGAGCTGGCGCGCGCAATCTTCGGCGCCGATCCCATAGACCGGGGCACGATCGCGATTGATGGCCAGCCAATTGTCATCCGCTCGCCACGGGACGCGATCCGGCACGGCATCGGGCTGGTGCCGGAGGACCGGCAGAAGCAGGCCCTGTTCCTCGCCTTGGCGATCCGCGCCAATATCAGCATCGCCGGTCTCGATCGGCTGGTACGCTGGCGCGAATTCGTCAATGAGCGCGCGGAGGCCGAGCTCGTCGAGCAGTTCCGCGGCAAGCTGAACATCCGCATGACCGGCCCCGACCAGCCGGTCTCCAACCTGTCCGGCGGCAACCAGCAGAAGGTGGTTCTGGCGCGCTGGCTGGCCTTGCAGCCGCAAGTGCTTATCGTCGACGAGCCGACCCGCGGCATCGATGTCGGGGCCAAGGCCGAGGTGCATCAGCTTCTCTACGATATGGCGCGGTCCGGCATGGCGGTTATCGCCATCTCCTCGGAATTGCCCGAGGTCATGACGATCAGCGATCGCATCGTGACCATGCGCGAGGGACACGTCACCGGAGAGATCGCCAGCGCCGACGCGACGGAAGAAACCCTGATGGCGATGATGACCGTCGGGGCGGGCGACAAAGCGGCGTGATGACGCGCGGGGCGAATGTGCGGGGTTCGATCGAGGGTGAATGCGGGCGGTTCAGCCCTGCCCTCACCCGGTCCGCCTTCGGCGGCCCACCCTCTCCCAGAGGGAGAGGGTTATTTGGGGACGGCGCACTGATTAACCCTCTGCTTCTGGGAGAGGGTGGTGAGCGAAGCGGGCCGGGTGAAGGCAGCGCTCGCCGGAAGACACGTTGATGCGCATGAAAACGGGAGCGGAATATGGCCGAGGCCAGTAAGGACAGCGCGGAACCGGCCGCCGGATTCGATGCCTTCGGGTTTCTGGCCCGGTTCGCGCCGCTGATCTTCCTGATCGTCCTGATGGCTGTCTTCGCCATCCTGGAGCCGCGCTTCCTCAACCCGCTCAACCTGTTCAACGTCATGCGCCAGGTGTCGATCACCGGTTTGCTGGCGATCGGCATGACCTTCGTCATCCTGACCGCCGGCATCGATCTGTCGGTCGGATCGCTGATCGCCTTTGCCGGGCTGATGGCGGCGCTGGTGGCCAAGGGCGGGCTGGAGAGCCGATTTGCGGTCGGCGCGGCGCAGGAAGCGGCGGGCTATGGCTGGGGCCTGGCGGCACTGACGGCAATCGTCGCCGGCATGGCCTGCGGGGCGCTGCAGGGGCTGGCGATCACCCGGCTGAAGGTGCCGCCTTTCGTGGTCACCCTGGGCGGCATGTCGGCCTTTCGCGGTGCGGCGCTCCTGGTTTCGGGCGGCGGGCCGATCAGCGGTTTCGACGAGGCCTTCCGCTGGTGGGGCCAGGGCAAGATCTTCGACCACATACCGGTGCCGGTGGTGATCTTCCTGCTGTCTGCCGTGCTGGCGCATATCGTGCTGCGCTACACCCGGTTTGGTCGCCGCATTTATGCTGTCGGCGGCAATCCGGAGGCGGCGCGCCTGTCCGGCGTCAACGTGGCGATGATCGTCGCCAGCGTCTATGTGATCGTCGGGTTCTTCGCCGGCCTTGGCGGCTTCGTCCTGTCGGCAAGGCTGAATTCGGCGGAAGCCGTTGCCGGCATGAGCTACGAGCTGACGGTTATCGCCTCGGTGGTGATCGGCGGCACCAGCCTGTTCGGCGGCGCCGGCTCGATCTTCGGCACGGTGATCGGCACGATACTGATTGGCGTGCTGTTGAATGGGCTGGTGTTGATGAATGTCTCCTCCTATGTCCAGCAGATCATCATCGGCGTGATCATCGTGCTTGCCGTGGCCTTCGATACCTTCGCCAAATCACGCCGCCGTTCGGCCTAGGAGGCCGTCCGAGTATTGTTCACGACCATCACTCGGACAGGCTCCTATGTCAGATTCCATTGGCAAGGCGGCGTTAACCAATCTACAACTGCCCATCGGATCACTGTTGTGATGCCGCCTCACGGCCTCAGCGTAATTCGCTAGGCCGTGCGGATGTTACCCAAAATGCCGCGCTTTTATGGAGTCGACTCGTCCACCGCGACGATGAAACCCGCGTTTGACGGGAAGCCGGGCATTGGGATCATCCGAATTGTTTCCCTTCACGACCACCGCTCGGATTCCGCCCCGGGATTTGAGTTGAACTGATCAGGGAATCCTAGATGGCGACAACACATCCTCACCCGAACCCCGCCCGCGGTCTGCGGGTGGCGTTCCTGCTGTCCTTTCTGGCCGGCGCCGCGATCATCGGCGCATCCGTGGTCGTCCCCATGGAGCTTACGGTATTGGTCGGACTGCCCAATGCGGTGATGCTGCTCTATCTCCTCGGATTCCTGGTGCGCGGCCGGCCTGCCTATCTGGCCGAACCGTTCGCCGACAGCTTCTACCATCTGGGATTCCTGTTCACCGTCACTTCGCTGCTCGCCTCTCTCCTGCCCTTCGTGTTGGAGATGGCAGTCCCGTTGACCGCCGAGGCCATTCTCCCGATGTTTGGCGTGGCGCTGACAACGACCCTGTTCGGCCTGATCGGCCGGATCGCGATCCGGCAGTTCGCCATGACCGTCGACCGGGCAGAGACCGAGATACAGGCATCCCTGTCGGATCGGACTCAGGAGTTCAGCGACGAACTCGACAGTCTGGTCGCGAAAGTCAGTGGCACCATCGAACGGCTGAATTCGGAGCTGGCCCAGACTGTCGATGCCTCTGTCGACGGTATTCAAACCGCCAGCAAGACCGGCATCGCGGAGATCAGCGATACGGCAGCGGCGGCCCGGGAAAGCATCAGTTTTTCGACCAGCACGATGTCCGAACAATTCGAAGACCAGCTGCGCCAGGCCTTTCAGCGCGGCGCCGCCACGATCGATGGCTTCGGCGAGACGATGGACGGGCTGAGGGACAAGACGGCGGCGATCCTCGAACCGTTCTCCGCCGAGATGACCGGGATGGTCGCCGAGTTGAGGAATGTCCGCGAGGCGTCGGCGCGCAATGAGGAGCGGATCACCCGTATCTTCGAGACCTACGAGATGATGATCGCCAAGCTGCGCGAGGCGCAGGAGGTCGGCGACCGATACCAGGAGCAGTTGGGCGCAAGGATTTCCGGCATCGTGACGGCGCTGGAGGGCGCGGCGCGAACCGTCGACGCCCTTGCCGGGGACAGCAAGGCGGTGATCGGCGGCCTTGGGCAGGAAATCGACAGCGTCCGGGCGGCGCGAACCGAACTCGCCGCCGATGCCGCGACGGTCGCCGAGGTCCATGCACGGCTCAGCCAGGAGCTGAACGCCGCGATTGACCGCTCCAGCGGCCAAACCCCTGCCGATGCCGGGGATCAGCCACTGGAGATCGATGAGAATGCGTTCGGCGAAATCGGCCGCCCGACGCCCGACCATCCGGCCGGCGACGACGATGACGCCTACATTCCGCCCCTTGCGGCCCGGCTTCGTCAGCCCCGGTGACGGCGATGATCAAGCGGAATGAACGCGCTTCGAGCACAATAATGGGATCGACGTTGATTCAACTCGTGATCCTAATTGTCTTCGCGGCGCTGATCGCGGCGACGACACTGGTCCGCAACGCGCCGGCCACCGAACAAATCGCCTCGGAATTGGGCCAGCTGGAACAGGCAACGGCGGCGGCGGCGGCAGATGCGCGCTCGATCGCGCGGATATATTTCGGCGTTGACCCGTTCACCGATGCGCCGTCGGATGTGTCGATGTCCGCGGATATTTCCGAGATCTCGACATCGTTGGCTCTGTTCAAGGGCGCCATTCAGTCACCGGACGCCCAACGCGTGCTGGCCGGGCGCACCCTGCCGGAGACCTGGACGGAATTGCTGCAGGCGCAGAGTGCGGCGGAAGACGCTCAGCGTTCCCTCGAGATCGTCGCGGCCGCTCTCGACGGTGTCGGCGGAGCGAGCCCCGACAGCGGCGGCGATCCGGCGACGGCGATTGCCGCGCTGGTGGATCACAATCGCGAGCTTCAGATCCGGAACATCCAATTGATCGGCCAATTGGCCAATCTGGAGCGCCGCGCCGGCGTCACCGGCAAGCCGCCATGCTGGGTCACGCCCGATGGCCGGGCGGAATACACCTACAAGATCACCATCACGGATATGGAATTTGTGGTCGAGCCGATCTGGCGCCGGGATCGCGCCACCGACATCGAGCAGCTCGGGGTGTCAGCCTCCCGGGAGACCATCAGCTACGACGATGAATCGTTCTCCAGGGCGATGTATCCGTTCCTGGCCTTCGGCGCCGAGTCGAATCCGGAGTGCCGGTTCTTCGTTCAGGTCGTCGACGATACCGGTCCGTTCAAGGACGCCTGGCAGGAACGTCTGGCCCTTGTGGAGGGCTATTTCTACAAGTTCTGGCTGAAGTAAACCGGCGCGCCGGCGATGGCGGCGCCAGCCGCCGATAGCGGCTGCATCCGCCGCGCTATTCATGTAAAAGCCCTTCACATGAATTGGTCCAACCGGGGCCGCGGACGGCGCGGCTATCATCACGGCAATCTGCGCGAAGCCCTGGTCGCGGCGGCGCTGGATCTGATCGCCGAGAAAGGCCCGGCGGGCTTCACCTTTGCCGAGGCCGCCCGGGTGGCCGGCGTCAGTGCGGCGGCGCCCTACCGGCACTATCGCGACCGTGAATCGCTGATGGCCGATGTGGCGCGGCGCGGATTCGAGAAATTCGCCGACGACCTCGCCACCGCCTGGAACAATGGCGACCCGGACCCGGTTGCGGCCCTGGACAAGGTTGGCCGCGCCTACCTCGCCTTTGCCGGCCGCGAGCCGGCCTATTACGTGGCGATGTTCGAATCCCAACTGCCACCGGATACCAGCCCCGAATTAGCCGAAGCATCCGATCGCGCTTTCGCTGTCCTGCAAAGCGCCTCGGAAGGGATTTGCACGCTGCTGCCCAAGAAGGGCCGCCCGCCGGTATCGATGGTGAGTTTTCATCTCTGGTCACTGGCCCATGGCATCGCGTCGCTGTTCGCCCGTGGCGATGCCGGGCGGCGGGCGCTTCCGATGGCGCCGGAGGATCTGCTTGAGGCGGCCGTGCTGCTTTATCTCCAAGGGCTGGGGCTGGGTCGCGACTAGTGTTTGACCGCCCTCTCTTGATGTCATTCCCGCGCAGGCGGGAATCTCGATAGTCCGTAGGCGCTTGCGGCTCGAGATCCCGCCTTCGCGGGAATGACGATCGGGTTCCAATAGCCCGTTGAAATGAAGAAGTTCACTTTCGGCGAGGTTTCGCCCTTGAAAGCCCGCCCTGCCTGGGCCAGATTACATAATGTAAAAACTATTTACATGAGGGATCGATGGAACTGGCAGCGAAGTTGGATGATTTAGGCAGACCGGCCTGGATTGCGACGATGATCCTGGGCTTCGTCGTCTTCTGGCCGGTGGGTCTGGCGATTCTTGGCTATATGATATGGAGTGGACGGATGGGATGTTCGAGAAACGGTAGCCGTGGCCGTTGGCACAGAGCCGGCGCCGAAGGCGGATGCTCCGGACCGGAAGCCTGGTTCCGGGGACGCAAGCGCGGCGCGGCCTCCAGCGGCAACAGCGCCTTCGACGAATACCGTGAAGAGACGTTGCGCCGGCTTGAAGAAGAGCAGAAGGGCTTCGTGGACTTCCTGGACTCTCTGCGCAAGGCCAAGGACAAGGCCGAGTTCGACCAGTACATGGCCGAGCGCAAACGCTCACCCAGGACCCCGGACGCGCCGGACGCCCCGGAGAGTGCCGGTCCGCAACCGCAGAACTGACGCCAAACAGGCGATATCGTCGGCGCCCGGATCGAATTCCCGGGCGCCGTCTTGTATTTTTGGCGAAAAACCAGGCGGCTAGGCGCCGAATACCTCTTCCAGGGCAGTACGCATCACAGACGGATCCGGTTTGACACCGGTCCAGTATTCGACCCCGATCACCCCTTGCGCGACCAACATGCCGAGCCCGTCGATCACCTGGCAGCCGCGCGCATCGGCATCGCGGACCAGCCGGGTACGCGGCGGATTCGGTATGACATCGGTGACGATCATCGACGGTTCGAGCGTGCCGGTGTTGAGCGCAAGGCGGGCATCGATATCCGGATAGAGGCCGATCGAGGTGGCATTGACGACGATGTCGGTGCCGGCGGGCACATCGAAGTCGCCCCGCCACGGAATGAACTCGGCCCGCAGATCAGGCGCCGCGGTATCCTGGACATCGCCGTTCAGCAGATCGGCCAGATCCCGACCGCGAGCCTCGCTGCGGTTCACGATGACGATCTCGGTCGCCCCGGCCAAGGCAAGTTCGACACTGATCGCGCGCGCCGCGCCGCCGGCGCCGAACAGCACCACGGACTTACCGGCCGGATCTGTCAATCCGCGCAGCGTTTCCACGAAGCCCTTGCCGTCGGTGTTCTCGCCGATCAATTGCCCGTCGCGGCGCACCACGCAGTTCACCGCGCCCATCAGCGCCGCCGACTCCCCCAGCCCGTCGAGATGTTCGATCACCGCCACCTTGTGCGGGATGGTGCAGTTGAAGCCGGCGAACCCCATCGCCCTTGCGCCGCGCACCGCATCGCCGAGATCGGCGGCGTCGACCTCAATGGTCAGATAACGCCAATCGAGCCCGTGATGGCGGTAAGCGGCCTCGATCATCGCCTGGGTCGGGTTCTCGGCGATCGGCTTGCCGAAGGCGGCGGTCAGCTCCTGCTTGAAGTTAAGCTCCTTGGCCATTGATAAACCTCCCTTCTTGCCAACGGGCGTTTGGCGCCCATCGCCCAGCATATCAGGCCGCGAAAAGACGCCAACCGGCGATCCTAAAGAGAAATTTAAGGCGGCTGGTTCACGCTGTCAGCCAAGGCGCAATCAAGCCGGGCCGGCAATGGCCCCGAACCCCGACTGACCAGGGACACGATCCATGAACCTGCATTCGATCGTCAAACCGGGAGAATCGGTCGTCTACGCCACCGAGGGCGAGTCGTTCGCCGAGCCGTTTGTCGCCTTGCTGGGGCTGATGGCTGGTGGATCCGTGCTCATGGCCCTGATCCAGCCCGGCGGCGTCTGGACGATCGTCGGGTTCTTTCTGCTGCTTGTGGCGGTGGTCACATTCGCTTCCCGCAAGGAGCAGGCGATCTCACAGGCCCAGGTACTGATCACCGATCGCCGGCTCCTGTTCCTCGCCAGCGGCAAGGCCGCCACGGTGATCGACATCCCGTTGTCCAGTGTGACCGACATTTCATGGCCGGAAACCGGTCGGACCGGAATGCTGCACCTTGCCACGGATGACGGCATGCAGATGCTACCGGCGATGCGGGAGCCGGATGCCCTCGCCCACGCGCTTGCAAAGGCATCGGGAAAACCGTCACCGCCGGCCATCGGCCGCATGCTCAATGCCGACCTTCTGGTGCCGGGAAGCTATCTGGTCTCCGCCGGCACCCTGTACCTGCTGCTGCGATGGGTTCTCGAAGAGCGGTGGGTCGTCACCCTCGGCGACACCACCATGTGGGAGGGTATCGCGGTGGAGGTCTTCTCCTTCGTGTCTTCGTTCATCGCCTCCGTCGTCCTTGCGGTGCCGGTCGGGCGCTTCGTCGGCGTCTTGCTGACGGTGACGTTGATGAAACCCTGCGTCACCGCCGAGGAAATGCGCGTCGGCCTCAACGCCCGCAGTCCGGAACGCTGGCACCGCCGCGCCGCCCTCCGCTGGGCCAGCATTCTCTATGGATCTCAATGGATGCCGTCACCCGCCCGGTCGACCGGACAGGCGCCACAGGAGACCGCGCCGTCGGTCTGACGGCTCGGACGATGCCATGACCGCGAATTTGGATCAGACTCTCGAGTCGGGCGAGACCATCATCTTCCGGACTCGAGGGCGATCCTTTTCGGGCCACGTGATCCTCAATGGAACGATACTCTATATCCTCGATTTCGTTCGTCTTTATCTATGCCGCGATGCGCGACGTTGATCTCGGCACCAGACCTGTAGGCTGGATTCTCATCTCCGCGCTGGGTTTTATCTCGGCCGGCGCGATCGTCGAGTTGTTGATCTTTCAATGGGACCAACGACGAAATCCGGACGACCTCGCGGTCACCGACCAGCGCATTCTGATGGGCGGAGGGGCAATTGCCTGGATTCTCGGCATTGGGCCGAAGGGGATATCGACCGATCCATCCGGAATCGATGTGATCACGGCGGAAAAATCCGACAAATACTCAACCATCAATATCGCTCTGCACGATGGTCGCCGGTTCGACTTTTGGGTCGCCAGGCACAATCATCGGTTCAGAAACAGGCTGGCGGACATCTTGGGTAGGCCGCTCCAATTGGTGAACTACGACTGATCTCTCATCCGGGGCACGCCAGTTGCCTAATCGGCGGGCATCTGCCGGTCGCGACAAGCCATGGCCAGCCCAGCCAGATTCGGCCAGACCACCCGTGACCGGGCAATCTGGCGGCCCGCCACCTGCTCCGTGCCGTCGGACGTCGTCACACCGCCGAGCCGTTCGTAGAACCCGATGGTCTGGTGGTTGTCGCTGAACACCAGCAGATAGGCTGAACCGTGGCCCTGCCCGATCAGCCGGTCGGTTGCTTCGGCCAGCAGCTTACGCCCGATACCGGCGCCCTTCAGGGCGGGTCGGACATGGATGTGCTCGATATAGGCGTCGACACCGTCTTCGCCGGACGGCTTGGCGGTCACGAACCCGGCAAGAGCGCCATCGACCTCGGCAACCAGGATGATGCGCCCGCCCCCGACCTCTTCCATCAATTCCCGCCAATGGCTTAGCCGATCACCCTCAACCGGGCCGTCGAGGAAGTCGTCCGGCATGATGCCGCGATAGGTGCCGCGCCAGCTCTGGACATGCAGGGAGGCGATAGCGTCGAGGTCGTCGGGTTTCGCCGGCCGGAGGATCATGGACCGGGCCGGCTATCTGCCGAAGCCCCAGCCTCAGCAACGGTTTCGCCGCCCTGCCTCTCCTCCATGCCCACCGCCTGGGGCGGCTTCTCCGGTAGGATGCCCTGGGCGAAGCGCTGCAGGACGAATTGCAGCAGCAGGCCGATCAGGAAGATGCGGATATAGGATGCCCGGGTGATCCAGTCCGGCGGCAGGTATCTGTTGGTCACCAGTTCGGTCGCCGACCAGATGCCCCAGATCACCAGCGGCCCCAGTATGGCGCCGCGACTGTTGCCGCTGCCGCCGACGATCAGCATCACCCAGACCAGGAAAGTGGTCATCAGCGGCTCGGTGGCGTCGGGGCCGATGAACTTGAACGAATGGGCGGTCAGCGCGCCGCCCAGCCCCATGAACATGGCGCCGAACATGAACGCCTCCAGGCGGAACCGCACCACGTTCTTGCCCGCCGCCTCGGCCGCCGTATCGTTCTCGCGGATCGCCCGCATCACCCGGCCCCAGGGCGCGTTCTGGCCGCGCTCGATGGCCAGATAAATGGCCAGCACGATCACGGCGACCACGGCCAGGAAGGCAAGCTGCGCCCAGGGCTGGGCCAGGCTCTCGAACGGCCGGGGGATCGAGCCGATGCCGCGCGGGCCGTTGGTCAGCCAGGCCTCGTTCTTCAGGATCAGGCGCAGGATCTCGGCGATGCCGATGGTGGCGATGGCCAGATAATCGCTGCGCAGGCGCAGGCAGATACGCCCGACCCCATAGGCGATGATGGCGGCGGTCAGCATGGAGGCGACGAGCCCAACGGGGATCGGCAGGCCGAAACCACCGAGATGGTTCGGGCTGTCGGGCGCGGTCAGCAGGGCCGAAGTATAGGCGCCGATGGCGAAAAATCCGGCGATGCCGGCATTGAACAAACCGGTCAGTCCCCAATGCACGTTGAGGCCGAGCGCGATCACGGCGTAGATGCCGCCCATGGTCAGCAGGGCGATCAGGTACATCATCAGGCCGAAAGCAGTCTCGCCCATCAGAACACCCTGCCCTTGAACAGGCCCGAGGGCCGCCAGATCAGCATCGCCACCATCAGCGCAAACGCCACCGCGCTCTTATAGCCGGGCGACAACAGTGGCGCGTCGGTGATCCAGGGATAGGCCGACAGCTCCTCGGCCAGACCGATCACCATGCCGCCGGCGATGGCGCCATAGGGCCGGCCGATGCCGCCCAGGATCGCCGCGGCGAAGACCGGCAGCAGCATGTTCCAGCCCATATTGGGGTTGAGCTGGGTGTCTATGCCCAGGAACACCCCGCCGGCCGCCGCCAGCCCGGCGCCGATCAGCCAGGTCCAGACGACCACCCGGCCGGTATCGATGCCGGTGACCCGCGCCAGATCGGGATCATCGCTCATGGCGCGCATCGCCTTGCCGGTGCGGGTCCGGGTCAGGAAGACGTGCAGCGCCGCCACCAGCAGGACCGCGCCGAGCACGATGTAGATGTGCCGCTCGGCGATGCGCAGGCTGTCGAAGAACACCAGGGGCCGCTGGATGCCGGTCTGGTAGGAGGTGATCTCCACCCCCCAGAAAAGCTGAACGACGGAGCGCACCATCAGGGTCACGCCGAACGACGCGATCACGGTGATGATCGTCGCCCCCTTGCGGAACGGCTTGTAGAAGGCCCGGTCGATGCCGACCGCCACGGCGCCGGTCGCCAGCATGGCGATGGGCAGCGCCGCCATTGCCGGCCAGCCGAGCCCCAACACCAGGGTCAGCGCCAGATAGGCGCCCAGCGTCATGAGATCCCCATGGGCGAAATGGGCGAAACGCAGGATGCCGAACAGCAACGACACCCCGATCGCGCCCAACGCGTAGATGCTGCCGAGGATGAGCCCGGGGATCAGGTAGAAATTGACGAATTCCAGCATTGCCGCCTTTTCAGCATCATGGCGGCGGGATACCAAGCGATTTCTTCCGGGTATGCGCGGAAGTCGGGATCGGTGATTAGGCTGGTTCACCATTCCGATGGCACGGGATCACCCCCTCACCCTCCCACGGCTTCGCCGCGGGAAGGTGAGGGGGGAGCGCCGACGTGTGAACCAGCGGGGCTACAATGGGGACGCCGGCCGCATGGCGGCCAGGCGATCGCGCTACATCAGATCGCGTAGCATCCCGACCGGCAACAGCAAGGCTTCGCTGCTGTCCGGATATCCGCCGTCATTGTCCATGATCACGAGCACACGGCCATCGGCGGTGACCGTCAGCCCCTCCGGCTTTTCGGAGACACGGCCATGGACGGCGCGCATCAGCGGCAGCAGATCCGCGACCACGGTCTTTTCGACCACCGGCGGTGTGTCGCCGAACGGCGCGGGTGCGACATCCGCCAGCGAGATCAGGGTCACCATCTTGTGGGTCGCCGCGCTGCCCGCCTGATTGTCGCGCTCCAGGACCAGGAAGCGGCCCTCCCCGATCGACGTGATATCCGACACACCGACCGAGCTGCGCCGGGAGGCCGGCCGCGAGAGCGGGTAGTGCACGAAGGACCAGGTGGCAGAGCCCGGGTGGTAGATCGCCAGCTTCACATGGTGTTCCGGATCGTCCCGCCACGAGCGCTGGACGGCGACGACGACCCGGTCGCCCCAGGCCGCGACGCCCTCGAAACCATGCCGGGTAGAGCCCGCCTCGACCGCCTCCGGCAAGCCGATCACGGCCTCCACCGCGCCGTCGGCCGCCACCTGCAACAGCAGGTTTTTCCGGCCCCGGTCGAGCCGCCCTTCCGAAACGGCCCAGAATCCGCCCTGGGGACGCGACGCGATCCCTTCCAGATCGTAGCCCTTGGGCAGGCCGTTGTGGGTCAGGGTGACGTGGCTGGCGATCTGCGCCGGGCTCTGGCCGATATCCAGGGTCAGGATGCGTGACACCGCGTAATTTTTGTCACTGACCGCATAGACCGTGGCCGGATCCTGCGGATTGGCGGCCAGGCCGGACAGGGCGCCCCAGCCGACCGGCGCACGGGACGCGGCAATGGCGGAAAGGCCAAGCGAAGCAACGCCGATGGCCACGACGGCGATAAGGGGTCGATAGACGGACATTCAAATTCTCCCGATGCCCCCGCAGGCTAGCACCGGTTTGATAACAGTCCGTTTGCAGACAGGTTGGAAGTCCGGGCCTCATCCGCAAGCGACATGGCGGCCGGCGCGGTTTCGACCTCCGTCAGGGCCCGCAGGGCGTCCAGCGAGCAGTCCTCGGGCTGCAGCCACACCGGCCGGAACCGCGCGTCAGAACCAAACTCCGGGGCTGTCTATGCATTCAATCGTCTGGAGGTACCCGGCACAATACTTGGCGCGAGAACCTGAAATCTCGTGAGCCAATCCGAGGGGCCTGGCAAATGTCATGATCGAAGTTCGAAACGATCGGGCCGGATGCGGATTACCGCATCACATGTGTCCCGGGGAGTTGACGGCCATGCCGGGTTCGGTGTCCAGTGGCCTGTACAAAGACAAAACTCCGGCCGGCATCAACGGCCCGTTTCGAAGTCAGGGAGCAAAGCAAGGGGGTGCGTGCCGCGCGGGGGTTTATCGCCATTGTCGATCGCATCAACCGCTATCTCGGGCGGGTGGTGATGTACGGCATCTTCGCGATGATGGCCGTTCTTCTGTGGTCCTCGATCTCCAAGACCTTCTTCGTCCCCTCGCTCTGGACCCTCGAGATCGCGCAGTTCGCGATGGTCTCCTACTACATCCTCGGCGGCCCCTACTCCATTCAGCTCGGCTCCAATGTGCGGATGGATCTGCTCTATGGCGGGTGGTCGGATCGGCGAAAGGCGTGGACCGACGCCATCACTGTCCTGTTCCTGATCTTCTATCTCGGCGTGCTGCTGTGGGGCGGTGTCGACAGCACGATCTACGCCTTCAAATATGGCGGCGAGCGCAGCCCGACCGCTTGGCGTCCCTATCTCTGGCCGATCAAGGTGATCATGTGCACCGGCATCTTCCTGATGCTGCTGCAATCCCTCTCGGAGCTGTTCAAGGACATCCTGCGCATCCGCGGTGAGGAACTCTGATGTCCTACGAGCTGATCGCCGTGCTGATGTTCTCCACGATGATGCTGATGCTGCTGAGCGGGCAGCGGGTGTTCGGCGCCATCGGGTTCGTGGCGGTGATCGCGGCGCTGGTGCTGTGGGGCGACCGGGGCGGCTTCGATATCGCCTTCTCATCGGCCATGAAGCTGATGAAATGGTACCCGCTGCTGACCCTGCCGATGTTCATCTTCATGGGCTACATCCTGTCGGAATCGAAGATCGCCGACGATCTGTACAAGATGTTCCATGTCTGGATGGGCGGGCTGAATGGCGGGCTCGCGGTCGGCACCATTGGGCTGATGGTGCTGATCTCGGCGATGAACGGATTGTCGGTGGCCGGCATGGCCATCGGCGCCACCATCGCCCTGCCCGAGCTGCTGAAGCGGGGTTACGACAAGAGGATGGTCACCGGGGTCGTCCAGGCCGGGTCGTCATTGGGCATACTCGTGCCGCCCTCCGTGGTGCTGGTGCTCTACGCCATGATCGCGCGCCAGCCGGTGGGGCAGTTGTGGCTGGCCGGGGTGGTGCCGGGGCTGATGATGGCCGGGATGTTCGTCATCTATATCCTTGTCCGCTGCTGGGCCAATCCTGCCCTTGGTCCGGCATTGCCCGCCAGTGAGCGCGATGTCGGCATCGGCGAGAAACTCCGCCTGCTGCGCGCCGGGCTTTTGCCGCTGTTCATTTTCGCGGCGATGATGGTGCCCTTCGTGAATGGCTGGACGTCGCTGGTGGAGAGCTCGGCCATCGGCGCGCTCGCGGCCTTTGCCGCCGCCGTGCTGAAGCGCCGGATGACGCGCGATGTGTTCGAGACATCGGTGCGACAGACCCTGGCGATCTCCTGCATGTTCATGTGGATCATCGTGGCGGCGATGGCCTTCGGAGCGGTGTTCGACGGGCTGGGCGCGGTCAAGGCCATCGAGAACGTCTTCACCGAGCGCCTCGGCCTCGACCCGTGGATGATCCTGATCATGATGCAGCTCAGCTTCATCCTGATGGGCACGTTCCTGGACGACACCGCGATGCTGGTGATCGTCGCGCCGCTGTATGTGCCACTGGTCGATGCGCTGGGTTTCGATCTGATCTGGTATGGCGTGCTGTATACGATCACCACCCAGATCGCCTATATGACGCCGCCCTTCGGCTATAATCTGTTCCTGATGCGGGCGATGGCGCCGCCGGAAATCGGTGTGGGCGACATCTACCGGTCCATCGTGCCGTTTGTGCTGGTCATGGTCGTCGCCCTGACCACCGTGATGATGTTCCCCCAGATCGCGCTGTGGCTGCCGGAGTTCATCTACAACAAATAACGACTGACAAAGACCAGATCCCAGCTCATGGGACGGACCAAGAAACGACGTCAACATTGGAAACAGAGAGGAAGAACGATGACCACACGTCGCAAACTCATCAAGGCCGCCGCGGTCGCACCGGCCGCCGCCGCGGCCACATTCGCCGCCCCGGCGATCGCCCAGTCGAAGATCAAATGGCGGCTGCAGACCTATGCCGGCCCGGCCCTGGCCGAACATGTGATCAAGCCGGCCATCGACAGCTTCAACAAGATCGCCGGCGACCGCATGGAGATCGAGCTGTTCTTCGCCGACCAGCTGGTGCCGACCGGAGAGCTTTTCCGCGCCATGCAGCGCGGCACCATCGACGCGGTGCAGTCGGACGACGACTCGATGGCCTCGCCGACCGAGGTGACCGTCTTCGGCGGGTACTTCCCCTTCGCGTCGCGCTACTCGCTCGATGTGCCGGTGCTGTTCAACCAGTATGGGCTGAATGAGATCTGGGATGCCGAGTATTCCAAGGTCGGCGTCAAGCATATCTCCGCAGGCGCCTGGGATCCCTGCCATTTCGCCACCAAGGATCCGGTTCACAGCCTCGCCGATCTGAACGGCAAGCGCGTCTTCACCTTCCCGACCGCCGGCCGCTTCCTGTCGCAGTTCGGAGTCGTTTCGGTCACCCTGCCCTGGGAGGATATCGAGGTCGCCATGCAGACCGGCGAACTCGACGGCATCGCCTGGTCGGGCATCACCGAGGATTACACGGTCGGCTGGGCCGATGTGACCAACTACTTCCTGACCAACAACATCTCCGGCGCCTGGGCCGGGTCGTTCTTCGCCAATATGGAGCGTTGGGAGGAACTGCCGGAGGATCTGCAGGAGTTGCTGCGGGTCTGCATGGACCAGTCGCATTATTACCGCCAGTGGTGGTACTGGGGCGGCGAGGCCAGCCTGCGCGTCAACGGCACCAAGATGCAGCTGACCTCGATCCCTGATGCCGAATGGCAGACGGTGGAAGACGCCGCGGTGAAGTTCTGGGACGACATCGCGTCCGAGAGCGAGACCAAGGCGAAGGTGGTCAACATCCTCAAGCAGTACAACGCCGATATGGTCAAGGCAGGCCGGCCGTACCGTTACGGCTAATCGCAAATACCCCGGGGCGGCGCATGCCGTCCCGGGTTCCTAAGACCGATATCTGAGTATTCTGACGAAAGATCCGGACATGGCGGGAACGCTTTCATTCGACGATCTGAAGGCGCAGGCGGCGGACGGTGCCATCGATACCGTGTTGGTCTGTCTGGTCGATATGCAAGGCCGTCTGATGGGCAAGCGGTTTCCATGTGCAGAACTTCATCGACAGCGCGCACAAGGAAACCCATTGCTGCAACTATCTGCTGGCGACCGATCTGGAGATGGCGACGCCGGACGGCTATGCCGCCACCAGCTGGCGCGCCGGCTATGGCGACTATGTCATGCGGCCAGACCTGACCACCCTGCGGGTGATGCCCTGGCTTGAGGGCACCGCGATCGTGCTGTGCGACATCCTCGACCATCACACCCACGCGCCGGTGCCCCATGCGCCCCGACAGGTGCTCAAAGCGCAGATCGAGCGTCTGTCAGGAAAGGGTCTGACGGCGATGATGGCGACGGAGCTGGAATTCTTCCTGTTCGAGGAGAGCTATCGCGACCTTGCCCAAGACGGCTATCGCCGGATGACCCCGATCAGCGCCTATAACGAGGACTACCACATCCTTCAAACCACCAAGGAAGAGGCCGTCATGCGCCCGCTGCGCAATCACCTCTTCGCGGCCGGCGTTCCGGTGGAGAACTCCAAGGGCGAGGCGGAGACCGGACAGGAGGAGCTGAACATCCGCTATGCGGACGCGCTGGCCTGCGCCGATCACCACACCATCGCCAAGCATGCGACCAAGGAGATCGCCTGGTCCCAGGGCCATGCCGCGACCTTCCTGCCGAAATGGCATCAGGACAAGGTCGGCAGCGCGTCCCATGTGCACATGTCGCTTTGGGATGGCGACACGCCGCTGTTCTTCGACCCGGACGGGGCATTCGGCATGTCCGAGCAGATGGGCCGGTTCATGGCGGGTATCATCGCCTACGCGCCGGAATACACCTGGTTCCTGGCGCCCTATGTGAACAGCTACAAGCGCTTCATGAAGGGCACCTTCGCGCCCACCAAGACCGTCTGGTCGGTCGACAACCGCACCGCCGGCTTCCGCCTCTGTGGCGAGGGGACCAAGGCGGTGCGGGTGGAGTGCCGCATCGGCGGGTCGGATCTGAACCCCTATCTGGCGCAGGCCGCGCTTCTGGCCGCCGGCATCAAGGGGCTGGAAGACAAGATGGCGCTGGACCCGCCGACACAGGGCGACGTCTATCAGGATGACAGCGCCAGCCATATCCCCGGAACCCTGCGCGAAGCGACCGAGACGCTGCGGGGCTCGGCCATGCTGCGCGCGGCCATGGGCGATGAGGTGATCGACCACTACACCCGCTGCGCGAAATTCGAGCAGGAGGAGTTCGACCGCATCGTGACCGATTGGGAAATCGCCCGCGGCTTCGAAAGGGCCTGACACAGATGACCAAAACGCTGCAATGCGTCTCGCCGATCGACGGCTCGATCTATGCGGAACGCGCCACACTGTCCCGCGATGCGGCCCTTGCCGCGGCCGGCCGCGCCCGGGCAGCCCAACCCGCCTGGGCCGCGCGCCCCCTGTCGGAGCGCATCGCCCTGGTGCGCGCCGGTGTGGCCGAGATCGGCAAGACGACCGACCGCATGGCCGTCGAGCTGGCCCATCAGATGGGCCGCCCGGTCCGCTATGGCGGTGAGTTCGGCGGCTTCGAAGAGCGCGCGGAGAAGATGGCCGAGCTTGCCGAGGAGGCCCTGGCGCCGATCATCGTGGAAGACAGCGACGCCTTCCGCCGGAAGATCGTGCGGGAGCCGCATGGCGTGGTCTTCGTCGTCGCGCCCTGGAACTACCCCTATATGACAGCGATCAACACGGTAGCCCCGGCACTGATCGCCGGGAATACCGTCATCCTCAAGCACGCGACCCAGACTTTGCTGGTCGGCGAGCGCATGGCCGAGGCCTTCCTTGCGGTCGGCGTCCCGGAGGATGTGTTCCAGAACGTCTTCCTGGATCATGAGACCACATCGGCCCTGATCGCCGCGCGGGCCTTCGACTTCGTCAACTTCACCGGCTCGGTCGGCGGCGGGCAGGCGATGGAGCGGGCAGCGGCCGGCACCTTCACCGGTGTCGGCACCGAGCTGGGCGGCAAGGACCCCGGCTATGTCTGCGCCGATGCCGATCTCGACGCGGCGGTCGACACCCTGATCGACGGTGCGATGTACAATGCCGGCCAGTGCTGCTGCGGCATCGAGCGGATCTATGTGCATGAGAGCCTGTTCGACGCCTTCGTGGAGAAGGCCGTTGCCCTGGTGAAGGGCTACAAGCTGGGTAACCCGCTGGAGGCGGAAACCACCCTGGGACCGATGGCGCATGTGCGCTTCGCCGCCGAGGTTCGCGCCCAGATCGCAGAGGCGGTGGAGGCCGGCGCCGTCGCCCATATCGACACCTTCCCGGAAGATGACGGCGCGGCCTACCTGACCCCGCAGATCCTGACCGATGTCGGCCATGACATGCGCGTGATGCGGGATGAGAGCTTCGGCCCGGTGGTCGGCATCATGCCGGTGAAGGACGATGAGGAGGCCATCGCGCTGATGAATGACAGCCAGTTCGGCCTGACCGCCTCGATCTGGACCCGGGACACCGACAAGGCCGATGAGATCGGCGCGCGGCTGGAGACCGGCACGGTGTTCATGAACCGCTGCGACTATCTGGACCCGTCGCTGTGCTGGACCGGGTGCAAGGATACCGGGCGCGGCGGCGGGCTGTCGGTCATCGGCTATCACAACCTGACCCGACCGAAATCCTACCATCTGAAGAAGAGCTGACCCATGAAGCTTGTCGGCAACTGGTCGTACCCGACCGCCATGCGCCTCGGCGCCGGCCGCATCTCCGAAATCGCCGAGGCCTGCCATACCGCCAATATCTCCAAGCCGCTGCTGGTCACCGATCGTGGCTTGGCAGCGATGGACATTACGGCGAGGACCCTGGATCTGCTCGAAGCGGCGGGACTTGGCCGTGCGATGTTCGCCGAAGTCGATCCGAACCCAAATGACCGGAACGTCGCCGAAGGGCTGAGGGCCTATCGCGATGGCGATTTTGACGGAGTGGTCGCCTTTGGCGGCGGTTCCGGCCTTGATCTGGGCAAGATGCTGGCCTTCATGGCCGGGCAGACACGGCCGCTCTGGGATTTCGAGGATATCGGCGACTGGTGGACCCGGGCCGACCCGGACGGCATCACTCCGATCGTCGCGGTGCCGACGACGGCGGGCACCGGCTCGGAGGTCGGACGCGCAGGCGTCATCACCAACACCGAGACCCATGAGAAGAAGATCATCTTCCATCCCAAGATGCTGCCGGCGATGGTGATCTGCGATCCGGAGCTCACGGTGGGCATGCCGAAAGCTATCACCGCCGGCACCGGGCTCGATGCCTTCGCCCATTGCGTGGAGGCTTTCTGCTCCCCCCACTACCACCCGATGTCCCAGGGCATCGCCCTGGAGGGGATGCGGCTGGTCAAAGACTATTTGCCCCGCGCCTATGCCGATGGCACCGATATCGAGGCGCGCGCCCATATGATGAGCGCGGCGGCGATGGGCGCCACGGCCTTTCAGAAGGGGCTGGGGGCGATCCATGCCCTCAGCCATCCCATCGGGGCGGTGCACCACACCCATCACGGCACCACGAATGCGATGTGCATGCCCGTGGTGCTGCAGTTCAACCGCCCCGCCATCGAAGGCGTGATGGCGACAGCGACGGCCTATCTTGGAATCGAGGGCGAATTCGACGGGTTCTGCGCCTTTGTGGACGATCTGAACGCCTCGCTCGGCATCCCGAAGACGATGAGCGAACTCGGCGTGAAGGATCCCGATCTCGACACCATGACGAAGACGGCGCTCACGGACCCCAGTGTCGGCGGCAACCCGGTCGAGATGACCTATGAGAATACGCGCAAGCTGTATGAGGCGCTGGTCTGACGGGCGGGGCTATTGGCGACCATCCGGCATCAGGAAGACGGCGCGGGCCAGATCCGACCCCAGCCGTTCGGGTGAGTACCACTTCTCCAGAACGTCTTTTGACAGGAGATCCGGGTTCCGGGAGATGAAGTCGTCGTAATCGGCATGCTCGGCCGAGCCCATGCGCTCGGCAATGAGGCTGAGGAAGGCGATTGTGATCGTCGCGTTGAACTTGTCCGGGACGCCGGCCTTGGCCGCGATGGATTTGATGTTCGCGGCATATCGGGCCGTCGCTTCGACGAAGTCGTAGTTGCGCAGCATCTCATAGGCGACGCCGACGTGATCGCCGTGGCGGAAGGCTCTGGCATCGATGTCGCGCTCTTCGAACGATCGTGTCAGCGCCGCGTATTGCGAACTCATTGTTCCTCTCCGGTCTCCTGCAGATTGTGGCTGTCGGACGCGTCCAGATCGAGATCGTAGACCGCCTTGAGCTGTTCGATCTTCCGGAGCGTCTTCTCGGAGAACGGCGGCTTGTTCTCGAAGCAATGCAGGGACATGCCTTCGATCAGCTCCGCGACCGAGATGTCCAAATGCTCCGCCAGCCCCTTGAGAACCTTGAGCAGCCGCTTCTCCAGCCGGACGCCGGTCTGGACCCGTTCTATCGATTTCTTCATTCGATAAATATGGTACCGTGGTACCAAGATGTCAAGATCACTTCCGATGTTGGGTTTTTCGGAAGTCCTGGGGCGACAGGCCGGTCACGGTGATGAAGGTTCGGGTGAACGCGCTGCGGCTCTTGAAACCGGCGAGTTCCGCGACCCGCTTTACAGGCAGATGCGAGCCCACCAGAAGCGATGCGGCCAGATGCATCCGCAACTCCCGCAACAACTCCATCGGCCCGTTTCCATAGGCCTTGGAGAAGCGGCCAGCAAAAGTCGAACGGCTCATCGCCGCCGCTTCCGCCAGGCTTTCGACGGTATGGGGATGACCCGGTGCCTCCAGCATCCGTTGCAGCGCCGTCCACAGGCTCTCATCGATCAGCGCCGCCATCCAGTTCAAGGCGGGATCGCGGGCCTCCAGGCGTTTGCGCAGCAGGTGGATCATGCATTGCAGCAGGATCGCCCGGATCATCGCCCGGCTGCCGGTCTTCGGGGCCGACAGTTCCTTCAGCAACTGGTCCACGGAAACCGCCATCGCATCGTCCGGCGCCACGGTCTCCACAATCGGCTCCCGGATCAGATCGACCAACCCGCCGGCACCGCGCAGCCCGACCTTCATCCGGCTGCAGACCGCAAGGAGCCGGCCAGCCGAGCCATCTTCCCCGCTCAGATGGGCGGCGAGATCGAGTTCCGCAGGGTGGCAATCGGGCACCGGGTGACCGGCCTCCCCGAAACTGCGCAGCGTATGGGGTCGCAGCGTCGGCACCAGCACAAGAGTGCCCCGCTCTACCTTGATCGACGGGGTGTCCCGAAAGACCAGCTCGCCCTGACCGGCCAGAATGTAATGCAGCGTCGCCCCGGTCTGGCTGCCAAGGCCGAGGGTGCATTGCCCCAGCAATTCGCAGAGCGCGAAGGGATCGGCCTCGATCTCCATCTGGTTGAAGACATGCTCGAACGACATGACCCCATTCTCGGCCAGTTCGGACTGAAGAGAACCAAACAATTTCCGGAAAGCACCTCTTCGGACGAAAAGGCACATCGTTGCAGTCATGTTCAGGTCTCGCCAAATTGCAAACGCTTGGAGGATGCCATGTGCGGAGATCATGAGAAGAACGGTGTAACGAGACGGCAGACATTGCGCGGCAGCCTGGCCGCTGGGGCCGCGACGGTCGCCGCCGTGGGCGTTGCGACGAGTGCCGCGGCCGCCGACGATCCCTATGCCGATCGGCGCAGCCGGCGCTGCCACCAAGCGACATGAAGCTCGATCTGAGCCGGGCGGCCCTGGTCGTCACCGATCCGCAAATCGACTTCCTGAGCCCGGACGGGGTGACCTGGGGCGTCGTCGGCGCGAGCGTCGAACACCACAACACGGTAGAGAACATCGAGCGTCTGTTCAGGACCGCCAAGGCCAAGGACCTGACCGTCGCCGTCTCACCGCACTACTACTATCCGACCGACCATGGCTGGCGGTTCGAGGGGCGCGCTCGAGAAGCTGATGCACAATATCGGCATGTTCGACCGCAGGGGCTCGCTGACCACGGAAGGTTTCGAGAATTCCGGCGCCGACTTCATGCCGCAATACAAGCAGTACATCAACGACGGCAAGACCATCGTCACCTCGCCGCACAAGCTGTACGGCAACGAGTCGAACGATCTGGTGCTTCAGCTTCGCAAGCAGCGGGTCGATCAGATCATCCTGGCGGGCATGTCGGCCAATCTCTGCACCGAATCCCATATGCGGGAACTGCTTGAGCAGGGCTTCGAGGTCGCGATCGTCAAGGACGCCACGGCGGCGGCGATGCTGCCCGAGGGCGACGGCTACCTCGCCGCGCTGACCAACTTCCGCTACATGGCGAATGCGGTGTGGAGCACCGACGAGGTCGTGGCCCTGATCGAACAGGGCTGATCCTTTGCACGGGCGCGCGTCGCTTTCCAGCGCGCCCGTCGCCCCTTGGCAGAAGCAGTGGCGCGGCCCTGCATCGATCGCTCGGAGTCCCCACGGTCAACAGATCGCGATCCCCGGCCGGTCTCGATCCCTGCCGTGTATGATCGACAGGCCGCATGTCGATCGGCGTCTCGGCCCTGACACCGTGCGGAAGGTTCCGCTCGAAAAAAGGGAGGCGACAATGCAGACATCCAACACCGCGCCCGATGCCACGCCCGAGTCCGACGATTTCAGCACCGCCCAGATCGGCGCCATCGCGCATCTCTACCGGGGCGAGGTGTATCGCAGCACCATGTGGCGAACCCGGCTGGACAACACGACGAACTGGGCCGTCGTCACCACCGGGATCGCGCTGTCGCTGACCTTCAGCGGTCCATACGCCTCGCCCCTGCCGATGGCCCTGGTCGGAGCCGTAGTGGTGGTCTTCCTGCTTTTCGAGGCGCGCCGCTATCGGTATTTCAATGTCTGGCGGGCGCGGGCGCGACTGATCGAGACGGAATTTTACGCGCCCCTGCTCCATGGCAGCGGCATCCACATCAAATCCGGCTGGAACGACCTTCTGGCCAAGGAATACCGCCAGCCGGAATATCACATCAGCCTGGCGCGGTCGATCGGGCGGCGGCTGCGGCGCAATTATGCCTGGATCCTGGGAATCCAGGTGCTGTCCTACTACTCAAAGCTGGCGATCCACCCGACGCCGGTGCTTGGGTTCTACGATTTCGCCGAGCGCGCCTCCATCGGCCCCATACCCGGCGAACTGGTCATGATCGCCGGCATCCTGTTCCATGGCGGATGGATCGTCTTCGCTCTGGTGACCTTGAGGATGGATGTCAACGTTCGCCGCAACCGGCGCAGCCAAATTGCGATGGCGTGAGATCGGCGGCGTGCAGTCATATATTTGGCAGGGCAACGGATGCGCTATGCGGATTGCGCCTGCCGAGGGGCCGGGCTGATCCGGGCCGTCCTCCCAGGCCGTTCGTCAGTCCTCCCGGCTGTCGAGCGACCACCGGGCGACGAAGACCGTGTGCTGCCCCTCATGGGGGTCGGGAACATCGACGTCGACACTGTCCAGGCCGGCATCTGCCATGAGCCGTCGCCAGGTCGCGAGGTCAAACAGGCCTTCGAAGTGGGTATCGTGCTCGACGCGTACTGGCTTGCCGGGCTCTCGAATCATCAGGGCGAACTCCACCAACACCGTGGTATCGGTCGGGTTCGGGTCGTGGACCCATTCCAGGTATCGCAACCCGCGCCCGCCCGGCAGATCGCGGCCGCCGCGATCTGTGCCCGCCTCGAAATCGTCCTTCACCAGATCCGGAATGAGGATCGCCAGCCCGCCCGGGCGCAGGTGCGCCGACGCGGTGGCGATGGCGGACCGCAAATCGGCCTCGGTGGTCATATATCCGATCGCATCATGAGCCAGCACCACATCGAAACTGCGTTGCAGGTCGAGCGTTCGCATGTCGCCCTGAACATGCTCGCAAGCCGGATTTAGGGAGCGGCTGAGCTCCAGCATGTCCGGCGAGAGATCGGTCAGCGTGCACTGGAAGCGCGCCTTCAGATGCGACGCGAGATTCCCTGCCCCGGACTCGAGTTCAAGCAGCGTGGATGCCGCGCCGTCCCGGGCGGCCTCCACCAGCCGGCAGAAATGATCCGCCTCCTCGCCGTACTCGTCGACGTCGGAGATCAGCGGATACCAATCTGCCAGGTCACGATAGATTCACATTGCCGTTGTTCCCGTTCGACGGCTTTATACAATGGCGCGTCGACGCACTGATGCTTGGATGGTCAATGAAGAGGCTCATACATGCGCACGATGTCCATCGCCATGGTAGCCACACTTCTGGTGGGCGGTTGCGCGCCCGGAGCCGGCGACGCCGTTGTCGGATCGGCACCAGCGAACATACCGGAATTCGGGGTCATGAGTTGGCCCGACATTCATCGCTACCGCGCATTCTTCGCGGAGGGCCGTGACTTCGACTCCGACGATGAGTCGACATGGCGGTTCGTGTTCGTCACGCCGTTCACGCCTTCAAGGCGCGATGCATGGGCAGTCGCGGCCCTGGACGGCGAGCGGCAGATGCTCGGCCGGGTCTCGCGCCACGAGGCCGGCGGCACCGAAACCCGCCGCTACCGGTCGGTTGACAATCCAGAGGTCGAGCTAGAAGTGACCCTGGTCTCGACCGGGCGCGGCGATGAGTCGACCGCCTTTAGCGGCACCGTCCAGATCGTCGCACCTGCACGCGGCGCGTCGGTCCAAATTTCCGGTGATTGCGGCGCCTGAATGGATACTCATGCCCCCGGATCGGGCGATCGCCCACTCGGCAGCCCGATGCGGTTATGTCGAAAGCGACGATCATGACCGTCAGCCTTCCGAGGCGCCCCTACTCTTAAGAGGATCACTCATACTAAGGGAACTAAATATTGACCGGTTTCACCGCTTTCCTATGTCCGCCCGTTAGGCGTGGTCCGCGCCGTGGTGCAGGGCACCACAAGCGGACCGCAACGCGGCGGGCGGACATAGGAGAGCGGCCTTCGGTGGAGCCCATTGGCTCTTTCGGGTGCGTTGCGACGCTTGCCCGATGCGCTGCATCGCGCCGCACGCCGCGCCTGCCCGAAAGGGCCTATGGGCTCCATGAAACCGGTCAATACTTAGTTCCCTTGGTATGAATTGCCGCACTTCCCTGGAGGTACTCTCACATGACCACCGCCCCCAGACTGGAAACCGAGCGCTTGGTGCTGCGCCCGCATCGGCTGGCGGACTTCAAGCGCATTGAGGCGCTATACGCCTCGCCGCGGTCCAAATACGTCAACGGTCCAGCCTCCCGTGGGGACACCTGGCGGATGTTTGCGGCCGATGTCGGTCACTGGGAATTGCTCGGCTTCGGCGCCTGGGCAATCGAGCATCGCGACACCGGCAACTATGTGGGCCAAATCGGCCTGAACCAGCCGGCGGACTTTCCGGAGCGCGAGCTTGGCTGGCTTCTCTGGGAGGAATTCGAAGGCAGCGGCTATGCGTTCGAGGCCGCGCAGTGCGCCCGCGACTTCGCCTATGGGACCCTCGGATGGGACACGCTGGTCAGCTACATCGACCCCGAAAACACCCGGTCGATCCGTCTTGCCGAGCGGCTCGGCGCGGTGCCGGATCCTGCCGCTCCGCTGCCGGACGGCGACCCCTGCCTGGTCTATCGTCACCCATCGCCATCAACTCATACCGAGTGAGTGCGGAGCCACAGGAACACTGGTTTCTATCCGGTGTCGCTCCTCTTTTCCGGCTCGGCGTCCGACGTACTCGCATTGGCGAGCTCGCTGACAAACGCCAGTCTCGGCCCCAGATAGTCTCGAATATCCTGGACGCGACCCTCCAGCACTTCCCTGATTTCCGGCGTCACCAATTTCGAATAGGCCGGCTTTACGATCTTCTCCAGATCCGACTCCATTTCGCGCCCGCACTGTTCCATAAACGACGTGGCTTTTCCCTGATCTTCGGCCGACTCATCCATGAAATAGTTATCAAGAACGACACCGTACTCCCGTTCTATTTTCGTCAGTTTTTCATGCGCCGCATCAAGAACTTCTTGATATTGCTGCTTTCTCAACTGGGTTTGGTGCTTGTAATAACCTGATGGGAATACGTAGGCAATTCCACCGCCGATGAGGGTCGATGCCGCAAGAACATAGGCTGCAAACCACAGGTGAATGATGTCCGGGTCCAAGGTGCCGGGAACAAATAGGCACAGGAACAGCGAGACCGCGGCCATGATGGAAGCGTGAAGGGCGACATCCCTGACTGGCCTTGGTTTCCTTTCCTCTGCGGCCCGAACGACATAGACGAACGTGAAACTGGATGTCACGGCGGCCGCCAAACTCCACATCACTGCCGATTGGAGAGACTCCAGCCATCCGGTTCCCGCGGCAAGCGACATACCGAACAGGACAATCAGGCTCGCCCCGTATCCGAGCAACCCCATGACGGCCACTCGTGAAGCGGTTGCGCCGCCTCCGGTGACGCTGCCGTCGGAATCGCGGCCCCCGGAGACGCGGCCTTTGTCGTCAGGCT
The DNA here is from genome assembly GCA_965237625.1 of Inquilinaceae bacterium. Classification (GTDB taxonomy): domain Bacteria; phylum Pseudomonadota; class Alphaproteobacteria; order DSM-16000; family Inquilinaceae; genus JABDIP01. The sequence goes on from CBDEGD010000012.1 coordinate 140,437, forward strand.
TCACGAACCAACGCCGCGCCAGCACCACCGCGCATATCGCCGCCCCATGCATCAGAAGCCCGGCGGCGACCCAAAACATGGCCCACCACTGATTCACAGGCACCAACGCGCGCAACTCGGCCGGTACGGATTGATTCCCGACGACATCACGCAGCAGAAACAGGTAGATGGCCGTGGGAACGATCGCAGATATGGCGATCACTACAACAGATTTCACGACGACATCGGCGGCAAACGGAACGCGATCCCGCGTATCCACGAAAATGTCAAAGCTCTCGAGTAATTTTCTCCTCTCATTTTCGCTCTTCCTTGTTTTGTACACGCCGCAAACGATGAACAAGTATGTTTTATTCAGGAGGTCGTCCAAGCCCTTCTCCAAAGAACGCCCCCATCGCTCCGGCGCACGGCTTTGGTTCTTTCCACGCTGCTTGAGAAACGCTTCCATCTCCTCCTTCATCGATTCGAAGAACTTCTCGATCCGACCGAACTCCTCTTGTCCGTCGGAGAGAAAGCGGCCAAAGGCCGGATCGGTTTGCGCGTTGATTGCGTGGTAAAGGTAGATGGCCCTGAACCATTTATGAGAAATCGTCGTGTGCCGCTCGGAGGCGGCGTTTGAATCAAGATATTTCACCCCCGTCGCCTCGATTGCCATATTGGCTTTCTCGGAATCCGGGCGAAAAAGCCCCTCCTGAAACTGAATCAAGCGAACGACCAGCTCGACTGCGGATCTGATGGCAGCCTTACGGTGAACCCTCGCGCGGATCATCGGTTCGACAGCTTTCAATACCGGGGCGCTCAGAATGGCGACAAGAGCGGAAAGCGCCCATAGCGGGGCCAGATTGACAGTGGATTCGGTTTGGTCGCCACCGCCGATCGGCGTCGGCGTAATGTCAAAGGTGCCCAGAATGGTCCGTGCGAGATCCGGGAAGAACGTGAAGAAGAGGTAGACCAATTCAAACCCGACCACATACAGGCTGCAGTAGATCAGGTATCGGCCAAATGTGGTGAAGGACCGGGGCGGTTGGGCCCCCTCATCCTTGTTGTCCGATGCTGGCCAGGTATCGAATTTCTCGATGGCCAGGAACATCACGATCAGTGCACCGCCAATAATCAGCAACTCATTTTGGAAACCCTGGATATAATTCACTGTCACCCCTCCTGAATGGGAGAGTGGCCGGGCCCAATCGCTCTGCTTGCCCGACCTCTTTCTCGCGATCATGTGCAATCCGCCGGCCCAGCACGGGCGAGCCGCGAATGCCAAATTCGCAGGTCAGCCTGACGACGCTATCGATGTCGGCAATACCGGCTGACGATGCCGAATATTGATCTTAGGGATTGTGGGTCACAGTGTTCTTACAGCCATAAATTTGCGCCGCGTCGAGTTTGGAGCGGGTTATGGCGAGACCGTCGGCGAACGGCCTGGCCTAGACCCGGTTCCGCGAGGCGGTGAGGGCCGCCTGTACGATCGCCTCGAGCCCGAGATCGCCTTCGTCGTGGATCAGGGCATGGGCGCTGTCGACCGGGAGCCCGGCGAGGCGCGCCATGGCCATCTCGAAGAACCGCGAGTCGCCTAATGAAAGCGCCCGGAAGGCCAGCGATGTGGTCAGCCTGCCGTCGGTATCCATGCGGGCGATGTGAGCCTTGAGATCATCATCGTCGTGTACGCCGTCGCGGAACATCGAAATGGTCGCGCGATCACCGGCATTGCGCAGCAGGGATTTGACCGCCTGGGTGGGCAGGTTCTTCTCCTCGATCAAATGGCTCATCAACTGCTCGGTCACAGCGCCCATCAGCCGCTCGGAGATCGCGGCCGGAAGTTTCGGCCGCTCGGTCAGGGAAGCGCAAACTGCCTCGGACTGCCCATATTCGGCGACGGTGCGTTCCAGCAGCTGGTCGTCCAGCGCCGCCCCCGGATTGGCCACCATGCGGGCGACGGCGGCCTCGTTCCTCGTATCGATCAGGGCGCCGGCAAGTGGGCCGGAAACCGTGGGCCGGCCGGCGATGGCGATCTGCTTCTCGGCGCTGCCCGACCGCACGATCGCGATCAGATCCTCATCGGTCAGCACATCGGAGAATTGCAGCACCGGCAGGGAAACTGACTCCACGTCCCGGGCCAAGGTCAGCGCCATGTCGTGCGGCAGTCCGGAATAATCCTTCAGCTGTGCAGCCAGCGCCTCGCGGACCCGCACCTCCGCATCCTTCATCAACCCGCGCAGGATATCCTCCGCGATCCGGCGTTCGCCATCGCCCAGCGCCGCGGCGCTGAACTGCCCGGCGACCTTGACCGCTGTGGCGACCCGTGCCTCGGGCGACTTGTCGGCTTCGAGCCGGTCGATATCGTGTCGTCTAAGCTGTGCCGGTGAGTCGGCCATGACCATTTCCATCCGTGCGATGGCCCGCTCCGCTCGAGTAACGCATTGGGCCTGCCAACCGACAACTTTGTCCGAACCGGCTGAGCGAACGGTTAATTCGATTTTCGGTTCGGTGGCCCTATCGTCACGGCGAGGACTTGGGCGACCTTCCGCCCTGCCAGAAATGAGAGTCCCAGTGTGAAGATCGCCATCCTCACAATCGGCACCAGAGGCGACACCCAGCCCTACATCGCCTTGGCCAGGGCCTTGGTGGCCAGAGGTCATGATGTGGTGCTGGCGGCGCCCGACAATTTCGCCGACTGGGTCGAGGGCCATGGGCTGGATTTCCGCCCGATCGGCATCGACATGCAGGCCTTCATACAGTCTCCCGAGGCCCGGCAGATCATGGCCGGCAACGTCTTTGCACTGGCCCGGATCTGGCGGCGGACCGTCGTGCCGATGATGCGCGGCAGCCTGGATGCGACCTGGGAGGCGGCGCGCGACGCCGAGGTGATCGTCTACCATCCGAAAGCGGGCGGCGCCGTCGACATGACCGAGGCAACCGGCGCGGCGCTGGTCTGCGCCGCGCCATTGCCGATGTTCCCGACCGGCGCCTTCCCGCTTTTCGGGCTTAGCGGGAATTACGGGCCACGGCTCAACCGGCTGAGTTGGACGGTCATGAGCCTGTCCCGGGCCTTCTACATGGGCATCATCAATCGGTGGCGCAGAGAGGCGTTGGGTCTCGGCAATGGCCCGATATTCCTGCCGCCGGGCGGTTTCCGGGGCGGCTTGGCGCCTCGGTTATGCGCGGTGTCGCCGACAGTGCTATCGGGTAGCGACAACAACGAACCCGGACTGCACATCACCGGCTATTGGTTCCTGGACGAAGGCCAGGATTGGCAGCCGGACCGAGCACTGGCGGCATTCCTGGAGGCCGGCGAGCCGCCGGTCTATGTGGGCTTCGGCTCGATGACCACGCGCGACCCGGCCCAACTTGCGGATGCCGTCGTAGAGGGTGTTCGCCGGGCCGGGGTGCGGGCGATCCTCGCCACCGGCTGGGGCGGGATGGAGCAGATTGACGTGCCGGAAACCGTACATGTGATCGAGGGCGCTCCCCACGAAGCCCTGTTCCGACACGTCACCGCCGTCGTGCACCATGGCGGCGCCGGCACCACCGGCGCCGGCCTGCGCGCCGGCCTGCCGACGCTCATCTGCCCCTTGGCCTTCGACCAGCCTTTCTGGGGGCGGCGGGTGCATGCGCTCGGCTGCGGCCCGGAATACCTGCGCCTGAAGCACCTGACGGCGGACCGGTTCGCCCTACGGCTGGGGCAATTGACCCGGACCGACTCATACCGCCGGAATGCCGCCGAAATCGCCCGCGCCATATCCAAGGAGGATGGCCTCGCCCGGGCTGTTGACGTGATTGAGGCGGTTTGATTTCGAGGCCAGTGAATAAAGTCGTCGGCTGGGCAGATTCGACCCAGCCGACTCGGGTGCCAGCGCGGAATTGTCTAAGGCACGAAACTAGCGTTCTTCACTGTTTTTGAGCGCTTGGTTCGGAATATCTCATAGGCAACCGCGCCCTGATCGACATCGACCATCATCGCATTGGAGTGATCGCCAAAGAAGCTGTTTATCTTTCCTAAATATTGGTGGCCGCCCGGCGTCTTATGAACAACGCCTTGCTCAAACTGGTCGATCTCAGATTTCTGGAGCTGGTTGATCGGGCTGGACATCAATTCATGAATTTGCTGGGCACCGTCGATTGTCATCGTTGCGTGATAGGAGCAGTGCATATCGCCGGTCAGGAACACCAGACGCCCAATCTGCTTATTCATAAGGTGATCGATAATCTCATGCCTTTGATCCTCAAAGGCCGGCGCACTCCACTTGTCATCATCGTTCGCCACATCCATGACGAACGGTACGCTGGAAATCACAAATTTCAGCTCGCTTCTGAATTTCAGCAGCCACTTCTTGAACGCAGCCATCTGTTCGTTTGCGACAATTCGCTTTGTCCCCGGCCTAAATCCAAAGCGCTCCGTCCTACAATCCATGACAAAGAACTGCACGTCTCCATAAGAGAAATTATAGTATAAATGTTGTCTTCCGTACGAATTTGGCTGCCTTATATGAACATATTCACGATATACTTTCATACTTATGAGCTTGTACAATTCTGCAGTGCTGGACCCATTGGGAGGCACCATATCGTTGGCGAAATTGTCGGTGATCTCATGATCATCCATAATCATGTAGTGTGGAAGCTGCGTCAGAAATTTTCTTGTCGGCCGGCTGTCCCCCCAAGCATCAAGGTACTTGTCCCGATATTCGTCAATATTCGGACTCTTTAGGAAGTTTGGAATGTCATAATAGATCTGATCGCCGCAATGGATCATGAATCGCACACTATTTTTCGTCGACTTTTCAAGCAGTTCTTCATAGGCGCGGTCGGGTGATGCAACGATCCCCAAGGAATGAAGATTGCAGCTTCCCAGCAGAAACTTGAAGGGCACACTGGCGCCGGCCTTCGGTCCCGTTCTGAATTTTCCTCGACAGTGACCGTAATCGACGCGCAGGTGACGGCCCGCTGTCGTTGACGCTGCAAATTCCAGATCGCATTCGTAGTCAGTGTCAGAACTGAGGCCGGTGATCTCGACAGCACCCGTGTAACCATGACGCTCTTCCAAAGTAATCGTCTTAGATTTATTTCCAGGATCAACCTGAACAAATGCCACCGGGTGCTTTCTGTCCCCTCTCACCCAAATAACCACTGAGTTGGGGGTAATATGTCCTATGATCAAACGTGCCATGAAACCCTCCCATAATTGGTGAGCACGACGCTGCCTGTGATGAATAATGCTTCCTGCGGCAATAAATCTCGGTCTCGTATCGTCGAGGCAACCAAATATCTAGAAGCCAACTGATTGAAATTGTTCCAGCGGCCACCACCGACTTTCAACTATGTATAGCCGAGAGTCCATAGTCTGTTGGACACAGGCTATGGGACCAGTGATGGAGGTCGCATATGCGGAAACCTTACCCATATCCCAGTAGCTCCGCCCAATTGCGCTTGGATTGACCCTCGCCGACTCCCTTATACCAATCTGCAGTGAGGATCATGCATTGGCCCAGGTTCTTGACCCGATGGACATGATCTTCCATGGCTGGTCGATGAGGCGGTTCCAGGCGAAGCAGGAATGGTCGACGATATCGGCATAGGATTTGAAGGTGCGGTTCGAGAGCCAGTTGTCCCGCATGAATTGCCAGATGTTTTCGACGGGATTGAGCTCTGGGGAACGTGGCGGGAGCGGCAAGAGTGTGATGTTTTCCGGGACGTCGAGCTTGTGGGTGGTATGCCAGCCGGCCTGATCAAGGAGGATGACGGCGTGGGCGCCGGGCGTCACCTGGGATGAGATTTCGACCAGATGCCATTGCATGGCCTGGGTGTTGCATCGGGGCAGGACGCCTCATGCAGCCAGGCCGCCAGATCAGCCAGCCGCCAGCGCACCACGCCGTCGACCGCCGGCATGGGCCCCGCCTCGACCTTCGCGGCCAGGGCAGCCCGTTGGGCGGCATTCAGTTTCGGCCGGTTGCCCGGTGCGGTGCCGTCGATCAGACCCTCAGGACCCCGGGCATTGAACCGCAGCACCCAGTCACGGACCGTCTGAAGCCCGGCGCCCGCATACCGCGCCGCCGCCGTGCGCGACCCGCCATCATAGATCAGCGCCAGCGTCAGAAGCCGCCGGCTCTGGCCAGCATGCTCCGTTCGTTTGGCCAGCGCCCGAAGCTCTTCACCGGTGAAATCATCGCGCAGCGCAATCCCAGCTCGCATGGCAAACCTCCTTTGGTTGCCAACTTGAATCATGTCAGGACGAAAATGGGAATCCCCTAAATGAGTCAGCCATCGCGCAGGTTGGTATTAGTCCTGCCTGTCCCTTAACCCATTAGCCCAATATTCAACGCTACTGAACTGCCGGCCAAAGCTGAGGGAAGAAATCTCCCGCGATCGCGTCACCATCCCGATAGCCTTGGGCCTCGAACATGGCGCGCTCCTCCCGCGCCCAGTCGCCACGATATCTAATCCGGCCGTCTTCGGCGGTCATCCGCAGCGTATAACGCCGGACTGTCTCGGTCGGCGTAACCGTTGAGAGGCTGCCATGCAGGGTCCGCATGTCGAAATAGACGCAATCTCCAAGATCGAGATCGAACTGCACCAGGTCGAAGGCGTCGGGGTCGGATTCGATATCCGGGGGCGGTTCGTATCGCTCGCCGTTCACTTCGAGACCGTCGGAATCCATGCGATGGCCGTCGTCGAAACGGACCCGCATGAACAGCTTGTCCCATTGATGGGACCCGCGGACGAAGGAGATGCAGTTCTCCCGGGTGACGGGCTCGAGCGGCAGCCACAGAACGCACATGGAGTCGGCGAAGTCGAAATATGAGATGTCGTGATGAAACGGCGGCCGCGACGTCGCCCCGACTTCGCGCAGGAACCAGTTGTCCATCACGAGATTGACGCGGTCCGTGTTCAGCAGTTGCGCGGCAATGCCGGCGCATGGCGACTGACGCACAAACGTCTCGAATTCCGGAATGTCGGACCAGCACCAGAAATTTTCCCAATAGGCAGGCGCGTTCGGGTCCTTGCAGTGATTGACGAGGTTGGGACTCGGTCGTTTGAGATCGGCTTCGATGCCGCTCCTCAACAGGTCGATCCGATCAGCGGAAAACCGATTTCGCAATGCAACAACACCATTGCGCTGAAAATCCGCGATCTCGTCAGGCAGCAGTCTGAGATCGGTATCTTCGTTGATCATAGCCCTGTCCTCATCCGTGAATGCGCATTTGCGACAGGGATCAGACTATGCGAAGCCGCGGCGATCCGCTCAAGAGGGTGGCACCGACAGAGCCACGATTTAATCGAAAGCGCCGGTGAAGCTCGAAGACGTCGCTGGCGATCTTGCCGAGGGGCTGGCGGCCGGGTTGTATTCGGAAGTAGAGTATTTTCTGCACAATAATCTTCAAAGTTGTTCGGGAGACACGCCATGACCAGCTCATCGACGCAAGGCGCCGCACCTCTGGCCGTCTGCTGGTTTCAGAAGATTCTGGACTGGTTGTGGTGCGTCTGGGAGGTCGTTCAGGACTTCGGCCAGGTGCTGAAATACGCCCGTCTCTCGCTGCTCATCACGCTCCTTGTCGGCCTTGCCTTGATATTCGTCCCTCAAGGGCAGGATCTGATCGTCATTCACGCCGAACGGTCCGGATTTCCGCTATTCTTTTACTCAGCTGTCATATTTTGGGCCCTCAATGCCTGGTACTGGGCCCGGTCGATTCTGGAACATGGCCCGAGATTTCATTACGAGAAATTCTGCGAAAAACCCTGGTTCGGCGGTCGGAAGGAACGCGTGAATTTTCTTGCACGCCACCTGCCCCGCGCCATCGGCACGGGGGCCTTCCTGATGGTCGCGATCGCACAATTCATGGCGGCGTCTCGCGAAGGGATCGGCTCCGCCGAGCGCTCGACGCTGCTCGTGTTTGCCGCCATAAGCGTCGGACTGGCCGCCGTTTTCTATGGTTTCACCTTCTGGCGCCGCAATTTGTCGAGCCGTATCGGCAATCGAGTTAAGACATTGCGATCGATGAAGTCCGGCCCTCAGTGGTTGATGCTGACCGGGAGCCCGAAATACGGGGAGGCCACGCCGCAGAGTGAACTTCCGGCCTCCGTAAAGCTCAGTTTCGTCGTTCTCTCGCTCATTCTCGCTGTGCTGTTCATCCTTGTTTCAATAAACCTGACGGCGCTCGACTTCCTTGGGCCGGATGTCGTTTTTCTGATCTGCGGAAGCCTTTGGATCGTCCCCGGGAGCTGGGTCTTGTTCAGATCCAAAAGCATCGATTTTCCGGTCCTCACGTTCATCATACTGATTGCATTGGTGTTCAGCCCGTTCAACGACAACCACACCCTCCGACAGATAGAAGACCGCCCGCCCGTCGGACCCGGACAAAGGTTGGACCCGCAGGTCGCCCTTACCGTCTGGCAGGAATCGCAGAGTGAGGCCCCGGCGGGGCGCCCAACCTTGGTTATGGTGGCCACCGCCGGCGGCGGAAGCCGGGCCGCCTATTGGACAGCCAGTGTGCTGGGAACGATCCAGGATTTGCATCCCGGGTTCGACGGACAGCTCTTTGGCATCAGCGGCGTTTCCGGCGGTTCGGTCGGGGCCGCGATGTACCGCGGCCTACTGACGGCGTTGCCGGATTCCCAAGCAGCCTGCACCGCTGGCGCACCGGGTGGGCGCACCTACCGACACTGCGCCCGCACCATCCTGGGCAAGGACTTCCTGAGTTCCACGCTCTCTGCAACGCTGCTGCCGGATCTGGTACAGCGATTGTTGTTCTGGGATGCCCTGCCCGATCGCGCGAAGGGGCTGGAAGAGGCCTGGGAGGCCGCATGGCGTGAAGCGATTGGGCCAAACGACCATCAAGACCTGCTGGCCAGGGATTTTCTGGCGGCCTGGCCGGACAAATCCGCGGGGCAGGTTCGATCCATCCTGCCGGCGCTGTTTCTGAACGGTACTTCGGTGGCGACCGGCAAGCGCGTCGTCACCAGCAATCTCGACGTCTCCTACAGCCTGACCGACGCATACGACCTGTTCTCACATTGGCCCATGACGATCCGCATGAGTACGGCCGCGAACAACAGCGCCCGCTTTCCCTATATCGGCCCGGCCGGGACGATGCATCGCGTCCCCACCGAGCAGGATCCGGAGGCTTTTGATCGGATCGTCGACGGTGGCTATTTCGAGAATTTCGGCGCGGCGACGACGCTCGATCTGCTTCAGGCGGTGACCGGCACACGTTGCCTGGAAACCGCGGACTCCTGCGAATACGATGTGGTCGTCATCCAGATCAGCAGCGATCCGGGCTATCCGGGCGTTGCACCCAGCCAGGGCAGCACCCCGCAAGGCGGCGACGGCCCCGGATCCATCGCCGCCGAGCTGACTTCGCCGATCAAGACCCTGCTCAATACACGAGGCGCCCGTGGTGTCCTGGCGGCGCAACGGCTCCACAACTGGACTCTGGATCAGCTGCCGGGCACCGCCCGATTCTTCGAATTCCGGCTGGATATCCCCGAGGAGGAGACCGCTCCACCGCTCGGCTGGACGCTGTCGGAGGCGGCGACCAAGACCATGGACTGCCAATTCCTTCGCCTCTCCAACAGGTCCAACCTTGAAGAACTCGGCCAACGCCTGGGCTTCGACCCGTCGGCATTCCTGGAGGATTTGGAGCGGCCGAGCTTTGCGGCTGATCGGGGAACACCGGAGTCGATGCCCCCCTGCATTCGGCTCAGGGGGCGGCGCCAGTAATGCAGATGCTTGGTTCATCGCGAGCTAGAGGAGTCGTCAGGCAACGATTGATGGCGGCCAAAGCCGCGGGAAGAAATCCCCGGCGATCGCGTCACCATCCCGATAGCCATGGGCCTCGAACATGGCGCGTTCCTCCCGCGCCCAGTCGCCGCGATAGCGGATCCGCCCGTCTTCGGCGGTCATCCGCAGGGTGTAGCGCCGGACAGTCTCGGTCGGTGCAACGGTGGCGAGGCTGCCGTGCAGGGTCCGCATGTCGAAATAGACGCAGTCGCCGAGATCGAGATCGAACCGGACCAGATCGAAGGCGTCGGGATCGGCCTCGATATCGGGCGGCGGTTCGTACCGTTCGCCATTCACCTCCACACCGCCGGGCTCCATGCTGTGGCCGTCGTCGAAACGGACCCGCATGAACAGCTTGTCCCACAGATGCGACCCACGCACGAAGCTGATGCAGTTCTCAATGGATACAGGCTCAAGCGGCAGCCACAGGACACACATCGAGCCGGCGAAGTCGAAATACGAGATGTCGTGATGAAACGGCGGCCGTGAGGTCGCGCCGGCCTCGCGCAGGAACCAGTTGTCCATCACCAGATTGATGCCGTCGGCCCCCAGCAGCTGCGCGGCGATCGCGGAACATGGCGAGTGGCGCACGAATTTCTCGAATTCCGGAATGCCGGCCCAGCACCAGAAATCTTCCCAATAGGCCGGCGCGTTCGGGCCCTTGCAATGATTGCCGAGGTTCGGACTTGCCCGCTCGAGATCGGCCGCGATGCCGCTGCGCAGAAGGTCGATCCATTCGGCGGAGAATCGGTTGCGCAGCGCGACCACACCATCGCGCCGAAAGGCCGTGATCTCGCCCGGCGACAGGTTGGTGACGGCATCCTGGATCATGGACCTGACCTCCTTCGGGCCACGGCGACTGCGACGCAAACCGTATGGTACACCGATATTCGCGGCGGCCGGCAGCCGCCTCGCGACCCTATCCGCCCAAAAACGACTCCGCCACTTCACGGTTGGCCAGCAGATTGGCACCGGTGTCGGTGTAGCGGTTCCGGCCGGTGGCGAGCACGTAGCCGCGATGGGCGATTTCCAGGGCCATGCGGGCGTTCTGCTCGACCATCAGGATGCCGACACCGGTCATGGTAAAAATTCCCCGTTCCAATGAGAGTTCAGCCGAAATTTGAGGGTTCGCAACGACTAAATTGCATAGGCAGCACAAAGGTCAACGATCGGTCGTCGCCGCGTCCGGGAATGAAGGACTTACGATATCGCGTCAGGCGACAAATAGTCGAATTTTACACATATTAGGCTCGCCAGTTTTTTGCATCTTGGCGGAACGATTACCGAAGCCCCACATTAATGTTGCTACACGTTAAGCGTGCAGCTAATAATCTCACATATTATGGATAGGCCATTTTTGGATGATGCGATGTCAATAGATCTCAACCAGCAGAACTCCAAACAATTTCATGATCTTAACTGGTTTGATCGCCTAAAACGACACAAACTTGTTCTCGTCCTAACTGCTGCAATTGCAATATTGGGCGGCACGGCTGCAGCTTTACAAAACAGCAAAGTTCTTGTTTCAACAATTGACGGCTGGATCTCAGAATTCAAAGACTCCCAGAGATCGAAAGATCTCGAAGACTTAGTGCGCCTCGCAGACGATCTCTATTTCAATGATGAAAATAATTCGGAGGCCACGAACTACTATCTCGAGGCTGCTAACGGAGGCGATGTCTTCGCCCAAGCAGCAATAGCAAAGATGGCATTTTATGGTTGGGGAGATGTTGTTGAAGACCGATCCCAAGCAGAATACTGGGCTGATCTGGCCGTACCAGAGCTCTCAGAGAGGGCAGAATCAGATCGTCGTGCCGCCTATTTGCTCGCTTTTCTTTACGGCGAAGGCATTGGTGTGCGGTTGGATGAGGAAAAGGCCACAGCGCTTTACCATTATGCGGCAGATCGAAATTATGCTCCAGCCCAGTTCAATCTATCCTTTCGGTATCAGGACGGCGACTTCGTAGCAAAAGACCCAGCTATCGCATTCCGGCTACGCCTGTCGGCAGCCAACCAAGGGCATCTTCGTGCGGCATATCGAGTTGGCAGAGACTACTATTACGGCGATGGTGTTGAAAAAAATCCAGAAGAAGCAAGAAAATGGTTACTCGTGGCAGCCGAAAAAGGTCATGTAGAATCGCAAAATTTACTTGGAAATATTTATGAGTCGGGCCTCTTGGGAGAAGTAGACTTCATTTCTGCCGCAGAATGGTACCGCCGCGCTGCAACTGGCGGCAATAGTGATGGAAAATTTAATCTTGCAGAACTCCTGTATTACGGTCGTGGCCACGAAGTAGATAAAGAAGAAGCAATTAACCTTCTGAGAGATTCTGCTTCTCTAGGAAACAGATTTGCTCAGTTTTTGCTTGGTCTAATATACTACCGTGGCGATTCTTCAAATGCTTCTCGGAACGAAGAAGAGTCTGTACGCCTCTGGCGCTTGGCAGCAGAGCAGGGTCACGCTAGAGCTCAGTTTCGATTGGCACAATTGCTGAGGATTGGAGACGGTGTGGAGCCGAACCACGAGGAAGCAAAGCATTGGTTTGAAGCCTGTTCAGGGAAGGTTGATGGCGCCTGCCTAAGTGGCCTAGCGATAATGTACGAAGACGAAATCTCCGTGCCGAAGGATATACCGAGAGCGAGATCCTTGTACCGGAATGCGATTGATGCCGGGAGTGCTTTTGCTGCATATAGACTTGCAAATCTGATGGAAGAAAATGATGATACTATGGAACCTTCTGTAAATAGGGAAATATTATCACTATATACTCGAGCCTCCGAAATCGACACAGAGAACGGTCGATACCTATATGAAGTAGGTTATCTATATAGAATGGCCCCCCCCTGGAATTACTCAAGATGAGGCAAGAGCGACACGACTATATGTAAGTGCCGCCGAGGCAGGCTATCGTAATGCTCAAAATGACCTGGGTTGGCGATATTATAGGGGTATCGGGACCGAAGTAGATTTAGATGAAGCGATCTACTGGCTGATGGAAGCAGCCAAGGGTGGCCAGTTGATTTCGCTCAAGAATTTACAGCACATGATTGAACAGGGTGATGCACCGAGGCTCACGGAGGATGATTTGATCATGCTTCAGGAGATCGGCCTTATGGCCGCAGCTGAAAATGCAATGTCGAATCCGTGTCTTGCGAACGCGCTTGGACTTCGATATCGCAATGGTGATTGGGCACCAAGAGATATCACAAACGCTGAGCATTGGTTTCTTTATGCTGCGGAACGAGGTAGCGAAGCTGGGGCCTATAACTATGGACGGCTTCATTTGGAGGACGAGGCAAAGCTGCCCGATCCTGAGACAGGTTTGTATTGGATCGGGAAATCAGCAGAAATGGGATTTGGCAAAGCAGAGCTATTTCTCGGTCGAGTATATGTTGAGGGACGACATGTTCAACAGGATCGCCTTCAGGCACTTGTGCACTTTGCCCGCGCGATGAATCTCGGCGAAGAGGTAGAGCCTGAGTTGATGAGAGAAGCCACGCCGGAAGCTTTGATCCTGGCAATAAAATCTGGACCGGCAACCTGTGCGGGTGACTTTGCGGAACTGCTTTCAGAAGTGAATGAAGGATAGCAGCACAACTGTATTTCGAGGTAAATTGGCTCCCATAATCGCGGATCCTTCAAAATTTTGAACATTCAACATTTGACAACAACGGTCGTCCGTGGAGATCCACTGCGAAAAAGGCTTCCTAAGTATCTCGCCCCCTACCCGCCCAAAAACGACTCCGCCACCTCCCGATTGGCCAGCAGATTGGCGCCGGTGTCGGTGTAGCGGTTGCGGCCGGTGGCTAGGACATAGCCGCGATGGGCGATCTCCAGGGCCATGCGGGCGTTCTGCTCGACCATCAGGATGCCGACGCCGGTGCGGTTGATGGCGACGATGCGGTCGAAGATGTCGTCCATAACCTTGGGCGACAGGCCGGCGGTGGGCTCGTCGAGCATCAGCAGCCTGGGCTCGATCATCAGCGCCCGGCCGATGGCGACCTGTTGGCGCTGGCCGCCGGAAAGCTCGCCGGCCGGCTGGCGGCGCTTCTCTTCCAGGGCCGGAAACAGCTCGTAGATCCGGGCCAGGATGCCGGAGATGTCGTCGCGGCGGGCATAGGCCCCCATCTCCAGGTTTTCGTGCACGGAGAGGTTAGGGAAGACGTTGCGCTCCTGCGGCACATAGGCCATCCCCAGGCCGACCAGCTTTTCCGGCGCCGTGTTGGTGATGGTCTCACCGGCAAAGGTGACGCCGCCCTCTCGCACGGTGACGAGGCCGAAGATCGCCTTCATCGCGGTGGATTTGCCGGCGCCGTTGGGGCCGATGATGACGGCGATCTCATCGGCGCCGACTTCGAGGTCGACGCCGTTTAGAATATCGGCGCCGCCATAGCCGCCGACCATGCCCTTGGCCTCCAGCAGGCTCATCCGGCGACCGTCTTTCGGTGCGCCGCGCCTTGTCCGAAATAGGCCTCGATCACCCGGTCGTCCTTGCGGATGTCCTCCATGGAGCCCTGGGTCAGCACCGTGCCCTCGGCCATGACGATCACCGGATCGCAGAGCCGGGCGATCATGTCCATGTCGTGCTCGATGACCCAGAAGGTGTAGCCGAACTCCCGGTTCAGACGCTCGATATCGCTCGACAGACTGGCCAGCAGGGTGCGGTTGACCCCGGCCCCCAGCTCGTCGAGCAGCACCACCCTGGCGTCGGTCATCATGGTGCGGCCGAGCTCCAGCAGCTTCTTCTGGCCGCCGGAGAGGTTGCCGGCGAGCTCGAATTTCAGCTTTGACAGCTTGAGGAAGCCCAGCACCTCCTCGGCCTTGCGCCGCACCTCGGCATCCTGGCGGCGCACCGCCCCCCAGCGTAGCCAGGCCGCCCACAGGCTCTCTCCGGCCTGATCCGGCGGCACCACCATCAGGTTTTCCAGCACAGTCATGCGGGAGAATTCATGGGCGATCTGGAAGGTCCGCACGAGGCCCATTTGGAACAGCTCATGGGGCGACCGTCCGGTGATGTCGCGGCCTTCCAGGGCAATGTGCCCACTATCCGGCGCAAACAGCCCGGCGACCATGTTGAACAGGGTCGACTTGCCGGCGCCGTTCGGCCCGATCAGCCCGGTGATCGACCCGGTCTCCACCGAGACGGAACAATCGCGCACGGCCCGCAGGCCGCCGAAGGATTTGGAAACGTTGGAGACGGTGATCATGGACGCCAAGCATTACACCGGGCGGCATCGCGACGAAAGGGGCCTGGATACTGAGCCGGTCAGGCAGACGTTCCATCTCGACCGCCCTGGCGCGGTCAGGCATGCTCACGGGTACGGAACGTCCCAAGCCCGGAATTCGAAGGAAAGAAAGCGTGAGCGAGACCGTCGAACACGTCGCCACCTGCGCCTGCGGCCAGCTCCAAGTCACCGCCCTGGGCGAACCCGACGTCGTCACCGCCTGCAACTGCACCAAATGTCAGAAGCGCACCGGAAGCCCGTTCGGCGTCGGCGCCTATTACCGCCGCGACCGGGTGACTTCGATCGAGGGAAGGTCGAAGGATTACGACCGGGTGACGGAGTCCGGCCGCGGTCTCAGCACCAAGTTCTGCCCGGATTGCGGCACCTCGGTCTATTGGACCCTGGACATGCGCCCGGACCATTACGGCATCGCCGTCGGCTGCATCACCGAGCCCGATTTCGCCCGCCCGACCCGGGTGGTCTGGGCGGAGAACAAGCACCATTGGGTGGAATTCCCCGACGACATGCCGGTGTTCGATCGGGCTGCGAGCTAGGGTCGCATGGGTCAGGTGAATTTGAAGCCGGTCTTCGGCTTTATGCTTCCGGCACGACCGCCCACTCCGATTGTCATTCTCGCGAAGGCGAGAATGACTATCTTCTTGTTGGGAAAACTCCCTTTCCCTGTGTCCCTCCTGTGTCACCCCCGTGCTAGCGTTCGCACGCTTCAAAGGGGGCGCGACCATGGGCACGAAGAATTCCGGCGGATCGTTCGGGACACGGATAAAGCGTTTTCTGGTGAAGATCGCGAATGCGATCCCGCCGATACATGCCTTTGTGAACCGCAGACTGATCAACAAATACGCCTATGCGGCGGCGCCACGGCCTCGGCCCCTGACGATGGCGGCGCCGTATCCGACCTGGCGCGGGCTGACCGACCGGCGCTATTCCGGCCGGCATCTGCCACCGGCGCCTGACTACACCGCCAAGCTTCCCGAAATCGTCGAGGTAATGGAGCTGTTCGAGCGCACCGAGGATCGCCGGGCCACGGATACCAGCCTGCTGTTCCCCTTCTTCGCGCAATGGTTCACCGACAGCTTCCTGAGAACCAAGTCGAAGGAACCAAGCGAGCAGGATTTCGCCGAGAATGAGAGCAACCACGAAATCGACCTCTGCCAGATCTACGGGGTGAGTGAAATCCAGACGACCATGCTGCGCGAAGGCACCGGCGGTCGGCTGAAGAGCCAGCAGATCGATGGTGAGGAATATCCCGCCAGCCTGTTCGAGAAGACAGGCGACAGCGTCGTGATGAAGGCCGAATTCGACGGGCTCTACACGAAGGCAAATTTCGATCGCGTATTCGACGGCGCCAGCGATGAGCACAAGCTCAACTGCTTCACGGTCGGGCTGGAGCACGGCAATTCGACCATCGGCAACACGCTGATGAACACCCTGTTCCTGCGCGAGCACAATCGCATCGCCGGCGCGCTGCAGGCGGCGCATCCGGACTGGGACGATGAGCGGCTGTTCCAGACTGCGCGCAACGTCGCCATCGTGCTGCTGCTGAAGATCGTCATCAGCGACTACATCGTGCACATCGCGCCCCTGGAATTCCGCCTGGAGGCCGTGCCGGGCATGGCCGAGCGCGAAGCCTGGTACCGGACAAACTGGATCGCGGTGGAATTCGCCCTGCTCTACCGCTGGCACGATTTGATCCCGGCGACGGTCTGGTTCGGGAATCCGGATGAGCAGGATTCCGTGGCTTTGCGACGGAACAATGCCTGGCTGCTGAAGGAGGGCGTCGACCGCGTGCTGCTGGACGCCTCGCGGCAGCTCGCCGGGCGGATGGGTCTGGGCAACACCGCCGCCTTTCTCCTGCATCTCCGGCAACGCAGCATGACAATGGCCCGCACCTGCCAGCTTCAGCCCTACAACGCCTATCGCCGGCATTACGGCCTGGAGCCGGTGCGCAATTTCGAGGAACTGACCGGCGACCGGGAAAAAGCCGCTGCGCTGCGGAAGATCTACGGCGACATCGACAAGCTGGAATGGTTCGTCGGCATCTTCGCCGAGGATTTCGGGCCGGACGAGATCATGGGCGAGTTGCTCAACACAATGGTGGCCAACGACGCCTTCACCCAGGCGCTCACCAATCCGCTGCTTTCAATGGCGGTCTTCAACCACCCCGACACTTTCGCCCCGGAAGGCCGCGCCATCGTCGACGCCACCAGCAGCCTCGCCGACATCGTGGCCCGCAACACCGGCATCACTGACCGGAACGCGGTGGGGTTCAAGATCCGGGATTGAGGGTCGCTCGCCCGGTTATTCCGCCTCGAGCGGCGTGGTCGGCGTGATTTCCTCCGAACACACCCCACCGCGTGGCAGTCCCGGGCGGATCGGGCCGTAGCGTTGTTCGAAGACCGGCGGCAGCGGGCGCGGGTCGTGGGCGGAGAGCCAGAGGCGCAGCAAATGGCGACGGCGCTCGGGCTCCGGCCAGTCTTCGTAGCCGGTGCGGGAATGCAGCAGCGCGTGGTTGTGCACGAACTGCATGTCGCCGGGGCGGAAATCCATGTCGAGGCGGAAGTCGTCGCTCTCGGCCAGGGTTTCGATCATATCGAGGGCTTCGACCTGCGCCTCGGTCAGGCGCGGAATGTCGGCGAAGCGCTCTTGCGCGGAGTCGATGAAGTCGCGGGCAAAGAAAACACTGGTTCGCCCGGCATGGTGGTGAACGATGGGGATCGGGTAATTCGGCCCGGCACCTGCCGGCACCTCGCCCTTGCGGTCGTAAAGGAAGGGCTGGGCCAACACTTCCGCCAGGTCGGGCCGGGTACGGGAGATCTCGGCCACGATGGCGACGGAGCTGCACAGCGAGCTGGCGCCGCCGGTTTTCGACGGCTGCAGGCAGAGCAGACCGACGATGTCGCAGCTGTCCACATGGAAGCGTTGGCGGGCATTGGTGCGGTAGAGCCGGGTCTTCGGATCGCCCTTATCCTCGCCGAGATCCTTGACGTGGCCGACCAGATGGCCGGCGGCGTTCTGCGGCCGCGCGGTGCCGAGCCAGGAACCGATGCCGAACCAGGCGCGCATCACCCAGTCGCGGTCCTGGCCCTCGATCGGCAGGCCACGGATCAGGACAAAACCGCAGCCATCGACCACATCGCGGCGGGCCTGTTCCAGCATGGGGCCGAGCTTCGGCAGCTTGAAGGTCTCGCGCGAGATCTCGTGAATCGCCAGGCCCAACGCGCGGCTGGATTCGACGGCTCGGCGCACTTCCTCACGCTGCGTCTCGCTGAGGCTCCACTGCCAGACGGTCGACGCGCGCATCTCCGCCGCGCGCCAAGCCGCCGGATCGGCGTTGATGTCGGAGGCTGATCGTGGCTGCACCATGGACATTCCGTCCTTCTGGTTTGTCGATTTGAGAAACCGATTGTGGGCAGATCGGTGCCACACGGCAAGCTCGCGCTTTTGCTGGATATGAACGCGGATTATGGCGTGTCGGTTTCTTCAGCGCCCTCACCCTGAGCCTCCTCATCCCGAGCCTGTCGAGGGACGAAGGGCGAGGATGGCAACGCATTGAACTGATTTCAGTATCTTCGGGGATTACACTTTCGGGACAGTCATTCACCTGTTGAGCGGTAGCTGATCAGCCACTGTGGCGAGCCCGATGATCGGCACCGGCGTTGCCATCCTCGCCCTTCGTCCCTTGACAGGCTCGGGACGAGGAGGCTCTGGGTGAGGGCACCGGGCGGCGGTAGGCCCGGAGTCCACGGCGTTGCACAGAACGGTTGGGCATGTTGACGGCCCCGCTATTCAAGTACGGTGGGTACAACGATAGCGCATAGGCAATAGCAGGATGACCGATCCGATTGAAACCCAAGAACTCCTCAGCGAAATCCGCGCAGAGATCGAAGAAGTCCACCGGTTCATCTCGGCCTGGTTTCGCGGTGAGGAGACACCATCGGCAGAGGCGTTTTCAGCCGGGCTGGCAGACCGCTTTGCTCCCGGCCTGATCAACATTCAGCCAGCCGGCCGGGTGCTGACGTGCGAGACCCTGCTCTCCTCCATCCAGGATCGCCATGGCGCCAGTCCCGATTTTCGGATCGAGATCGCCGATGTGGCGTTGCGCCATGTGGGTGGCGACGGACTGGTGCTCGCCACCTATGTGGAAAAACAGTCCGGCGCCCGGCATTCCAACCCGGAGAATACCCGCATCTCATCTGTTCTCATGCGTCGCCGAGCCGATGATGGGGCCTTGGAATGGCTGCACATCCATGAGACTGCCGTGCCGGGCGATCCAGTGTCGAACTCTTCCTGACCGGAGCGTCCCGTCCCGACGCTAGGATCGCTCCGCCGAAATCGTGTCCAGAATGAACCGCGCCCGGTCCTCCGATGTTTCGCGCCGCAGTTCCTGCAATACATAGCCCATGGCATGATATGCGTCGCGCATGCGCTCGCCGAAATCGCAGGCTTGGCCGTAGGTCATCCGGCGCTCCTCATCCTGGCCATAGATGTCCTGCCAGGGCGGCGCGAAGAACACCGTCGGGTTGTAGCGGTATTTGTGGGCGGCGTTGCGGGTCGGCGCGTCGTCCAGCCCATAGAGCAAGGCATAGGCGATCAGATCCGGCAGGCCTCGGTCGAAGAAGACCGGACGGTCCGCGGGCCTCGGCTTGCGGCGTTCGAAGACGGCGCGGGACAGCATCAACTCGACGAACAGCGCCGGATCGGACTCCGGCACGCCATTGCCGCCGAAGCTGCGCTGCTCGGCCAGGATCTGCCGCGCCGGCTCATCGATGCCGTCGAAGCCGCGCCGTCGCAGCTGTTCAAGCACTGCGGACTTGCCGGTCCCGGGAGCACCAGTAATCACATAGAACGGGATCATCCATATTGTCCTTGTTGCCGATCTGCACCCGGCATTCTCTGACAGCGCGAGCTCTTCCCCGACACGTGGCGCAGCTCTCACACCTGCCCCGGGGACAATGCGGGCATGGGAGAGGTGGGAGAATTTGGATTAAAGACGGGACTTGCCTGTCCGAGACCGAAGCTGGCCGCTTGGCATTCAGCGGTCAAGAGCGTTCAGGCCGCCTGGCAATACTTAGTTCTTCTCTCAGAGCGGTGACCGTGGCTGGATTACCGGAGCTGCCAAAAGGCAGCTATTTCGGCCGGCTGGGTAGTTGAACTTCTCCTCGAGCACCCGCAGCCGTTTTCTGGTCATTCTTTGCAGTTTTCGCCCGCCCTCTTCGACAACGCTCCGGACAGCGGCCAATGCCAGCTCCCGGGAACCAAAACTGCCCCTCAGCGCCGGCCCGGCCGCGAAATCGAAGTTCGACCGCCATGCCAGGGTCGCGTTGATATCTATCGGATTCGTCGTCTTCGCGGTGTGGGTCAGCAGAATAGTGTATTCGACCCATTGCGCTCCGTCTTCGGTCGCCGCAAAGACGCTGAGGATCTCTCGATCATCGGACATTCGGTCACCACCCTCCCTGCCGGCTCGCAAGGATGGCGTACCGAAGTTTTGCTAATAAGCCGCTAGCAGATCGCCGCCATTGTGACGCTCAATCGTCCTTGCCGGTGATCAGCCGGGCGGTTCGCAAGGTCGAACCGCGCCCGGACCGAACCCTGCCCGCATCGTCGCCGCCGGTCAACGTCCAACGGCCTCCGGGCAGGGTTCGCGCGCCCAAGGATCGACCGGATCCGGCGCGTTGATCACCGCACCGAGATCGTCCGGCCTGGCAATCCGGCTATTCCCGGAACTTCCACGGCCGCACCTTCAGATCGCAGGCCTCCTCGTCCGGGTTGTCGGCGGTTCCGCCCTCAAGATGGGCCCAGATCACCATCCGGCCGACGAAGTCGATGCTCTTGTTGCCAACCCGTTCGCCAAGCTTGCGGAACCGGCGCCGGCCATTCGGTGCGTTCGGCCTCCGCCTCCAGAAGGTCACGGTGCCGGAGGTGTCGAAGGGCAGAGTGGCATTGTTGGAGATCTCGATGGTCACGTGCTCGCCCTCCGGCACCTCGCAGACGTATTTCATCTTGCACCATTCGAGCGACAGCTCGGAAGTCGGGCCATAGCGGATACCCTTATCGCTACCGAATGCGGCGTCATGTGCATCGTCGTGGCGGATGTCGTCCTCGATATCGGCGAACGGATCGCCACGACGCCGTCCGATATCGGCCCAGATCCGCTGCTGCAGCAGGCGGCTGACCACGGCGGTCGATGACAGCTTCGGATTGGCGTGCACCCACTCCCAGGGTATTGCCCGTTCAAGGTATCTCGACGGCAGGCCGACGGCCCGCAACTCGCCGAGCAGCGCCCGGCGCCGGTTGCGCCCCACCGCCCGGTCCTTCTCGGTCGGCCGTGTTCCCGGATCCACCTTGCGTTCCTGCGGTTCGAACAGGATCGGCGTCTCAGGCGGAAGCTCGCGTTCGATGAATTCATCCTCTTCATGGCGGTCGGATTTCTCATCACCTTTCTTGTGCATATCCCTGACCTTTCGAACTCGCCGATTGGCCGGATGTGGCCATGTGGCGCGGTTATCGAATACTTTCGAATCGAATTAATTGCATCAACTTTAAATTCATGTTTTATTCGAATCAAATTGAAAAGAATATTTCATGCCGCGTGGACCTAGATTTCCGAAGACCAACCCTGAAGACCGGGCGCGGCTCGACCGTCTGATGACGGACCTTCAGCGCGGACGCCTGCCGGGCATGCCCAAGGCTCCCAAGGCCGGGGCCTTCGACCCCGCTGCCCTGGACGCGCCCAAGGAATGGCACGCGATCATCCGCTTCCTGCGGACCGCCCCGTTCGCCGGGGTCCCCGGCGTGATCGGTGCAGGGCTCGGCTACCGCGAATGCGGCGGTAAGGAGACCGAAGAGCTGGCCGCCGTCGTACTGGTCCGGGAGAAACGGCCGCGATCGAAAGTGCCGTCGAAGCAATTGCTGCCCGAGCATGTCGAGCACGATGGCAGGCAGATCCGGATCGACGTCCAGACCGCCGGTTTCGATCCGTCGCCGAAGTTCGCCTCCGGCCCCGGCATCGGCCCGTTCCCGCGAGCGACCGGCAGTTGTTCCGGATCAAGCCTGTCGCTCAGCGGAGGTCCCAACCCCTGCGCCGGCGGCACGCTGACCGGCATCTTCCGGGATCGCGGTTTCACCTGCGCCCATGTGGCGCTCGGCTTCGGCATCCAGGACTTCCTCGCCACCCTGCCGGCCAGCCTGCTGCTGTTGTTCGAGTCGCCGGATGGCAACGACATGATCGCATCGGGCACCCTGCAGGTTGGACAAGGGCTGCACCAGCTGTTTACCGTCGACACCAACTGGCCGATCCTGGTCCCGTTTCCGTCCCCCCTGCTGGCCGCGGGGGTCCTCAGCTTCCTTTTCGTCGATGGCGCCGCCGGGGACATCCAGCCGACCGCCATCCAGCCCTTCCTGCCGCCGGGCGCCAGAATTCCGAACCAGCCCCCCTTCTCATTCGCCTCGACGCCGCCGCCGCTGGCGCCGCCGAGGGCAACCCGCTTCGGTGGACGCATCCGCTCCGCCCGGCTTGCCCGCCCCGGCGAGCGTTGCCACAAGGACGGGCAGACATCAGGGCTGACCAACGGCCGGGTCTGGATGCCGTTCTTCCAGTTCTACCTTCCCATTCCGCTCGGTTTCGCCTCGGTGCTGGTGATGTTCGACCTGGTGCTGTGCCGTCTGGTGATAGGACCCGGCGATTCCGGCGCGGCGGTGCTTGCCGACGACATGCATTACCTGGCCCAAGTCAGCCTCGGCCTGCCACTGCCGTCCGGCAGCGTCGGCGGCGGGCCGCAGCCGGGGGTCACCTGTCCGGTCTCCAGCAACGACCTCGTCGCGTACACGATCGGCACCCCGTACTACTTCCATGAGCTTCTGCTCAACGTCGACCTCTCATAGGTGAGTCATGGCCGAGATCAAGAAAGCCCGCAAAACGGCAAAAAAACCCCTGAAACGAAAGGTCTCCGACGACCGGGACTGGCCGCCCAAGGATCATTGCTGCTGCGGTCCCAAGGCCGTGGTGTGGGGCGGCACCTCGGCGAAATGCTGCGTGATCTCCAACAAGATGCTCGAGGACGAGCTGCTGCAGGTGCGCGCCGACGCCAATGCGTCTGTCAGTCCGCCGGGCGGGCCGCAGGTCAATGCCGACGGCTCCGGCGGCAGCGAGTTGCGCACGATGCTGCGCAAGGACATCGATTTGATCGAGGCGATCATCACCTATCGCTTCGAGTGGCATGCCACCGGTCAATGCCAACCCTTGGCCGTTCGGGTCCGGGTCGACGGCCAGGTGCAGGCGGACATCCACTGCGCGCCGGAACGCGGCCACACCGAACTGACGGTGCGCAAGGTTCAGAAGGCCGAAGAGGTGAATTCGGCGCCCCGCGAGTCTGCGACAGCGACCGTCAGCGTGATGGATTGCGCCGGCAACAGGTCCGATTGCTCATTCACATTGGGCGAGCCATAGATCCGGACGGCGATCCCTCTCGACGCTCACTCGTCCTTGCCGGTGATCAGCCGGGCGCCGCGGTCGAAGGCGATATAGGACCACAGCCACTGGATTGCGACCAGCAGCCGGTTGCGCATGCCGATCAGGAAATAAACATGGGCCACGCCCCAGATCCACCAGGCGATCAAGCCCTTCAGGCGCAGCCAGCCGAAATCGATCACCGCCGCCGAGCGGCCGATGGTGGCCAAGCTGCCGGGATGGCGGTAGCGGAAGTTCGGAATCAGGGTGCTGCCGGACACATGACGGCGGATGCAGCGTGCGACGTATTTGCCCTGTTGCTTGGCAACGGGAGCTATGCCGGGCAAGGGCCGACCGGCTGTGTCGTTGACGGCAGCGGTGTCGCCGATGACGAAGATTCCGAAATGGCCGGGCACGCCAAGCTCCGGCGTCACCATCACCCGGCCCGAGCGATCGGTTTCCGCGCCCAGCCACGCGCCCGCCGGCGACGCGGCTACACCGGCGGCCCATAGCACAGTGCGCGCGCCGATCCGGCGACCATCGATGGCGACGCCCTCGGCATCGCAGCCGGTGATTGGCTCACCCAGCATCACCTCGACGCCGAGTTTCCCCAGCGAGCGCTGGGCGAATGCCGACAGGCTCTCGGGGAAACTCGGCAGAACCCGCTCCCCGGCCTCGACCAGCAGGATGCGGGTCTGGCGCGGATCGATGTTGCGGAAATCCTTGGCCAGGGCCCGGCGGGCCAACTCAGCGATGGCGCCGGCCAGTTCCACCCCGGTCGGCCCGGCGCCGACGATGACGAAAGTCAGCAGCCGGTCGCGCTCGGCAGGGTCGGGTTCCGCCTCGGCGCGCTCGAAGGCCATCAGGATGCGGCGGCGGATATCCGTCGCATCCTCGATCTTCTTCAGCCCGGGCGCGAAGGGCTCCCAGGCATCATTACCGAAATACGCATGCTGCGCGCCGGTCGCCAGAATCAGATAGTCGTAGGGCACAGCATCGTCGCCCATGCTGACCATGCGGGCGTCGGTATCGATCCCGGTCACCTCTCCCAGCAGAACGCTCGCATTGCGCTGCCGGCGCACGATGCGGCGGATCGGCCAGGCGATGTCGGCCGGCGACAGCCCGGCGGTCGCCACCTGGTACAGCAGGGGCTGGAACAGATGATAGTTACGCCGGTCGATCAGGGTAACGTCGACAGGGGTGGATGACAGCGCCTCGGCGGCCGACAGCCCGCCGAAGCCGGCGCCGACGATGACCACGCGGGGCCGGGTGTCCTGGGGGGCCGTTTCCGACCGGTCGGCGGTCACATCGGGTTGGGCTGAGTCCATACCCAATATTTGGGCATTACAGGCACCTATTTCAGCCAAATTCCGGCCAGCCCCCGCTATTTCGGCAAGAACTCCGCCAGCTGCCGTTCGACGGCTTTCGGGTCCATCGCAAGACCCATCGCCATGCCTGCCCCCATATCGCCCGGCATCACTTCCTCGGCGCCGATCGACAGGCCGTGAAGGATGGCCTCGGCGACCTCCGCGGGTTCGATCTTCGGGCCGTCAAAGTCGCGGGTCATGTCGGTGTCGACGGCGCCGGGCAGGACCGCCATGACGTGGGTGCCTTGGGCCGCAAGCTCGGCGCGCAGGCCCTGAGTCATGGAGAGCTCGGCCGCCTTCGAGGCCGCGAGCGAGCCCATCATCGGCAAGTTACCCCTCGCCAAAATCGACAGCAGGTTGACGATGGCGCCGCCGCTATTGGCACTCAACGCCGGCGCAAAGGCGCGGCACATGGACAGCGTGCCGAAATAGTTGGTCTCGATCTCCGCGCGGGCATTGTCCAGATGATCGATGGCCAGCAGCGGCGTGTTGAAATTCACCCCGGCATTGTTGACCAGCAGGGTGACGTCCGCGGTCGACTTGGCGGCCGTCGGCGACGGAGTCCGGGTCGGTGATGTCGAGTGTGACCGGCACCAGCCGGTCGGGCGCTTCGGCAAGCAATTCCTTCAACGTTTCGGGCTTGCGGGCGGCGCAGTAGATCTTCGACGCGCCGGCGGCCAGCAGCGCCCGTACGATGATCGGGCCAATGCCGCGACTGGTCCCCGACACGAAGGCGACGGCGTCTTTCACCGGGATTGGCGAGCCGGCGGCGAAGCCCTTGATCGCGGTCTTGGCAGCGCCGTGCACCATGCTGATATCCTCGGCGATCACCGTAGCCTGGAAACCCTGGCGGCGGCGGTCTAAGGCGAAAGCCAGATGCGGCGTGAAGGCTCCGCAGGGGGTGCCGACGTCGCGGCAAGCCTGCTGCACCTCCTTCACCACCGTCTCATGCTCGGGCCCGAATTCCGGGAAGGTGCCGATCGACAGCGCCAGATCGCCGGTGCCGATGAACACCAGATCGACCCCCGGCACGGCGGCGATGGCGGCAGCGTTCTCCACCCCTCTCGCCGTCTCGACCATCACCGATACCAGCACCGCATCGTTGGCGGCGACACCATAGGCCTTGAAGTCCATCAGCGGCCGCACCCCGCCCCCCGAACGGATACCGGCCGGCGGGTATTTGGCGGCTGCAACGGCCGCGGCGGCCTGCTCCGCCGTCTCGACCAGCGGCACGATGACGCCCAGGGGCCCGGCATCCAGCGCCTCGCCGATGGCGGTCGCGGAGCCATCGGCGACCCGAGCCAGAGGCGTGGTCTTGGCGCGCACGATGCCGATGGCGTCCTGCAGGGTCTGGCGCTGCCACAACCCATGCTGCAAGTCGAACACCACGGCGTCCGGCCCGGCGTCGGCGGCCAATTCCGCCACCGCCGTGGAGCCGAGGCTGAGCCATACCATGCCGACCGAACCGCCGTCGCGGATCGTCTTCAGTACTGGATTTTCGAGAGTCATTACCTGCCTGTCTTCGCTGTTTCGGAGAGCCTATCCGGCCCAACCGCCACTTGCCATCAGCACCGATATTGCCGCCATTCGAAAATTGGTTAATCGAACGGTAACCATCTCCTGTCCAAGTTGTCATGTACGGCCCAACCGGCATCGAAATCGCCGAATTGGAGGACCCGATGGCACTCCCCCGACCGCTTCGCTTCATCCGCCCGATCTTCCTGCCCCGCGACAAGAACAACGCTGAATTCTGGCTGTCTCACGCGTTGATTATCGCGTCGACCGTGATCGGTGTCTATCTGGCCGCCGGCGCCGGCTACCGGGTCGGAATGGAACTGCAGACGGTCCGCTCGGACCGCGAGAGCTACTACCTGCAGCTCGCACTTCTGGCGGAGGTCAACGACAATCTAAGACACGTCGCGGACTGGTCGGATCAATACATCACCAACAGCAAAGCCAAATTCGTCGGCCGTTCCGAGCAATATCGGCTGGAGACTTATGTCTGGGATGCCATGGCCGATTCCGACGTGGCGTTCAGATTGCCGCCCGAGGCCCTAACCGGCATTCGCCGGCTTTATCGGCAGCTATCCAGCGAGCTTGCGCAATTGACCGACGACACGCTGACGACCGAACCGGATTACATCCAGATCCAAGGCAATCTGGATGAAGGCCGGGAAACAATCCTGCCTGTCCTGGCCGGCAGCATCGACAGCCTGCGCCAGCGGCTTGATCGGGCCCAGATACCTCTCAGGTAGCCGGCGCCGGTCCAAGGTTCGGTGATTCAATTCCACCTAAAGGGCGGATACGGCGACGGCCTCCTCGGCGGGCGCACGCATAAGGGCATTACTCAGCGGACGGCCGAAGCCGCCAGCTTCGATTTCGAACACGTCGCCCGGCTCCGCCACGATGCCGTCGGCGAAGCTGAGGGTCGCAGTGCCGAAGAAATGCACATGGGCGTCGCCCGGCCGGCGGAACATCGGATATTTGAAATGGTGGTGCTCGAGATTGGCTAGGCTGTGCGACATGTTTGCCTCGCCGCTAAGGAATTCCGCCTGCCAGACGGCCCTCACCGCCGCGCAGCAGACGCGAGGTGCCGCGCACATCGGCGGGAAGGTCGCCCAGCATCAACTCCGGCCCGAACGAACACGGCCGGAGCTTGGAATGGGCGAGCAGCAGATAGTTTTGCTGTTCTGTCACATGGTCGGAGAACTCGTTGCCCAGCGCGAAGCCGATCCGGAACGGGCTGCCATCCGGGCCGATCACGTAAAGCCCCACGATCTCCGGTTCTTCGCCGCCATCCAGCGCGAAGTCCGGCATCGCCAATGGTTGATCAGGGGCCACGACCGCCCCGCCATCGCCCTTGAAGAACCATTCCGGCTGCGCGCCGACCGCGCCGTCCGGAGGCTTGCCGCCTTCAAGCCCGGCGCGGAACATTTTCATGGAGTCGGTCTCGGTCGCTTCGCCGACACCCGCGGCTTCGGCATGCATCTTGTCGCGGGTGGCGGCGCTGCCCAGATGGGTCAGGCCGGTGCCGGTCACCAACAGATGCCCCGGATCCGGATGATCGAGCGGCGCCAAAAGACGGCCATCGGCAACGATCGCGTCATAGTCATGCGTGATGTCGGTAGCCAGCGCCTCCGCCAGTTCGGCCAGTCTGACGCCCTCATCGATCGCCTCGCGGGCCAGCGCGTAGACCGATTCAACGCCGTCCAGCGCCAGCGGGGCAGGCCGGTTGTCGGAGACGAGACCGACCCGGCGGTTGCCGCTCAAGTCGGTGAATTGGATCAACCGCATCCTCGTCTCCTTCGCGACACCCAACGACTGTCGACGACGACGATCGGGCGCCACACATACTTCAGTCGGCGGCCGCCAAAACCGGCCATTCAGTCAGCATCAACCGGAAATGCACGTCCTGCCAAGCGCTGCTTCTTGCCGGTCCGGCTGGGATGAGCGGCGGATACCTCCGGATTTGCCGAATCATGAACCGCCGGGACCTTCATTGTCCGCTGGCAGCCGCCTTCTCCCGTTCGATGGCTCGGCGCACATAGTCGACGGATTTCACGAGCAAGGTCTGCATCGCCAGACGGGCGCCGTTCGGATCGCGGCGGCGGATCTCGTCCAGAACCGCCTTGTGTAGCGGCAAGGCGTGGAACAGCGCGTCGGGGGCCGACCCGGAGAGCTTGATGCTCGACGCCAGCGCTGTCTCGATCAACGACCCGAGCGGCACCAGCAGCTCATTGCCGGTCGCGGCCAGAATGCTGAGGTGGAAACGAAGGTCGGGCTCGATCGATGCCTCAAGGTTGCATCCCGCCGCCTCCATGTCGCGATAGGCCTTGTCGATCGCCGACAGCTCGGCCGTGCTGGCCCGTTCCGCCGCCATCGCCGCGGCGGCCGGCTCGATGATCTGGCGGACCTCGAACAAATCGTCGGCAAAGCCGGCGACATTGCTGGTGGCGAATTGCCAGGCAAGGACATCGGGATCGAGCATGTTCCAGTAGTCGCGCGGACGGATGCGGGTGCCGATCTTCGGTCGGGATTCCACCAGCCCCTTGGCGGCCAATACCTTGATCGCCTCTCGCAGGGCGGTGCGGCTTACCTTTAGGGTGACGCTGAAATCCGCCTCGTTGGGCAGGATCGATCCCGGGGCGAATTCGCCGCTCATGATCCGCCCGGCGATCTCATTGGCCACTTGCCCGTGCAGGCTTCGCCGGGAATAGGTCCTGCTCTGTCGTTGCGCGGTTGGTACCGTCATTATCCGTTCTTCTCAAACCCGGCGCATCCGGCGATGTGGGCGCGGCTTGCAGGTTTTACCGGCCCGCAGCGATCCAGGGGCGCATGGCGGTCCAATGCGGGCCTAAATGACGAAATCAAGCGTGAGGTATCTGGCGCGACGATGGGCAATAGGATGCACGACGCCTGCATGCCTTGCGTGGCATTCATCCCGGTGCGACCCTCCCACGGGTGCGGCCCTATTGGTCCGAGGGGCTCGGCGGGCCGCCTGAAGCCGCATCCGGTCGTTGCCGGCGCGGCATACTCGGGCGTTGTCCACCCGAATAATCATAATACGATAGGGCGGGAGTATCGGCCCGGTGCGCAATTGGCGTCAAGCGAAGCCGGGGCCGCGATCACGGAGGGCACGTGTGACAGGCGACCATTCCGACGGGATCCTCACGATCCGTCACGGCATTTTCGGGCTGTCGATCTGTCCAGCGTCCGGCGGATCGATCACCCGATACTGGCAGGAGAGCGACGGAAGGGCGATCGAGTGGCTGCGGCCGGCCTCCCCGGAGGCGATCGCCGCCCGCGATCCGCTGGGCATGAGCAGTTTTCCGCTGGTGCCCTTCTCAAGCCGTATCCGCGACGGCCGGTTCAGCTTTGACGGCCATGCGGTTGCGCTTCCCCTGAATTTCCTGCCGGAACGCCACGCCATCCACGGCCATGGCTGGCAATCCCCGTGGGAGGTCGTCGCGGCGGAGGAAGATACGGCCACCATCGCATATACCCATTCGCCGGATAGCTGGCCGTGGCCCTATCGCGCCGAGCAGACGTTCACCTTGGGAGATGGCGGCATGTCTGTGTTGATGACGGTCACCAATCACAGCGGCGGGCCGATGCCAGCCGGGCTCGGACCCCACCCCTATTTCGTGCGGACGCCGGACGCCCGCATTTCGGCGACCACCGGCGAGATGTGGGGTTCGGACGCGGAGGTCATGCCGACGGTGCTCGCGGCGCCCACGGAAGGAATGGACCTGAATGCCGGCTTGGTGCCCAGCGCCGTTGCCATGGACAACACTTTCATCGGCTGGAACCACCGGGCTGAAATCTCCTGGCCGGAATGGCAGGCCCGGCTGATCATGGAGGCGCCGTCCCCGTTGGACTTTCTGGTCGTGTTCACGCCGCCCGGTGAGGACTATTTTTGCGTCGAGCCGGTGAGTAATATGACTGACGCGTTCAACCAGACTGCCGCCGGCCTCGGCGGTACCGGCATGACCATATTGGGGCCGGAGGAGACGCTGACCGGCATTATCCGATTCCGTCCCGAGTTGATCGGCTAGTGTCCCGATTCTGAAATTCGCCATAGCGAATTACAGAATCAAGGGGACACTATCTATCTGATTCTAGTGTGATGATTCGGGAGTTCGGCACATGACATGTGCCGAACTTCCGAATCATCACACTAGAATCGATCGATTGTATAAGGACCGCATCGACAAACGCCCGGTCGATACCGCCCTGCCCTTGGCTTGCCGGAATTGCCTGGGAGGATCGCACACATAGCAACCAACAGGTCAGGATGACCGTGTCTGTCGCCATTCAATCCTCCCGGCTCGCCGGGCCCATCGTCCGGTTTGCGCAGGACACCGCCCGTGCCGGCGGCCGGGTGCTGCTGATCGGCGTGGTCGCCGGACTGGCAATCGCGATGGTCACGACCCTGCTGGCAAGGCATTGGTGGATATTCGATCTGACCACCCATTTCCGGGTGCACTATGTCGCCGTCGCGCTGATCGGATTGCTGCTCGCCCTGCTGCTGCGACGGCGCGCGACGGCGGTCGCGATTGTCGCATTGGCGATACCGCATGCCATGGCGATCACCAGCCTGATCTCGACCGGCGGCGCTCAAGCGGCGGTAGAGCCCACCGACCGGGTGCGGGTGACCACCATCAACGCCTACTGGCGGAACTGGAATGGCGCGGCACTGTTCGCCTATCTCGAGCAGATCGACCCCGACATCCTGGTCATCCAGGAGGCGGACCGCCACTGGCGGGCGGATTTGCTGCGCATTGGCGCGCGTTACCCCTATGCGGTGCCCGAGGATTGGGACAAGGCCCGCGACGTGGTCATGTTCAGCCGGTTCCCGGTCAGCAATTCCGCGCGGCGTTTCACCAATGGGCGTGGCTTCGATTATCAGACCACCGATCTGGAGATCGCCGGCAAAACCGTGACCCTGGTCGGCGTCCACACGCCGTCCCCGGGGGGCGCCGAACAGGCGGAGCGGCGCAACAGCTACCTTGCCGAGATCGGCCGCTTCACCGCCGCCGCCGACCATCCGGTGATCGTCGCCGGCGACTTCAACAGCACGGTCTGGTCGCCCCATTTCACCGACATGATCGCCGCCTCGGCGCTGAACGACACCGCCAATGGTCGCGGCTGGAAACCAACTTGGCCAACATGGCTTCCAGCCGGCGGAATTCAGATCGACCACATCCTGATTAGCGGGGAATTCGACGTCAAAAACCTTACAAGCGGCCCGGAAGTCGGCTCCGACCACTTCCCACTGACGGCGGACTTAGCGCTAAGATAAGATAGGTTAGCGCTTAACGTCGCGCCGTCAGATCCCAAGGGCCGCGGCGGCGCGGGCGCGCTCGGCGATCTCCCCCCAGGCGCCGGTCGCAATATCCGACTTGGTCGCCAGCCAGGAACCACCGATACACAGTACGTTGGATAGCGCCAAATAATCCGGTGCGGTCGCGGCGGTGATGCCGCCGGTGGGACAGAATCGCAACTCCTGAAGCGGCGCGCCCAGGGCCTTTAGGGCGGCAATGCCGCCGGCCGGTTCGGCCGGGAAGAACTTCAGATGGGTGTGCCCCTGCTCCATGGCGCGCATGGCCTCCGACGCTGTCGCCACGCCCGGCAGGAAGGGCAGCCCGGCATCACGAGCCGCGCCCACAAGAGGTTCGGTGAGACCAGGGCTCACGCCGAAGCGGGCGCCGATCCGCTGGGCGCGCTCGACATCGGCGGCGGTCAACAAGGTACCGAGACCGACCACCGCGTCGGGCACCTCGGCCATGATCGCCGAGGCCGCGGCCAGGGCGGCGTCGGTGCGCAGGGTGATCTCCAGCACCGGCAGGCCGCCGGCGACCAGCGCCCGGGCCAGCGGCACCGCATCGGCAACCCGCTCGATCGTCAGCACCGGGATCACCGGCGCCAGCCTCATGATAGCGGCGATCGGCGGCTCGGCCGACGGAGCGTTTCCGCTCATGCGACATCCTCCAACAGCATCTTCGGCATCGCCTCCGCCGGAATGATCGCGCCCGGGTGGCGGATGACTTCGGCGGCCAGCCGATTGGCGCAATGGGCGGCGGCGGCCGGCTTCAGCCCCTTCAGACGCGCGGCCATATAGCCGGCGTTGAAGCTGTCGCCGGCGGCGGTCGTATCGACCGGATTGGGGTCCGGCTCCGCCGCTACCATCTCGCTGCCAGCCGAGTTCACCACGAGACAACCCTGGCTGCCGAGCTTGATCGCCGCCTCGGCAATCTTGTGCTTCAGCACCCGCTGGGCGTAGCTCTGCGGATCCGGATAACCGAACAGCGCCTGCTCATCCTCGAAGGTCGGCAGCAGCAGATCCGTACGCTTGAGCATTGAGGCGAACGCGGCCCGCGCCGCATCGCTGTCGCCGTTCCACACCCGCGGCCGGTAGTTGCCGTCGAAGACGACCTTGGCGCCGCGCTCTCGCATGGCTTCCAAGATCGTGAACAGGGCCCGGCACCCGTCGCGGCCATAGAGCGCCAGGCTGATGCCCGAGACATAGAACCAGTCATATTTCGCCAGCTTCTTGGCGATGGCCGGCAACCCGCCCGGCGCGAACAGCTCACGGGCCGGCGAGTTCTCGCGCCAATAGTGAAAGCTGCGTTCGCCCTTCGGGTCGGTATGCACCACATAGAGACCCGGCATACGGCCGGGCTTCTGCTCTACCAGAGCGGTGCCGACTCCTTCCCGTTTCCAGGATGCGATCATCTCATCGCTGAACGGGTCATCGCCGAGGATGGTGGCGTAGTCCACCGGAATCCCCAGCCGGGACATATAAACAGCGAAATTCAGCGTGTCTCCGCCAAACGACTGGCCGTAGCCGCCCTCCGGACGGGGGCTGAATTCGACCATACATTCGCCGATTGCGACGACTTTCACGGCAGTTCCTCAATTCAGCGGCAACAATTGGCCGAACGCCGCCAAATACGGCGACTCGTCGGCACGCTGAATAAATTGGCACAAATCCAACTCAATACGAAGAATCTGATTCGTCGGGACTCTGATCCAAGTCGCGACATTGCGTTTGACGCCACCGCCCGGCAGCCACACGATGTCACCGCCGCCAAACGCCGAGAACAGCACAGTAGAGGACACAGTATGGCGCGGCCGTTGACGCTGCACGAGAACAGGCTGTTCCCGCCGGATCGGACCGTCCGTGCCATCGCGCGTCGTCTGTACGACACGGTCCGGGATCTGCCGATCGTCAGCCCCCACGGCCATTGCGATCCGTCCTGGTTCGCCGAGGACCGGCCCTTCCCCGACCCCGCCACCCTGCTGATCGTCCCGGACCACTACCTGTTCCGCATGCTGTACAGCCAGGGCGTGCCGTTGGAGAAGCTCGGCATCCCGCGCCGTCACGGTGGCGCGGAGGAGAGCGACCCGCGCGCGATCTGGCGGCTGTTCGCCCGGCACTACCCTTTGTTCCGCGGAACGCCCTCGCGCCTATGGCTCGATCACGTGCTGGCGGAGGTTCTGGGCGTCACCGTGCAGTTGGATGCCGACACCGCCGACGAAATCTACGACCACATCGCCGACCGGCTGGCGGAACCGGCATACCGGCCCCGCGTCCTGTTCGATCGGTTCGGCATCGAGGTGCTGGCGACGACGGAATCGCCGCTGGACTCGCTGGACCACCACCGGGCGATCCGCAACAGCGGCTGGCGCGGCAGGGTGATTACCGCATTCCGGCCCGACCCGGTGGTCGATCCTGAATTCGAGGGCTTTGCCGCAAACGTCGCCCGACTTGGAAAGCTGACCGGCTGCGACACCGGTGGTTGGGACGGCTATCTGGCAGCTCTGGCCCAGCGGCGGGAGTTTTTCGCCGAACTTGGCGCCACGTCGACCGATCACGGTCACCCGACGGCAACGACCGCCGATCTCGGCCGAGAGGCCTGCAAGCTGCTGTTCGCCAAGGCGCTGGCCGGCAAGACGACGGGCCAGGAGTCGGAGTTGTTCCGTGGCCAGATGCTGACCGAGATGGCGCGGATGAGCCTGGAGGATGGGCTGGTGATGCAAATCCATCCGGGCTCCCGGCGCAATCACAATGCGGCGCTGTTCGACCGCTTTGGCCGGGACATGGGCGCCGACATCCCCGGCCCGACCGATTACGTGCGGGCGCTGAAACCGTTGCTCGACAGATTCGGCAACGAGCCGGAACTGACGGTGATCCTGTTCACCCTGGACGAGACCGCTTATAGCCGGGAACTGGCGCCGCTGGCCGGCCACTATCCGATCCTGAAGCTCGGGCCGGCCTGGTGGTTTTACGACAGCCCCGAGGGCATGCTGCGCTATCGCCAGACGGTCACCGAGACGGCGGGCTTCTACAACACCGTGGGCTTCAACGACGACACCCGCGCCTTCCTGTCGATCCCGGCCCGTCACGACATGTCGCGGCGGGTTGATTGCGGCTACCTGGCCGGCCTGGTCGCCGATCATCGCATGGAAGAGGACGAGGCGGCGGAGGTGGCGGCGGATTTAGCCTACAATCTGGTCCGGCAAGCCTACCGGCTGGGATGACGATAATGGATCGACTCAGCCCACGGCATCTGGACGCCCTGCCGAGCGATGTCGCACGGCCGCGTTACGACCGCGAGGCGGTCGGGATCGGCATCGTGCATCTGGGCCTCGGCGCGTTTCACCGCGCTCATATGGCGGTGTATGTGGACGATCTGCTGGCACGGGGCGCGGGCGACTGGGCGATCTGCGGGGTCAGCCTGCGCAGCCCCGCGACACGCGACGCGCTGGCGCCACAGGACGGGCTGTACACGGTCATGGAACGCGGCCCGGATGGCCCCGCCCTTCGGGTGGTCGGACCGGTAAAGGAAGTGCTGACCGCACCGGACTCGCCGGAGGCCGTGCTTGACCGTATGGCGCGGCCCGAGACCCGCATCGTCTCTCTGACCGTCACCGAGAAGGGCTACTGCCATTCGCCGGCCACCGGCGTACTGGATGAGACCCATCCGGACATCGTCCACGACCTGACCGATCCGGATACGCCGCGTAGCGCCATCGGGTTCCTGGTCTCCGCGCTTGAGCGGCGCATGCGGGCCGGCCTGCCGCCCTTCACGGTGTTGAGCTGCGACAATCTGCCGAACAACGGCGACACCGCCCGCGACATTGTCCAGCGCTTCGCCGACCTGACCGATCCGGCGCTCAGCCGCTGGATCGATGACAACGCCGCATTCCCCAACACGATGGTCGACCGTATTGTCCCGGCAACGACCGATGACGACCGAGCCGCCGTTGAGGCGGCACTCGGCTGCCGCGACGCTTGGCCCGTAGTGACCGAGCCGTTCAGCCAATGGGTCATCGAGGACGATTTCTGCGCGGGCAGGCCGGGTTGGAGCGCGGTCGGAGCGCAGCTCGTGGACGACGTGGCGCCCTTCGAGCTGATGAAACTCCGCCTGCTGAACGGCGCCCATTCCTCCCTCGCCTATCTCGGCTATCTGGCCGGCTACGAGACCGTCTCCGACGCCATGGCCGACCCGGCGATGGCGGCGTTCATCCGCCGCCTGATGGACGACGAGGTGACACCGACCCTGCCGGTGCCGCCCGGTACCGACCTCACCGCCTACAAGGATGCGCTGATCGAGCGGTTCCACAATCCGGCCCTGAAACACCGCACCTGGCAGATCGCCATGGACGGTTCCCAGAAACTGCCCCAACGCCTGCTCGGCACCGTGCGAGACCGCCTCGCCGCCGGCCAGCCCATCGATTACCTGGCACTCGGCATCGCCGCCTGGATGCGCTACGTGACCGGCATCGACGAACGGGGCAATGCCATCGACGTCCGCGATCCGCTGGCTGACGATTTCAGAGCAGTGGCCAACGCGGCCATTGGCGACATCGAGAAATACGCTGCCGCACTTCTTGACTGCGATGACGTCTTCGGCACCAACCTGCCCACAGAGTCACGTTTTGCGGATGCCGTCACTTCTGCCCTGCAGGGCCTCCATGCCAAGGGTGCCAAGCGCACGGTCGCCGACATGATCGGCAGCCTGACCTAGATTCTGGGACATGGACTCATGACCGCCTCGCCTTCGCGCATCACGCGACTGTCCGGAATTTCCCAAGATGCGGTACCGAACCACTCAAAGTCTGGCTTCGCCTTTTGACCCTGGCTGTGTAAAAACCCCAGCGGTGGCCTTGCAGACGCAACAATTGAATCCAAAAAGCGGGCTTGGTGAATCATTGATGCGTCAGAAGAATGCGTTGCAAATCAATCTTGCGCTCGAAGGACCTCCGCAAGAGTTTCCACACAGCCAAGACCCTGAGCTGACTTTAGACTTCGATCCATCTACCAAGCGGTGATACGGTTTCTCTCACCCGGATCCACCCAACCTCTATTGGGCTGTTACCAACGTGAATGAAGTAGTAGCCGAGACCGAACTCATTGGCCAGCGGCCTGGCGAAGAGCCATTTCCGATAGTCATCAAGATCGGTAAACCATATCCGCGTGATGGCGATTCTGAGGTATGGGGCTGTCCTATCTCCGCCACGCCGTTATACGAGAAGCTTCGTGATACTGTGGGCGGTGACCCTTTCCAGGCATTATGCCTGGGGGCCGCTCTTATCATTGATTTACTGGGAGATTTTAGGGGAAAAGGCGGAACACTCCGATATAAGGAGGGTAATGGTGAGTTTCCAGTGGAAGCATATGCTTTTGGAGCGGCTATTAAGAGGCGAGAGTCTCCCTAATCCTAAACTCCCCCTTCCGTCCCGATGCCTCCCCTGGCTATGAGCACCCGTTTGGCCCGGGCCGGCGGTCGGTCGGGAATGTGGCTTCGAGCGGACAATGCCGCCCATTTTTGCTGCTATGAGCCACATAACAGACCTGTCTGAAGCAGGCCCCGATGGACGGCTCCTGACCCAAACCCGCCATTACCGGACACCGTGATCAAGCTGCAGGAGGCGCTCGATGGGAGCCTTGGCCACCTCATCGGTCGGGCGTGACAGGTAGAACTCGGCCAGAAGATGGCCTTCGGTCTCCTCGGCTGTTGGATCAATGCCGTGCTCGCGCAGTTGCTCAACGACGCTCCCTTGTTCTTCGGCCGAAACGAACCGGCGTTGAACAAAGGTCCGGCCTTCGAGTTTCTCAGTCACATAGCCCCAGTCCTTCAGGGTCGCCTCGATAGAGTCGAACGGGAACAGCCGCAGCACGAAATTACCAATCCACGGCGACCGTCCCTGCGTGACGGCTGGCAGCAGACGGTCGAAGCTCTTCTCGGTCACATAACCGATGCATCCTGTCGACGTCACCAGATCGACCGGCGCCAGGTCCTCTTTCGCCGGCCCGGGCAGCGGTTCCGTTTCGAGATTGACGGCGTGTCCCTCGTCCAGCAGGCCTGCTTCTTCGGCGTATGCAATGGCGGATTCGGCCTGGTCGAAACCGATCACCTTGATATCCTCGGGGTCGTCAAGATCGCCGAAAAAGCGCCGGTCGTACGCGACGACTTCCTCCGTTGTGACCTCTGCAAGTGCTTTGTCGCCCCAATGTTCATAGAGCTCCGACATCGGCAAATCGTGTTTCAACAGTGCCGCATTGACTCCGTACGAACAGCCCAAGTCGAGCACGTGGACCGTATCGTCTTGCCGGCGCCTCAGGTGGGAGATCAGCTTCTGGAAGATTGGTTTGGCGAGGCCGGGGATGACGTAGCCGAGCTTTCTCAGTTCGCGGAAATAGGCCCTCGGGTCAGGCTGATTATAGATATGGTCCATGCTGGCTTTGGCTTCATTGATATCCTCAAAGGCGGCATCGCCCGACATGGATCCTCTCTCCCTGGTTTCCCTTTGGTCGCGCCATTGCGCCATTGCATCGCCCGCGTGAGCCAAAAACCGCTTTGTGAGACACGCGACACGCTAAACACCGGACCGACACATCGCTATGCGAGCGCGGCAGGGGCATATATT
The DNA here is from genome assembly GCA_965237625.1 of Inquilinaceae bacterium. GTDB lineage: Bacteria > Pseudomonadota > Alphaproteobacteria > DSM-16000 > Inquilinaceae > JABDIP01. Next base: position 178,709 of record CBDEGD010000012.1, read on the forward strand.
TGTTGGATGTGGATGAGATTGTTAGGGCAAGCCTAACACAGCTGTCCCCAAATCGAAACCGGAGTAGAGAGCTACGAGCAGAGCACAACTGCGCAATGACCGGCTCTGGCTAATCTGCGACCTGTGCCCCCGCGGCCAGATCGTCCGGGATTCCCGAAGGAGCGGAATTGTGAGGCGTCGCTGCTCAAGCAGAGTTCATGCGTAATGGCCATTTCCCAAATGGCGTGCCAATTGCCGGTCGTGTAGCCGGGACAGGATCGCCAGCGACACCACCGCGCCGGTCAGCGCCAGGAACATGTCCCACTGGGTGTCCCAGACATCGCCCTGGGTGCCGAGGAAGCTATCGCCGCCTCGCCGACCGCCAGGGCCGCCCACCATTCGGTGAGCTCGTAGAAAGCGCTGAAGGCGAGGCACACCGAAACCGCCAGGACCGGCAACCAGCGGCTGCCGGCGAGTGGCGACCACCGCGTCAGGATCTCCCGCGCCAGGATCGCCGGCACGAAGCCCTGGGCCAAGTGCCCCAGCCGGTCATAGGGGTTGCGCGACAGGTCGAACCAATCCTGGACCCAGAACCCGGCCGGCACCTCCGCATAGGTGTAGTGCCCGCCGAGCATCAGGATCACCCCGTGCACGAACAGCAGCCGGTAGAGCAGCGGCGTCAGCGGCCAGCGCCGTCCGGTGGCGACCAGCGCCGCCGATCATCACCGATGCGACCTCCAGCACCCAGGTCAGCCGGTCCGCCGGTCCGATGCCCGAATACACCAGGACCGAAAGTGCCAGCATCAGGAGGACGATCGGCTCCCATCGTCTTGGCGTCACGACGCTTAAATTACCGTAATGCGCTTACGGTTTCGTGTTTGATTTCACCGGCCGTCTCGTCATATGACCAGGGATTCGATCCGGGAACCGGGGCGTGGCTTGGTGGCGCGGCGCCTGTGATGCGCGGGGCTTCGCGCCAAGCGCCTAGAACGAAAATCTGGCCCGCTTACGTGGCTGACCCGCCAAGCCCGGCCAGCTCTGCGGCAAGGCGCTGCTGGACGTGGACGGCGAAGCCGGCCCCGGCCCCGGCGGAACCGTCAACGGCCACATGAACTCCCGCCTGCTCTAGGATCTCGACCTCGTCGGGAAAGCGCGCCATCGCCGTAATCTTGCCGTCGTAGGGGCCGTCGACCAGCCGCCGCACCACATCGAGATTGGCGCTCAGCTCCGGCAGGGTGAGCAAGACCAGACGGAATTTACCGGACTGAACTCGCTCCCAGAAGTCAGAGTCGGTGGCGTCCCCCAGAATTACGTTGCGTCCGGATCCATTATGGGTCGCGACCTTGTCCGAATCGCTGTCCAACCCGATGACGATGTCGCCGAAGCGCACGTGCATGGTGTCGTAGGCCCCGGTGCCGATACGGCCCATGCCGAGGATGGCGATCCGCGCCTCGCCCGGATCAATCGGTTGGTCATCCGGGTGGCGGATCTCGCTTTCCCAGGGAATCAGCTGATCGTGGAAACGCGCATAGATCCCGTGGGCCATAGCGTTGAGCGGCGAGGCGAGCACGAAGGTGGCCGCCAGCGCGACCGCGATCACCGCCAGCCAGTCCGCGGCGAGCCAGCCGTTGGCCACGCCGATGGCGCCGACGATCAGACCGAACTCGCTGTATGTGGCAAGGCCGAACGCGGCCAATGAAGAGCTGCGCGCACGCAGGCGGAAGCGCGCCAGCAGGGCGAAGAACAGGGCTACCTTGAACGGCAGAACCAAAACGAACAGCAGCGCCACCAGCACCGCCTCGAGGCTGAGGGTTCCAGACAGTCCGATGTTGAGGAAGAATCCGATCAGGAGCAGATCCTTGAAGTTCAGCAGCGAGTCCGATATCTCGCCGGCCCTGTAATGCTTGGCCAACAGCACACCCAGGACCAACGCTCCCAGGTCCGCCTTCAAGCCGACCTGGTCGAAAGCCTCGGCCCCCAGCACCAGCGCCGCAAACAATCCGAAGAGCGGTGTCAGCTCGCCGTGGCCGCATCGGTCCATGATCAGGAACAACAGCGGGCGCAGCAGGATCAGGCCGAACAGCGCCAGGACCCAGAGCGACGGCACCTTGCCGGTCGACAGGGTAATGAACACCACCGCGACGATATCCTGCATGATCAGAATGCCGATGGCGACCCGGCCGTGCAGCGCCTGCATCTCGCCCTTTTCCTCCAGCGCCTTGACCGCGAAGACCGTGCTCGAGAAGCTGAGCGCAAAGGCAATCAAAGCGCTGGTCGCCAAGTCGAGGCCGGCGAATAGGTGAATCCCGGCCGCGCCGAGCCCGAATATGCCGAGGCCGAAGACCACGACAGTGACCGCCATGTGAATGCTCGCGCCGGCCCAGACCTCGGGCTTTAGAAGGGTCTCGATCTTCAGCTTGAGCCCGATCGAGAATAGCAGCAGGGTCACACCGAGATCGGCCAACTGGACCAGCAGGGGACCGCTCTCGAAGCCGAGGCCGTTGAGAGCGAAGCCCGCCGCCAGGAACCCGACGAGCGGCGGCAGGCCGACTTGGCGGGCGGCGAATCCCAAAACGAAGGCGATCGCCAGAAATGCCGGATCCATGCTCCCCTCTCCCCTCTCTTCACGGTCCCCCGCGGCGCGTCACCCAACTCCGCCTCTGTCGGGGCCGGAGAACTACTCGGAATCCGGCTGCCCGTTTTCCACCAGACGGAGGGCTGCCGCGATGTCGGCATCGGTCATGCGAGCCGCCACGGCTTCTCGAGACCTTGCGGCCTCTTCCCGGGGGCCCGTCGCCGGAAGACTCTGTTCGGCCAGTGTGAGCCACCGATATGCTTGAATGTCGTCTTGCTCAACGCCCCTGCCGGCGGCGAAAAGCTGGCCGAGATAGTGTTGCGCTTCCGGGTATCCCTGCGCCGCAGCCAATCGATACAAACCAGCAGCCGCCTCAAGGTCCTGATCGACACCGTCACCAATCTCGCTGAGAAAGCCGAGCATGGTCTGAGCCTCGGCATGTCCTCGCTCGACGGCCCGGCGGTACCATTCGGCTGCGGAGTCGGTATCGCGCTCCACCCCATGGCCAGACTCATACCAATGCCCGATGAGGGTTTCGGCCGCCGCCAGTTCCGGTCCCGTCAGGGAGTCCGCGACCAAGCCCAGGGCATGAATGGCCTCGTCCCGGGTAGGACCGTCCGGCAGGGCCGATTGCCCAACGGCGATCCAGGTGTATGCCTGCACGTCATCCCGTCCGGTTCCCCGGCCAACCGCATACATCGAGCCGAGATTGATCTGCGCCTCCGCATGACCCTGATGAGCCGCTCGTCGGTACCATTCAACGGCGACTGCGTAATCTCGCACCACGCCCTCACCCGCCTCATACAGGGAGCCAAGGGTGTTCTGGGCGTCGGGGAAATTCTGCTCCGCGGCCCGCCGATACCAGTGGGCGGCACTCTCGTAGCTCTGGTCGACTCCCCTTCCCATTTCGTACAGGTGCCCAAGACGATGCTGTGACTCGACATGGCCCTGCTCCGCGGCGAGGTGGAACCAAGTGGCGGCGTTGGTGCCGTCCTTTTCGACGCCCTGGCCCAGGAAGTACAGCGAACCCAGGAAATACTGTGCGCCCGCATGACCCTGCTCACCGGCGCGCTCGAACCATTGCGCGGCCAGGCTCCGGTCCTTCGGCAGGCCCCGGCCAAGGTAGTACAGCGTTCCGATACAGAATTGGGCGCCTGGATGGCCCTGCTCCGCCCAGGGCAACAGCTCGGTGGCCGCGGCCTCATAGTCCTGACGATCGAATGCCGTCAGCCCGTCCTGCAGGCCGGCCCGGGCCGTGTTGCTCAGGGTTAGCGCCAAACCTAACGCTAGTATCGCGATTCTCAATGCGCCCTCCGTTGGAGCGAACTCAACCCATAGAATACAGCAGTTCGACCCGTTCTACCTCCAGATTTCCAATCGCCCCAGGGCAGGCGTACCGACACCAGAATCACCGGGGATAACGGCTACCATCGTCCTGACGTGGCGAATTCCGCGGTCGTCCGGCACGGCCTTACTTCGCCTTCGCTGCCATCGGCCGATTGCCCAAACGGCCCTGTCCGTAGCAGTATGCGAGCACGAACATCAAAAGTATGAGTATTGGGGAGGGGATCGCCGTGGCGTCGGATTCGGGTAAGCGGTTGCGCAGCCAGGACTGGTTCAACAATACCGGCGAACCGGATATGACCTCGCTCTATATCGAGCGGTATCTGAATTTCGGGCTGACCCGGACCGAGTTGCAGTCCGGACGGCCGATCATCGGCATCGCCCAGACCGGCAGCGATCTGTCGCCGTGCAACCGCCACCATCTGCAACTGGCGGATCGTGTCAGGGACGGCATCCGCGATGCCGGCGGCATTCCGTTGGAATTCCCCACCCATCCGATCCAGGAGACCGGCAAGCGGCCGACCGCGGCGCTCGACCGCAACCTGGCCTATCTGTCGCTGGTCGAGGTTCTGTACGGCTATCCGCTGGACGGGGTGGTGCTGACCACCGGCTGCGACAAGACCACGCCAGCCTGCCTGATGGCCGCCGCCACGGTCGACATCCCGGCGATCGTGCTGTCCGGCGGGCCGATGCTGGACGGCCATTACGAGGGCAAGCTGGCCGGGTCCGGCACCGTGGTCTGGGCGGCGCGGCAGAAGCTGTCGACCGGAGAGATCGACTACGATCAGTTCATGGACGAGGTCTGCGCCTCTGCTCCCAGTGTCGGCCATTGCAATACCATGGGCACCGCCACTTCGATGAATTCCCTGGCCGAGGCGCTGGGCATGTCCCTGCCCGGCTGCGCCGCCATCCCCGCCCCCTATCGCGAGCGCGGCCAGATGGCCCACGCGACCGGCCACCGCATCGTCGAGATGGTGCATGAGGATCTGAAGCCGTCGAAGATCATGACCAAGGCGGCCTTCGAGAACACCATCGCCGTCAACTCGGCGATCGGCGGCTCGTCGAACTGCCCGCCGCACATGATCGCCATCGCCCGGCATATGGGGGTCGATCTCGATCTGGAGGATTGGCAGCGGGTCGGCCATGACATCCCGCTACTGGTCGATGTCCAGCCCGCCGGGCGGTTCCTCGGCGAAGGCTTCCACCGGGCCGGCGGCGTGCCGGCGGTGTTCCGCGAGCTGATTGGCGCCGGCCGCATCAACACCGAGGTGATGACGGTATCGGGCAAGACCATGGGCGAGAACCATTCGGCGCCGATGGACATCGACCGCGAGGTGATCCGCGCCTATGACGACCCGCTGATGGCGGCGGCCGGGTTCGTGGTGATGTCGGGCAATCTGTTCGACGGCGCGGTCATGAAGACCTCGGTCATCAGCCCGGAATTCCGCGAACGCTACCTGCTGGAGCCCGGCAAGGAGGGCATGTTCGAGGGCCGCGCCATCGTCTTCGAGGGGCCGGAGGACTATCACGGGAATATCGAGGACCCGGCGCTGAATATCGACGCCCACTGCATCCTGGTGATCCGCGGCTGCGGCCCGATCGGCTATCCGGGCGCCGCCGAGGTGGTCAATATGTCGCCGCCGGCATATTTGATCAGGCAGGGCGTCACCGAGCTGCCCTGCATCGGCGATGGCCGCCAGAGCGGCACCTCGGGCAGCCCCTCGATCCTGAACGCCTCGCCGGAATCCGCTGCCGGTGGCGGGCTGGCCCTACTGAAGAGCGGCGACCGCATCCGCGTCGACCTCAACACGCGCCGCGTCGATCTGCTGATCGACGATGCCGAGTTGGAAGCCCGCCGCGCCGCCTACGCCCCGCCCGATCTGGTCCACCAGACGCCCTGGCAGGAGATCCAGCGCCGCATGGTCGGCCAACTCTCCACCGGCGCTTGCCTGGAACCGGCGACCCTGTATATGCGGGTGGTGGAGACACACGGGACGCCACGGCATTCGCATTAGGGGCGAACGTGGAGCGAGCCCTGCGACCGTAACGATCCCTTAATCGTCCCGATCCACCCTGCCCGGCAGGCAGAACAGGGTGTTTCGGATGCATAGACTCGCAGCAGTTCTTCTGCTCATCGCCTATGGCCATGTCGTCACGCCGATAGCACAAGCCGGCGAGGAGTTTACCGAGCGGGTCTTTCCGCTGCCCGGCCACGGGGCGTTCAGCCTGTGGGTGCCGGGATCCTGGTGGTACGAAACCGCCCAGCCGAAGGGCGAGTTGCCGCCGACCATTTCTTTTCTGCCGGCGCACGGACAGGATTTTCTGATCCTGGTGACGCCAATATGGCCGGCGGACAACCCTCCGGCCGGACACAATTCGTCGGCGACCATCCGCACGCTGGTCGAAGAGTCTGCCGACGTCATGCAGAAGGGCGCCGTTGAGGAGACGATCGAGATCAAGCCGATAGACGATGTGACCGGCTACTACTTCTCCGCCACCGACGCCTCGTTGGTCGGCAAAACGCCGCCGCCGGGCGAGTATCTCCATCTCACCCAGGGTGTCCTCGCCGTCGGCGATCTGCTGTGCACCTTCACGGTGCTAAGCAACTATCCCGACGACCCGACGGCCCTGGTCCTGTCAGCATTGGGCACGGCGGCGCACCGCAACGGGAACTAAAATGCCGGACCTCGATACCAAGACCGTCGCGCTGAGCCGGAAGAAGATCCTGCTGATCATCGTCTTATGCCTTGCCTTCGTGGCGCTCGGCTATTGGCTGTTCACGCTGGACGACGCATTCATCCGGGATGGGCGACGTTTCCGCAGCCCGGCATTCGTCCATGGCGTGGGGGCATTGGCGATGGCGTTCTTCGGAATGCTGCTGATCATCGTCGTCCGGAAGCTCTTCGACACTCGGCCGGGGCTTGCCCTGGACGGCTCGGGATTGCTGGATAACTCCAGCGGCTTCTCGATCGGATTGATTCCCTGATCGGACATCACCGGCCTTGAGGAATACCAGTCATTCAAACAGAGAATGCTGGTCGTGTTCGTGACTGACCCAGACCGGTATTGCGAATCCGGAAGTTGGCTGACGCGCTATATGCGAAAGTCGACCTTCAAGATGTGCGGCAGCCCGGTAACAATCAACACGGGTGCCCTGAAATTAGGGTTTGATGAAGTGGTTGCCCTGATCAACCAATACCTGTCCAAATACGGACAGCCCAGGGGCGGGCCCCGCACCCCTACCGACATCTAGGTCCGCGCCGACGCAACGACGCGCTGTAATTACGCTCTTCTCACCAAACCCGTCATCGCGAGCCGCAGGCGCGGCGATCCAGGGCGGCCAGGGCTTGACTGGATTGCCGCGCCGCCCTGTCCTGAGCCTCCTCATCCTGAGCTTATCGAAGGACGAAGGGCGCTCCTCGCAAATACGGCGCCGGGAGTGGGCCTTGAAGTCAGCCCGCGACATTGTCATCGGCTTGTCACTGGAGCGGGCCTCGACGACCTGCCAGACTGGCCATGATCGCAATCCACGGTTGGGAGGGGAAGTTGCGCGTACCGGTCCTGTTTGCGGCCAGCGTTGGATTGCTGACCGCGTCGCCGGCCCTTGCCGACCCCGCCGAGCTTGGCCCCCGCCCCTTCTATCTGGTCGACCAGATGGAGGAAGGGCCGCTGAAGGAGACGCTTCAGCAGTGTTCGGCCGGCCCGTTCGAGACCAGCCGATTCTCCATCGGCCATCGCGGGGCCGCGCTGCAATTCCCTGAGCATACGCGTGAATCCTATACGGCGGCGGCGCGGATGGGGGCCGGGATCGTCGAATGCGACGTGACCTTCACCAAGGACCGCGAACTGGTCTGCAGGCATTCGCAATGCGACCTGCACACCACCACCAACATATTGGCGATCCCGGAACTGGCGGCGCAGTGCAGCGAGCCGTTCAGCCCCGCCGACCCGGACGCCGGCACCCGCGCCTCCGCGCGCTGCTGCACCAGCGATATCACCCTGGCCCAGTTCCGCATGCTCGACGGCAAGATGGATGCGGCGAACCGCGACGCGACGACGGTCGAGAAGTACATGGCCGGCACCGCCGATTGGCGCACCGACCTCTACGCCAGTTCCGGCACGCTGATGACCCATGCGGAGAGCATCGCGCTGCTCGACGGTCTCGGCGTGGATTTCACCCCGGAGCTGAAGGCCGCCAACGTGCTAATGCCCTATGAGGGCGATTATTCCCAGGCGGATTACGCCCAGGCGATGATCGACGACTACAAGGCGGCCGGCATCGACCCGGCCCGGGTTTTCGCGCAGTCCTTCAGCCTTGACGATGTGCTGTACTGGATCGGTTCCGAGCCGGAGTTCGGCGCCCAGGCGGTCTATCTGGATGGCCGCTACGGCGATAACGGGTTCGATCATACCCGGCCGGCAAGCTGGTCGCCCGGCATGGACGATCTCGCCGAGCAAGGCGTGGCGATCCTGGCGCCGCCCTTGTGGATGCTGGTCGGGCTTAATGGCGACGGCGAGATCGTGCCGTCGGAGTACGCCAATGCCGCCAAGGCGGCAGGCCTCGACCTCATCACCTGGACCCTGGAGCGCTCCGGCCCGTTGGACGAGGGCGGCGGCTGGTACTATCAGACTATCGCCGAGGCCACCGGCAATGACGGCGTGACGTTTGAACTGCTCGACGTGCTGGCTCGGGAGGTCGGCGTGCGCGGCGTATTCTCCGACTGGCCGGCCACGACGACCTATTACGCGAACTGCATGGGCCTGGAATAAAAGCGTTTTTCGACGTCGCGAAATTTAATTTCGTTGACATCGGCGAACGATGGGCCCATGTACTGTCCAGCGATTGCGCAAGAGCGCCCCGATCCAGGGGACGCCCCATCGCCTCTTCCCACAATCCCGTTCTCGCCAGTTGCGCTTGGTGTGACGTAGCGCATCACCGATCCGTGCGACGATCGCACGGCCATGAGGTGTGCAAGCAGCACAAGAAAGATTTTGTACCTGTGACCATTCAAACATTCGAACAGCTCGGCCTGGCCGAGCCCCTTACCCGCGCCCTGGCCGGTGCGGGCTAGTAAGACCCCGACACCGATTCAGACTGGCGCCATCCCCGCCCAGCTTTCCGGGCGCGACCTGCTGGGCCTGGCCCAGACCGGCACCGGCAAGACCGCCGCTTTCGGGCTGCCGATCCTGCATCGCCTGCTGGCCGAGAAGGGCCGCCCGGCGCCGCGCACCGCGCGTGCGCTGATCCTGGCGCCGACCCGCGAGCTGGCCGTGCAGATCGACCAGTCCCTGCGCGACTATGGCAAGCATATGTATCTGTCGACCGCCCTGGTGCTGGGCGGCTTGTCGCGCAGCAAGCAGGTTCGCGCCCTGTCCCGCGGCGTCGACATTCTCGTCGCCACGCCGGGCCGGCTGAACGATCTGCTCGGAGACGGCGCAGTCAAGCTCGGTTCGACCCATATGCTGGTGCTCGACGAGGCCGACCGTATGCTCGATATGGGCTTCATCAAGGATGTGCGCCGCATTGTCAGCCAGCTGCCCAAGGCGCGGCAGTCGGTGATGTTTTCCGCCACCATGCCGAAACCCGTCGAGGCGCTGGCCGCCGAGATGCTGCACAACCCGGCTCGGGTGGAAATCGCCGCCAAGACCGTCGCCGTGGACCGCATCGCCCAGAGCGTGGCGATGGTGCCGACGCCGGCCAAGCGCGCCCATCTGGCCGGCATGCTGGCCGACCCGGCAATGGCCCGGGTGCTGGTCTTCACCCGCACCAAGCACGGTGCCGACAAAGTCGTGCGCAATCTGGCGCAGGATGGGTTCGTGGCCGAAGCGATCCATGGCAACAAGTCGCAGAATGCCCGCCAGCGGGCGCTCAACCAGTTCAAGACCGGCCGCGCCCGCATCCTGGTGGCGACCGACATCGCGGCGCGGGGTATCGACGTCGACGGCGTCACCCATGTGGTCAATTACGAACTGCCGGACGAGGCGGAGAGCTACGTCCACCGCATCGGCCGCACGGCGCGCGCCGGCGCCGCCGGCATCGCCATCACCCTGTGCTGCAACACCAAGGAGCGCGCAAAACTGCGCGCCGTGGAACAGCTGCTGCGGCTGACATTGCCGGTCAGCGCCGTGGTCCAGGACAATCGGCCGGTGTCACCCGACAAGCCACATTCCCAGCGGCCGGCGCACCGCCAGCGTCAGGGCCAGCGCCAGGGCCAGCGCCCGGACGGCAACAACAACGGCAACAACCCGCCCCGCCGCCGCCGCCAGCGCGCCCGCGCGGCGTAGACGGTTGGCTTGCAGATAGCGGCGGATAGGAACGCTGCGTTGGTTAGGGCGGTCGCGAGACCGCCCTAAGTATTTCCGGAATGCGTGGCCACTCTGGCGGAAGCAATCCCGACCCTGCGTCGTCCCCGGACATGATCCGAGAACCCACTCAACCGCCGTCGCGAACCAAGGGATTCCGGGCACAGGTGCCACAGTTGCCGGGCCGCCGTCGACCGTCTGAGGCGGCTGGGAAATGGGTCCCCGGATCAAGTCCGGGGACGACGAATGGGTAAGGAAGACTGCCGGCTTATCGCCGCCGATCCTACTCCACCGGCAGGGTGAATATCTCCTGCTCATCCCGGAATCCGCGCAGGGTGTGGTGGCCCAGGGACACCAGATCGCTGGGGATACTGTCGGCGAAGCGCGACGAGACGACGATGGGAGAGTCGAGCGCCTTGCTCATGTCCTCGATGCGCGAGGCCTCGTTGACCGCTGATCCGATGACGGTGAAGTCCAGCCGACGCTCGCTGCCCACATTGCCGTAGGTCAGATCGCCCCGGTGCAGGGCAATGCCGAAGCCGAGCGGCGGCTGGCCCTTCTCCTGACGCTCCTCATTGATCGCCGCGATCCGCTGTTCCGCGTCTCGGACCGCCGCCAGGGCGTTGGCGCAGGCCTCCGGATGTTGGCAGTCGCGATCGTCGATCGGGAAGATGGCGAGCACGGCGTCGCCGATGAATTTCAGCACCTCGCCGCCATGCTCCATGACCGCACCGGCCATACTGTCGAAATATTGGTTGAGCGCTGACAGGTAATCGTCTCGGGGAAGGGATTCCGCCAACGCCGTGGAGCCGCGCAGATCGCTGAAGAAGATCACCGCATGGGTGTTCTCGCCATCGCCGCGCTTGACCAGCCCGTTCATCACCCGGGCGCCGGCATTGCCGCCCAGATAGGTCTGCAGCAGCGACAAGGAGGAGACCCTCTGGGCATGGGCCTCCAACTGGCGGCTCAGATTGGGCAGGATCTCGTGCAGATGCCCCAGATGCTCGGTGGAGAATCCGCCCGGCTCATGGGAGACCAGGGTGATGATGTTGATCTGCCCGTCGGAGAACAGCAGCGGCATGGCGACATAGTCGGTGGCGCCCTCCTCTACAAGATCCTTCAGCACCGGGTAATCGAGCTTCGGATTGGGCACGTCCAACTGACGCCGCACGCCGCCCTCGCCCCTGAGAATCACCGCAAACGGGCTGTCGCGGAACTGCGCACTCTGCATCCCGGCATGGGTGGCCTGGTATTCCTCCACCTCGTCAGCATCCTCACGCCAGGTATAGGCGTTGGCAAAGAGCTGCGGATTCAGGGTCTGGATCATCAACCGCAGGCGCCTCAGCGGCATGCCGGCATCGATCAGGGTCAGCGCAAAACTCTCGACCAGCTCCTTGGTCGATTTCGCCTTCCACGCCTGATGCACCAGCCAGGGCACGAACGGGTTGTCGACCGCCAACTGGCCATAGCTGGGCGGCGCTTGGATTTCGGTGTCGTCGGCGAACCAGCTGTCGATGGGGTCCCAGTAGAAGGCGACATGGTCTTCGACCATCTCGGCTTCGTCGAACGGTGCCTCATATCCCCAGACTGCATTTTCGGCGGTCTTGCCATCGACGGTCAGGGTCCAATGGGAGGCGTTACCCTTGAACGGGCAATAGGTGCGACGGTCGGTCGGTGACAGCAGATCCATGCGGACATCTTCGCGCGGGAAATAGAACACCGCCGGCAGACGGGTCTCCTGCATGATCAGCACGCGACGGCTGTCGGCAATGGTTTCCCCGTTGAACACCGCGCGGATGCGCTTCTCGCTCGGCTCGATGATCAGCCGGTAGCCGGTATGCGTCGTCGCGACGTTCCGCTTGAACGCGCGCCTCGCGTTGATGACCTGCGCCATCGCCAGTACTCCAGATCGTGTTGCCCCGTGGGCGGCTGTTGGCCGCCGCCGCATCCGGTCCACCCGTTAGATTTGGGTCGGCGCGCCTGGAATGAAAGGCTTTCTTGGATTCCGGGCGCGCTTTGTCGCGTCGCGAGGTTACCGGGTGTAGCACCCGGCCACTTCCGCCCGCTGGCGCACCAATGCCAGGACCAGATCGATGGTCGGAGTCGGCAGGCCGGTCATCAGGCCGAGTTCCTGCACCGCCGTGACCAGCGCGTCGATTTCCATCGGGCGGCCGATCTCCAAATCCTGCAGCATGGAGGTCTTGTGGGCGCCGACCTCGCCGGCCCCATCGATGCGGCGGTCCACATCGATCGGGAACTTCACGCCCAGCGCCTCACCGATCGCCTGGGCCTCGACCATCATCGCCCGCGCCACGGCACGGGTGCCGTCATCGCCGTGGATGCGGTCCAGTGTCGCGCAGGTCAGGGCCGAGATCGGGTTGAATGACACGTTGCCCCACAGCTTGACCCAGATGTCATTGCGGATACGGGGGCGCACCGGCGCCTTCAGCCCGGCGGCCACCATGGCCCGGGACAGCGCCGAAACCCGCTCGCTGCGCTCGCCCGAGGGCTCGCCGATCGGGAACCGGTCGCCGGAGACGTGGTGGATGACGCCCGGGGCCGAGACCTCCGCCGCCGGATAGACGACGCATCCGATGGCGCGCTGCGGGCCGATGGTGTCCCAGATACGCCCGCCCGGATCGACCGCCTCGATACGGCGGCCCTCGAAGGGGCCGTCGAGACGGTGGAAATACCACCATGGCACGCCGTTCTGGGCGGTGACGATGGCGGTGTCCGGACCGAGCAAGGGTTGCAGTTTGTCGACGATGCCGGGCACCGAATGGGCCTTCAGCGCCACGATCACATAGTCCTGCTGGCCGAGTTCGGCGGGGTCGTCGGTGGCGGTCACCGGGACGGTGCTCTCGCCCTCCGAGGTGACCAGCTTCAGCCCGTTTCCGCGCATTGCCGCCAGATGCGGACCGCGGGCGATCAGGCTGACATCCGCTTCCCCGGCCGCCGCCAGCTTCGCCCCCACCAGCCCGCCGATGGCGCCGGCTCCGAAAACACAGATTTTCATGGCTGACGGCCTTCTTTGAGTTGCCGAAGAGTGTTGCGTAGACCCCTCACCCTCCCATCGCAAGCGATGGGCCCCTCCCTCTCCCGCAAGGGGAGAGGGGTTTGATCGAGAGCTCCTCTCCCCTTGTGGGAGAGGAAGGGGCCCGCGGCGAAGCCGTGGGATGGTGAGGGGGCTTCCTGATCGGCATGACGCGAAGCGTCACCACCCATCACACCAACCCCAACTTCTCCGCCAGGCCGATCCGTTGCAGCTTGCCGGTCGCGCCCTTGGGGATCTCGTCCAGGAACACCAGCTTGCGGGGCACTTTGAAGTCGGCCAAGCGGGTGGCGGCGAAATCGCGCAGCTGGCGGTCGGTGGCGGCCTGGCCTTCGCGCAGAACGACGGCGGCGGCGACCTCCTCGCCCAGCTTGGGATGCGGCAGGGCGAAGGTCACCACCTGGTGGACCGCCGGGTGGTCGAGCAGCACCTCGTCGACCTCGCGCGGCGAAATCTTCTCGCCGCCGCGATTGATGATCTCCTTCAGCCGGCCGGTGATGCTGAGATAGCCGTCAGCATCGATCACCCCCTGGTCGCCGGTGTGGAACCAGCCATGGGTGAAGGCCTCCGCATTGGCCGCAGGGTTGTTCTCATAGCCGGCCGTGACGTTGGGGCCGCGAATGACGATCTCGCCGGTCGCGCCTGTGTCCAAAAGCGTGCCGCCCTGCGCCATGATGGCGATGTCCGGGCCTGCGGCAAGGCCGACGCTGCCCGGCTTGCGGGGCCTGGGCGGCAGCGGGTTGCTGGCCATCTGATGGGCCGCCTCGGTCATGCCATAGGCCTCGATCAGCGGGCATCCGAAGACCTCCTCCACCGCCGCCATCACCTGGGGCGGCAGCGACGAAGATGACGAACGGGCAAAACGCAGCTTGGTCTTGGCAACGATCTCGGCGTTGCGCGGCGCCCGGTCGAGGATCGCCTGATGCATGGTTGGAACGGCGGTGTACCAGCTCGGCTGCGCCTCCTCGAACCACTGAAACACCTTCAGCGCGTTGAAGCCGGGCGTGCAGAAGATGCTGGCGCCGGCCGACAGCGAGGACAGCACCGCGGCGATCAGCCCGTGGATGTGGAACAGCGGCATGATGTTGAGGCAGCGATCCGCCGCCGTCAGCGCCAAGCTGTCGCGGATATGCCCGGCGGAGGCGGTGACGTTGGCCTGGGTCAGCGGCACGATCTTCGGGCGCGAGGTGGTGCCCGACGTGTGCAGCACCAGGGCGGTGTCCTCCGGCCCGGCCCATTGCGGCTCTACCGGGGGGCCGACCGGATCGCCGGCAAGGTGGAAGGCACCGGCGCCGGCCGCCTCATCCTTTTCCAGGCTCAGCACGGGCACGCCCTGGCGTTGGGCAACGGACACTGCCGGGCTGTTGCTGCCCGCCTCCACCACCAACGCCTTGGCGTTCAGATCGGTCAGGTAGAAAGCGAACTCTTGGTCGCGATATGCCGGATTCAGCGGCGCCGTTGTGGCCGCCGCGCCGATAGAGACAAAAGCAGCCGCCATCTCCGGCCCGTTCGGCAGCACGATGGCGACCCGGTCGTTACGACCGATCCCCGCGCCGTTCAGCCGGTCCCGCGTTGCCGTCATCAGCTGCCGTAGCGCGCTGTAGCTCAGCGGCGCGCGGCCCGGCGCCGACAGCGCCGGCGCTGCCTCAGCCCCCGAACCGACAAGCTCGTGCAGTGTGGTCGTCATGGTTCAGCCGCATCCGATGGAACATCCCGTCGCACCGCAACGCGGCGCGGACAACCACTAAACCACGGTTGCCGCCAGTTCGCCAATGCCCGCTATATGACACATCAGCCGGTCGCCGCGCACAACCGGGCCGACGCCCGACGGCGTGCCCGAGAAGATCAGATCGCCCGGCTGCAAGGTGAAGAGGCCGGACAGGTAGGACACCATTTCCGGCACCTTCCAGATAAGCTGGTTGAGGTCGCCCTCCTGGCGCGGCTCGTCGTTGACGGTCAGCCGGACGACACCGCTCTCCGGGTGTCCGATAACGCTGGCCTGGACGATTTCGCTGCACGGCGCGGAATGCTCGAACGCCTTGCCGACTTCCCAGGGGCGGCCCATCTTCTTGGCTTCTCCCTGCAGGTCACGGCGGGTCATATCGAGACCGACGGCATAGCCGAACACCGCGTCCAGCGCGCGCTCGACCGGAATGTCCGTGCCGCCGGCGCCCAGGGCGACCACCAACTCGATCTCATGATGAACGTCGTTGCTGGCGGACGGGTAAGGAAACGCCCCGCCTCCCAGCACCAGATTGTCCGGGTTCTTCTGAAAGAAGAAGGGCGGCTCCTTATCCGGGTCATGGCCCATTTCGACCGCATGGGCGGCATAGTTCCGACCGACGCAGTAGATCCGATGGACCGGGAATAGCTGGTCCGATCCGCGCACCGGAAGGGCGACTTGTGCCGGGGGTGGAAACAAAAGGGTCATTGATGGCTACTCCCGTTAACCGCCCGGTCGAACCGGCGTTGAATTTCCGTACCGGTCTAGCCGGCATAGGCACATGCGACGGGCGCTGGGTCAGCCCGGCTCGTCCATGGCCAAAAGAGGCGACACGCTCAATTCATCCGCGATCTTGCGAAGGACCGCGACGAGGTTCGGGTGCATCGGAATACCCGACACGCTGCGTTCGCGATAGACGGCCAGGCTTCGTTCGCCCGGAATACGCACGGAGTCCTGCCCGGGAAGCACCGGCGATGCCCGCATGTCGCGGAAGACCGTGTCGGCGGTTCGCTTGAACTGGCCTGGATCCCCGAACGCATCGAGTGAGATGGCGGCGATGAACTGCCCGGTATTGGTCGGGCTGACGGTATCCGCAGTGAAGTCGACGACATCCTTGCCGAAGGCGGCGGCGTTCAACGTTCCTGCAAGAAGCCCGATCGCCATGGCGAGGCCATAACCCTTGGGTCCGCCGATGGGCAACAGAAAGCCCTCTTTCTGCCGCCTTGGATCGGTCAGCGGTTTGCCGTCGCGGCCGACCATCCATCCTTCGGGCATGGTCTCGCCGCGCTGCGCCAGTGTCTTGATCTTGCCGGCGGCCGCTACGGTCGTCGCCATGTCCAGGACCAGCGGCGGCTCCTCGCCGGCGGGCACGGCGATGGCGATCGGATTGGTGCCCAGCAGCAGCTCGGTCCCGCCCCAGGGCGGCACATGGTTGGCGCTGCCCACCGCGCCATAAAGGCCGATCATTTCGCGTTCGATCGGCATCCCGACATACAGGGATGCCGGGCCGGCATGATTGCCGTTGCGGATGCCGACCCAGCCGATGCCGTGCTGCGCCGCCTTTTCCATCGCCAGCTCGGTGGCGAACAGCATGGCCAGATGGCCGAGGCCGTTATCGCCATCGACCACCGCCGTCGCCCCATTGTCGACGGCAACGGAGATGTTCGGCGTCGCATTGGTGCCGCCGTCGCGCAGGCGGGCGCTGTATTGCTTCAGGCGAAAGATGCCATGGGTGTCGTGGCCATGAAGATCGGCCTTGACCATCAGGCCGGCGACAATTCCGGCATCGCGCACGGGCACGCCGAGCGCGACGAAGGCGTCTATCAGAAACCGCTCGACATCCCCGGCCGCGAAACGAGAGGTCTCAGCGCTCAACTCCAGCCCCCATTCCGACCGGCATCAGATGCGTGAGCCGGCATAGTATTCGACCCGGTGCTCCAGCCAGCCGATCAAGGAGGACAGGCCGAGCGCGAAGACGAACAGGATCAGCGTCAGGGCCCAGAATTCCTCCATCTGGAAGTTCCGCGAGAAGGTCTGGAACATCCGGCCGAGTCCGACGATGGAGACCAGCAACTGGCCGATCACCACGCCCTTGACGGCCCGGATCAGCCCCATGCGGATGCCGGCGAGGATTTCCGGCATGGCGGCCCAGAACAGCACCTTGGTCAGCAATTGCCATCTCGTGGCGCCGAACGAATTGCCCATCTCGGAAAGGGACGGGCTGATATGGCGAACGCCGGCATAGGTATCCAGGGCGATGATCCAGATGGCGAACAGCACGACGGTGACGATGATCGTCGTGGTGCCCAGGCCGAACAGTAGCATCAGCACCGGCACCAGCGACGACAGCGGGGCGCTGGCGAAGATATTGACCCACATACCGAGCACCTTGTTGGCCACTTCGATGCGGCCCATGGCGAAGCCGATGATGACCCCGCCGACGATCGCGATGACCATGCCGATGGTGAAGGTCTCAAGCGATATCAGCGCCGCCGCCTGGAAGTCGTTGCGCAGCGCCACATGGGCCAGTTCGGCCAACACGGCGGAGAGCGGCGGGAAGATGAACACCAGATCGAGTTGACCGACGATCTCCCAGATCGCGGCCCAGATCAGCAGGGAAAAGACAGCGGGTATTCGGCGTCCGAAAAGGGTCATCGGTCCGGCCTAATCCAGATACTTGCGCAGGTTCTGCCAAATCTCCTCGACGGTATCGAGATAGACCTTGTCCCGCCGGATATCGTCGGGGCTCACGTCGCGGCTGATCTCCGGCCGGATTATCTGCTGAATGCGCCCCGGTCTGGGCGACAGCAGAACGATCCGGTCCGAGACGTAGACCGCCTCTTCGATGGAGTGGGTGACGAAGATGACGGTTTTCTTCTCGATCGCCAGAAGACGGAGCAAATCCTCCTGGAATTTGCGCCGCGTCTGTTCGTCGACGGCGGAGAACGGCTCGTCCATCATCAGCACGTCGGCATCGACCGCCAGGGCCCGGGCGAGGCCAACCCGCTGGCGCATTCCGCCGGACAATTCGTGCGGATATTTGTCCTCGAAGCCGGACAACCCGACCTCGTTGATATAGTGACGGGCCTTCTCTTCACGCTCCACACGCGCATCGCCGCGCAGCTCAAGCCCGAACCCCACATTGCGCAGCACGCTCGCCCAGGGCAGCAGCGCGAAATCCTGGAATACGAAGGCGCGCTCGGGTCCGGGGCCGGTGACCGCCTTGCCCTTGACCAAGATCTCGCCCGCGCTGGGCTCCAGCAGCCCGGCGATGATCTTCAGCA
Source organism: Inquilinaceae bacterium (assembly GCA_965237625.1). Taxonomy (GTDB): domain Bacteria; phylum Pseudomonadota; class Alphaproteobacteria; order DSM-16000; family Inquilinaceae; genus JABDIP01. Next base: position 196,969 of record CBDEGD010000012.1, read on the forward strand.
AAGTGGTCTTGCCGCAGCCGCTCGGCCCCAGCAGGGTCGTCATCTGGCCGGTCGGGAACCCCAGGTTGATAGCGTCGAGGGCGTGCACATCGCTGCCGTAGAATTTGGTGATGTCGCGCACCTGGACGATGTTCTCGGCGGCTTCCTCCGCGCCGTGCCCCGGGGCGGTTTCCATGGCGAGTGTCATGTCCGGCTCTTCTTTTTTTCAGGTCGGAAGTACTTGATTTCGGCTTTCTCCAGCAGCCCGACGGTCAGGGCGGAGAACACGATGATCGAGAAGATCGCCGCATACATCTCGGCATATTCCGCCACCGAGCGGTGATAAGTGATCAGATCGCCGACGCCGGTCGGGGTGATCAGCAATTCGGCCAGGATGACGCCGATGAACCCGGCAGCGACGCCGAGCCGCAAGCCGGCGAAGATCACCGGGCTGGCGTTCGGAATGATCACCTTCCAGATCTGCTGAAATCGCGAGCCCTGGAATGACTGGCACATCTGGATCAGGGTCGGGCTGGCATTGCGGACCGCCTTGTAGGCGTTGAGGACGATGATCGGCGCGGCAAGGATGATCACCGCGACCACTTTCGCCGTCATGCCGATGCCGTACACGAAGGTGATCAACGGGATCAGCGCTGCCACCGGTGCGGCCTGAAGAACCACGAAGATCGGTTCCCAGAACCACTGGAATTTGCGGTTCAGGCCCATGCTGACGCCGAGCACAACGCCGAAGCCGCCGGAGATCCCGACGCCGATGATCAGCGGCTTGAGGGTGTCCGCATAGGCCAGGATCATGCGGCCGTCCAAGATCATCTCGATCAGCGCGCGCATGGTGTCGGTGAAGGTTGGAAATGCAACGCTGATGGGGATGATGCCGCCGATCTGCCACAGCGCGAATACCGCCAAGATCGATAGCAGCCGGTACAGCACGTCTCGGGATACGCCGAACATCGTCGTCGCCGGCTCGACCAGAACCGTCGTCATGGTCTGCATGGTTCGCTACCCATCAACAGGGATGAGTCCAAGGCGTGGCCGGCCCCCGTCGCGGCGACGGAGGCCGGCACAGGCCTTAGATCCGGCCGACGCGGTCCAACACCGTGTTCAGCGGGTCGAGATACCAGAAATCCTCCACCTTCAAGGCGCCTGGATCACCCTCCAGGGTTCCCGACGAGGAGTAGAACTCGAAGTCCTGGCGGACCGAGTCCACGCCGCCGCCATTGTTGGGGTAGAGATCGATGCTCACGCCCTGGGTGAAGGATGGCAGGATGTCGGCGACGTCCTCCTGCTCCAGATCCGGCATGACGTTGTACTGGTCGCGCAATGCGATGACGGCGTTCGGATCCTCGTTGATCTCCCGCCAGACGCCGAGCAGCTCTTCCAGCAGGATATCGACGGCTTCGCTTTCCTGCTCGAGCCACTCGGTATTCGCATAGAGCGCTTCGTCGCTCGCCTCGATCGGAGGCAGCGGCAGGGCCAGGAACTTGCCCGGCGCCTCGCGCTGCAGGAGCTGCAACCGCTCGAAATCGACGATCGACGCATTCAGGCGTCCCTGCAGCAACGCGCCGGCCCGCACCGCGGAACCCGGCACATAGCTGATCGAGTTGTATTCGACGCCATGTTCCGTCGCCATCAGGTTCATGATCGCCTCGGTTCCGGAACCGCGGCCATGCACCGCCACATCCGCCCCGTCGAGATCCTCCCAGGACTGATACACCTCGGAGTTGACGATCGGATAGAACCGGAGCTGCGAGAGCTGGTAGAACATGCGGATCGGCGCATTGACCTTCTGGATCAGCGCATAGGGCGTGCCGACACCGATATCGGCCTGTCCGCCGACGATCGCCTGGGCGGCGATGTCCTCCGATTGCAGATAGCTCACCTCAACCTGGACGCCGCGCGCTTCGGCCCGGGCAACGGCGGCCATGAAATTGGCCATGTCGGGACCGGGAATGTCGCCAAAGGCGACGTGCATCGAGCCCTTATCCTGTGCGCCGGCCGGAATGGCCGCTAAACCGACCATGGCAACCATGGCGGCTGCCGTGCAGATCATATTGAACGCCTTGCGTATCGTCATGTTTTCCTCCTGTTGCCTCTTATTGTTTCGGCGGCGCCCCGGACCCACCCTCCCGGTTCCGGTGCGCCACCGAATAGGCGGATCATCGTCCGCCTTCTTCACTCATCGTCACGTCCGCCATCACGTTGCTCAGCTCGCCGATGCCTTCGATCTCGCAGGTCACCCGGTCGCCATGGCGTAAAAAGTTCGGCGGATCCATGGCGTAACCGACACCCGAAGGCGTTCCGGTCGCCAGCACGTCGCCGGGCTCCAGCGTCATGCCCTCCGAGAGTGATTCCACCAGCGTCGGGACCGAAAAGATCATGTCCCCAGTATTGCCGTCCTGTCGAAGTTCGTCATTGACCCGTGTGCGGATCGCCAGATCGTCATAGGCGGGTAGCTCATCCAGCGTGACGATGCACGGCCCCATCGGGCAGAACGTATCCTGCCCCTTGCCCTTCAAGAATTGCCCGCCATGCCGCCGCTGCAGGTCTCGCGCCGTGACGTCGTTGATGATGGTCAGCCCGAAGATGTGCTCATTGGCGCGTTCGGCCGGAATATTGCGCCCCCGCTTGCCGAACACCACGCCCAGCTCGACCTCGTAATCGATCTTGTCCGATACCGCGGGATCCAGCCGGATCGAGGCGTTCGGGCCGATCACGGCGGTCGGCGGCTTGGAGAAGAAGACCGGGTATTGCGGCGTCTTGTCCGCGACCTGTTGCGCCCGGCTCGATTCCGTGACGTGGGCGCGATAGTTGCTTCCGACGCAGAATACGTTTTTCCGGGGCCGATGCAGCGGCGCCAAGAGCGCTACGGAGTCATTGGAGATCCGGGCGGAGTCGAACATCGCGTCTTCCGCGGAATCCCGGATCAGCCGGGCGCCTTCGAGGAATTGTTCGCCAAGCGCGATGAACCCGGTCAGATCATCGGGAATTGCCGGCTCCGAGCCGAACTGGCCGAGAACCGACAATCGTCCATCGATGGCGCACTGCAATGCCCGCCTCAGATCCACGATGCAGCCCGGCAACAAAAGCCCCGGCCGCGCCTCTCCATTGGCCTGATCGGTCTGAAAGGTGACAAACCGCATCTAACGTCACTCCGCCGGTGACGGCCAAAACCGTCCGTCGGCGCGCCGCGCGGCCTCTCCGGCAATCCTGAAATTGTTCAAGTCGGCTAGTGCCAACGATCCCCCCTCGCGGATCACGACTTGCTGTCGTTTGACCGCCATCCCGGGCCGGAAACCGGCTTACACCATTTTCCAACCAATGCCCGAATGGTAGAATATGGTTGAACATTGAGTCAATGCGCCATCTTGTACGAATGGCGGCAAGCATACTTGACTGCGCCGATCTTTCGGCCAATCATTGCGCAAACCAATATGCCGATTGGTTGGAGCGAATGAATGTCTACGACCGAGAATGAAGGCCAAAGCGCCCTGACGCAGCTGCGCGCCTTCCTGGCTCAACATGAGCTGGGGATGAACGACCGGCTTCCGCCGGAGCGCGAGCTGTGCAGCAAGTTGGGCGTGACCCGCACGGCATTGCGGAATGCCCTGGCGACGCTGGAGGCGGAGGGCCAGCTTTGGCGCCGGGTCGGCAAAGGGACGTTCGTCGGCGCCCAGCCGATCGACGATTTCTCGGACATCGCCAAGATTACCAGCCGGACCAATCCGGCCGAGGTGATGAGCGCTCGCCGTCTGATCGAGACCGAGTTGGCGCGCGTCGCAGCGCTCAACGCGACCGCCGCCGACATCGAGGAAATGCGCGTCTGCCTGGCGAAGAGCAAGGCGGCCGCGAATTGGCGGCAATACGAAAGCTGGGACAACCGGTTGCACCGGGTCGTCGCCCAGGCGACCGGCAGCACCCTGCTCCTGGCCCTGTTCGACACCCTGAACGCGGTGCGCCGCGCCGTTGTCTGGGGCCGGCTGCGGCCGAACAAGCCGAAGCCCGCGGTAAACCACCACAGCTTCACGGAACATGCCGAAATCGTCACCGCGATCGCCGAGCGCGACCGGGATCGCGCCGCCGCCGCGATGGGCCGGCATCTTGAATCGGTCGAGCGCAACCTGCTGCGGCCAAGAGCGGCGGCGGAGTGACCGGGCCGGGCCCAAAGCGGCGCGAAGGCAATCGCTGCTGACACGATGCTGTCAGTAGGGCCTTTCTATAGTCCCGGTTCCACAACCCGGACCCGCCGCGCGGGGCCGCGTCATCATCGTTCAAAGCGAGGACCGAGAATGGGCAATCCCTTTATCTATGTCGAACTGCACGCGACCGATCCGAAGAAGGCGCAGGATTTCTATGGCGCCATGTTCGATTGGGAGTTCGAGGCGATGGAAACGCCGATGGGTCCCTATACCTTCATCAAGCCGGGCGACGGCACCCCCGGTGGGCTGGCTACCCTGGACCCGACAAAGGGAACGTCGCATTGGCTTTCCTATATCACCGTCGACGACATCGACGCGGCCACCGAGAAGGCACGGGGTCTGGGCGCGGAGCTGCTGCAGGGCAAGACCCAGGTGCCGAGCATGGGCTGGTTCACGGTGCTTGCGGACCCGGTCGGCGCCAAGATCGCGCTGTGGCAGTCGGCCCCGGAATCATAGGCGATCTTCGATCAGGTTTCCGTAGCCCCTCACCCTCCCGCGGCAAAGCCGCGGGAGGGTGAGCATCTGTGTTTGGTGTCAAGCGGCATGATTGACCCAGAGCCTGTCATCTTTGAGCAGAGTGTTTGCGAGGACGACGAGCTTACGCATGACGGCGGTGAGGGCGACCTTTGGTTTTTTTCCGTTGCCGCGCAGTCGTTTGTAGAAGACGGCGAGGTCGGGATTGTGGCGCGCGGCGGAGAGTGCGGCCCAGTAGAGGGCACGGCGCGGCTGGGCGCGGCCTCCCTTGATATGGCGCGGTCGCTCTGTGTTGCCGCTGTCGTCGGCGAAAGGCGCCAGTCCGGCCAAGCAGGCGATGGCGTGTCGGTCGAGATAGCCAAGTTCGGGCAGGTCGGCGATGAGAGCTGCGGCGACGGCGGGGCCGACGCTGGGGATCGAGACGAGGATGGTGTAGCGCCGGGCGAGGGAGGTATCGGTGGCGATGTGACTGTCGATCTGCGTGGCCAGACGCTTGATGTGGCTGTCGAGGCTTTTGAGCCGGCGTGCGAGCTCGCGCTTGAGGAAGCTCGTCTGGCTTGCCCCCAGCCGGTTGGCCAGCGCCGTGCGTTCAGCTGTCGCGGCATTGCGCGCATGGACCAGCTCTTGCAGCGCCTCGAGTGCCTCGGGCGCCGGCGGCCTGGCCTGTGGTGCCAGCGCGTCGCCGAGGATCGCCAGCATCCTGGCATCGACACGGTCGGTCTTGGCGCGCGTGCCCAGGGCTTCGGCGAACAGGCGCGAGCGCAGCGGGTTGACGACGGCCACGGCGAGGCCCGACTGGCTGAGCGTGCGGTGCGCCAGGCGGTGATATTTGGCTGTCGCCTCCATGACGACGAGCGCGACCTGGTGCCGGGCCAGCTCTCGTCTGAGACGCTTGATGCCGTCGCGGTTGTTGGCGACAGCGAGATCTCGGTCGAGCGGGTGGAGATGGACGTCGAGACGGTCTTTACAGACGTCGATGCCGACATACACTGTTTGTGCGTTTCGTGCTTCCGGCTGGATCTGGCCTTGCATGCGGGTCTGGCTCCCTATCATCTGTTCAGGACAAGCACGAAGGACCGGCGGACCAAGCTCACCCACGGTTCTGATCCAAGGGGGATACGGTCCCGCCGGTCCGGCCCAGCCCGAGCGGCCGCTCGGGCTGGGCCAGCGCAAATCATCACAGTTTCGCGCCTAAACGAACATGCAAGGGGGAGCGCTGAACTCTCCGAAATGTACCGGCACCCGATCCGGCACCGGATATTCATCCGCGACACGGTGGAACCCGGCCACCGCAAGTAACGGGTCGTTATCCCCCTCGCCACCACCTACCCTGCAGCAGCCGGTGAAAACAGGGAGTCCAGGCATGAAGAACCAAAGCATGACCGCGGGCGTCTGGGCCCTGCTGATCCTCCTATCGGTTCTGTGGGGCGGTTCGTTCTTCTTCGTCGAATTGGCGCTGGTCGGGTTTGGCCCGTTCACCCTGGTGACCGGCCGCGTCGGGCTGGGCGCCTTGGCCCTGCTGATCTTCGTCTATGCGACGGGACATCGGATGCCACGCTCAGCCGGCCTGTGGGGCGCCTTCGTCGTGATGGGCGCGCTGAACAACCTGATCCCGTTCACCCTGATCGCCTGGGGCCAGGTTTATATCGATAGCGGCCTGGCGGCGATCCTGAACGCCACGACGCCGCTGTTCACGGTGCTGTTGGCCCATGTCCTGACCAGCGACGAGCGTTTGACGGCCGGTAAGTTGCTCGGGGTGGTGTTCGGGCTGATCGGCGTCGCGGTGCTGATCGGGCCGGACGCACTCAACGGTCTCAGCGTCCAAGGCATCGGCCAGATCGCAGTGCTGATCGCCGCGCTTTCCTATGGTTTTGCCGGGATCTTCGGGCGGCGCTTCAAGGAAATTCCGCCGGCGGTTTCGGCTGCTGGCATGCTGACGACCAGCACCTTCATGGTGGCGCCCTTGGCCCTGCTGATCGAGCATCCTTGGACGGCGACTCCCGGCGTCGCGGCACTGCTCTCGGTCCTGGGTTTGGCGATCCTCTGCACGGCCCTCGCCTATCTGCTCTATTTCCGCATCCTGGCCCGGGCAGGAGCGACCAATCTGCTGCTGGTCACCTTCCTGCTCCCGGTCAGCGCCCTCATCCTCGGCGTCGCCTTCCTCGGTGAGCGACCCGAATGGACGGCTTTCGCAGGCATGGCGCTGATTTTCGCAGGCTTGGCGGCGGTCGACGGCCGGGTCGCCGTGCTCTTCAGAACAGCCGAGGCGGGCCCGGCAAAACGCGGACGGCAAGGCTGAAGCCGTATCGCTCTGGATCAGTTGAGGCTGGGCTCATCCGATCCGGCACCGGTCCGTGCATCTCGGCCATTGAAATGGGCGGCCGTGATCGCGCCGGACGGTCTATTCGGAACGGTATGCCGGAAAATGAAGGCGCACCGTTGTCCCAACCCCGGGCTCGCTCTCCAAGGTCAGCTCTCCGTCGTGCAGCCTCATGAACTGGCTGGCCAGCGAAAGCCCTAGACCGGTTCCGCCCTGCGTCCGGGTGGTTGCATTGCCGACCTGTCCGAACGGCACCAGGCAGGTCTGCAAATCCTTCGCGGCGATGCCGATCCCGGAATCAGCAACCGAAACGATCAGGCCACCTTCCGGCTCCAAACCGGCCGCTACACGGATTTCGCCGCCTGCTTTGGTGAACTTGATACCGTTCCCGACCAGATTGACCAGCATCTGCATGACCAATTGCGGGTCGGCCTTGAGCAATGGCAGATCCTCCGGTGTGGTCATGACGAAGTGGAGATCCGCTCTGCGCGTCTGTTCGATGAACATGGTCTGGCAATCACGCATGATCGCCGGGATATCGACCCACTCGTCATGGGCGGATACCTCACCCTTCTCGGCCCTTACATAGTCGAGCACCGAATCCACGAACCGCGCCAGATGAGCGCCGCTGGCATTGATGTGCCGCGCATATTGGAGATATCTCTCATTGTCGATCGGCCCGAACAACTCCCTCTCAAGCGCTTCGCTGAACCCCATGATGGCGTTTAACGGCGTTCGCAGCTCGTGCGAGAGAGACGCGATGAACAGCATCTGCGCCCTTTGGGCCGCATCCTTTTCGAATGCCGGTATATCGGTACCCCGCGGCGATAGGCCGCCGGCATCCGGCCAGCGGGTCGGTTCCGCGAGAGCGCCGCCGCCGTGGCTGAGATGCCCGCAATACATTTCCCGCATCACGATCGCCGCAAGGTCGGTGAGAGTGGCCATTTCCGACGCGCCAAACGCATTGTGCGGCTTCCGGTCGATGAGGCACAAAGTGCCCAGCCGAAACCCCTTGGCGGTGATTAGCGGCGCGCCTGCGTAGAACCGGATCTTCGGCTCGCCGGTGACGAGCGGAGTCTCCGCGAACCGCTGGTCTCTGGCGGCATCCAGAACGACGAACACGTCCTTGTTCATGATCGCATGGCCGCAGAACGATATCTCCCGGGGCGTTTCCAGCTCGTCCAGGCCGGTTCGTGAGATGAACCATTGCCGTGCGGAATCCACCAGCGAGATCACCGCGATCGGGACATCGAAGCAGCGAGACGCCAACCGGGTGATGAGGTCGAAGCGCTCTTCCGGCTCGACGTCGAGCACATTGAAATGCTCCAGAATGGCAAGCCGGAACTGCTCATTGAATGGGACCGGGATCATCGGGCACCTTGCTCGACAGAGGGGCGTATCAAATATCGCGACGACCGCGGTGTTCTCGTCATGTCACGAGCACCCTGGCGGCGGCATCAACCCACTGTGATCACCGGGCAGCCAACTATTTCGAGAGCAGTTCCCGGAACTTCTCTATCTTATGTAGAGTCGGCGTAGATATGCTATTATCCTTATATAGAACCTCTAATTTACTCAACCCATACTTACGGATATTGAGCCACGGTGCCAATGCACCCAAACCTGCCCAGAGCGTTGAAGTTTCGGACCTAATCGGAAGTCTGCTCGCCGGCCGCGATCGCTACCGGCAGCAGGTTCTCGGGCGGCGACAGCGGGCAGGTCCAGCCCGGATAGTGGGCGCAGGACGGGTTGTAGGCGAAGTTGAAATCGACGGTCAGCCGGCCCTCCGCGAAACCCAAATCGGCGCCCTTGATACTGTCCAGCACATAGCGGCCACCACCGAACGTTTCCTTGCCTGAGCTGGCGTCGCTGAAAGGCAGGAACAGCCCGCCGCCATAGCCCCGAATCCAATAGACTGTCAGCTCACCGCCCAGCGCCTGCGCCAGACCTTCGGTGCGTGCGAATGGCTGCAAGGAGATCGTGCCATCGGCGCCAAGGTCGATCTGCACCGACTTGGGCCGGTCCAGCGAGGTCAAGGCCAGATGAAAGCGATAGCGCGGGTCATAGTCGAAATAGGGTAGCCCCTTGAAGGCTGCCTTTCCGATCACCGAGAGCGGCGATTGCGGGTGATGCTGGAACAGCCGGTCGCGTTCGGATCGCCAATGCCACCAGGACGCCACCGGATCGGCGGCGGCCCGGACTTGAGCGTAGAGTTCGGAGATCCGTCGGCGCCAATCCGCCAATTCCGCCCAACGGGCAGGCGTCGCGTCGGACTCGTCCTGCGGCGCGTCCATGTGCCCCATCTCCTGTGCACCGCTTAGGCGGCGTTCAGACGGCGGCGCGAATTTCCTCCAGCCGCGCCAGTTCGTCGCCGAGGAAGCGCGCCAGGGCCCCCATGCCGGAGCGGCCCGCCCGCGCCTCGGCATCGGGATTGTAGTTCGTATTCGTGTTGATGTCGTATGTGAAGATCGTGCCGTCGCCATCGACGATGAACTCGATGCCGGCGACCTCGATGCCATTGGCGGCCAGGAACCGTTCGTATTGCTCCTGAAGATTGCGGTCGATAGTGTCGACGATGGTGAATTTCGGCACCGGCGGCCCGCCATCGACCGTGCAGGCATCGGCCGGGCAAAGCTCGAAGCCGAGCGACGTGTCGACCCGAACCGCATACAGGAACCGGCCGCCGACGAATTCGGCCCGGGTGATGAAGGGCGCCGGCGCCTTGATATACTCCTGTACCAATGCCACGCCATCGACCGGTGGCTCGTAGGCATCCGACCGCACATGATCGATGAGTGCTTCGGCGGTGTCGAACAGCAGCACGCCATGACCCTTGCCGCCGCGATTGGGCTTCAGGATGACCGGGCCGGCGCCAAATCTGCGCACGGCGTCGATCACCGCGTCGCCGCCGACCGCGGCGATACTGCGTGGCGTTCGGATGCCGTGGGCGGACAGTGCGGCATATTGCCTGACTTTGCTGACCTCCAGCTCAAGCGCCCGGCCATCGTTCACCACCCGCCGGCCGTGGGCCTCGAGCCAGGCGAGCACACCGGCGGTCAGTTCCGGCGCGTGACGATGGTCGCGGGTGAAAGAGGACGCGCTCATGCGATTGTAGAACACGCCTTGCGGCGGCGTTGCCGCAAGGTCGATCACACCCTGGTCGAGAAACCATTCCTCATAGGGTAAGCCCTGGACGGCGAAGGCTTGGCGCAGGGGTGACAGCCACGCCGCATTCTCGTGAAGCACATAGATTTTCGACACTTCCCCACCCTCTTGGCACAAGCTGCCGTGAATTTTTTCAATAAACACAGATTAGGTGTGAAAATAGATCATTCAATCCAAAGTTTTTGTGTTGAATGATCGACCGTTGGGGTCATATGCCCCGGAATCGCAAAGGACGCCCGGATGGGCGCCCTTCACATAGCGGCACGAAATTCGGTCCCGGGGCAATGCGCCCCAGGCGGTTCTATTCCGAGGAGACGATCAGGAACTCCGGCTCCAGGAAGAAGAAGCCGGTCTGCAAGGTGCGGAACAACCGGCCCGGACGATCGTCATCCGCCTTGCCGCCGCGCAGGGTGACCACGGCCACCGAGCGGCCGCCGGGGACCGCCTCGAAGACATGCGACGCGACCGTCAGGTCGAACGCGGCGCCGAGCGCGATCTTGCGCGACAGCGGCACATAGCTGGCGACCCGGCTGGTGACCGCGTTGGCCGCGGCTGCCGCCTGGTCCGGCCGGTCGTAGACCAATGCCACCAAGGCGACTTCCTGTCCGTCATCTTGGCGGTCGGCCATGACCGCGAGCCGGTAGGGCGGCAACTGACCGGGCAGGCGGCCCTGCAGGATTTCGGCAAAGGCCTCGCGTTGGTCAATGTCAGCGGTCGGGCCAAGCTTATTGAGGCTGACGCTGAAGGCGGTGAATTCGCGCCGGGTGAAGATGGCGCGCAACAGCGCACCGTCGAAACGGCCACGATCAGTGATCGCGGCGGCCGCCGCACGAAAATCGCCGTCATCGGCCAGGGAGCGTACGGTGCCGCGCGCGGTGGCCGCGATATCGTCGATCATCGCCCAATCGCTGCTGCCCGCCAACACGCCGGGCAGGGTCACGATCCGTGCCGCATGGCCCTGCTGGATTCCGAAGGGATCGGTGCTCCGGCTGCCAAGGGCGCCCGCCGCTTCGATGGCGGCGGTGCGGATTTCACGATCGTTGAACCGGTGCCAGACCAGTACGCCGCCATTCTGCTGGACTTCGAATTCCCGCTCAGCCAAGGCCGGCGCGATGGTCCGCAGATCCGTCAATCCGGGGCCGCCACCCAAAAGCATGCCGCTGGCCGGTGGGCCGCCGATGGCCAGCGCCCGATCGATTTCGAGCCAATCCACGCCGAGTACTTCGGGCAGCCGGCGGAAGGCGCTGGTCGCCGTCGGCAACGCCCGCGCCAGGCTTTCGCCCGGCAACTCGTCGGCGACGTAGAGCGGATCGAACTCGACCCGCGACAGGGCCGCTGACCAGGATGCGAATTCTGCATCGCCCAGCGCGTCGAGGTCTTCAAGGCTGCCGGGCCGCGGCGCATCGGCGGCGATCTCCAGAGCGCGATAGTCGACATAATCGGCCATGATCTGCGCCGCACGGACCCGGGGCGTATCCGGCGCGTTGGCCAGCAATTCCAGGAGGCTGTCATAGTCGGGGCTGCGATTCTGCGCCCAGGCCGGAGCGCCCGCTCCAACGGCGATACCGAGAGCGGCCATACCGAGAGCGGCCAACACAATAACAACTAAACCGAATCCCTGTCGGTGGCTCATCGACGACCTCCTGTCGTGTTCGCTTTACAGCGGCACCGGCATGCGCTCATCGCGCATACGGTTAATTTTCCGTTAATTGTATTGTTCTACGGCAGACCGGCGAAATCAACAGGTTATTCTCGGGAGTTCTGGTGAGGGCGGAAGACTTGGGCGGGAAATTCGCAACCTCCCACCCCTTCCTTTCCCGTCATTCCCGCGAAGGCGGGAACCCAGCCGATCCCGACATCTCGTGGATTCCCGCCTTCGCGGGAATGACAAGGGAGGAAGACTGCAGCCCTGCGAGCGGTCTCATTTTCGACGCTCTCGCACTTCGCCGCTAACACGCGCATCCAGATCGAAAAAAACAATAGCGCCAGCCGTAAAAACCCGTGCGGGCCAAAGGGCGCGCGGTTACCATCGCGGCCTCTTTCCGGTGCTCAGGGAGAGTCGCCATTCCCGCCCGCCAACCCCGCCTCGACACCTCGCCGCCGATCTCCGACGAGGTCAAGACGACCACCTGCTACATGTGCGCCTGCCGCTGCGGCATCAAAGTGCATCTGAAGGATGGTGCGGTCCGCTTCATCGAGGGCAATCGCGATCATCCGGTGAACCGGGGCGTGCTGTGCGCCAAGGGTTCGGCCGGGATCATGACCCAGGTTTCGCCGTCCCGGCTGCGCAAGCCGCTGAAGCGCATCGGCGAGCGCGGCACCGGGGCGTTCGAAGAGATCGAGTGGGACGAGGCGCTGGAGATCGCCGCCGGCTGGCTCGGCGATATCCGCAAGACCGACCCGCGCAAGCTCGCCTTTTTCACCGGCCGCGACCAGTCCCAGGCCCTGACCGGCTGGTGGGCCAGCCAGTTCGGCACCCCGAACTACGCCGCCCATGGCGGCTTCTGTTCGGTGAACATGGCGGCGGCCGGCCTGTACACCACCGGCGGCTCGTTCTGGGAATTCGGCGAGCCGGACTGGGAGCGCACCCGCTATTTCATGATGTTCGGCGTCGCCGAGGATCATGACAGCAACCCGATCAAGATCGGCCTGGGCAAGCTGAAGGCCCAGGGCGCGAAATTCGTCTCGGTCAACCCGGTGCGTACCGGCTATCAGGCCATCGCCGATGAATGGATCGGCATCACCCCGGGCACCGACGGGCTGCTGATCCACGCGCTGATCCATGAGTTGCTGAGCGCCGGCAAGGTCGATCTGGAGTATCTGGGCCGCTACACCAATGCAGGCTGGCTGGTGATCCAGGATCCGGGCGCGGCCGATGACGGGTTGTTCGCCCGCGACGCCGAGGGCAAGCCCTTGTGCTGGGATGGGAAGGCCGGGGCGGCTGGGGCGCTGGTTTCCGCTTCGCCGCCGCCGGACCACATGGCCTTCAAGGGCCGGTTCAAGCTCGAGGATGGCCGAGAGGCGGTGCCGGCCTTCGAGTTGCTGGCGCGGCGCTGCCTGGAAGACCGCTACGCGCCCGATGCGGTCGCCGGCGAAACGGGCGTGTCGGCGGACACCATCCGCCGGTTGGCGGCGGAAATCGCCCATGCCGCCTTCGAAGAGACGGTAGTCATCGAGCAGCCTTGGACCGATTGGACCGGGCGGCGGCACGAGCGGATGATCGGCCGTCCGGTCAGCTTCCACGCCATGCGTGGCATCTCCGCCCATGCCAACGGATTCCACACCTGCCGGGCGCTGCATCTGCTGCAGATCCTGCTGGGAGCGATCGATTGCCCCGGCGGCTTCCGCTACAAGCCCCCCTTCCCCAAGCCGATCCCGCCCGGCCCGAAACCCACCGGCCGATCCGAGCAGGTGGCGCCGAACACACCGATTCCCGGCATGCCGCTCGGCTTTCCAACGGGGCCTGAAGATCTGCTGGTAGAGCCGGACGGCAGCCCGAGCCGGATCGACAAGGCGTTCTCCTGGGATTCGCCCCTGGCCGTGCACGGCATGATGCACATGGTCATCAGCAATGCCTGGCGAGCCGACCCGTATCCGGTCGATACCCTGTTCTTGTTCATGGCGAACATGGCCTGGAATTCGTCGATGAATTCCACCGATACCGCCGCCATGCTGACCGACCGCGATCCGATCACCGGCGAGTACAAGATCCCGCACATCATCTATGCGGACGCCTTCAATTCCGAGATGGTGGGCTATGCGGATCTGGTGTTGCCGGACACCACCTATCTGGAGCGCTGGGACTGCATCTCCCTGCTCGACCGGCCGATCTGCGAGGCCGACGGAGTGGCGGATTCGATCCGCCAGCCGGTGGTCGAGCTGGATCGCGACGTGCGGCCCTTCCAGGATGTGCTGATCGCGCTGGGCGCCAAGATTGGCCTGCCGGGCTTCACCAACGAGGACGGCGGCGCAAAATATCCCGGCGGATACAGCGACTACATCGTCAATCACGAACGCAAGCCCGGCATCGGCCCGCTGGCCGGATGGCGCGGCGCCGACGGGTCAAAATCCGGTCGTGGCGAGGTGAACCCCAACCAGCTCGACCGCTACATCGAGAATGGCTGTTTCTGGCAACACCATTTCGAGCCGGAAGAGAAGTTTTTCAAATTCGCCAACAAGGCCTATCTGGAGCGTGCGGTATCGCTCGGGCTGATCGACCATGCCGCGCCGATCGTCATGCAGATCTACAGCGAGGTGCTGCAGAAATTCCGCCTGTCGGCGCGCGGCCACGGGCCGGTGCAGCCGCCGGAAAGCAAGCGCGAACGGGTCGAGACGTATTTCGATCCCCTGCCCTTCTGGTACCGGCCCTTCGACATCGAGGCGGCAGAAGCGCACGGCAATCTGCCGCTGCATGCCGTCACCCAACGGCCGATGGCGATGTACCATAGCTGGGGTTCGCAGAACGCCTGGCTGCGGCAGATCCATGGCAGCAACCCGCTCTACATCCCGCGCGCCCTGGCCGACAAATCCGGCCTGGACGATGGCGACTGGGTCTGGGTGATCGGCCGGCATGGCAAGGTGAAGGCCCGCATCCGCGCCATGGAGGGCGTCAACGACCACACCGTGTGGACCTGGAACGCGATCGGCAAGCGCGGCGGCACCTGGGGGCTGGATCCCGGCGCGCCGGAGGCCAAGGAGGGCTTCCTGCTGAACCCGCTGATCCATGAATTGCTGCCGCCGGACGCCAATGGCTACTGCCATTCCAACGCCGATCCGGTGACCGGACAGGCGGCCTGGTACGACCTCAAGGTCCGTCTGGAGAAAGCGACGGCGGAGGAGGTCGCCGAATTCGAGATGGCCCCGCTTCCGCGACCGCCCGGCCTGCCACCGTCGCCTGGGGAATGGCGTTACGGCGCGCCGAAGGGGCCGAGCCGATGACCAGCCTGCCCGCGACACCGCCGGCCAAGCGCCTTGGCCTGGTCATCGATCTGGACACCTGCGTGGGCTGCCATGCCTGCGTGGTGGCGTGCAAGGAATGGAACACCGGCGGCTATCCGGCACCACTGACCGACCAAAACCCTTATGGATCAAATCCTTCAGGCTCCTGGCTCAACCGGGTGCACAGCTTCGAGGCCGGCGACGGCGCCGACGGACAGACGGTGCATTTCCCGAAATCCTGCCTGCATTGCGAGGATGCGGCCTGCGTCACCGTCTGCCCGACCGGCGCCTCTTACAAGCGCGCCGAGGACGGCATCGTGCTGGTCGACGAGGATCGCTGCATCGGCTGCGGGCTCTGCGCCTGGGCCTGCCCCTATGGCGCGCGGGAGTTGGATGCGTCCGAGGGGGTGATGAAAAAATGCACCCTGTGCATCGACCGTATTTACAACGAGAACTTGCCCGAAGAGGAGCGCCAGCCCGCCTGCGTCGCCACCTGCCCGGCCAGCGCCCGGCATTTCGGCGATCTGGCCGATGCCAACTCGCCGGTGTCGCAGCTTGTCGCCGAGCGCGGCGGCTTCGACCTGATGGCGGAGATGGGCTACCGGCCGACCAACAAATACCTGCCGCCCCGACCACGGCGCAAAGGCACCGACGGCGGCTCCAATGGCGCCGCACCGGCCCGGCTGGAAACCGCATCCCCCGAGGGCGGTTTCCTGGGCTGGCTCGACACCGTGTTGTCGGACTAGGTGAAGAGTCATGCGTAGCCCCCTCACCCTCCCAACGCTTCGCGCCGGGTCCCTCCCTCTCCCGCAAGGGGAGAGGGAAACAACACCGATGCCGGCATGGAAACCCCTCTCCCCTTGCGGCAGAGGGAGGGACTCGCGAAGCGGGAGGGTGAGGGGTCTTTCGAAATCGCCCCTTTCGAAGTAAGCCCATGCATCCAGCAATCTCGATCATCTTCTTCACCACCGCTTCCGGCGCTGGATACGGGCTGCTGGTCCTGCTCGGCCTCGGAGCCGCCTTGGGGCTTCTGCCGGCCGACCGATGGTTCGGCCTGGTCGGCATGGGCGCGTCCCTGGGGCTGATCACCGCCGGGCTGCTGTCCTCCACATTCCATCTCGGCCATCCGGAGCGGGCCTGGCGGGCCCTCTCGCAATGGCGCTCGTCCTGGCTGTCCCGTGAGGGCGTGATGGCGGTGGTGACCTATGGGCCGGCTGGGCTATTGGGAATCGGCTGGGTGTTCCTTGAAGACACCGACGGGCTTTGGTCTCTGTGCGGTATCGTGACCGCCGCGCTGGCGTTGGTGACGGTGTATTGCACCAGCATGATCTACGCGTCCCTGAAGCCGATCCGGCACTGGCATCATGGCATGGTGCCGCCGGTATTCCTGGGATTCGCCATGGCGACCGGCGCCCTGTGGCTGCACGCCCTGGCCGCCGCTTTCGGCATGACCGGCCAATGGACGGCGATTGCCGCCATCGTGCTGACCGCGCTTGCCTGGATCCTGAAGGGTCTCTACTGGCGCGATCTACGCCGCGCACCGGCCACCAGCACCATCGAAAGCGCCACCGGGCTGGGCCATATCGGCGCGGTCCGCATGCTGGACCCGCCTCACACCCAGGACAATTACCTGCTAACCGAAATGGGATACCGGGTTGCCCGCAAACATGCGGACAAGCTGCGCCGGCTGGCGGTGATCTCCGGATTGCTGTTGCCCGCGGCGTTGCTGCCGGTCGCGGCGATCACCGGCGGGGTGGCCGGAGCCGCTATGGCGCTCATCGCGGCGATCGCCGGCAGCGCCGGTGTCGTGGTCGAGCGCTGGCTGTTCTTCGCCGAGGCGCAGCACACGGTGACCTTGTATTACGGCGCCAAGGCAGCCTAAACAGGCGCGGAATTCCGGCGGCCATGCCGCCCGCGCTTGATCGAGGCCCTGGCAATGGACGAATATTTCGAGGCAAACCGACGACGGTGGGACGAGGTCGTCGGCATCCACACGAAGTCGACGACCGGTGCCTATCGCCTGGATGAGTTTCGCAACGGCGCCGAGGTTCTGGCGCCGATCGAAGCCGCCGAGATCGGCGACGTGACCGGCAAAAATCTCCTCCATCTGCAATGTCATTTCGGTCTCGACACGCTGAGCCTGGCTCGCCGAGGCGCGACCGTCACCGGTTTGGATTTTGCGCCCAGAGCCGTCGCGGCGGCGCGGGCCCTGTCGGCGGAAACCGGCGTGCCCGGCACGTTCGTCGAAGGCAATCTGCACGACGCGCCTGAGCTGATCGATGGTCAATTCGATGTGGTCTATGTGACCTGGGGCGCCATCAACTGGCTGCCGGACATCCGCCGCTGGGCGGAGATCGTCGCCCATTTCCTGGCGCCCGGCGGGTATCTGTACCTTCTGGAAGGGCACCCGGCGGTGCTGGCCCTCGAGCAGGTCGAGGACGGCCGATTGGTTCCCACCTATCCCTATTTCCAGGGTTCCGAGCCGCTAACGTTCGATGACCAGACCACCTACACCGGCGACACGGACACGCTGAAGAATAGCCGCAGCTATGAATGGATCCATCCGATTGGCGAGGTGGTTACCGCCCTGATCGATGCGGGGCTGACCCTCGACTTCCTGCACGAACACGACCGGCTGGTTTGGAAACTGTTCCCGTCGATGGTCACGGATGAAGACGGGACGGAGCGGCTGCCACCGGAGGTTCCATCCTTGCCGCTGGCGTTTTCGGTCAGGGCGACGAAGCGCTGAAGCAACCGGTGGCATCGTGCCTGATGGCCCGATCCCCATACTTCGACAGGCTCAGCATGAGGATCTAATTTCAGCATGGAAATCGTTGCATATCGGGTAAACGTACGACCCTGCAAAACAAGGTCCTCATGCTGAGCCTGTCGAAGTATGGGGACCGGGCCGCCAGCGCGAATTCTCGCTGAAGCGTGCCCTACCCCCGCCGCGCCATATCCAGGAATTCCAGGTTCACGCAGTTCCTCGACTCCCCGTCGCGCAGATGGGCGATCAGGGTCTCGACCGATTTGCGGCGCACATCTTCAGCACTCTCCGGGCTGCCCCAAGCGGCATGGGGAGTCAACACGAACCGGCCGGCGAGCCAGTCCGCCTTGTCGGCATAGGCGCGGATCAGGGGCGGCAGCGGATCCGGCGGCGGTTCAACTGGCAGCACGTCGAGCGCGGCGCCGCCGATCGTCCCTTGCTTCAGGGCGTCGTGCAGCGCGTCGATATCGATGATGGCGCCACGCGCGGTGTTGACCAGGATCGCATGGGGCTGCATGGCGGCAAGCGCCCGGGCGTCAACCATATTCCGGGTCTCCTCGGTCAGCGGCGTATGAACGCTGACGATGTCGCTCTGCCCCAGCAAATCTTCCAGACGCTCGACACGGTCGACTCCGACAGCGATTTCGTGGCCGCGCGGGACGTAGGGATCGTAAGCGACGATCCGCATGCCGAAGGCCTTGGCGCGCAGGGCGGTCGCCGTGCCGATGCGGCCGAGACCGACAATGCCCAGGGTGCGCTCACGAATCCGGCGAACCAGCGGCGCCGTCGTCACATCGAAACCGCCGATCGGGTCGGCACTAAGCACCTCGTGATAGCGGGCGATGCCGCGGGTCAGGGACAGCATCAGCGCGATGGCGTGGTCGGCAACTTCGCTGGTGCCGTAATCGGGGGTATTGGCGACCGCGATTCCGGCGGCCCCGGCGGCCTCCAAATCGATATTATCGAACCCCGCCCCGGCCCGAACGATCACCCGGCAGCGCGGCATCCGCGCGATTACCCCGGCATCTACGGTGATTTCGTGCCACACCAGCAAGCCGTCGCACGCCGCAAAGCTTTCCTCCGATACCCCCGCCGCATCGCGTCGGCGATGGATGTCGAACCGGAACAGATCGCCGGCAGTTCGCCGTTCCACCACCGCGTCATCGGCGTATTGGGCGTCGGGGGTGAGGATATGAAAATTCATCGCGCGTTCCTGGCTGGCATGCTGGCACGATATGATCTTAGAGCCTGGCGGCATTGCCGTCGCGCCACACGACCTGTCAAACTGGGGCTACGATTGGAAAAAAGGGGCAAGTCGGTTGGACGCGGCAGGATTAGAGCAGGCGGTGGCGTTGTTGACCGCCAATCGTCGGACAGCGGACGCATTCGACGGGCTGCCGCAGCGCTGTCGACCGGCCGATGAAGCGGAAGGCTATGCGATCCAGGCCGCCCTTGCACGCCAGCTGAGCGACGGCGGCATGGGGGCGGTTGCCGGCGCGAAGATCGGCTGCACCACGTCGGTCATGCAGGCCTATATGAAGATCGACCAGCCTTGCGCCGGCACGATCTATCGAAGCGGGGTTCACGATACGCCGGCAGAGCTTCGCTACGCCGACTACCGCCGTGTCGGCGTCGAATGCGAGATCGCGGTGCGGCTCGCCGGGCCACTCCCGGAGTCCCCCTCACCTGTCGACATCGATGAATTGGCCGCCTGCGTGGAGTCGTGCATGGCGGCGATCGAGATCGTCGACGACCGCTACCGCGACTTCCGGGCCATCGACACGCCAACCCTGATCGGAGACGATTTCTTCCATGCCGGCTGCGTCCTGGCGCCACCGGTCACCGATTGGCAGCGGCTGGATCTGGCGGCCGTGGCGGGGCGGATGGAAATCAACGGCGAGAGCGCCGGGACCGGTCGAGGCGCCGACATTCTGGGGCATCCGCTGCGGGCGCTCGCCTGGCTCGCCGAGACCGGCCAGGCGCGGGATCGTCGGCTGGGCGCCGGTTCCATCGTGATGTTGGGTAGCGTGGTGAAAACCTGCTGGCTGTCCGCCGGCGATACGGTGATCGTCGAAGTCGACGGTCTCGGCCGAGCCGAGGTGCGATTCCGCTAGGCGGCGTCCTTAAGGCGCCGATACATATGCCCGGCGGCTTGCCTCGATCATGTCGGATAGGTGCCGGACCAAGGTCCATTGCTGCTGGGCGCCGATGATGAATTTCAGCCCGATGCGGTTATCCGTGTGGTGCGCCACCTCGGCATTCAACCGGCCGACATGGGCGATGTCGATCGCCACCGTCTCACCGACACCCGGAAGTTTCTTGCCAAAGACCAGAGCGCCGCCGGCGGAAATGTCGTTCACCGTGCAGGGGAACCGTTTCTCGCCGAAGACCAGCGTGGCCGGCTGATCGAAATCCCAGCGCGGGAACCGCCTGGGCTCCTTGCGCTCCTTCTCGGTGATCAGCGGCACCGAGGATGGCCCGCCGACCACCAGCCGACGGTCGAGATAGTCCCACAGGCGCCCGACTTCCTCGGACAGGATGTCCTGGTTCTGGGCCTCGAAAACGGTCTGGCCGCTGACCATGCGCTGGGCGAATTCACTGCTGGCGGGAACAATGGCCGTGGAGACCGAGCCGTGCTGTGACAGGGCCATAACCGATTCAGCCGTGATATCGGCGCTCGGCGAACCGCCATTGACCACGAACACATGACGAAGCCCAAGCCGGTCGAGGAGTTCGACGGTGGTGCCAGCGGCCTGCAGATCGTATTGGCCCGGGCGTACGGGAATGGCCACCAAATCGGCGAAACCGAGTACGGTTTCCACTGCGGAATCGATTTCCGGTGGCGTATCGACGATCACCAAACCGTTCTTCTCGCTCTTCAGCGAGGCAAGCGCGGCGGCCATGTCCGGTTTCTCCACCTCGACCAGGGTCGGCCCCGGACCGTTGCGGGCCTCTCGCCAATGGGCCAGATCGCCGCGCGGATCCACATCGATCATGGCAACCGGGCCGGCGCCGCATCGGTGCGCCTGAACCGCCGTGTGGGCTGCCAGCGTCGTCTTGCCGGCGCCCGTGGCTGTAGAGACAAAAGCCAGGACTCTCATGCGGCTACGCCCTCTCGGCCAACATTCTACGCCGACGGACGTCGGGGGGCCGAACCCACCGCCCGCGCTCAGATTGGGTACCAGATACAACGAATAGGCCAGCGGGGATTAACCATGCGTTAACAGAAATTTGCCGTCGGGATTTATGAAATAATAAGAACCGTCGCCAATGGTAAAGGACGCAAACTTTCCGAATGCCGCGATAAGGGTCGCCGCTGGTCGGGACAGCCCAAGGCAGATGGGACAGCCCCATGGAGTACCGTCGAGTACATTCCCCAACACGCCGCCGATATGCGATCTCACTGGCGCTGTTCGCGCTGATCGCCGGCTGCGGAGAAAAAGCGGCGCCGGTGTTCCGGGAGGGCGAAATTCCCCAGCCCTATATGCAATTCTCCGTCATCGTCGACCGCGCGAGCGGTTCGCTCGGGCCGGCCCAGTCACGTGCGAATTCGATTTGCGCGGACGTACGGCAGTCGGCCGTGATGTATATCGCCGCCGATGTTGGAGATGACCGCACCCAGTACTATTTCAGGTGCCGCTAAGCTTTTGCCGATCCGGCTGGTATCGGCCATCGGCGTAATAGGGCCGACAGTACCCCGATCGATCTAAGGGACCGGACGGCGAAGGGGCTGGGTGTCGTCGCTGCCAACCATCAAGGCGACACATTGAAGTTCCCGCTCCAATGGCTGCTCCGGTCGATCGAATTGGAACCCGCCGACATTTCCCTTGGTCCACACGATCTTCCCGGCAAAGCGTCCGGCGACGGCATGCTCAAGCACCATCTCGAGCCCTTCCGGAACCGAGTCCTCGAACTTCAAACGCGCTCCGCCCAGCGAGATATCCTCGATGTTGCAGCCATAAAGACCACCGCCTGCCCTAACCTGCGCCGTGGTCTTGCGATCCAGCGGGCAACGTTTGGACTTCCGGCGATTGAACACCTGGGACGTGTTTACGAGTCGCAGCGCATGCATCGATCAGGCTCCGCCGGTGCGGGTTGAAACTAATCCGAATTGTTAAGGAACTTGGTTAACGAACCGTTAGCCGACGCACGAAACCCATGGGAATCCGCGCATTGGAGAGATCGTTTATAATTTCAGTTGTATTTACATAAAATTTTATATACCTTCCGCGATTATCGGTTCCGAGTTTTTCCCGGGACCGAACAGGCTGATTGATCATGGACCCAAAAGAGCCGCTGCGCCGAACGGCCAGCGGCTCAATTTGAGATCGGAGCGACATCCGATCAGGCACCAGATATTACGCACAACCTGAGAGCATTGAAGATGGAACAGGTATTACTGGATCACGGAATCGAAGGACTTTCCAAGGCCGTTCTCTCCCTGGGCCACCTCGTCGGCTTGGTTCTCGGGCTTGGCACGACCCTTTATCTCGATGGCGGCTGTGTTCTCTCGATCGCGGGAAAATCCTGGGACCGCTACCGGTCGTTCATGTCCGGTGCGCTGTTCGACTTCGCAACGAGATACGTGATCGTCGGGCTGGTGATACTGTGGGTCACCGGGTGCGGATTTCTGGTGCATTACGCGGTCTTCTCGCCTGAGAAGCTGAGCAACCCGAAGATCTACGCCAAGCTGGCCCTGGTATGCATCCTGACAGTCAACGGATACCTGCTTCACCACCATGTGCTCAAGCAGGTCGCGGGTATGAGCGATTGCAGCCATCTCCTGACATCCCGGATAGGGCGGCTTTGCCTGCTCAGCGGCGCGGTGTCGGCCGCCGCCTGGACCGGCGCATTCCTGCTTGGGGCCCTTCCCGTCCTCAACAATGTCGTCAGCTTTTCCGTATTGGTGGCGATCTGGGCGGTGCTCGTGCTCGGCGCCTATCTGTCGGCAAAGGGCTTCATCGCACTCTTCGGGAACCGGGGAACATTGATGGACAGGGATTTCCGCGCAGAGGATCTTTCGCGTCACTGAATTCAAGATGGGCGGCGGCTAATCGCATAATCGCATGCCGATCAGGACCCAACGCCAGATCACCATGTCGGCCCTGGCGGCGGAAATCGCGGCCGGCCCGTAACCCGGCGACCAGAGCATTATCCGCTCACGCGGAATCGGCACCGGCCCGCTCCCCCGCCCGGCCACCCAGCGTCAGTATCCTCAGTGGGTGGCCGGGCGGGGGAGCGGGCCGGTGCCGTTAGATCGGAAAACGATCCAGCAGGAATGCCCAATCGATCGATCGCGATCGCCGGTACCGATCAGAATTCGCGGTCGAAGACGACGGGATAGCCGACAATGTCGGGCGGTGAGGCGAACATTTCCCGGAATGGGTCCATCAGCCGCGCGGCCTCGCCGCTGGCCTCGTAGGTCCGGACATGCTCTTCGTTCTGCCACATGGTCATCATGACCGCTTTGCCGCCGCCATCGCCGGTCAGAACGACCGCATGAAGCCGGCTTCACCTTCCAGCATCGGAAAGATCGTCTGCCGAAACAGCGTAACGGCATCCGACCAGCGGTCCGGCTTTACGTCGAGATGCGCGAAGCGGACAAACATCGGCTCGATCCTCGCATTCGAATGATCCGACGCCGGCCGCCCCAAGCTGTCTCGCGAAGTGGCGCGATAGCCAGGGGACGGCCGGTCCGGTCCGGGCGCCCGGCGCGAACCGGGCGTCAGAATCGACCTCAGCCGGATAGGCAGCTGTCGATATTCTCCGGCGTGCAGACGTCAAGCCCGGTGTAGATCGGGTCGGCAACCTCTTTGCCGGCGACGATGTCCTGCAGGATGAACATCGCCCGATAGCCCATCTCATAGGGCCGCTGGCCGACCTGGCCGTGGCTCAGACCGTCCCGCAGGATGTCCATCTGCATCGGCAGGGTGTCGGCGACGACCAGCGCCAGGCCGAGGCTCTTGATGCGGTCGACATTGCTTTCCGCAACCTGCCGGTACGCGGCTGGCACGAATTGCGGGAAACCGCCGGTCGGCACGAAAGCATCGAGATCGGGCTTTGCCGCGAGGATGTCACCCATCTGCTTAACCGACAGCGGGAAGTCGTCATTGGTGTAGAGCGGGCAGCCATCGGCCTCGGTCCAGCCATTCTCACCGGTCAGGCGATTGCCGGGAGGCGAGGACGACATGGCACCGGAAATCGTGTCCCGGATGCCCTGCATGCGCTCGTTGTGGTTGGCCGCAGCCGCACCGCCGGACTGGATGCAGATCGACCCGCCGTCGGGCTTCAGTTCCATGGTCAGATTGGCCAGGTTGACGCCGATGTCGTAGTTCTTCGTGCCGACATAAGAGACGCGAAGGCCCTTGTCTGCATCCAGCAGATCGGAATCCCAGGTGATGACCGGGATGCCGGCGGACTGGGCGCTACGCAGCACGCGGGCCATGGCCGGCGCGTTGGACGGGGCGACGGCGATGCCGTCGACACCGCGGGTGATCAGATCCTGGACGATCTGGATCTGCTCCTGCTCGGTGTGCTCGCCCGGGCCGATATACAGGCATTCGACGCCATCGATCTCTTCCTGCGCCTTCATGCAGCCGTCGCGCGCCAAATCGAAGAACGGGTTGTTCATCGCCTTGGGCACAAGCGCGAAGGTCAGATCCTCCGCCTGCGCGGCCAGTGGCGAGGCAAGGTATGCCGCCGCCATCGAGGCCAAAATCAGTCTTTTCATTGGTCTTCCTCCCTTAGTTACCGTGTCTTCGACACGTTTGTATCCGGATCGAGATCCGGTCAATTCGACTTGTTGGCGCGGATCCGCCCGAGCAGAACCGCCAGAATAATGAACACGCCATTGAACGTTCCCTGCCAATAAGGATCGACTCCCGCCAGCAGTAGGCTGTTGCGAATGACCTCCATCAGCGCCGCACCGATCAGCGCACCATAGGCCGTCCCCTCGCCACCCATCAGATTGGCGCCGCCGATCACCGTCGCGGTGATCACCTGAAGTTCGACCCCGACCCCCAGCGCATTGGTCACCGAGCCCAGCCAGCTGATCATCAGGATCGCCGCGAGACCTGCCATGAGGCCGCTCAGCATATAGACCGACAGCTTGATGCGTTCGACCGGCACGCCGGTCAGTTTCGCCGCCTGTTCGTTGCCCCCGACCGCAAAAACATGCCGCCCCCATGACGTGAATCGATAGACACATGTGAACAGAATTGTGAGGACAACGAGGATGATGACAGGGTTTGCAACCCCGAATGACGTTCCGCCTCCCAAGGACAGGAACAGCTCTTCGTCCGGCCCGAATTGATAGACCATCCGGTTGTCAGAAATGACCAAAGCCATGCTTCGCGCAATCGCCAGCATGCCGAGCGTGACGACAAAGGGCTGAAGCTGAAAATAGGCTATCAATGCGCCGTTGACCGCGCCGCATGCTGCCGCCGCGAGGAGTCCCGCACTGATCCCGGCAAACATCGGATACCCGGCGTTCAGAACCAGCCCGGTCACCACCCCCGACACGCCCATGATCGATCCGACCGACAAATCGATACCGGCGGTGACGATGACCGCTGTCATTCCAAGCGCGACGATGCCGACAAAAGCAAAATTCCGCGTTGTGTTGAACAGGTTGCGCTCGGTCATGAAGGCATCCGAGATCATCGACATCGCGACACAGATGATCAGGACCGCGACCGTGACCCAGAATGCCTGGCTGCCCAACAAATGGTCCCACCAGCCGCCTGCCCGCTGGCTCGTGATATCGCTGATCGATACGTCGACGGCACCTGATCTATCATCCATATTCGTGCCCGCCTTCTGCGGAGCCGATTGCGCCGGTGATCAATCCCGTGATCTCCTCCGGCGAGCTTTCGGCGGTTTTCTTGTCAGCGACTTTGCGGCCTCGCCGCAACACCATGACCCGGTCACAGACCGCGAACACGTCGGGCATGCGGTGGCTGATCAGGATCACCGCCATGCCCTTGTCCATCAGCCGCTTGATCAAATCCAGTACCTCGGCAACCTGCCGCACGCTGATCGCCGCCGTCGGCTCGTCCATCAGCACGATCTTGGCGTCCGACAGCCGGGTGCGGGCGATCGCAACCGCCTGGCGCTGGCCGCCGGACATGCTGCGCACCAGATCGCGGGGCCGGGTTTCGGATTTCAGCTCCTCGAACAGCGCGCCGGCGCGCTCATACATGGTTGCGTAGTCGAGGTAACGGAACGGCCAGGGACCTTATCTTCGCTTCGCGGCCCAGGAACACATTCGCGGCGGCCGTCAGGTTGTCGCAGAGCGCGAGCTCCTGATAGACGACTTCGATACCTTTCTGGCGCGCCTGTATCGGCTTCTGGAAATGGACGTTTTCCCCGTCCAGTGTCAGTTCGCCGCCGGATGCCGGGAAATTGCCCGCCATGATCTTGACCAGGGTCGACTTGCCGGCGCCATTGTCGCCCATCAGCCCCAAAGCCTGGCCCGGCTCGATGGAAAAGCTGACATCCTCCAGCGCCTGGATCGCGCCAAAATGCTTGGAAATACTGCGGGCTTCCAGCAGGGCCATCTATTTCCTCCCTAACCTGCATCGGCGATTCATCTCGCTCGTTCGCAGGGCGCCGCCGCCGACCGGCAACGAACACCATTACAACGCTACACGGCGCCGGAGTCCCGCGCAAAGAGAAAAGGAATAAACGTTCTCTTCTCAGAGATTTCGGAACACCGGCTACCAAATGGGATCATCAGCCCGACAGCACCTCGCGGTTGACCACGAAATCCGGGTTGAGCCGGCCATCGATGCCATCCAGGGCATTCTGCGCCGTGGCAATCCCCATGCGGGCCGCGCATTCCTCGGTGAGCCCGGCGGTGTGCGGACTGAGGATCACGTTTCCCAGTCCCAGCAACGGGTGGGACGAAGGCGGTGGTTCGGTATCGAAATTGTCCAGGCCGGCTCCGGCGATCACCCCGGAGCCGAGCGCCGTGGTCAGAGCCGCCTCGTCGACCAAGCCGCCGCGCGCCGCGTTCACCAGATAGGCGGTGGGACGCATGGCGGCGAGTTCTGCGGCACCGATCGCGCCGACGGTCTCCGGTGTGCGCGGCAGGTGCAAGGTGACGAAATCCACATCGCCCAGGACCGCGCGCCAGTCTTCGATTTTCTCCACCCTTGCCGCCCGCATGGCGTCCTGGTCGACATAGGGATCGTAGGCCATGACCTGCAGATCAAAGGCGGCAGCGCGGCGGGCGACCTCGCGCCCGATCCGGCCGAAGCCCAGGATCAGCAGCGCCTTGCCCGCCAGCTCTGTGGCGGCGAAGGTGTCGCGGATGCCCCAGCCGCCTTCGCGCACCGCCCGGTCATAGGGGATGCACTGCTTGGCCAGCGCCAGGATCATGAACAGGGTGTGTTCGGCGACGGTGACCGCATTGACGTTGCCGACCAGGGCCAGCGGGATTCCCCGGCCGGTCAGCGCGTCGACCGGGACATTGTCGTAGCCGACGCCGTGCCGGGAGACCACGCGAAGACGGCCGGCGCCTTCCAACGCCGTGGCCGGCACCACGGCGGTTCGAACGACCAAGGCATCCGCCTGGGGCAGCCGCGAGGCGAAATCCGCCTCGGTCGGATTGTCGATCGACTCCAGCGTGATGTCCGACCGCGCCTCCAGCAGCGCCATGCCGGCGTGATGGATCCGGCCGGTCATCAGGATATGGGGCATTAAGGTACCTCCCATTTCAATTGGCGCGCCAAATTTCCCTCTCCCCTTGCGGGAAAGAGTCAGGGTGAAGGGGCTTGAAAACAACTCCGCGCGGCTTTGCCGCGCGGCCCCTCACCCGGATCGCGACGCGATCCGACCTCTCCCGCCAGGGGATAGGTGGAATCACTCAGTCGCCAAATCATCCTTTAGTAAGTGCCGCCAGCCGAGCCTGCCGGCATGCCGCCGCGCAATCCGGCAAGGGCCGATTTCGCGCCGGCCGCCATCATACGGGCATCGGAGCCCATGGTGACGAAGCGAAAGCCGGTCTCGATCATGCGCAGGGCGTATTCCGGACTGCCGTTATGGATGCCGGCCACGACCCCTTTCTCGTTGGCCTTGCGGGCAATGAGTTCGATGGCCTCGACCACCGGCTTCTCCTCCTGATCGAAGGTCGGCGTGCAGCCGAGGGCCAGTGACAGATCGGCCGGGCCGACATAGATGGCGTCCAGCCCGTCGACCGAAAGAATATCGTCCAGATTGTCCAGAGCCTCGCCGGTCTCGATCATGGCGAAGGGGATAACCGTATCGTTGGCGTGTTTCGGATAGTCGGCGCCGCCATACAGCAACGCCCGGATCGGTCCGAAACTACGACTGCCCGCTGGCGGATAGCGGCAGGCCGACACCAGCGTCTCCGCATCGGACACCGTATTCACCATCGGGCAGATCACCCCATAGGCGCCGGCATCCAGCATCTTCATGATGATGCCGGGATCGAGCCACGGCACCCGGACCAGCGGCGTCACATCGGTGGTCGAGATCGCCGTCAGCATGTTGGCGGCCATCTGGTAGTCGACCACGCCATGCTGCATGTCGACGGTCAGGGAGTCCCAGCCCTGATGGGCCATGGTCTCCGCGGAGAACGCACTGGGAATGGCCAGCCAGCCATTGGCGACGGAACCGCCGCCGCCCCAGATCTTGCGGATACCGTTTTCCCTCATGATGCTCTCCTGTGCTTGCTTGGTCTGAATCCGGCACGCGACGCCCTTGAATCGACGATCCCGCGCCGCGATCCACCGTCACCCCGTCGTCCCCGGACTTGATCCGGGGATCCATTTTGCCGCAAGCGCCAGCCCTCGGCGACCGATACACGCCGGCCCAGCGTGACCATGGATCCCCGGATCAAGTCCGGGGACGACGCAGGAAGTGAGGACATCGCCACAATCATTGGGAGCGCCCTCATGCCAGGACCAGATGGGTGTATTTCACGTCGAGATAATCGCGGATGCCCTCGGTGCCGCCCTCGCGGCCGAAGCCGCTTTCCTTGATACCGCCGAACGGCGCCTCGGCGGCGGCAAGGCCATAGGTGTTCACGCCCACCATACCGGCCTCCATCGCCTCGGATGCCGCGTGGGCGGTCTTCAGCGAACCGGTAAAAACATAGCTGGCTAGCCCGAGCGGCAGGGCGTTCGCCCGCGCCATCACCTCATCGAAATCGCGGAATGTGGTGATCGGGACCACTGGACCGAACGGTTCGTCGGACATGATCCTGGCCGTGTCCGGCACCTGATCGAACACCGTCGGTTCATAGAAGAAGCCGCGATTGAAACCGGCCGGACGGGATCCGCCGGTCAATAGCCGGGCGCCGGACTCCACCGTATCGGCGACCAGCGCTTCGACCTGCATCCGGCGCTTCTCCGTGGAAAGCGGGCCGACCGCCGTCTGCGGATCCATCCCATTGCCGATAGCCAGGGATTTGGTCTTCTCGACAAAGCGGTCGGCAAAGGCCTGGGCCTTGCTTTCATGGATGAAAAACCGGCTCGGCGACACGCAGACCTGGCCGGCATTGGCGAATTTCACCGGCACGGTCATTTCGGCAATCGCCTCGGCGTCGGCATCCTCGAAGACGATGACCGGGGCGTGGCCGCCCAGTTCCATGCTGACGCGCTTCACCGTGTCGGCGGCGTCTCGCAGCAATTGCTTGCCGACATCGGTGGAGCCGGTCAGCGACACCTTGCGCACCGCCGGCGACGCCATCAGCGTCGGGCCGATTGCCGACGCCCGTCCGGTCAACAGGTTGACCGCCCCGGCCGGCAATCCGGCATCGTGGCAGCATTGGATCAGCGCCATCGCCGTGCCCGGCGCCTCAATCGACGGCCGGCAGATGATCGAACAGCCGGCGGCCAGCGCCGGTGCGATCTTGCGCGCCAGCAACACGGCCGGGAAGTTCCAGGCGGTGAAGGCCGCGACCACGCCCACCGGCCTGGACGTCACTTCGATCCGCCCGCCGGGCAGCTGGCTTTCCACGGTCCGGCCATACAGCCGCTTGGTCTCTTCCGCATACCATTCGAACTGGTCGGCGGAGAGCTGGATCTCGCGCCGGGACTGGGCCAGCGGCTTGCCAACCTCCAGCGTCATCCGGCGGGCCAGATCCTCGCTGCGCTCGACCAGCAGCTCGCCGATCCGGCGGATGATCCGCGCCCGGTCCCACGATCCGACCTGCCCCCATGCCGCCATGCCGCGCTCGGCGGCTTCGACGGCCGCCAGCACATCGGCTTCCCCGGCACTAGGCACCGCACCCAATGGTTCCTCATCGGCCGGATTGATGCTGACATAGGTCACACCCGATGCGGCCGGCCGCCAAGTCCCATCGATAAACAGGCCGTGATCGCTGTACATAATTCGGCGTCCCCTCCCCGATATTTCGCACAGCGTGCGCCGTGACGTTGTGCAGATCAAGCGTTTCAAAACGCGATCCGATGGAACTGATGTTCCAATCTGCCTATACTCCAGGACGAGCGCCGGCCCGTGTATCCGGACGGCGGCACAGGAGAGTGGGCCATGGTAGCGCCATTGACCTATGAGCAGTTGATCACCGCGATCGCCGAGCGGCACGGGACCATGAGCAAGCGGTTCCAGCAGATCGCGCGCTTCGTGGTGCAGAACCCGAACGACGTGGCGTTGGAGTCGGTCAAGACGATTTCGGCGACTGCCGGCGTCCAGCCCTCGACCCTGGTCCGGTTCGCGCAATCCTTCGATTATGCCGGCTTCAGCGATATGCAGCGCGTATTCCAGAGCCGGCTGCTGACGGCGGCGCCAAGCTTCACCGACCGGATCAACGCCCTGAAGAAGGAGCTCGGCGGCCAGGCCGGCGAGCCCCATCAGACCAGCCTGCGCGATCTGGTGATCGGCGATATGGCGGCGTTGCAGCATTTGCTGGAATCGACCCCGGAACAGTCTCTTGAGCACGCCGCCGCGCTGCTGTCGGAGGCGCGCACGGTCTATGTGATCGGTCAGCTGCGCGCTTATCCGGTGGCGAATTACATGCGCTACGTCCTGACCCATCTGCGCCGCGATGTGCGGCTGCTGGACGGAGCCGGCGGGCTTGCGGCTGAGCAGGCGGAACTGATGGACGAAGGCTGTGTGCTGCTGGCCGTGAGCTTTCGCTACTACGCCCGCGAAGTCGTCGATATCGTCGAAGCGGCGGCCGGGCGCGACATCCCCATCGTCGCCATCACTGACAGCCAGCTCAGCCCGCTTGCCAAGCATGCCACCGTCACCTTCGAAGTGCCGGAGGGCGAGTTCAATTTCTCCCGCTCCCTCGCCGCACCCATGTGCCTGGCCCAGGCCCTGGTGATCGGCATGGCCAACCGGCTGCCGCAGGAGATGGCGTTGGAACCGCCGCCAATGCGGGACAGGCAGCCGGAGAGCGCCGATTAGGAAAGAAGCCCAGCCCGGCAGACGCCTTATCGTGTCATCGCATTGCTCAGAAGATTGGGCGCATACTTACCCCTGCCATTCCCGCGAAGGCCGGAATCCAGCCGATCCCGGCAATCCCACCTTCTCGGGAATGACGGTGAGTATTGAAAGGGTTTGTTCCGTGCCTTTGATCATAGTCGCCCATTACTGGGGCCTTAGATCTTCGGCTGAACGAGATCCCACAGGTTGCCGTAAAGGTCTTCGAAGACGACCACCGTGCCGTACACCTCTTCGCGCGGTTCCTCGCGGAACGTGATGCCGTGCCCGGTCAGGACCCTGTGGTCGCGCCAGAAATCGTCAGTGTGCAGGATCAGGAACACCCGCTGTCCGGTCTGGTCTCCGATCCGCGCTGCCTGTTCATCATTGGAGGCCTTGGCCAGAAGCAGCCGCGCGCCGCCGCCCGGCGGCGCCACCAGCACCCAGCGCTTGGTCGGGCCGAGCGGCGTATCCTCCACCAGATCGAAACCGAGCTTTTCGATATAGAAGGCGATGGCCTCGTCATAGTCGCGGATGAGCAGCGCCAGCGCGGAAATATGCTGTTTCATGGGGAGTCGCCGAATTCGTGTCTTGTCGGCTCACACTACCAAACACCGTTGGTTTACAGGGCGAATTCGATCGACTCGCCTGCAGCGTCATTGCGAACCGCAAGCGACGCAATCCAGAAGACCGGGCCAGGGCGACCGGTAGCCCGCCGCTACGAAAGCGGAGGCACACAGCACGGAGGCCGTGACTGGGTCACGGCCTCCGCTCCGAATGCCGCGGTCAGGCGGCGGGGTTGTCAGTTTCAGTCGTCGTCGTCATCGTCGTCGTCGTCGTCGTCGTCATCGTCGTCATCGTCGTCATCGTCGTCTTCGTCGTTGAGGCGCAGCAGGAAGAATCCGCGGTCCATGCTGCTGACTCCAACCAGACCCTCCTGGCTGAAGTAGGGGTAGTTGCTCCAGGTCCCGCCTTCGAAGCTCGCATTCTCGTTCTCCGGATACATGTCGAAGAACGCGATCTCCCGGTATTCGCCCTCATCGATGTCATCGATATCGAAAATGCGCAGGCCCGACGTGTAGTTCGACGCGTAGGCGTGCTCGCCTTCGGAATAGATGTTGTGATCGATCGACGTCGTCCCGTTCGTGGTCTCGGCGATCATCACCGGAGCGTCGAGATCCTCGACGTTCCAGATCCGAGTGGTCGTCGTCGCCACTGTCCCGAAGAACTCATCCAACTCGTCGCCGTGGATGTAGTGGGTCTGGTCGGGCGTCAGCCAGCCCTGATGGCTGTAGCCGGCAATCACGCCGTATCCCGTATTGGAGATCGCCATCGGGTTGAGCTTGTCGGTCACATCGGTGATCGACACGGTGTTCGAATCCAGGAATTCTACAGAGGCGTTGATACAGATCTCTTTCGCAACGTGATCGATATCCGGCCCGAAATAGGTGACGCATTGGGTGTCATGGACATAGCCGAACTGGCTGAAACAGCCGGCGAAAGCCGGTGCCGCCGGAGTACTGATGTCGAGCATGACCAGCCCACCGGAACAGGTATCCGTGCCGACCAGATAGGCGTAGCCGGTGTCCTCATTGATGGCGATGTTGTGCGTGCTGGAGATCCCGTTATAGCGGGCCGCCTCGGGGAAGATCACCGGCCCCAGCGAGGTATCGGCGTCACGCAGGAGCGACAGATCCAGCACCTGCATGCCGTGATTGTCATGCTCCGACACGATGAAGGCGTGGTTGTTGAAGACCTTGATATCGCGCCAGAACGATCCGCCCTCGTTCGAGGCGGTCGGCAGCATGCCGACAATCACCGGCTCCCTGGGATTTGATACGTCGATCGCGAAAGTGCCCGCGCTGGTCCCCAATAGGGCGTAATCGGTGCCGGTGACCGGATCCGTCCAGCCCCACATATCGTTGACGAAGTCGACGCCGAGCGTGCCGATGTCGATGAAACTCAGCATGTCGATGCCATCGCAGGGATAGGTATCGGCGGACATACCGTTCACACAAGGGGCGAAATCCTTCTGCGCGTCGCCCAATACCTCAGCCCGTTCGGCCGCCGTTTCGGCGAGGTGGGCCCACGCTTCCACCATGCCGATATGCTGTTGCCCTTGGTGCGCGCTGACGGTGGCCGTCGTCGCGCACAAAGCGGCCGCAATGGCCACCACTGATCGTAAGGTTTTCATGAACGTCTCCCCATTTCACATATTTGGATTGCCGGAGCCTCCAACCGTTATCCGAAGATGGAGGCGCAGTGACGTGTCCATTGGGGGTGCGAACCCAAAAAGAGCGCATTCGATACAAATAGTTGAGAATCCCCCGCAGAACGAAACTCACAGTATCAGCGCGGACAAACAACCAAAAGTGTCAAATTCACCCATGGAAAGAACGTCGCGAATACAACCGTGTATCGCTCAGGAGAATTGCCCGTTCTGCGAGAGAGGGAGGAGCCGGTGGTGAACCGGCAAAGGTGTAGGCACTAATACGCCACCGGGATCACCCGCCCGCTGGCCCGGGACTCGTTCGCCGCGTCGGCCAGCAGTAGCGCCCGGCGGCCGTCTTCGAAGGTGACGGCGAGGGGTTTGCGGTTTTCCACACGGGCGATGAAATCGTTGAGTTCCGCCACATAGGCTTCATCGTAGCGTTCGATGAAGAAGTTGAGCAGCGGATCTCGGGTGCCGGTGGCGGTCTCGGTATAGCGCTCCATGGTGGTCGCCCGACGGTTGCGGGAGCGCACCATGCCCTTGCTGCCGAATGCCTCCAGCCGCTGGTCGTAGCCGTACACCGCGCGGCGCGAGCAGTTGATGTGGCAGAGTGCGCCGGACCCCGTGCGCATGACCACCATGGCGGTGTCGACGTCGCCCAGGCTTTCCGCGTTTTTGTCGAACAGGGCGCCACCGGTGGCGAAGATTTCGACCGGCTCCTCTCCCAACACATAACGGGCAAGGTCGAAATCGTGGATCATCATGTCGCGGAAAAGGCCGCCGGACACCTTGAGGTAGTCGGCCGGCGGCGGGCTGGGATCGCGGCTGGTGATGATCACCTGCTCGATTGTGCCCACTTCGCCGGCGGCGACCGCCTCGGCGACAGCGCGGTGACTGGGGTCATAGCGGCGGTTAAAACCGATCTGGATCGGCACGTCCAAACCACGGATCTGCTCCCAGCATTCGGCCACACGGTTGCTGTCCAGATCGATGGGCTTCTCGCACAGGATCGCCTTGCCGGCCTTGGCCGAGGCGGTGATCAGATCCACATGGGTGTCGGTCGAGGAGGCGATCAGCACCGCCTGGACCTCGTCATCGTCCAGCGCCGAGGCCACGTCGGGCGCCACCTTGGCGCCGTGCCGGCTGGCCACTTCCTCCGCCGAGGGGCCGTGGACGTCGTATACCGACACCAATTTCGCCTCGCCGCACAGCGCAAGGTTTTCGGCATGCATGCGGCCGATCCGTCCGGCGCCGAATAGTGTGAATCCGAGCATGTTTTTCCTCCCTATGCCGCCTGCATCCCCTCCTGTCATTCCCGCGAAGGCGGGAATCCAGCGGTCCTGGCAGTTCGGCCGTCAACAATGCGCCCTCTGGATTCCCGCCTTCGCGGGAATGACAGTCGGTTTGGAATTGGCAGTATAAAGCAGATCCTGTGCTGCCAACGCCCCACGATATCAGCAAAGAACGTTTGTTGCATTCTGCCTTTTGCATGGAACGAAAATGGCATAATGTGCGACGAAGGCGGCCTTAGACCGCTCCGGATGCCCAAAAAAGAAATGCACGCCGTTCATCCAGCGGGAGGAAGCTGCCATGAAGACCATCCGCCTGACTATGGCCCAGGCCCTGGTGAAATACCTCTGCGCCCAGCGCACTGTTATCGATGGCAGCGAGGTGCCGTTGTTCGGCGGCGCGTTCGCGATCTTCGGCCATGGCAACGTGACCTGCCTGGGCGAAGCGCTGGAAGCTTCGCAGGACCAGCTGCCCACATGGCGCGGCCAGAACGAGCAGTCCATGGCCCTGGCAGCGGTGGGATTCGCCAAGGCCAAGCGGCGGCGGCAGATCATGGTCTGCGCCAGCTCGATCGGCCCCGGCGCCACCAACATGGTGACCGCCGCCGGCGTCGCCCACGCCAACCGGCTGCCGGTGCTGTTGCTGTCCGGCGATACCTTCGCCAACCGGCTTCCGGACCCGGTGCTGCAGCAGGTCGAGCATTTTCATGACCCGTCCCAGACGGCGAATGACAGCTTCCGGGCGGTCGTGCGCTATTGGGATCGGATCACCCGGCCGCAGCAATTGATGGCGTCCCTGCCCCAGGCCATCGCCACCATGCTGAGCCCGGCCGATTGCGGCCCGGCCTTCCTCGCCCTGCCCCAGGATGTGCAGGCGGAAGCCTTCGATTATCCGGCGGTGTTCTTCGAACCGAAGGTGCATCTGGTGCCGCGCCCGCGCCCCGACACTGAGCAGCTTCTTGCCGCGGCGGAGGCGCTACGGTCGGCACAGAAACCGCTGCTGATCGCCGGCGGTGGGGTGCATTATTCCCTGGCCACGGCGGAGCTGGCGGCATTCGCCGAGCGCCATGGCATCCCGGTCGTGGAAACCATCGCCGGCCGCGCCGCCATA
Source organism: Inquilinaceae bacterium (assembly GCA_965237625.1). Lineage (GTDB taxonomy): Bacteria > Pseudomonadota > Alphaproteobacteria > DSM-16000 > Inquilinaceae > JABDIP01. Next base: position 232,851 of record CBDEGD010000012.1, read on the forward strand.
GTCCACGGCCATCCGCTGAATGCCGGACCCATCGGGGTCGTCGGCTCGTCCTCTGCCAATGCCCTGGCGGCGGAGGCCGATGTGGTGCTGGCGGTCGGCTCGCGGCTGCAGGATTTCACCACCGGCTCCTGGTCGGTGTTCCAGAACCCGGACGTGAAGCTGATCGCGCTCAACGCCGCCCGTTTCGACGCCACCAAGCACCGCGCTCTATCGCTGGTCTGCGACGCCCAAGCCGGGCTGACGGAACTGTCCTCGGCACTCGGCGACTGGCGAACGCCGGACGCCTGGCAGACCCGTACCGCCGAAGAATATGCCGGCTGGAACAAGACCGTCGACGAGCGCACCGGGCCGACCAACGCCGAACTGCCCTCCTACGCCCATGTGGTCGGCGCCATCAACCGCGCCGCCGGCCCGACCGATCTGGCGCTGAGCGCGGCTGGCGGGTTGCCGGGAGAACTGGCGAAGAACTGGCGGGCGAAATCGGTCGGCACCTTCGATTGCGAATTCGGCTTCTCCTGCATGGGCTATGAGATCGCCGGCGGATGGGGGGCGAAGATCGCCGATCCGGATCGCGAGGTGATCGTGTTCACCGGCGACGGCTCGTACATGATGCTGAACTCCGACATCTACAGCACGGTGCTGACCGGGCATAAGCTGATCATCGTGGTCTGCGACAATGGCGGCTTCGGCGTCATCAACCGGCTGCAGAACTTCAAGGGCAACAAGTCCTTCAACAATCTGATCGCCGATTGCCGGGTCAAGGAGGCGTTCTCCGTCGACTTTGCCAAGCACGCGGAATCCATGGGCGCGGTCGCCGAGACGGTGCAGTCGGTCGCCGAATTGGAGGCCGCCTTCGGCCGCGCCAAGCAGGCCGACCGCACCGCCGTCATCGTCATCAGGACCGATCCCCATGTTTGGACCCCGGGCGATGCCTGGTGGGATGTCGGGGTGCCGGAAGTCAGCGACCGGGCTGAGATCCGCCAGGCCGCCGAGGATCATGAGAAGGCCCGCATCCATCAGCGCATCGGGGTCTGACGCCATGAATATTCGTCTGGGGGTCGCACCGATCGGCTGGTCGAACAGCGATCTGCCCCATCTGGGCGGCGATACCACGCTGGAACAATGCCTGGCGGAAAGCCGCGAGGCCGGGTTCAGCGGCACCGAGACCGGCGTGAAATACCCACAGGACGCCGCCGTGCTCGGGCCGATCCTGGCCAAATACGAGTTGAAGCTGGCCTCGGGCTGGTTCTCCGGCGAACTCCTGTCCCATTCGGTCGAGGAGGAGAAGGAACGCATCGAGCAACAGCTCGCGACCTTCGCCGCACTCGGCGCGCCGGTCCTGGTCTATGCCGAAACCACTGGCACCGTGCAGGCCAAACGGGACACACCGGTGACCCGCCGGCCGACCCTGGCGGAGGACGATTTGCCCGCCTATGGCCGCAAGCTGACCGAACTGGCCGAACACATGGCCGGGCGTGGGGTGGCGATGAGCTATCACCACCATATGGGCACGGTGATCGAGCGGGCGCGGGAGGTCGATATGCTGATGGCCCATTCCGGCGAGGCAGTCGGGCTGCTGCTCGACACCGGCCATCTGACCTATGCCGGCGACGATCCGCTAGCGGTCACAAGGCGGCATGGCAAGCGCATCAACCATGTGCATTGCAAGGATATCCGGGCCGAGGTGCTCGACCAGTCCCGGGCCGCCGACCGGTCGTTCCTGGACGCCATCCTGGAAGGCGTGTTCACGGTGCCGGGCGACGGATGCATCGATTTCGCCGCCTTCGCCCGGGAACTGGCCGCGATCCCCTATGAAGGCTGGGTTGTCGTCGAGGCCGAGCAGGATCCCGCCAAGGCGCCGCCCCTGGAATACTCCCGGATCGGCCACGACCATCTGGTCCGTGTTTTCACCGAGGCCGGCTTTACCATCGTGGAGTGACTGAAATGACCGACACCGCCACAGACGCACCGGATCTCTCACGGCAATTCGCCGGCCAATTCGCCGTCGTTACCGGCAGCACCCAGGGGCTGGGCGAGGCCGTCGCCCGGCTGTTCGCCGCGCGCGGCGGAGCCGGGCTGGTGATCTGCGGCCGCAATGCCGCGCGCGGCGCGGCGGTGGCGGCGGACATCAATCAATTGGGCTGCGAGACCATTTTCGTCGAGTCCGACCTCGCCGACATGGACGACTGCCGCAAGATCGTGGCCACGGCGGACAACGCTTTCGGCAATGTGCACATGCTGGCGAACTGCGCCGGCATGACCGATCGCGGCACCATCCTGGATACCTCGCCGGAACTGTTCGACCAAATGTTCGCGATCAATGTCCGGGCGCCGTTCTTCCTGATGCAGGATTGCGCGAAGATCATGATCCGGGAAGGCACGGCCGGCGCCATAATCAACGTGCTGAGCATGTCCAGCCATGGCGGCCAGCCCTTCATCACCGCCTATTGCGGCTCCAAGGGCGCGCTGGCAACGCTGACCAAGAACATCGCGTTCTCTCTGATGCGCAGGCGCATCCGCGTCAACGGGCTGAATATCGGCTGGATGGACTCGCCGGGCGAGGACCGGATCCAGAAGGAATTTCACGGCGCCGGCGATGACTGGCTTTCGAAAGTGGAGGCCACCCTGCCCTTCGGCCGGCTGATCAAGCCGCAGGAGGTGGCCCGGATGGTCGCGTTCCTGGCCTCGGCGGAATCCGGCTTGATCACCGGCTCGCTGATCGACTTCGACCAGTCGGTGGACGGTTGCTACGAAGCACCGCCCTTGCCGGCCGGAGCGGAATAGCGGCTGGCCGTGCGCTGGTAAATACCAATTCCTTTTGACTTCCTCTTCCGGCGTCGTCCCCCGACTTGATCCGGGGACCCATTGCGCTGCTGCCACGAGCGTAAGGGATTCGTGTACCGACTTCGCCATTGCGGTCCATGGGCGGGCACGGAATGGGTGGCTCGATGGGTCCCCGGATCAAGTCCGGGGACGACGAATAGATGGGTCGGCGCATCCCAGCACATCATTTCACCATTCTCACAGCCCACTCAGGGTCGGTTCGGAAAATCGCCACGATTCCCGGCCAAACAGGCGCCGTCGGCTGGAGACCCGGTCGCGTAACCAATTCGAGGTCCGCCCATGCGATCGCTGTTGAGACTGGCCCTGGTTTTGCTCGCCACCATCGTTTCCGGCTGCGCCGGAACCGGCCTGGTCCCCGACATCACCCCGCCACGCGTGACGTTGGCGAACCTCGAGGTGCTGGACAGCACCGCCTTTGAGCAGCGGTTCAGGATCACGCTCAGGGTGCGCAACCCGAACCCCTTCCCGCTGCCGATCACCGGGTTCAGCTTCGATCTGGATCTGAACGGCCGGTCCTTCGCCGACGGCGTCAACAATGCGACAACGCTGATCCCGCGCCTGGGCGAGGAAACCGTCGTGGTCGATGCTTCGACCTCGGTGCTCCAGGTCGCCCAGATCATCATGGGGCTGCCTGGCCGCGACACCCTGGACTATGGCCTCGATGGTGAAATTTTTTTGCAGCGCAGTATGGGACTGAGCGTCCTGTTCAGCGAATCCGGTGAATTGAGCATTCCACGCACCTTCGGCCCTGGCAGCCGGTATATGCCGACAAGATAGGGCGGCCGGCGTAATGCGCTCACATATTTTTTCGGCATCCGTGTTCATTTATGTTGCACTGCAACAACACCCCTGATACAACCGGATGAGATCAAGCGTTCGTTGCATTGCAACGGGCTCAGCAGCACGGGCGAAATAATCGCGGGTGCCCGCTGGGCAGGCTTGAGCCACCCGGAATTGTCCAGGAGTTGCGTGACATGGCGACCAGAAAGTCTCCAGCACGCGGGACCGAAAGCCGTCCCGCCAAAGCCACCGCCGCCATCGGGAAGTCCCGCCCGGCAGCGAAGAAATCCCTGAAAGTCTCGGCCAAGCCGGCCACTCCCGCCCCGACCCCCGAGGCGGAGAGCAACGTTGTGCAGTTGCCTCCGGTGGAGGCCACACCGGTGACCGCCGAACCAGTGACTGCCGAAGTGCCGGCCGAGCCGGCTCCGAAGGCGGAAGAGGTTGCGATCGAAGAAATCACGGCCAAGGTCGAGACCGTCAAAGCCGAGACCGCCAAAGCCGACACCATCGTGGCGCCACCGGCGTCGATCGACGAGCCAGAGCCATTCGAAGAACTCATCCCGCTCAAGGACCATGTCGAACGCATAGCGACGACCGCCGGCACCGAGGCGGAAATCGAAGAAACCGCTGCCGAGAAAGAGGCGGCCGATGAACCAGAGGTCGAAATGACATTCAAATCCAATGCGTTTTCCGGCGCTTCCCTGTTTCCCGGATTTCCTCAGTTTCCGAACATGCTGGAGTTCCCGACCTTCGGGGCGGTCGACATGAACGCCTTCGTCGCCAGCGGCACGGCCATGGTCGAGGGCATGCAGAGCATCGGCCAGGAGCTGATGGACTTCTCGCGCAAGACGGCCGAGCGCAATGTCGAGACGACAATGGCGGTTTTCGGCGCATCGTCGGTGCAAGAGGCGATCGAGGTGCAGTCCCGTCACGCCACGGGCAGCGTCAACGATCTGGTCGCTGAGAGCACGAAGCTCTCCGGCATGGCGATGGACGTCGCCAGCAAGGCCACTTCCTCCTTTACCCGCTCCTGATCCGACAGGGCACACCGAACGTCCGCCGCGGGCGACCGGTGCGATCTGTTCGCCTCACGGCCAGTTCGGCCAATAGAAAGCGCCCGCTCCAGCATTCTGGGGCGGGCGTTTCTGATTGCAACCGATGCAGTCGCTCAACCTGTCTTCTTCACGACAGTCTTTATTGATCTTGCACAGTGGCCAGCCCTCGGCCCGACAGCCAAACAGGTCCGACCCAGAGTTCCCCGGGTCCGACCACAATGGTTATTCCGGTCCGCAGACCGGCCCACCAGACTATTTGTGACGGAACGTAATGCGGCCTTTGGTCAGGTCGTACGGAGTCATCTCGACATCGACCTTGTCGCCGGGCATCACCCGGATACGGAACTTCCGCATCTTGCCCGCAGTATGCGCGATGATCTCGTGGTCGTTCTCAAGCTTTACCCTGAACATCGCGTTGGGCAGCTTCTCGACCACGGTCCCGCCGAACTGTATCAATTCTTCTTTCGCCATTGACCCTCGCAGTGGACAATCCGTCGTGCCGAGCAACATCGGCCGATCGGCTGGTAACATCAAGTCTCGAGAGACTCCAATGCGCCGCGGGCGCGACCATAGAAGAGTCGCGCGCCAATGTCATGGTCCGTTTGGCCGATTTCGCGGCCTGGAAGCCTGATCCAGCCGTTATTCCAGAAGTCGGACCGTCACCGCCAGGGCATCATGGTCCGAAATCGAGCGCCCCCGAAGGTCCACCGCCGGGATCGTAACCGGCTCGGATACCGCGAGGCCCCGGGCGAAAAACCAGTCGATCCTCCCGAGCGGTCGTGCCGTTTCGCCGTTGCGCAACCGTTGCGTCGGCTTACCGTCGTTGCAACCGGTCCAGTTGAAACCGGCATCCGCGGCGACGGTGAACAGCGGCTCATGAGGTATCGGATTCATCAGCCGATGCGGATCCTCGGCCAGTAAGTCGTCGTACCCTCCCGGCCTCTTCAGCGCCTCTCGCGGGGCGGAGGAGGTATTGAAATCGCCGCCGATAATTGCCGGTGCCCCGGGCGCGTAGTCCTCCAGCGCCTCAAGCAGATCCGCCATCTGGCCCGCACGATGGTCGGGATCACTATGGCTTTCGAAATGGACCACGGCGAATACGACCGGGACGCCAGAGACGATCAGCGTGGCCGCCTGGGCGATCCGGCCGCCGATCCGACGTTCGCCGCGACCGCCCCGATCGCCGGAAAACCAGTGGCCGTCCCGCTCGAGCCTGATCAGGACAGGATTGCTGAGCGCATGCGGCGACAGGATCGCGCTGCCATGGAGGCCGTGCAGATTGTCCTCTCCCGCATGGCAGGCCTGCTCGCGCTGATCGCCGAGACCAAGTTCCAGGAATTCAGCGGCAAAGGCATACCCTTGGCCGAGCCGATCAGCCAGATCCCGCGCCGTGTGGCGTTGGTGAGTCCGCGCCATCCCGCAATCGAGTTCGCAGATCAGGTTGACCGCCGCCCCCTGCCCGGCCAGCAATCCGGCCTGCGCATCCGGAAAGCGGCCACGCTCGGCATTCCAGAACAACACCCGCAACGGGTTTTGGGGTGCCTTGGCTTGCGGCGGCTGCCTGATCTCTGCTCCCGCCAGCGCCGCGATCTCGTCATGCAGCCAGGCATGGCAATCCAAATTCGTCGGGCCGCCCAGAATTTCCGTGCGCCGGGCAAGCGACACGGTTGGCAACCCGGCACAAATTTCGTGGATCAGGGTGGCAGGCATTGGCGGTCAGGCTGGTGCAGAGACGCGAACGTCCGGGATCAGCATTTCGGTCTGTGAATCGAACAGCAGGGTGTCGCTGTCCTGGAACTGGATCCGCACCTGGTCACCGACCGCATGACGGCTATCATCGGAACCGCTGCCATTCAGCGCGCGCAGGCTACCAAGCCCGGTATCCACCAGATAGAGGGTTTCGCGGCCCATCGGCTCAACATCTGCAACGCGCCCAGGCAATCCTGTCTCCGCAAACCGCACATGCTCGGGACGGAGGCCCAAAGTCACCGCGCCAGCGGCATCGCCCTTGCGCGGCAATTCTATCCCGTTGACCGCCACTGAGCCGTCTGCCGCCTCGCCAGGCAGCAGATTGATCGGCGGCGCGCCGACGAAGCCGGCAACGAACAGGCTGGACGGCCGGCGATAGAGATCGTCCGGCGTGCCGACCTGCTCGATCCGGCCCTTGCTCATGCAGATGACCCGGTCGGCCATGGTGGTCGCCTCGATCTGGTCATGGGTGACCAGAATTGTCGTGACGCCGAGTTGCCGCTGCAGTTTTTTGATTTCCGTCCGCATGGTCAGTCGCAGCGTGGCATCCAGATTCGACAGCGGCTCGTCAAGCAGCAGGAGTTGCGGTTGTTTCACCAGCGCCCGTGCCAGCGCCACCCGCTGCTGTTGACCGCCGGACATCTGGCCGGGGCGACGTTCCAGCAACTCCTCCACCTGCACCAGCCGCGCCGCCTCGATCGCCCGGCTGCGGGCCTCATCCTCGCTCACCGATTTGAAGCGCAGCGGGAACATGATGTTCTGCAGCACGGACATATGCGGGTAGAGCGCATAGGACTGGAAGACGATGCCCACATTGCGGTCGCGGGCCTCGACCTCGTTCACCACCGCGCCGTCGAAGCTCAGCGTGCCGCCGGTCGGCGCGTAGATGCCGGCCAGCATGAACAACGTCGTCGATTTGCCGCATCCGGACGGACCCAGAACGGCAACGAAATCGCCATCCTCGATGGTCAGGTTGAGGCTCTCCACAGCAACCGTGTCGCCCCATGCCTTGCGCAAATCCTTCAGTTCGATTCTTGCCATACGTCAGGACCTCTGATCGTCGAGTACCAATGCGCCTGCGGACGCCAATGCCCGGAACGCCAGCCATAACAATTCCATCGTCATTCCCGCGGAGGCGGGAATCCAGCGATCCCGGCGTGGCCGTCGGCACAAACGTGTCCTCTGGATTCCCGCCTTCGCGGGAATGACGGACGTGGTGGGAATCGTCATATGCCTACCAAATCCCCGTCGACCTCGCTCGCCGCCGACAGAACCTGCCCCGATCGCACTCACCCCTTGATCCCGCCCAGGCTCATCTGCACCAGGAATTTCTGGCAGAAGATGTAGAGCAGCAGGCTGGGCAGTACGTAGAAGACGCTGACTGCGGCGACCATGCCGTAATCGACGCCCATGATGTCCTCGGCGACGAAGAACAGATACAGGCTCATCACCCAGTTCTGCTTGTCGAACAACAGGGTGCGGACGAAGACGTACTCCTCCCAGCCCCGGATGAAAGCGAAGACGCCGACCGCGATCAGCCCGACCTTCACCTGCGGCAGCACGACCATCACGAACGCCTGCCGCCGTGTCGCGCCGTCGGTGATGGCGCTCATCTCGATGTCCCAGGGCACCGCGTCGAAAAAGCCCTTCATGATGAAGACGGCGAAGGGCAGTTCCAGGGTCACGATCACCAGGATCACGCCGGTCCGGGTGTCCAACAGCCCGGTCCAATACATCATCAGGAAGATCGGGATCACCAGGGTCATCGCCGGGAAGGCGTGCAGCACCAGCAGCGACTGCATGAAGGTCGCCCGGCCGGCAAAGGCGAAGCGCGACAGGTAATAGCCCGCCAGGGTCGAAACCGTGACCACCAGCACGGTCTGGGTCCCCGCCACCACCAGCGAGTTGAAGAACGCAGTCCAAACCCAGGGGAACTGGCTGCCGGCGGTGGCCTGCTCCCGCCCCGGCAGATCGGCAACGAAATCCGCCACCCAGAAGAACCGGTAGTTCTGCACATGCAGATCGCCGCCGATCAGCGCGCCGAGCACCACGGCCCCGACCGCCACCAGCGCGATGGTGGCCAGCAGCCGCCAGCGCCGGTCGGCGATGCCCATGCGGATGAAGGCGAAGGCCACCAGCGTCGGCGTCAACACGGCGCAGGATTTCCACAACACGGCGGATTCCACCCCGCCGGTCCGGGCCGAGATCGAGATGGTGAACATCCAGAAATACGGCAGCAGGACCGGCAGCGAGACGATGATCAGGAACACCATCAACCCGGCCTGGGTCAGCCGCCGCCGGGTCCGCGCCCGCGCCGCCAGATGATCCCAGTCGGATTGGGTCAGGGCGTTGGCCCGGGGGCCGTCACGGGTCAGCACCGCCATCTCAATGCACCTCGATCCTTGGCTCCTGCAGGAGTCGTTTCATGTCGAGGAAGCGCCACATCGCCAGCGCCGCGGCGATGCCGATCACCACCAGGCCCAGGGCCAGGGCCGCGCCATAGGCGTATTGCCCGCTCTCGAAGGCCCGCTTGTAGACATAGAGGGCATAGACCGTGGTGTCGTAGAACGGCCCGCCATTGGTGATCAGCCAGACATATTCGAAGCTGACCAGAAGCGAGAGCGTCTGATAGACGGTGATGAAGCTGAGCGGCCAGCGGATCGCCGGCAGGGTGATGTGGCGGACGATGGACAGACCGCCGGCGCCATCGACCCGGGCGGCGTGGAACAGATGCTCCGGTATGCCGCGGATCGCGGATGTGAAGATGATCATCCCCATCGAGGCGCCGATGAAGCCGTTAGCGATGATGATCAGCATCAGCGGGGCGTTGCTTTTCATATCGACGGGATCGGCGCCGACGAACCCCAGGATCTGGTTCAGCAGCCCGCGCTCAGTCGGGTCGATCGCCCATGCCCACAGCAGGGCGTAGACGACGGATGGGCTCATCCGCGGCAGCAGCCAGACCGCGCGGAAAAAGCTGCCGGCCTTGTCCGGGATCGCGGTGGTCACCAGGGCCAGCATCAGCCCGAAAGTGACGTTGAAGATCGCCAGCGTGCCGAGGACATAGAGCAGGGTCAGCCCGAGCGTCTTGCTGAGCCGGCGGTCGCCGGTGAACATGCGCTCGAAATTCTCGGTGGTGAACTCGGTCACCTTGAGTGTGCGGCCCATATCGGTGAACGAGATGGCAATATCGACGAAAACCGGGGCGATGAAGAACATCGCCAGCAAAATGATCGCCGGCCCAAGAAAGATCGCGAAATTGGCGGTTTGGCGCCGCTGCGCCGCTGAGAATGCTGTCATCGCACGGTTCGGGAGAGGCCGCTAGGGCCCCTCCCGTTCCCACGCTAGTCGAGAATGACGACGTCGCCGCCAAGCTCGGAATCGAGCTCATCGACGGTGAAGGCGGCCGCCTCCTCCGGCGACAGGCGGCCGGTCTCGACGCCCTGAATGCCCTTGTAGATCACCGCGTTGAACTCACCGATCCTTGTGTGGTTCGGCATGAAGGTGGCGTATTCCAGCATCGGCGTACCGGCCCGAAGCGCCCAGCCCTCGGAGATGAACCGCGGCATGGAGGCCTGGCCGAAATTGATCGGCGTGTGGTTCGTCGTTACCGCATGCGGCGTATTGAAATGCGGCTGGCTGGCGATCGCCACCAGGGTCGCCGCCAAATCCGGATGCTCGGAATTCGGGTTCACCACATAGACGATCGGATGGGACAGATTGGCCGGCCGGCCGCCCCGCTCCGCCGCCGGCGAATGCAGCCAGCCGAGCTTGTTGAAATACTGCTCTTCACCCTCCAGGCCGAAGGCCTCGAGCTGCGCGCCTACATTCCAGATGCCGTGGAACTTCATGAAGGATTCGCCGGTGCGGAACGCCGCATGGACCGAATCCCAGGACCAGGAGGTCATATTGTCCGGCAGCGCACCCTGGTCGACGGCGTATTTCAGCCAGCCATAGAAGTCCGCAAGGGCGCTCTCGCTGGCCTGCAGCTTGCCGCTTTCCTCATCGAACGGATCGAAGCCGAAGCTGGCCATGGCCATCTGAAAGTCCGGCCCGACATTCGGGCGATGCACGAAGCCGTATTTCGCGGCGCCGCCCTCGACCACTTCCTTGGCAAGATCGACCAGCTCGAAAATCGTCATCTCGCCGGATTCCACCAAGCCGGGCAGGCTTTCGATGTACTCCTCGGACTTGCCGATCTCACGCAGCATGTCCTTGTTATAGAAGAACATGCGGATTTCGGAATCCTGGGGGACCGCGTAGCGGGCGCCCTGTACGCGGGTTGCCTCCCACAGCACCGGAATGATGTCTGAATAATATTCCGGATTGGCGGCGATGTGCGCTTCCAGGTCCATCGCATAGCCGGCTTCGGCGAAGGCGCCGACCCATTCATGGGCGGCGACATAGATGTCCGGCCCGCGATCGACCGCGAAGGCCCGCAGCAGATCCAGCGCGTCGGCGTCGAAACCGGCGGCGTTGTTCTCATGCAACTCGACGGTGATCTTCGTGTCGAGCCCGGCGGCGGCGAATTGTCGGTTCAGCAGTTCGGCGGCGCCGACGATGTTGCCGGCCCGCAGCGGTCCCGACCGATCGGCGCGAGACCACAGGTTGACGGTGATATCCTCGGCAAAAGCCGGCGCCACGGCGCCTGCCAGCATGCCCGCGGCCGCCGCGGAGAATGCGATGTTCCTGATGATGCTCATGAATTCCCTCCCAATGTTGACTTGGATCTTATTTTCTCAAGTCCAGATACGCTCAGTCCAGGCCAATCGACACCGTCCGACCGTGACGGCGATAAAATGCGCGCAAGTAACCGCGTTGCGCCGACAAGTCACCGCCATCGTCGACTATCTGTGTCGATGTGAAGATCAACGCGTTCCTCCGACGCGCTGACCTGTCCAACCCGTTGCCCGGGCCTTTGCCGTTTTGTCTGCTTAGTTATCAAACCGCGTTTCGTGCCAGCTGGCAAGCTTGGCACCGTGAAGGTTTGTAGAAGATCGTCAACCGCCTATGGATTTTGCGGCCTTGGCCAGGGCCTCCAGCTTGGCCCGCACTAGGTCGCGGCTCATCATGATCAAGCCGCAGTCCGGCGCTGCGATCAGCCGATGCGGATCGATATGGTCCAAAGCCTCGAGAAGCCGGGCCCGGATTTCCTCCACTGGCTCGACCCGGGTCCTGGCGATGCCGATCACACCGAGCAGGATCGACGACGTGGCGAAGCGCTCCAGGAGCCCAAGATCGTTGTGCCGATGCGCATCTTCCAGGGAAATCGCGTCGATCGGCGCCGCGTCCAGAGCGTCCGCCAGGACGCCGTAGGCGCCGGGATCGGCCTTCGCGTAGTCCTCGTCATCAAGTTTCGACGGATAGCCGCAGCAAATATGGACTGCGCGCCGGGTTTGCTTCGGGACCTTGTGAAAGCAGTTGGCCAAAGCTTCGATTCCGTACTCCAGCGCCCGTTGCGGCTGGCGGGCAAAAACCGGCTCATCAACCTGGATCCACTGGCAGCCGGCCTCCGCGAGGCGGCGGATTTCGACATTCAGGACATCGGCCAACGCCATCGCCAGGCGCCGCGGGTCGTCGTAGAACGCATTCGCGGTGGAGTCGATGATGGTCAGCGGGCCGGGGACCGTGATCTTGACCGGGCAATCCGTGACTGCCTGCGCCTTGCGCCAGTCCTCGGCGAGGAAGGGCGCACCGGCCGACAGCGGGCCCACGACCGTGGGGACCCGCGCCCGCCACGCGCCCTCGCGCATGACCTGATCGGTCAACTCCTCGAAGTCGAAACCGTCGACATGGCGCAGGTGATAATAGATGTAGTGCTCACGTCGCACCTCGCCGTCGGTCGGGATGTCGATGCCGGCCGCGACCTGGTCGCGAACCGCCTCCTCTGTGGCCCGGTCGAACGCCGCCTTGCTTTCGGCGCTGCTTCGGCGAAGATAGTCGCTGTAGGCCCCGGTCGGATTGTCCTGATCGCCGTATTTGCGCTCGTACCAGCCCAGCACCGGCGCGTAGTCGGGTTTGGGATAGGCGCCGATGGTGGTTGTCAGGAGCGGCATCGGGAAGGTCCCCCTGGAGGATTCAGTTGGGTCCATGCTTTCACACACCCGCCGGATAAAGCAAGATCACGGCATGAAGCCATGCGTGCGAAAGTGGACGTCCGGCGGACGGCGAAATAGCCTTCACCTTCGCCGAGACTGAGCGAACGGAGTGCACGGTGTCGTCCAAGCAAGGCTTCGACCACCCAAGCGGACATCCGACGAGCAGCCGGTACGACGGGCTGACGATCCACGATGGCCAGCGCAGCATTCGCCTGAAATGGCACAAGCTAGGGCGGCACGTGAGAAGATCCACCGTTCCACCGTCCGAACTTGATCACCGGCCTTGCCGCCGGCGCAAGCATGGAGGTGGATATCCAGCTTCTGGTCGATGGCGCGTTCGCCTGCCTGCATGACCCCACATTGGAGACCCAGACCACCGGTACCGGGCCGGTGGTCCAAGCAGACAGCGACACGATCCGGTCCTTACGCCAGACCGACGACTCCGGAGCCGCGGTCGACACCGCGCCGCTGCTGCTGGAAGAACTGATCGGCATGATGTGCGACGGTGCGGCCGGCATCGCCGATGGCGCCACGGTACAGCTGGATCTCAAACTGTCCGAGGACGCACTGTCCGATGCTGTGGTCGACCGATTTGCCGGTCTGGTCCGGCCGGTTGCGCGGCACCTGTCGCTCAGCGGCGAGGACTGGCCGGCGGTGCTGCGGCTCGGCGGCGGCGTGGCCGGACTGCCGCTGGGCTACGATCCGACCTCCTTGCTGATCGACGATGCCGACGGCGCGGCGGACCTGTCAGGCTTTGCCGACCGGGTCATGACCCTGGCGCCACGGGCCGAGACGATCTACCTGCACCATCGGGTGTTCGCCGCCGCCCGGGATCAGGCAGTCGACCTCGTCGGCGTTTTCCACCGTGCCGGCCTGCTGGTGGATTGCTGGACCATCGGCACCAATCGGGCCGGCACCGATGAGCAGCTACGTTTGGCGGTTGGATTGGGCATCGACCAGATCACCACGGACACGCCCGGCGACCTTCAGGCGCTGTGGGCGACCATGGCCAACCGGCCGGGCTGAGATCCATGCCGGGGCGGCGGACATCAGCATATCTCTTGCTTCTGGCCACTCTGTCGACTCTTGCCCCACCGGCAGCAGCCGAAACACTCACGGCAGAGTCTGGCATCGAAATCTCCGACCACACCTTGACCGTGGGCGAGGTGTTCCGCGATTGCCCACTTTGCCCATCGATGATGGTACTGCCGGCAGGCGATTTCACCATGGGCTCGCCGCCGGACGAAATCGCCCGCGCCGTTGATGAGGGTCCCGCCCACCGGGTCGAGATCGCCAAGCCGTTTGCCATCGGACGCTACGAAGTCACTTTCGCCCAGTGGGATGCCTGCTTCGCCACCGGGGGCTGCCGGCATCGACCGGACGACCATGGCTGGGGCCGCGATGACCGGCCGGTGATCAACGTGTCCTGGCACGATGCCGTGGAATACGCCGCCTGGCTCGCGACGGCGACCGGCCAGCCCTATCGCCTACCCAGCGAGGCAGAGTGGGAATACGCCGCCAAGGCCGGAACCGGAACCGCCCGTCCGTGGGGCGATGAAGTCGGAGAAGGACTAGCCAATTGCCGCGGCTGCGGCGGCGACTGGAATGGCGCGAGCACGGCGCCGGTCGGCCGCTTCCCGCCCAACGGCTTTGGCCTGCACGACATGCTGGGCAATGTCTGGGAGGACACCGCCGATTGCTGGCACGCCGACTATCAGGGCGCGCCGGCGGACGGGTCGGCCTGGGAAGGAGGGGATTGCCGGCGTCGCGTCATGCGCGGCGGCGGCTGGGCCGTTCGGCCGGGCTATGTGCGCTCGGCGAACCGCCATGGCGCCGACGCCAACCGCCGCGACAGCGCCTATGGCGGCTTCCGCGTCGCTCGGTCTATCGATCGGGAACATGTGGCCGAGCGGTGATCGAAATGCTGCCGACGGTCCAGACCGAAAGACTTCTGCTCCGCCCTCGTTCCAGGGCGGATCTGGAAGATTGCCTGGCGATGGATCGCGATCCGCTAGTCACCGAATTTATCCCTGGCCCCTGGTCCGATCCGCCGGCGCACCGCGCTTTCGTGATCTCCCGCATGGAAAGCGGATTTCCCGAGGGTCTGGGATATTGGTCCATCTTTGGCCTAGCCCAGCCGGAGACGTTCCTTGGCTGGGTCCTGCTTCTGCCCTATAGCGCGAGCGAGGTCGAGATCGGCTGGCGTCTCGCCCGAAGCGGTTGGGGCCACGGATATACGACGGAGGCGGCATCGGCGATCCTGTCCCATGCCTTCGAGACCGTCGGGCTGGACCGGGTGGTCGCCGACATCGATCCGCGAAATACGGCATCGGTCCGGGTCGCCGAGAAGCTGGGCATGCGATGCATCGAGGACAGATGCATCGACTGCCACCCGGCCAATTCGTACCAGATTGAGGCACCGCATATTTGATCACCGAGAGAGTCGAAGGGGCTTTAGCCGCGAGCCCATCGGTATAGGATTGCACGGACACCAATGGCCGGTGCGGGCAGGCAAATCCGCTTTCAGGGAGACGAACCGCCAATGAGCGACTTTTTCGGCGATATCGAACCGATCCGCTATGAGGGTCCGGAGAGCCGCAATCCCTTCGCCTTCAGGCATTACGAGCCGGACCGCATGGTCATGGGCAAGCGGATGGAGGACCATCTGCGCATGGCGGTGTGTTACTGGCACAGCTTCTGCTGGCCCGGCGGCGACCCGTTCGGCGGCCAGACTTTCGAGCGGCCGTGGTTCGGCGATACGCTGGCCGATGCCGAGCTGAAGGCCGATGTCGCTTTCGACATGTTCGCGCTGCTGGGCGTGCCGTACTTCTGCTTCCATGACCGGGACATCGCGCCGGAGGGCGCCAGCCTGGCCGAATCGAATGCCAATGTGCGGCACATCGCCGATCGGTTCGCGGCGAAGATGGAAAGCGCCAAGACCAAGCTGCTGTGGGGCACGGCCAATCTGTTCTCCAATCGCCGCTTCATGGCCGGCGCGGCGACCAATCCGGACCCGGACGTATTCGCCTACGCCGCCGCCCAGGTGAAGAACTGCCTGGACGTGACCAAGGATCTGGGCGGCGCCAACTATGTGCTGTGGGGTGGCCGCGAAGGCTATGAGACCCTGCTCAACACCGATCTCGGCCGGGAGCTCGACCAACTCGGCCGCTTCCTGAATTTGGTGGTGGAGCACAAGCACAAGATCGGTTTCGAGGGCACCATCCTGATCGAACCCAAGCCCCAGGAACCGACCAAGCACCAGTACGATTACGACGTCGCCACGGTCTATGGCTTCCTGAAGCGCCACGGTCTGGACTCCGAGGTGAAGGTCAATATCGAGGTCGGCCACGCCTTCCTCGCCGGCCATTCCTTCGAGCATGAGATCGCCACGGCTGCGGCGCTGGGCATCTTCGGATCGATCGACGCCAACCGGAACGACCTGCAATCCGGCTGGGACACCGACCAGTTCCCCAATAACCCGGCGGAGATGGCGCTGGCGATGTATCACATCCTGAATGCCGGCGGCTTCACCAGTGGCGGCCTCAATTTCGACGCCAAGCTGCGCCGGCAATCCCTCGACCCGGAAGACCTCATCCTGGCCCATATCGGCGGCATGGATACCTGCGCCCAGGGCCTGATGGCGGCGGCGGCGATGATCGAGGACGGCGCGCTGGACCGCCACGTGGCCGACCGATACGCCGGTTGGAATACGTCAGAGGGGCAGGCCATGCTGGCGGGCGACCGTTCACTGGAGGACATTGCTGCCCGAGTGGCCGAGGACGGGCTGGACCCGCAGCCAAAGTCGGGGCGGCAGGAATATTTGGAAAACCTAGTGAATTCGTACCTGTAGCAGCTAACTGCGCAAGTCTGTTCGACGGCACCGCATGCGATGATCGGATTCGCCGAGCGTTACCTCAATCGCCGCATAGTTTTGGAGCTTGCCCCGGCGATAGTCTTCTTTGCCGCGAATTATGGCTGGGGCCTGATGGTGGCGACCGCCGCGGTAATGGCGGCAACCTTCATGACGACCGCTGCGGGGATCGCCCTGGAACGCCGGGTTCCGGTACTTGCGGTCACGACGCTGATCCTGGTTCTGGCGTTGGGCGGCGCGAGCCTGATCTTCGACAGTGAACTCTTCATCAAGATCAGGCCGACGGTCGGCAACACCTTGTTCGCCCTGGCTTTGGCCATCAGCTTCGGCTTTCGCGAGGGCCTGCTGCGCCGCGCCTTCGAGGGGCAACTTCACCTGAGCGACCCCGGATGGCGAGTCCTGACCGGATGCTGGATTGCGCTCGCCCTCTGCCTCGCCTCTGCGAATGAACTGGTCTGGCGAACTCTGGAGACCGATAGCTGGGTGGCGTTCAAGACCGCCGAAACGCCGCTGTCTATACTCGCCTACATTCTGCTGACCAGGCTCATCGCTGGCCGATACTGGCAAGAACCGGGCTGACCAAGGCCGGAAAATCGCGGCCAAGCAAAGAACGGCCCTTCGGCGCTTCACATCCGGTTATCTTGGGCAATGATGCATCTGACAGACGATCAAAGAGCCTTCGCGGACGGTCGGCACGGCAAAGCCGCTGACTCGGCCATGCGCATTGTTGCCGGCACCGGGGAACTGCTGGGCGCGAAGCGGCTGATACCCGTCTCCTCCGCCCATATCGACGGTTGTCTCTACCATGGTGATTCCGGGACCGAATTCGCCGAATTTCTTGTTCAAGGCGGCGGCCGTGTCAGAGTCCCCGCGACATTGAACGTCGGCTCCATCGATCTTTTGCGCCCGGACAATGTGCTTCTGGACGGGCATCGGCGTCATATGGCCAAGCGGCTGATGGACGCCTATGTGGCGCTTGGCTGCACCGCGACATGGACCTGCTCCCCCTATCAGGCCGGCCATCGGCCCAACGCCGGAGAGGATGTCGCCTGGGGCGAGTCGAACGCGGTCGCCTTCTGCAACTCCGTGCTCGGCGCCCGAACGAACCGATACGGAGATTTCCTCGACATCGCCTGCGCGATCACCGGATATGCGCCGGAATACGGGCTGCACCTCCAAGACAAGCGAGCGGCGCGCATCCTGTTCAAGACCGATGCGATCTCCGACCGGCTGAAGGACGATGATGTGTTCTGGCCGGTGATCGGTGCGCTCTTCGGCAAGCGTGTCGGCGACACCATCGGGGCGATCGACGGGCTGGGCGGATTCGCCAGCGAAGACCGGATGAAGGCGTTCGGCGCTGCCGCCGGGTCCTTCGGGTCGGTGGCGCTGTTCCACATCATCGGCGCGACGCCGGAAGCCGCGACACAGGAAGAGGCGTTTCAGCAGGTGGAGCCGGACGAGGTCGTCCAGATCGGCCCAGCAGAGGTGCGGCAGGCGCTGGACTGGCTGTCCACATCGACCGGCGGTCATGTATCGGCGATCGGCATCGGCTCCCCTCACCTTTCCCTTGCGGAATTCGAGAGCCTTCTGGCGGCGCTGCGCGGCCGGAAGGTGCAGATGCCGTTCTACGCCAATACGGGCCGGCACGTTGTGAAGCGTCTCGATGAGCTCGGATTCCTGAAGCAGCTCGACGAGGCCGGCATCATCATCATCGCCGACACTTGCATCGTCACCACGCCGATCATCGCGGACAAGCAGGGCGTCCTGATGACCAACTCAGGAAAGTTCGCCCATTACGCGCCGGGCAATATCGGCCATGAGGTTCTGTACGGAAGCCTCACCGACTGCGTAGAGACGGCAATCGCCGGCCGGCTTGTGAGGGATCAAAGCATATGGCGTTGACCGCCAAGACCCTCTTTCCGGGCCGCGCGAAAGGCACGTTGCTCAAGCTGACCGATCCGCTGAGCTTTTGGGGCGGCGTCGACCCGGACACCGGCACGATCATAAATGTCCGGCACCCCCAGCACGGCGCTTATATCGGCGGCATCGTATTGGCCATTCCGAGGATGATCGGATCCTCGTCATCGTCCGCGGTGATGCTCGAACTGGTCCGCAACCGACACGCGCCGGCGGCACTGATCCTCGGCAATGTCGACGCGATCCTGGTGGTCGGCTGCCTGGTCGGCCGGGAGCTCGGCTACACCTGCCCACCGGTCGCGCAGCTGGACGCAGTCCTGATCGAGAGTCTCGAGACCGGCTTGTATCAGATCGAGGCGGAAGAGAGCGAAGCCACCGTCGGCTTGGTGACAGCGGTGAACCAGAGCAATTGATCGCGCGACCTAACGGCCTGCTTATGCGGGAAAGGCTTCGGGGTCGATTTTTGCACCGGTGAGAAATTTGCGGACATGGCGGACTTGATCGGGTGTCAGCGAATGCGCCGAGCGGTGCGCGAACTCCGCGAAATGCTCGTTCAGATGCACGCCCATGCGGCCGCCATGGCGGTTCTCGACCTTGGCGCCAAGCTCGTGCAACAGCGTCTCCACATCGCGCACGGCAAAATTGGCGCTGACCGGATGGGAGAAGAGAGCGTGCAATACCTTGCGATGGCGATGGTTATCGGAGTCCTCGGTGATTTGATGGTGGCGCATTTAATACCAAGGGAACTAAATATTGACCGGCTTCATGGAGCCCATTGGCCCTTTCGGGCAGGCGCGGCGTGCGGCGCGATGCAGCGCATCGGGCAAGCGTCGAAACGCACCCGAAAGGGCCAATGGGCTCCACCGAAGGCCGTTCTCCTATGTCCGCCCGCCGCGTTGCGGCCCATTTGTGGTGCGCTGCACCACCGCGCGGACCGCGCCTAACAGGCGGACATAGGAGAGCGGTGAAACCGGTCAATATTTAGTTCCCTTGGTATAAAGGCCTGAGCGCAGATACAACGATGATCTGGGTCAATGACCGGCCATAGGCGATGACGGATTCCGGTGCGTTATGTCATTGCCCGTAGCGCACTGACCACATCGCGGATCATCGCCGGGTCCGTAGTTGTTTCCCGCCCCGTCGCAAAGCCGCGCTCGCGGTGCGCAGGGTCGGCAACGGCCCGGCCCGAGCAGGAGGCATGCACCCAATCCGCGCCGGTGGCCCTGACGATCCGCCCGGCATTATCAGCGGTGATGCCGGAGCCCGGCATGATCGTCAGCCGGCCAGCCGCTTTGGCCGACATGGCCGCGAGTTGCGCCAGCCCATCCACCGCTCGCTGCCCGCCGCCCGATGACAGGATGCCGTCGAAGCCGAGGGCCACCGCCGCTTCGACGGAGTCGCCCGGACCGGCCAAGAGATCGACGACCCGGTGCAGGGTCTTGCCCATGCCCGTTGCCCGGTCGCACAGCGCGCTCAACGCCGCGACATCCAGAGCGCCTTCACCCGTGGCGACGCCCAGCACGACGCCTTCAAGGCCAGCCTCCCGCGCGGCATCGATATCGGCCAGCATCTGCGCCATATCCGCCTCGGAGAACCGAAACCCGCCGGAAACAGGCCGGATCATCGCCCGTACCGGTATCGGACAGGCCGCCGCCAGCCGCATCAGCCCGACAGAGGGGGTCAGCCCGCCAAGCGACAGGGCACTGCACAGCTCGATCCGATCCGCGCCGCCGGCCACGCACGCCGCGACGCCATCGGCGCTGTCGATACAGACCTCAAGCCTAGGTTTCATGCGGTGTTTCCGCCGACGCCGGGTCAGGCGCCCTTCGCCGCCTTGCCGCCGGCGGAAGCCATGGTGTTGCCGCCATTTCCAGCCTTCGCGCGGCCGCGATCCTTCTCTTGTTTCTTCAGCCGGCTCTTCCGCAGCTCGCCCTCGGCATCAAGGATCGGATAGGCGATCGAGGTGACATGGGCGATGACCTGTTTGAGGTCGCGCAGCATGTCGAGATGCAGGGAAGATGTCTCGATGGCCTCGACTCGGCCGTCGCTCAGGCGCTGCAGATGGAGCTCTCCGGCCCCCCGCTCCAGATCGCGGAATTGCTCCTTATGGGCCAATAGCTGGCGCGCCATGGCGACGTCGCGGGAGATGAAGACGTTGATGCCAAGCCGCATCTGATCCACCGCGCGGGCGTGCATGTCGGTCAGTTCCGCCCAGCCTTCCTCGGAAAATTCCAGACGGCGCTTGATCTTCTTCTGGGCCGAGGACAGCAGGCTGTTGTCGATGATGTCGCCCACATGCTCCAGATTGGTGGTGAAGGTGATCAACTCCACGAAGCGTTCGCCGTCCTCGCCGTCCAGCGGCTGGCGGCTGACTTCGGTCAGATACAGCTTGATCGCCTCGTGCAGGGCGTCGACATGGTCTTCCCGGTCCGACACCTCGTCGAGCAGCCGGCTGTCGTTGCGCTCGAACACTGTCAGCACATCGCGCAGCATCTCCTCGACCATGTCGGCCAGGCGCAATACCTCACGCGCGGCGCAGGTCAGTGCGAGAGCCGGCGTCCCGATCGCCGACTGGTCCAGGTGGCGTGGCTTGCCCAGCGCCTGATCCTGGGCGGCCGGTGTCGGGATCATCCGTTCGGTCAGCCGCGCCATCGGCCCGACAAAAGGTAGAAAGACGATGGCCACCGCCAGATTGAACAGGGTATGGAAATTGGCGATCTGACGCGCGGGTTCGGCCTCGATCCGCGATAGATAGGGCAGGATCAAGCCGATCAGCCCCAGCATCGCCAGCGCGCCCGCCGTCCGGAACAGCAGGTTGCCCAACGGAATGCGCCGCGCCGCCGGCTCGTCGGACATGCTGATCGCCATGGGGATCAGGCCGGAGCCGATATTGGCGCCGAGCACCATCGCCAGGCCCAGCGGCAACGGCACCACACCGGTCGCGGTCAGCGAGATGATCAGCAGCACCATGGCGACGCTGGAATGGGATAGCCAGGTCAGCAGCGCCATCAGCAGCACCGCCAGGATCGGATCGTCGGCCAAGGGCGCCAAAACCACTTGTAGCCCGGCGCTGTCCCGCAGCACCGACGAGGCGCCGACGATCAGCGTCAGCGATAGCAGCATCAGACCGAGCCCGATCGCCACCCGGCCCAGATGCCGCCAGATCGCCGTCGGCCCGGCCAGGAACGCCCCGACGCCGATCAGCAACATCACCGGAGAGAACCAGGACAGATCGAATGACAGGATCTGCACCACCAGGGTGGAGCCGACATCGGCGCCCAGCATGATGGCGAGCGCAGGCGCCGTGGCGATCAACCCGCGGCCGGCGAAGGACATCGCCAGCAACGCCGTCGCGGTGGCGCTCTGCAACAACCCGGCCGCCACCAGCCCCATGGCAAAGCCCTTGAAGCGATTGCTGGTCGACCGGGCAGGCACGTTGCGCAGCACGCCGCCATAGGCGCGCAGGATGCCGGTGCGGATCATCCGCGCCGCCCAGATCAGCAGCGCGACACCGCCGCCGATGCTCAGGAGAATTTCGTGTCCGGTCATATTAGGAATCGATCTCGCAATCGACGGCTATCCTGCGCCTGGACGGGGCATTGTCAAACAAGGGTCATCAACGCGTCTGCCGGCAACCGTCGATGCGATGCGCCACTCCGGCGCCGGGACGGTCTTGGATTTCGGAACGGAGTGCGGCGCGCCCAGTGCTCCGCGAGCCGCGAGTAACGCCACGATAGAGGGCGAAAATGGCGGAAATCCGGCGTGGTGCAATCAGCCAACTCGACTGTCGCTTCCCAAGCGGAAGGGCGGATCGCAACGCGGTCAAATGGGAAGGCTCGGGAAGCCGTCCGCATCATCTACTCCCATCGACCCGTCTTGCTGAGAAGTGCTGCGATGGGATTTATCCGGCAATGGCATGTGAAACCCAGGGCCGGCGGCGAAGGGCGCGCTTTCCTTGCGCCGCGGACAACGGTCAAATGAACAATTCATGACGGTCGATTCGCACATCGAAGGTCGCGGATCGTGCTGGCTGCCAAGGGACCGGGCGGCGGATTTCGGGACGGCGTGGCGAATGAGCCCGGCGCTTCCGTGAAAAAAGAACGGGCGATGGGCCGACTTGCGGCGCCGGTTGTCCATCGGGGGGACAACTCCGGCCGTGGGATACGATGTTATCGCGCTGGTTCTGCTGGCGGCTCTTTTGCACGCCGGATGGAACGCCATGCTCAAAGTCGTCATCGACCGGCTGGCGCTGATGGCGCTGCTGGCGGGATCGGCCTCCGTCATCTCCCTGGCCGCCATACCCCTGCTGCCGCTGCCGGCGCCGGCCGCCTGGCCACTCCTTGCCGCCTCGACGGTTCTGCATGTGGGCTATCAGATGTTCCTGATCGCCGCCTATCGCCACGGCGATCTGGCGCAGGTCTATCCGATCGCGCGGGGCGGCGCGCCGGTGCTGGTCACGCTGGTGACCGTACTGGCGCTGGGTCAGACGCTGCCGACGCCGACCCTGGTCGGGATCTGCCTGGTGACAATCGGGATCATGTGCCTGTCCCTGCGCAGCCAACGCCCCTGGTTTCGCGGCAGCGGCCAGGCGATCGGCTATGCGCTGGGCACCGCCGGGTTCATCGCCGGCTATACGCTTTTCGACGGGTATGGAGTCCGCGCGGCGGAGAACCCGCACGCCTATACCGCCTGGCTGTTCTTCATCCAGGGGCCGCCCATCGTGCTGATCGCCGCGATCAGGCTGCGCGGCCGGCTGGTCACCATGGCGACCGGGGTCTGGCGGCGCGGCGTGACCGCCGGGGCGATGTCGCTGGCCGCCTACTGGCTGGTGCTGTGGGCGCTCAGCCTGGGGGCCATCGCGCCGGTGGCGACCCTGCGCGAGACCAGCGTCGTCTTCGCGGCGCTGATCGGGTCGATTTTCCTGAAGGAGACCATGACCCGGTGGCGCCTGCTGGCGGTCACCCTGGTGGCGTGCGGAGTCATCCTGCTGAAGCTGTAGCCGGCGTGAAGCGGCACCCGGCAGATGCCGCCCCTCCGACGCTCGGCCGGGGGCCGGAAGACCTTCCGGCATTGCCGGATTTCATGGTCTTCAAGGCACCGATACCGACTGGCGAGAAGACCGCATGATGCCGTGCCGACCGGACCAGACGGATCGCCGGGGCCACGCGGTCCGCCTCCCCGGCGGCCAGCACGACGGCGGCGGCGACACAGGCGCTGCGCCCGTAGCCGAGGGCGCAATGCACATAGACCTTGCCGCGCCGGCGATGGCGTTCGATGAAGCGCGCGGCGCGGCGTAGTTCCGCCGGACGGGGCGCTGTCAGGTCGAGCACCGGCAGGTTGAGATAGGGCAGCCGCAGGAGTGTCGGTGTCTCGGCGAACTCCGCCGTCAGATCGAGCACCGCCACGACGCCCTCGTCGATCGCCCGGCGAGCCTCACGCCGGGTCAACAGACGGCCGACCAGGAGATTGGGCGCAACCTCATGCCAGGGCGCGTCGAACAGAGCGCGAAACCGCACGAACGCCAGGGCGCCGAACCGGTAGGGCGCCAGCACCAGCCCGGCCGGCAGCGACAGCGTGCCGTCATCCTTGCCCAACAATCCGGCCCCGCCCCAGGCATAGGCAGCCGCCACGATGGCCAGGGACGCCGCCGGCCAGAGCAGCAGCAATGATCCGGGAAGCGCCACCGGCGTCAGCGCCAGGCAGGCCAGACAACCCAGCCGGTACCGGATGCCGATCTGCCGCCGCGCCTCCCGCTCCCAACCGGCCGGGGCAAGGTTTCGCCGTGGGCGCCGATCCGGCACCAGGCAGAGCGCCACCAGCCCCAGCAGAGCGCCTGTCGGCACGTCGATCATATGGTGCTGCCAGGTCAGCAGCACCGATGCGCCGATCATGGCGAACCAAGCATGTATCGCCAGATTGGCGAGGCCGCGGGACGCCCGGTGATAGACCGGCCATAGGACCGTCAGCAGCGCGATGTGCAGCGACGGCGCCTGGTTGAACGGCTTGTCGAATTGGTCGAGCAGTCCGAACAGGACGCCATAGACACCGTCGACCGGCGGCCGGTCGAAACCGAAGCGCATGGGGAACAGAACGAAACATGCGGCGGCGACCACGATCACGAAAACAATCCGCCCCGCGTGCCGTCGCAAGGCCAACCGGTCGCGGCACAGGAACAGCGACGCGGCGAAGAACAGGTCGAGCGACCAATAGGGCACGATCATGCCGGGCACGAACGGGATTCCGGCCTCCCAGCCGAAGGCGTGGCTGGTGACGCCCGACTGAAACGATGCGATCCAGCCCGCCCCGCCGTATAGGAGGAAGAAGAACGGGCCGAGGAACAGCAGCCAAAGGGCAGCCTCTCCCCAGGGTCGCGTTTTGGTCCCGGTTAGCATCGGACTACGCCGCCGCCGGGTGGGCGGCCGTCCCGGCGATCGCCGAACCCGCCGACTGGGCGCCCCGGCGGGCCAGGGACACCGTGAAGATGCCGTCCGGGTCGATCGCCATGGCGATCTTCTCGAAACCGGCGGCGGCGACCAGCTGGTCCATCTCCGCCTGGCTGCGCCTGCGCATCACCCAGAGCCGGCCGCCACGATGGCTGGTCAGCACCCGGGCGATGAAGGCGAGTTGCGGATGCCAGGGCTGGTTGGTGTAGATCAGGTAACCGCCCTCTTTGACCGCCGCGCCGAGCCCCATCAGGGACGCCTGAACCCTGTCATTGCCTGGAAACAGCTCGAATAGTCCGGCTGCCACGGCGACCGTGGGTCGCGGCGACAATTGGCTCAGCGCCACGCCGTCGAAGGCATCGCCCTGTTCGAAAGCGACCTGGTTCAAGTCCAGCGACCGGGCCAGCGCCTGCCCGGCAGCCACGTTCTCCCGGCCTAAGTCACGCAGCGTGGCCGAGGCGGCGATATCCCGCCGGCGATCCAGCGCATCGAGAACATATCGGCCATGGCCGGCGGCGATATCGGTCACATGCACCGGCATGCCTTCCGCCCGGACGGATTCCATCGCCCGATCCAGCATCGCCTCGAGGTTCTGCTTGCGGGTGCGGATGCCACGCCAGCCGACGCTGTTCAGATACAGCCGGTCGATCAGCCGGCCGAGCCGCGTCAGGCCGGCGGCCTGGTTGCGGTACACGTAGTCCATCATGGCGCCGGAATCGAAGCCGACCCGCCAGCCAAGCCGGATGCCGTCACTCAACCGGCCGACGCTGCGCATCAACAGCCGCGTCGCCGCATAGCCGATCCCCATCGGCGACAAGGGCGACAGCGGCCGCGACAGGGCGTCGTATTCGACCCTGCTCACGCCATCACTGTCTGCGGTCAACAGGTTCTCACTCTCCGCCGGGCCGGCGAAGGACGCCACGATGGACCGCCGCGCCATGCCGATCGGCACGTCATTGTCGCGCTCGTTGAAGGTGTCGTGGCGGAAGCCCGGCAGGATATGCATCG
The DNA here is from genome assembly GCA_965237625.1 of Inquilinaceae bacterium. Taxonomy (GTDB): domain Bacteria; phylum Pseudomonadota; class Alphaproteobacteria; order DSM-16000; family Inquilinaceae; genus JABDIP01. Next base: position 258,616 of record CBDEGD010000012.1, read on the forward strand.
CTTTCTTCGGGCTGCCGAGGCCGCGGAACAACGCCTTCTGCGCCGGCCGCTTGACGACCCAGTCGGCGCCGGAGACCAGCATCAGGGTCGGCACGGTGATCGCGGCGGCGTCGCGGATCAGCCGGGTCGCTGCGTCATGCAGGCCGAGCAGGATCTTCACCGAGATTGCCGGAGTGATCAGCCGGTCGGAATCATATTCCCGTTGCTTGTCCGGGTCGCGGGTCAGCAGGCGTCCCTTGACGTAGCTGCGGATGAAGGAGCCCGGCTTGATCCGGTCGA
>CBDEGD010000013.1:0-15936 GCA_965237625.1 Inquilinaceae bacterium
TGGCCGGTCGCGGCCGCCTGTCTGCTGATCGTCGGCGGCGCGCTCCTGGCGGCGAAGGACATGCTGCGCCGGCAATAGTCGGGGCTTTCAGAACCGGGCGTTCCTACCCATCTGTCAAAGAGGAATGCGGTCAGAGCCCCGGATGGCAATCGCGCAATGCCTCAGAAAGCCGAGCCGAAGAGACGAAGACCCGCAGGCGACATGGCGGAGCGAATCCTCGATGCCGCCCTGGAAATGGCCGGTGACATCGGCTGGTCACAAGTGCGACTGGGCGCCGTTGCCGAGCGGCTCGACATACCTCTGGTCGAGATCCTGCGCCATTACCGCGACAAGGATGCGGTGGCCGACGCGCTGTTCCGCCGCGCCTGGGAGACGATGCTGGCTGTGCCGCTGGTCCAGCTTGCCGATCTTCCGATATTGGAGCGCTTGCACCGGCTGCTCATTCGCTGGTTCGACGCCTTGGCGCCACATCGTGCCGTGGCCCGCAATATGCTTGCTGACAAGCTCTACCCGTCGCATCCGCACCATTGGGTGCCGTTGATCTTCAACCTGTCGCGCACGATCCACTGGCTGCTCGATGCCGCCGGCGTCGAGTCCCGAGGGCGCCGCCGACAGCTGATCGAGATCGGCATGACCGGCATCTTCCTGACCACGCTACGCGTTTGGATGCGCGACGAATCCGAAGGCCAAAGCCGCACGCGGAAATTCCTGAAGCGCCGGCTGGAAGCAGCGGACCGTTCGCTTGTCCGCGGTCACCGCCGCAGTGTCGGCCGCCAATCCGGTGGCGCGAGCTCGAATCCTTCGAACTGAAAGGCCGGGCTGACCGTGCAGCCGACCAGGGTCCAGGCGCCCAGGCTCTCGGCGGTCTGCCAGGCGTCTTTCGGCACCACGATCTGCGGCTTTTGCCCAGTGGTCAGGTTCGGTCCCAAATGATGGGATTCCGCGTCGTGACCGTTCGGGGAGATCGTCAGCACCAGCGGTCCGCCCGCATGCCAATGCCAGATCTCGGTGGCGTCGACCCGGTGCCAGTGCGAATGCTCGCCGGCTTGCAACAGGAAATGGATCGCGGTGCCGGCGCCGCGGTCGCCATGCTCCGGCCTGTCTCGCCAGGTCTCGACGAAATGCCCGCCCTCAGGATGCGGACTCATGCCCAGCATCCGGATGATCTCGGTCGGTGTCAGATCGCCGGAGTTCACTAGGGTCTGGTGGTGGCGATGGACGGGCGCTGGGCGAAGGTCTCGAACCACGCCATCAGCGCCGGCCTTCCTTGACGCCACTGGTCCGCGTCAAAGCGCAGATCCAGATAGCCGAGCGCGGAGGCGACTGATAGCTGGCCGATGGTCACGGTGCCGTCGCCAGGGCTGTCCAACGATGCGGCCTCTGCTTCCAGCAGATCGCAGGCCCGGGCCATTGTGTGCTTCTGGCGCGCCTGCCAATCGGCCGATTGCAGGTTCTCCGGCCGCCTTGTGTCCAGCAGCCGGTTGATCGCCGCGTCGCAGATGCCGTCGCCGATGGCGGCCATCCGCAGCGCCTGCCAACGTGCCGCGCCGCTTTCCGGGTACATTTTGGCGCCGTCATGCAGGCTGTCCAGGTATTCGCAGATCACCCGGGAATCGAACAGCACCGTGCCGTCATCCAGTTCCAGTGCCGGTACCTTTCCCAGCGGGTTGCTCGCCGGCAGGTCTGTATCCGGCGACCAGGGATCGGTCGCCACCCGTTCTACCCGGCTGTCCAGCCCGGTCTCAATGGCGGTGGCCAGGACCTTGCGGACATAGGGCGAGGTGGCGCTGTAGCGGAGTTTCATCGGTGGTCTCTCTTCCAGTCTAAGGGATTATTGGACGCCACCCACTTCACTGTCATTCCCGCGAAGGCGGGAATGACAGTGAAGTGGGCGGGAGCGGTTCGATAACTTGTTGATATCATTCAGATCATTGCAGGGCAGTTCCTAAAAACGAATCTTTCCGGCCGCGCACTTCGGCGAAGGCGGTGACGGTGCTGCTGTTGGGCATGCCGATGGCGGCCTGCAACTCGGGCAGATCGGCGCGCAGGAACGGGTTGGTGCGCTTCTCCTTGCCCAGATGCGCCGGAATGGTCGGCTGGTTGCGGGCGCGGGCTGAGGCGACCTGTTCGGCATAGGCCGCAAGCGCTTGATTGTCCGGCTCGACGGTCAGGGCGAATTTGGCGTTGCCGGCGGTGTATTCATGGCCGCAATAGACCAGCGTGTCGTCCGGCAGGGCGCGCAGCTTGCTCAGGCTCTCCCACATCTGGGCCGGGGTGCCCTCGAACAGCCGGCCGCAACCCAGCGCGAACAGGGTGTCGCCGCAGAACAGCGACTTGCTGCTCTCGAACCAGAAAGAGATATGCCCGCTGGTATGCCCCGGCGTCTCGAAGACCCGGGCGATTTCGCTGCCGACCGCCACCTCGTCGCCTTCGCCGACGGTGCGGTCCATATCAGGGATACGGGAGAGCTCCGCCCTGGGGCCGACGAGCGTCGCGCCATAGCGCGCCTTCAGTGCCGCATTGCCGCCGATATGATCCATATGATGGTGGGTATTGAGAATGAGGTCGAGGGTCAGACCGCGCTCTTCAAGCGCCGCGATGACCGGCTCCGGCACCGCCGGGTCGACGATGGCGGTGGTGCCGCTATCCACCTCGTGCAGAAGGTAGATGTAGTTGTCGCTCAAAGCAGGCAGCAATTCGACGGTCAGGGCCGCCATGACCTTTCCTCCCGATGGTGGCGATGAGTTCTGTGCAAGCAGGTTGCGTCGCCGCAGGGCCAGCAGAGTCAGGGGTTACCCGCTGGCAAACCAATTCCCAACCAAAGTCTGCTAGGATCGAGGAACAATGTACACCGACGTTGTCGATCTACGCGAATTCTATGGCTCCAGCCTGGGTCATGTCGCCCAGCGGATGATCCGCAGGCGGATCCGCTCCCTGTGGCCGGATCTGACCGGACGGGCGGTGCTTGGGCTGGGCTTTGCCACACCCTATCTGACCCCGTTCCGGGAAGAGGCCGAGCGGGTGTTCGCGATCATGCCGGCGCGCCAGGGCGTGACCCGGTGGCCTGTCGGCGGCGCCGGTCTTGTGGCGCTGTCGGAGGAAGCCGATTTGCCGCTGCCGGACATGTCCGTCGACCGCATCCTGCTGGTGCACGGGCTGGAGGCGACCGAACATCTCAGCGAGTTGATGCGCGAGGCCTGGCGGGTGCTCGCCGGCGACGGGCGGCTCTTGGTGGTGGCGCCGAACCGGCGCGGCATCTGGGCGCGGATCGACCGCACGCCGTTCGGACATGGCCGCCCGTTCAGCCAGCCGCAGCTGTCCCGCTTGCTGCGCGACAACGCCTTCGTGCCCGAGCAGACCGCCCGCGCTCTTTTCATCCCGCCGATCCGCTCGCGCTTCATGCTGAAATCGTCCCCGGCCTGGGAGAATGTCGGCGCCCGCCTGTTCGAGCGCTTCTCCGGCGTGGTGATGATCGAGGCGTCGAAGCAGATCTACCAGATGTCGGCGTCCCGGCGTGTTGTCCGGCGCGGTCGCCCGGTCCTCGTCCCGGTCGGCGGCATGGCGCACGGCGCGGCACGGGTACGGTCCGAGTCGGAGGATTGAGGGGGCGGTATTTCCGGCGGGCGTCGTGTGAGACCCATCGTCCAGCGCCGCCCTCACCCGGTCTGCCTTTGGCAGCCCACCCTCTCCCCAAGGAGAGGGCTAACAACACGCGTCCACCATGTCCCCGAACACCCGTCCACCATGTCCCCGGTCCATACACTCTGGGAGAGGGTAGCGAGCGAAGTCGAGCTGGGTGACGGCAGCGCTTCCTTGCCGACGAAACCGGCCTTGCAAGCGCTCTCCCCACCTACGAGCCCTGACCCGCCCTGCTCAGCAGGAACACCGCCTGTTCCCCGGTCCAGTTGGCATACGCCCCCGGATCCCGTTCCACCGCCCGGCCGTTCGGTGACAGGATCAGGCTGCGGTCGACCGAGATGCCGCTCTCCCGGCACAGCGCGACGAAATCCGCGATGGTGCAGAAATGGATGTTGGGCGTTTCGTACCATTGATAGGTCAGCCGTTTGGTGACCGGCATGCGCCCGGTCACGAGCAGCGACATCCGGACCCGCCAATGGCCGAAATTCGGGAAGCTGACGATCGCCTGACGGCCGATCCGCACCAGATGTTCCAGCACGCTTTTGGGATCGTGCATGGCCTGCAGGGTATGGCTCAGGATGGCATAGTCGAAGGCGCCGGTCGGGTAGTCGGCGAGATCGGTGTCGGCATCGCCCTGGACCACCGACAGCCCCCGGCTGACACAGTTGTGCACGCCGCTCTGGGAGATCTCGATGCCGCGCCCATCGACCTGCTTGGCGTGCCACAGGGCCTCCAGCAGTTCGCCATTCTCGCATCCGACATCCAGCACCCTGCTGCCCGGCGTTACCATATCGGCGATGAGTTGCAGGTCGGTCCGGATCGTGGCAGGGCGGGGCGATGGCTGTTGGGGGTCGCGCGGCATGCTCAGCCCTCCACCGGGGAGCCGTTCAGCCCGCGATGCTCGGCGACGCCGGACAGGAAACCGCGCATCACTTGATGGAAATCGGGCTCGTCGAGCAGGAAGGCGTCATGGCCCTTATCGCTCTGGATTTCCACGAAGCTCACATTGGCGGCGGCGGCGTTCAGCGCATGCACGACGGCGCGGTTCTCCGTGGTCGGGAACAGCCAGTCGCTGGAGAACGACATCAGGCAATAGCGCACCGCGGTGTCGCGGAATGCCTGGGCCAGCACCCCGCCATGGTCCCGGGCCAAGTCGAAATAATCCATCGCCCGGGTAATGTAGAGATAGGAGTTGGCGTCGAACCGGTCGACGAAGGTGATGCCCTGATGACGCAGATAGCTCTCGACCTGGAAATCGGCGTCGAAACCATAGCTCAGATCGCTGCGGTCCTGCAGATTGCGGCCGAATTTCCGGTGCAGCGCCGCTTCCGACAGATAGGTGATATGCGCCGCCATGCGCGCCACCGACAGCCCGCCGGTGGGCTTGGCGCCATGGGCGTAGTAGTCGCCGCCATGCCATTCCGGATCGACCATGATCGCCTGCCGGCCGACCTCGTGGAAGGCGATGTTCTGGGCCGAGTGCAGCGCCGATGTGGCGATGGGCATCGCGGAATACACCTGGTCGGGATAGCTGGTGGCCCATTGCAGCGCCTGCATGCCGCCCATGGACCCGCCGGCGACGCAGAGCAGCTTGTCGATGCCCAGATGGTCGATCAGCAGCTTCTGCGCCCGTACCATGTCGCCGATGGTGATGACGGGGAAGTTGATGCCGAAGGGCTTGCCGGTCGCCGGGTCGATATCCTTCGGCCCGGACGTCCCCATGCAGCCGCCCAGCACGTTGGAGCTGATCACGAAATACCGGTCGGTGTCGATCGGCAGGCCCGGCCCGACGGTCAGGTGCCACCAGCCGGGCTTGCCGGTCATCGGATGCGGGTCGGCGGCGTATTGATCGCCGGTCAGCGCATGGCAGATCAGGATCGCATTGGATTTGTCGGCGTTCAGCGCGCCATAGGTCTGATAGGCCACGTTGAACGGGCCGATCGACGCGCCGCTGTCCAGCGGCATCGGCTGGTCAAGCGCCAGTTCGACCCGGTGTCCCGGCAGTTGGACATCGGCGCTGTCCGCCGTTGCCCGGATATGGAGAGGGGCGTTCATGCCCGCGCGCCGTCCAATCGGTGAAAATGGACCGCATAGCTAGGGTCGGCGTCCCATGACTGTCAACGGTTTACTGGCCGGATCACCGAGCGTGGATGGCACCAATCAGGACACCGGGATATTCCGCATCGCCTTGCAAACCTCATCCCAGTCGGGGGTCAGGGCCGTTGGGAGGCTCAACATCTGTTGCGCCCACTCGACGCTACGTTGCTGTCCAGAGGCGAGTTGCTTCCTGTCGATGGCTACGTCGGGGCGATTCCAGTGATTGCAAACGGTGGCAACCCGCTCTTCCATCTCCGTCAGAAACCGTTCGCTGAAAGAGGAAACCGCCGCGAGGTATTCGCTCCTGGTTACGCGATATGTTCCACGTTGGGCGGACCATGCGGGTTGTCCGCGGATCTCGAGGCCTCTGTTGTCCCAGGCGATGTTGACGGTGTCGTCGCCTGACCATAGCCAGATCTCCGATAGAGGCCTCAAATAGCCTGAGTCCAGTGTGAACAAGTGAAACCAGTCCAGGGCAATGTCTGCCAAACCTTGCCGGTAGTTGTTTTCGGCTTGGTCCTCGCCACCTTTCTCTTCCCAGCGATCGATTCTCCGGCGATAGGAGGCGATCTCGTCGCGGTCCCGCTCCAGCAACGTAGAGATCTCAGCCGGCGCACTCGCCATGACGCTTGGCAGCATGGAGAGGACGTCGTCCCAAAAGCGCGCGATCTGATAGTCGACCCAAGTGCGGGTTCGCTTTGGCGGGGGTCGGCCGCCGATCGTTATATCCACCCGGTTGTCATAGTTGAGCAGGTATTCCGAGCCGACGCGGATGCGGTAGTAGCCGTAGCTCAGCCCGAACCACGACAGGCACTTTTCACCGGTTCCCGGGGTCTCCCAGGGCTGGATGTCGTCGAGAGGCATCAGCTCGAATTCAAACTCGATCATTTTCAGTAACGCTCAATGCAAGCTGGCCGGATCGACGCCACATATTGCGGTGCTCGCATCATAACTCCAGAGATTTCTTTGCGTTCGGCCGGGCGCGGCTTTATTCCTATCCGGCCCTGAGGAGAGTGCCGGACCCGATGTCGTCATCGAAACCCAAACTTGATGAATTGCGCCAGCAGATCGACGGTCTCGATGACCGGATTCACGATCTGCTGATCGAGCGCAGCGCCATGATCGAGCAGATCATCGCCGCCAAGGGCGACGGCCAGCCGAAGCTGCGGCCCGGACGCGAGGCGGAGATCGCCCGGCGCCTGGTGGGCCGCCATCGGGGGCAATTCCCGGCGCCGTCCCTGGTGCGCATCTGGCGCGAGATCATCAACGCCTTCACCTGCATGCAGGGGCCGTTCTCCATCGCGCTTTCGGGGGCGGCGGAGGACCGTCGGATCAGGGAACTGGCCCGTGACCATTTCGGCGGAACGCCAGAACGTATCGTGGTCGAGCACACCGACGCGGCGATTCAGGCGGTGATTGACGGCGATGCGACCCTGGCCGTCTTACCGTGGGATGACCGAGTTGCTGGCTGGCTTGGCGCTATGATAGACGCTACCGATTCCGGCCTGAGTATCTGTTTCGGACTGCCGTTTGTGCGAGCGAACTCTAGTGTCGAAACCACTGCCGTAGCCGTGGGCCGGGTGGAGTCGGAGCCGACCGACAATGACCGCAGCGTGGTGGCTATTTCCGGTTCGGGTGTAGTGGATCGTCGCAGGATCGAGGCGGCTGCGCGCAAGGCGGGATTCGAGCCGCTGGCCTACGCTTCGACGGAAGGACAGTTTTGGGATGTCGAGGAAGGGCCTATCGGAATACTTGAGATCGCCGGGCGGCTGGACATCGAGGCACAGTTACGGCTTACGCAGGCTCTTGAGTCGATGTTGATCGTGTCACTTGGTGTTTATGCGACGCCGATCATCTTGTCGTCGGAGGAGTGAGCAGACCCATGGGCGGCCCGACACCACGACCCGGAATTCTGGATATCCGGCCCTATGTGGGCGGCGAAGCCAAGGCCGATGCCAAGCGGGTGGTCCGGCTGGCCGCCAATGAAGGCGCTTTGGGCCCCAGCCCGAAAGCCATGGCCGCCTACCGGTCCCTGGCCCATGAGCTGCACCGCTATCCCGATGGCGGAGCGACGGAGTTGCGCGCGGCGCTGGGCCGCCAATACGGGCTCGATGCCGATCGGATCGTCTGCGGCGACGGGTCCGACGAGCTGATCTCGCTGCTGGTCAAGAGCTATGCCGGGCCGGGGGACGAGGTGCTGCATTCGGCACACGGCTTCCTGATGTACGCAATCGCCGCCAAGGCCTCGGGCGCGACGCCGGTGGCGGCGCCGGAAACCGGGTTGAAGGCCGATGTGGACGCGCTGCTGGCCAAGGTGAGCGACCGCACCCGGATCGTCTTCCTGGCCAATCCCAACAACCCGACCGGCAGCTATCTCAGCGTCGGGGAGGTCGAGCGGCTGCATGCCGGCTTGCCGGACCGCGTGCTGCTTGTGCTGGACGCCGCCTATGCGGAGTACGTCGAGCTGAACGATTACAGCGCCGGGGTGGAGTTGGTGGAGCGGGCGTCCAATGTGGTGATGACCCGCACCTTCTCGAAGATCTTTGGGCTGGGGGCGATGCGCCTGGGCTGGGCCTATTGCCCGGCCGCTATCGCCGACGTGCTGAACCGGGTGCGCGGGCCGTTCAATGTCAATGCGCCGGCCCTGGCCGCCGGGCTGGCGGCGCTGGAAGACACCGCCTTCACCGGCGCGGCGCGCACCCATAACGATATCTGGCGGCCCTGGACGACGGACCGGCTGACCGAACTCGGGCTGAAGGTCCATCCCTCGGTCGGGAATTTTGTTCTGGTCGATTTCGCCGGGCTTGCCGGCAAAGAGGCGGAGGAGGCGCGCCAATTCCTCAAGGCGCGCGGGGTGCTGATCCGTCAGATGGGCGCCTATGGATTGCCGACCTGCCAGAGGATCACCATCGGAACCGAACCGGAGATGCGGGCGCTGGTCGACGCGCTGACCGCCTATCTCGAACAGTGAAGGCGCGACAGCGATGATCTCCCCGGCGAAGACCCAGAAACCGGTCTTTCGGACCCTGGCCCTGATCGGCCTCGGCCTGATCGGCTCGTCGGTGGCGCGCGCGGTCAAGGCGCATGGCCTTGTGGAAACCGTGGTCGGACACGCCCGCAGCGCGGAGACGCGAGAGGCTGCCATGCGGCTCGGCTTTCTGGACCGCGTGGAGGCGGACCCGGCGGTGGCGGTCGCGGGCGCCGATTGCGTCATGGTCTGCACGCCGCTCAGCGCCATCCCGGTGGTGACCAAGGCCTTCGCGCCTTCGCTAAAACCGGGCGCCATCGTCACTGATGTGGGATCGGTCAAGGGCCAGGTGATTCGCGATCTGGGGCCGCTACTGCCCGACGGCGTCTTCCTGGTGCCGGGCCATCCGCTGGCCGGCACCGAGCATTCCGGGCCGGAATCCGGCTTCGCCGAGCTGTTCGACGGGCGCTGGTGCGTGCTGACGCCTGACGAAGGGATGCCTCGAGACGCCATCGACAAGGTCGAGCAGCTTTGGCGCGGCATGGGCTCCGAAGTAGAGATCATGACCGCCGAGCACCATGACAAGGTGCTGGCCATCACCTCCCATCTGCCGCATCTGATCGCCTATACCATCGTCGGCACCGCGGTCGACCTTGAGGACGACATCAAGGGCGAGGTGATCCGCTTCGCCGCCACCGGCTTTCGCGACTTCACCCGCATCGCCGCCTCCGACCCGGTCATGTGGCGCGACGTTTTCCTCGCCAACAAGGAACCGATGCTGGAGATGATCCAGCGCTTCACCGAAGATTTGACGGCGTTGCAACGAGCCATCCGCAAGGGCGAAGGCGACACCCTGCAAGACCTCTTCACCCGCACCCGCGCCATCCGCCGCGGCGTCATCGACGCCAAACAGGCCTGAGCGGGCGCGCACCGACAAACCCTCTCCCTCTGGGAGAGGGTGGGCGTCGCATCCGCGACGACCGGGTGAGGGCAGCACCGCTCTCAGCCTTCAAGCGCCGCCCGAATGACCTCCCACACGCCTTCAGGATTCCCCAGCACGTCATTGTTCCAGAACCGCAGCACGGTAAGCCTCCCCGACTCCAGATACGCTGTCCGCTCCTCGTCGCGCGCCACCGAGTGCTGCCCGCCATCGATCTCGATGACGAGCCGGCGTTCATGGCAATAGAAATCCACGAAATAGCGCCCGATCGGTTGCTGGCGGCGGAATTTCAGTGTCGAGAACTGACGGTTCCTTAGCAGCCGCCAGATCGCTTTCTCTGCGTCGGTTTCGTCGCGCCGCAAGCGCCGCGCCCGGGCGGTGGATGGGTAGGTTTTTGGCGTGCCGGCCATGTAACCATCGTCGCATCTCGGTCCGACCCTGGAAACATCCGAACGGCGCCAGCCCTCACCCTCCCACGGCGAAGCCGTGGGAGGGTGAGGGGAGGGCTGGCGGTCGGACAAACCCGATCTTTGACGACCCGTAGCCCCTAGGGCCAGACCACCGGCGGCAACAACGCCAATTGCAACGGCCCCAGGAATAGCCGCCGATCCCGGATCGACAGCGGCGCGGTCAGCGTGGCGATCCCGTCGGAATCGGGCGCACCGGCCAGTAGGGCCAGGCCGGCCTTGATCAGCCCGGCCTTCTCACCCTCGACCATGCCGGCGATCACCAGCGCGTCGACCGTTTGCAGGAAGCCACGCACATTGGCGGTCAGATTGGCCTGGGGCTGTAGGGCTGAGTCCAGGGTCACCGTGCCGTGCGCATCGACGATCAGCGGTCCCCATTCCAGATGAAAACGGTCAACCTGGAGCGTGCCGCCGGAATCCCGCCAGAGCGTGAGATGCGGCGTGCGAAGCTGTTGGGGAACCGGCGCGGTGACCAGCATGTCCAGCCCGGCATGGGCGAATTGCGATCCCAAAGCCGGCAGCGGCGAGACCGGCAGATCGACCTGCCGCGCGTCGCCGCCAACGGCCAGATCGGTGCCGGCAGTTCCATTGGGCTGCTCGGCGATGGCCAGGTCCAGCGTCGCGATCTTCAGATCGCCGACGGCCGGCAGCAGCACTGCCAGATCGGGGAGAGAAATGCTGCCCGAGGACAGGCGGCCCGTATTCGCCAGGCGGATATCGCCAAACCCGTTGCCGGCGGTCACCGTGATCGGCTGAATGCCGGGAACGGTCAGCGTTTGGGGGCCGTCGATGCGAAAATCTATTTGGGTCAGGCGCCAGGGCGGGGCTTCCGCGAAGAGGCCGGCATTCTGCCAAACGACGCCCGCCGGGTCGGTCAGGACGACGTCGTCCGCATTGGCCTCCAGCATCAGCGGGAAGCCACCGACATCGATGTCCCCCGATTGTACTTGGATACCTTGGGCCCGCTGCGCCGCGACCCACTCGTCGATACCGGTCCGCACCGCCTCGGCCGCGGTGAACCAATAGACGCAATAGCCGATGACCAGGAAGATCGGCGCGGCGATCGGAAGCAGGATCGGCAATCGGATACGCATTGGGGCTCAGCCATTTCGTCGGGGGTGGGGAAGAGCACCACGGCCGGGTGGCGGATTCAAGGCCGGAACGTCATTCGATCCGGTCGGCGCAAATCCCCTCACCCAGCTCCGGCTACGGCTCGGCTCGGCCCTGGCCTCGCCAAGCCTTCTCAACCCTCTTCCGCCAGGGGAGAGGGGGATTGACGAGGGCTGCACCCGTTCTTGTTTCCCTCTCCCCTCGCGGGAGAGGAAGGGGCCCGCGGCGAAACCGTAGGAGGGTGAGGTGGCTAACGAAATCTCGGATCCCGACATAAGGCGACAATGCACCATCCATCTGGCCAAACCGGCTCCGCTCCCCTACATCATCATCCCATGGGATTGGATGGAGAATTCTCGGCGTCCGGTGTGATGGACGACACCAGCGGCACCGACCTGGGCTGGGCCGGGCCGACGGAGGCCATACCGGTGAAACCGGGCGAGGACCTCTGGGTCTTCGGCTATGGATCGCTGATGTGGAATCCCGGCTTTCCGTTCCTGGAGCGCAGCGACGCGCTGCTCCACGGCTATCACCGGGGGTTCTGCGTCTATTCGCACCGCTATCGGGGCACCCCGGATAAGCCCGGGCTGGTGCTCGGCCTCGACCGGGGCGGCTCGTGCCGTGGCGCGGCGTTTCGGGTGGCGGCGGCTGATGTGCCGGACACCCTGGCCTATCTTTGGGAACGCGAGATGGTCACTGGCATCTACAAGCCGGGGCTGCGCCCGCTGCGGATTTCCGGCCGCACGGTCCAAGGCTGCTGCTTCGTGATCGACCGCGGTCACAAGCAGTATTGCGGCAAGCTCTCCCTGGAGGACACCGTCGCCTATATCTGCCAGGGCCACGGCCAGCGGGGGCTGAACAGCGAATACTTGTTCAACACCGTCTGCCATTTGGACGAACTCGGCATCACCGACGGCCCGCTGCATAAGTTGGCGGAGGAGGTGCGGGCGGCGCAGGGCGACTATGCGGGCGGCCAAGTCCTATAGTCGGAAGTTATACCAAGGGACATGGATAATTACCGGTTTCATGGAGCCCATTGGCCCTTCAGGGCAGGCGCGGTGCGCTGCACGACGGCGCGGACCGCGCCTGACGAGCGAACGCGGGAGCGCGGTGAAACCGGTCAGTTTCCATGTCCCTTGGTATTAAGGGGACCGTACGCTTAGCTTGACAGCGTCAGGTTCCCTTAGCTTGTCAGCTTTCAAACTCGATCTCGACTCCGCCCGGGCCGAGCGGCATGGAGACGCTGAGGCCGGCGCCCTCCCGTTCCGTTGAGTTCATTATCACGCACTCGACATTGCTGATCGACGAACCGCCCAGCGTCGCGGTCGCGAGGGCAAGGCCACCCCCGATGCCGAGATAGAGGCCTTCGAAATCATCGAGCTTCTCGAGATTGTAGACGGTTCCGCTGACCTCCGTTGAGGAGCCGCCGAAATCCAGTAGCTTGCCCCCCTTCAGCGAGAAATTGTGGGTTTCGCCGGATGACAGCGTCAGGGTGCCCTCGCCCCAGCGGGCGCCGATGATCAGGCCGGCGGCCTTGACGTTCATCGTGAAGGTCCCCGATTCGACCAGTTCGCGATCCGGGCAGTCCACTTCTTCCTGCGCAAATCCTGCGCCGCTATAGGCCAGGGTGATCGCGACGGCGGGGACTAGTACCCACTTTATCATCATTTGTCTCCCTTGTTCTGACTCTTGTAAAAACTCGACCGACCACCGAGTCTAAGTGCCAACCGCGACAACATCGAGTCAATATATTCTCGGACAATTTGGATGATCGAGTTAATGGGAATCCGCCTCCGCAGGAATGACGAAAGGGCAAATAGTAGCGTGTCTTGTATCCCTGAACACCCCGCAAATAAGAAATTCGAGGCGTCGCTGGTTGGCTGAATTTATACCTTTGTCGCGGGCCATTGTCGTTCAAACCACTATTTGGCACGAACCGCGAATTGCGTCGTATTGTCGCGTTGGAACTCGAGCCCCATATTGTCGTCGACCATGTCCAGATAGCTCAAGATCTGCAGGTCGGAGGCGCCATTCTCCAATAGTCGCATCATCGGACCATCGTATGAGTCATATTCATCACGCGGCCAGTCTGAGTTGTCCATCACGCCAATCGGGTCATTGTCATTTCAAGGTGGCGCGCAACTCAGCCTATCTCTTGCGTGAACTCTCATTGTCGAGTCGTTTCATAGGCCTGTCTGGGTCGCTTCGCGCAGAAGAAGGCGAGGGGTCAAGAGGCGAAGGGTCAGGTCCAGTCCCAATTATTGTTCGGGCCTTGCCTCCCGGCCACCGGCTGTTGGAAAGCCGAGAGACATCCCTGGTAAGACCTGACTAGAACATCGTGTTCGTGTTTGCCGCGCTGTCTGGGACGATTTGAAGAACGTCCCAATGCTCCACGACTTTCCCGTTTTGATCGAAGCGAAAAATATCGATCCCGGCGTAGTCATGGTCCCCGGGCCATTCTTGATGGCAGTGCAGTACAACAAAATCGCCTTCCGCAATAACTCGCTTGAAGTGGACTTTTTTCCCCGGGTGTTCCGCGTTCATGCGCTCGAAATACGCGATGAATGCGTCCTTGCCGTCCGCCACCTCGGGATTGTGCTGGATGTACACTTCGCCGACGTATTCCTCGATGGCTTCGCGGGGCCGGCACTGATTGAACATCAGGTCATAGAATGCCTGTGCATTCTTCTTGTTTTGCTCCAAGTCACCGTTCATTGCAGTGCATCTCTTCGCGGAGTTCCAATTCCGTTGGTATTGATCATTGACGGCATGGGCAGGATTGACTCTACCCGCCCTCGCATTTCGAGTACCCGCAATTCGGGCACAGATCGCAGCCTTCCTGATGGGTCAGTCCCGGCTGGCCGCATTTGGGGCATTGCGCGGGGATCGGACCGTCGGCGTTAACGGCTCTTGCCAGTTGCTGCAGGGCCGGGCGCTCGGTCTCGGTCAGGAAACCGATCTCGACCATGTGTTGCTCGATGGCCTCGCCGATGGCCGCCAGCAGGGAAGGGACGTAGCGGCCCTTTACCCAATGGCCGCCGCGCGGGTCGAACACCGCCTTCAGCTCCTCGACCACGAAGGTGATATCGCCGCCGCGGCGGAAGACGGCGCTGATCATCCGGGTCAGGGCGACGGTCCAGGCGTAATGCTCCATGTTCTTGGAGTTGATGAAGATCTCGAAGGGTCGGCGCCGGTCGTCCTGCATCACGTCGTTGATGGTGACGTACATAGCGTGGTCGCTGTCCGGCCAGCGTAGCTTGTAGGTGCGGCCGGGCAGGGCCTCCGGACGGTCGAGCGGCTGGGTCATGTAGACCACTTCCGCCTCCCCCGCCTTTACGGGGGCTGGCACTGCCGGCTCCGCCGCGGCCTCCAGCACCGCGCCGGTCACCGCGTTCGGCCTGTACGTCGTACAACCCTTGCAGCCCAGGCTGTACGCCTGGGCGTACACGTCCTTGAAGGCGTCGAAATCCAGATCGACCGGGCAGTTGATGGTCTTGCTGATCGAGCTGTCGACGTATTTCTGGGCCGCCGCCTGCATGGCCACATGCTCGGCCGGCGACAGGGCCTCGACGCCGACGAAGCTGTCGGGCAGAGGGGTCTCGGCGCCGCTCGCTTCGCGGAACAGCCGGTAGGCGTAGTCGGTGACGGTCTCCGGCTTGCGGCTGCCATCCGGCTGTAGCACTTGCCGCGTATACTCATAGGCAAAGACCGGCTCGATCCCTGACGACACGTTGCCGGCGAACAGCGAGATCGTGCCGGTCGGCGCGATCGAGGTGACCAGCGCGTTGCGCATGCCGTGCTTGGCAATCTTGCCACGGACCGCCGGTTCCAGCGATTTGATCATCGGCCGCTCGGCATAGGCCACCGGGTCGTAGAGCGGGAAGGCGCCCTTCTCTTTGGCGATCTCGGCGGAGGCCAGATAGGCGGCGCGGCGGATCGCCGCCAGCCAGATCTCGGTCAGCTTGACCGCCTTGGCCGAGCCGTAGCGCACGCCGCACATGATCAGCGCATCGGCGAGGCCGGTGACGCCGAGGCCGATCCGACGCTTGGCCCGGGCCTCATGGGCCTGCGCCTCCAGCGGAAAGCGCGACACGTCGATGGCATTGTCCAGCATGCGGATCGCCACGGGCACGATCTCGTCCAGCCTCTCGGTGTCGAGCTTGGCCTTCTTGGAGAACGGATCGCGCACCAGCCGCGACAGGTTGACCGAGCCGAGCAGGCACGCGCCGTAGGGCGGCAGCGGCTGTTCACCGCAAGGATTGCTT
Source organism: Inquilinaceae bacterium (assembly GCA_965237625.1). GTDB lineage: Bacteria > Pseudomonadota > Alphaproteobacteria > DSM-16000 > Inquilinaceae > JABDIP01. The sequence goes on from CBDEGD010000013.1 coordinate 15,487, forward strand.
GAGTGAATTTTCTCGATGCCGGCGAGGTTGTTCAGATCGTTGATCCGGTCGATGAAGATCACGCCCGGCTCGGCGTAGTCATAGGTCGCCCGCATGATTCGGTCCCAAAGATCGCGGGCCCGCAAGGTCCGATGGACCGTGCCGTCGAACACCAGATCCCAGTCGCCGTCGTTCTCCACCGCCTCCATGAAAGGATCGGTGACCAGGACCGAGAGGTTGAACATGCGCAGCCGGTCGCGGTCGCGCTTGGCGTCGATGAAAGCTTCGATATCCGGATGGTCGCAGCGCAGGGTCGCCATCATCGCACCCCGCCTGGAGCCGGCACTGATGATGGTCCGGCACATGGCGTCCCAAACATCCATGAACGACAGCGGGCCCGACGCGTCGGCGCCGACCCCAATACCGGCGCCCCGCGCGGCCTCAGCGTCGAGAAATCATAGCCGATCCCGC